>NZ_AQVB01000007.1 GCF_000372065.1 Oligella urethralis DSM 7531
CTTCCCCAGTTACTGCGTTGACTCCCTGTAAGATATGCCATCCTCAATCACATGTTAGGGCTGACTAAGTATTGGGCTTTGCGAGATTATGCACGCTTACCCCCCTAACCTGCCGAATCAGGTTCACTAACGCTATGGACATCTTACTTCCTATGGCTTCCTTCAGACCCTGCCGTTAGCCAGCAACGCCCTTGCCATTCGGATTATCTTCCCCTTAGTCAGGGTGATACAGGTCTCTTGCAACCTGTCGGGTTTGCCAACCTCGCTGGGCAAACACACAAAAAAAGCTGCGAATTAAAACCGCAGCTTTTTAATCGAGGAGGCCACTCACTTTTTAGCCTCGTCTTTTTCCAAACGTTTGTCTAGCTTTTTATTTGCTTCTTTAAAATCTTCATACCTGTCTTTACAGGTCTGGGTGAACTGCTCTAAATCACCCTCCATGGACTCAAAGGATGCTCTCAACTCCTCAGCTGCTTTTACAGCCGCGTCTTTAGCTTCGGGGAATCGATGCAAGCGATCCTCAAGCGCTTGGAAATAGTCTAAACACTCTTTAGGTAAATCATCGCGAGGAATAGCACTTAAGGGACTGTCATCACCCATCGCCTGCTCCACCGCCCCTGGCAGCTCTTCCTCAGTACCATCCCGAGACATCTTCTCAACCACCTCAGCTGAAGATGCTTCATTGCTGTCAGCCTTTTTAGGTTGAGGCTTATCTGGCGAGCCTGCACCAGCATAACCTGTACTCGCTGGACTACCAAGCGAGTTGGCTTCTTCAACGTGAGTGTCATTCGTATCAGTATTGCCGTGAGCTATTAAGGCAAACGAAGCGAATAATGTTGCTACTAATATTTTTACTTTCATCACACCACCTCTATTGTGAATGGTTAAAAAACTAAGCTAATAAACAATTAAGGGATATTAGTTAGTCGTGATTCAAACACTTCTAAAGCTATTTAAACCACATTTTGCAAACTCAGCTATCTCTGCCTCACTTGCGCTTCCTTTTTTTGCTTCACCAATATGATTAATAAAAGCAAAAGAAGTCAGTCAAGTGTAACCATCTCTTGTGATGAGCGCTATTACCAATCTATGTCAGATGCGACATATTATTACGAGCAGGAGATCAGTCTAACCATGTTTAGTTGGGATTCTTGCAGGCGGTCATGCTATTACTTGTTGACTATGATGAAACCTTCAGATCAGGCAAACCCTGCAGCTTCCTGAGAACACAAATGCTAAAAGCCACTCCGAAGAGTGGCTTTTTTATCTATTTATTCTACACGGCCAAGAAGCCATGCGAACAATTAGAAGCGGTGCTGTAAACCAACAACTGCTTGAGTTGCTGTAGCTTTCGCTTTACCGTTGAAGTTTTCGTAACGCTCTTTACCTTCAGCCCAACCGTAAGCTGCTACGCCGTATACGGAAGTGCGCTTAGATAAGCTGTGACGGTAGCCTAAAGCAAACTTGTGAGATTTAACTTTTACATTCTCATTCCACTCTTTGTTTTTAGAAGTGTTACCAGCGTAAGAGAACATAATCTTACCAGCATCACCCACAGGCGCAGATAAACCACCTAACCAAGAGTGCTGACGTAAACCTTCACCACCGATAGCAGCTGGATTGGTTCCGCGCATGTTAGAAAAAGCCGCAGCTGTTAAGTCACCGATACCAGCTTCTAAGTCGGCGTCAGGATTAACGTGACCATCAATTAAAGCACCGTACATTAAGTGCAACTTAACTACATCAAAGTCATAAGTAGCACCAACGTTCCATGCTTTAGTTTTAGTTCTTACGTCCTCAAGATTACCTGGATTAGTGTTCTTATGCTTACCATCAATATAGTCAAATGAAGCACCTAGATAGATAGGACCTGAAGTAAAGCCCAAACCAGTAGTTACACCAATTTGACGCTTAGTTTCTTTATAGCTACCAGTAGCAGTATTCGTCTTTTCTTCTTTATCAGAGTGAACTAAACCAAGACCAAACTGGAAACCGCTGTAGTTAGGAGTTACATACTTAATAACACCGTCGTTACGCTCAGATAACGAACTACCAAAAACTGCAGTAGCAGAAGCTAAACCACCACCAGTACCAAATGGATCAACAGGCGCTACAAAGGTATCAGCAGCGTTGTACTGACGACCGATAGTGAAAGTACCCCAGCTATCACCAGCCAAACCAACATAGGCCTGACGACCAAATAAGCGACCGCCCTGAGCTGATTTACCATTATTAAGATTAAAACCGCTCTCTAATACGAAGATAGCAGATGTACCGTTACCTAGGTCCTCTTTACCTTTTAGACCCCAACGGTTACCGTTAAGAACGCCACTATCAACACCATTTTCACGTACTCTTACCTTGTTGCCTTGGTAATCGCCGCGGAACTTAGTCTCAGTCTGTTTAAAACCGTAACCAGCGTCAACTAAACCGTATAAAGTGACAGATGATTCTGCGTGAGCAACACCGGCGAAACCGGTAACAAGAGCTGCAGCTAGCAAAGTCTTTTTCATTTGTTAAATCTCCGTAGATTTGAGTAATTAGAACAGTATTCGCAACATCCACTTGTTTGAATGACTGCCCTCTAAATATTCCACAAAGGGAAGATGTGTTTATTGCACCAAATTTTGAGTGTTTTGACTACTCTTAAACTCAAAATTCTCTTTTTTTTGTTGTTTTAGTCGCGCTTCTGTTGCCATGAGGCAACAAAAAAGAACTAAAACAACAACCCTAGGTCTTGCTGCTTGTTGGCACTCTTAAGAAAATACTTTAAGTTAGAGCCCCAACTACTTCATACAAACAAAACCAAACAACAACTTCAGTTTACCTGTTTTTAGCGATAAAACAACGTTTATGTTGTATAAGTGATACGTTTTTACTGTATTCTGTTATTTTTATACAACAAAAATACCTTAAATCTCACTTTTACGTAGCTTGTGCACAACAAGTCAAGCCAATGCAGTGCGCTTAATTTCCAAACACATCGTTGATATACACGACGACTCCCTTTATCCACCTACCTATTTTCTATAGGCAAACAAAAACCACTGCCGTAGCAGTGGTTCATATTGTGTCTTAGTCAGCAGAGGCCGAAGCCCCTACATCAATAATTATTTAGTCGACTAATTTCACTGAGCCTTTCATGATCGCAAAGTGACCAGGGAATGAGCAGAAGAACTCATAGCTCTCACCCTCTTCAAATACAGAAGGCTTAAACTTAACAGAGGTCTCCTCACCGCCACCAACCATATCGGTATGGGCGATGATGCGCTCATCGTCTTTATTTAAGTAGTCATTAGCAGGACCCGCTGCAGCTGCCTCAGTAGCGATAGCTTGTGCATCAGCAGCTTTAGAAATCACGACGTTATGACCCATAGCTGCTTTAGGTAAGTTACCAACGTGTTTAAGGTTAAGCGTCACCTCGTCGCATGACTTGCTGACTTCGATTTCCTTAACATTGTACTGCATGGCATCGTTACCCTCGATATTGATGGTGCACTCAGCAGCCATCGCAGGGGCAGCAGCAGACAATAAAGCAGCTAAAGCAAATGATTTGATTTTCATACTATTTTCTCCTAGCAAGTGGTAGGTTCAACTAAATTATAGTGAATTAGATGATAGCCTACCATTAATAAATACAATAGTGAAACCGAAATAGTAACAACTCCTGACACCCAGCTGTCATTCCGGTCGCCCTCTCTATAATATAGCCAGTTGCCAATTTATCAAGTAAATCTCGGGCACAAAGCTTGCGTTTAAGCAAAGCCTGGGGATTTAATCATCCACTAACTTACGTGACAATTCACGCGGCAAGGGGAAAGCGACATTTTCTTCAATCCCCTGCATTTTACGAACTGAAATAGCTCCTAACGCCTTGAGACGAGAAATCACGTCCTGCACTAGCACCTCAGGTGCCGATGCACCCGCCGTAATACCAATACGCTGCGCCCCCTCCAACCACTGAGGATTAATACACTCGGGCCCATCCACCAAATACGAGGGACAGCCTAGACGCTCAGCCACCTCGCGTAAACGGTTAGAGTTAGAACTATTAATACTCCCCACCACAAAAAACACATCACATTCAGGCGCCATCATTTTCACCGCATCCTGACGGTTTTGCGTAGCATAGCAAATATCGCTCTTTTTAGGCTCAACAATATTAGGAAAACGAGCCTTTAGTGCAGCCGTCACCTGAGAGGCATCATCCACCGATAAGGTGGTTTGAGTCACCAAAGCCAAACTATCTGGATTCTCAACCACCAGATTAGCTACATCCTCCGGCGTCTCCACCAGATGAATACGCCCCTCAGCCTGACCGAGGGTACCCTCAACCTCCGGGTGCCCCTTATGCCCAATCATGATAATTTCAAGATTGGCATTGTGCATTTTCTTCACCTCCATATGCACCTTGGTCACCAGCGGACATGTCGCATCAAAGACCTGCAGACCACGACGCTCCGCCTCCTCCCGCACAGCCAAAGAGACACCATGCGCAGAAAACACCACAATTGCACCCGCTGGCGCCTGATCCAGCTCCTCAATAAAAACCGCACCCTTGGCGCGCAAGGAGTCAACCACAAAGCGATTATGCACAATCTCGTGGCGCACGTAAATCGGCGCCCCATGAAGCTCCAAGGCTCTTTCTACAATATCAATGGCGCGGTCCACACCAGCACAGAAGCCGCGTGGCTCGGCTAAATAAATCTCAGCTTGCTGAGGCATGACTACATCACTCCCAGAATCTCTACATCCACCTTGATATCGACACCACTCAGCGGATGATTAAAATCAATTAAGGCACTGTCGCCATCCCAACCCATAAAAACGCCGGCATACTTGCTACCATCGGGTGCCATAAACTCAAGCATATCCTCCACCTCAAAATCCGCATCGGCACCCGCATGCTGATCAAGCAGCTGCTTAGACACATGGATTAATAAATCCGGATTACGCTCGCCATAGGCCTCTGCCGCAGCCACATGATAAGTCAGGCTATCGCCGTCCTTTAAACCAATTAATGGCGCTTCTAACCCTGGCAACCACTGACCAGAACCCAACAACAGGGTTGCCGGCTTAGCGTCGAAAGTATCAATAAATACCTGCCCCTTGCCCTTTCCAGAATCCAAGCTGATGCGGTAATGCAAGGTTAAATACGAATCTGCATGGACAATATTACTCACTTTTGCGTTTTTCCTGAGGCTTTAAGCCATAGTTAAGTTTCGATTAAACACTTATTGTACCTAAAATGAATACACCACATACATTTCAAGGCCAAGAGCGACCTAGAGAACGCTTATTACAGCATGGACCCAAAGTCCTAACCACTCCCGAACTACTTGCCGTGGTGCTAGGCACCGGTGCGCCTGGGCGCGATGCCGTGCAATTCAGTGCTGAATTACTGGAGCAATTTAGCGGTTTACGTAATTTATTAGCAGCCGACTATAGCGATTTGCGCCGCTTTAAAGGCATGGGTAATGCTAAAATCTGCCAGCTTCAAGCCATTAATGAACTAGCCGGACGCAGCATTGAGGAGGAGCTACGCCAAAGCGACACGCTCAACAATTCACAACTGGTAAAGCGCTATTGCATCAATCGCTTAGGGCATCTGGCGGTGGAGCATTGCATTGCCATTTATCTTGATGCTTGCTATCGACTCATTTGCTGCACTGAAGTTTCACGCGGCACCCTCAGCCGCACCACCGTCTACCCAAGGGAGGTGGCAGTGGAAGCACTCAAATTTAATGCCGCCGCCGTGATCCTTGCGCATAACCATCCCTCAGGCTCCGCTACCCCCAGTGAGTCAGATATCGCACTCACCAAGCACCTGCATAAGGCATTAGCACTGATTGATGTCACCCTACTGGATCATATCGTAGTGAGTCAAAAAGAGGCGAATTCACTATCAGAACTCGGGCTATTTTAACTAAAAAGTGGCGTTAGGTGATGGATACCCTGACGCCACTAGCTGTAAATGCGAGTGGGTGCAGCCTATTTAGGCCATGCGCTGAACCGCACTCGCTGGCAGTTGAGCCGCCGCCTTTTCATCAATAATAAAAAGTGTATTCGGATGCCGCTTAAGCATTGAGGCAGGCATTTGCTCATCATAGTCACTGGCATACAGTGCCGCCACCACGTCCGCTTTATTCGCACCCGTGGCAATAAAGAGGATCTGCTTAGCCTCCATAATATCTTTCATGCCCATGGTCACTGCGCGCGTTGGCACCTCATCCATGGAATCAAAAAAGCGACTATTATCGATACGTGTCTGCACGGACAAATCAATCACATGGGTGCGGCTATCAAAGGGCGTGCCCGGCTCATTAAAGCCGATATGACCATTACCACCTACCCCTAACAACTGCAAATCAATCCCACCATTGTCCATAATCTTTTGTGAATACTGCTCACAGTGCAGCTCAACATCCACAGGCGTACCATCCGGCACAAAGGTTTTAGACTTAGCAAAGTTCAGATGATCAAATAAATACCGATTCATATAGTAATGATAACTTTGCGGATGATCGGCCGATAAACCAATATACTCGTCCAAATTAAAGGAGCTCAACTGCGACACATCCAGTCCCTGCGCCTTCACGTCCTGACAAAAGCGCTCATACACCGGCTCCATGGTGCTACCAGTCGCCAACCCCAAGATCGCGGCAGGCTTATCCTTAATTAATTGAACTAAGCGCTCACTGACAAATTGAGCAACAGCAGATGGATCCTTAAAGACTAAAAACATGGTTTTGCAATATAAAAATGAGTGGGAAAGGTATTATAAAGTAATTCGAAAAGCGCTTTAAATGATTGCCATCAGCGCCACAAAAATCCCTCCTATGATAGTCAACAGCATGACAGTTAAGGGGTAAAAAACATGTTCAAATTGTTAAATCTAAACTATTGACACGCTCTTCAAGCGGATAACAAGGACATTCACTGTGAAACATCAAGTTACTTTCATATTCAGCCCCGATCAGCGCTTAGAATACACGCTTAACGACCTGGATCTTAGCGAGGCTTCCATTGAGGCAGCACAGCAGTGGCTCTACGCCAAATGGGAGGAGCTCGAGTGCGAGCCCTTTCGCCCCAGTGGTAAGGTGCTGCTATTAGACCGCATCCTAGGTATTGCGCAGGAGGTTGGTTACCATGAGCTAAACGATCATCCCGGCCTGGCTGAAAACTTTGCCAAGCATATTGCCATTGCCTTGGACTCCGCCCATGTTACGGTTGATATGCCAGCTCTGATCGTCGCCTCCTAATAGGCGCTGCCACGGCTAAGGCACTGATTTTACAGTGCCATTTTGAAAAGCCATTTAGCCTTTTCGCAACAAAAAGACGGATTTTTATCCGTCTTTACTTTTATTTGACAGGGATATTTGTTATACTGCCCTGCTATTAACAGGATACGTGGCCTCCATATGGTATGTGAGGTTGGCGACCCAATTAGCACTATATACGGATTTATCATGAAAGAAGGTATTCACCCTGAGTACCGCGATGTGGTTTTTTTAGACCAACAAACCGGTAATCATGTCATTATTCGCTCAACTGCACCAACACGTGAAACCATCGACATCGACGGCCAAACTTACCCGTTATACAAATGTGATGTGACTTCTGAATCACACCCTTTCTATACCGGTGCACAGACTCGCGTTGTTGAAACCGGTCGCGTTGAGCGCTTCCGCAATCGCTATGCAACTACAGCTGGCGCTTTAAAGAAGAAAAGCAACTAATCAGCATTGATTAGGGTAGTACAGAGAGCAGCCTGATGGGCTGCTTTTTTTATTGTTCAATCGCTCTAACAACGCACTGGCCTAAAGCCGATTTTAGACAGCGCTTAGTGAATATCTTGTTAAATTAGTTTAAACTACAGGGATTTACTAATCCTAATCTCAGCATTCAATCTGTGCCTTTACAAGAAATAAAAACACCTGCCCGCTTAACTGCGCCCACAACGCGTAAGCTACCTAGACAAACCTTACTCTGGGTAGGCTTGGCCTATGTGCTGTTCGGCCTATTTTTCAGGGACGCTTGGAAAACCGATGATGCAGTCGGCTTAGCCAGCATGTTACGAGCGATCCATGACGGCGGTGCGTATTTTATGGCGCCTTATATTGGTGATTTACCCGCCGTTGAACAGGGCCCTTTACTGCTCTGGATAGGCGCAGCCTTTGAAGCCGTTTTCAGCCCACTCTTTGCTTTATGGCTAAATCCCTTAGAATCGCAAATTGCCGCAGTGAAACTGGCAAACTTACTGTACTTTTATATTGTGCTGTATGGCATTTGGTATGGCTGCTATTTATTAGCGCACCGCCCCGAATGTCAACCCATGCCACTACCCTTTGGCGGCGATCCGGCACCACGTGATTACGGGCGGATGTTGGCAGATTGTGCCTTTTTATTCCTCATTGCCTGCTTCGGCATCCTGATGCGCATGCATGAGACCAGCTTTATCCCGCTACTGATGGCCTGCCACGCCCTAGTCTTTTACGGCTTTGTGCGTATTTTAGAGCTGCCTAAGCAAGCCTTATTCTTCTTAATTGCGGGTCTCAGTGGTAGCTTTTTTGCAGCCGGATTGATTGGTGTCTTTCCGCTCGTCCTTAGCGCTCTGATGCTGCTGTTTTACCCACACTACAATCATCAGCATAAACGGATACTGCTCATTGCACTCCTCATTAGTCTTGTCCTGGTAGGTGCTTGGTTATTGGCTATCAAATCTCAGCAACCCGAGTGGTTTAGTGCCTGGTTACAGTACAATCAAACGGCCTTTAGCGGCTATGGGCGTGACTTTTTAAGCTCACTCCGCGATTTAGCTTGGTTCCTTTTACCGCTTTGGCCCTTTGCCCTCTATAGCTTATGGCAATGGCGTTATTACTTTGCCGCACCGCATATCTTTATCCCAACCATCTTGAGTGCTGCTAATTTCGTTTTATTACTTCTGCTAAGTAATAGCTTTGAACCAGAATACGCACCGCTGGTGATACCAATGACCATACTAGCGGCGATGGCGATACCAACCATACGTCGTCACCTAATTAATGCCTTGGATTGGTACTCAATCATGGTCAATAGCTTAGCCATTGCCGTGATTTGGTTGGGTTGGATTGCCTTATACTTAGGCTGGCCAGCTAAAATTCACGCCAATATCACTCGCTTAGTGCCGGGCTTTGAAATTGAAATCCGTTGGTGGGCAGTGATTTTCAGTATGGTGGTGACAATTTTATGGTTTGCGGCGATTAACTGGCGCTTAAGACTCAAGCCCGAAGCGCTGTGGCGTGGCGTGGTGCTATTTGCCATTGGCCTGACTGCCTCTTGGCTGATTATCGTGGCACTATGGATGCCGGCGGTTGACTATAACCGCAGCTATAAATCCGTGGCCTATGAGCTCGCTGATGCGGTGCAAGCCCATGTTAAGAACGGCGAATGCATCCGCAGCGTGGGCGTTGGTCAAGGTCAATCAGCGCTATTTTATATATATGGGCAAACGATCCTCACCAAGAATGATGATTGTGAGTGGCTACTAACGCAAACCAATGAAAAGCGCCGTATTGGCCTCGATCATCTTTATTCCCGCTTGCCTGCCGCCGACCACTTAAGTAGTGGGGTCACGCTATGGCAAGGCAGTCGTGATAGCGATCGGCATGGTGAGTTATTCCGTCTCATTTCCTTGCCTGCACCGTTTTAATCATTTAAGCTCAACGAGTTTTACGTGTCCACGATTAATAAGCCCACGATCGTCCGCGATCCAGCGATTGAGCGAGTGGTGACGCTCGCAGCAAAAATTCTACGCCAAGTTTGGCCGATTCTTATCAGCCAATGGGTCGGGGTAGCCTTTGCCATCATTGATAGTGTGATGCTGGGTAACTTCAGTGTACAAGCCTTACAAACCATCTCGATTGCTGCCTCTATCTATGTCACCATCGTGATCAGCCTGATGGGCGTGATTCATGCCCTAATCCCGATCTGCGCTCAAACCATTGGCGCCAACAAACTGCATGAGGTGGGTGAGTTATTTGGGCAAGGGATTTGGATGTCGCTGCTTATCACCGTGATCGGCGCTATCGGCCTCCTCAATCCAGATTTTTTAATCAATTTAGCAGGCGAGCTATCACCTGAGGTACGCGCTGATGTTGCCAGCTACCTGCGCTACACCTTTTATGGCTTACCAGCAGCGCTGATGTTTCGTGTGGTTTATTCGATTTGTACGGCCAGTCAACGAGCCAGCACGGTGATGTATTTAAGCGTGGCCAGTTTACCCTTAAAGTTTTTTATTAACTGGTTATTGATTTTCGGTCATCTAGGATTTAGTCAAATGGGTAGTGATGGCGCTGGTATTTCCACCGCCGTCGTTTCTTGGTTCCAGCTAGTGGTTGGACTTTTACTGTTATTGCTTGACCCACACTATCAACGCTATCGACTACGACTTTCACGACCAAAACCGCATATCATCGCTGAAATCTTGCGTTTAGGTATTCCCATGGGCGCCTCCTATTTAGTGGAGATCTGTGCCTTTACCTTTATTACCTTGTTTGTGGCGCGTGAGGGTGCGTATGTATCCGCCAGCCATCAGATTTTATTTAATCTGATTTCTTTCACCTATATGATTCCAATGTCCATCGGCATTGCCACCGCAGCGCAGACCGCCCAAGCCCTCGGCGCCAGACAATGGGAAGTGGCACACCGCAGCGTGTTAGCGGGCTTTGCTTTGGCCATTGCAGGCTTCATCCTCACCATCGCCCTGGTGCTACTGATGAAAAACGAGATTATCGGGCTCTACACCCAGGATCCACAGGTCGCCTTGATTGCCGGCGGTTTATTAAGCTTCTTCCCCGTGATTCATTGCTGGGATGGCTTACAATGTCTCAACACCTACGCCCTACGCGCCCATCGCATTGCCACCGTACCCTTTATCTTACAAACGGTCTGCCTACTCGGCATCGGTATCGGCATCGGCTTTTACTTCGGCTTTGGTGCAGGCAAAGGCCAGCTTGCGTTGATTACCCAGGTCTTAATGCCCCATTCCACCACGGGCTTGGCTAGCCTCTGGTTAATGAATGCCCTCAGTTTAATGGTTTGTTCATTGGTTTTACACAGTTGGTATTGGTATGTCTACAGAAAAAACAAGGTTTAGCATTCCCTTTTGGCTATATATTATGGCGGCTTTAGCGATTGTGGGACCAGCCTCGATTGACCTGTACCTGCCAAGCTTTCCAGTGATTGCGAGTGACTTTGCGGTACCGCAAAATCGTGTGGAATTGAGCGTCTCCGCCTTTTTATTTGGACTGTCTTTTTCACAAATTATTGTCGGCCCCCTCACCGACCGCTTCGGTCGCAAAGGGCCGCTCATGGTCGGTGCACTACTCTATTTAGCGGCCAGTTTACTCTGCTCCTTTGCGCCCAACTTTGAGTTTTTACTGATAGGACGTGCTTTGCAAGCTATGGGCGCAGCCTGTTTTATGACCATTTCCCGAGCGGTGGTGCGCGATCACTACAGCACCCAAGAGGCCGCCAATGCCATGACCCTACTCATGCTACTCACTGGCATGGCACCAGTGGTGGCACCCATGATTGGTGCCATACTGGCGAGCTTTAGTAGTTGGCGCGGGCTATTTATGATGCTCGCCACCTATGGCTTGATTAGCTTTTTACTGGTGGCTTTTTGCTTTAAGGAGTCCCTACCTAAAGAAAATCGTCTACACATCAGCCCCGCCCTTATCGCTAAGAACTATGTGGAATTGCTTTTTGACCGTAGCTTTATCGGCTTTTCACTGGCAGCCGGTTTCAGTATGGGGGCAATGTTTGCCTTTATCGCTTCCTCCTCCACGGTACTGATGGAAACCTTTACCTTAAGTCCAAATCAATTTGCGTGGAGCTTTGGCATCGTAGCCTTTGGCCTGATGATAGGCTCCCAAAGTTGCGGCTTTTTATTACGTCGCCATATTCCTGTCTTGCTACTCTATCGCATCGCAGCCTACTGGACCGTGGCGGTGCTAGCGCTTGGCGTAATCTTATCACTCAGCGGCAGGGTCAATTTAAGTGTTTTTATGGTGGTGATGTTTAGCTTTACCGTCGGCCTTGGCATGATTAACCCTACCGCCCCCATTCTCGCTTTAAAAAAACAAGGCCATCGCCTAGGCATGGCTTCCGCCCTAACCGGCGCCACACTCTTTTTATTCGGCACCTGCTCCAGTGCCATTGTCAGCCATTGGCATACGGGGACTGAGCTACCCCTATTTGCAACGATGCTACTCTTTGCGCTGTTGGCATTATTCTTCGGGCGCGTGGTCGCAAGCGTTAACTAAGTCAGACGGTTGTTGTTTAAAACCCGCGGTTAGGCAGGTTTTTGCGCTTTGATGGGGTATTTTTTGAGGAAAAGACGAATAAGTTATTGATTTATGCCAAAAATCAAGCTATGATGCTAGGTTCCATAGTGGATGCTATGGGCTCTAAGAAGGCCGGCTTGGGCCAACAACCAAGCCTATAAATCAACGATGTAATTAACGAGGTAATTCACATGGCTAAAGTCTGCCAAGTCACCGGTAAGCGCCCTATGTCCGGTAATAAAGTATCACATGCGCAAAACAAAACTAAGCGTCGCTTCCTGCCTAACCTTCAGTCCCGTCGTTTCTGGGTAGAGAGTGAGCAGCGCTGGGTACGTTTACGTATTTCCACCAGTGCTTTACGCACTATCGATAAAAAGGGTATTGATGCCGTTTTAGCCGAAATGCGCGCTAATGGTCAAAGCGTTTAATCGCCGGTCATGCATCATAGAATTTAAATTTAAAGGAACATATCATGGCTAAAGGTATTCGCGAAAAAATCAAATTAGAATCAACTGCCGGCACAGGTCACTTCTACACCACCACTAAAAACAAGCGTAACACGCCTGACAAGATGGTATTTAAAAAGTACGACCCAGTTGTACGCAAGCACGTTGAGTACAAGGAAACCAGACTTAAGTAGTCCTAAGTCTCAGGGTTTTAAAAAAGCTTCTCATAGTTATTGAGAAGCTTTTTTTATGGGCAAGCTCTGCCAAGGGGATAGCCCACCGTGCATCAGAGGGAGGGCTAATCCATCACCGCATCCTAAATTGCCATAGTTCGTTTCAGCAACCAGTCTTTTGTCTCACCCGTAACATAGGGTGATAAACGCTCACGCACCTCAGCATGATAGCTGTTGAGCCATGCTCGCTCCGTCTCGGTGAGCAGTGCCACATCAATGCAGCGCGTGTCGATGGGGCATAATGTCAGGGTTTCAAAGCGCAAAAACTCACCGAACTCCGTCTTGTAAGCGCTTTGGTTTAGCACTAGGTTTTCAATCCGTACCCCCCATTGACCGGTGCGATAAAGACCCGGCTCGTTCGAGGTGATCATACCCTCTTTCATCTCCGTATGCGCTCGACCAAAGCCATAGTGCGAGATCACTTGTGGCCCTTCATGTACATTCAGAAAATAGCCGACCCCATGACCGGTGCCGTGACCAAAATCTAAACCATGTTGCCATAAAGGCAATCGTGCAATGGCATCTAGATTCGGCCCCGGCTCATTCACCGGAAACACCGCCATCGATAGATTCACCATCCCCTTTAACACCAAGGTCACGTCTTTTTTATGGGCAGCAGTGATCGTGCCAATCGGTACCACCCGGGTAATATCCGTTGTACCATCAAGATATTGCCCACCGGAATCGATGAGCAATAAACCATCACCCTCCAACATCGCATGGTTCTCAGGTAAGGCACGATAATGCGGTAAGGCGCCGTTGGCATTAAAGCCAGCAATGGTCGCAAAACTGGGACATACAAAATCCGGCTGCCTTGCGCGCGCCTCCGTAATCAGGCTATCCACATCCAGCTCAGACAGCTGCTCCCCCGCTTGTAGGCGTCGTTCAAACTCCGCAAAGAACTCACATAAGGCGGCCCCGTCTTTTTCCATCGCATGACGGATATGGGCAATTTCCTTGGCAGTTTTTTGGGCTTTAAACCCCTGCGATGGGTTTAATCGCAATTGCACTTGCTTCATATAGGGCTGTACGATAGCCCATGCCGTACGCACCGGATCAATCAGTAGTGAGCAGGTATCATCGTCTGCCAACTGCGCTGCTAACACCGCTTGCACCGCCTCATAGGGTTTAAGCACCACCCCATCGTGCAGCAACTGTTGCTTCAGTTCGGGCGAGAGCTTTTGCTCATCCACAAATAAATAGGCATCCGCTTCAGAAAGCAACAGGTGGGACAAAAAGACCGGATTATAGTCTACATCACTACCCCGAAGATTCAATAGCCAAGCAATATCATCTAAGGAAGAAATCAGATGCCAGCTGGCGCCAAGCTCCTGCATGGCCTGACGCACACGACCGATTTTCTTACGCCGTGGTGCACCCGCAAAACGCTCCTCATGCTCGTAGATCGGTGCTTGCGGTAACGGCGGACGCGCAGTCCAAAAGGCATCTAATAATTCCAAATCCACCTGCATCGCTAACTCAGCTGCGGCAAACTGCTGCTCTAATTGTTGTGCTTGCGCGACGCTAAGGGCCATGCCATTCACCCCCACCACCTGAGCGGGTGATAGCTGTGCGCAAATCCACTGCTCAAGACTTGGCACTCCCTTAGCCCCTAGCTTCATCAGCTCGATACCAGAGCCCTGTAATTGTGCTTCCGCCTGTACCCAATAGCGACTATCCGTCCACAACGCTGCTTGCTTTTGTGTCACTGCCATAAAACCGGCTGAGCCTGTAAAACCACTTAAATACTCACGTTGTGACCAATGCTCGGGCAAATACTCGGACAGATGGGGATCGGCTGAATAAACTATCCAAGCCGACAGGCCATGTGCCTCCATGTGCTCTCTTAAAGCCTGAATTTTTTGTGGAACTGTTAAAATCTTCATATAGTTACTAGCTAATATCGTTTCGAACTAATTTCTATTGTAAAGGATCAACGTCGTATGCGTTTATTCATTATTGTAGGGGCCATCTTCGGCTTCCTCGGCGTGGCCTTAGGCGCCTTTGGCGCACATGGTCTAAAGCAGATGGTGGGCACCGAGCAATTAGCGGTTTGGCAAACTGGGGTGCAATATCAGATGTACCATAGTCTAGCGCTCCTAAGCGTGCCATTATTAGCCCTTAGCCTCGTGCACCCAGGCATTGCACGTTGGGCGGGCTGGGCTTTTGTGCTAGGTGTATTGCTATTTTCAGGTAGTCTTTATGCCATTGTACTGTTAGGCGTCAAAACACTGGGCTTGATCACACCCATTGGTGGTCTATTTTTTCTAGCGGGCTGGTTATTACTACTCGTGGCGACTATTAAAAAATAGTCCCTCACTAACACGGCGGCGGCCAGTATCCCTACCAACCACCGCCGCCGCGATTAAGCATTAAGCTAAGTGCTGAACTAGTTTAGTCCGGAAATTAACTTCACACCGGTTTTGTCTTGAATCTCTTCAAAGCTCACCTCTGGTGCTAGCTCGATCACCTTGAGCCCTGCATCAGTCACCTCCATCACACCGAGGTCAGTGATAATCATATCGACCACGCCCACACCGGTTAGGGGTAAATCACATTCAGGCAGGATTTTTTTAGAAATACTGCCATCCTTGCCCTTGGCCACATGATCCATCACGACGACTACACGCTGCACCCCGGCCACTAAGTCCATGGCACCGCCCATGCCCTTAACCATCTTGCCCGGGATCATCCAGTTAGCTAAATCCCCCTTTTCAGAAACCTGCATGGCACCAAGAATCGCGAGGTTAATTTTACCACCACGAATCATGCCGAAGGAATCCGCAGAAGAAAAGAAAGAGGAACCGGGAATGGTGGTAATCGTCTGCTTACCTGCATTAATCAAATCGGGGTCCACCTCGTCCTCTGTCGGGAAAGGACCAATACCTAATAAGCCGTTTTCAGACTGCAGCCATACCGTAATATCCTCTGGTACGTAGTTAGACACGAGGGTCGGGATACCGATACCTAAATTTACATAGAAGCCGTCTTCTAATTCTTTGGCCGCACGAGCAGCCATTTGATCACGAGTCCATGCCATGTTAATACCTCCCTATCCTAAGCCTGACGCACGGTGCGTTGTTCAATACGTTTTTCTGGATTGCTATTTACCACGATACGATGCACAAAAATACCCGGTAAATGAATTTCATCTGCATCGAGCTCACCGACCTCGACCACTTCCTCTACCTCCACAATGGTGATTTTGCCGGCGGCAGCAACGTTAGGATTGAAATTACGGGCAGTCTTACTGAAAACGAGGTTACCACTGCGATCTGCCTTTTGTGCTTTGACCAGTGATACATCTGGCACAATCGCGGTCTCTAGAATATAACGCTTACCATTAAACTCACGCTCTTCCTTGCCCTCAGCCACTAAGGTACCCACACCCGCTGGGGTAAAAAAGGCAGGAATACCAGCGCCACCAGCGCGTAGACGCTCAGCCAAGGTACCCTGAGGATTGAACTCAAGCTCTAATTCACCGGATAGATATTGACGCTCAAACTCCTTATTTTCACCTACATAAGAGGCGATCATCTTTTTAATTTGGCGCGTATTAAGCAACATACCCAAACCAAAACCGTCGACACCGGCGTTGTTACTCACGCAGGTCAAGTTCTGCACACCTGAATCACGCAAGGCTAAAATTAAGGCCTCGGGAATACCGCATAAACCGAAGCCGCCAATGCCAATGGTCTGGCCATCAGCAACAACACCCTCTAACGCAGCGGCGGCGCTTTCAAATACCTTATCCATATCTCTCCTAGTTAACCCGATAAGTGGGGAATTTATTATTGGTGAATATTGTCAATGCTACACCAAAACCGGCGCAGCACGCACTAAAATCCTTTGCGCAACTCATAATTCTAGCAAAGCCTAAGCACAATACAAATGCGCAATAATCCCTAGCATAGAATGCCATTTGCCACCTGTGAGGATTTTATCAGCTCATCTTAGCTTAACAAACGATTACGATTTATCCTTTAAGTGACAGAACAATGTAAAATAATAAGTTTAACTAGTGATATTCTTTCATATATTTGACATCAAAATACATTTAATCAGGGAGTAGAGGCATGAGTGAACGTGAATCCATGGAATTTGATGTAGTGATCGTCGGCGGTGGTCCAGCTGGTCTAGCCACTGCGATTCGTTTAAAGCAGTTAGCGGCAGAGGCTGATCAAGACATTGAAATCTGTGTGGTCGAAAAAGGTGGTGAGATTGGGGCGCATATTTTATCCGGCGCCATCATGGATCCCATCGCGTTAAATGAGCTTATCCCTGACTGGAAGGAGCGCGGAGCCCCGCTCACAGTTGAGGTGACTGAGGATCAATTTTTATTTCTCAGTGAAAATGGCGCTAAAAAAACACCGGACTTTCTCTTACCCCCTAACTTTAAAAACCACGGCAACTACATTGTACGTTTAGGTGATGTCACCAAATGGTTAGGTGAGCAGGCGGAGGAGCTAGGAGTCAATATCTTCGCTGGTTTTGCTGCAACTGAGGTACTTTACGATGACAATGGCGCAGTAAAAGGCATTGTCACCGGTGATATGGGTGTTAATCGCGATGGCACGCATTCTGACAACTATACCCCCGGCTACGAGCTACTTGCTAAATACACTGTCTTTGCCGAGGGTGCGCGTGGTCAATTGGGTCGTCAACTGATTGCCAAGTTCAATTTAGACAAAGACGCCGATCCGCAGAGTTACGGTATCGGCATTAAGGAGATGTGGGAGGTTAAGCCAGAACAGTCTAAGCCTGGTCTAGCCATTCACACCTCGGGCTGGCCTTTAGATAGCAAGACCTATGGCGGTACTTTCCTCTACCACTTGGATAATAACCTCGTGGTCGTTGGCATGGTGGTGGGTCTAGACTATGAAAACCCGTATCTATCACCGTTTGAGGAGTTTCAACGCTTTAAAACACATCCGAGCATTCGTACCACCTTTGAGGGTGGTAAGCGCATTGCTTACGGTGCGCGTGCGATTACAGCGGGCGGTTTATTATCGCTACCTAAGTTGGTATTCCCGGGCGGCGCCTTAGTGGGCTGTGATGCCGGCTTCCTTAATGCCTCACGGATTAAGGGAAGCCATGCGGCCATCAAATCGGGTAAGCTCTGTGCCGAAGCGATTTTCGAGGCCCTTAAAGGGATTGATCAGAGCGTCGAAAACCCAGTTTATCCGCAGTTGGATGCCTATCCTAAGGCCTTTGAAGCCTCTTGGCTACACGAGGAGCTCAATAAGGCGCGTAACTTCAAGCAATGGTTTAAAAAGGGTCTATATGTCGGTGCCTTAATGACCGGTATTGAGCAGTTACTCTTTAAAGGGAAAATGCCTTGGACGATTCACCGCAACAAGGCTGATCACGAGTGCTTAAAACCAGCCGCTGAGTGCACTAAGATTGACTATCCTAAACCTGATGGCGTGTTGACCTTTGACCGCTTAAGCTCGGTCTTTTTATCCAATACCCACCACGACGATAATCAGCCAATTCACTTAACCCTCAAAGATGCGACCGTGCCTGTGCGTGTGAATCTAGCAAAATACGCCGGTCCAGAGCAACGCTATTGCCCTGCCGGGGTGTATGAGTTTACCAAGGACGATCAGGGCGAGGATCAGTTACAGATTAACGCTGAGAACTGCGTACACTGTAAAACCTGTGATATCAAGGATCCGACGCAAAATATTGTGTGGGTAGCGCCACAAGGCGGCGAGGGTCCGGTGTATTCGGGTATGTAGTTAGCGCTTTGCCTTAGTTCGGTTAGGCAGCGCTTGCGCTTAGCTCACCAGAGTAGCCATCTGATGGCGGGTTCATCCCGTTCTCACATCAGATGGCTTTATTTTTTGCTGCAGGTAGCGAGCGCCATCAATTCAATCAAATCGAAGCGACGCGACACGATTAATTTCAAGCACTTATACAACACTTCTTAGAAACCACCTCACGTGTTACAAAAAAGATTTTTAAACAGTGGGGCCTTGATTATGAGCTGATGCTTTAGACTTCAATCAATGGCGCTAGATACTTTAAATGCGAATTATTCTCTTCCAGACTAGGTCTTATATGGCTCTGCAGCAAACACAATTAGTTTAAACTTGGATTTAGCAACAAATACGCCTTGTTTTGAGCTTAAGTTTTATTACATCTACGATAATAACAACCTTGCGATTTACAATTTAGTAGGACAAAACCTCATCTAATGCCTTGTAACTCCTTGGAATTTTATATAAAATCTTACTACTTGCTCGCAAGTGAAAACCTTACTATTCTAATTATATTGTTACCTTTTTTTGTGATATGGCTCAATTAAACTTTGCAAAATCACACGGGTTTCAGGTTTTCTGCCAAAAATTATTTGTAGTAACTGGATTTATTGCAGGACTGACGTTTAGTAGCGTCACTATGGCAGATAATCAGAAGGACGTGATCGGTGACTTGATTATTCAATCAAGCATCAAACAAAGCGCTGTTTCTATTAACAATACCCCCGCTTCTACTGAGTGGCGTGCTGACTTAAATGACCCCATCGGTCAGTTACTCAGCCAGACTAAAGCTGATCTAGGTAGTAAAAACGCTGCCGTACAGCTAAGCACCCCAACCACCGCTTCTGGTGAGTTAGCGCAAGCTGCGCTTAACTACTTAGGTGTTAGATATCGTTTTGGCGGTACCTCGCCTAGCAGTGGCTTTGACTGCAGCGGTTTAATTCACTACATTGCGAATAAGCACTTAGGCATGGAGATTCCACGCGTGGCCGCTTCTCAGGCGCAATTAGGCACGGCTGTTAAGCGCAGTGAGTTGCAGCCCGGTGATTTGGTATTTTTTAATACCCGCGGTGCCCGCAATTCTCACGTTGGCGTTTACTTAGGCAATAACGAGTTCGTGCATGCCCCCCGTTCAGGTGCTGTCGTTCGTGTCGAGAAAATCAGTTCCTACTGGGATAAGCGCTGGAACGGCGCCCGTCGTTTAAGCGGTACTAAGACTCACTTCTAGACGTCTAATTTTAGCGGTGCGATAGACCCTATCGCCTGATACAGAAAAGCAGCTCCATATCTTCTGATGTGGAGCTCTTTTTATGGGCGCATAACGATGACGCCCAATCAAAAAAGCCTCCGAAATTTAGCTGAACAAAGCCAAATTCAGAGGCAGAAAACGATAAATATAAAAACTAGTTTGAATAAATAAGCTGCAGGCTAGGAGCCTCCTTGATAAAGAGGCTGACACTCGCCTGAGAGCCGTCAAGCGGTGTGTCGATGCGCAGTCCGAAACAATTCCAGATCACAAAAAGTAGCATCAAACGGCTAAACCACTTTTGAAATCTTAAAGCGCTAGTCATCCCACACCTCCTCGCTTAGTGACGAGCTTGTTGTAGCTCAGGTCGATTAGGGCAGGTCGCGCAGGCCGCTTTAAAACCACAGCGCGCTAGGGCCTCCTGCATACTGCCTTTAGAACGGCGGCAGCAGACAATCTGCACGCCAGCCTTTTGCGCAGCGCAACGGTAGGACTTCATCACATTATGACCTAGAAAATCGGTCAATAAAATGACTAAACTAGTGCCACTCGGCAATTGATCCACACGCTTTTGATGCGATACCTCACGACCACTAATATGATGCTTGACTTTAATATTGTGCGATTTTAAAAGATCGGTCAAATTACCTAAACGGTCCGCACCCACTACTAACGCTCCAGTCATAACATTCTCCTAATTCATTTATAGCTAAAATCAATCGCATAAATGAATTATAGATGATAATGATTCTCATTTGCAAGCGTTATGTCGTATTGACCTAGACTGTGTAGGGTTTTTAGAGCGCACCGCCCTAGCACTCAGACAAACTAAGCCAACATATCATCTAAGGCATGGCGAGAAATCTTTTGACTGCTACACATGGTCACGAACTCATACAGGTAATCACGCACAAACACACCCTTTCTAAGTCCTAGACGCGTGGTATGACGGCCGAATAGATGACCTACCGGAATTTGGATCAAGGCCGCATCACGCCCTGGGTCAAAAGCCATGCCAGCAATAATGCCTAGCCCCATATTCAAATTTACATAGGTTTTAATCACATCGGCATCGACCGCCTCTAAAATAATATCCGGCACCAAACCATGTTCGGCAAAGACACGGTCGATGGTGGTACGACCAGAAAAAGCACGGTCATAGGTAATCAACGGATACTGCTGAATCTGCTCCAAAGTGATATTTTTTGCTTGTGAGGTTGTTAATTGACTAAGAGGATGCTCACTACTCATCACTAACACATGCTCCCACTCATAGCAGTCAAGCGTCACAATATCACTCACTTGCGACAGAGTTTCAGTAGCAAACGCAATATCGATTTCGTCGTGCAGCAAACGATTAGCGAGCTGTGGTGGATCACCCTCACTTAAACTAACACGGACTTTAGGAAATTTTTTGGTAAATTCAATCAGAAATTTCGGCAAAAAATAACGCGCTTGGGCATGGGTACAACCAATGATCAAACTACCCTCGTCATTTTCCGCCAGATCATCGCTTAAGCGCTTTAAATTATCGACCTGACGCATAATATCGTCAATGATGACGCTCACTTGCTGACCGGCCTCAGTCAAGCCACGCAGGCGCTTACCGTGGCGCTCAAAAATAGTAATACCAAGCTCATCTTCCAACTCAATAATCGCTTTGGAAACACCGGGTTGTGAGCTGTAAAGCTGCCTTGCTGCCTCGGTTAAATTAAAGTTTTGACGAATGGTTTCTCGTACAAAACGAAATTGCTGTAAATTCATACAATGGTCGCTCCACTAACATCTCAGCTCAATTCAGTAAAGCATTATATTAATATGATTTTTTCTTATAATACACATTAAGCTTATAACGTATGAATATATAACAACATCATCATAGCAGCTACACCGTCGGCGCCTCAACTAGCGGTGGCTTAGGCTTTTTCACCCGTATTTGACGCCAAAAGAAATACACGCAGAGCATGGTCGCCAGTAAATTAAGCCCTAAGGTCCCCTCAAAAAAACCGACCGTGCCGTTAGCAATCCAACTACGCATCAGATTCAGTAAATTCATATAGAGTAGCGCCACCAAACCGGCAATCACCAGATTAATCGAGCGTCCCATCCGCGGATTCACCGCTCCTAGAGGTATGGCAAGCAGCGCCAAATTTAAGGCAGCAATGGGCATCGATACCCGCCACATAATTTGCCCGTCACTCTTAGGCTGGCGGTCGTTAATTAAATCAACAAAAGGACGCGCCTTTAGACGTGATAACACCGCCTGCCGAATCGCCTCTTCACTGCCGGCATCAGCCGTTTTAATCTGCATGGTAAAGGAGTCAAAATGCGTCATTCGAAACTCGTTCGATTCATTGCGCATATCGTAGCGATTGCCAGGACCCAAATCAATAAAACGTCGTCCCTGCACATCCACCCGATAATCCGCATGATCGGCGGTAATGGTACTGCTCCAGCCATCATCCTCGGTGATACGGGCAAAGACCCTACCCAAACCGCTCTCTAAGGTCTCATCTTGTTCAATAAAAAAGACCCGTGCACCATGCTGCGTTTCAATAAACTGACCGGTAGCAATTTTAAAAATATCTGAACGTTGCTCAAAGCGCTGACGATACTCTTCAATTTTGGCATAGGCCCATGGCGACACCTGAATCGTCAATAAGCCAATCAGCGCACAAATTGGCAAGGCAACACGTAATACCGGTTTAAGCCAAGTGATTAAGGAGATCCCGCTGCTAAACCACACGACCATCTCATTTTCCCGATAACTGCGGGAAACGGTAATAATCACAGCAATAAATAAGGTCACTGTTAAAATAGTGGGTAGCGCTGTCACACTGGAAAAGGCCGCAATCCCTAGGACGATATCCGAGCCAATGGTGCCCTCTGCTGCCTGGCCCAATAACCTAACCAACAACACACTGAGCCAGACCACCATCAAGGTAGACATCACCACCCCGGCGTGACTGCTTATTTCGTTAACTGCTGAGCGTTTGAATAGCGACATAGAGATTCTTAAGCGATAATAACTAACACAATGAAGTTTTAATTATAAGGAATAAGGACAGACAAATGGAATTTAAAGTACAGCAAGCAAAGTCATTTGAAGAGATTAAGACCGAGGCCTTAATTGTCGGCGTTTATCAGGAGCAAGCACTTGGCCTTGCGGCTGAAGCCATCAATAAGGCGTCGAAAAATGCCATTGCCCCATTATTAAAAAAAGAATTTAAAGCCACCCTGGGCAGCAGTCTCGTCCTACGCCATCTTAAAGGCGTGGAAGCCGAGCGCATCGTCCTAATCGGTCTTGGTAAAAAGGAAGATTACAATGCGAAGGCGCTCATCAAAGCGCATGAAGCACTAGCTAAGCTATGCAATGAGCTAAGCCTAGAAAAAGTGACCAATACCTTATTATTGGAAAAGGTGACGACGCTCTCCCTAGCCGAAGCCCTTAGATTGGCCACACGTACCCTTGAAAATGCGCAGTACAGCTACACCACCACCTTGGGCAAAGAAAACAAAAAGAACCAGGATAAGCCTACGCTAGAGCAACTGGTATTTCTACTTGATGATAAGCATGATAAAGCCATGGATAAGGCCATTGCTGAAGGACAAGCGATTGCTCGCGGTATGGCATTGACGCGTGAACTAGGTAATTTACCGGGTAATATCGCCACTCCTAGCTACCTAGGTGAGCAAGCTAAGACGCTGGCTAAAAAATACCAATCACTGAGCGTACAGGTGCTAGAGAAAAAACAGATTGAAGCGCTTAATATGGGCGCTTTCCTATCGGTTGCCGCAGGCTCTGATGAGCCACCACGCTTTATTATTTTGCATCATAAGCCTAAAAAAGAGACTAGCACCAAAGCCCCCATCGTCTTTGTGGGCAAGGGTGTCACCTTCGATACTGGCGGTATTTCATTAAAACCAGGCGCTTCAATGGATGAGATGAAATGGGATATGTGCGGTGCGGCTACCGTCTTAGGCCTGTTTAAATTTATCGCTGAGATTGAGTTAGAGCGCGAAGTCGTCGGTCTCATCCCTGCCACCGAAAATATGCCTAGCGGTCATGCCACCAAACCGGGTGATGTGGTCACCAGTATGTCTGGTCAAACCATTGAGATTCTGAATACCGACGCAGAGGGTCGCTTAATTTTATGTGATGCCTTAAGCTACGCCGAGCGCTTTGAGCCGGCAGCGGTGATTGATATTGCCACCTTGACGGGCGCTTGCGTAATTGCCCTTGGTAAGGTCAATAGCGGTCTTTTTGCCAATCATGAGGAGCTCAGTGCAGCCCTGCAGCAAGCGGGTAAAGATGCCTGCGATACAGCGTGGCCAATGCCTTTGGACGAAGAGTATCAGCAGCAATTAAAGAGCGATTTTGCTGATATGCAGAATATTGGCGGTCGTGACGCAGGCGCCATCACAGCCGCATGCTTCCTAGCACGCTTTACTAAAAAGTATCCATGGGCGCACTTAGATATTGCGGGTACAGCGTGGGATAAAGGCGGTGCGACCAAGGGCTCCACTGGCCGTCCAGTACCTTTATTAGCCCAGTATTTATTGGATAATCATTAATGGTAGGAAATGGTCATGAGCGTTAGGGTGTATTTTGCGTTTGGGGTTCGACACCGCATTCAACAAGCGGCACTGACGGCTGCCAAAAACTATCGCTCGGCCAAAAAAATCCTGGTCTATAGTTCTGAGCAAAAGCGACTGGATGGCTTCAGTCGCATGCTCTGGGATGTTGCGCCGACTGCCTTTGTGCCACACGAACAAGTGGAATCCGCGGCGCATTTAGCGCAACTCATCCATGAGGACTGGGGGCACGAGCAGCAGCCAACGCCCGTGCTGTTGGTGCAGGATCCGAGTTTACTGGCTGCTAGCGAGCTCGCTGCCATTGCAGAGGAGGTGTGGCTACTTAATCTTGATTTGGCCTGTCCGCCGCATTATACGCAGTTTGCCTGTGTCCTCGAAATTGTTTCCGAGCACGAGCAGGATAAGCAATACGCCCGCAATCGCTGGAAGCACTATCGCAACGATGGCGCTAATCTAATTGCACACCAAATGACTAGCAATTAAAGGAATCAAGTCATGAGTTCATTTTTTCGCAAACGCCCTCCTTATGCACCGCGTGAAGCGCCAACCAAGCAAGCGGCGCAAGAGGATTTTCCGAGCGTAAGTCCCGCCACTGAGGATGTGATAGCGGATGACTATCCCGTTGTCAGTCCATCAGAGGCCGTAGAGGATTTCCCAATTGTCGGTCCGGCAGACGAGGATGCACTCTATGACTTCGATGCGGAGATACCGACCTTAAGCCCGGCAGCAGCTGAGGTTGAAGCCGATAGCAGAGCCATTGCTGTGGAGCCTGCTCCTATGCCGGCAGCAAGCACGAAAAGAACCTTTCAGCCGAGCAATAAGTTACGCTTAGCCGAGGCACCAGCGTGGGTACAAGAGCAAGCCAAGCAAGCCGCTGAACTGTCGCATAGCGCCTCTGATATGACTAATCGCGCTAATCACACACCCCTCCAATTACAAAATGCCATTCAAGTGATTATTAATAATGAAATGGCAGAGGCGGAAAAGCGCATTAAGCAAAAAGTACTGGCTGAATTAGCAAGCTATTTTGAAAATCGCTAGTTTTTTTTCATTAAACTTTCATCAATCTAGGGGAACATACTAACTATTAGCTTGTCTATTGACACAGGTTTCAGTTTTTTGTAAGCTTTTAACACGATGTGATTTTGCAGTATTTGCCACTCAAAAGCTGTTATTATCTGCCTATTTTTAAGTTATCTATTTAGCGTTTCTTTGGAGAATCCATGAATCAATATCAACAACCTACTCAGTACCAGCAGCAAAGCACCGCCGGTGCCGTGGTGCGCAATCGTGTACTGCGTAATACTTACATGCTATTAGCCATTTCCATGATTCCCACCGTCTTCGGTGCATGGTTAGCGCTTCAGTTGGGTCTCAATCAGTTACTCAGCCCAGGCATGTCTACCATCGTCTTTTTTGCAGGCGCCTTTGGTCTGATGTTTTTAGTCGAGCGTAATCGTAACAGCGCTGCCGGTGTCGGCTTCCTGCTATTGTTTACCTTCTTTATGGGGATCATGCTCTCACGCATGCTAGGCTTTGTGCTCAGCATGAATGACGGTGCCAATTTGATTATGTTGGCCTTTGGCGGTACGGCAGCGATTTTTGCGACGATGGCTACGATCGCCAGCACCACCAAGCGTGACTTCAGCCATCTACACAAAACCTTAATTATCGGTGCGGTGGTACTGATTGTGGCGGCTATTGCGAATATCTTCTTGATGATTCCAGCCTTGACCCTCACCATCTCGGTATTAGCAATCGTGATCTTCTCGGCCTTTTTGCTGGTTGATATTCAGCGTATTGTACAAGGCGGTGAGACGAACTATATCAGTGCTACCCTCTCCGTTTACCTAAGCCTTTACAATATCTTTGTGAGCTTATTAAGCATTTTAGGTATCACTAACAACGATTAATTGCAGCTTGCTGTATACAAAAACACCGGTATCGCAACTAAGTGATACCGGTGTTTTTATTGCTCTAAAAGTAATAATGCCGTAGCAAGGTCGCCACGCCTAACAACAAAAAGAGAATACAGGCGCCAATACGAACTTGTTTAAAGGGCAAGAGCTTCATCAAATATGCCCCCAAATACACAACGGGCACATTCGCTAGCAGCATCCCTGCCGTACTCCCCACTAATACCATTGAAAAGTTCTGGTAGTTAGCGGCAAGCAGCACCGTAGCAATTTGTGTTTTATCACCAATCTCGGCAAAGAAAAACAGTATGGTAGTCGCGACCAATGCCCCCCACTGCATATACTTTTCATCGACCGCATCGTCTTTATCGGGAATTAATAACCACAGACCCACGGCAATAAAGCTAATAGTCACAATCCACGTTAGGTGAGTTTGATTAAGATGCTCGGCAATCCACATACCGAACCAAGCAGAAACCGCATGATTCAATACGGTAGCGATAAAAATACCACAGACAATGGCGGACTTACGTGCAAACACAGCAGTGAGAAAAAGAGCTAATAACTGTGTCTTGTCACCGACTTCGGCCAAGGCGACGGCTAAGAATGAGGCGATAAAAGCGTCCAAGCTAAACTCCTAAGCAGTGGGCAGATACGATACAAGACAAACACAAAACCGCCCACTAGCAAGCCTTGTGTCTGTCTTAAGTCTCGTTAATCTGCTCGCTAGGAGCCGGTAAGCTCTCATGCGATAGATGCTGTCACCATGCCGAGATAATGGCAAATGTGTTGATGACCGCTTCGTAGGAAGATACGACTAACTACTCCCCTAAGAACGCTTGAATTATAGCATGTGTCAACGCTAAAGCAAGCGCAGGTAGTCGCTTTGGATTTACTCTTGATGCGCGCGCACTAAACGATGCAATGATTGAATCACATCACGGGTTTTCAGCTCGCGTTGCTCCAACTGCTCATCCAAGCGTTGTCGCATGCGCTTACGCCAATGCAGATTTTGTGCGGGATCATAGAAGTCAGGTTGCGGATCCGCGAAGCCGTAGCCGGTTTGTTCTAATAAGGTCCACTCAAAACGACGTAACACAATATTTTCATTGAGCCCATCGGCTAGCTCACGCAAGCACTCGCTATACATATCAAAGAGTTCGGGATGCGGATCCTCTGGGGCCAGGAACTTCAGCAATAATTCATTCATATACCAAGCCGGCATCAGCGCACGGCCTTGGATCGGGAAAAAGCCATTATATTCTGCGCGAGTCAAGGTTTTAACCTCGCCCTGCCCACTCCAACTGAGTAGTAAGGGATGAAAATGACTAAGAATCGGTCGCATGACTGAATAGGGGCGCTTTGCCCCCTTGGCCACCGCCACCACCACGCCATGCTCTTTGGCAAACACATGGGCGACCACTGAGGTTTCACTCCAAGGGTAAGCGTTAAGAAGAAAGGCCTCGGCCTCTTGTACTCGCGCCTTACGTCTACTCATAGCCTAAGTCACGCAAAGCACCCTCATGCTCTGACCAACCCTTGCGGACCTTGATAAAGACTTCCAGAAACACTGGTTTTTCTAACATGGCGCGAATTTCTTGACGGGCTTCACTAGCGATGCGCTTCATATGCTGACCACCTGCGCCTAACAGAATGGGCTTATGCGCTTCACGCTCCACCACCACGCAGGCATTAATCCGCACACCCTGATCATCCTCTTGCCAATCCTCAATCAACACTGTGGAAGAGTATGGCAATTCATCACCGACTAAACGAAAGATTTTTTCACGTAATATCTCAGCAGCGATAAAACGCATGGAACGATCCGTTAGCGCATCTTCTTCAAACATAAACTCGCCCACTGGCAGGCGCTGCGCAATTTCATCTAATAAAATATCGAGTTGCGTGTCTTTTAAGGCACTCACTGGAACCACTGCATCATAGGGATACTTGGCAATCAGCTTGGCAGTAAAATCAAATAAGGCCGCTTTGTTTTTTAAAGCATCGATTTTAGAGAGCACCAAAATCACCTGCTTATTTTGTGGCAAGAGCGGTAGCATATTTTCATCACCAGCTGACCACTTGCCTGCTTCTACCACATGCACCACCACATCAACCTCAGACAAGGCCTGCGTCACCACACGGTTCATCATACGATTCATGGCGCCCCCATGACGCATTTGGAAGCCTGGCGTATCGATAAACACAAACTGCTGATTATCTCGTGTTAATACGCCCTGTATGCGGTGACGGGTGGTTTGAGACTTGCGTGACACAATCGAGATTTTGGCACCGATAAGCGCATTGGTCAGCGTGGATTTGCCGACATTCGGGCGTCCTACAATGGCAACAAAGCCACAACGCTGCTGATTACTTGTGCTCATTTGATGGTTCCTGCTCAGTTGCAACCGGTAAACTCAATTGCGTGGCTTGACGTTCCAAGTACTTTGCTTTACTAAAATGTGGTTGCGACAAAATAGGTTGCAGCTGCACCAAAGCTAAAGCAGCAGCCGACTGCTCAGCCTGACGACGGCTATGGCCGCTGGCCTCTGTCACAATGCCTAAGTCCTCGACCCGACATTCAACCACAAACTCCTGGTCATGGGCTGCACCGCGGGTATCAACCACCACATAGCGTGGCAAGGCCAGACGCTTAGACTGTAAAAGCTCCTGCAAGAGGGTTTTATTATCCTTGCCAGCGGTTTTGAAATCGACACGTTCAATTAACGGCTTATAAAGACGTGCAATCACCGCCTGTGCGGTCTGAATATCCGCATCTAGATAAATCGCCCCAAACACCGCTTCTAAGGCATCTGCCAAAATGGACGGTCGTCTAAAACCACCACTTTTTAGCTCACCCTCACCTAAGCGCAGCACCTCAGATAAACCCAAGGTGCCGGACAACTCTGCCAAGGTCTGTTGATTCACCAGACTAGCACGAATGCGCGACAGATCGCCCTCATCCTCTTTTTTCAACCCATCAAAAAGTATCGATGCAATGGTGAAGTTAAGAATAGAGTCACCCAGGAACTCTAAGCGCTCGTTATTAGACTGCCCATGACTACGGTGCGTCAAGGCGCGGATTAATAACGCCTCGTTAGTAAACTGATAGTTCAGCTTGTCTTGTAATTGTCTTAAATTCATCGCTAGCGTTAGTTAATGGATCCAATACGATCAAAGTTAAAGCCCAAGTTCATCCACACAAAAAATGCCTTACCGACAATATTTTCCTCTGGCACAAAACCCCAGAAGCGACTATCGACACTATTGTCACGATTATCGCCCAGAGCAAAATAATGGCCCTGTGGTACGGTACAACTTAGCTGCTCAGCCGTGTACTCGCAGTGATCCATAAAGGGATAACGAATATGCGGCCGCGCCAAGTTAGCATAAGGCAACTTCAGAATATTATAAGTCTTGCCGTCGGCCATTTCCGCAAACTGCTCCGGCGCACCACCCTGCTGCTCGGGGTTAATATAAGGCCCTAAATCCATTTGACCATAAAGCTGACCATTGACCGTGAGGGTCTTATCGTGATTATGATAGACCACGCGATCACCCGGCAGCGCCACAATGCGTTTAATATAATCCACCTCTGGCTGTGGCGGATAGCGGAATACCGCCACATCACCGCGCTCCGGACTACCCACGGGGATAAGTTTTTTGTTGATAACTGGAAACACCACTCCGTAGGAGAATTTATTGGCGAGGATCATATCCTTAGCTTCTAGGGTTGGCAACATCGAACCGGAAGGTATTCTAAACGGCTCCACAATAAAGCTACGTAACACAAAGACCGCTAAAATCACCGGAAAAAAGCTATGCACTAGGTCAATAAACCAACCACGATGCTTTGCCTCAGCCTCACCGTAGGCAGCCACTCTGCGCGGCCGGAGTAAGAGCCTATCAATGACCTTGACCACGATCGCGATGATTAATAAAAGTAATAAAATTAGGGCGTAATCCATGATGATCTAGCTGCTCCGCGTATTAATCCTCAACTTGTAAGATCGCTAAGAAGGCCTCCTGTGGAATATCCACGCTACCAACCTGCTTCATGCGTTTCTTACCCTCTTTTTGCTTCTCTAAGAGCTTTTTCTTACGTGAGATATCACCACCGTAACACTTGGCCAAGACGTTTTTGCGTAAGGCCTTGACGTTTTCACGGGCGATAATCTCGGCACCAATGGCACATTGAATGGCCACATCATACATCTGTCGCGGAATCAAGGTGCGCATCTTGGCAACCACCTCGCGACCGCGTTGACGGGCGTGCTGACGGTGCACAATCATGGATAAGGCGTCAACCTTATCGCCATTAATCAAGAGATCCACGCGCACCACATCGGAGCTGCGGAACTCAACAAACTCATAGTCCATGGAAGCATAACCGCGCGACACCGACTTCAAGCGATCGAAGAAATCCAACACGATTTCGGCCAATGGCATTTCATACACTAAATTGACCTGACGGCCGTGGTAAACCATGTTTTTCTGAATGCCACGCTTTTGATTACAAAGCGTCATCACCGGCCCCACGTAGTCCTGTGGCATCAATAAACTCACCTGGACGATGGGCTCACGAATATCGGCAATCTCACCCACACTCGGCATCCGTGAAGGGGTTTCAACCGTGATCACCTTGCCGTTATTGAGCTCGACTTCATATACCACTGACGGTGCGGTGGTAATGATATCCATATCAAACTCACGCTCTAAGCGCTCCTGCACGATCTCCATATGCAATAGCCCTAAGAAGCCACAACGGAAACCAAAACCGAGCGCCTCCGAGACTTCCGGCTCAAACATCAAGGAAGCATCGTTTAATTTAAGCTTTTCAAGCGAATCACGGAGCTGGTCGTACTCACTACTCTCAACCGGATAGACACCAGCAAATACCTGCGGCTTAACCTCTTTAAAACCTGGCAAAGGTGCTTCGGCCTCCTTGCCCACCACCGTGATGGTGTCACCCACCTTGGCGTGTTCGAGCTCCTTAACCCCTGAGATAATAAAGCCTACCTCGCCCGCACTTAACTGCTTGCGCTGCTCTGACTTCGGTGTAAACACACCCACTTGCTCACACAAATGGGTTTGATTGGTCGACATAAAACGCATGCGATCCTTAGGCTTAAGGACGCCATTGACAATGCGCACTAACATCACTACACCGACGTAGTTGTCAAACCATGAGTCGATAATTAAGGCCTGTAAAGGCGCCTCGGGATCACCCTCTGGTGGATCAATTCTCTCGACAATGGCCTCAAGAATCTCATCTATCCCCATACCCGTTTTAGCACTGGCGGGAATCGCTGCAGAGGCATCAATACCGATCACCTCCTCAATTTCGGCCTTGGCGGCATCGGGATCGGCTGAGTTAAGATCCATTTTATTGAGTACTGGTATCACCTCCACATCGAGCTCAATCGCTGTGTAGCAAGTCGCTACCGTCTGCGCTTCAACCCCCTGGGAAGCATCCACTACCAGTAATGCGCCCTCACATGCCGAAAGCGAGCGACTCACCTCATAGGCGAAGTCCACGTGTCCGGGCGTATCGATTAAATTTAAATTATAAATATTGCCGTCTTTGGCTTTATAGTGCAAAGCGGCCGTCTGTGCCTTAATAGTAATACCACGCTCACGCTCAATGTCCATGGAGTCTAGCACCTGAGTTGACATCTCACGCTCAGACAGACCCCCACAACGCTGAATTAAGCGATCGGCCAAGGTCGATTTACCATGGTCGATATGGGCAATAATAGAGAAATTGCGTATATGCTGCATGAATTCCGAAAAAAAGCAATAAGTAACAAAAAAGGCGCGTAAATTGCGCCTTTTTTAGCGTTCAACCACCGTATATTGTACTTTATTTTTCAGGTTGAACTGCGACCCACTGCGTTAAATTATCACGTCGTATCAAGATAGCGGCATTTTTGTTTTTTGCCAAGCCCTTGACCAACTGATGATATTGTTCAACGCTTCTAACATCCTGATCATTTAAGACGAGGATAATATCATCCACCATCAGACCAGCTTCAACCGCTGCACCTTGGACATCGGTGATGACGACACCGGCATCGTTACCTAGCAGCTGCTGTTGCGCCGGCGACAGTTCAGCCACTACCAGACCTAAACGATCGGCTGCGGTCGACTTATCCGCTGGCGACTCACGATTAGACTTAGCCGCTAAGGCCGCATCGCCATTAACCGCTTCTACCGTGATTTTTAACTCGACGGCTTTACCACGACGCCATACCTCAATGGTGGAGTCAGTGTTAGGACGGGTCTGGCCAACTAAACGGGGTAAATCCGACCATTTTTTGATGCTTTTGCCGTCAAACTTAGTGATCACATCACCAGCACGCACACCCGCTTTTTGGGCAGGACTGCCAAGCTCAACATTACTTACTAAGGCACCCTCGGCATTTGCCAAGCCAATGGCTTCAGCCACATCCTCTTGCACCTCAGAAATGGTCACGCCAATACGTCCGCGAATGACCTGTCCATTTTCCTTAAGCTGCTCAACCACCTTCATCGCTTCATTAATCGGAATCGATAAAGAAATACCCATAAAGCCGCCGGAACGAGAAATAATCTGCGAATTCACGCCGACCACCTTACCGCTCAGATCAATTAAAGGACCACCCGAGTTACCTGGGTTAACCGCCACATCGGTTTGAATAAAGGGCAAATAGTCACCGGTATCACGATTAATGGCACTCACAATACCCGCCGTTACCGTGGAATCCAAGCCAAAGGGTGAGCCAATAGCCAATACCCATTGACCCTTTTGCAGATCATCTGAGCCGCCGATAGTTAAGGGCTTTAAGCCACCTGCCTGCACTTTCAGTAAGGCCAAGTCAGTACGCTCATCGGTGCCCACCACCTCTGCCGTCAATTCCTTACCGTCATTCAGCGTGACGATGATTTTAGAGGCTTTATCAATCACGTGATTATTGGTGATGATATAGCCATCTTCAGAAATAATAAAGCCAGAACCGACACTGCTTGGCACCTGACGCTCGGCTCGATCGCCCTGCTGCGGGCCACGGCGATCATTATCTCGGCGCTGCCCCGGAAAACCGAAATCGGGACCGAAAAAGAAGCGGAAAATCTCCTCCATATCCTGATCCATGCCGAAGCGACCACCACTAAAACCGCGTACAGGCACAGACTCCATGGTGCGGATATTGACTACGCCAGTCTCTGTCTTGGCCACGATCTCAGTAAAGTCCGGCAAAGCCACCAGGCGATTTGTCGTTGTTGGCACCGCTGGCGCAGCTTGATTTGCAGCTGGCGCCTCTTGCTTCACCACCGGTGAAGGGACGAGCTTATTATCTTGAGCAAGTGCCTGAGTAGCAAATAAACTCATGGCCAACAAGGTGGATACAAAGGTTTTTTTTACTAACATAAAAATGTCCTTGAATACTAGTAGATAAAATATAAGCACCTAATCCGCAAGCGAACGATGCTGAGCAGATTCCGCCACGGCTTGCAAGCTTGCAATCGGCATAGCACCTAGCGCAGTAAGCCAATAATCGCCTACCCGTCTGCTGTAAATATTGACCGGTCCTTCAACCATATCGGATTGTCCGTATTGCGCCTGATCCTCTGGCGTCAGCTCTTGAATAAATAAGGAAAAGGAGGAAAGACCGTCTGAAAGAGTTAGTTGACGAACCTCCTTATTGGTTCCCATCAATAATTTAAAACTAGTCACTTGATGAAACCCGCTAGGAAAACTAAATTCCCAACCCTCAGCCGCCAAGTCGACCTCATCGCTACGTGGCTTAAGATGCTCCCAATTCACATAGTCATGCGCTGTATGAATTGCCTCAGGATCGATTTGCTCGTCAAAATGCACTTGCGTAAAGAGGGCCTGACTAATCACTTGCTGCTTGGCATTCACCGTTTCGATTTGTAGCAATAAGCGCTTAAGCGGTTCAACACAAAGCCTAAAACCGTAGCGACTGTCATCGCGTGGTTCTAAAAGAATTTTTTTACATTGAATCCCAGCCACTCGACCCGGCGCCTTTAATTCATGCGCAAAGTAATAATTAGCAATACCGTCGGCCTTGCTCAGTAAAAGACCGGGAAACTCATGCTCCCGAATCGGCATACTAATCACAATCTGTTGCTCAGGGACTAATTGGATTTGCTGATCGTCGGTACGCAAAATCTCAATCGGACTAGCATCCATGGAGTAGATGCGACGCAATAAATGATGGTTGTTGTAGAGGTTGGTAATGGCCGAGGTCACTAACTGCTGATTCGCCCAATGCGATACAAAAACACCCTGATAATTTACCTGAGCGGAAGCCAATTGAATCTGCGTCAGTAATTGCTCTAGATTTAACTCCTCCACTGCCTGTCCCACTTGACTATCTGCAGCCACTGATGACGGTGCCGCCTGCGCACTCAAGGTTGAGCCTAAACACAGTGCTAACAGCAGGGCTTGGGCGTGATGTATCCACTTAATCATTGAGCAAAACCTGCGCCTTGGTAATTTACCTGCATAAATGGCGTTTGTGCCGACATATCACGGTGTGAACGTAAATACTCGGGATAGGTGCGACGATACTCCTCGCTGGCCGCGCGAGCAGAGGAAACAGCTGCCGACGCACTATGCACAACCGTCGGTGCCGCACGGAAGCTACGCACTGGACTAAGCTCGCCATGATCGGTAGTGGCTGTGAGCACTGGCTCTCTGGTCGTGTGTAAGGTGCTCGCTGGGGTCGTAGGCGCTACTGGGGCACTAGACACTAAGGCTGGTGCCGTCAACTCCGCACCCGATTGAATCTCCGCCGACTGAAAAACACTATAGGTCATCACGGTCGCAATCGCAGCTGCCACCCCACCGGCCACAAAGGCTAAACGCGCTTTGGGCTTGGCTGGTAGTTGGTGAATACTCGCCGTAGTCGCAGACTGAACGGGGAGCTTTGCATAGCCACCATCGGTACCGGTCGCCGGCAGCGCATCCTCCCAGCTTGACGCCTCAGCCACATGCGCAGGCTCAGCAGCCAAGGCCTCTGCCAAGCGCATTGAAAAGCGCTCGGAGCTACGAATCGCCAGACTGCCATCGCGCATCACATCACTAATCAGATGATAGCGCTTAAGCTCAGCATAGTGACTATCATCCATACCATCTAGCAATGCGCTCAGCTCGGCATCGCTTAATTCACCATCTAAAAAAGCACTCAGACGCTCGGCTTGATCGAGGTGCTTAGCAGCTGATAAATCTATCGTAGTACTCATTTACAAGACATCCTTTTGGTGGGTAGCTACCACGGCCTACCATCACCATCGCTACCCAATAACGACTTGAGACGCTCTGAAATCGCCTCACGTGCCCTGAAAATACGCGAGCGGACGGTGCCGACAGGACAGTCCATCACACCCGCAATTTCTTCATAGCTTAAGCCCTCAAGCTCTCGCAACACAATCGCTTGGCGCAATTGCTCGGGCAAGTCATCAAGTGCTGCCTGCAAAGCCTCTAAAATCTCGCGATTGTGCATATGTGTTTCAGGGGTTTCTCCATCTGTTAGATTATCTAACAAAGAAAAAGTTTCACCATCCTGACTCTCCAGTTGATCTGAGACAAACAGCTGATTTTGTTTACTGGAAAGATGATTTCTGGCGGTGTTAACCGCAATCCGATAGAGCCAAGTATAAAAGGCGCTCTCATTGCGAAACTTAGGCAAGGCACGATATGCCTTCAGGAAGGTTTCCTGTGCCACGTCCTCAACATCACTTTGATTGTATAAAATGCGCCCCAGCAGCCGCAAAATGCGTCGCTGATACTTACTCACTAACAGCTCAAAAGCCCGTTTTTCACCGGCTTGAGCTCTTTTTACAAGGGCTGCGTCTAATTCCCGCTCTGTACTCATGCCATTATCTCCTGAGACCAATTATGACATAAGGCATTAAAGCGACGCTTCTCTTGCGCTTTTAAGGCATGTAAGCAAATGATTAATTGATGGCGCTTGCCGTCCTCTGCCTGCAGCAATAAATAACACCAAAACAAGACATAACGCACGGCGATCGGCTTGCAACGAATCGCAGCCGCTCGGGTACCCTCACGACGAGAATCATAGGGATAATAGCGACACTCACCCTCCGGACTCAGGGACAGTCCCCAAGTCCTTTGGGAGGAAGCATGTTTTAAAAAAACAAATAAGAGTGACGCAATCAAGCAGGCAGTAATAAAGTCGAAAAAAAGTAACAAAGTGAGCCAGATTAAGCCGGCCTTAAAAAAAATCGCATAAGCGCTCGGCTTAATCTCTAAACTCTGATACCAAACTCGGTTTAAAACTGGCGAGGACATGCAATAACACTAGACTTTCTTAACAACCATTGAGCCGTTAGTGCCACCAAAGCCAAAGGAGTTAGATAGCGCATACTCAATCGCTACGTCACGCGCTTCATTGGCACAATAGTCTAGATCACACTCAGGATCTTGGTTGATAAGATTGATGGTTGGTGGCGATTTCTGATGATAAACCGCTAGGGTCGCAAACACGCCCTCAATACCACCAGCCGCACCTAATAAGTGCCCTGTCATTGATTTGGTGGAGTTAACCACAACCTTGTGCGCATGCTCACCTAAAGCCAGCTTTAAGGCTTTGGTCTCATTAACATCACCCAGTGGTGTGGAGGTACCATGCGCATTCACATAGTTAATCTGATCAGCATTAATGCCGGCATTTCTCAAGGCATTGACCATACCACGGCGAGGACCGTCTTCATTTGGTGCAGTGATATGATGCGCATCGGAACTCATACCGTAACCGACTAACTCACCGTAAATCTTGGCACCACGCTTTTTGGCATGCTCATACTCTTCGAGTACCATCACGCCAGCACCCTCACCCAAGACGAAACCGTCACGGTCAACGTCCCAAGGGCGCGAAGCGGCCGTCGGATCATCATTGCGCGTAGACAGTGCACGCATCGCCGCAAAACCACCGATACCTAAAGGAGATACCGTAGATTCAGCGCCGCCAGCAATCATAATATCGGCATCACCATACTCGATCAAACGACCAGCATCACCAATCGAATGAAGGCCAGTAGTACACGCAGATACCACCGCATAGCTCGGCCCCTTTAGACCTAGCATAATGGTCAGGTGGCCTGAAATTAAGTTAATCAATGAGGCTGGCACAAAGAAAGGATTAATACGGCGCGGCCCCTTATCAAGGTAGGCCGTTTGTGTTTCCTCAATCCGAGGTAAACCACCAATACCGGAGCTCACGATCACGCCAGCACGCTCAGGGTTAATCTGATTAATATCTAAACCAGAGTCCTGCCACGCATCCAGGCTGGCAGCAATACCGTAATGGATAAAGGTATCCATCTGCTTGGCTTCTCTAGCGCCAATGTACTTAGTGACGTCAAAGTCCTTGACCTCACCTGCAATCTGAGAGTTGAATTCACTCGCATCAAAACGGGTAATCGGGCCAATACCTGAGCGGCCATTGACCAAATTATCCCATGCGGAATCAATGGTATTTCCAACAGGTGACACAATGCCCAAGCCTGTTATGACGACTCGTCTTCTCACAGAACACTCCTTAATGAGTTGTTAGTTTTTGTTCTAAAAAATGACAAAAAAACCGCCTAAGCCTGCTAGTTGTGCCAGCGTGACTGCGCACAAAAGACGGTCTAGGCGGTAATACGAAAATCACCCAAGCGATTACTTCTTGTTAGCAGTGATGAAATCAATTGCTTGTTGAACGGTCGTGATTTTCTCTGCTTCTTCGTCAGGGATTTCGGTTTCGAACTCGTCTTCTAAGCACATCACTAACTCAACCATATCAAGCGAGTCAGCGCCTAAGTCGTCTAGGAAAGAAGACTCATTTTTTACCTCAGACTCGTCCTTAATTGCTAATTGTTCAGCAATAATGCTCTTGACGCGTTGTTCGATGCTATCCATGTATATCTCCAAAAAGGGACATGCCCTTAATAATTAAAAACTAATGGTCAAAAATATGACCCATCGTGTGATTAATCGTTTTGAACTACTCAAGTCTAAGCAAAAAGCAGGCCTAGTTCAAGTAGATAAAACACCCAAAAATTGCAATGCGCTGTGTTTAAAACTGCATTTTAGACAAAAACACTGCAATGTTCATTAAATAAGTCGCTTAAGACAATAATTTTCCTGTATTGCGACTCTTTTTACGACAGATCCACCTAATTTAGCTACTCAATTGAGTGCAAATAAGCAGACCCTGACTAAAAACTGCTACTGCCATGCAGTGATTACTGCATAAACATACCGCCATTCACATGTAAGGTGGTGCCCGTAATATAAGCAGCTTGCGGGCTAGCTAAAAACACCACCGCATTAGCCACGTCCTCAGGCTGACCAAAACGCGATAAAGGAATACGTGATAATAGTGCCTCAGTCGCTTCCTCGCCTAATGAACGTGTCATATCGGTATCAATAAAGCCGGGCGCCACGCAGTTAACGGTGATATTACGACTACCCAATTCACTAGCTAAGCTACGGCTCATACCGGCAACCGCTGCTTTAGCGGCGGTGTAGTTAGCTTGACCGGGATTACCTACAGAGGCAATTACTGAAGTCAAATTAATAATCCGACCCTCACGCGCCTTCATCATCGCACGCATCACACCACGACTTAAACGGAAGACAGCGTTAAGATTGGTCTGAATCACTTCCAACCAATCCTCGTCCTTCATGCGCATTGCAAGACCATCGCGCGTGATACCCGCGTTATTTACCAGAATATGCGGACCACCCTCTTTGGCCAGCTCTGCCAAGAGCGCATCACACGCCGCATCATCGGTGACATTTAACACCACACCGCGCCCGCCGAACGCCTCTAATTCCTTGGTGATGCCCTCAGCGCCTTGTTCGCTAGTGGCTGTACCCACCACCACGGCACCTTGCTCAGCTAATGCCTTGGCAATCGCCTTACCAATTCCTCTAGAGGCACCAGTAACGAGAGCAATTTTATCCTTTAAAACTTTTTCCGACATCTGTTTTTACCCTAAAAAAAGCGCTTATAAAAGCAATGATAAGAGGCGATTAGGCGTGATTTGCCTGACCCTTTAAAGCCGCCAAAGTCGCTTCTAAAGAAGCAGGATCGTTAATACTTAAGACCTGTAACTCAGGTTCGATACGCTTAATCAAACCGCTTAAGACCTTGCCTGGACCACATTCGACCACATGCGTTACGCCCATCGCCTTCATCGCCTGAATGGTCTCAACCCAACGCACTGGGTGCCAGGCTTGACGCACTAAGGCATCCACAATATCCTCAGGCATATCGGCCGTGGCTACATCGACATTATTAATCACGGGCATGGCTGGGCGCTGCAATTCAATTGCTGCTAAGGCATCCGCCAACACCTGCGCCGCTGGCTCTAATAAACGTGAATGGAAGGGCGCAGAAACTGGCAACGGTAGCGCACGCTTTGCGCCCGCTTCCTTGGCCAGCACGCAAACACGATCAATAGCATCCTTGTGACCAGCAACCACTACCTGTGCCGGAGCATTGAAATTGACCGCTTCGACAAAGCTATCAGCCGTGCTAGCCTGCTCACAGACCTGTCGCACGGCATCATCATCCAAGCCTAAAATGGCCGCCATGCCGCCCTCACCCACGGGTACTGCAGATTGCATGGCATCGGCGCGAATACGCACTAAGCGCACAGCATCACTAAGCGATAAACTACCCGCCGCCGTCAATGCCGTGTACTCACCTAAACTATGGCCTGCAACCACCTCAGGTGCTGCACCACCAGCGGATAAATAGGCCTGATACATGGCGTAGCTGGCGACCAACATAATCGGCTGCGTATTGGTGGTTAAATTTAAGGCCTCAGCCGGCCCCTCGGCCGCTAAGCGATGTAAATCCTGGGCTAAGGCTTGACTCGCTTCATCCATCACCGCTTTAACGGCATCATTTGAAGCCCAACTGTCGAGCATGCCGACACTCTGTGAACCTTGACCCGGAAATACAAATGCTAATTTAGTCATATAACACCACCCTAATTAATCACTGAAATCGAATACACTGAGGGATACTAGGCTCTCAACAACACAGAACCCCATGTAAAGCCGCCACCTACGCCCTGCAATAAAACCAACTGACCGGGCTGGATGCGACCGTCACGACAAGCCTCATCAAAGGCTAAAGGCACGCTAGCGGCCGATGTATTGGCGTGCTTATCCACCGTCACCACCACCCGCTCGGCTGGTAGGCTGAGCTTGCGCCCCAAGGCATTAATAATGCGAAGATTTGCCTGATGCGGCACAAACCACTCAATCTCCTCGTGACTGATGCCGGCCTTATCGCACACATCCAGTGCTGAACGCTCCAACAAACTCACGGCCTTTTTAAAGACCGCCTGACCGTCCATACGCATAAAAGGATCACCCACCACCGCACCACGTGAAATACGGCCCGGTACATGCAAGATAGACTCAAAGGCCCCATCCGCATTTAACTGCGTCGCCAAAATACCCGGCTCCTCAGACGCCTCTAAAATAATCGCGCCCGCACCATCACCAAAGAGTACGCAGGTACCACGATCCTGCCAGTCTAACAGGCGGGTAAATGTCTCCGCACCAATGACTAAGGCTCGCTTGGCATTGCCACTGCGAATCATACTATCCGCCATCGTCACCGCATAGACAAAACCACTGCATACCGCCTGCACATCAAATGCCATGGCGTGATTAGTGATGCCGAGCTTAGCCTGTACGATACATGCGGTACTCGGAAAAATCATATCCGGGGTGGTGGTGGCGAGAATAATTAAATCAATGTCATTTGCGTCTAGCGCTGCTGATGTGAGGGCATTTTTGGCTGCTTCAAGCGCCAAGTCACTGGTCTGCACTGAGGCATCGGCGATATGCCGCTGACGAATACCGGTACGAGACTGAATCCACTCATCCGAAGTCTCCACACCCTGCGCTGCTAATTGCTTAGCAAGCTCGTCATTGCTAATGGCTGACTTCGGTAAGGCACTACCGTGACCAATAATTTTGGCGTATTGATGCACTATGGACTCCTCTATATGGCGGAACAACTCAGAAAAAACTAAGGCTGCGACGGGCTAGACTCGACATCTGCTACCACAGCTGAAGCATGCGCTTGCTCATTCTGTGATTTTATAGCATTACTTCGCTCTACGCTATGGATAATTTTACTTAAGAGATTACTCGCCACCGCCCCTCGGGCACGTTCCACGGCACAAGCAAAAGCCAGTTCATCAGCAGAACCGTGGCTTTTAAAAACTACACCCCGCAAACCGAGCAGAGCGGCGCCATTATAACGACGATTATCTAGCCGTTGACGCAATCTTTTAAAGACCGGCATTGACAATAGCGCTGCAAAGCGACTAAAGGGATTGCGCTTAAACTCTAATTTAATCTGCCCTAAGATCATCTTGGCCGTGCCCTCAATCGCTTTAAGCACTGAGTTACCCACAAAGCCATCGCACACAATCACATCGGTCGTGCCCTTGAAGATATCATCACCCTCGACATTACCGTAGAAATTCAAATGACTGCTTTTTAGCAGCTGAGCGGCTTGCTTAACCTGATCGTTACCCTTAATATCCTCTTGACCAATATTGAGGATACCCACCGTGGGCGCGTCAATATGATCAATGGCTTGCACCAAGGCAGAGCCCATGATGCCAAACTCAAGTAAATGCTCAGCACTACAATCGACATTGGCGCCCAAATCAAGCACCGTGGTGCCGCCGCCCTTGACATTCGGCAAGGCCGTAGCAATGGCTGGACGATCAATCCCGGGAAGCATTTTAAGAATAAAGCGCGACAGCGCCATCAAGGCACCTGTGTTGCCTGAAGAGACACACGCATCGGCACGACCATCCTTAACACAGGTGATGGCGACACGCATGGAAGAATCCTTTTTGCGGCGCAAAGCCACCTCAACTGGATCGTCCATAGTGACAACCTCAGCTGCAGAAACTATCTCAAATTGAGACCGATTAGCAGGCTTTGCCCGCTCCAATGCAGCCTCAATCTGATCGACCAAACCTACTAATAAAAAATGCGTATCTGGATAGCGATTGGCTACCTGCACTGTACCAGGAATGGTAACCGCAAGGCCCTCATCGCCACCCATACAATCAATAGCAATTTTGATCACGACAATATGAATTAATTAATTTTAAAAGTCGCCCTTGCGCTATGAGATTATAGGCACAGTAAACATAAGCGCCGTACATGCCTCCATAAGCACGGGTGAACTATTAATTACTCGTCGCTTTTAGATTTGATCACCTGACGACCACGGTAAAAACCGTTAGGGCTGATATGGTGACGTAAATGTAACTCACCCGTTGTTGCTTCAATCGCTACGCCCGGCTTAGTTAAACCGTCGTGAGAACGACGCATACCACGTCTTGATGGTGATTTTTTGTTTTGTTGAACAGCCATGATGACTCCAAATACAAATAATTACTTGCTCTACACTCAGAACAATATAAAAAATTAAAACAAATAATAAAGCTTAACAGTACGCTCTAGCGGACAACGATCCCAGATCCTAAACACTAGCTATTTTTTAAGTTCTTCAGAACCGCAAAAGGCGATTCCTCTGCTGGTGTTGCGTACTCGTCTAGTAAAGCCTGCCCCTCTGCACAACTCTCATGACTTGGCATAAAGGGTAAAGCTAAAATTAACTCATCCTCAACTAGCTCAAGTATATCAAGATAGGGATTGGCCACGACCTTTTCATAATCGTCTAGTACAACTTCACCCGACTCACTAACCGCCTCAAGTTGCTGCTCCGAAGGAACGACTTCAACCGTCGCTTCAACCGTTAAAGCAAAGCGAAAAGGCTTCATACAACGCTGACAGATCACAACCGGTTCGGCTTCAATCAAAAAATGCAACAGATAGCGACCCTGAGGATATACCTCAGTCGATAACTGCTCGCCCTCCACCTGCCAGTAGACTTGGTTACGCACTAAGGACTCATCCAAGCTTTCTGTTGCTAGCTTTTGGGTTGGTAAATCTGAGCAAAAACGTCTAAAATGACTAATGTCAGCCTCACCAATCAGCGGCTTTGCGATAGGGCGCTGCTGAGCAATAAAAGTATATACATCTATTTTGCGCATGGCCTTTACTCGCAACCACGTAAAAACATAGAATAATAACCTCTTTTACCCATATAGGTCAATTAAAATAATGACTTCCGCTCCGAATTGTCTTATTCTTGCTTCAACTTCGCCATATCGACGCATGATGCTTGAACGTCTAGGCATCCCGTTTAGGGTTGAAGCATCACATATTGATGAAACACCACGCGACGGCGAAAATCCTGCTGAACTTAGTCTTAGACTGGCTGCCGCCAAAGCCAAAGCCGTCGCCGATAAGCACCCCGGCAGCCTAGTGATTGGCTCCGATCAAGTGGCTACCCTAGGGCGTGAGCCTATCGGCAAGGCTGGTAGCTATGAGGCCGCCTTTGCCCAATTGCAGCAGCTCTCCGGTCAGGTGGTGCAGTTTCACAGCGCCCTCGCCGTGACGGATGGAGAGGCGCTGTTAGTTGAGGATGTGCTGACCGCCTGTCATTTTCGCGAGTTGAGCGAGGCAGAGATCCATCATTACCTGTGCTATGACGAACCCTTTGATACCGCAGGTAGCGCCAAGGCTGAGTCCTTGGGTATCAGCCTCATGCAGTCCATGCGTAGCGATGATCCCACCGCCATCATCGGGCTACCATTAATTGCGCTATCGCGCATGCTACGTCACTTTGGTTTTAACCCTACTTTATTGGCACAAAGATAGTACTCATGACGCAAAAAACCTTACACTTGATTCCCGTCGGCCTTAGCGAGAGCTCGCCCGCCCAATGGCTGCCTGCTGAGGTGCGGGCTTTAGCGGCTAAGCTAGATAGCTATATTGCAGAAAATGCCAAAACTGCACGCGCCTTTTTAAAGCTAATTGAAACACAGCATGTATTACAAGACATCACCATTCATAGCCTCAGCAACAAAACACCCAACCAAGACATTCGTGCTTGGCTTAAAGCCATTCCCGAGGGTGGGGAAATTGGTCTAGTCTCAGAAGCAGGCTGCCCTGCTGTCGCTGATCCAGGCGCCAATGTAGTCGCTGAGGCGCATACCTTAGGTATTAAGGTTGTACCTTGGGTAGGCCCCAGCTCGATCCTTTTGGGCTTAATGGCAAGCGGTCTGAATGGTCAACAATTTGCTTTTAACGGCTATGCGCCGGTCAAAAGTGATGAGCGCGCCAAGCAATTAAAGCAATGGGAGCAGCAATCCCGCCGCCTCAATCAGACGCAATTATTTATTGAAACACCCTATCGCAATGAGGCCATGTTTGCTAGCTTGCTGCAACACCTCAATGCTAATACCCGTCTTTGCGTGGCCAGAGATATTACAGGGAAAAACGAATGGATTAAAACCGCCAGTGTTGCCGAATGGAAAAAGCAACCCGCCCCCTCCCTTGATAAGCAAGCCACCCTATTTTTGTTTTTAGCTTAAGCTGCTTAAGCGCCTGCGGAGGGAAATCTTACACCACCGCCGGCGCTAAGTGGCTACTGGTTTGTTGCGCTACCTATCCTCGTCCCGCTCACGCGTGTTAATACTATCGAGCTTCTTAGCCACGCGACGGCGTGTCGTAAAGCCATGATAAACACGCCAAATTAATAGCACGGAGACTAAGCTAAAGAGTAGACGATCACCATTGGTTAAGCTAAAGCTCGTGGCCATATAGTAAATCCACAAGAGCGCCACCACATAAATGGCCGAATGAATACGGCGCCACCAAATCCCCAAATCATGCATAGCTTGATGATTAGCAGTCAACACCATCGGCACCATTAACAGCGAGGCAACTAACGCCGCCCACAGCGCTGGATTGAGGCTAAAAGCCACCCAAATCGCAGTGCCATTAAACTCATGCAAGTAAAAAAAGCCTAGCCAATGCAAAAATGCATAGGCAAAGGCAGCTAAACCAAGAGGTCGCCTAATCATGGCTAAATTAGGCTGCGCCAAAACGCGCGATAAAGGTGTAATTAGCAGGGTAGCCGCCAACATCAACAAACAGGCAGCGGCTAAATAATGCACCAACACCTCAGCACTGGCAATATGCCCTTCGTCCCTGAAGGCATAGCTCATCCAAAGTGCGACCAGACCCGGCACCGCACAGGCGATATAAATATGGATGAGGAAATTGCGGATCAAACTTTCCGGCCATTGCTTGTTAGTAGGCATAATAAATTACTCTGAGCGTTTTTTAGTGTGACGCGATAGCAGATGCTCCAACTCACCGACATGATTCACAATATAGCTAGGCTCAGCCTGACTGATTTCACGTAGGGTATGAGCACCATAGGTCACGGCAATACTATCACAGCCGGCATTGCGCGCCATCAAAATATCATGTGAGGTATCCCCTATCATAACGCATTCATCGGGTTGCACCATCAATTCATCAAAAATCTCTTGCAACATCACGGGGCTAGGCTTACTTTGCGTTTGATCGGCCGTTTTAGTGACATCGAATAAATTCGCAATACCGTGATTGGCTAAGGCACGATCAAGACCAAAGCGACTTTTACCAGTAGCAACTGCTGTCATCAGACCCTGCTCACGCAAGCGCTGAATCATCGGTAACACCCCATCAAATAACTTTAAATCGGGATCGGCGCTGAAATAGTACTTTCTATAGGCATCGATAAAGGCCTGCAAGCGTGTCTCATCTAAGCCCGGCACCACTTCCAACAAGGCCTTGGGCAGCGACAAACCGATGACCCAACTGGCTTTTTGCGTGGTCGGCTCCTCTAAACCCAGTTCACGACTGGCCTTTTTAATGGCATCCACAATCACATAGGTTGAATCAACGACGGTGCCATCCCAATCAAAAATTACGGTTGAATACTTCATGCTTAATACATTCTCAATTAATTAAAATTCATGCGCCGCAATACGCTTTAACAGCTGCTCACAGGCTGGCGGCAACTCAGCCTCGACCGTCATCCACTCGGCGCTAATGGGGTGCGGAAAACGCAGCTTAGAGGCGTGCAAAAACATACGCTTAAAGCCTTGTTGCACTAGCTTTTTACGCAATTCATCATCCCCATACTTCTCATCACCCACGATGGTGTGACCGATGGACTTTAAGTGCACCCGAATCTGATGGGTTCGACCTGTCAGAATTTCTGCATCAATCAAAGTATAGTCCGGGTAACGTTGCAACACAGTGACAATGGTATGCGCATAACGCCCTTGGGGATCGACCCGCACCCGACGCTCACCCTCGGCCGTCAAATACCTCAGCAAAGGCTTTTTAATATGCTGCACCTTTTGCTGCAACTCTCCCACCACCAAGGCACGATAATGCCGTTGGGTACGAGCTTGCTTAAAAATATCATGCAGCGCCACCAAGGCTGAGCGCTTTTTAGCAATAATTAAGAGTCCCGAGGTTTCTCTATCCAAGCGATGCGCCAACTCGAGAAAGCGCTGCTGCGGCCGCGCCGCACGCAATTGCTCAATCACCCCGAAGGAGACGCCACTGCCGCCGTGCACCGCCACACCCGCAGGCTTATTAATCACCAAAATCGCATCATCCTCAAACACCACCGGAAATTCCGCCTGTGGCGCCGTGGGCTTAGCATCTGGGGCCGCCATGCGCATGGGCGGAATACGCACCGTATCACCCTGCTGCAAACGGTAATCCACACTGACACGGCCCCGATTGACCCGCACCTGCCCCGAACGCACCGCCCGATAAAGATGACTTTTAGGCACCCCCTTGCACTCACGGATTAAAAAGTTATCCAAACGCTGCCCCGCACTGGCAGCATCGATTTCTAACATTTGTACAGATAATCTGGGCGCATCTGATGAACTTTGTTTGCACATATTGTAAAGACTAACTATAATTCCTAATACCCGCAGTAAAAGAAAGTGGCGCAATCGTCGAAGGGCCTATTGCCTATCCGCTTGCGATATTCTCAAGACTGTAAAGCCTACACTCTACCTTAACACGCTATTGTAACTCATGGATTTTTACTGAGTTTTGATTTATACAGCGTTGTCAGGGTTTTTGAGCTTTGCTCAGGCTGCTGCTCACACCTATGGCAGCCAGTGCCTGCGCATCTTGCCCACTGAGTCAGTGCATTTAGGCTGAGGCCCGTTTTCTTTTGAGTTGTTATCGGTGTTCATTTGTCGTTGACAGTGACTGTTATTGATGCGGCAGTATTTAACCTCCTGCCCACAGTGCACTTGTCATGCAGATGAGATGGTTGATTGTTAAGTGAAAGTACAGGATTTTTTACTTATAGACTAGGCCACCAGTCTAGCTCTATAGGGTATAAGTAAACTGATTGATAAATACATCAGTTTCATGTTTTTTGTTTTTTTAACTATTTTTTTGTTTGTTCAGTTGATTGTGAATAGCCCATGTCACTTGCTGGGAGCCTATCGAATACCTCCCACAAGTACGGATAAACGCCCCCCTACTCGGTACCCATACAGCCTGTGTGTGCACCGAGCGTTGGGGTGTGCTGATTTACGCTTAGTGATGTCTACTCAATAAAAACAACACACAAAAAACTAGCTGTCGTCATTTCGCAGCGTCACCAAGCCCGTAACAACTCTTTCCGGGGAGTTCAGCATATATTGCTGTGGCATTTTTTCGGAGAGTTTGATACATGAAACGCATGTTATTTAATGCAACGCACCAAGAAGAATTACGCGTTGCAATTGTTGATGGGCAAAAGCTTATCGACATCGATATTGAAAGCGCCGGTCGCGAACAGCGCAAGGGCAATATCTACAAGGGTGTGATTACCCGTATTGAGCCGAGTTTAGAGGCTTGTTTTATTAACTATGGTCACGAGCGCCATGGTTTTTTGCCATTCAAAGAGGTTGCGCGCAGCTACTTTAAAGAGGGCGTGGATCTACGCACTGCTCGCATTCAAGATGCCCTACACGAGGGGCAGGAGCTAATTGTACAGGTCGAAAAGGAGGAGCGCGGTAACAAAGGCGCTGCCCTCACTACCTTTATCTCCTTAGCCGGTCGCTACCTAGTATTGATGCCTAATAACCCTCGCGGCGGCGGTATTTCACGTCGCATTGAGGGAGAGGATCGCCAAGAGCTCAAAGAGGCGATGGATAAATTAGCGCTACCACAGGGCATGAGCATCATCGCCCGCACGGCCGGTATCGGACGCTCTACCGAGGAATTGGACTGGGATTTACAGTATCTGTTAAAGCTCTGGAATGCCATTGATAACGCAGCCAAACAGCACCCTGCCCCAGTACTGATTTATCAGGAATCCAGTCTCGTAATTCGCGCGATTCGCGACTATTTCTCACCGAGCATTGCTGAAATTCTTATCGACACGGATGAGATTACCTCACAGGCCATGGCCTTTATGCAGGATGTGATGCCGGAAAATGTCAATCGAGTTAAGCGCTATCGTGATGCGGTGCCGCTATTCTCACGCTTCCAGATTGAGCATCAGATTGAAACCGCCTATGCGCGCAATGTCTCACTACCTTCTGGCGGTTCCATTGTGGTGGACCACACCGAGGCTTTAGTCGCCATTGATGTTAACTCCGCACGCTCAACCCGTGGCGTAGATATTGAAGAAACCGCTTTACGAACTAACCTTGAAGCGGCCGAGGAGGTAGCGCGTCAATTACGTCTACGTGACTTGGGCGGTTTAATTGTTATCGACTTTATTGATATGGACGATAATAAAAACCAGCGCCAGGTTGAACAAAAACTGCGCGAAGCCTTACATTTTGACCGTGCTCGCGTCCAAATGGGCAAGATTTCCCGCTTTGGCCTGATGGAGCTATCACGTCAGCGCTTACGTCCATCGCTCAACGAGGGTTCACATATTACCTGCCCACGCTGTAATGGTACTGGTGTGATTCGTGATGTGGAGTCCAGCGCCTTAAATATCCTGCGCCTGATCCAAGAAGAGGCGATGAAGGAAAATACCGCCGCCCTCCATGCACAGGTGCCGGTAGATGTAGCGACCTTCCTATTAAATGAAAAACGCGCTGATATTGTGAAAATTGAGAATCGTCTCAATGTTCGTATTGTACTGATTCCTAACAAAGCCCTAGAAACCCCGCACCACCATATTGAGCGTTTACGTTACGACGATAATCGCTTAGATGATCATAAAAGCAGTGTGGAATTGATGCCGGTCCCTGAATCGGTCGTACAGTGGCGCGAGCAAACTGCCCGTCTTGAGGAGCAGGAAAAACGCCCCAGCGCTATTGTGAAAGGCATTGCCCATGATGAGCCTATCCCACCTAAAGTAGAAAAAACGGTTGCAGCCGCCACCGCCAAAGCGGCTGAGGTAGCTGAGCGGGTCGTGCCTAAGAGTTTCTTGCAGCGCATTATGTCTTTCTTTATGCGCCCTCAAGATACTGAGGAACAAGCAACGGAAACGACAAAAAAGGCGACACCAGCTAAAAAAGCCGCTGCTGCTAAGAAAAACCCTGCACGCCAAGGTGGCGACTCGGCGCAACGTCAACCGCGTCAACGCAATCAACGCCGTACCGCTAAACGTGGTGCCGCGCAAGAAACTGAAGCTGGCACACCACAAAAGCCACGCCGTCAAGCACGCCCTAAAAAGGCAGCTCAAGCAGAGGCAGCGCCAAAGCAAGCCAATCAGCAAGCACAAGAACAGAGTCAGTCAAATGATAAACGTCGTCAGGAGCAAGACGCAAATCGCAACAATCGTCGCTCGCGTCGCCAACCGCGTCAAGACAATGACAATCAAGCGCAATTAAATCAGAATCAGCAGCAACAAGTTGCTGAAGAGACGCAAGCTCAAGCAAGCAAAAACGAGCAACGCGAGCAGCGTAAAGCGGCTGAACAGCGAACACAACAAGCGCCTGAGCCAGCTATCCAAGCGGAAGCGAATGCGCAGCATGAATTACAGCAGCCAGCCGAGCAACGCCGTGATGAGGAGGAGCCACGCTTTCTCCGTGCACCAGCTCGTGACGAGCAAAAGCGCACGCGTCAAAAGCAGCCAACGACAGAAGCCGTAGTTGATGAACAGGCTAAGGCAGCCGTGACGACGCCAGAGCAAGCGCCTCAAGTAAATGAAGCGCCATCCCACACAGCCGAAGCAGATGCGGCAACGCAAGACGACGCCACGCAAGCTGATACACGTCGCCGTCAAAACCGCAGTAATCAGCGTAATCGTCGCTCTCAAAAAGAGCATAACGCGGCAGCAGCAGCCTTACCCTTCGTGCCGAATGAGGTGATGTTAAATGCACCGAGTCAGGACTATGAAGAGGTATCTGAACAAATTGCCAAGGGTGAAATTGATGTTGAGGAGCTCACTAAACGAGCTGCCGACACTGAGCAGACCCCTGCAACTGAAGCAGAAACACCGCTCAGTGTGACGAGCGAGCCAGTGATGGATTCCGCAGCGCCTGCGATGCCAGAAAGCGCCACGCCCACCGAGTCACTAGCAGTGGAAGATGAGGTTAAGACTTCGCAGCCAGTCGATAACCAGCCCTCAACGCCTGCCGCGGAAGCAGAACAAGCAGCAAGTGAAGCAACGGCCGCAGCGACGCCCGAGTCCGAAGTCGAGCCTGCGTCCGAAGCCGCAGCTGCCACCGAGGACGACACGCCCATCACCGCAAGCGCTCCAGCCGACAACGGCACCGAGGAGGCTGAGGCTGCGCCCGTCGCCAACAACGCAGAGCATGCAAGCGAGAGCTTAGCGCAAGTGATTGCTGCTGCTGGTTTACACATGATTGAAACCAACGCCGATGCGGTGACGCCTATCCCCGAAGCTGCACCCGTCAAATTGGGACGACCACGCAAAGCGGCCAAAGTAATTGCCACAAGCGAGTTAGTTCAAATTGAAACTAACACAGCAGCGAGTACCACTGAGCCGACACCGGGTGATGCCAACGAGTAATCCTCACAACAACACCTAAAATTAAAGAACCGATAGCTAGTTTTAGTATCGGTTCTTTTTTTATTAGAAAATTCTCAATTTAACTGTGTTATATTCTTTAGGCGTCGATAATTTATCGTTATCCTTATGAAAAATCATCGACTTTCAGTTGTTAATATTCGGACATGTGCCATCAAATTAAGGGTTAAGAAATGAGTCAGAAGTTTGAGTCTCTATCACGAATTAAGAATAAGGGCTATCACAGTTTAGTTATGTCAGCGGAGGAGGCTGTCAAAAAGATTCCTTCAGGGGTTAATGTAGGAATGAGTGGTTTTACTGGTTCCGGCTATCCCAAGGAGATTCCAGTTGCCCTAGCGGCACGCATTCGTGAAGAGCACGCTCAAAACAGGCCCTTTAAAATCGGCGTTTGGACAGGCGCCTCCACCGCACCCGAATTAGATGGTGCCTTGGCTGAGGTAGACGGCATTGAGATGCGACTGCCCTATCAATCCGACCCGACGTGCCGCAAGAAAATTAATAGCGGCAAAATGCAGTACATGGATATTCATCTTTCTCATGTGGCGCAGCATGCGTGGTTCGGCTTTTACGGCAAGTTAAATATTGCTGTGATTGAAGTCGCAGGTATTCGTGAAGACGGCAGTTTAATTCCTGCCGGTTCTGTGGGTAATAACAAGACATGGATCGACCAAGCAGATCAGGTCATTATCGAGGTCAACTACGCACTGAGTGAAAAACTTGACGGCATGCATGATATTTACTACGGCACTGCCCTCCCACCGCATCGTAAGCCGATACCCATTGTAGAGGTCGCTGATCGCATCGGCCAACCTTACTACCATTGCCCCGCCGAAAAAATCATTGCCATTGTTGAAACCCACGGCACCGATCGGGTTAACGTCTTTACTGAGCCGGATGCGGCTTCGAAGAAGATTGCCGAGCATATTCTGAACTTCTTAAGAGATGAGGTAAATAAGGGGGTGTTACCGCCGAATTTACTACCGATTCAGTCTGGCGTGGGTAATATTGCGAATGCCGTGATGGCCGGTTTAAATGAGGGTGATTTTGATAATCTGACCTCCTATACCGAAGTCATTCAAGACGGCATGCTGAATATGATCAAATCAGGCAAGTTAGTTAAAGTCTCAGCCACCTCGCTATCCCTTAGCCCAGCGGGTCTAGAAGAGCTTAATAAAAATATCGATTTCTACCGTGAGCGCATTGTTTTACGCACCCAGGAAATCAGTAATCACCCAGAGGTGGTGCGTCGTCTCGGCGTGATTGCGATTAACGGTATGGTAGAAGCGGATATTTACGGCAACGTCAACTCCACCCACGTGATGGGTAGTGATATCATCAACGGCATTGGTGGCTCCGGCGACTTTGCACGAAATGGCTTCCTCTGCTTCTTTGTACGTCCGTCCATTGCCAAAGGCGGTGATATTTCCGGTATTGTGCCCATGGTGTCTCACGTTGACCATACGGAGCATGACTCACAAATCCTCGTCACCGAACAGGGCTTAGCCGATTTACGTGGTTTATCACCACGCCAACGCGCCGAACGCATTATTGAGCATTGCGCCCACCCTGACTATCGTGCTGAGCTACGCTCCTACTTTGAGCGTGCTTGTGCGGAAAATAGTGGTCATACCCCACATATTTTAAGTGAGGCCTTAAGCTGGCACGCTCGCTTTAATAAAACCGGCAGCATGAAAATCACCGCCGCTAGTGCTGAGCAGGTGGCTGCTTCTAAAGACAGTGAGACCAACTAAGATACTGTGCTTAACAGCATCTGCAAAACCGCTTAGCACCACAGTGTTAGGCGGTTTTTTTACAAAATGTATAAACATTTGTCATGAAATAAGTTATGATTCCATGATTGGCCTCTAACGCCTTCCCTAACAACTAATAGCCATCTCTTTTTCAGGGATGAGCTGTTTTACTAATTTAGAGAGTTATTATGCTAAAGAAATCTGTATTATTAGTAGCTGCTGCTTTTACACTGGCTGCTTGTTCTGATGATTCCAAGAACTCATCAACCACGACTGAGCCACAACAGTCTGCTGCCGAAGCACCTGCAAGCACTGCTAGCGATAAGTTAGAGACTCGCTTTGTGACCATTGCTACTGGTGGTGCTTCTGGCCCTTATAACATCATCGCTACAGCCTTGGCTGAGCAATACAATAAGGCCTACGGCGTTAACTCAAAGACACAAACTACCGGCGCTTCAGTAGAAAATATCAACCTCATCAACCAAGACAAAGTACAAATGGCCTTTGTGATGAGTGATGTGTTAACTGATGCAATTAACGGTGAAAATAGCTTCCCTGCTAAGATCGATAAGGTTCAGCAAATCGCCGCCCTCTATCCTAACTACGTTCAAGTGGTCACCTCCAAGCGCTCTGGCATTAAAACGCTAGAGGATTTACGCGGTAAGCGTGTGGCGGTAGGTGACCAAAACTCTGGAGTTGAGGTTAACGCACGCAATCTTATTAACGGTTTTGGCATGACCTATGACGACCTACGTGTGGACTACTTAGGCTATGCCGAAGCAGCCGATGCGCTTAAAGCGGGCCGTATTGATGCCGCCTTCCTGACCAGCGGCCTACCTAATGCCTCCTTGATGGAGTTGCAGCAAAGCTTCGATCTGCAAATGGTTGAAATTCCTGCCGATCGTATTGCCGACATCGCCAAGGATAAGCCTTACTTCGTATCCTTAAATATCCCAGCCGGTACCTACGGTAATGATGCCGACATCCCGACCGCAGCGATTCAAAACGCCTTGGTTATCCATAAGGATATCAGTGAGGACGACGGTTATAAGTTAACCAAAACCTTCTTTGAAAACTTAGAGCACCTTAAGTCTGCTCACCAAGCAGCCGGCGCTATCACGCTTGAAGGGGCGCAGTCTGGCTTAGTCGCTCCTTTACACCCCGGTGCGAAGAAGTACTATGACGAAGTTGCTAAATAAGTTATAAAGCCTAATCAAAGCCTCCCGGTTCCCGCCGGGAGCTTTGCTTATGTCTAAACACCATCTTCCAATAGCGCTACTGCTACTTATGATGTTGGGCTTGACGGCTTTTATCATCTGGCCGCAAGAGCGCTTAAAGATCAGTTTTCAAGATCAAACTTGCTATTTAAACGAATCTGAGTTTAGTTTGCGGTGGCGCCATTCGGTCGAGCTGCAGGATTGGCAAGAACACTATTACTTATCTTCCGGTCAATTATTGCTGGATGCTAGTTATCTGCAAACCTTTGGTGCTGGCACCCCTAGTGACGGTGAAACGATTGTAGCACCCGAAGGCTTTGTGGGATTACGAAGTCAGGTGATACTTCCGGCCTTGCATTGGATCGTGTCAGCATATATGCAGGGTCGTATCATCAGCCCTCAAGGCAGCTGGGAGATCTACCGCTTAGTGCCTGATTACACCGAAATTACGATTGAACCCAAAAAAACCTTTCGCCCCTTTTTCTGGCTAGGAAAAAACTGTTATGACTATGGATACTTCTCAGACGACTACCGCGAGTAGTCAAACTATTCTGGAGAAATTTGACCGTGAATCGGTCACCCGCACCCCGAGTAGCCAAAGCATACGCTGGCTTATTACCGCGATTGCTGTTTTTTACTCTTTATTTCACCTCTATATGACCTTTAACCCCGTGCCCACACTGATTTTACGTTCAGTGCACGTGGCGGTGGGTGCAGCCTTAATCTTTTTACTCTACCCTCCAGCCAAAAAAAGTAGTCGTAGCAAGGTGGTCTGGTACGACTGGTTGTGGGTAGCAGCAGCCTTAGCGGGCATGTTTTATATCATCTCGCAATATCAAAATATCATGACCGTGCGCGGCGGCATCCCTAACACCACCGATATTGTGATGGCCATATTGACCGTGGTTGTGGTGTTAGAAACAGGACGCCGAATTACGGGCTGGATTTTACCGATTTTTGCGCTTATCTTCTTAAGCTACCCCTTTTATAGTCATATGAATTTTGTGCCAGATCGTCTGGCAACGCGTCTCTATGATTTAGGGGATATTTTTGGGCAGCTTTATTTAAAAACTGAGGGTCTTTATTCCACTGCCATCGGCGCTTCTGTGGATTTTATTTTCCTCTTTATTTTATTTGGGGCCTTTTTATCACGCTCTGGCATGGGGCAACTATTTAATGATTTAGCCCTGGCGCTTGCGGGTAGCCGTCAAGGTGGTCCAGCCAAGGTTGCGGTGATTTCTAGTGGCTTTATGGGAAGTATTAACGGCTCCGCAGTGGCTAACGTGGTGGGTACCGGTGCCTTTACCATTCCTTTAATGAAAAAAGTTGGTTATAGCCGCAATTTTGCTGGTGCGGTTGAAGCCAGCGCCTCTGTCGGTGGCCAAATTTTGCCACCCATTATGGGGGCGAGTGCCTTTATTATGGCTGAAACCACCGGTGTGAAGTACAGCACCATTGCCTTAGCTGCTCTGATCCCGGCCCTCCTGTACTACTTTGGCGTGTTGGCACAAGTGCATTTCCGTGCCGGTAAGGACAATCTGCGCGGTGTACCTAAAGCAGATTTACCGCGCTTAAAAGAGGTGCTTATGGCGCGCGGTCATATGCTGCTACCCATTGTTGCGCTGATTGTGATGTTGGCTCAGTCAATTCCTATCGGCTATGCGGCAGCTTATACCATTGGCATTACAGTTGTGATTAGCTGGATTCGTCCCGAGACCCGAATGGGCTTCAAGGCGATTTTAGAGGCCCTTGAAGACGGCGCGAAGCAATCACTCTCCGTGATGGCAGCGTGTGCGGTGGTGGGCATTGTGATCGGTGTCGTCAGCCTCACCAGCTTTGGTAATGTGATGACTTCGTTGATTGTGTCCATGGGTGCGGGCTCACTCTTTTTCACCCTGGTACTGACCATGTTTGCTTCCATGATTTTAGGTATGGGCTTACCCTCTATTCCAGCCTATATTATTACTGCAACCATGGTGGCACCGGCCTTAGCGACCTTTAATGTACCTGTGATTGTGGCGCATTTATTTGTATTCTATTTCGGTATTTTTGCCAATATCACACCGCCAGTGGCCTTAGCCTCTTTTGCTGGGGCGGGTATTGCTGGGGGTGATCCAATGCGCACTGGTTTCTTATCATTGAAATTGGCCTTAGCCGGTTTTATCGTGCCCTTTATGTTTGTGTACAACCCAGACATGCTCATGATTGACACGCGCGATATTGCGGTCACGGCCCGTGAATTTGCACGCCCGCATTGGTTTAATATTGTCTCCGTGGCAGTGACTGCTTTTGCTGGGGTAATGGCATTATCTGCTGCACTAGAGGGCTACTTTAAAACCCACCTTCCAAGCTGGCAGCGTTTGCCAATGGCGATCGGTGGTTTAATGCTGATTGTTCCCGAGACCTTGACGGATATTATCGGCTTAAGCATTGTGGTGGTGTTCTGCGCGCTCAATATTTTACAAGCTAGACGGGATAAAGCCGCCCTAGCGGCCTAATGCCTGCTATCGAGTAGGGTGAGGATGACGCCTCACTCTACTCCTCACTGTGGTGATGTTTTGACAGGTTGCTGATGAGTGAGATTAATCAACAACCAAAAAAAAGCCGAATCCCCTCAGACTCGGCTTTAATCCCACACGCTTTAAATTACTTCTTACGCTGATCGGGTCTTAAAAAAACCAGACTATCCTCGCTAGATGAGGCCTCATCGTAGCTATAACCCTCTAAATTAAACTGCTTTAAGCCCTCAAGATCATCAATACCATTTTCAATCGCATAACGACACATCAGACCACGCGCACGCTTGGCACTAAAACTGATGATTTTATAAGCACCGTCACGTTCCTCTTTAAAAACACATTTCACCACCGGGTACGTCAAGACATCTTTTTTAACCGCTTTAAAGTATTCCTCAGACGCTAAATTGATGATCAACGGATTTTTCTGCTCGGCAAGGCGTTGATTCAAATAGTCGGCGATTTGCCCATTCCAGAACTCATAAAGATTTTTACCCCGCTCAGTCGCTAAGCGCGTACCCATTTCCAAGCGATAAGGGCGCATTAAATCCAAAGGTCGTAACACCCCATACAGACCACTCAGAATCACCACATGCTGATTAGTCCACGCCAATTGCTTTTGATTCAATGTCGACGCCTCTAAGCCCTCATACACATCGCCATTAAAGGCCAAAATGGCTTGGCGCGAATTTGACTGATCAAAGCTCGGCTCCCACGCTTGATAACGCTCAACGTTAAGTGAGGCAAGACTGTCGCTAAGCTTCATCAAGTCGGCAATCTCCTGCTCCGACTTTGTTTTTAAGACCTCAATTAACTCCGTCGCTTGCGCTACAAAAAGTGGTTGTTCAAACTCATAATCCGCCGCCAAGGGACTGTCGTAATCCAATTTTTTAGCGGGTGAAAGTAAAAATAACATGCTCACTACTCCCTAATTCCTTAAGCCTGAGGCGTCAAACGCTCCAAACCACCCATATAGGGTCTTAATACCTCCGGCACGATAATACTGCCGTCCGCCTGTTGATAATTTTCCATCACTGCCACTAAGGCACGCCCTACGGCCACACCGGAACCATTTAAAGTGTGCACGAACTCATTTTTACCCTGACTTACACGGTAGCGGGCATTCATGCGGCGCGCTTGAAATGCCTCGGTATTCGAGCAAGAAGAGATCTCACGCCAGGTGTTTTGTGACGGTACCCATACCTCAATATCATAGGTTTTCGCTGCACCAAAGCCCATATCACCGGTACACAAGGTAATCACACGATAGGGTAGCTGTAATAACTGCAACACCTCCTCGGCATGCGAAGTCATCGCCTCCAAAGCCTCATAGGAGTCATCAGGATGGACAATTTGTACCATCTCTACCTTGTCAAATTGGTGCTGACGAATCATTCCGCGCACATCACGCCCGCCACTACCCGCTTCGGAACGGAAACAAGGGCTGTGAGCGGTCAGCTTGATCGGTAACTCCGCCGTATCGAGAATCTCATCGCGCGCAATATTTGTAAGGCTAATCTCAGAGGTTGAAATTAAAAACAGCTCCTCCTTGCTCTTGCTACCGTCCTCAGCCGCATCATCCTCACCACCTTTAGTCACCCAGAACATATCCTCTTTAAACTTAGGTAATTGACCGGTGCCGTACAGCGAAGCGCTATTCACAATATACGGAGTGTAACACTCGGTATAACCATGCTTTGAAGTGTGCAAATCCAACATAAACTGCGCTAAAGCGCGGTGTAAACGGGCAATACCGCCCTTTAAAAAGCTAAAGCGTGAGCCACTGATTTTGGCTGCCACCTCAAAGTCCATGCCAAGTGGCTTACCCAAATCAACGTGATCGAGTACAGTAAAGGGCAAGGTCTCGGGAAACACGCTCTCAGCCACGTAATCCTGCCCTGGGATCCAACGGCGAAGCTCGACATTATCCCCCTCATCGGCGCCGACTGGCACTGAGGCATGCGGAAGATTTGGGGTCGACATCAAGATCGCATTGAGCTCTTCTCGTAGTGCAGATAGCTCCTCTTCCATTGCCTTTAGCTGCTCCGGGATGGCCTTTGACTGTGCCATCAAGTCATCAGCATCCAAGCCTTGGGACTTGAGCTTACCAATCTCCTTGGCAAGGGCATTGCGACTGGCTTGCAATGTTTCGGTCTGTACCTGTAAGTCCTTGCGGCGCGCCTCTAAGTCATTAAAACGAGCCACATCAAAATCAACGCCTCTACGTGCTAAAGCGCTAACCACAGCATCTAAGTCTTTGCGTAATAATCCGAGATCGAGCATTTAATTGATATCCGAATAAAAAATAAATTATCTTAATTAATTGAACAGCCTTACATCATGGCATCAGTCTGTCTCACTGTATAAGTATAACAAGGCACAGCGCTGTTATTACTCGAATGAAACAATTCCACAAGTAATGAAAGGAAATTGAGTTCTTGATCCCTTATAATGGCAACACCTGCTTATTAAGGCATTCATGTAATTAAAAAGGTTTGAATTTATGCTTACACCCAGCGCAACTGAAGTACGACGTATTCGGATTTGGGATTTGCCCTTGCGCCTATTCCATTGGTCTTTTGCCGCCTGTGTGATCGGTGCCTTTATCACCGTTAAAACTGGCAATATGGAGTGGCATCTGCGCCTTGGTCTCGCTGCCCTCTGTCTTATTATTTTCCGTATTCTTTGGGGCTTTAGCGGCACCTACTATGCACGCTTTACCCAGTTTATTAAGGGACCCACGGCCATTATCGACTATTTAAAAAGTGGTCAAAAGGTCTTTGGTCACAATCCGCTCGGCGCCTTATCCGTGTTGGCCCTCTTGGGCTTATTCGGGCTCCAAGTAGTGAGCGGTTTATTTACCGGCGACGGTTATTTTTACCAAGGTCCTTTATATCGTCTGGCTGCTAAAGACATCAGAGAGCTAATGGCAAAAATACACCACAGCACCGAGCTTCTGATGATTTTATTAGTGGTACTCCATGTGGGTGCTGTGCTATTTTATCGCTTTATTAAAAAGCAGAATCTGATTACACCCATGATTACCGGTCAGGCTCAGCTCAGTAATGATGTGCCAACAGCCGCCGTACATGTAGAGCAAGGCCTTAGCATGTGGCTACGCTTTGTGCTTAGCTTTGGCATTGCGGTGTTAATCACCTACTATATTGCAAACGGCTTATCCTTTTAGTTTTTAGTGCTCTCCACGCCCCTAGCGGGCTAAGGCAAGCACTTTTTATATAGGCAAAAACAAAGGCGACTCAACGATATGCGAGTCGCCTTTTGCTTATTAAGCGCTGGATGGGATTAGACCGTTTTTTGGTATAAATCACCCGCAGCATAGAGTGCCGCCATCTCTTTTAACGACACGGGCTTGATTTTAGAGGCATTACCCGCGGTACCAAAGGCCTCGTAGCGCGCAATACAAATCTGCTTAGCCGCTTCACGCGCTGGCTTATTAAACTCACGAGGGTCAAATTTGGATGGATTTTCGTGAAGAAAACGACGAACTGCTGCTGTCATCGCCAAGCGAATATCGGTATCAATATTGACCTTGCGTACGCCATGCTTAATCGCCTCCTGAATCTCCTCAACCGGCACCCCGTAAGTCTCTTTCATATCACCACCGAACTCACGAATTTCAGCCAATAACTCCTGCGGCACGCTAGAACTACCGTGCATCACAAGGTGCGTGTTGGGTAAGCGGGCGTGGATTTCCTTAATCCGCTGAATCGATAAAATATCACCCGTTGGCTTGCGGGTAAATTTATACGCACCGTGGCTAGTACCAATGGCAATGGCTAAAGCATCGACCTGAGTACGCTTAACAAAATCAGCCGCCTGATCCGGATCCGTCAATAACTGATCCAGGGTTAAGGTACCCTCGGCACCGTGACCGTCCTCCTTATCGCCTTGCATGGTTTCGAGCGAGCCTAACACGCCCAACTCACCCTCCACGCTAACACCGATCCGATGCGCCATTTCCACTACCTGGCGCGTCACGTCAACGTTATACTCATAGTCAGCGACCGTCTTACCGTCGGCTTGGAGCGAACCGTCCATCATCACACTACTAAAGCCTAAATCAATGGCGCCGCGACATACCTCCGGTGATTGACCGTGGTCCTGATGCATCACAATCGGAATCTCTGGATAAGCCTCAACCGCCGCTTCAATTAAATGCTTTAAAAAGGGCTCACCGGCGTACTTACGAGCACCGGCAGAGGCCTGCATAATCACCGGACTGTCGGTTTCTCTGGCTGCTTCCATAATGGCTTGCACCTGCTCTAAGTTGTTAACATTAAAGGCAGGGATACCGTAGCCATGCTCAGCAGCGTGATCCAATAATTGGCGCATTGAGACTAAAGCCATCAAACTCTCCTAAAATAGATTTAAATACTAATGATTCTTAATAGAGCAATTTTAACACGATGCTGACTCACACTTAGCTAAAGTGTGGCCTACACCTCATAACGACGATTGGCTAAGCAAGGCAAGGTTTGGCGCACCGCACGGATACGCTCCCGCGTCAGCGTCTGTACAATCACCCCCGGCTCCTCTGCTGCGCCTGCCAAGATCGCCCCCATCGGATCAATAATCATGCTTTGACCAGTATTTTTAGGTGCTGTTTGACCACAAGCCAAGACATAGCAGGTATTTTCAATGGCACGCGCTTGGGATAAGGTCTGCCAATGCATTTCCTTATAAGGACCTGCTAACCATGCTGCACTTATGGATAGAATATCCGCGCCCGCAATGGCTAACTTTCTGGATAATTCAGGAAAACGCAAATCATAACAATTGACTAAACCGATACTAAACCCTTTAAGATTAAACAAACTCAGTTCGCGCTGATCCTCATACAGTGTCGCTGGCTGTACCTTGTCGGACTCCTTAAAACTAAAGGCATCGTATAAATGGATTTTGGTATAGCGTGTAATCAGCTGACCATCTGCCCCAATGGCAATCAGTTGATTAACGACTCGTGCATCGTCGACCTGCTCGGAGGGGCTTAAGACACCCACAATCACCGCAAAACCATGGTCTTGCGCTAATTGCTGCATAACCTCGATAAAGGCGGCAGAATGCCCCCCCGCTACAGCTTGCAAGGTTTCTAAATCAGAACTAAAAGCGCACATCGCTGCTTCTGGAAACACCACTAACTCAGCCTTTGCCTCCGCCGCTTGCCGACTTAAGTCCAAAATATACTGTTTATTTTGAACAATATCATTGCTACCTGGAAACTGCGCCACGGCGACGCGTAATTGCTCTTGACTCACCAACCCGTCTCCTTTTTACGATTAACATTAGAATGATTTATTATAGATCGCTCACTCGCTCATCACTAGTATGGATAAGCTCTAATGCCGGCAAGGCGAAAAAGGCTTCAGGAAATAACAACTCCCCACGAAAGCCCGGATAGGAAGTAAAGCGTGGTGTGAGTTGCTGTTGCAAGGCTGGCGGCAGCCCATCTCGAATAATGGTCGTACAATAGCGTGCGCCATCGTTCTCACTCGCCCTTAAGCTAAAAGGCAATCCCAGGCTATGCTCCACCGCTTGCACTAAGGCCGCTCGCTCATGACTAGCTAAACTTGATAGACGATATACGGCCCAATGCGTGGCCAATTCTGGGCTCACAAACTCCGCCAAAGGCGAGCGTATCACCTGATTAAGTCGTGCTGGATCATCATCCGTTGTGGCATGAATAATCTCCACCTCCGGTGCCCCCTGCACCACCAGCCCGATATGTGAAAAGGCACTGCCGCTCAGTCGCTTAATCACGTAGCTTTCGTAAGCGGTACCACTACGAAAAATCAAATCCCCCGGCGCTAACTTCTCGGCAATCTGAGCTGCCACTGGTGGTTTATCCAATGCCACTGCCTCAGGTGAGTCGCCTTGTAACAGCAAGTAGCTTCCCACAAAAAGAAGGAGTCCTAACAGTATCAGGACTCCTTGTGGTAACGATTTTACTAAGCGCATCGGGACTAAAACCTAGGGCTACTTAGTCAAGATTCACCTTCCACGTCGAGCCATCTTTGATCAGATCGACGCGCTCTTCACGAGAACCCTCGGGACCATTCTTAAACGTTAACGCTAAGCGCACATCTGCACGTTTACCACTCTCATCATGGCTGGACTCCAACACCGTTACGTTTTTAAGGCCGCCATATTGATCGGCTTGTTTTTTAGCATCATGTGCCGCCGCAGCCATCTTGCCCTTGACCATCTCTTCAATGCCTGGCTCTTTAAGCTCTTCGGCAGGGATGTAAATCATTTTTTGCACTTTATCGCCTTGGCCATTGTACATCGCCTCAATAAATTCAATGGCCGTTTTTTCATAGGGCTTGCTAGAGCCGCCACACGCCGTTATGAAAAAACCAAACGACAACGCAAAAACAAAAACTAACCACTTCTTCATATACCCTTCTCCTCATTAATAACTAATAAAAAACTATATCAGAATATACTTAAACACCCCAACTGTCAATGCAGGCAAGACTATCGCACGGTAATTCTGACCTGATCTAAGAGCTCGCCCTGAGCATCTTTTAAACGAATGATATGACTACCGCGACGGAGCGACCAAAAATACTCACTGCCCTGGCCCAGCGTCAGCTCCCCAAGCTGCCACTGCAATGCAGACGCGCGGGCATCATGCTCGGCAATCGAGGCCTTTAACAATAGCTTTTGAGAAGATGCCGGTATTTCAGGATCAATGGCTAGGATACTGCCATTAATCGGTCGTTCAATGGTGATCGGAGCGAGTGCATCCGGCGCTAAACTGCTCAGGGCGACAACCTCAGTCATGGCGGTGCCATCAATAAAAAACTCCTCACGCTCAGCCTCTGCCACCCCTACAAAATGTACCTTTTCTGTGACGATAGTGCTTGGTTTTGTTGGCGCTGAGGAGCGCTGATGTTGATGCAAATAGGCCATGACATCGTACCAAATCGGTCCAGCGCCACTGACCCCATAGACATTTTGCATACTGCGACCGTCACTATTACCGACCCAAACGCCCACGGTATAATCGGCCGACCAACCAATGGTCCAATTATCGCGCATATCCTTACTGGTACCGGTCTTCACTGCGGTCCAGAACGGTGTGCTCAGTACATTATCCAAACCGAAGGTATAAGCACGCGCCTGACGGTCGGCGAGCATATCCCCAATAATCCACGCAGCCTCCGGCGAAAAAACCGCCACCGGCTCAGCCGTCGCAGCTTCCGCCTGATTCCACCAGACCGAACTATAAACACCCTGATTAGCTAAGCTTCGATAGGCATTAGTTAAACTCAGTAAGTCCATATCCGCACTGCCTAAAGCCAAGCTATAGCCGTAAAACTCACTATCCTGATGCAAAGGCAAATGCAAGGCCTTGAGTTTTTTATAAAATGGCTCTACCCCTAATAGTACAATTGCTCTCACGGCTGGAATGTTTAGCGATGAGGCCAGCGCCGTACGCAGCGTCACCCAACCAGCATAATTACGATCATGGTTTTGTGGGATATATAAGCCCTCACCGGCTAATAAATTAATCGGTGAATCATGTAATAAAGACGCAGCCGTTAAACGCTTTTCATCCAGTAATTGTGCATATAAAAAGGGCTTTAGCGTGGATGCCACCTGCCGCGGCGCCCGCACATGGTCCACCTCTGGCGCTGCACTTAATTGTGCGGAGGAGCCCACATAGGCAAGAATAGCCCCGCTCGCATTATCTAAGACCAGCACCGCGGCGTCCTGCACCGTGGCATCACGAATCTCACTAAGATGATGCTGTAAAATCTCATTGACCCGCCGTTGCAATGCCGCATCTAGACTGGTGTGGACGCGTTGTTGCTGCTGCTGATTAGCCCATTGCCGGGCGTAACGTGCCAAATGCGGAGCATGCTGCGGTCGATCCAAGGTTTGCGGATGGGGTAAGCGCAAATAGTAATTAACAAAATGCGCCAGCCCCTGACAAGCTGCAGGCTCAGCCATTTTTTTCAATAACTCACAGCTTCGTTCTGTCAAACGCTCAGCTGAGGCATTAGGTGCTCTGATCATCACCGCTAGAAGCGCTGCTTCACGTGGGTTTAAACCAAAGGCATACTTTCCATAAAAGCTTTCTGCGGCGGCGGCAATCCCCACCAGCTCACCCCTGAACGGTAATCGATTCACATAGGCTTCAAGAATTTCCTGCTTCGTCCAATGCCGCTCAAGTGCTAGCGCTGTGGCCATTTGCTGCCATTTTTGGCGATAACTACGTAGCGTATTCGTTTGCAATTCGGGGTTCAACATGGCTGCCAATTGCATGGAAATACTGGAGGCTCCACCACGCCCCACGCCACTCGTGTCAGCATTGTTGAGTGCTAAAGCTCGACTCAGGCGTTGCCGCAAATGCGCTTGAGTGGCATTGACTAAAGCGAGCCAGTCCACGCCACCATGCTGATAAAAGCGCTTATCCTCCGATTGAATCAGCGCCTTAATAAAGGCCGGAGACACCTCATCTAAGGACAGCCACTCACCCTGTCGCTTGCTGAAATCCTGACGGATACGATCTAGGACCAGGCCCTGCCGATCTAAGACTTCCACATACGAGGATGAGGTTGCCGCTTTGACTTCAGCCAAGCTTGGAAGCTGCGGTGGTGCGGAATAATACAAGGCGATGCGTAGTGCTAATAGCGCTAAAACTAAGAGCAGCGCTAGGCTCAGCAAGCCATAAAGCAGCTTGCCCCAGCCACGCTTCGTCACCCCCGCTTTCATACTACTTTGCTTCTACCTTAAAAGGCTCAGGACTCGGTAATTCACCATAGACGTCTGGGCTATACAATGCCTCAACACGACTAGGGGGTAGCTTAAAATGACCGCTGTGATTCAGTCTCACCGTATATGAAAGCTCCGTTTCACCCTGATCCAGATAGGCGTAATAAGCACGATAACTATCATTCATTCGCTCCACAAAGCTCGGCATCGCCTGCCAATCAGAACCCGCCTTTTGAGTCGCCGCCTGCGCCGACTGCTGCTGTAGAATCTGGCTATCACGGCCTAAACCTGAACCCAGGATCGTCGCCCCACTCGGAATCGGATCATTGAGCACCACCCAAGTCATCGGTGCATGCGCATGAATTTTAAGATTCACACGATAAACATCCCCCTGGGACCAATGCGATGGATGCTTTTGCACGACCGGTATGACCTCACGCTCTAAACGGTAACCGGCATACTTAGGCGCGTCGAGCGGTACTGCGGCATGTGTCGTCACATTGACCCAGAGCTTACCCTCGCCCTCAAAATCCAGTTTAAGTTGACTCTCACCAGCACTAGGCCAAGCCATCATTGGCAAGCTCACACCCTGCTGTTGCTTAAAGGTGTCCGGCTTAATCTCAGTATTAAGAGTATGTGCTGACGCGGTTGGCGCCACACTACTTAAACTAGCCGTAAATTTGGCTGATTGCAAGGGTTGATCAAAATGCTTTGCATACTGTTGCAGGGCTAAGTTAGCATAGGTATTACTCACCGTGGTACCCCAATGACCCTGACGTTGCAGGCTATTAAGACCGTTTAATAAATACGGTACTTCTGCAGACCATGCTGGATCTTCAACTGCCAAAAAGAGCAATTTCGCTAAATTGGCCTCGCGACTAAACATCGTCCACCAGGTATTTGTCAGCTCATTGCTTTGTGGCACTAATAACTGGCCCTCACGACTTAAGAGGCTTAATAAATTCACCTTGGCGGCTTTTGCGATCTCAGCCATTGTTGGATCATCAAAGGCCTGACTAATGGCTAACCAATGCAACCAGTCGCTCATATTCCAGCTATCGTATTGATCGTAAAATGAGATCGCGCTGCGGGCCGACACCTGACCATAGGCCACTAGGGTAGCTAAGGCGGCTAAACGTTCACTTTGACGCCATGATGGCTGCGCATAGCTCTCTGATAAGCGCCCCTCAAACGCGGCCACCAAGGCGCTTAAAATACGCTCTTGATGCGCTTGTGGAATATCAAAATTTAAACCAATACGCTTGGCATGCACGGATAAATTCAATAAATAGGCGCTTAAACTAATACTGCCTTTGAGCCTAGGTGCTGGGAAATATCTCACGAGACCCTGAGCATCTAGATGTTGCGGCAAATCCAACATTAATTTTTCCCAGGCCTCTGCATCCGCTAAACCCACCGCCACAGCAGCCAATTGCTCATAGCAAGTATAGGGATAATCGCTGAACCATTGAGTCAGTGCTTGGCTAGGACTCAATAAACTATCACGCAACAAGAGTGAAATCCCACCAATTGGCTTACCGTCAATGTTGAGCGCTTGATCTGGGAGCGCGAGCGACAGCGTTTGTGAGGACTTATCGCCCTCCAAAGCCACTAAGGTGGATTGACGCACGCTCACTGGTACTAAGGGTTTAAGCTGTTGCGTCACGCTCAAGCTATCGCTCAATGCGGTCGCCTGCTTCGCCTTGGAGGTTTTTTGCAAGGCATAAAACTCCCAACGAATGGTTTGAGTGGATGCCGTGGTGGCTTGATCCGCAGTATCGGCCAAGGCATACGGCGCCACCTGTTCTAAACTCACGGGCCAAGTCACGGTGGTAGATTGCTGTGCCGGTAGCTTTACTTTTTGCTGCTTAAGCTCCGTTGCGAAGGCACCGCTACTACGACCGCCCACCAACACCACCAGGTTTTGATCGGTGCTATTACGTAAACTTAGACTAAGATCATAACTATCCTCGGCACGCAACACCTCCGGGATACCTGCGATAAGTTGTAGATCCTTACTGCTACTAAACTCTGCCGTCGCCTCAGCAAAGCGATCGACCCCATAATCGCCGACAGCCATCACTTTAAAACGAGAAATACTGTCATTGAGAGGGATAGGAATCGTCGCCTCACCATTCACATCCAATTCAATCGCTGGCTCCCACAAGAGGAGCGTATCAAAGAGCTCACGGGTACCAGCGCGCTTAGCCAAGTCCGCAGCAGCACCGCCAGCTGGCACAGCCTTACGGCCATAATGACGACGCCCTACCACTTCCGATTGCGCAGTGGCCGTGGTCACACCATAGCCACGCTCACGTCGCATGGCTTTAATAATCTTGGCACTGCGATTTTCCGCTAATTCTAATAAGGCCTCGTCCACCACAGCCAAAGCAACGGTCGCTCTTGAGGCGGGCGTACCATCGGCTAAGGTCGCTTTAATTTTGGCGGTAGCGACTTCTCTCAGTTGGTAGCTACTACGATCTAAATTAAGCTCAAGCCTAAATTGCTTGTCCGGATTCGTGACCTTAAGTTCAGTCAAACCGAAACGGAAACTCGGCTTATTCAAATCAATCAACACCGGATTAGGCACTTTTTCGGCACCCTCCTCTGGTGTGATACGCCCCCGCACGGCAAGCACTGAGACATAGACATTAGGGTACCAACTATCCTCAATCTCCAGACGAATATTAGGATCCTCGGCCGTGAGCTCATGCAACTGCGTGGTTAAAATACCGGCACGCTCCACTGCCACCAAGGCCGTGGCTTTACGGAACGGCATACGCACCGTCAGAATCGCTGTGTCGCCTACTTGATAGTCTTTTTTATCACTGACAATATCAATCCGATCGTGATCGGCGGCGCCTAACCAAGCCCAATCACTAAAATAAGCGATTGCCGTATTGCTTACGGTGACCTTGTGCTGATCTTGGCTGCTTACTTTAAACAGCATACGCCCTTTAAATTGCTGATTCAATTCACAGGTGAACTTACCAGAGGCATCTGTTTTGCCCTCACACACCTGACCGAGATTATGCTTACGCCACGTACTATCGTAGCTATAAAAACCGCCCACTAAGCGCTTGCGCACAGCATAATAGATCTCTTGCGAAGCTTCAACCGTAAAGGGGTGATGCGCTAAAGGCTGCCCTTGTGCATTGACGAGTACCAAATCAATTTTGCTCGATTGAGCGCCTTGGTCAAACTCGGTCACTTTCATCCCAATCACTAAATCCGCTGGCAACATGCTCTGCCTTTGCTGCAGGGTCTGAAGCTCACCATTTGGATCCATAAACGACGTTTCTACGCGCACCATTGAGGCCCCTTGAATCGACGGCAATTGCGTAAGCGCCAAACGCCCTCTCCCCTCAGCATCCACGCTTAACGGTGCCTGCTTTAAAAAGATACGGGGCGCGGCATCTGAGGCTTCAGCATCAGATGTGCTTGAGCCAGGCACATCGGCGGCAAATTGATACTCCGGATAGGCAACAAATTGCGGACGCCACGCACTCATCATCGCTGACACGGTCGTATCCCAATTAGAGGCTGCGCCACCGCTAATATAATTTAACTGTAAATCCACATCCAAGCATTTAGGGGCGACTAGCGGTGTCTGACCGTCACTGCTAAGCTGCATCGCTCCCTTTAAAAACGGCACTTTAAACTGCTCAACCCTAAAGCCCTCTTCGCTTTGTAAGACCTCCTTGCCTTGACGTAAGTAACTTAAGGTGTAATGACCCAATTTAGCGTTTTGGGGTAAGGTCCAATCCGTCGTCGCCCCCAAACCACCGCTCGCTGTCGGCAACCACGTCACGTCAAGCTCATAACTATCCCCACTGGCAGCATGACTGATACGAATCTGATCCGGCAGCTCACTAGCTCTAGGCAAGGCGAGACCGTGCTTATCCAACACGCGCAAATAATGCTTAATGGATACCGTTTCACCTTTTTTATACAGCGGGCGGTCAAAGAAACTATGCTCAACCAAGCGACCACTATCAGAATCACCATACAGGTAATTATCAAGATTAAAACGCCACGGCTCAATGCCATCGGTCCAACGGCTCAAGGCAAAGCTATACTGCGGCACACCTAAGGCCGCCGGATGATCGGCTGCGACCCTAGCAGACACAAAATAATCACCGACCTCAACGTACTGACAAGTCGCTGCTTCAGCTAAAGGACGATTTAGATAAAGTCGACCTGCCTCATCGGTGGTGCCCTGATGTAAAGGCTTGGCATTACAGTCCGAAATCGTGATATCTGCCCTAGCTACCGGCTCACCGCTATCCAGCCGAGTAACCCATACGAGAAAGTCCTCGGAACTATACTTCATATGCACGGCCAGATTGGTAATTAAGGCGGTGCTGCGCACATACATGGTGTCATTCCCAGCAGACAACAAGGATGCGGCTAGGGTCGGCGATTGTAATTCCAATACATAAAAACCGCTTTGACGGAGTGGCACCCCCACCAGCTCGGCAGCTGACTCTGTACTTGCTGACAGAGGCGGTAATTCGAGCCGAGTACGTTGCGCTGTCTCTGCCCCAAAAATCGACACAGCACGGGTATCAATCAGCTCAGAGGCTTCACCCTCCTCCCAACGGACTTCCTTACGGTCAGCCATCATATCTGCTAAGGCAGTGGCATCAACCTGATTTTCATCCAAGCGAGAAAAACGCCGCATCCAACGCATCACCTCTGCATCATCCGTGACCACGATGCTCTCCAGTAAACTTGCTCCCGCTGCCTGGTCCGCACCCAAACGACGCTGAGCAATCGGAATGATTGCCTCTGCTTTGTCGTCTCCGCTTAAGAGCTCATAAATACCAAAAGCCTGCTTGGCAAACTTAGCTAAGGGTGGTAATTCATCCAAACTAAAAGGCTGTTGCAGACTATCCCGATTACTTAGCTCACGCTGCACATCATCACTAAAATCATCAGGAATTAGCAATTGCAGCTCGGCCTTTTCTGGGAATGGGCCTTTGAAGACTATCGAATCATTAAGATTCGACTGATAACCATCCTCATTAACTGACGGCTGGTGCAACTCACCATTTACCCGCAAGCGTAGTTGAGCTAAGCGCTCAGCCTCCACCAGTGAACTAAAACTCACCCGAATATCTGACAATGGTAAACAAGGCGCACTTTCAGCTAAGCGCTGACAAGATAACTTGCCATCAAAAGGTGCTCTCACCTGATAATCAAAGCGTTTCGTTTGTGCCAAACGATGACCAGAGTCCGTACGTAAATCCGCCTCTACCACCACCGCCACGGCAGCAGAGCTGGGTAATTGACGACCACAATGCACTACACGAGTCCAGTCAGGATTACGTCGCGACCAAGTGGCCTCCAAATAGCGCTTACTGGCTGTGCTATCTAAGACCCGCAAGGGTAAGCGCTCACCGACCCCCTCCACAGCGCAATAGCCGTGTTGGCGTAGTTGCTCACTCGAGACTCGATCGTTAAAACTTAAAATAAAATGCTGATCCTCACTAATGTTTTCGCTATCCGGCCAAGGATTAGCACTCAGCGTTAATTTACCGGTGCTGAACTTATACTCCAACTCCTCTAAAGGCGTGCCATTTACATCCTGAAAATTAGGATTACTGCGTATTAAACAACTGTTGGGTTCACTGATGGGCTGCTCAAAATCATACTGCCAAACACGGTCATCCACCCATTTACCAGTACCTGCGACCTCACCCTGCTGACATTGAATAAAAAAAGGATTGACCGCCTCTGACCCCAAGCTCACCACCGCTTGCGTAAAACTAATGCGCACCAAATCCGCACGCACTACCTCTCCTGTAGGCGTTACCGAGTCCACCGTGGGTGCTTCAGCGGCAATGGCTAGGCTACTCGTAGCGGCAGTCATGAGCGTAAATGTAAATAGACTCAAAGGACGATAGAGCGACTTAAGGCGTAGCGGCATAACTGCTCCCGGGTAAAAGAATGAATTTTATAAATTTATAGCATAAAAAAATGACTATTTAAGGTCCGCAAACGGGTGCCGCTGATTTCTTTCACAACAAGCTATATAGGCAACTAGCACTGCGGCATTAGAAGCCTAAACAGCATCTGCAAGGACTCATTGAACGCGATTGACACGGAGTCAGGACCCTAAGTAATTTTGCCAAAATGTATGCTAGATGGTAAATTAACAAGCTTCTGTCAATACAAGCGGCTTGATTAACTGTGCCCATCGACGTTAATACTAGCAATATCCTCAATTTTTTTAACCTCATTTTGATGGTACGGTAATGAGTGGCTCATGTCTGAAATAAATAGGAGGTAATACATGAATACATGGAATAGACGACGTTTTATCAAGACTTCAGCCTTAACGGGCACAGCGATTGCTTTGGCCAGCAGTCCTTTAGCGGTATTAGCTCAAAGTAGAGCGATTAATTATGGCGGTTCGGCCTGGTTAGGTCATTATCCTGCGTATTTAGCCATTGAAAACGGTCAATTTGCTGAGGCGGATCTAAAGGTAGGTTGGGAGTTCTTTGGCACCTCATCTGGCCGTATGAGCGCTTTGATGAGTGGCGATATTGATGTAGCAGGCACCGGTGTAGTTTCAGCCATCGCCTTAATGGCTCAAGGCGTAGAGCGCTTTTATGTGATCGGTGTACCTGATAACTTTGGTCGTGTTGAGGGACTGTTTGCACTTGAAGGGATCGAGTCGATTAACGATCTTAAGGGTAAAACCATTGGTACTACCTTTGCCTCCAGTGCGCACACCTTGGTGTTAGACCTGATGGCACAAAATGGTCTTACTGAGCGTGATATTAATGTGATTAATATCCCTGCCCCTGAGATTCCGGCAGCCATCAAGGCAAAACAAATTGATGCGTGTGCCACATGGACGCCGTATTTTAATACCGTGGCTAGCTTACCAGGGGTCAAGCTGATTGCCGACGATACTGACTTTAGTCTCTTTAAGGACTACGGCGTTACACCAGGCCCTGATGTCTTAGTGGTGAGCAAGCGTTTTGCTGATCGTAACCCTGACATTGTCAAGGATTTCGCCAAAGTTTATTTTGCTGCTGCTGAGTCACTGGGCAAGGATCCTGAGGCTGCCGTTGAGGTACTAACTAAGCTGACGCAAATGTCCGCCGACGAGCAGCTACAAACCATTAAAGACGCGGACTGGTACAACTTCGAGCAACAACAAGCGATGATTGGCGCCGATAGTAAGTTCGTCGAGGGTCTACAAAAACTGGCCGATATGTTGGTTGAGTATGGTCAGATCGATAAATCACCAGAGGTTAAAAACTGGATCAAAAACGACTTTATTCGTTAAGTCCTAAGCTTTTAATGCCTCATCACCTTGAACAGCGATCCTCTGTGGTCGCTGCTCAGTTCCTTTAGTCTGAAAACAGGACCTCGTATGAACAACGCTCGTTCAGAAAAGTATTCATTATTTATGATTAGCACCTTATCCGTGCTTATTTTTGTTAGTCTCTGGGAGCTATCGACACGTCTAGGACTGATTGATCCTATCTTTTTACCTGCACCCAGTGATGTATTTCAACGCGCTGTTCGCACCTTAGAAAACGGCACCTTAGTTGCCAACGTCTTGGCCTCTACTCGCCGCGTGATGATTGGTTTCTTAATGTCAGTGGCGGTATCCGTACCACTCGGTTTGGTGCTAGGTAGCTCGCGCCGTGCCTGCGCTGTCTTTGATCCCATTATTTCCTTATTGCGCCCCCTACCCTCAATGAGCTGGATTCCCTTATCCTTATTATGGTTTGGTATTACAGAAACACAGAAGTACAGCATCGTCTTTATGGGTACCATTGCCCCCGCCTTACTTTATGTGATTGATGCGACCCGTAACGTGGATAAGGTACTTATCCAGGCAGCACGTAATATGGGCGCATCACATTATCAAGTGATGCGACACGTGATTTTACCCGCCAGTCTGTCACAAATCATTATTGGCTTTAAAATTATTCTTGGTTTAGCCTGGACCTGTGTTATTTCTGCCGAGCTGATTGCCGCCAAAGAGGGCTTAGGCTTTATGATTATGAATGGTAAGGAGTTTTTCCAAACCGATACCGTGGTATTAGGTATGGTCATGATCAGTCTCACGGTGTTGATTATTGATGCACTACTGCGTCGTATCGAAAAACGAGTCTTAGCCTGGAAGTAAAGAGAGAATCTTATGATTAAAATCAACAATGTGACCAAGCGATTTGGCGATTTAGTCGTACTTAAAGACTTGGATTTACATATCAAGGAGGGCGAATTTGTCGTACTGCTCGGTGCTTCAGGCTGCGGCAAATCAACCCTATTAAATCTGATTGCGGGCTTTGAGCAGCCCAGTGAAGGCACGGTGATGGTCAATGACCGTCTCATTACGGATGTCGATCCAGGCAGTGGCATGGTGTTCCAGCAATATGCCCTCTTCCCATGGCAAACCGTGATGCAAAATGTCGCCTTTGGCCTAAAGCTCAAGGGGGTACCCAAAGCAGCGCGTGAAGAGCGGGCACAGCACTATATTAATATGGTGGGTTTAGCAGGTTTTGAGAACTCATACCCCAAGGAGTTATCGGGCGGTATGCGTCAACGGGTAGCCATTGCGCGGGTGCTGGCTAATGACACTGATGTGATACTCTTGGATGAACCCTTTGCCGCGCTGGATGCGATGACCCGTCAGGTCTTACAAGAGCAATTGGTTAAAATCTACGAGGCTAACCATAAGACCATTGTGTTTATTACGCACTCCATTGATGAGGCCTTATTACTATCTACTCGGATGATTGTCTTAGGCGCTAAGCCAGGTCGAATTGTCAAAGATATAGAAAACGACCTACCACACCCCCGCAATGCCAAGGTTCAACTATCTCAGCGCTACAATGATATTAAAACCGAGGTGTGGGATGTGGTGCAAGAAGAAGTGATGAAAGGGCTCGAGAGCAAAAACTAGCCTTGTTTTTAATTTTGATTGGAGTCAATGAATCCATGTCATCCACTGAGATATTTCCATCCTACGCTACCGTATCTGGTTGGAATGCGGTATTAGCACCGCGCGCCATTGCTGCCCCCCCATCGTCACGAAAGAAGTTTGATTTTATTATTATTGGGGCGGGCTACACAGGCCTAGCAGCAGCACGCCAATTGGCGCTATTAAAGCCAGAACTTGAAATATTGGTACTTGAGGGATCCGTCGTGGGCGAAGGCTCCTCAGGACGTAACTCTGGCTTTTTAATTAATGTGCCGCACAATACCAAAATGTCCGGCCATGATGCGGATGCGGATTTTGCCAAAAAGCAAATTACCATTCTCAATAAGGGTAAAGCATGGCTGAAATCACTGATTGATGAGCATGGCATTGATTGTGCTTGGAGCGATATAGGTAAATATCACGGTGCGGCGACGGTCAAGGGTGAACGCGGTCTGCGTCAATTAGCCGATGATTTACGCCAATGGGGGCTGCCGTGCAAGTTGTTGAATAAGGAGGAGCTGGAATATCATATTGGCTCACCTTATTATCGCTTTGGCTTATACTCAGACACTAATGTACTGGTTCAGCCCGCCGCCTTAATTCGTGGCTTAGCCGATTCATTACCCGCTAACGTCACTTTAGCAGAGCGTTGTCCAGCCAGTAGTATCGAGTATAAAAAGGGTGAGTACACGGTTCGCACCTTAACCCATAACTATAAGAGTAATGCCATTATTCTAGCCAATAACGGTTTTGCCAAGCACTTTGGTTATTTAAAAGACCGCCTTATCACCATTTATACCTACGCCGGTATGACGGGGCAATTAGATGATGAGCAGCTTAATACCCTAGGCGCTGACAAGGAATGGGGTTTGATTCCGGCCAATCGGCTTGGCACGACCTTACGTCTCAGCCAAGATCGCCGCTTCTTAGTGCGCACCGAGTATTCCTACGAGCGTCCAGAGAATTTATTCAAGGTTAAAGAAATTCTCCTTAAAAGTATTCGACATCGCTACCCACAGTTTGAAGGCTATGAATTCGAACATGTGTGGGGTGGCGTGACAGCCTTGACCCGCAATGGTGCGGTGTACTTTGGTCAGCTAGGTCCGAATATCTTTGCCTCGGTTGGTTGTAATGGCGCCGGCGTACTCAAGGGCTCGATTTATGGCAAATTATTAGCCGAGTCGATTTTAGGCATTGATTCGGAGGAATTGCACACGGTGGTTAGTTTGGATAAACCAAGCTGGCTCCCTCCGGAGCCACTGCGCAAGGTGGTCGTGGGTGCTGCGATTAATCGCTTTAGACGCATTGCGGGTTTAGAGCGTTAAACGAGAGCCTTATAACACCTATGTGACGACTAAGGCCCGCTTGCCGCGATAACGTCAGCAGGCTTTTTATGAGTCAAACTGTTTGTTAACGGCACTACTTCACACGTCGACGACGCCACGCGACCACTCGGCTTAATATGTAGCCCCCCTTTTTAGTAGCAATTTTAGGTAGAAACAGTATTAAAAAATCGTTCTAACTTTTGTTGTGGCTTGCCGGGCTGGATATGTAAAAGCGTTATTTGCTTCTCCTTTGCCCAGTCCATCATGTGATTGATAATGAGTTCAGGCCCGTTATCCATGCGTATGCAAGCAGACTGCCCTCGCCGCTCTCATGCTGTTTAAGAATAGATAAGATTTGTCGCTCGGTAAATTGTTTTCTACGCATGAAAAATTCCGTTAAAAATAGTTTAACGAAATTTTCCACTCATCAGTGTTTCGATTTTAGGGGAGTATTACCGTGATCTTTTCATTGAATTTCCTTTATAAGAAATTCTACTTCTAATTGCTATGGTTTTGTGGGAGGATTACCGAGTTAATCAATAAAAATCTAACAATAGCTTATCCACAATTATTGTGAATAAGTCTATTAATACAGTCGAAAACACTGTTTAACTAATTGATTTGTACTAGTAAATTTGGATTGGTGAAGTTTTGAGCAGATAGTAATTAAATTAAATCGTCAATGCTTTTGACACCTGGGATGTTCGCCCGTGACGGTAGCCTTTTGTGGGATAGTACTTCATCAATATCTTCCCCCCTCTGTCACACTAGTTGTCCGATCATTTAATTTTTACTTTTAATGCCTTTAGGGTGGCGGATAGGGTTTTATGTGCGGCGCACTGAACAGCAATTGCTTTGTGAACGGTTTATCAGTAAATACAGGACGCAAATTGTTTTGTGTCCTGTATGCCGAACACCAGTTATTTTGTGAACGGTTTACTCCAAACTTCCGAACACAAACCCACTTCATGTACACTGAGTCTTCAATAAAAACATCTTTTATAAACGCTATCAACTCATGTCTAAACACACATATATTCCTGATAACTTGCCTCTACCCCTAGAAAAACTCGAGTTAGCAAGCTTAATTCGAGATATCAGTGACGCTAACTCTGCTCTCTCCACCTATGATGGAATTTTAAGGGCTATCCCCAGCCCAAGGGTATTACTTTCTACCTTAATAGACCAAGAAGCTGATCTTTCATCAAGAATTGAAGGCACTCAGGCTTCATACAAAGATGTTCTTGATAAAGAGGCAGGGAAACTGCCTGCCACCACAAGACAAGAAAATGACATTCAAGAAATTATTAATTATAGAATGGCGATGATAACTGCCCAAGAGTATCTTGAGGAAGGCCGCAGACTGTCATTAAGCTTGATATTAGAATTGCACCAACAATTGCTGACTAGTGTCCGAGGCCAAGACAAATCGCCTGGTGAATTCAGAAAAGAACAAAATTGGATTGGCACCGAAGGCTCAACCATAGAAAATGCTATTTTTGTTCCTCCTAGCCCAATCGTTTTATCTACAGCTCTTGAGAACTGGGAACAATACATATCCTATGACGAAGTCGATCCGATAGTTCAGGCTGCCATTCTACACGCTCAATTTGAGCTTATTCACCCATTTAAAGATGGTAACGGCAGAATAGGACGTCTTCTTATTCCCCTAACTTTATATAAAAAAAATAGATTCAACACGCCAAACTTTTATTTATCAGAAGTTTTGGAATCTAAAAGAGGCGAATATTATGAGAGATTAAACAATATATCTTCTCATCGAGATTGGAATGGTTGGATTAAATTTTTTCTACAAGCAGTCAACTCCCAAGCCAAATCAAATATCATCAAGGTAGAAGCAATTCTCGAGCTTCATAATGAAATGAAAAAAGAAATTGTAGCGGCTACCAACTCCCCTTACAGTTCAGCCTTAACCGATTTTATATTCATTAGACCCATTTTTAATTCCGGCCATGTCCAAAGTTATATTACTGAACAGCATGGTAGTAGCGTTGGCAGAACGACTATTCATACAAACCTAAATAAACTTATCGATGCTAAAATTCTTCGTATAACCAGAAAGGGTAGCGGCTCAGCGCCTAGTATCTATTCATTTGATCAGTTATTAAAGATTATTAAATAGAATGGGGTAGGTTCATAAAGTAATCACTATAGGCGCATTATGGGAATTATCTAGCTCCTTTCATACTATATTCCCATTCGATACATTCTTTTTAGTTAAGAAAGTAGCCGATCTACGAAGCCCATTAATAATTATTTAATACTTAAACCAATAACAAAAAAGCCCTTGAACATCAAGGGCTTATTATATAATACTGGCGGAAGCTGTGAGATTCGAACTCACGGAGGGCTATTAACCCTCGCCGGTTTTCAAGACCGGTGCATTCAACCACTCTGCCAAGCTTCCAGTCTTGGTGCACTCGGCCGGAATCGAACCGGCACGGACGCAATGTCCGAGAGATTTTAAGTCTCTTGTGTCTACCTATTTCACCACGAGTGCTTGTGTAATGTATTAGGTTAAGAGCATAACTATAGCAAGTGAACGCGTGCTTGTCTAGTGGTTTGATGCGTTAGACCTTTTTTGTTGCAAAAATATGACTTTTTAAGACTAAACATGCGCAAATAGCGCTCATCACCGCGTTAGTCCAACGCTATTTAGCTAATAAACGCATGGCTTCATCAATCGCCGAGATGCTTAAGCCATACATCCTGCCACCGAGTAGTTCATAGATCAGTCGGGTTGAGTGATAGTACTGCCAATGCGTCTGCGGATTAGGATTAAGCCAGATGGACTTGGGCCAGTGCTCGACTGCGCGCTTTAGCCAGACCCCGCCAGCTTCCTTATTGTAGTGCTCCACCGAACCGCCCGGATGGATAATTTCATAGGGACTCATCGCCGCATCACCCACAAAGATCAGGCGCCAATCCTCATTCATGCTGCGCAGTAAATCCCACGTACTTTTGTACACGCGGCGCCCTGCTTGATAGCGCCACACCCGTTCATATAGGCAATTATGAAAATAATACGCCTCAAAATGCTTAAACTCACTGCGTGCTGCAGAAAAGAGCTCTTCCACAATGGCGATATGATCATCCATACTGCCACCCGAATCGAGTAGCATTAAGACTTTAACCGTATTATGACGTGCTGGTACCATTTGCAAATCTAAATGACCAGCGTTTTTAGCAGTGCCACGAATGGTGCCATCCAGATCCAACTCCTCGACCGCCCCCTCGCGCCCAAAGCGTCGTAAACGGCGCAAGGCCATTTTAAAATTGCGGGTGCCGAGCTCCTGCTGACTATCGTACTCACGAAAATGGCGCTCTTCCCAGACTTTGACTGCCGTGCGATGACCAGCAGAGGGACCACCGATGCGAATCCCCTCGGGATGGTAGCCGCTATGACCAAAGGGCGAGGTGCCACCGGTACCAATCCATTTGCTACCACCCGCATGACGCTCGTTTTGCTCTGCCAACCGCTCCTTAAAGAGCTCCATTAGCTTATCCCAACCATGCTTTTCAATGGCAGCTTTTTGCTCCTCGCTTAAATGCTTTTTAAACTCTGCCAACAACCAATGTTCAGGGATTTCTTTAAACTGCTCCATCACTGGCTCTACTTTGCTAACAAAGGCAGCAAAGGCCTGATCATAGCGGTCAAAATGACTTTCATCCTTGACCATGGTCATGCGAGCGGTACGATAAAAATCATCCAAGGTGGGCGTCATCAGCGGGCGCCGTAATAAGTCAATCAAGGTCAAAAGCTCATTGATTGACACAGGAATACCGTATTGCCGCAGCAGATAAAAGAAATTGATTAACATCGCCTTGCCTGTCCTAGCGTCGTCCCTGCCCTGTTGCCATGGCCACTAAGCGCTCGATTAAGGACAAATCCTGCTCGTTTTTAATCAAAGCACCCGCCAAGGGCAGATTGCCATTTTCCACGCTTTGTGGATTGATATTTGAGGCACTCAACAAGGCCAGCCAATCCAAAAACTCGGAGGTTGAGGGCTTTTTCTTTAAACCGGGCATCTCACGCAATTCAAAGAAACGCTGCATGGCGCTATTAAGGATATCCTGATCGACATTGGGATAATGCACAGCCACAATCTGGCGCAAGGTTTCGCTATCTGGGAACTCAATATAGTGGAAGAAACAGCGGCGTAAAAAGGCATCTGGTAAATCCTTTTCATTATTCGAGGTGATAATCACCAGCGGCCGGTGCTTCGCCCGAATCGTACGTGCTGTCTCGTAGACATGGAATTCCATCTGATCTAGCTCGCGTAATAAATCATTAGGGAATTCAATATCCGCCTTATCAATTTCATCAATGAGCACCACCGCCGGCGTCTCAGACTCAAAGGCCTGCCACAACACCCCGGGACGGATATAGTTGGCGATATCCTTGACACGCTCATCTCCTAGCTGAGAGTCACGTAGGCGCGACACCGCATCATACTCATACAGTCCCTGCTGTGCTTTGGTGGTCGATTTAATATGCCATTGCAACAAAGGACGTTGCAAAAACGCTGCTACCTCCTCGGCTAACATAGTTTTACCGGTACCAGGCTCCCCCTTAATCAACAGTGGACGCTCAAGACTCAATGCGGCATTTACCGCCAAACGCAAATCATCGGTTGCAATATAGCGTTCAGTGCTTTCAAAAGATTGATTTAACTTCATGCCCATGTCCTAATCCCTAATGTGTATTAACTCGCTGCTTTAACAGCTCAATATATAATTGCTGATCAAGCGGGCCACGATTACGCTGTGCCTGCCAAATCACCTGACCCAAACACTCCATCATCTCATGATGCGCTGCATGCTCGTCCAACTTAGCGCTCAGCTGCTCGAAAACCTCACGAATGCCATGCGGGTTATCAATGGATATCTGCTCTTCAAGCGCAATGTGCATTGACAGATGTAAAAAGGGATTGGTCTGCCCCTCGGCCACGCTAAAGTCCTTATTGCGGGCCTCAGGATTATCCAACATCGCATGGTACTCAGGATGCTTCATAATCCAGCCCAATGCTATTTTCTCCATCGCACTTAGCGCTGCTTTATGTTGATACTTTTGCCAGGTCTGAATAAAAAAATCTCTGACCTGCTCACGCGTGGGATTAAAAATTGCCATATAACTATTTATTACAGTTCGTGAAAAATAAGAGTAATTTCAATGATAATAAGGTACACTAATCGAGTCTTATATAAGACTAGGTAGTAAGCAGTATATATTAGTCATCTCAAGTCTTATACAGTGTAAGCAAAGTTTTTAAAATCTCTGCTGTTACTGAGAGTTGAGTGTTAATTGTCTTTTATATTAACCTTTATTGTACTAGTCTATTCATTGCAACCAGTTCTGGAGAAAAGCATGTCTTACCAACACATCAAAGTGCCGGCAAACGGCGAAAAAATTACAGTCAATGCGGACAATAGCTTAAACGTTCCTAATAACCCGATTATCCCTTATATCGAGGGTGATGGTATCGGTGTTGATGTTAGCCCAGTGATGATTAAAGTGATCGATGCAGCGGTTGAAAAGTCCTACGGTGGCGAGCGTAAAATTCACTGGATGGAAGTTTATGCGGGTGAGAAATCAACCCAGGTCTATGGTCCTGACGTTTGGTTACCTGAGGAGACACTGGATGCGGTAAAAGAGTATGTGGTTTCTATCAAAGGCCCGCTAACCACACCCGTTGGTGGCGGTATCCGCTCACTTAACGTGGCCTTACGCCAAAAGCTAGACCTTTACCTCTGCTTACGTCCTATCCAATACTTTGAGGGCGTGCCTTCACCGGTTAAAGAGCCTGAAAAAACCAATATGGTTATTTTCCGTGAAAACTCAGAGGATATTTACGCCGGTATTGAGTTCGAAGCCCAATCTGATAACGCTAAAAAACTAATCAAGTTCCTCCAAGACGAGTTAGGCGTGAAGCAAATCCGCTTCCCTGAGACCTCTGGTATTGGTATTAAGCCTGTTTCTGAAGAAGGTACCAAGCGCTTAGTACGCCAAGCCATTCAGTACGCAATTAATAACGACCGCGACAGCGTGACCCTCGTGCACAAGGGTAACATCATGAAGTTTACTGAGGGTAGCTTCCGTGACTGGGGTTATGAATTAGCTCGCGAGGAGTTCGGTGCTGAGTTGATCGACGGTGGTCCGTGGTGCTCCTTCAAAAACCCTAAAACTGGCAAGGAAATCGTCATCAAGGATAATATCGCTGACGCCTTCTTACAGCAGATCTTATTACGCCCTGAGGAGTACTCCGTTATCGCTACACTAAACCTTAACGGTGACTACATCTCTGACGCCTTAGCAGCACAGGTTGGTGGTATCGGTATCGCACCAGGTGCTAACTTATCGGATACGGTTGCCATGTTTGAGGCGACTCACGGTACTGCTCCTAAGTACGCCGGCAAGGATATGGTTAACCCAGGTTCTGTGATCCTTTCTGCTGAGATGATGCTACGTCACATGGGTTGGACCGAAGCTGCTGACCTCGTTATCAAAGCCATGGGTGATGCCATCAAGTCTAAGCAGGTGACCTATGACTTTGCCCGTGCCTTAGAGGGTTCTACTCAGGTGAGTTGCTCTCAGTTCGGTCAGGTGATGATCGACCATATGTAATCACTGAGGCTACCTAGATACAACCGAGTTAAATGCAAATTGCGTTTAACTCGGTTTTTTTATGGCAAATGTCAAGCTCAGGCGCCATTTTGTGCAGTGCAGTAGAGATAAGTACCTATGGTGTTTACTAGCCTAATCTCCTACCATTGTATAGATGACTAATTTACCTTTTACGCATTTATAAGTGCGAAGTTTTTACGATTTATGGCTAGCAATACCTTACCCGAACAATGTAAAGCCGATCCGGAGCTACTCGATGTAGCCCAAGCGATTGCCGAGACGATTTTACGTGGCTTTAATAAGCACTACCGCATTTTCCGTTCTTTCTCCGCCCATGCCAAGGAGGCTTTCGAAAACCGAGATTGGCAGCAGATCCAACGACTGGTGGCCGATCGTATTCAGGTATATGATGAACGGGTCAGTGAAGCCATTAGCGAGCTACGCCAACACTACCACGAGGTGATCCAGCATGAGGAGACCTGGCGTCTGACAAAAACGGCGTATATCGCACTCTTAGTGGACCATTATCAACCCGAATTAGCAGAGACCTTTTTTAACTCCGTCTCCACTAAGCTACTGGATAAGGCCTACTACCGCAATCAGTTTATTTTTGTCAAACCGGCGGCAGCCACCGAGTATCTAGAGTCCGATCGTGGCACCTTTAAGTCCTTTTATCCGGTCGATCGCGATTTACACGCTTGTTTTTCCAAGGTACTAGACTTCTATGATTGGCAGGTGCCCTTTGCCGATCAAGCGCGCGATGTGGAGAGGATTTATCAGGCACTCCTTGACTATCTAGGTGAGGGCTATCTTCTTAATGAGCTCAATCTACATATACAGGTACTGCAATCACCCTTTTATCGTAATAAATGCGGCTACATCATGGGCCAAGTGATTAACGGTCACGCCCGTCACCCTTTTGCCATAGCCATCATGCACAATGCTAAGGGCGAGTTGGAGGTAGATACGGCGCTCTTTAATCCGCAGCATATTTCCGTGCTCTTCTCGTTTGCACGGGCCTATTTCCTCGTGTCAATGGATGTGCCTTCAGGCTATGTCAACTTTCTACTGCAATTGATGCCAATGCGTAATAAGGCCGATATGTACGCCATGCTAGGATTGCACAAACAGAGTAAGAATATTTTCTGGCGTGATTTTTTACAACATCTGCATTACTCTGAGGATCAGTTTATTCTTGCCCCCGGTATTAAAGGCTTGGTCATGACGGTCTTTACCTTGCCATCATTCCCCTTTGTCTTTAAGGTGATAAAGGATAAGTTCGGCCCGAATAAGGACTTCGACCAGGATTATGTACGTGCTAAGTATCTTTTAGTCAAAAAGCATGACCGCGTGGGGCGCATGGCGGATACGCTAGAATACTCCAATGTCGCCTTACCACGTCATCGTTGTAGCGAGGAAATGATTCAGGAGCTACGCGAACTTGCGCCGTCTCAATTAGAAGAAACTGAGCACTTTATTGTGGTACGTCATTGCTATGTGGAGCGTCGTCTAAAGCCGCTTAATATGTATTTATTAAATGCCACCGATGAGGAAAAAGAGCGCGTCATCATCGACTATGGCAATGCCTTAAAAGAGCTTGCTTCGGCTAATATCTTCCCCGGTGATATGCTCTTTAAGAACTTCGGCCTAACCCGTTTTGGTCGCGTGATTTTCTATGACTACGATGAAATCGAATATATGACCGACTGCCATTTCCGCGATATCCCGCCTGCCCCCTATCCGGAACTGGAAATGTCGGGTGAGGTCTGGTATCCGGTGGACAAATACGATGTGTTCCCAGAGGAGTTTGGCGCCTTTTTATTAGGCGATCCAGTGGTGCGCAAAACCTTTATGCAGCATCATAGTGAGCTCTTAACCTCGGCTTTCTGGCAAGGCAAGAAGGAGCGTATCCAAAACGGTCAGATGGATGACTTCTACCCCTACCCCGAGGAGGTGCGCTTTAGAAATGGCGATGACGGTAAAACCAAGTACCACGGCCAGGTTGAGGACTAAAGGAGCGCAGGCGCACTGAGCGATATTAGCTGTCATAAAGCTGTCATTACAGACTGTTACTATTATCTTGATAACTAGGGAATCGTCTGTAAATGACAGGAGTCTTCCATGAAAGCAAGTACGCTCGCGCGCTTAGGTGCAACTGATACACGCTTATTTTTCCGCTTATCAGCTTATAACCGCAAAAAGAATATTGCGATCTTAAGTCAACTCCTCTCGACACTTGGTAATGGCCCATTGTATGCCATACTCGGGATGGCCATGTGGATTTGGGCCGGTCCTGAAGGTAAGCAGCTGTTCTATGCAGGCGTACTAGCTTATAGCTTTGAATTACCGATTTACTATGTGCTTAAAAATAGCATTAAGCGTGACCGCCCCTGCTACAAAATCGTTGATGTGGTCAGTCTAGTCACCCCGTCGGATAAATTCAGTTTCCCTTCTGGGCATACGGCGGCAGCCTTTGTCTTTGCGACGATTATTGTGGCTTTATACCCCTTCTTAGCCGTGCCAGCCTATGTATTTGCTACCTTGGTAGGGCTATCGCGTGTGATTTTAGGCGTCCACTACCCCGGTGATATTGTGGCTGGTATGGTCTTAGGTTTAGCTAGCGCTTGGGCCGCCTTAGCCATCATGGCGATTTAATTTGATTGAGTTTTATTAGTGCGAATTCTTTATGGTGTACAAGGCACGGGCAATGGTCATATCACCCGCGCCCGTGTGATGTTACCGGCGCTACAAGCAGCCGGTTGCAAAGTAGATTTTGTGTTTAGTGGTCGCCCAGCCAATGCCTATTTTGATATGGCCATGTTTGGTGATTACCGAGCCTTTCAGGGCTTTTCATTTTATACCAAGCAGGGTGCCGTCAATTGGTTTAAAACCATCAGTGATGCCCGTCCGCTACGCTTTATAAAGGATGTCAGCGCCTTAAATGTCAAGGACTATGATTTGGTATTGACGGACTTTGAACCGGTTAGCGCATGGGCCGCCAAGCTACGTGGCGTACCTGCCATCGGCCTAGCCCATCAATACGCTTTATGTCATGCCATTCCCGGCACGGAAAAATCACCGCTACTGGCTCAAGCACTCAAAAGCTTTGCCCCAGCTAAGCACTATATCGGTGTGCATTGGGCGCCCTATGATGCGCCTATCGTACCTCCGCTGATTGCCATGAACCATGAGCAAGCCACGCGTGAAGAAGACTTTATCCTGGTGTACCTGCCCTTTGAGGATACGGCACAGGTGATTCAGTGGTTACAACAAATCCCTGAACAGCGCTTTATCGTCTATCGTCAAGGTGACACCACGGTGCAAGACAAAAATATCCTAGTCAAACCCCTAAGTCGCGAACACTTCCCGCAAGATCTCGCCGCCTGCGCCGGGGTGATTTGTAATACTGGATTCGGTCTTTGCAGCGAAGCCATGGTACTAGGAAAAAAAATATATACCAAGGCCTTAGCCAAGCAAGTCGAGCAGTTTTCTAATGGCAAAATTTTAGAAGATTTAAATCGGGCTGTTGTATTTACTGAGTTTGAGACCACCGCCTTACGCCAATGGCTCATGCAAGCTAATCTACCACGGGCCGTGTTTCCACCGGTGGCTGAGGAAGTAGCAGCATGGATAGTCTCGCAGAACTACGAGGATTGGCAGGGTTTAGTGACGCGCTTGTGGGCTAGGGCTGAACAGGTGGCGCTGTAGTACTCAGCCTAAGGGACGCCACACGCCACCATAGCACATTATTTTAGACAACAAAAAAGCCGTCAATCACAATGGATTACGGCTAATTGCTACCACTACTATCTACTGATAAATAGTGGTCGGGACAGTAGGATTCGAACCTACGACCCTCTGGTCCCAAACCAGATGCGCTACCAGACTGCGCTATGCCCCGACTGGCTAAGCAATAAATTATACAGGGTTTTGAGATTAATGCAAGTAGATGACAAGTAAAAAATCAAATTTGTTAGTTAAAACCCACAATCATAAGAAATTTGTGGGTTTTAACACACGCCACTACTTGCCGCCTCACTTACTCTGCTGCAGGCGTATCAACCTCACCCAGTAGGTTTTCTTCGTTTTCAATCCCGCCTAAGGCCTTCACCGATAAACGGATACGACCGCGATCATCCGCTTCGATCACCTTAACGCGTAGCTTCTGACCCACTTTAAGTACCTCATTAATATCATTAATGCGGTAATTAGCGATTTCAGAAATATGCAGTAAACCATCGCGACCCGGTAGGATTTGTACAATCGCACCAAAATCTAGCATGCGCTGCACCGTACCCTCATACACCTGATTTACCTCAACCTCAGCGGTAATCTCAAGAATACGACGCTCTGCCTCTTTTGCCTTATCTAAATCGGCACTAGAAATTGTCACTAGACCGTCATCACTGATATCGATTTGGCTACCTGTTTCCTCGGTTAGCGCGCGAATCGTCGCACCACCCTTACCAATCACATCACGGATTTTTTCAGGGTTGATTTTAACCGTCAACATACGTGGCGCAAAGCTGGAAAGCTCGCTACGCGAACCAGAAATCGCTTCTTCCATCTTACCCAAGATATGCATACGACCCTCTTTGGCCTGAGCCAACGCAGCCTGCATAATTTCTTTGGTAATGCCTTGGATCTTAATATCCATCTGTAAGGCAGTAATACCCGCTTTGGTACCAGCGACTTTAAAGTCCATATCGCCTAAGTGATCCTCATCACCCAGAATATCAGTCAGCACGGCGAATTTATTATCCTCTTTGATAAGACCCATCGCCACGCCAGCCACGTGATCCTGCACCGGTACACCCGCATCCATCAAGGCCAAGCTACCGCCACACACCGAAGCCATTGAGGAAGAACCGTTAGACTCCGTAATCTCAGACACCAAACGAATGGTGTACTGGAAATCATCGTGCTTAGGCAAGGTGGCAACTAAGGCACGCTTTGCCAAACGACCATGACCGATTTCGCGACGCTTAGGCGAACCTACGCGACCGGTTTCACCGGTAGAAAACGGTGGGAAGTTGTAATGCAACATAAAGCGTTCACGCCCCTCACCCATCACCGAATCAATGATTTGCTCATCCTGCTTGGTCCCAAGGGTCGCCACCACGATAGCCTGTGTTTCACCGCGCGTAAATAAAACGCTACCATGGGTCCGAGGCAACACACCTAAACGAATCGAAATAGGACGGACGGTGCGGGTATCTCGGCCGTCAATACGCGGCTCACCGTTAAGGATTTGACTACGCACAATCTCAGACTCTAGCGAGAAAAGAATATTTTCAACCTCAACCGCGTCAAGCTCTTCGCCTTTATCAGCGGCAGCAGCGGCTAACTGCTCCTGCACCGCTGCATGGATTTGCTTGATTTGCGCACTACGCGCTTGCTTTTCACGCACTTTATAGGCCGCCTGAAGACCCTCTTGTGCTGCCGCTTTAATTTGGGCTACTAGGGCTTCATTTTTAGGGGCGGGCTGCCAATCCCAAGCAGGCTTACCTGCTTTTTCTACCAGCTCATTAATCGCATTAATAGCGGCTTGCATTTGCTCATGACCAAACACCACACCACCTAGCATCACCTCTTCGGATAGCTGCTTAGCCTCGGACTCAACCATCAACACCGCAGCTTCTGTACCCGCTACCACTAAATCCATCTGCGATTTTTCTAATTGGCTAGGGCTCGGATTCAGCACGTAATTGCCATCAATATAACCCACACGTGCCGCGCCGATAGGACCATCAAATGGAATACCAGCAATCGCTACCGCCGCTGAACTTGCAATCATGGCAATAATATCGGGATCAATCTCTGGATCCACCGATAACACATGCACAATCACTTGCACTTCATTATAAAAACCCTCAGGGAATAAGGGACGCAAAGGACGGTCAATTAAACGAGAGGTAAGGGTTTCCTTTTCGGAAGGCTTAGCTTCACGCTTAAAGAAACCGCCGGGAATCATACCAGCGGCGTAGGCCTTTTCAATATAGTCCACGGTCAGTGGGAAAAAATCCTGACCTGGCTTAGCATCCTTAGCGGCAACCACGGTCGCTAACACAACTGTATCGCCCATCGAAGCTAACACAGCACCCGTCGCCTGACGCGCAATCTCGCCGGTTTCTAGGGTAACAGTATGCTCACCATACTGAAAAGACTGAGTAAATTTATTAAACATGTGGATTCCTTAATCTACAATTTTGTCCGAAATCTCAAGCGATACCACGGTTCTATAACGCTTGTCGGACTAACAATAAAAAGCCGTGCAGCAGAAACCATCTGTGCACGGCTATGAATCTCTACTTCTAAAGACCCGTCAATTACTTACGTAAGCCTAATTTAACAATTAAATCACGGTAAGCGTTAGCGTTAGTTCTTTTTAAGTAGTCTAGTAACTTACGACGACGGCTAACCATACGTAATAAACCGCGACGTGAGTGGTGATCCTTGGCGTGCTCCTTGAAGTGAGAACCTAACTCGTTAATACGAGCGGTAAGCAAAGCGATCTGTACTTCAGGTGAACCGGTATCGCCCTCTTTGCGAGCGAATTCTGAAACAATTTTTGCTTTATCAATATCTGCAACTGACATACTATATATCCTTAAAACATGCGTTGACACGGATAGAGCGTCAACGTGAACATAATCAATTAAACCCAAACTTTTGACTTCCTCCCCTCCCTAAAGGGATGGGATTCCTACAACTAGACGATCAAGCCCGACCGCAAATCTTAGAGGTGGCTACCGCCTTGCAATTCACACCTTGCATCTAAGATTCTTATTTCAAACTAACCCTACCGTTAAGATTGTCTGTTGACACGAGCTAGTTTGAGAGTGTGTATGGAATACCATCTACTAGCCAAAACACTGCGTACTCGCAATTTATACTATACTTGTCTTAGCTGTTTTTTGTAGATGGTTTGAATTAACAACTGATTGATTGTAGCAACTTTGTCGCCTTATATCCACCCCTTGAAGTGGGTGGTTTTACGGCGACTGATGATAAAGCTCGCATGCTAATCACGCTGATCATCTGCTAAACTAAAGCTAGCCAGTCGCTACCTAACTGTCACTAATTTATAAGTTAATCGCTAATTATACTCCCTTTTACCATTTAAGTTGTGTTTAAAATCACCACTTGAGAGAAAATAATGCAATCTGTGATAAATAAGCCGCAAAAAGCCCAACCGCGTGCCCTCCATGCCCTTTATCGACCCGCATTTTTGCTTGCCTTAGCCGGCGTGCTTAGTGCCTGCGCCAGCTATCGTGATGTGCCGGCAAATGCTCCACTACCTGAGGCTTTGAGCATTATGGGACAAGCTACTCATCAGTGCGAGCGTGCCGATGGCGGTCAACGTTTGCTTTGGTCACAACAGCCTAACGGGCAATATGTGTACGGTGCTGATGTCAATGCTGAGGGCTATTTAATCGGCTCTGTTTATTCGGTACTCACTCCACAAAACTTTAAAAAGCTAGATCGTGGTCAGTGGTCTGCCCAAGCGGTACTATGCGAATTTGGTCCACCAGCGGAAATCGAGACCCTTGGCTTAGGCGAAAAGCGTGAGCAGATTTGGAGCTACCGCTACAAGGAGGTTAACCACTGGAATAAGCTGCTGCATATTTATATGGGCAAAGATGGTCAGCAGATGACGCATTGGCATACTGGACCGGACCCCCGCTTTGATCGCGATTGTTTCTTTGTCGAATGCTAATAGCACCACGCCCGCGACCATTTATGGTACCGCGGGCGTTTTTAGTTTTTATTATTTATGATTTAACTACTCGGTCTTTCTCAAGCTGCGTAAGCGCCTAGCCTTGCGCCAGCGTAGCAGCATAATCACCCAACCTGATAGGGTATAGGATAAAAAGACAACGGTGATGACCAATGGTGCATTAAGCATCAACAAGGCAAATAACAACACCAACAGCGTCATCAATAGCGCTGGTGATTTTTTCTCCATAAAGAGACCTGATTTGCCACTAAAAAACGGCGCATTGGAAATCATGGTCAAGCCTGCATACACTGTGATCACAAAAGCAACCCACGCATGCGGATCCGAGATGGGTAAGCGATTATCCACCGACAACCAGACAAAACCGGCGGTTAAAGCAGCCGCCGCAGGGCTCGGTAAGCCCTGAAAGTAACGACTATCAACAATGTTAATATTGCTATTAAAACGCGCTAAACGCAGAGCAGCACCGGCCACATACACAAAGGCAGCTAACCAACCCCAACGACCCAAATCGTTTAGGGTGTAGGTATACATCACCAAAGCTGGCGCCACGCCGAAAGACACCATATCAGCCATGGAGTCGTACTGCTCACCAAAGGATGATTGGGTTTTGGTTAAACGTGCAATACGACCATCCATCCCATCCATCACCATGGCCGCAAAAATCGCTAAAGCAGCCCATTCAAAGCGATGATTCATGGCTTGCATCACCGCAAAAAAGCCAGCAAATAAATTAGCCGTGGTGATCGCATTAGGCAATAAATAAATACCTCGCTTAGGCACCGGTTTTGCATTAATCAATAAGGGCTCTGCACCATCGTCCTGACTGAGCGTATCAGGACTAGCTAAGTCGTCATTGGCCTGTGCGCCCCCTGCCTCTGCCCCCTCAGCGCTCGCTCGTTGATCCTCTGCCATCATGACTCCAATTCGGCTAATACCGTCGTTGTATGCGAAACCCTATCACCGATAGCGACAAGTGGCTTAGCCTGCAAGGGTAAATACACATCCACCCGCGAACCAAAACGAATAAAGCCGTAACGATCCGCCGCCTGCAGCACCTGCCCCTCCGTCACATAACATAAAATGCGTCGTGCCACTAAACCGGCCACTTGTACCGAAGTGACCAGCTGCCCATCGGCGCGCTCAATCACAATGGCATTACGCTCATTTTCTACCGAAGCCTTATCCAAATCGGCATTAACAAATTTACCCGGATGGTACTCGACCTTATGAATCCGTCCACTGATCGGCATCTGATTGGAATGCACATTAAATACATTCATAAACACACTGATTTTAAGCGCACGACGCTCAGCATAGGGATCGTGCACTTCCTCAACGGCCACAATACGACCGTCAGCTGGAGACAGCACCAAGCTATCGCCGGACGGTGCCTGACGACTCGGATCTCTAAAAAACTGGATAACAAATATCGCCACTAAGGCCAAGGCTAAACCTAGCCAGCTATTAATAAAAGCTGCGATAAGCGTTAAAATCAATGCGAGGGCAATAAAAGGCCAACCCTCTCTTGCGAGTAACGGGCGCTTTTGTGCTTGATTCTTTTGTTGTAACTGATTGCTCACCAAGGTACCTATACAAGTAAATTTAATCAATTAATTCATCACCCTCCATGGTAACATGTAGACGCCCTTGGGTAGTCGCTAAGCCACCTTGAACCACATGCTTTTTTCAATACGGCTAAGATTAAGATTGGCTATCAACTCATTTAGATGAATTGATTAGACCACCTTGCAGCAATCAAGTAATATATGACTAGTCAGTAAATTTTTTTACAGGCGCACATGAGCGTCTAGTTATTAGTTATTATCACCACCTCCCCTGAAGCAGGCGAGGCCGTCAGCCATTCTAATGTTGGAGAAACAATGAAATTACATGATTTAGCTAAAAAGCGTCGTTCTATTTATCACCTTGGCAAAGACATCGACCATTCTCATGCCGAGCTTTACGAACTCATAAAAAAAATTGTTAGTGAGAGCCCTTCCTCTTTTAACTCACAAAGTTCTCGTGTGGTGGTGCTGTTTGGGGATGAACATGAGGCCTTATGGGATATGACACGTGAGACATTGCGTGAAATCGTGCCAGCGGATAGTTTTGAAGCCACCAATGCAAAAATGGATGCCTTTAAAGCTGCGCGTGGTACCGTATTATTTTATGAAGATCAGGAGCCGATTAAGGCATTGCAAGAGCAGTTCCCACTCTATGCGGACAAGTTCCCAATTTGGTCTGAGCATTCGACCGCCATCGCTCAATATGCCGTATGGATGGCGCTTGCCGAGCATGATATTGGCGCTTCACTACAGCACTATAACCCCCTCATCGATGCCGCCGTCGCTGAGCGCTGGGATATTCCTAGCAACTGGGTGTTAACAGCACAAATGCCTTTTGGTAGCATCGAGACACCTGCAGCGGCTAAAGACTATATGGTTGAGGCCGATCGTTTCCGTGCCTTTGGATTATAAGTTAAAGCCCTCACAGCGCTAAAGCAACATCGTCCCGAGCAAATTAGCACCCACGCTTAATTGCTCGGGATTTTTCTTGCTAACAGCGCCTATAGTAAAAGCACTGTGTTAACTATTAAAGTAGCCCTGCGCTATGCGGACTTATTTGCTCTGATCCACTTCTGGCAATCGTTGCTTTTTCATCATGGCTTGCTTTTGGTGCTGAGCAGCAGCGCAACCCTTAGATGAAGCGCAACCGCTGCAACCCTTTTTCTTAACGAGCTTATGATAGATATACCAGCTAGCAAGCGCAAACACGGCGCCAATAATAATTAAATCCATCATCTTAATTTACTCTTGTGTCATGGCTTTAGCCTGAACCCAAATCACCGCATCTTGGCTTAGTTCCTTGCCTTCATAGCTGTCATCAGGACCTACGCCCAGGGCGGCAAAACCCCACCAACCCGCTTTAGGAATGGCAAAATTAAAGACGCCCTGACTATCGGCTTTGAGCACAAGGGTCACAAAGCTATCTTGTGGTGCTTTATATTTTAGGGGGCCGGTTTTGTTTGCCTTCACATCCACATCCGTATTGAGGTATTCCACTTCAATCTCAGCAAATGGCACTGGCTTACCCTCACTCATCACCACACCGCTAAAGCTACCATGCTCCCACACGGCATAAGGCTTGGTTAATGGCACAATTTCAGCCTTCAGACCTAATTCACTATCCCAATCGGTGGGCATACCGGCCACATTGACGATGAGCTTGGTGATTTGCTGAATGTATGCGTCCTCGTTTTCTTCAAAATAAGGCGCTGGGGTTAAGACAAACATGTGATCGCCCATGGAACGTGCTTTGTAATCTAATTCAAAGGCTTGGCCTTTATTCTCATTACCCGTCCACTCAATGGATTTAAGCTCAGCTAGCAGATCCTTTTGCCTTTCTTTGTGAACCACATAAAAAGACGCTGGCTTTTTCATATCCATGGTGTGTGAATCTTCAAATGGGTGAGCAAACACAAGCTTCATGGGAATGGTTTGACCCTGATTTAAAGCAGACTCCGGTGTGTAAAGCATTTGAAAATGCGCATTGGCCGAGCCCATACCTAAGGCAAACATCAAAGCACTTAAGGTGAAAAATTTCTTCATAAATAATCCTCGCTTCGCTTAATTAATCTCACTGCCATTTAGCTGGATACGATGACCATCACCAGCATCAAACACGGCTTTATACTCACCCTCGGGTTTTTTAAAGTTGACACTATTCAACTCATCAAAAGTCAGGCTGTGAATTTTTTGGCCATCTTGCTCAACGTAGAAATTCACACCACTGGCGCTACTACCGTCACTAAAACCACCCTCGCATGTAATGGTGCCATCGCCCTCATCAAAGCAAGACATTAAGGCAGTATGGGCAAAGGCACTGGGCGCCAAGGCTAAACATAATGCGATCATTAAGAATTTTTTCATCAGAACACCTTTAAGATTAGTTAAAACAAACAGGAATCAAATGCTACTTGCACACTACGCTCCCTAACACCATTAGCGATAGTGATAGCTCGCCTGCCCACCACTCGTTTCAGGCAAAACAGCGGAACCCCTAAAAAACCCTAAAACTAAGGTAATGGCCACCACCGTGAAGTAGAAATACACCATGGTATGCAAGCCATCCCAGGCAAAATGCGTTGCTAAGGTAAAGAAAGTAGAAGCAAATAACAAACCGAGACTAAAAGGCAGCGCAATCGCCAACAGCATCAATTTGTAGGACTGCACATTAAGCTTTAGTACCACCATCGAGGCAATGCAGGGCGGCGTAAAAATCATAAAAATCAACATCGCCACTGCATGCAGTGCGGTATAACCCGTTTCTGCACTAGCGAAGGCTTCTTCTGGACGATCACCCTGACCTTGCTCATACATCGAACCAATGGTGGCTACGGCACTTTCACGTGCAGCAAAAGAGCTTAAGAACGCCACGTTAATACGCCAGTCAAAGCCCGCCCATTGTGTCGCCGGTTCAATAAAGCGACTGACACTACCGAGTAAGGAATTCTCAATACGCTCGTTTTTAATTTCGTTTTGTAATAACTGCGACTTTTGTGCTAATTGACGCAAGGCCCGATTAACGGCACGCTCATCGTTATTAGTAGGCTTCACAAATCTAAACAGCTCAGGGTATGTTTGTTCAAAGCGTGTATCCAACGCTTTTACCCTATCCGCTGAACTGGCCGCCACCATCCGCTCGGAACGGTATTGATTGTGTAAATTCACCAGTTGATAAATCGTTTCCTTACTGTGCAACGATTCAGCATAAGGTGAGTTTTGTACACTCGCTTTAAAGTCCTCAACCATGGTTGTAGCACGTTGCTCAAACGCAGCTTTAGTCGCTGCTGGTACCCCCGGAAATTGCAATAGCACAAAAAGTACGACAGCCACCGCCATCACAATGGTGCCGACCTTATAGATGTACATCCACACGCGCTGCACCGCACGCAATAAGACGCCCTTAACCGTTGGCAAATGATAAGGTGGCAACTCCATCATAAAGGGCTTGCTGGCGCGATTTTTAAGCACCGTCATGGTCAATACTCTGGCCACGCTGAGTGCAATAAAGAAAGTCACTGTAGAAATAAAAAACATCATCAATGACATGGATGAGGCAAAAAACGCCCCCAACAATAAGGTATAAAACGGCACCTTGGCTAAGCAGTTCATGTAGGGAACAGTCATGATGGTGGCAATGCGCGCCCGTTCATCAGCAATCCCTTTGGTGGCCATAATACCGGGCACGGCACAACCGCCCACAAAGGCTCCACCTAACACCAACGGCAAGGTCGATTGACCATGTAGACCATAGCGATTAAATACGCGGTCCAAGACAAAGGCGATCCTAGGCATATAGCCCGTATCCTCTAGAATCGCAATAATAGAAAATAAAATCAGGAAGATGGGCACATAGTTCAAAAGCGCTAAGGCACTATTCACCAACCACACCACAAACTCGGTAATGAGTGGCACCTCAATCAACTGCGGTGCAGGTAATAAGCTCACAATAAAGTTCTTGGCCTTTGCTAAATAAGGCCAGGTATAATTGGTCAGCTCATAGCCTTTCACAATCGACAGCTCGTAGGTACCATATACCACCAAAGCCAAGACGACAAAAGACAAGTAACGATTTAGCACGACCTTATCGATCAGAGCAGTGAGTGAGGTTGAAGACTTCGCTGGCAAGCGCACGATGTTATGACATAAGGCACTGGCTGCAGCATGACGGGTAGCGGCAATACTGGATACCGCATCAAGCTCAGGGTGCTGTTGCGCTAAGCCTTGTTTGACAGTTGCAATCGCTTCAGCCAAGGCAGGGGCAATTGCTAGTAGCTTGGCTTGTACGACGGCATTACCCTCTAACAGCTTAAGCGCAAACCACCGTGGGGCAACGCTCGCCTCGATTTCTGAGGCAATACGCTGTGCCAGTGTATCAATGGCTGCCTCTAGTTCTGGGTAAAATAATTGGTATGCTTGGGGTGGCGACTGCGCCAGTGACTGCGCTTGAGAAATGGCACTAATTGCCGCTAGAATTTCCTCTCTACCAATCTGCTTTGACGCCACCGCCTCAATCACCGGCACCTTAAACTCCGCCGCCAAGGCATCAATATCTATCTGCATGCCCCGACGCTTCGCCACGTCCATCATGTTGAGTACTACAATCACGGGCTTGCCAATTTCGAGTAACTGATAGCTCAGATATAGACTACGCTGAATACTCGACGCATCAACCACATTGATAATGATGTCAGGATCTTCATCAACGATATAGCCAATAGCCGCCTGCTCTTCAGCAGAGAAGGCGCTAAAGGAATAGGTGCCCGGGAGGTCGACCAACTCAATGGTCTGCCCTGCATGGCGCAGTACCGTGCTTTTTTCTCAACCGTCACACCGGGGTAATTAGCCACATACTGCTTGACCCCACTCATCATGGTAAAAATAGTCGATTTACCGCAATTAGGCTGACCCGCAATGGCTACTTTAATCATGGTGCTACTCGTCTAACCTCTAACATCTTTGCCTCTTGACGACGCATGGATACGTAGTATCCATGCACCTGCACTTGAATTGGATCAAGTAATGGTGCGGAGCGTACCTTCTCAATCTCAACGCCTGGAATAAAGCCCATATCTAGGAATTTTTGCTGTAAAGCACCCTCGCCACGTACATGTGCAATCACTGCTTTTACATTGCACGGCAACTCGTCTAGGCTGAGAGTTGCCTCATCTACTGAGTGATTTTCTGACATCATCACAAGCTTAAAATCTGATTTGAAATGAAAAACTAACTTAGCTAATCGCTTAATTTAGTTAACTATTTAATACTAATGAGAATCATTGTCAATATCATTTGCAGAAAGGATTGATCAAGCTCAAATAGAGCATCACTTTCTGTATGCCGTGTCTTTGTACAACAACATGCGCAAGCACAAGGGTGGTCACTGTGAATGAACCACAGGCATAAGTGATGATGTAAAAAAGGAATTGACGCTATGCTAATGCCAGAGCTTAAAAAGTGCGGAGGGAGCACATAGGCTATTTGCTAGAAAAGCTACGCGACACTTAAATCAAAACACATCCCATCTTGAGCAAGTTGCACACCGGTCGGTAATTGCTCGGGATGCTGGATCAAATACGTCTCTAAGCTATGATCGATATGGGTTAAGTAAAAAGCCTTTGCTGGTATTTGGGGCACCAAGGCCAAGGCCTCATGTAGATGATGATGCCCTTTCGCCTTCACACCAGGTGGGTAGGTACAATCTACAAGTACATAGTCCACTGCCTTGGCACGCAATAAAGCTAGCACTTCCGGCGACAAGCCTTTGGTATCGGTTAAATAGGCAATGGCTTTGCCTTTAGATACCTCAATTAAATAGCCTAAGGTTGGTCTCGAATGCTCTAGGGGCAAGGCCGTGACAGTGACGCTGCCCGTGTCATTATCCACTAGGGTCAGGCACTGAAAAGGCGCTAAGGTATGGGAAAAATCAAGGATGCCGGGGTGTTTATACAGATCAGCAAAGCCGACCGCATCATCCGGCCCATAGACTGGTAGCGACATACCCTCACCCCAACGCAGACTTAACAAGCCTTGCGCATGATCGGCATGATAATGGGTTTGAAATATCGCTGTGAGACGTGGTGCTTCCACCTCATCGGCTGCTGGCATGGGAAAACGCTCCCGTAAATCCATCAGCCCGCTATCAAATAAATAAACGTCCCGACCGATTTGCAACATGGCACTGGCGGGACGTCTAATCAAACGACTATCTGCCCTTGCTCGCTCACAAGCGAGGCAGCGGCAGTTGTAAACCGGTAGCTGCGAAGCGCTACCGGTTCCTAAGACAGTAAAGCGCACCGGCTTAGTTTTTGCTTTGGTCAACTAGTTTATTCGCTGCAATCCAAGGCATCATGGCACGCAATTCAGCGCCGACTTTCTCGATTTGAGACTCTGCGTTAATACGACGACGAGAGGTTAAGGTAGGCGCACCGGCTGCGTGTTCAAGAATAAAGCTCTTAGCATACTCACCGGTCTGAATGTCATGTAAGCACTCGCGCATTGCTTGCTTAGTTGCTTCAGTCACAACACGAGGACCTGTCACATACTCACCGTACTCAGCGTTATTCGAGATAGAGTAGTTCATATTAGCAATACCGCCCTCGTAGATTAAATCAACGATAAGCTTTAACTCATGCAAGCACTCGAAGTACGCCATTTCAGGTGCATAACCCGCTTCAACTAGGGTCTCGAAACCAGCCTTGATTAACTCAACGGCACCACCGCAAAGTACGGCCTGCTCACCGAATAAGTCAGTTTCAGTCTCTTCACGGAAGCTCGTTTCAATAATACCGGCACGACCACCGCCGTTAGCGCTCGCGTATGAAAGCGCAACATCACGGGCAGCGCCAGATACGTCTTGGTAAACAGCCACTAAATGAGGTACACCACCACCATTTTGGTAGGTATTACGCACTGTGTGACCTGGTGCCTTAGGCGCAACCATGATCACGTCGATATCATCACGCGGCACGACCTGACCGTAGTGAACGTTAAAACCATGAGCAAAGGCTAAGGCAGCGCCAGCCTTCATATTGGCCTCAACCTGGTTTTTGTAAACCTCGGCAATGTTTTCATCCGGCAATAAAATCATCACAACGTCAGCGTCTTTAACCGCATCAGCCACTTCAGCAACTTTTAAGCCAGCGTTTTCAGCCTTTTTCCAAGACGCACCGTTTTTACGTAAACCAACGGTCACATTCACACCGGATTCGTGTAAGTTAAGCGCATGCGCATGACCCTGAGAACCGTAACCGATGATCGCTACTTGCTTGCCCTTGATTAGGGATAAATCACAATCTTTGTCGTAAAAAACTTTCATAACTTCCTCTATAAAATTAATCTATTACTGCGTTATTTTTAAAAATTAAACTTTTAAAATACGATTACCGCGCCCTACGCCAGTCACTCCGCTCCGCACGGCCTCTAAAATCATCCCTGGCTCTACTGCCTCGATAAAGGCATCAATTTTTTCCTGCACACCGGTGACTTCAATGGTCATGGTCTTGTCGGTGACATCAACGATACGACCGCGGAAGATATCGCTAAGGCGTGTAGCCTCTTCACGCTCCTTGCCTACAGCGCGTACCTTAATCAACATCAACTCGCGTTCTACCATCGGTGCTTCGGTCAAATCAACCACCTTGACCACATCCACCAAGCGATTTAAATGCTTCGTAATTTGCTCAATCACATCATCCGAACCGTTGGTCATAATGGTCATACGTGACAAGCTGAGGTCCTCAGTGGGCGCTACGGTGAGCGTCTCAATATTGTAGCCGCGAGCAGAGAACAAGCCGACCACACGAGATAAGGCACCGGGTTCGTTTTCCAATAAAATCGAAATAACGTGTTTCATTTGCCCTTCCCCTATACATCAATGCCGTCGATTAGCATTTCAGTTAAGCCCTTACCGGCTTTAACCATCGGCCAAACGTTAGTTTCACGGTCAGTCATAAAATCAAGGAACACTAAACGATCCTTGTGTGCACCGAAAAAGGCCTCACGCAAGGCCGGCTCCACATCCGCCACCTTGGTCACTTGAATCCCCACATGACCATAGCTCTCTGCTAACTTCACAAAGTCGGGCAATGAATCCATATAGGACTCGGAATAGCGTGACTCATAATCAAGCTCTTGCCACTGCCTGACCATACCGAGATAACGGTTATTTAAACAAATGATTTTCGGGGTAAAACCGTACTGCTTACACGTGGCGAGCTCCTGAATATTCATCTGAATCGAGCCTTCACCAGTGATGCAAGCAAACATCCCATCAGGATTTGCCATTTGCGCACCCATGGCATAAGGTAAGCCCACGCCCATCGTACCCAAGCCGCCAGAATTTAACCAACGACGCGGCTTTTCAAAGCCATAGTACTGCGCAGCAAACATCTGGTGCTGCCCTACATCAGAAGTAACAAAGGCCTCGCCACCAGTCACTTCCCATAGCTTTTCAACCACAAATTGAGGCTTAATCACATCATCTGACTGTGTATAAGCTAAGCACTTACGCTCACGCCACTCATTAATCTGCTGCCACCAAGCCTCAATATTTTTAGCTGGCTTGTCTGGATTATCTCGCAATGCGCGGAGCTGAGCGTTCATCTCCTGCAGCACGTCTTTGACATTACCCACAATTGGCAAGTCCGCACGTACACGCTTAGAAATTGAAGATGGATCCACGTCAATATGAATCACCTTACGTGGCACCTGACCAAAATGCTTAGGATTGGCAACCACGCGGTCATCAAAACGCGCACCCACACAAATCAGCACATCGCTGTTTTGCATGGACATATTGGCCTCATAGGTACCATGCATCCCCGGCATCCCGACATAATTAGGATGACTCGCATTAAGACCGCCTAAGGCCATAAGGGTAGTGGTGCAGGGTGCTCCTAATAAATCAACAAACTCTCGCAGCTCCTCGGCCGCATTGGATAAAATCACCCCACCGCCGGCATACACCATCGGTCGAGAGGCAGCGCGCAATGCGGTAATGGCCTTTTTAATTTGCCCCTGATGCCCCTTAACCACTGGATTGTACGAGCGCATTCTCACCTCCCCCTTGGGTGGTGCATAGCGACACGTATCAACGGTAATATCCTTGGGAATATCCACCAATACCGGACCGGGACGACCGGTCGAAGCAATATGGAAGGCCTTACGCATGGTGTCGGCCAAATCTTTGACATCACGTACTAGGAAATTATGCTTTACGCAGGGACGCGTGATCCCCACGGCATCACACTCTTGGAAGGCGTCTTCACCAATCATTTTAGTGCCGACCTGACCACTGATAACCACCATCGGAATCGAGTCCATGTATGCGGTCGCCAGGCCGGTCACGGCATTTGTCAGCCCAGGACCACTGGTCACCAGGGCTACACCAACTTTATGAGACGATCGGGAATAAGCATCGGCAGCATGAATTGCGGCTTGCTCATGACGCACTAGAATGTGCTGAAAATCTTCTTGACTGAAAATAGCGTCATAGATGTATAGTACTGCGCCGCCCGGATAACCGAAGATGTGCTTAACACCCTGTTCGGCCAGACAACGAACTACTATCTCTGCGCCCGTTAATTGTTCCATTTTTATGATCCTTTCATAACCAGTACGTTACCCTACTGAACTTGTGGTGCTTGACGTAGTCAACTAGCCGCCGCAGCGCTTCAACCCTCACAGAGGATCTCCACCCACAACAGATAATTGGCTCGAACAAGACCTTCAGCGGCTTGTACATCGCATTAAAAATATGCAAAAAAGTCAGAAACGGAGTCTGCGCATTCGCTTGTGGCGAGAAACGACAGATTCTTCTAAACTTAGGGCTATATAGCTCGATGACTTGGTGTGTAACTAGTCAACTATACTCAATGGGTAATTGAATATCTTCTGTCTATAAGTCCGTTGTTTTTCTGATAAAAAAACATAACTAGAAACATTAGCTCATTAGGATTAAAAAATCAATTCAATCGCCTAAATACATCATTTTTTTTAAAAAATCATGCATAAAACAACAGTATCGCAATGGCAATCTCATCAATTTTAGAAAATCGATTGCGCCCAAAAGTTTATAATAAAGCGTCTTATGAGTCCTAATTATCAGGTGAGAAGCAGTGCATATTGCAAGCGATACGCTCAATAAATTTATCCACAGCCCGGAGCTATACTTCGGACTACGTAAGGCCTTCGGCTTATTTGTGGCCGTTGTGGTCTTTGTCGGCTTATTGCAGGACTACGCCCATGGAGTTGCCTTTGCCAGCGGTGTCTTGGCCATGTCAATTGTGGATCCACCTGCTGCCTACAGTCTACGAGCACGTAGTAATGAGCTTTTATCCACCTTGCTATTATGTAGTGCAGGCACTTTTTTGGTGAACCTAGTCGGTCCCTATCCTGCGATTTCTTGGATTGTCGTCACCCTGTTGGTGTTTTTTTATACCATTCTGGCCGGCTACGGTAAATCTGGCATGTTGATTGGCTTTGCCGCCTTACTAGCGGTGCTAATCAATCATAATTTTGTCAAACCCTTTGATGAGGCGATGATACATAGTGTACTCACCTTGTTGGGTTGTACTAGCTATTGGTTTTTCAGCCTGAGTATCAGCTATGTGTTTAGAAAATACGAGCAGCGTCTCATTATTGCGACTGCGCTCTATGCCACCGCCGATTATATGCTGGCACGAGCCCGTTTATACGATATGGAGCGGGATTTAGATCAAAGCTTTCATCAACTGATTAGCCAGACCTCACGCATGATTGAGGCACAACAAGCAGCGCGCGATATGATTTTACGGCATTTGCCGAGCGCCGATGAGAGCAGTTCCTATGAACAACGCACTCGCTTGTGGAATATCTTTAATCGGATGGTGGCGATTATGGATAATATGGTCGCTACTCATACGGATTATCAATTTCTTCGAGAAAAGCTAGGTGAGCATGATGCCTTACTGTTTATGCGGGATACTTTAGTCATTTTAAGCACCACCCTGCAGCATGCTGCCACCGATTTGATTCGTAATGAACCGCTCTCCTATCGCAGTAGTGTCAAGGCCGAGTTGCGAGCGCTGGAGTTTGAAATTGAGCAGTTTCGGGCGCAAAATCTGCCACAAGAGGACCCCGAAATTTACGGTTTAGTGATCCAGATTTATCGACGCCTTCGAAATACCCACTTTAATGTGGAGGAAATCAGTAATAATCTACGCTACGTCAAAAACTTCCAAGGTCCACCGGATCCACGCCAGTCCGGTCTGCAACGCACAGCGAGCGCTAAGGAAGCAATCACCATCAGTCCCTCCTTATTGCAATTCCGTTCGACCAATGACTATTCTCTGTCGCGTCTAGTAAATCAGCTTAAAGACGGCTTGCGTTCACCGATTGTGCGCTATTCGCTGCGAGTGACGGCGGCAGTGCTGTTGGTGCAGCTAGGCACCGCTTTGGCGCTACTCGCCCCCATTGATGGCGATACCTATCAGAACCTTAGCAATCATAGTAACTGGATTCTGGTGACGGTACTACTGATTATGCGTCCGGGCTTTACCCTGACCCAGCAGCGCACGAGCTGGCGCCTTATCGGGACCTTGATTGGCTGCGTGATCACGATCGGACTCTTTGCCATTACGCACAATGATATTGTGATTTTGACGATGATGTTCATCGCCATGATTTTAGGCAATACCTATATTAAGGATAATTTTAAACTGGGATCGGTCTTTATCACGGTCTATATTTTGATTGGTTTCCACTACCTGACCCCAGGCTTTTACTGGTTGGTCGGTGAACGGGCGTTGGATACAGCGATTGCTTCGGTGATTACTTTTCTCTTTAGCTTTTTATTGCCTTGGTGGGAAAAGGATCAACTACCACGCTATGTGAGTAATACCATTGACGCCCTTTATCACTATCTGCACGATACCATTGCCCATGTACGTGTATTACAAGCGCTACCCAAGGATCAACGGATGGTGGAACCAACGGAGCCCACGCTATTGGCAATGCAATTATCGCGCAAAAAAATGCAAGATGCCTTTGCACTGTTTACCGATAGTTTAAACCGCATGATGAGTGAACCTGACCGTCGCCAAATGGATATTATTCGCTTAAACCGCATTTTACTGGAAGCTGATGCCTTGGCTAGTCAGATAAACTCCATGGTGCCGCTGATGAGTCAGTTTGATGATATTCCTACGGATTTGGAGAAAAACATCGACTATGTTTATAACATGCTGACCTTAAAGCCATTTGAGGGACAGGATGAACCTCCTCCGCTTGAGTCGGGGCAAGACTATATCAGCATGCGCTTCCCGATGAAGCAGATGTACAAGGCCTCGCAGGTACTAAAGCAAGAGGCCACGGCGATGGGCTTGGGGTGATAATAGGCGTAGCAAGCACTCGTCGACGCTTATCATCACACCCGAGTGACCGTTTAGCTAGGCTTCAATCCTTCGCCCTAGGCAAGCATTTGTGGTAGCCACAACACCAACACTGGAAAGAAGATCACCAGTAACAACACCAACACAGCAACCAACACAAAGGGCCAGATCGTTTTAAATAAATCCAGAATATCTAGCTTACTCACTGCGGCTGCCACATAAACACAAGCACCCATGGGCGGCGTAATCAGGGCAATCGTAATATTAAAAGTTATCACCAAGCCCAAATGCACTGGATCCACCCCTGCCTGTATGGCAACAGGCCATAACACCGGCGTCAACAATGTCAGCGCCGATACTTCTTCCATAAACATCCCAGTCACAAAGGTGATCAAACTAATCAATAGTAAAACGGTTGTTGGACTATGGATAAAAGGCGCAATCAACTCACCAAATTGTGCCGGTGCTTGTACATAAGAAAGCAACCAACTCACGGTGGCTGAAGCCGCAATAATAAGGAAAATGGCCGAGCTTAAACGCGCCGTCTCAATAACCGCACTCAGCAATTTTGGCAGTGTTAAGGAGCGACTCAATAGTCCATAAACAGCAACATAGGCGGCTGTTAAGGCACCCGATTCCGTGGGCGTGACCTTACCAAAGACGATACCGGCAACAATAATAAATGGCGCAACCAAAGCAGGTAAGGCAAACAATAGACTGCGTAGCAACACCGACCAGCCTGCCCACTTTTCAGAAGCAGGTAAATGATGCTTATAGGCATACATGGCATTTAAAATCATATAAGCCACGCCGAGTAGTAAGCCAGGCACGACACCTGCCAAAAAAAGCGAACCCACTGAGGTATTGGTGAGTGCACTATACAGAATCATAAAAATCGAGGGCGGTATAATTGGACCGATTAGGGAGGAGCCAGCTGTCAGACCAGCGGCAAAGGCGGTGGAATAACCGTCCTTACGCATGGCCGGCACTAAAATCGAACCCAAGGCTGAGGTATCCGCAACTGCAGAGCCATTAACCCCCGCAAAAAATACACTACCTACGACATTCACATGCCCCATACCACCACGCCAATGGCCTACTAAACAGCGCGCCACGTCCATGATGCGTGTGGTCATGCCACTGGCATTAAGTAAATTACCTGCCAAGATAAAAAATGGAATGGCCATCAAAGAAAAACTGTTAATGCCATTAAAAAATTGTTGTGGCATCACTCTGGCGACCATCTCCAGATCCACAAAACAAAAGCCCACCAAGGAGGTCACTAAGAGTGACATAAATAGCGGAACGCCCAATAATGCATGCACAACAAAGACCAAAAACATGGTGATTAGCATTAGACCTCTCCTATTTGTTGTGGCATAGGCTTAGCACCCCGCAGCAACAAGCCGAGGGCAAGTAAGGCAAAACCAATCGGCATCGATAGCATCAGTAGGGTGCGACTCAAACCCAAGGTTGGCGAACGGAACATGGATACTGACTGGGCATAGCGCCAGCAAAGCCAAGCACCAACTAAGGCAATCACGACACCCAAAAACCATTGATAGCGCACCACCCAACGTGCTTTTGCAGGTGGTAGGAATCGTTCAGCTAAGGAAATCCGCATATGTTCGCCACGCAACCAGACACCCGCCATCCCTAACATGGCGGTCGCAATCATGGCATAGCGCGCTAGTTCATCGGTCCAGATCGGTGCTCCGCCAAATACGTAACGCATGGCGATGCCGTATAAGACCACACTGACATTAATTATCACCATCAAGGTGGCCACGCCGATGCTTAAGCGTGCAACGCCTTCACATAGAGATGAGCGCATACTATCTTCTCACGATTTTATTTAAATTTAAACTAGTAGATCAAAGATGGCCTCTCGAACTCATCAAAAGGCCATCATGAAAAGCAAAGCTAGGCGATTATTTTAAGTCGTTTTTAGCTGCGTCTAAAAACTCCTGCGAGATTTTTTGATCGGCTAAGAATTTCTCATAGGCTGGTGCTGATTTTTCTCGGAACGCCGCTAGCTGCTCAGCGTTTGGACGAATCACTTCCATGCCATGATTTGCAAGGGTTTCAATCCGCTCCTCAACCTTAGCCTCATTGAGCTGGCGGGCATTTTTATTCGCCTCTGCCACGGCTTCCATAAAGGCGCTACGCGTTTTCTCATCCCAGGCCTCAATCATTTTTGCATTGCCGACTAAAAACTGATCGGAATATTGAATATTGGCCAGGGTCAGGTACTTTTGAACCTCGTGCAAGCTACCTAATAGAATGTACATCGGTGGATTCATCTGCCCGTCTGCCACACCGGTTTTTAAAGCCATATATACTTCGGTCCAAGGAATAGGCGTACCGGACGCACCAAAGGCCTCATACAGCGCCACTTGGCTCGGATCCATGGCACGGAAACGTAAGCCTTTAAAATCATCCGGTGAGGCAATGGCTTTTTTGCTATTGGTAAAGGCTAAAAAACCACCCTCTTCAACGACCGCCAACATTTTTAGACCTGAACGCTGCTCCAAAGCCTCGGATACCATGGACCAATACTTGCCTTCATCAAAGAATTGACGTGCCGTAGCAAAGTCCTTAAACATAAACGGGGTGGCGCTAACATACACCTCTGGCACTAAGGGTGAGACACCAGCAAAGGAGGCAATATTAAGACTCGGCGTCGTCATGGTTTGCTCCATACGCGCCTCTTCCTCACCTAGCATGGAGTTAGGATAAAGCTTCAACTCAATGGCACCACCGGTTTTTTCCTTGACCAGTGCCTGTAAATCAGCAGCAAAGGCGTGCACCGCATTTTTCTCCGCATCGGGTGCACCGTTATAAGAAAGATTAACCACTTGGGCAGACAATGCGCTGCTAGCATAACAAGCCAAGCCGGCCGCCAAGGCGAGTAGTGAACGTGTAAACTTCATAGGAGCTTCCTCATTGCTAAAAATAATCTCTGTGTAAGGTAAAACATTGAACCGCGTCTGTCAATTAGGGCAAGTACAAAGCCGCGTGGAGCAATTCCTCCCTTACTTTATTTGAAGACTATGCACATTGCCACCCTCAAAATCTTCGCCCTTATTCCCAGTGCTCGGCCCACTATTCCCAGTGCTCGACTCACTATTCCCAGTGCTCGGCACGCTCTCAACGCCTCGAGCCTCTTCCAGTTTAAAACACAGCTACCTCCATAGCCATAAGCCATTTACCGCTCACTTCCTAAAGCCTGTACTTATCTAGCCATCACCGTATAATAAGATCATTGTTATTAACAACGCCCTTTCCTATTGATCGAACGAGTCATGACACAACACAAACACGATGCTTCCTTCTTTTTCCCCAACCCGGTTTCGCAGCGCTTTTGTAACCAATGTGGTGCGGAGCTTAGTCGCATTATTCCACCGGGGGATAATGAGCTACGTGACGCGTGTTTAGCATGCGGTGCGGTGCATTATCGCAATCCCTTGATCGTGGTTGGTGCACTACCGATTTATAACAACAAAGTCCTCCTTTGCAAGCGCGCCATTGAGCCGCGCTATGGCACATGGACCTTCCCGGCGGGTTTTATGGAGCTTTCTGAAACCACTGCCCATGGGGCCAAACGTGAAACCCTCGAAGAAGCCGGCGCTCAGGTTGAGATTGGTGATTTATTTACCATCATTGATGTGCCTAGCGCCAATCAATTGCATTTGTATTATTTAGCTCAAGCCCATAACGATCAGCTAGACCCCGGTATTGAAAGCTTGGAGGCCGCCTACTTTGATATCCAGGATATTCCTTGGGATGAGCTAGCTTTTAGAAGCATTCGTACCACCTTAGAGCATTATGTACAGGCCTTGGAAAGCGGTGATTTTGGGCCTTTTAATTACGTTATCGAATAAGCATGATGGCGCCACTTTATTTGATTGATGAATACAGCGATTTGCCCCCGAGCCACTTTGCCTTAAGTGATCCCGAGGGTCTAATTGCCGTTAGTCAAGCAGTGAGCGCCCGGTTGGTGTGGCGCGCCTATCATCAGGGCTACTATCCTTGCAGTCCAATCGGGGAGGAGCTCACACTCTGGTGGGCGCCTACAGAACGCCTGGTGTTAAGACCTCATGAGCTACATCTGTCAAAGAATTTTAAAAAGCAGCTCAGAGCCATTCGCCGTGAGGAACAGCATGCTTACGCTGCTATTCAAGTGACGGTCAACCAATGTTTTGAAGAGGTGATACAGGCATGTGCCGCCATTCCAAGGCAACAGGATTTTGATGGTGGTTGGATTTCTGATGAAATTATCGAGGCCTACAGCGAATTACATCGTCACGGCATGGCGCATAGCTTCGAAACGTGGCAGGATGGTGAGCTGATTGGCGGTCTTTATGGGGTGAGTTTAGGGCAAATTTTTTGCGGCGAATCGATGTTTAGTAAGCTTTCCCAAGCCTCACGCATTGCCTTTAGCCATGCAGTACCTTTTTTGGCACAACAAGGTATTCGACTGATTGATTGTCAACAGGACTCTGAGTATTTACGTAGCTTCGGTGCTACCTTAATCCCACGAGCGGATTACGAATTTTATTTACAACAATTAGCCTATGCCGCCGCACCCGTGCATTGGCCAAGCGGACGCATTTCATTGGACGGACAGTATATTCGCGCCGTATCAGCGGGTGAGGACAATGATGCAGTCCTTTAATCTCCACCTCTCCTCTCCCGTTAAGTGCAGCTATTTGGCGGACCAGCAAGCTAGCTCACAAGTTATCGTGCCTGCAAATCAGGTCAATGCCTCTTATTACGGTCCTTTGCTACGCCAAGGCTTTAGACGTAGCGGTGTTTTTGTGTATCGCCCTCAATGCGCTCAATGTCGTGCTTGTCAGTCGCTAAGGATTGATGTTAATCGATTCACCTTATCCAAACGCTTTAAGCGGATTATCAATAAAAACCGTCACCTGCATTGCCGTCGATTACCGCTGCGCTGGGAAGAGGCGCATTTTCAACTGTATCAGAAGTACCAACAACATCGACATGGTGAGGTGCAAAGCGAGCTCAGCATGCGTACGGATTATAAGGAGTTTATTCTGCAAAGCTATGTGGATAGTGCCTTGCTAGAGTATCGTGATGCCAACCATCAATTAAAAATGGTCTCCCTCATTGATATGAGTGATGACGGGCTATCTGCCGTTTATACCTTTTACGATCCCGAGGATAAAACAAGTTTGGGGCATTATGGTATTTTATGCCAATTGGATTTATGTAAAGTGGCAGCCAAACCCTGGCTTTATCTAGGCTATTGGGTCGAGGGTTGTCAAAAGCTCAACTATAAAATGGACTATCAGCCCGTTGAGATTTTCCGAGACGGGACGTGGATTCCTTATAATCGTGATTAATTATTATTTTTAGGGCGTCTTGTTATGCTTTCAACAATCAACTTTTATCCCCTGATACGACCGCTATTATTTCGCATGGATGCAGAAACGGCGCATCATAAAACCCTAACGATGTTAAATAACCTCTCCAAGATTGAGGTGTTAAAAAAATGTCTAAGCGCTGATATGCCACAAACGCCTAAAAAAGTCATGGGCCTGACCTTTTTAAATCCCGTTGGTTTAGCTGCTGGCTTGGACAAGAACGGTGAGTTTATCGATGCCCTAGGCACCTTAGGTTTTGGCTTTATCGAAGTGGGCACGGTCACCCCTAAACCACAAGACGGCAACCCTAAGCCTCGCCTCTTTCGCATTCCCGAAAGAGGATGTTTGATTAATCGTATGGGCTTTAATAATCAAGGTTTAGATAGCTTTTTAGCGAATGTACAAACGCATCAATACCGTGAATACGGGGGTATTTTAGGTTTAAATATCGGCAAAAACGCAGCCACGCCCATCGAGCATGCAGTTGATGATTACCTAATCGGTCTACGCGGTGTCTACGCACATGCTGACTATATTACTATCAATATCTCCTCACCGAATACTGAGAATCTGCGCTCACTACAAGCTGAGGATGAGTTAGATCGCTTATTAAAAGCCTTAGTGGATGAGCGTGAAGTACTAGCCCAAGCCCAATCTAAGCAGGTGCCTATTTTATTAAAAATCGCGCCAGACATTAGTCAAGAACAATGCATTGCCATTTGCAATATTGTGCGTCATCACCGACTAGACGGTGTGATTGCCACCAACACCACACTTTCCCGAGAGGCGGTGCAGGGCCTGCCACATGCAGATGAAAAAGGTGGTTTATCAGGTCCGCCGGTACATGCCATGTCACTAGAAGTGATTAAAACCTTGCGTAATCATTTAGGACCTGATGTCGCAATTATCGGGGTGGGTGGTATTAGTCATGGACGCCAAGCCGTAGAAAAGCTGCAAGCGGGTGCTGATCTTGTACAACTTTATACAGGCTTAATTTACCAAGGCCCGCAGCTGGTTAAAAACTGTGTTCATGCGATCAAAGCTGCTGGTCTTTAAGCTCCAAAGCTAATCTGCAACCGCATAAAAAATACCGTCAAATCAATCGATCTGACGGTATGTTTACTTTGATGTAGGCTGCAACTCGTCTAAGACTGCAGCTACAAAGCTAAGTAATTACTTAGCAGCTGTTTTAGTAGCTGGTTTAGCTGCAGCAGCCGCTTTAGTTGCATTTTCAGTAGCTTTTAAAGTAGCACTTGTAGCAGCAGCTAAGTTATTTTGAGCAACTTCAGCCGCTTGTTTAGCAGCCTTGTTGATAGAATCGTAGGCGTTGCTAGCAGTAGCAAAGCTTGATTTCAATAGAGCGATAGCGCTTTCAGAACCAGTAGGTGCATTTTTAGCAAACTGCTCTAAAGCTTCTTCCATTTTCTTTTGAGATTCAGCTACTTGCTCTTCAGTAAGCTTGATAAGCTCTTTGCTTACTTCGTTCATGATAGCGTACACGTCTTGCGTATAAGCAACGGCTTTTTCAGCGTTAGGCTGAGCGATAGCAGCAACGTAGCTAGCAGCTTCTTGAGGATCTTTTAACTCAGCAACTTGTTGAGTTTGGTCAGCAGCGTCAGCGATAGCGCTTTTAATAGCTTTTAGGTTTAAATCAACTAGTTTTTCGAAACCGCTGAATAAAGAACCCTGAACAGAGATAAACGTATCGATGGCTTCTTTTTGACGCTGTAATAATTGCTGTTGAACTTGGTTATTCATAATAAATTCCTTTTTAGTACGAGACAGTTTAAATGGGAGTACTTCATCGTTGATGCAGCATATTATGAATCCTATGTTGCATCGCAACAATTGTTATTATTCCAAAGAAGACACTCTCTGTCAAGTGTTTTGTTGCATTGCACAAACAGATTGGCGAAAAGAAATGATATATAAATCAATTAGCTAGCAGAGCTTATAAAAAGCAACCCAGCTCGCGAGAGATGTCTTTGGCGGCACGTTTTAAGTCCTGACTCCACGCATATTGGATACGTGCAGCCGGCGCAGACAGGGATAAACCAGCCACGACCCGTCCCTGCTCATTAAGAATCGCTGCTGCCAAACAACGCACCCCCTCTTCTAGTTCCTCGTTATCAATGGCAAAGCCCTGCTGATGAATCGCCGCTAATTCATTTTTTAATCGCTGCACTTCATTGACGCTTTTGGCGGTACTCGCCGGAATACCGGTACGTTGCACATAATCCAGTAATTCCACCGCATCAAAATCCGCCAAAAAGAGCTTACCTACGGCAGTTAAATGCAAGGGGGCTCGTCCGCCAATGGGTCGCACCACATGAATGCCTGATTGACCGCTCCAACAGCGTTCGATATAAACAATATCATCGCCCTGTCGAATCGATAAATTAATGGTCTCACCGGTTTTTCTATGCAATTCCTGCATTTGCGGATAGGCTAATTCCTGAATATTGAGTCGATTTTTAACCAAATGGCCTAACTCCAACAAACGCAAACCGAGTTGATAGCGACCGCCTGGCAAATGCTCGACAAACTGAGCAAGCACTAAGTCATTTAAAATTCGATGACAGGTAGAAATATTTAAGTCGCTCTGCGCCACCAAATCCTTAAGACTCAAGGGCTCAGTTGATTGAGCGAGTAACTCCATCAACCGCGCCGCACGCTCAAGTACCTGAATCGAATATTTAGACCTACCCTCTGTCATCGCTGTCCGCCGACACTAGAAACTAAAACGACCGCCGACGCGCAACACCTCACCGCGCAAAAAGTCATAGGCTTCCTTAAGCGAGCTCTCGTTTTTACCCTTAACCCCTAAATCTATAAAGCCAGGGGTATCACCTTGCGCCATTTTAGGCAAACTAAAGGTCGTCACATCAGGCCAACGGCTCTCAATCTCCTCTAATGAAGGCGCAATTCGTGACTCGGGGATATGATAGACATTCACCGCCAAGGTTTTAGTGGGGTTATTTTGCAATGCCAAGTACTTATTATCCAGCACCCACTCAAACATCGCCCAAGCCATTTCAGGAAAACCGGGTACAAAGGTATGATCCTTAATAAAAAAGCCAGGGATACGATTATAAAAATTAGGCACAATCTCAGCGCCCTCGGGAAACACCCCCATGGCTAAACGGCGCTGGTTTTCAGGGGCGCCCATATCCTGATCAATCTTACCAATGGCGGCGCGACTCATTACATACTCCATAATCAAGGCCTCAGCCTCTGGATGAAGCACTAATGGCACGCCGAGCGCCTTAGCCGCAGCCTCACGGGTTTTATCATCTGGGGTGGCACCGATACCACCGGTAGAAAAAACGATATCACCACTGGCAAAGGTTTCTCGATAAATTCGCACTAACTCATCTAAGTCATCGCCAATAAAGCGCGCCCACGATAAGTCCATACCTCGTGCACTAAGCAACTCAATCACTTTACTCAAATGCTTGTCTTGACGACGACCAGATAAAATCTCATCACCGACGATGATTAAGCCAAACTTTCTGGACTTAGGCATAGGGGCTCCCTTATGATTTAACATGTGTTAGTAAATTGCACATAATAATAGACGGCATTTGCGAATTCAGGTATAAATGCTGATGCAAAAGATTAATAGAAGTTTATCAAATCGCTTCTACACTACGGGTTTATCCATGTCTTTTTTTATAAAAGCTTTTGAACACATTGATGAAATTCAAGCGGCGCTTGCAGCCAACAATCAACGTATTGTGGTCTGTTATTGTGCCGCTTGGTGTCGCACCTGTGATGGCTACTTAGAGGCCTTTAAGGAACTGAGCCAGAAGTTTCCCGAGCAGGTGTTTTTATGGGTGGATATTGAGGATGAAGAGTCCTTACTGGACGATTTGGATGTAGAAAATTTTCCCACCATTTTGATTCAAGAAGCGGGCAGCAATCGATTTTTTGGCACCATGCTGCCTTATATTGCCCATCTGGAGCGGTTGTTACTAAATACGCAGGAGGGTCAGGTCATCAAAAGTGATGAGGGACCTAGAGCGATTAGCGAGCTACTAGCCGCAGGCGCGACCGATAAGTAGTCGCCCCAAGACTGACTTGATACGGCTTATTCTCGACTAGATTTTCTACCACCACCGAGCAAAACCGCCAACATTGGCTCTTGCCGTTCGTGTGAACGTTGTGGTTTGCCGGTGGCTGCTGGTGCATCACTTAGATCCGGCTCATACGGCTTATAGAAAAAGGCATCAATCGGTTCACGCTTCGCCTGCTGCTGATAGGAGCGACGTGGCTGCTCTTTTGCCCGTTCAATAAAGGTCTCAGGAATGGTTAATTGCGCTAGTTGCAGATCCTGCTTAACCAGCTCCTGGATATTGGCTAATAGCATTGATTCCTCGGCCTCATCATAAAAGGCAATGGCCGTCCCTTTGGCACCAGCACGCCCTGTTCTACCGATACGATGCACATAATCCTCGGGATTAAAAGGTAAGTCATAGTTAATCACACAAGGCAAGCCAGCCACATCCAAACCACGTGCTGCCACATCCGTTGCCACCAATACCTGCACCTTAGCCGCTTTAAAATCCTCTAGCGTCTTAGTCCGTTCAAATTGCGAACGATCCCCATGAATGGGCTCGGCCGATATCCCCTCTTGCACCAAAAAGCGACTTAATCGATTCACTTCGAGCTTGGTATTAGCAAACACAATCACCTGCTCTGAATAATGCGTCATCAACAAATACAACAGGGCTGAACGCTTATCCTGCGCATTGACTTGATAGACGATTTGAGTCACGGTATCTGCGGTCTGATTGTTATTTGCCACGGTAATTTCAACGGGATGGTTGAGAATACTCCGAGCTAATTTACGAATATCGGGACTAAAGGTAGCGGAAAACAACAGATTCTGACGTTGCTTAGGCAAATAACTAACAATTCGCTCAAGATCAGGCATAAAGCCCATATCCAACATACGGTCGGCCTCATCTAGCACCAAGACACCCACTTGGCTTAAATTGACATTTTTTTGTTCTAAATGATCTAATAAACGGCCGGGGGTTGCGATTAATAACTCGCAACCTTGGCGCAACTCATCCCGTTGGGGACGAATATCAACCCCACCATAAATGGCGGTGGAACGTAAGGCAGAGGTACTACAATAGCGCTCGACATTTTCTGCCACCTGATCAGCCAATTCACGGGTCGGCGTTAAAATCAAGGCACGCACGGGATGACGTGCAGGCGAAGTACTGTGACTCGCAAAAGGCATGATGCGATGCAAGACCGGCAAGGTAAATGCCGCTGTCTTACCCGTACCGGTTTGCGCCGCCCCCATCACATCACGCCCAGCCAATACGGCTGGAATCGATTGTGCCTGAATTGGGGTGGGCTTTGTGTAGCCACTATGAGCAATGGCTTTTAACAGGTCGGGATGTAAGCCGAAGTCCTCAAATGATAACTGCTCGTTGTCGGCAGCGGGACTGCTATCGGAGCTGCTTGAATTATTATTGTTATTACTTAAATGACGCTGCATATGGATTTGTAATACCTACTTCTCTATAAAATCTATGTTGTAAAGCTCATTTTACTACAGGGCGTCTTAGCTACCCTGATTAATAAAGAAAAAAGCAGATTCATCGATTAAGTTGCTGAGGAAACTCCCATTATTCACTCCTAATAAGTCACAATCACAGCCCCAATGCAAAGAGAATGATTCATTTAACATCAGCTATCGAAGGCTCTATTGCTAAGCATCACTCGCACGAACAGCTCTGCACGATAGTGTGGGTCCTGGCTTTTTCGTCCAAGATTGGTTGGGTATGAGGGGGGGGGTGTAATTGTCGTTAAGAATCGGTGAGCTCAAGAAAAATAGATCTTATCTCTCTCAACGGTCCTTTAAACGCTTAAAGACAGCTAACATTTCAGGATCTAATAGCTGCTTCTCTAATGATTTGCTACGCTCACCTAAGAATGCTTCAAAATCACTTTCAGGAATTGCGTCGATATAATGGGCCAGTTTATTATGTTGAACACTGCGAAAGCCTAGATCTCGACTTGCCATTTTTATTCGCGCATCTTCAATTGAGGGTTTTAAATAAGGATTATCTTCAGCCTGACTGATCAATAGATCGAGCTCTATGGGTTGAAGTTTACGCCCTAATTCCTGACTCTTTTGTTTCATCTCATTGGCTAAGCCATGTTCAAAGCTAGCTATTAGATTTAAAACTTCGGAGTACATCGTATTACGGACCTTATCTTTTTCAGAGAGTTTTAATATCTCTCGATACTCAGCCGCATTCTCACGGAAAACTGCCTGATATATTTTATTAGTATAAATAGCGTATTTAATATTTGGCATATTTAGATACTGCTCTAAAGCATCGCTAAACTCTTTGCGATAGCTCTCTTCTCTAAATGCTGCTGGCAGGTAATCCGATACACGTTGATTAATATACTTTGTGTGTCCCCCTGCTTTTTCCGCAATCAAATCTATGACAATATCTAGCATACGGCTGCGAATTGCCTTGGCAACATCGCTTTCAGTCACCAACATTGCTAAATTTAAGAGCGTTCGAAATGTAAAAATCCCAAGTACTGGAGTTTTAGGGCTGATGTTAGCGACACTCATGTCGCTAACATAGCTTGATTTTAGTGACTGCAAAGCTTTACCGCGAATGACTCGATAACCATTTTCAGATAACTCTTCAGCATAATCGCGCAAATAGCGATCTACTGTGCGCTCATCAATCGCTAACAGATTCGCTATTTCCTCTTTTATAAAAACAGTTTCTCCCTCAAATTTACGACCGCCTAATTCCAGATGTTCCTTTAATTTTGATACTGCATATCGATTATTTAAAATATTTTTACGGGCAACATTTGATTGATTGACATCCTCCCCGGCCTGAAGGCCGGAGATTCCTACGGCGCTCAGCTGCGGCATTGAGCCGCACCTGAATCGCTTCGGTGGGTTTCTGCTGCTGGCGGCATGACTGCACCGCTCACTTCACAGGCGAACCGGGCGTGTCCCGCCCTTAGAACATTGATCGCGCCGACGAGATCGGCGTTTTCCTCGAAACCGCATTCCACGCACTCGAACCGGGCTTGCGTCTGGCGGTTCTCAGCCGACACATGACCGCAGCACGGACAGCTGCGGCTCGTATTCTGCGGCGGCACAGCGATGAGGTATCCGCCGTTCCACGCCAACTTGTA
>NZ_AQVB01000008.1 GCF_000372065.1 Oligella urethralis DSM 7531
AGGTGCCACCTGACCAAAGCGCTGAATTGCCTTAGTGCGCAAGGTATCCATCCCCGCTCGTAAATCTGTCGCCTCACTCACCAGGATGATTTTATCTAGTGCCAGTAGGCTAGACGCTTGCTCTTGAATTCCCACGCGTTGGGCGGTCTCGATACGCATTAAAGACGGCATTGATTTCTCCTAACATACACAAAACCTTAGTGTCGCGCAATTTAGGAGGAATGAATACATGTGTTCACCGGACGCTTACCACCCTACTCGATGTTGCCTAAAGAGGGAGGCATTTTTAATAGCACTGCTTCTCCGCTACCAGTGCCATTAAACGATTAGTAAGTCCCCTGTAAACGCAACCAGAACTGGCGACCTGGTTCGTTGATTTGTTGACCTACAATTGGGTTATAACCGGCAATATCGGCTGAGCTACGATTAATAAACTCACGATACGTGCGATTAAATATATTGTCGACCCCACCACTTAAACTGAAGTTTTTCGTTAACTGATAGGATACGTTGGCTGAAAACACTGTAAAGCCAGACGATGGTCCGTTATCGGTACCAACAATATTACCTTGACCTTTGGCGTAGCGATTTTGTCGAGCGACATTACGCATCAAGAAATTCGCCGATACGCTGCCGTTGTCATAGCCAATATAGCTATTGGCCTCTAATGGTGGTGTTTGTGCTAAGGCATGTTTATCGCTACGGTTTTGACCATGTGTGTAAGCGATTGAAGTTCCGATATGCCAATTTGCTACGAACTCATAATTTATATCACCCTCAAAACCGTAACGACGCGCTCTAATATTGCGTGCTTTGTCGGCATCAATCAGAATAAAATTCTCTAGTTGACTGGCAAACACGGTTAAGGACGCCTCTACCTTGTGACTGCGATAAATCAACCCTAAATCAATTTCGTGGTTAGTTTCAGGCTTGATAAACCAGCCATTAAGCTTATCACGCTCCCAAAAGTCTGGTGCCCGTTGAGCAATACCGTAACCCGCATAGAAAGTGAAGTTATTAATATCATGCTCATAGCGTAAGAAACCGGCACCCATATGGTAGGTTTTTTTCATGAGATCTGGATGGCTGTGTTTAAGTGCAACCCCTTTGCCCATCTCACCAAAATAGCGACCGGTGATACGATCATAGCGTAAGCCTCCAACGAGGCGTTGCACGTCGTTAAGGCGCCATGTGGTCTCAGCAAATAAACCCCACTGATTAAACTTCTGATTCTCTTTGCGATCCGCTTGTTTATAACGTTCGGCCATGGCACGATTCATGCCACGACCCATGCGTCCACGGTGACGATCCCACATAAAATCCAGACCTAATTCAGTGGTGGTATTAGCAAGCTCGAGGGTTGCTTTTAGGCGTGCAGTTTGCGTGCGACGATCGGGGTTCATCGCCATAAACATGGGTGCCGTGTGGGTACGGTGACGGTAGTTATCCATCACATGATCTACATAGCTGTAGCCATAATTAAAGCTTAGTTCAGACAGCCACGAGGAAATATTGCGTTTTTCTGCTCTGAGGCTAAAGGCATCTCGATCAAAAATCGAACCATCCATACCGCGGTCACCATAAGCAGCCCAACCTCTGGAGTGTTGATAGCCAAACTCAATCACACTATCAGGATCGGGCGTGATACCCAAAGCAAATTGTTGGGAATGACGCTGATAGGCCGAGTGTACGCCGTTACCATCACCGTCTTTATAATCTCGGGAGGTGTTGCGTGTCGCGTTGGCGTGGATATACCCCCAAGGCATGCCAGCCGTAACGGCGCCATAGCCATCAAAACGGTTAAAACTACCGACCGTGAGACTACCGTCAGCCTCAATGCCCGGCTCATCAAAATAGTATGGCTCACGATTAAACTGGACCGAACCGGCAATCTGACCAGGACCAGCCACAACGGTCTGAGGGCCTTTGGTCAAGATCACTTCATCATATGTTTGAGGAAAAATATAAGCCGTCGGTGGATCCATACGACCTGGGCAGCCACCAAAAAACTGACTATCATTAGAATAAATACCTAAACGTGAACCGCCTAAACCGCGAAACAGTGGCTCACCTGACATACCACCCTTACGAATTATGCCCATATTAGGAATGGCTTTTAGTAAACCTGCACCATCGGTTGCAGGCATGGGTTGAAAGGCACTTTTTGGATTTAAACAGACTGTATTCGGTTCATGGGTCGGTGCAACCATCACGACCAAATCTTGTAATTGCTGGACATTGGGCTCCTCAACTCCCTGCGCCCAAGCTACGCTAGAAAAAGCATAGGCTAAAACCAAAACTAATGGCTTATGCGAATACATAATATCCCTCTATCATTTTCTTACAAATTAACAAAGGATTATGCGTTATCTTAGGTGCTTTGACCATGCGACAAATTGTCGCACTGCTGCTTTTATTTTTTTACTGGCCGCTTATTCAGCATACGCTGCAAGGTTCGGCGGTGCATACCAAGACTTCTCGCAGTGGCGGAGATATTACCGTTATGACTATCCAATGCGTATTGAATATGCTCCCATGTTATACGTTTTAGTGAGGGTGTTTCAAAACCCTCGGTGTCATTAGTTTCCTCTGCCAAAACCTCACCCTCCAAGGCCTGCAAAATGCTGTCTACATTCGCGGGCTTGGGTAAATAATTGGTTGCGCCCATTTTAATGGCATTAACTGCGGTGCTAATGCTGGCGTAGCCGGTCAGAATTAAGATCTTAGTCTGTGGGAAATGTGCTAAGAGCTCAGGTAATAACCTAAGACCGCTTTCCTGACCTAAGTTTAAATCTAAAATAATTCCCTCAAAAGGTCCACTCTGCTGCAACGCTTGCTCACCTGTTTGAGCCCAGCGTAGCTCCAGGCCTTGACGCCCAAAGCCCCTGATTAATAAGGAGGCAAAGGCATCATTATCATCAATTAGCAGGTACGGGTGTAAGGACATCAACTACGCTCCAAAGCTTTGCAACACCGTTAAGGGTAAACGAATGGTGGCAATGACACCACCTTCACTGTGATTGCTTAATTCCAGACTACCGCCTAGTCGCGATAAGCTAGCATGCGCCAAACGCACGCCAAGACCTAAGCCAAAAGGTTTTTCAGACTCAACGATATTGAGTCCAGCTTGATTTAATTGCTGCTCACTTAAATGACCTTTACGGTTATAAATCGTGACGAGTAGTTCACTATCAGCATTAACTTGGGTATGCAACTCAACGCTTTGATCACCGGCATCGGCTGCGTTATTTAAAATATTGAAAAAAGCGTACCAGAAACTCTCGTGCAGTAAAACATGATAGTCTGCGGCATCATCATGGCCTCGCTGCCAAAGGCACTGCGCTTCTGGACGTAGATTGTGCCAGTGGCGTAAGCGCTCTTGCAGCTCCTGGTAGAGTAAAACTGCTTCTTCTTGAGGCGGTGTAAACTGCTTCAGACGTTCTAAGCTGGCCTTACTTTGCGCCAGTTGTGCAGCCATCAAAGCAACATCCTCTTTAGCTGAAGACGGTAAATTAGGGTGGCTATTGAGCTCTTCGTAGATGAGTTCTAGGTTATTCAAAGGGGTAGAAAGCTCATGCGCTAGCATCGCTGTTTGCATACCAGTCACTAACCAATACTCATTTTCCTGCTGTCGTTGATAGGCTTGTTGTAAATTTAGCTCGTGTCGACGTACGGTTTGGGCTAAATTGGAAATCCAACTCATCGCTAAAAAAGCGGACAATGAAAAGGTAATCCACATGCCAATGAGATGAAATAGCATGGAACTATCACCTTGCTCATCATGCGCGCCGTGCATAGTCATCGTGTGCTCAAAAATTGATAAAGGCCAGTAATGAAAAAAGAGCAATAAATAACACAATATCGCCGCTATGGTTAATCCTTGGGCAAAGCGTGGGCTACAAAACAAAGACGCATTAATGATGGGCAGAAAATACAAGACGGTAATTGGATTGGCTGCGCCACCGGTAAAATAAATCAGCTCACTCAGGAAGAAGACATCTAGCATCAGGCTAAATCGCATTAATTGTTCAAGCGAATAATGTCGCTGATAAGCGTAGAATAACAGCACGCTTACTACCGCCATGGACAGCGCAATCTGCAAAATGGCCAAAATAGGCAAATGCCATGGATTATCCCTAACTAAGCCATGGATAAGTAGCAACAAAAGCAAAAGACTTAGGACTAATCGCCCATAGGACATGAACTTTAAAAAGCGTGCCTGACTCGGCAGAGAGCGAATAAACCCATGATTTGCACGATGAGGCGATGTATGTTCGTTTAACATAACTTGATTACGACCGTCTAGCTTGATTGAAATTGTGGCCTATGGTCCTTGTGTCGGTATCGATATACTTAAAGACTGCATTGACTTCTCCTCCTATAAGACGTCAATGCAGGATTCAGTGAGGGCTTAGTTGTCTGCTGCTTTAGCGGCTGGGAGAATCTCAAATAAGACTTCTTTAGGACGACATAACCGCGTCCCAGCCTCAGTGACGACCACGGGGCGATTCATCAAAATAGGCTCTTTAACCATCCAATCAAGCAGCTCCTCATCGCTCCATTTTGCATTATCAAGATCATTTTCTTGGTAAAGACTTTCTTTTTGGCGCATAAAATCACGTATCGCAAGACCTGAATCAGCCACGAGTTTGGCTAATTGCTCTTTGCTTGGTGGTGTTTTTAAATACTCAATGACTTCAAGCTCCGCTGTGGTCGCATTAATCAGTGCTAAGACATTGCGTGAGGTGCCACAGCGTGGATTGTGGTAAATCGTGACTTTGCTCATAAAAATTCCTTACTAGTTAAATGACTCTATGTGATGCTAACACAGACAGTGGAATTTTATGCTGATCAGTTCGTTTTGTTATCCCCTTATCAGCCTCTATATTACTGCTATGCTAAGTTTAGTGAACAAGTACATAGGGATGCAGCTACCACTGATCATGACCGCAGCGCAACACAACCGAACAGGTGTACATGGGGCTTATCACGTGGAGTAAAGCGCTAGCGAGCACCGACGCAATACAACAAATCAAGGCAGGGCACGATACGTCGTTCGAATGAAAATAGTGTCTTTTTTGAGGGATAGCAAAGGGCTAAGTCCTTGCTTAGCCCTCAAGCCAAAACTAAGTTAGCTGTAATGAGCCCTTACTGGCCATGAGTAGATCCACCACATCCGGTGCCGTGATAACTTCATACTCGGGCTGCACGTCATCTAGCTGAATCCCTTGATGAATAATGCATGATTTACAACCCACAATCTGTCCACCAAGCTCGATAAATTCCTGCATTAAAGTAGTTAAAGCGGCAAAGGGCTCACCAATGTGAATGCCGTCAGCGGCGCCGGCTTTGGCGTAGTGAGAGGCATCCCCCATTAAGATCACAGTGCAACTATGTCCCTTTTTAAGGGCAGCGAGCGACATGGTAAAAGCGATTGTGGCTTTATTCGGTTTATCGGGACCATCAAAAACAGTACTAACGAAATCTGTATTGCGCATTGTATTTCCTCACGTAGAATCTTTTTACTTAAGTCGAATGGTTGCGTTACTCAGACCTTGATTTAGAAGGCAAGTGTAGTCGCAACTCATTATAAAGGTGAAACGCCGTCGTGCGTCAATGTAATGGCTGATATTTGATGTCGATGAGATTTTCTCAAACCCTGTACATGCCACCTCCGCTCGTGTTGTTTGAAACTTAAAAAGCTGAAACGGGATTAGTTGCTTTTGTGCAGTGAAATGTCGTCTACAATCAGGGCAATCTTATTTATCTGATGTGTAAAATAATTGTAAGAATGATATCAAAATATTAACAGCGAAGGCGATATTTGACCAGCTGGCTTCGCTTGACATGTGTAGTTTGGGCAACAACGCTAAGGGCAATTCGCAATCTCAAGGTAAACTCTAGTTTTATGTGGCTTTTATTTAAGAGAGGATTGCTTATGTTCCAATCTTTATCCTACACCCGATGTATTTAAGTAATGAAGCAGACCCTAGATTCACTGAGTTTTAAAAAATACCCTTCCACAACGGCATTGCAGTGCTTTGAGTCATCTGCTCGATATTTGAGTTTTACTAAGGCAGCACAGGAGCTGAATATGACACAAAGTGCGGTGAGTAAGCAGGTGTCGCAGCTGGAGGAAATGATCAATACACCACTGTTTTATCGAGCTGCACAACGTATTTTTTTAACACCTGCCGGTAAAAGGTACTACCTTGAGATTTTAGATGTTTTAAAGCATATTGAAGCGGCTACCATCTCCTTGATGTCAACTGCCGACAACGTAGAAACGCTAAAAATAACGTCTCATCCGACCTTTTGTGCACGCTGGTTGGTGCCAGCGATGCTTGGATTTAATCAAGCCTATCCTTTAATTTCTGTTGAAATAAAAGAGCAAGTGGGTCCTTTTTTCTCTGAAAAGCATGATGTCGATATCGCTTTTTTATATGGTAGCGGTGTGTGGGCTGGCATGCACTCAATTAAGTTATTCGATGAGCACTGTGTGGCAGTCTGCTCACCAGCCTATTTAGAAAAAATAAGCTCACCCGGTCTGGGGGTGAATGATGTGACCTTGCTGCATCTGATCTCTAGACCTAGCGCTTGGCATGATTACTTTAAGCAGCAATCAATTAGTATTGAAAATAACTTTAATGGTCCTCGCTTTGATACCTTTTATGCCATCATCTCCGCAGCATTAATGGGCTATGGAGTCGCACTCGTTCCTCAGCGGCTAGTGGAACCTGAAATGTTGAGTGGTCAATTAGTCAAAGTGTGGGATTACATCGCTAAGGGTAATGGTTCCTACTATATGTCATATCCTTTATCTTTAGATAATAGTTATCGGGTCAAGGCGATGTTGAACTGGATTACTAAGTACCTAGAACAACATGCTGAGATGGATAGACCTTAGTCGCTAAGTATTTAAATGCGCATAGCCATAGCAAAAGGAATGCATGGCTAACTTTTATTCGTTTGTCTATGTAGGCTACATCTGTTCAAATGAAGCAAGATGATTTAGAGGATCTAAGAACGGATATGACGAATTTATATAATGTGGTAGATGCCTTTACCATGGTGCACCCGATTACCCTTATCAAGGGTAAAAATGCCATTGTGTGGGATGATCAAAACAAGGCCTACATTGACTTTGTTGGTGGTATTGGAGTGTTAAACTTTGGCCATTGTCATCCAAGCATTGTGGCGGCGATCCAAAAGCAAGCCGAGCATTTAATTCATTATGCCTACAATGCGGCGGGCCATCAGGCCTATCAACGCTTAATGCCACGTCTCTGTGAAGTGATACCCATCAGCGGTGGGTTGTCGGGTATGCTGACTAATAGCGGCGCTGAAGCGACGGAAAATGCGCTTAAAATTGCGCGCATGAGAACGGGTCGAGTGGGGGTCATTGCCTTTGATGGGGGTTTTCATGGCCGCACCCTGGCCTCTGTTAACTTAAATGGCAAGGTGGCACCCTATAAAACTGCCTTAGGTCCTTTGCCCGGTAGCGTCTATCATATTCCTTTTCCAAGTCCAGATAATGATATCCCTGATGAGCAGTCGATAGCAGCATTAGACCGCTTGATGACGGTTGAAACGGATATCAAAAATATTGGTGCCATCATTGTGGAGCCAGTACAAGGTGAGGGTGGATTCCAAGTGCTGTCCAAAACCTTTGCCAAGTATTTGCGCTCTTTCTGTGATGAGCATGGTATCTTGCTGATAATGGACGAAATTCAATCTGGCTTTGGTAGAACTGGGACACCGTTTGCATTTACTCATTTAGGGATAGAGCCGGATCTTATACTATTGGGTAAAAGTATTGCCGGCGGTCTCCCCTTGGGGGCGGTCATTGGCAAGGACTCGATCATCAATGGACTGCCTAAGGGTAGTTTAGGCGGAACCTACTCAGGTAACCCTGTCGCATGCGCCGCCGCTAATGCCACGCTTGATATCATGGCAGAAGGGCAGGTTTGGTTGTCAGCACAAGCATACGAGCAGAGCTTGCTAACTCGCTTTGCGCATTGGCAGTCTGAGGGGTTGTCTAACTGGTTGTGCAAAATAACAGGCATTGGTGCCATGCGCGGTATTGAATTGCGCCATCCCGAACAGGGTACTGCGCCAGAAATTATGACTCAGGTACTGTCAAGGGCGCGTGAAAAAGGCTTGTTACTGATGCCTAGTGGTAAGGATCGTCATATTATCCGCTTATTACCGCCTTTAACCATTGAGCCAGAGACTTTGGAAGCAGGCTTGGATATTTTAGAACACGTGCTCAGCACCCTCGCTGAGTAAAATTTTTATAAGAGACTACATAATCTTCGAGTATTGAGGTAATTCAGGATGAATGAGAAAAATTTCATGAGCAGCGATGATATTCGACTCAAGTTTTCACAGGCGATGTCGGCGATGTACCAAAAGGAGGTGCCACTGTATACCGATTTAATTGAATTGGTAGACGACGTGAATGAACTCGTGATGCAGCAGCAAGCAGATATTAAACAGCAGCTAATTAACACGGGTGAGCTTGAGCGTCTTGCTGCGGAAAGACATGGTGCGATACGGGTTGGTACGGCACAAGAATTAAATACGATGAGACGTTTATTTGCCGTGATGGGCATGCATCCAGTGGGTTATTATGATTTAACGCCCGCCGGCGTGCCGGTGCATTCTACTGCGTTTCGTGCATTGAGTACAGAGTCCTTAAATATCAGTCCCTTTAGAGTCTTTACTTCGTTATTACGCATGGAGCTGATTGAGGATGAGGCTTTACGCAATCAGGCCAAGCAAGCATTAGCTAAGCGGAATATTTTTACAGATAGAGTAGTTGAGTTAATCGAATGCTTTGAGGAGCAAGGTGGCCTTAGCCAAGAGCAGGGTGAAGAATTTGTGCTTGAAGCCTTAGAAACGTTCCGCTGGCATGAGTCTTCACCTATTAGCAAGGAATTATACGATCAGCTATTAAGTCAGCATGGATTAATTGCGGATATTGTCGGTTTTAAAGGCCCTCATATTAATCACTTAACCCCCAGAACCTTAGATATTGATTTGGTTCAAAAGGGTATGAGCCAGCGCAATATTCCTCCTAAAGATATTATTGAGGGTCCGCCGCGTCGTCAATGCCCCATCTTATTACGCCAGACCAGCTTTAAGGCGCTAGAAGAGGCGGTGAATTTCACGGGGGAAGAGGGCAGCACGGTGGCAGGGACTCATACGGCACGCTTTGGTGAAATTGAGCAACGCGGTGTGGCGCTTACGCCTAAAGGTCGAGTGCTTTATGATCAGTTGCTAAATGCTGCTCGAAGTCAGTTGGGCGTAACGCCAAATGCCACGAATGCGGATGAGTATTATCAATTGCTATCCCAGGCCTTTGAGGCGTTTCCGGATGACTATCACAGTATGCACGAGCAGGGACTCGCTTATTTCTATTATCAGGTAAATGAGGCTATGATAGACAAGGCGAGCTCACACCAAGCGATGGATGAGTTAATAAGCAATGGTGTATTACGCATTGAACCCATTGTCTATGAGGACTTTTTGCCCGTCAGTGCTGCCGGCATCTTTCATTCCAATTTAAAAGATGCCCAACAAGGGGGTTATCGTGAGAGCTCGAATCAAGATGATTTTGAAAAAGCGCTGGGTGCGCCGGTTCATGATGAACTTGAGTTGTATCGTATGATGCAAGAAAGGAGTAAGGAATACTGTATTGAGTATTTAAAAAAGCAAGTTAGCAAGTAGTTGAGCTCAAAACGTATTCATTCTCAAGCATTATCACAGTCTAGGAAGCAACCTTTCTTTAAAAAATCAGCAGGGTTGCTTCTGTGTTTTTAGGGTATATACATGTCAAAAGATAAATTAGTTGCGACCAAGGTTGAAAGCGTGACTCAAGTCCTTCGTGCCTTGCAGCAGAGCTACGGCTTTGATGAGAGTCAAATCAAGACTGATGAGGCTAGCCTCAAGCATTGGGGTAGGGACTGGACCGTACATTTCGAGCCCGCACCTGCTGCGATTGTTTTTCCCAAATCGACAGAGCAAGTTCAGGCGGTAATTAAGTTGGCCAATGAACATCAGCTCGTGCTTACTCCAAGTGGTGGTCGCACCGGCTTATCAGCCGGGGCAGTCGCCAGCAATGGTGAAATCGTTATCAGCATGGACAAAATGAACAAAATCGGTCGTTTTTTTGCTGCTGACCGAATGGTTGAAGTCGAGGCAGGAGTAATTACCGAACAACTACAGCAATTTGCTGAGGAGAAGGGGCTTTACTATCCGGTCGATTTTGCATCGGCAGGGTCTAGCCAAATTGGCGGTAATATTGGCACGAATGCGGGTGGCATTAAGGTCATTCGTTATGGTTTGACGCGTAACTGGGTCTTAGGCTTGACAGTGGTCACGGGCAAAGGTGATATTCTCGAACTTAATCGCGGCATGATTAAAAATGCGACCGGTTATGATTTACGTCATCTATTTATTGGTGCGGAGGGTACCCTAGGCATCGTCACAAAGGCACAAATTAAACTAGAACGGGCACCACAGAATCTTACCGTGATGGTATTTGGTTTGGAGGAGTTTGATCATGTGATGCATGTCTTATCAGCTTTCCAATCGCAACTTGATTTAACCGCCTTTGAGTTTTTTGATAAGGTTGCGCTTGATAAGTTGATGGCCACTGGCAATGTGCAGCGTCCCTTTGAAACGTCGAGCAATTACTATGCCTTATTAGAGTTTGAAGCGCCCTATGAGCCGATAATGGATAAGGCGATGGCTTTGTTTGAACAGTGTATGGAAAATGGCTGGGTGGTGGATGGTGTCATGAGTCAAAGCCTAGCTCAAGCCGCTGAGCTCTGGAAATTACGTGAGAATATTTCAGAAACCATCTCAGTCTTTACGCCGTATAAAAACGATGTCTCTGTTTTAATTAGCTACGTGCCTGAATTTATTAAAGAGATTGAATCCGTGATAAATGCGAATTATCCTAACTTTGAAACATGCTGGTACGGTCATATTGGCGACGGTAACTTGCATCTTAATATTTTAAAGCCCGAGGATTTATCTAAAGACGAGTTTTTTGAAAAATGTCGCACGGTCAATGATTTGGTGTTTGCTACCGTACAGAAATACGGTGGTTCGGTGTCTGCCGAGCATGGCGTGGGTATGACCAAAAAGCCTTACTTAGAATACAGTCGTAGCCACAGCGAAATTGAATACTTAAAAGCCCTTAAGGAGGTATTTGATCCAAACGGCATTATGAATCGTGGCAAGATTTTTGATTAGCAAAATATCAAGTGGCTCGTTGCGCTTTTGGTCTAAATAAGGTTGGTCAATGGGTGCAACGAGTGCTTAGCATGAAAAAAAGTGACGCTTGCATGCATATAATTCGTTTGTGGTTCAAATAGAGCTTAGTTAGTATTTGAAAAGACTTTTTTGTCGTTTTATCAACAATAGTCGCAGGTATTATCACTTATCAATCAGAGATAAGCGTTTGAGCTTGTATTGATGTGTTTACTCAGGCGCTTATAAGAAATAATAGGAAGAAAAATATGGGGGCAATTTGGCGTTGGTATACCAGCATGTCGTTTATGTTCAAAATGACTACTGGCTTTTTAATCGGTATCGCATTAGGGCTATTACTAGGGGAGAATAGTAGCTTTTTTCTGCCGTTAGGGACACTCTTTTTAAATTTATTAAAGATGATTGTTATACCATTAGTGGTTTTTTCCTTAATGGTCGCGGTCAATCACTCTAATCCGAAGGAGTTGGGGCGAATTGGTTTAAAGATTTTCCCTTTTTATTTGATTTCAACCGCTGTTGCAGTGGTTGTGGGGATTGCCTTAGCGAAGCTAACTAACCCTGGCGTTGGCTTATCGTTGCCCACCGATGTCGTGGTGCAAACGCCTGAGCGTCCATCCTTTATCAATACGCTGATCAATATGGTGCCAAGCAACACCTTTAATGCCTTTGCCCAAGGCGATATTTTAGCGGTGGTGTTTGTATCGGTGATTGCTGGTTTAGCCATTTTATTTATGCGGCATTCAGACGACGCAAAGCAAAAGGAGCTAGGTGAGTTTTTATTTAAGCTGACAGAAGCGTGTAATGAGGCGGTATCAAAAATTCTTGATGGCATTTTATTATATGCCCCGATCGGTGTCTTGGGTATTACAGCGAATACCTTCGGCACACAAGGACTAGATGTTGTGATCGCCTTAGGTAAGTTTATTGGTACCTCTTATTTAGGCGTTGCTTTACTGGTTGTTGTGGTCTATCCACTGATGATGAAGCCTTTTAGAATCCAGGTCATCAAATTTTATAAAGACATTAAAGAAGCAGCATTTACTTCCTTTGTCACGAGTAGTAGCCTTAGCACATTACCTATTACCATCAAATGTGCGGAAAAGGCAGGGATCGGTGAGCGTGTCGCCAAGTTGACCTTACCCATTGGGGCCACGGTGAATATGAATGGTACCGCTCTACGCTTTGGGGTTGCGGTTATCTTTGCCTCTGAAATTATGGGGATTAGTTTATCCATTCCAGAATTAGCGATTATCGTCATTATTGGTACGATGGCAGCGGTTGGTACAGCAGGTGTGCCGGGAGCGGGTTTAATCGGTATGTCAATTGTATTTACACAAGCAGGACTGCCGATAGAAATTGTCGCACTGACAGCAGGCATTAATATTTTAGTGGATATGATTTTCACCTTCGGTAATGTCGTAGGGGATTTGGTGGGCGCAAAGATCGTCGATCAAACTGAACGCCATAAGCGGCAATCTCAGGAGCAAATTTAGGCTGTTGATGTTTAATTGCTAAATCTCGCGATATCAGTCGCTTAGGACCCACTAGCTTGGCTTTGCCCTAGTGGGTTTTTGTTGGTCGGTTGGGCTATCGTAAAAACTTAAAAGTTAAAAGGACTGAGTCCTGTAGAATACAGCAATCAGTCCCATATCTAACTAAACTAAGCACCCAACTTGAAGGGCTCAGCTCCCTATACTGTCGAGCTCCGTTGACGGGGCATCGTCTGGCGATTAGAAAGGTCCATAATCAGTGAGGGTGGCATAGCCTACCGCAATCACCCCGACCACAATCCACATCAGCAGTAGCGGGAAGGCGAAGCGTACCCAATCTATCCACTTAACCTTGGCAACGGCTAATACCGCCATGAGTACGCCCGAGGTTGGTGTAATGATATTGGTAAAACCATCACCCAACATAAAGGCAAGTGCACCTGTTTGGCGTGTAATGCCTAAGATATCTACGATGGGCACCATAATCGGCATCACAATGGCGGCTTGACCTGAGCCCGAGGTTACTAGTAGGTTGAATAGCATATTAAAGACAAAAAGCAGCTGCGCACCAAGGAATTGTGAAGTGGCCTCTAGTGGAACCAATGCAGCATACACAATGGTATCCATGACATTGCCTTCAGAGAGTACAACAATAATAGCGCGAGCTAAACCCACTACCAAAGCGCCATACACTAGGGATTGAGCGCCTTTGATAAATCGACGGATGAACTCATTGGGTGAAATACGTGCAATCAAGGCAATGACTACGCCCATCATTAAGAAGATGGCGACTAAATCATTCACGCCCCAACGGTATTCAAAGGCACCCCAGATGAAGAAACCAATAAAGGCAATAAAAGTGAAGAAAACGAGTTTATGCGTTAAGGTAAAGTTCGTGTCTAATTGCAATTTCTCTGCTTCTGCTACGAGCTCTGGATCATCTTCTTCGCCAAATGGGAATGCGCCCATCTTAGAAAGCTCAGGTGATTTTTTGATTTTAGCGGCATAACGTGTGGTGTAAATAATCACAATACTTATTAAGGCGATAAAGATAACAACACGTAAAGGCATACCAGAAAAGAGCGGTAGCTCGGCAATGGTTTGTGCCAAACCTAAAATGGTTGGATCGAAAATCCCTGCGATCATACCTGCGTAGTAGCCGAGATAGATGGTCGCTACCCCTGTAATGGCATCAAGCTTTAGTGAGCGTGCTAAGGTGATACCAATGGGTATAAAGGCAATCACCACATTCGCTGACAAACCCATTGAGGCTAACACACCAAATAGGCCCGCCACTGAGGCAATTAATAAACGATCATTGCCTTTGGTCTTAATAATTAATTGGTTAATACCAGCATTGATTGCGCCCGTTGACTCAATCACATGGACAATACCACCAATAATTAAGATTAAAAAGATAATACTGGCGGTTTGAATCATCCCTAGCTGGATGCTTTTAAAAATAAATAAGAGATTGGCTGGATTTGCCTCAGTCAGAGCATAACTATTAGGTACAACACGCGTGATTTTATCCACCACCTCGCGCTCATAGCTACCAGCAGGAATTATATAGGTCGCAATCGCAGCCAAGACTAAGATGGCGAAGATGATGATAAAAGCATCCGGCATAGCCATCTTCAGCGATTTTTTAGTTTTGTGTTCAGTCATTGTGGGACTCCTTCCTAAAACTTTGCACTTAGATTTTGTAGGTATCCAAAATCATTTGATAAAGAACCTTGGCACCATTGATCAATGCGTCATGATTAAAACGCATGTTTGGGTGATGTAAGCCAGGCTCTAGATCACAGCCTAAGCCGATCATCGTGGCCTTCAATGCGGGCTTTTTAACGGTGTAATAATGGAAGTCATCGCCACCTGGTGTGACGATAGGCTTTTCTAGGCCTTCTTCACCAAGCTGTTTAATGATGGCAGCCTCAGCAATGGCGATAGCCTCATCATTCGTTACTGCCGCCACAATGCCACTCTCCTTAGTGAGGGAAATGTCCACGTTGTAGAGCGTTTTGATGCTGTCGACAATGTTTTTGACCTTGTTCACTAAGATTTCCATGGTGTCATTGTTTTGAGCACGTAAATCCAGTGTGAAGGTGGCGCTTCCAGGAATGATGTTGCCACTTCTACCGCCTGCTTGGAATTGTGTCATTTTGGCAGAGTGAGGAATTCTAGGATCAATATGAATATTGCTAACTAGTTGCAATATTTCACTACCAATCTCGATAGCGTTTTTATTGAGATGAGGTCTAGCCGCGTGCGCATCATCGCCCTTAATTGCATAAATGAGACGGCGTGTAGCCCCATGAATAATCACTGGTGATGCGCGTCCCATCACGGTTTCTGCGATGGGACGTAGATGTAATCCATAAAAATACTCCACATCATCAATCACTCCTTTTTCAACCATTTTCAAGGCGCCTGCACCGACTTCTTCTGCGGGTTGAAAAACTACTTTTAAAGCAACCTTATCCTTAAGCTCAGGTCTTGCCTGTAATAGCCATAGAGCACCTAGGGCAATCGACATGTGCGCATCATGACCACAAGAGTGATTGGCTTTAAATTCTCCATCCACCTCTTGCCATAAGGCATCAATGTCGCCACGAATCGCAACCACAGGAAGACCAGCGTCAAAATTGCCATATTTACCAACGACACCAGTGCAGTCATCAAAAGTAATGGTTTCACAACCATGCTCTTCCAGCAGTTTTTTCAAATAATTGGTGGTTTCAACTTCCTCCCAGCTGAGTTCAGCATTGTCATGCAAATATTGGAAGGTTTGATGAATCTTTTTTTCTATATCCGCCGTCATAAGATAACTCCTTGGATAAATGATAAACAAAGGGATTGAACATAATATGTGATTATGCTGCCGACGACTCTAAGCGTCACCCTAAAACTGAAAATAGTCAGTGCGTCAAGAGGGTAGCATTTTATCGCCCACACAACCGTTAAGCACTATAACAGACTATAATTCTTATTTTCAATTTATCCGAGGATTGATTTTGACAGATTTAGCCAAACACAAGCTCTCCATGACCGTATTAATGACACCGGATATGGCAAATTTCTCCGGCAATGTGCATGGTGGCACGATTTTGAAGTTTCTCGATCAAGTAGCTTATGCGTGTGCCAGCCGCTATGCGGGTCAATATGTGGTGACGCTGTCGGTGGATCAGGTGATTTTTAGACAGCCCATCCATGTCGGCGAGCTAGTGACCTTTTTAGCCTCGGTCAACTATACCGGCCGCTCATCGATGGAGGTGGGTATTCGTGTGCTAGCGGAAAATATTCGCACGCGTGAGCAACGGCATGTCAATAGCTGCTTTTTTACAATGGTGGCAGTCGATGAACAGGGTAAGGCAATTCCTGTGCCGCCACTTGAGCCAAGCGATGATATTGAAATTTGTCGCTTTAATGCGGCGCAACGACGTCGCGAACTGCGTCGTGAGATGGAAGGGCGTCAGAGCGAGATTAAAACCCAAACAGAATTAGATTAATCCCTGAGTGAGCCGATCCCAAGCACTCGGTGCTAGTTCATGCGCTCGTGAAGAGCTGACTAAATGCCAATATCTAGGCAAACAAGTTCCCCGCACATGGCTTTGCCCTGTGGCATCATATGGGCTGGTTTATAAGCGCCAAAGGTGTAGCAGAGATCGGCTTTAAAGCTATCTTTGGCAATGACACCGCTATCACAGTTTAAACCGCTTGGTACATCCAACGCGATGCGATAAGCCGTTGCTCGATTGGCTACAGCCATCACGCTCGCTACCGATGTCGGTAAATCACCGCTATATCCAGTGCCAAATACGCCGTCAATGATCCATGCCGTGCTATCGTTCATTACCTCAGCGCTGAACTCATCAATCGAGAGGTACTTGATGCTAGATAAATCCGCTAGCCGCTTTAGATTAAGCTCGGCTAGAGCTGATAAATCTTCACCTAAGACGAATAGTATCTTTACGCAAAGACCTGCTGTGGCAAGTGCGCGGGCAATCACAAGACCATCACCGCCGTTATTTCCCTTACCACACAGGATAAACACGCTGCCTGGGCGTGTTAATTTAGCTGCTGCGAGACGCGCTAATAGATCCTCTGCTGCAGCTTGACCGGCATTTTCCATCAGTTGCTCATAGCTCGTGCCGCGCTCGACCGCTTGTTGTTCTGCCTGGCGCATGGCGGCAGCGGTATAAATTCTCTTCATCGCTTTCAAAAACTCACCTCAGCTTGATATTAAATAAACCGTTACTGCTATACTCAAGCATGGCACAGACCCTTAGCTTGACGGTTTGTAGCATGTATTTTTCGATTAACCCTTAAACCTAGGATATTGTATGACTAATTCAAATCTTACACCCTTAGAGCGTTTAAAGCAGAGTAGTGCGGCGGAGTGGCAGGAATATACTCAGCACGCCTTTGTCCGTCAGTTGGGGGCAGCAACACTCCCTGAAGAAGCGTTTAAGCATTATTTGAAGCAGGATTATTTGTTTCTAGTCCATTTTGCACGCGCATGGGGTCTTGCCGTTTATAAAAGCCGTAATCTACGTGAGTTACGCCAGAGTTATGCGAGTTTGATGGCCATTGTGGATGTTGAATTCGATCTACATATCGAGTATTGCGCTAAGTGGGGCATTACTGAAGCGGAGTTAGAGGTCTTGCCCGAGGGACGTGCCACCATGGCCTATACGCGCTATGTGTTGGATGCCGGTAATCAGGGGAATTTACTGGATTTACATGTGGCCTTGGTGCCATGCCTGATCGGTTATGCGGAAATTGGTAAATGGCTAGAAGCGCAGGACTTTACCGTGATGGATGAGTCGAATCCTTATTTACCGTGGATAAAAATGTACATCAGCGACGAGTTCCAAGAGGCCGCTAAAGCTGAGATCGAGTGGTTGAATCAAGCCTTAGCAAGGGTTGATGAGGAGCGCTTTAAGGAGCTTGAAGCGATTTTCCGCGACGCCACCCGTTTGGAAATTGACTTCTGGCAAGCGGGCTTAGAGCTAAAGGTTTAGGCTTTAACTACTTGCTAGTTGGTCTAACAGTCGTGTCAAAATTGCCGAGCCGTAGTGCGGTGAGATTTCGTTGAGAAACTCATTAAAATCCAGCTCGGCCTTGGAGTCCGCTCGGTCGCTGATAATTCTGAAGATAGCAAAGGGGATTGCATATTCATAGCAAACCTGGGCGACTGCGGCTCCCTCCATTTCAACACAGAGCGTACTAGGCATTTGTTCGGCGATTTGATTTTGCTTTTCCAGCGCATTGACAAAGACATCCCCGCTACCTATCAAGCCTTGATGTACTTTAGGGATATCACGTTGGAAAAAGCGTGGCCGCTCAATGCCCTTAAAGGCAGTGGCAAAGTCCTGTGCTAAATAGTCGTTACAGGCCTTTGCGATTTTATCGTTGAGTGCCTCATCAGTATCAAAAAATGTCTTATTTAGTAAGGGTACACTGTATTTAGGGAAAAGGGGACTAGCGTCTAAATCGTACTGATACACGGAGCGAGCAATGACAATATCACCGACCTTGACATCAGCATGAATACCGCCTGCTAACCCGGTGAACAGCACGCTTTGAACCCCGAAGACATTAATCAAGGTGGTGACGGTGGCAGCGGCGGCGACTTTGCCGATACGGGAAAGCACAATCACATACTGTTGACCATTGCGCTCGGCGAGGTGGTAGCGACGATCTGCCACGGTACGAATAGTCACCTGATGCTCCATGCTTTTTAAAATAGCAGCAATTTCTTGCTCTAAAGCGGCCATAATGCCAATGGGTGCTTGTTTTGGCTGTTCAGCGCTTAATAAAGAGGCTTGGGTGTCGGGCAGATTGGATTGATTTGGCATGGTGTTGATAAAATCTTAAAACATAGCCTTGTATATTTACCATATCTGCCCAGGCTGATGGAGCGCTAACGGTTGCTATCAGTGTTAATACTAGGCGTCGCTATCAGTGTTACAATTTAAAACAATTGCGTTGATTGCGGCAGCTTTTGGCATGTATAAGAACCGGTCAACGTGTTAAGCTTTTGATAGCTTTGCTATTTTTAGCAGAGTTTTTTGCGTAATGATTTTTCAGTGAAAGCATTGCGATATTTTGAAAGGAGTTTCATGATGAAAAAAGTTTTATTTGCTGCCTTATGTGCCGCGTTGATGAATAGCGCTTATGCTGCGGATGAAATTGTGGTTGATATGAAATTTGCAACCGACAAGGGACCAGGTGAGTCAGCAGGCACGGTCACCATCACGATGACAGATTTTGGTGCTAAATTTACGCCTGATATTAAGGGTCTTGATGAAGCAGGTGTGCGAGGTTTTCATATTCATGCCAAGGGCTCGTGTGATGCGACTGAAAAAGACGGCAAGGTAGTGCCTGCGGGGGCGGCGGGTGGTCATTGGGACCCAGACAACACCAATGCGCATAAGGGACCTTGGGACACTACTGGTCATAAGGGGGATTTACCGGCCTTGTATGTTGCTGATGACGGTACGATCACCTATCCAGTGGTGGCGCCACGTATCACTGATTTAAATGAAATTAAAGGCTTATCAATGATGATTCATGTGGGCGGTGATAACTACAGTGATGATCCGTTACCACTGGGTGGTGGCGGTGGCCGTAACTTATGCGGCTTGATTAACTAACGCACTGATAGGTTAATTGTATAAAGCAAATCGCCGCAGTTCCGCTGCGGCGATTTGTTATCTAAAAAGAGCTCTAAATCAGTAGACTGCGTAATTTAGAGGGCTTTAGATTCGATGCTCATCAGGAGCGTCGACCAAACACGAATGACAAGACAGCAATAATTAAAAATACAAAGAATAGTATTTTGGCAATGCCGGCGGCGGTACCTGCAATGCCGCCAAAGCCTAAAACGGCTGCAATTAAGGCAATCACTAAAAACACAACGGCGTAATGAAGCATGAACTTCTCCTTTTTCTCTCTTATAAGCATGAAGTTTTACTTTAAAGTATTCAGCAGTTAGAGACTATTATTAATTTGAAATGAATCGGCAGATTTTGTAAGTATAATGGGGTTTATATAACTTTTATTGTGAATGTGTAAGCAGCAATTGCTGGTGTACGTAAGCGTAAGTTTGGTTAGGAGATGGTGGATTTTATGCTGAATAATGCTTTTTGTGAGCGCTTCGCTTTGACTTATCCGATCATACAAGCGCCCATGGCCGGTGTGTCTAATCCCGTGTTAGCGGCGAGCGTTAGAAGGGCGGGGGCTTTACCCTCTTTGGGGTGTGGGGCGATGAGTGCGAGTACGCTTGAGAAGACGATCCGTGAGTATATGGACTTAACAGGAGAAGATAAGCGGCCACTGCTCAATATTAATTTTTTTTCACATCAAGAGGCCTTGATTGATGAGCGCGCCAATCAGGCTTGGCTGCAACGATTAGCGCCTGTATTTGAAGGGTTTGCTGCTCAACCTCCAAGTCGACTTGAATTGATTTACCAAAGCTTGCAACAGGTAGAGGATGAGCGTCTCGAGGTAGTGTTAAAGGCCGCGCCGCAGATTGTTAGTTTTCATTTCGGTTTACCGTCGACTGCGGTATTAGCCAAACTGCGGGCACAAGGGATAGCAATTTTTGCCACCGCCTGTGATTTGAATGATGCTAAGCAATTGGAAGCGGCAGGGGTGGATTATATTGTGGCTCAGGGCTTTGAGGCAGGTGGTCATCGAGGTATTTTTGATGCGAACCACGAGCCGGCGATTGCTACCCTGGAACTACTACAATTGCTCAAAAAAGAGTGCAGTACCCCAATCATTGCAACCGGCGGGATAATGACTGGTCACGAAATCCGCACAATGATGGCACATGGGGCGGATGCGGTGCAGTTAGGTACTGCCTTCATTCTTTGCCCGGAGAGTTCCGCTTCAACGGCTTATCGACGTCAATTAAGCGCGCAGGCACGGCAAAATCAACCAGAAACGGTTGTTAGTGCGGCTATTTCGGGGCGTCCAGCGCGCGGCCTTAGAACGAAGTTAAGTGATTTAGGGGCGAAGCTGGAGCAAGAGGAGGGGTTAACCCGTCCAGCTTATCCCTTTTTATATGACGTCAATAAGCAATTAAATGATGCTGCTTTAAAGCAGGGTGAAGAGGGTTATGGTGCCTATTGGTCGGGGGCGGGTTTAGCGGCAATTCGGGAGATGCCTGCCTCAGAGTTGGTAGCCCTACTAGCTCAAGAAGCGTTTGAAGAATAGATTGTTTTGGTTAAAAAGGTTTGTGACGGCTGTGGGGTGTTTTGTGAGTCTGTAAATAATGTTATGTATCTTCCTTTAGTCTGATCTCCTTCATGGGTCAATACATAAAGTCGCTAAACCGTGCCGGTTTACTAATTCTGGCAGGACCGGAAACCTCACATGTGGGTCTTAGCAATCACGTTGCTTAGTCTAACTATTCAATTCAGTAAAGTGCAGAGTACTGATGCAGTTTGTTGTTAGCCTTTAAGAAAATTTGGTGGTAGTGCTTTTGTAGAGCATGATTAAAGCTTAGACATGAAAGTAGTAAATATTTTGAGGTGTTTGAGAGGACCCGATGTTTCGATTGATTAAAATGTTTTGTAATAAGGTTGACACCTTGTATGAGTAATCTATTGGCGTTAGTTGCTTACGTTGCCGATTCTCTTGGAATATCCAAAACTCATACTCTCTGGTAAATCTTATGCAAAGTGAAGAAGGTTTGCAATTAGTGCTAACTCCTGTACAGTTGGCTGCAATTCTATCAGACCAATCTGTCAGTGAGGGGGAAACTATATCAAATAGGTTGTGGGGAGCTGGCTCCCTTCTATTTGGTGCGCTAGAACTTGTAGGATCTGTAGGGCTATGTCGAGTGCGTGCTCGTAAAGCTTGTATTACTCTAGCAGCTCATAGTTTAGATACTATTACAACTGGCGCAAACCAACTTTGGACGGGAGTTGACACAAATTCTTCTACATACAAGACCGCAACAATACTTGCCAAAGAACTTGGTGCTGATGACGAGACAGCGCACAACTTAGCGAAAACAATTGAGGTCGCTGTACCCATTGGCGTTTCTGTAGCGCTAGGAATTGCTGGTGCTTTCAGAGTAAGGGCTATTCGTTTCGGTAGAATAAAGTTGAGTGAGCACGAGCTTATGGGAGGGCATACCATTGCGCAACATGTGGGCAAGACCAAAGAGGAATTATTGTATCGCTTAAAGACAGACCCACGAATAAAAACAGGGGTAAGTTCTTTCACTAACTTAGATATAGCCGAAAAGGCTATATCTCAAGCGATAAAGGCAAACAAAGCAAAAATTAAACAATGGAGTCAACAGCCTAGTTCAGAAGTGCTCCGATTTAACTATAATGCAAATTATAGAGTGGGTGGGTTTATTAAGAGGGGTTCTGAAGAGCTTATTAATACCTCTAGCTTGAGAGTGGTGTTGGTTAAAACGAACATTAACGGAAAGAGATATTATATTCTTACTTCTTTTCCAAAAACCTAGAATGTAAAAATTAAAATTGTTTTTATAAAACGGTAAGTTATATTTACATGCATGAAGATTATCCTAGACTTGACGAATTAGTTGGTGGTTATTTAAATCTTGATTTCGACATTATATTCATAACTACTAATATAGAAGATGTTGTTGAAATTTTTGTTACTCGTACCCCTATTGAGGGCTTGCATCAATTAATGCATGAAATAGCTGATTTTGAATTAAAGTATGCTGGATGTTTAGAGGAGGCTTTTTACAAAACTTTCGACCCCGACATATATTTTGATGATGTACCGTGCTTTCTTGATATGGTCAAGGAGAAGGTTCAGAAGCAGTTAGATGTTTAAATCTTCATTTCAACATAAAAAGAGGGAGCTCTGTATACATCAAGATGATGAGGCTAGAAAACCCTCCCAGGCGGTGCTGTAGGACTTGCGTGCGGTCCAGCTGCGCCCGCTTATGTCACCTTAGGTGTATTCATAGGAGGTGCTCTAGGTGCGCTTGGTGCAGATCTCACCTTTGGATGGCTTTTCTAATGAGCATTAAAGCGATTAATGAGTTTCAAAGCGCCGATGTAATAAAAGTTATCGACAAACCCCAACACTGCTGCTTGAGCATAAACAGTTAAAAAAAGATTATCACTAAGTGGCGCAGTATTAGAGGCTCAATATCGTGTGGGCAATCATTACCTTTTATTGATCACAGAAGATAACCCTTTTGAGGAGGCGCTTTATATTTATTATGTCGATCATCATTTAAAGATCATCGATTCATTAGAACTGTCAGCGATATATGCACAAGGGATGCTTAGAAATCTACTTATCGCCGTTCCAGATAAAATTCGATTTGCCTTTTTGATAATAATGAGAGGTGGTTATTAACCATCCTCCCCAAAGCTAGCTATTCTATTTCTAATGACAACTATCCCATTAAAAGAAAAGCATCTTTATTTCATAAAAAGTACTTAAAGCTACAAAAAATCTCATAGCATGCTTGTCTGAAAATTTTTCTTCTTAATATCAAATTAAGACTTGAGCAGGTTTTTACTGGGTAAGTGCGCCGGCTTCCAATTGCATGTTGACTTTGTGTATCTCAACACCTTTAATTCGCTTTCACACAGTTTAGGCAAATAAGCCTGCCTGATAGTCCTGAAAAGCTTGGATGATTTCCTCTCTCGTATTCATCACAAAGGGGCCATGTTGAAAGATTGGCTCATTTAGCGGCTTACCTGCAATAATTAGCACGCGGCTGTCTTCGCTGGCCGTGAGGCTGACCCCGTCAGCTTCTGGATCATTATTTAATAAAGCTAGTTGCGTCGCTGCAACTTCCGTGCCTGCGACCTCTACTCGACCGTCGTATACCACGATAAAGGCATTATGCCTTGCTGGGATCGCCGCTTCAAAGCGCTTACCGGCAGCTAGCATAACATCGAGATATAGGGGCTCCGTGTGTTCACGTTGTACGGCTCCTCGCACGCCGTGGCTTTGACCGGCAATCACCGTGACCTTTAGCCCTTCAGCTTCGCTGCCATAGCTTGGCAGTTCCGGCTGTTGGAAATCCTTGTACCAGGGCTCAATTAGCTTGTCTTTAGCTGGCAGATTTAGCCACAGTTGGAAACCACGCATCAGCCCGTTTTCCTGCTGAGGGATTTCGGAGTGAATTAGGCCACGACCGGCGGTCATCCATTGGACACCGCCATTTTCTAACAGCCCTTCATTACCTTGGCTGTCACGATGTAACATACGACCCTCGATCATATAGGTAACGGTCTCAAAGCCGCGGTGAGGGTGGTTAGGGAAGCCAGCGATATAATCATCGGGATTGTCACTGCCAAAGCAGTCCAGCATGAGAAAGGGATCCAGACGACGTTGTAAATTGCTGCTTAATAAACGGGTGAGCTTTACTCCAGCGCCATCGCTTGTCTGTTGACCGCGAAAGATTTCTTCTATCGTGCGTGATTTAGTGATTTTAGACATTGACTCATCCTGATAAATGTAAGTGGTTAGCTTTGATCTAGTCTAGTAGATGGTGCTAAGCGCCTGAAATACAAGGATAAAAGCGCTTGTTTTTATTGCCTTGCTAGGCGATTAAAGGGGGTCAATAGTTGCTCCATTCCTTTGATAATGGCTTGGCTACTCGCACGCCAAGGATTAATATCCAAACCGCCCCGCCGTGTATAGCGGGCCATAACAAATAAAGCTTCCGGCGCGCAATACTTCATTAAATCGCAGTAAATCTCTTCGACGCAGAGCTCATGAAAGCCGTTATGCTGTCGATAGGAGACGATATAGCGTAAAAACGCCGCCGGATCGATAGTCTGCCCTTGATAGGCAATGATCACTGTGCCCCAGTCGGGTTGATTGGTGACAGGGCAGTTGGACTTTAATAAGTTCGAATACAGGATGCGTGCTTGTTCGGCTTGTTCCGCTTCTGCGTCTGTCTCGCTATCGAGTAGCTGTAGTAAGGCCGGATTGGCGTCATAACAATCAATGCTTATCGCTAAGTCATCGACACAATCACCGAGTGGTTCGATGATTTGCGCGTCTTGCCACGACTGAGGGGACAGTAGTTGAATCGTGACTTTGCCACCAGCCGCTTGGCTGAGGTCCTTCGTCATGCGCTCGATCACTTGTTCGGGGGCATCGAATTTGCTCTGATTAAAGGAATTTAGATAAAGCTTAAAGGATTTAGATTCAATCAGGTAGGGGTTGGACACTGCAAAATCAAAAGAGGCGATAGCTACCACTGGTTTACCTCTACTGTCTAACCAGGAGATTTCAAAGGCAGTCCAAAGATCAGCGCCAATCCAGTTAGGCGTGTTTGCGGCGCGCGAATCCTCACGTGTAACGACACGGGCAATGGGAAAGAGTAGGCTTGGATCGTATTGATTGGGGTACTGTGTTGTTTGCCCCAAGTTGCTATCACAGATTTGTTTAGGCATTGCTTTTTCTAATAAGTTGAACAATATGTTGTTGCTTCGTTGGAGTCTCTTCTAAGTCGGGGAAAGGCTCGCTATCAAAGGCGATATCACCCTCTGGATTATCTTGAAAATCAGGGCGTAAATTGACAAAGTCAAACAGCTCCCGGTCCATCAGGTGCGACGGTACGATATTGGCTAAGGCTTTATAGGTATTCCAGACCTTTTTAGGACTTTCCTTTTCCCATTGGCGAATCATGCGATTAATTTCCTGCCGCTTGAGATTTTCCTGAGAACCGCAGAGATTGCACGGGATAATCGGAAAATTCTGCAACTCGGCAAATTTAATAATATCGCTCTCAGCGACATAAGCCAGGGGTCTAATAACGGTATGCTTGCCATTATCCGAGACCAACTTAGGTGGCATGGACTTGAGCTTTGCCGCATAAAATAGGTTTAAGAAAAAGGTCGCTAAAATATCATCCCGATGGTGACCTAGGGCGATTTTATTGCAGCCGAACTCCTCAGCAACGCGATATAAAATGCCTCGGCGCAAGCGTGAGCATAATGAACAGGTGGTTTTACCCTCGGGGATCACACGCTTTACGATGGAATAGGTATCCTGATTTTCAATATGAAAGGGTACACCGATACTGCTTAAATACGTCGGTAGCACATGCGCTGGAAAGCCTGGTTGCTTTTGGTCCAGATTGACCGCTAGCAATTCAAAGCGTATTGGCGCACGCTTTTGTAGGGTGCGCAGCACTTCCAGTAGGGTATAGGAGTCCTTGCCGCCGGATAGGCAGACCATGACCTTATCACCGTCTTCGATCATGTTGTAATCGGTGATGGCTGTGGCTGTTTCACGAATGATTTTTTTAGTCAGCTTGTTATTACGCTGACGTTGGCGCTCCGATAGCTCGGACTCATGCTCATTTACGGTAGAAGTAGCTTGGTTTATACTCATAGACTTACAGTGGCTTAGCGGCTTACATTAAACTCAATGCCCACGGCATCACAATCATCAAAGGCTGAGGGCTTGCTGATGCGCAGTTTAACCGCCACCACTTCGCTAAAGTCATTGAGTAAGCGAGTGGTAATCATTTGCCCTAGCGCCTCCACCAGATGGACGTGTTTGCGTGTGCATTCTTCAATAATGGCTTGACGGAGCTGTCTATAATCAAGCACAGTCTTAATATCAAGATCGTTAACATCTTGTGTAGGTTGGACGCTGATCTCAACGTCTACATAAATGCGCTGTGTGTTTTTCAGCTCACGCGGTAACACACCGATGCGCGCCTCAATCGCAAGGCGCTTAAAAAAGATGGTAATGGTATTCATAGTATCGATTCAATGTGATTAGGCTATATTTTAGTCTCTTGGACGGAGAAATGCTTGTTTGAAAAGGATTTATGACAATGAGAACAGAGACGATTGCTACGGAAGCGACTGCTTATGATTCAATCATTGTCGGCGCAGGTGTGGCCGGTGTTACCTGTGCTGTTTGGCTTAAACGCATGGGCTGTTCGGTGTTGTTGTTAGAGGCGACAGAGCAGGTTGGCGGTATGTGTGCGCGTAATCCCTTTATGGATGAGTGGAATCCTACCGCACCAGGGCTTAGCGGTAAGGAGGTTGCAGCTAATTTAGTGCATAGTTTAGCCGCAGCCGAGATTGAGGTGCAGTTGCAGCATCAGGTGCAGTCGGTTGAGTCTACGGCGGAGGGCTTTAGGCTACAAGTCGTTGCGTCAACTCAGCAGCAAGTATATGTTAGGGCTAAAAAGCTGGTGGTTGCTACTGGTGTGGATTATAAAGTGCCCGCAGAATGTGTTGGTCAGTCATTTGATGATGTGTTGATTGGCGCAGGCGCTCGCTTAAATAATTACGATTTTAAAGCGAAGCGCGTTGCGGTATTAGGGGGTGGGGACAATGCCTTAGAAAATGCGGTCTTTGCCCTAAACCGTGGCGCAGCCTCAGTACATGTGTATGCCAGAACCTTGCGTGGACAAAGCCATTGGTTAACGCGTTTAAAGGCTGAGCAAATAAGCGTGGGAGACTATGACTTTGATCCACAACAGAAAAAAGTCGCTCAGCAGTTTTATGATGTGGTTTTGGTATTTTATGGCTATGAGCCTCAAGCCCAATGGCTCAAGGGGCTACCCATTGACCTTGATGATAAAGGCTACATTGAGGTGGATTTTCGTACGGCACAAACGGCGGTGCCCTCTTTGTATGCTATTGGCGAGGTCACACGAAGGCAGCATCCTTGTGTGGTCACGGCGATGGCTGATGGGGTGACAGCGGCTAAGGCAATACAGCGGGCGTTGGATTTAGGGGTTTAGTGTGTGGCTTTGTGAAGCGCAGCACAGATGCTTGGCAAGGTATGGATAAAGCGCAAGCTTGGGCGGTGCAAAATATCCACATCAACGCTAATTAGCTGCTCGGCTTGCACAGTGAGACCAAGCTTTTGCAGGCGAGCTAGGACAGCAGCTTGGGCGAGTTGTTTGCCATTGGCTTGATCGCTGCGATAGCCGTGGATTATAAATTCTGGCCGCTTGACTAAGAGTGCTTCCGGATCGACTAAAAAACTGCTTTGCTTGATATCAGCAAAGATATTCTCAGCCTGACAGCCTTTAAGCGCTGCGCTAAGAAAGCTCTGATCGCTGATACTGTAGAGGGGTTGCTCAGCAATCAGAAAAAATACACTTTTGCCTTGACGACTTGCGTACGTGGCAGTCATCTCCCGCCAAGCCATTTCGAGCTGTTGAATTTTATCTTCGATGAGCGCTGCTTTTTGGGGATCCGTTTGTGCTAGGGCTAGCAGTTGACGCCAATCAGCAAAAAGTGCCGGCACGCTCTGTGGCTGAGAAATCCATAGTCTCATGCCGAGCTTGCGGGCGATTTTTTCAATGCTGACTGAGCTTGAGTAGCTTAATAAAATATCCGCACCATAGCGTAGCAGTAGCTCTTGATTGGGCTCCAAGCCAGAGCCAATGCGGGGTAGCTTTTTAGCTGCTGCTGGGTAGTTGCTATACGCATCCACCGCAACTAATTGCTGTTGCAGCTCTAAATCATACACCATCTCGGTCAGATGTGGTGCCAAGCTAATTAGCCGTGGAGGCGACTGTTCAAGCGCCCACGCCTTGGTGGTGAGAAAGAGTAAATTTAAGCTTAAAGTAATTAAGCAAAGCCATTGTTTTATCTGCATTGGATAAACTAAAAAAGCTGCTTATGGGAAGCTTAGATTTTACTCCCACTTAAAGCAGCTTTTGAAGGAACTAAGGAACAATTATTGCTTGGGCTGCCAACTTAGGTTGACAAAGACATTGCTGCCTTGGCCGCGATAGCCGTGACTTGGCGCATATTTTTTATCGAACACATTATTCCAATGAAGTTGTGCCGAGAATTCCTTGCTCAGTTGCGCTTTGGCAGATAAATTCACAATGCCATAACCGCCTAAACGCTTTTCAGGTGTGTTGTCCTTATCATCAAAGCGTGAGCCGATGTGCATAAACTCAGCGCCTAACTCAAAGCGTTCATAACGTTGTACTACACCAGCACGATAGACTTGACGCGCCCGACGTAATAAACGCTTTTTAGTGCTGTCATCCTTGTGATCCAAGAAGTCTGCACCTGCGTAAATTAGCGTAGTGCCAAAATCGTGGGAGGCATTTAGGCTGATACCACGAATGCTTGCTTTTTCCGTGTTACTGGTAGAAGCTGGGAACATGCTAAGGTCATAGGGATTGATCAAGTCACGGTACTTACTATGAAAAGCACGTAAACTGGCTGAGCTAGTCTCATTTTCAAAGCTAATATGGGCTTCGAGATTACGCGATTTTTCAGGTTTTAGCTCGGGGTTGCCCTTAAAGCCCCATTCAAGTGGTGCATAGAGATCATAAAAGCTTGGCATTCTAAAACCAGTATTTGCCGCCACCCCCACAGTGACTTCCTCTGTGATATCCAGGTCATACGCTAAGCTACCGGTCGTGCGAGCGCCATAATCTGTGTAGCGATCGTTTCGGATGCTTGCTTGCACATGATGACGATCCATAAAATGGCCTTGGTAAATCGCACCAAAGGAATTGGTGTTGCGTTTGTTTTTATCAAATTGGCTTGAAGAAGCAATGCGCTCTTTGTAGCCTTCATAAAACACGGAGATGATTTGATCAGGCGTGAGGCTGAAGTCATGCTGCCAGCTAAAACTATTTTGATAGTTGCGATTATTTGAGTCACCGAAAGGACCGTTGTTAAACATGGAGGTTTTCACAAAGCCATAGCGCAAGGTGCTCTGCCACCAATCGGTGATTTTATTGCTGTTGCTAACACCGTAAACCTGCTGACGCTGTTTGACATGGGCACCGACGGGATCAAATTGACCCGCATCATAATCCCCATTTAAATAACTATTAAAAAAGTGCACACCAATGCGTTGTTCAGGCGCCCAGGTCCAACCGAAGCTGCCACTTAGGCTATGTTGCTGATAACCGTCATCGTCCGGATGATAGCTAAAGACATTGTCTTTGGTGGTGGCATTATAACCATCGGATCTGGCATAAAGCGCATTGAGGCTGTAATCAAAGGTGCCATCAGCGCCTGAGAAGCCAGCGCCACTGCGGGCCGTACCCTGGCTGCCAAAGCCAATATCTGCATAGGGGCTAAAGTCGCGGATCTCACCAGGAGCCACTTCGGTCACTAAATTAACCACTCCGCCCATGGCACTTGAGCCCCATAAACTGCTGGCAGAACCACGAACCATCTCAACCCGCTCAAAGGCACGAGGATTGAGGGTGCCCCATGGGATACTGTTACCGCTCACCGGATTATTGATGCGGATACCGTTTAGCATAATCAAGTTTTGATCACCCCATGCACCGCGCATGGAAATACCTGATGTAGTCTGCGGACCGCCACTATCGTACATTTGGATGCCGGGTTGGCGTGCTAGCGTGCGCAAAATCGTAGCGTCAGTTGATTGACGTAGTTGCACGCCGTCAATCACTGAGATATCACCAATGGCACGATCGATGGTTTGGGCACTACGAGAAGCAATAACTACTAGCGGTGGTAATGGTTGAATTTCCGGCTGCGTATGTTGAGTGTCGGTGCTTTGTGCTGTTGCAGTAGATGTAAATACATAAGCGACAGCCAAGGCTGTCGTCAAGGAGGAGACTTTAAACATGAACAATCCTGTGAATGTGCGACCCCGCACATAATGATAAAAAACCAGGTAGATTGCGGGCTGGTATCGGGCTTGAAAAATTAGATAGGAGACAAATTAATCATTACCGTTGCGGGGGCAGCACAGTTTTGCTCAGTTCCTAAAGGAGTGGGTGGAGTATGAGCATCCTGTTTCCCATTTAACTTACGCAGCGACAGAATGGTGTTCTATTTAGCCGTAAGCACCCATCAATCCTGCAAGTATTGTAACAAAAATTCATTTTTTTATTAGGCGAGGGCTCATAATTAGGGGCTTTCGCCTAATAAGTGGTGTTTAAAAGCAACAAAATGTTATCAGCTCACACCAGCCCAAACTGCTTTTAAAGCGCCGTGCCTTTAGCATCAAGTGTGTGAGACGAAGTCTAGGCCGTGTTTAGTGAAGCGGGCTGACGTATAATATAAGACTTTATTTTTCTTTGTTTTAAAGGGTTTGTCGTGTCTTATCCAACCTTGCCTTATCCAATCGATTCTTATACACATGGGGCGGAGTTTGCCCGTCGTCTCAGCGGCGATGATATTTTGCTGCTGGATGGGGCGATGGGAACGATGATTCAGACCTACAAACTGGGTGAGCAGGATTTTCGGGGCGAGCGTTTTGCCGATCATCATAAGGATGTAAAGGGTAATAACGAGCTACTTTCTCTGGTGCGTCCAGATATTATCGCTGCCATTCATGAGCAGTATTTAGCGGCTGGCGCAGATATTATCAGTACCAATACCTTTGGTGCGACGCGCGTGGCGCAGGGTGATTATGATTTGCCAGAGATTGCTTATGAGTTGAATAAGGCCTCGGCTGAGTTGGCCAAGGCCGCCGTGTTGAAATACAGCACCCCAGAGCAACCCCGTTTTGTGGCGGGCGCCTTAGGACCGCAGCCTAAGACTGCTTCCATTTCCCCCGATGTGAATGACCCCGGTGCGCGTAATATCACCTTCGACCAATTAAGAGATGCCTATACGGAGCAGCTCCATGGCTTACTTGATGGCGGAATTGATATTGTTTTATTAGAAACAATTTTCGATACGCTGAATGCCAAAGCCGCTATTTTTGCGGTTGAGACGGTGTTTGAAGAACGTGGTGTGCGCTTGCCTGTGATGATTTCCGGTACGGTGACCGATGCTTCTGGTCGTATTCTTTCCGGTCAAACGGTTGAGGCCTTCTGGAACTCCGTGCGCCATGCGCGACCGCTGACCATCGGCTTAAACTGTGCCTTAGGCGCCGCCCTGATGCGCCCTTATGTGGCGGAGCTGGCTAAGATCTGCGGTACCTATATCTGTGTTTATCCTAATGCCGGTCTGCCAAACCCCATGTCTGAAACCGGTTTTGACGAGACGCCCGATGTGACCTCCTCCTTACTTAGGGAGTTTGCAGAGGCGGGCTTTGTTAACGTGGTTGGCGGCTGTTGCGGTACCACACCTGAGCATATTACTGCCATTCGGGAGCAAGTACGTGGTGTGCCGGCACGCAAGGTGCCAGAGATTCCAATTAAGACGCGTTTGTCCGGTTTGGAGCCCTTAAATATTGATGAAGACAGCTTATTTGTCAACGTCGGGGAGCGGACTAACGTAACTGGCTCCAAGGCTTTTTTACGCTTGATTCGCGAGGAGAAATACGACGAAGCCTTAGCGGTGGCGCGCCAGCAGGTGGAAAATGGGGCGCAGATTATTGATATTAATATGGACGAGGCCATGCTAGATGCTAAGCAATGCATGGTGCGTTTTCTGAATCTCATCGCTTCGGAACCAGATATCTCACGGGTGCCGATTATGATCGATTCTTCCAAATGGGAGGTGATTGAGGCCGGCCTGAAGTGTATTCAAGGCAAAGCGGTCGTTAACTCGATCTCCATGAAAGAGGGGGTGGAGGAGTTTAAAGCGCATGCAAAATTATGTATGCGCTATGGTGCTGCCGTGGTGGTGATGGCATTTGATGAGCAGGGTCAGGCCGATAATTTGCAACGGCGTATCGAGATTTGCGAAAGAGCCTATCGGATCCTGGTTGATGAAGTCGGTTTTGCACCGGAAGATATTATTTTCGACCCCAATGTCTTTGCCATTGCCACTGGGCTAGAAGAGCATAATCGCTACGCCATGGACTTTATCGAAGGGGTGAAGTGGATTCATGAGAATCTGCCGCATGCACGTATTTCCGGTGGTATTTCCAATGTCAGTTTTTCGTTCCGTGGTAATGAAGTGATGCGTGAAGCCATTCATACCGTCTTTTTATACTATGCCATTCGTGAGGGATTGACCATGGGCATTGTTAACGCCGGTATGTTGGGCGTGTATGCCGAGTTGGATCAGCTCACCCGTGATTTGGTTGAGGATGTGATTTTTAATCGCAGTGAGCCGGTAGGTAAAACCGATCCGCATGATACCCGAACTAATACTGAACGTCTGGTGGAGCATGCTGAAAGCGTGCGCGGCAATGTCGTGCGTAAAGAGGAGGATCTGAGTTGGCGTGAAGCGCCAGTGCGTCAGCGCCTGATTCACGCCATGGTTCATGGCATCACAACCTATATTGTTGAAGACACAGAAGAAGTTCGTCAGGAAATTACCAATGCCGGCGGTCGTCCGATTGAGGTGATCGAAGGGCCGTTAATGGACGGCATGAATATTGTGGGTGATTTGTTCGGCGACGGTAAAATGTTCCTACCACAGGTGGTCAAGTCGGCCCGTGTGATGAAGGAAGCAGTGGCGCATTTGGTACCTTTTATTGAGGAGGAAAAGCGCCAGATTGAAGCGGCCGGAGGTGATGTACGCGCCAAGGGTAAAATTGTAATTGCTACGGTCAAGGGCGATGTACACGATATTGGTAAAAATATTGTGGACGTGGTACTGCAGTGTAATAACTTCGACGTGGTGAATATGGGCGTGATGGTACCCGCTGCCGATATTCTTAATAAGGCCAAAGAGGTCAATGCAGATATTGTTGGTCTGTCCGGTCTGATCACCCCCAGTCTTGAGGAAATGCAGTTTGTGGCGGCGGAAATGCAACGCGACCCTTATTTTACGGAGCGCAAAATTCCTTTAATGATTGGCGGTGCTACCACTAGCCGTGTACATACCGCAGTTAAAATCGCCCCGAATTATGAGGGACCAGTGATCTATGTGCCGGATGCCAGCCGTTCGGTGGGTGTTTGTACGGCTCTGGTGTCTGATGACGTGGATAGCTTTGTCGAAAAACTCGACCAGGAATATGAACAGGTGCGTCAGCGTCATGCGAATCGCAAGGCTAATCCTCTGATTTCCATTGAAGAAGCGCGGGCGAATCGGGTTGCCATCGATTGGAGCAATTACACCCCACCTAAGCCGAAGTTTATTGGCCGTCGTGAGATCGTGAATTTTGATTTAGCGGAGATTGTAAAGTACTTTGACTGGGGACCGTTCTTTAATTCGTGGGGGCTTTTCGGTAAGTACCCAGCCATTCTAGAGGATGAGGTCGTGGGCAAAGAGGCGCAAGAGCTATTTGCAAATGCCCAAGTCATGCTTAAAAAAATCATTGACGGTCGCTGGTTGACAGCCAGTGGCGTGGTAGGCTTTTATCCTGCCAATTCGATTAATGATGACGATATTGAGCTGTATACGGATGAGTCTCGTTCTGAGGTACTACTGACTTGGCGCAATCTACGTTCTCAAGGCAAAAAGCGTACTGGTATCGCTAATAAATGCTTAGCGGATTATATTGCCCCTAAGGCGAGCGGTGTCCAAGACTATATTGGCATGTTTGCCGTTACCGGTGGTTTGGGTATTGAAAAGCATGTTGCACGGTTTGAGGCCGAGGGCGATGATTATTCATCGATTATGATTAAGGCGCTAGCCGATCGCTTTGCCGAGGGCTTGGCGGAGGCCTTACACCATCGTGTACGTACCGATCTCTGGGGCTATGTGCCGGATGAGCACTTAGATAATCAAGCCTTGATTGATGAGAAGTATCAAGGCATACGGCCAGCGCCTGGCTATCCAGCCTGTCCTGAGCATACGGTCAAAGCGGCAATGTTTGAGGTGCTGGCGCCTGAGCATATCGGTATGCAACTCACTGAGAGTTATGCGATGATTCCAGCTTCTAGTGTGTCTGGTTTTTATTTTAGTCACCCCGAGTCTTCATACTTTAATGTGGGCACCATTGGTGATGATCAGTTGCATGATTATGCTGAACGTTGCAATATCTCTCTTGGACAAGCAAAACGTCAGCTTAGCAGCGTGCTTGAGTAGAGTTTAGCTTTAATCGATAAGGGGGGGGTAACATGGCGCGTTTTGGTTCACTCAAACAAAAGGAATTAGGCGATTTTCTGCGTCAGGCGCGAGCTAAGGTGACTCCCGGTATGGCGGGGCTACCCAATTATGGGCGCCGTCGCACGCCGGGACTACGGCGTGAGGAGGTGGCTCAATTAAGCGGCATCAGTGTGACATGGTACACCTGGATTGAGCAGGGTCGTGACTTGAGAGTGTCGGCTGAGGTTTGGTCGGCACTAGCTGATGCGCTGCATTTAAACCCGGTGGAACGAGCCTATTTATTTCAACTCGCTGAGCAAAGTGATCCGGATCGGGAAAAGGCCTCCGCCGGTAGTTTGCCATTGTTCTTGGCGGATTCGGTGCAACAGATAAGCACACCTGCCTATATTCTGGATAGGTATTGGAATATTCTTTATTTTAATCCGCAGTTAGACGATCTGTTTGCTAACTGGCCTAGCTGTCAGGTGGGAAGCGCTGCGAATTTGCTGCGTTTTATTTTCTTAGAGCCCCAGGCGCGCCATATTATCGTCGATTGGGAGGAACGGGCGCGGCGTTCAGTGGCCGAGCTACGTGCTGATATTGCGCCTTTTATGGAAGAAAATGAGGTGCGAGAGTTTCTCGACAGCTTTAGCAGTCTCAGTGAGGAATTTGCTCAGTTTTGGGGGCAGCGTGCGGTGCAAGCCAGAGAGGGTGGCAGTCGCAGCTTTAATCATCCGCAATTAGGTGAGTTAAGCTTTGAACAACTCACCTTCAGACTGGCCACGCATCTGGACTATAAATTAGTGATGTTAATTAAGCACTCATAAGCTACCGCTTGAGATAGGACTTGACACCTTCGTCGCATGCTGCAACATGAGGGGCTAGCTCTTAACTAGGAGCTCCATACCGGTGCCCGCTTTTGAATAAAGGCATCAATGCCTTCGGCTACATCATCCTCCATCATATTTTGTGCCATTACCTCGCTCGCATAGGCATAAGCCTCGGCGAGCGGCATCTCAAGTTGCTGATAAAACATGCGTTTGCCATAACGAACCGCAGCATTGCTTTTGGCGACAATATCATCGACTAAACTCTGTACCCGTGCGTCAAGCTCGGCGGGTGTTACTACGTCATTAATCAGCCCCCACCGTTGAGCGCTGTGGGCATCAATAAAGCGTCCGGTAAAGAGCATTTCAAAGGCTTGCTTAGTTGGTACATTACGACTTAATGGCACCGCCGGGGTAGAGCAAAAGAGACCGACATTGATCCCCGATACGGCAAACTTCGCCGTGTCCGCACTTATCGCTAAATCACACGCCGCCACTAATTGACAACCGGCAGCGGTGGCAATGCCTTGTACCTTAGCAATGACGGGGACTGGCAAAGCACGAATTAGCTGCATTAACTGACCGCAGCGAGTAAATAGCTCACGGTAGTAATTTAAATCGGGTTTGCTGCGCATCTCCTTAAGATCGTGCCCGGCACAAAAAGCTCGACCCTGCGCCTCAATCACCACGCAACGTAGTGTCGTGTCCTCCTGCAAGGGTGCTAAGTAGTCGATTAAAGCCTGTAGTAGCGCCTCGGATAAGGCATTAAACTGATGGGCTCGATTTAGGCTAATGGTGATCACGTCCTCTTCGCGACGGGTGAGGATCAGTGCTTGATCAGCGTTGGGCATATTGTCTCCTGGTGGCTGTTTTTATTCTTATAAGCATAGCATTTTCAAAAGCCTAGGGTAAATATCTGACTGCGGCCAAGGCTGCCTAATTTGGTAGAATAGCCCATCTTTTATAGGATTTAGAATGTTGGATGAATTATGCCTAATCAATTAAAGAATCCCGCACAACAGGGTGGATGGGCCGAGCTCTTGGGTGGTCGCAACGGTTTAAGAGCGATTGCACTGTGCGGGGGCGTGGCGGTGCATGCGATTAATGTCTATATCGTCACCACGATTATGCCTTCGGTGGTGCGAGATATTGGTGGGATTGATTACTACGCATGGAATACCTCCTTATTTGTGGCGGCATCGATTATTGGCTCTACCGTGGCCGTACGCCTGATGGAGCGCTTGGGTTTACGTTCTGCTTATTTGCTGAGCATTTTTGTGTTTATCTTGGGTTCTATCTTGGCGGCGCTTGCGCCCAGCATGCCTTTTCTGCTGTGTGGCCGCACTATCCAAGGCTTGGGTGGTGGCGTGATGCTTGGGCTCAGCTATGCTTCGGTGCGCTTGGTCTTTGCAGCACATTTATGGTCCCGTGCTATGGCATTGATCTCAACCATGTGGGGTGTGTCGACCCTAACCGGTCCCGCCGTCGGTGGTTTATTTGCCGAGCACGGTGCCTGGCGCCTAGCACTCTGGTCAACCGTGCCAATCGCCTTGGTTGTAGCTTGCTTGGTGTTAAGCCAAGTGCCCCAGCGAACGGTCGCCATGGATGTGCATACAAAAAGCGAGTTGCCTTTGCTTAAGATTCTGTTGTTGAGCCTTTCCGTGATTATTCTGTCCTTGGGCAGTTTAGGCGATTCGTGGTTACTTAGAATACCGGTGTTATTGGCGGTGGGCCTGATTTTGTTTTTTATTGCACGCAGTGACTTAACAGGGGATAAGCCTTTATTTCCCACTGCACTGTATTCTTGGAAGCATCCCGTAGGGGCGTTGTTTGCAGGCGTGCTGCTACTTAGTATGGGGGTGACCACCGAGGTTTTTATCCCGTACTTTTTGGAGAATATTCATGGCCTGCGTCCCTTATTCGCTGGCTATATGGCAGCATCGATGTCTGCGGCGTGGACAGTAGGTACGCTCAGTACGGCATCTAAGTCGAGCCAGACGGTTAATAAGCTACTGTTTTATAGCCCTTTACTTTCCGCTACCTCTTTATTCATTTTAGGCTTGTTGATGCCTTGGCAAGCACTGAGTAGCGAATGGCATTTGGTCGACTTATTAATTATTCCTTTATTTGGTATTGGCTTAGGGGTGGGCATGTCTTGGTCGCATATCTTGGCGCGTATTTTAATGGCTGCCGATAAAGGGCAGGAGAATCAGACCTCGAGTGCCATTACCACGGTGCAATTGTATGCAGTCTCTTTGGGTACGGCCTTGGGTGGCATGATTGTAGCAATGGCAGGTTTTAATCGGGGCGACTTAGCCGGCACCCAATCAGCCTCGGCTGCGTTATTGCTGAGTTTTGCGGTACTGCCTTTGGTGTTTGTGATGCTCTCTAAAGCGGCCCGCACAGGCTTTAAGTAGGCGCTGTGGGAATAGTTACAATTACTTAAGGTTGAATGCTTTAAGCTTTGATAATATGAGAGGATTCAATTACCGGAAGGGTAATTTAAAAGTCTGCGTAATGCTATTTTATGGTTACAAGGATTTCACCATATGAGACTAGGAGAAATAGGATGAAAATCAAATCAATGCGTTTAGGTGGTATGGTTTTAGCAGCGACCTTAGTGGCTGGTTGTGCCACTCAAGGTGGTCAGACAGCAGCGGGTGCTGGTGTGGGTGCTGCCGTGGGGGCTGGTTTGGGCGCACTGATCGGTGATAGCTCCAAAGCGGCTGGTATTGGTGCCGGTATCGGTGCTGTAGCAGGTGGTATTGTTGGTTATAACTGGGATCGTCTGCGTGGCAATATCAACAAAGCCGGCGGTCAAGAGTTAGGTATTACAACGACTCAGATGCCTGACGGTAGTCTCAAGGTGTATATCCCTGAAAATGCTACTTTTGATATCGGTAAATACGATCTTAAGGCGGATTTATATCCTGTCTTAAACCAAGTTGCTGCTGAGATGAATACCCATCAGCAATTGCGTGTGAAGTCCGTTGGTCACACCGATAGCACGGGTTCGGTTTCAATTAACCAGCCACTATCTAATAACCGCGCTTCTGCAGTGACGAATTACTTGACCAGTCAGGGCGTAGATCAAGGGCGTATGATGGTTGAGGGTCGCGCTGCCAACGATCCAATTGCGTCTAATGATACCGCCGAGGGTCGTCGTATGAACCGTCGTGTTGAATTGTTCTTGTATGCGGTTGAATAAGCGTCGCTGAGTTAATCGCATAATACTAAGCAGAGCCTAGGTGCTCTGCTTTTTTAATGACCGCAAACTATTTCTCCCTGTCGCTGAAAAAAATAACGTTGCTGGATAATGTGCGCTTGAGGGTCAAAACTGCGTTCAGCGAGAAAGCTGCTACCATCCTTGAAGATTAAAACAATGCTTGAGCTACGGGTGCCGTAATCTGGGTTGATAATAAAGGGGCTGCTGAGCAGTTGTTCAAGTTCCTTAGTAATACCGGTTTGAGGTAGTCGCTCCGGTGCAGCTTGCTGCGTATCTGCCAAGCGCGCAAATACCTCCCCCGTAAAATCACGAACGAAGCTGCTCTGAGGCTCGTGAAAATCATGAGGGCGAAGTGCTGATACATCCACCTGCGCTAAGCTTTTGCCAAGGGCCTCTGTCTTGGGCCATGGGGTGTATAAATTGGCGTTGGAGAGGGTGTAACTACCCGCTTTGAGGGGGTGTAAATGCTGCTTGTGGGAGCAGGTATCTGCTGCAATAAGGGCGTAATTGCTTAAGTAATAAAGTGCTTTAGCATCACCGAAGATCAGATTAAAGCCATTGTAGCTGTCTAAGGGGCCTTGCTTCTGAAGCCACTGCGCTAAGGGATCTGCATCGTGCCAATGCGCTGGATCTGCCGCATGATGTCGCAGGGCATTAAGTACTAAAGCACCACGACTAGTCGCGGTGCTTTTGAGCGCCATGGGATGGCGAATATTGGTAATTAATGCGGCACCGCCTTGGCGATTCATACCTAACCACGTACCACCGGCTTCTAAGTCGCGACCGGCAATGATCGTATCGTGATCTGGCCAGATATCGGCATAGGCCGTGGGACGACGGTGAAATTCATCGCGATTAGCCGCTATAAATAATGCAATCTCTTGCTCTGGTTGAAAGCGTAGATAGGCGATGCACATTTAATTAATACAAGACCTAGTGCTTGCCGTCGGCCTTAAGTAGTAGTTGGTAAATTTGATCCTTAAGTACAAGCTTTTCTTTTTTGAGCTTATCAATTTCTAAGTCTGCATGGATGGCCGTAGCCGCATTTTGCTCCATGCGAATGATCTTGTGATCAAGTTCGTTATGCTGATCGAATAGCTTTTCAAAGTGTGCATCTTCTTGGCGAAGCTTAGCGATTAGATCTCGATATTCAGGGAACATATGTTTATATCCTTTATGAAGAGTTAAAAGCCTGAATTGCTGTAGCAATTGTTAAAAACTAGGAAAGCACTGAAATGACTTGCTCAATCACCAGCACCTACCTATATTATCCATGAAAAAGGACTACCTGATGGTCGCTTCTGCCTCATAGTCAAGAATTTCCTGAATGGTGTTGTCAGGATTCATAATGGCCACTTTAGGGCGGTGATTTTTTGCTTCTTCGTCAGTCACATAGACGTAAGACATGATAATCACGACATCACCTTTTTGTACTAAACGAGCGGCGGCGCCATTAAGGCAAATTACACGACTACCGCGCTCGCCCTCAATGACATAGGTTTCTAAACGAGCGCCGTTGTTATTGTTCACAATGGCGACTTTTTCATTGGCTAATAGACCCACAGCATCCATGATGTCGCGATCGATAGTCACGGAGCCGATATAGTTTAAGTCGGCTTCGGTCACCACAGCGCGGTGGATTTTGCTGTTCATCATAATACGCATCATAGTTTTCTCTGATTTAAGTTAATTACTTGGAGCTAAGGTGTGCGCTGAGGGGCTGGTTAAAATCCGGCGTCTTTGCCTTGTATCGAAACCTGTCGCCGATACTCGGGCTTAATCAAGCATTGATTTAAAGCGGCGGCTAAACTGTCGCTTGATATTGCTCGTTAAACCGCTCTGGTACGGCTTCTCGGGCAAGTAAAGCTGCCCCAGCGCTGATGGATAAAGCGTGATATTGTAAGGCATTCATTATACAAATGTTTTTAAAAGCTTGCTTAAAAAGCTAAAATAACCACAGTTCGAGATTTTTACTGTTTTTGATTAGGATGTATTATGCAAATTAGTGAGGATAACATCACCCTTATACGCCCAGACGATTGGCATCTGCACTTAAGAGATGGTGAGGCATTGGCTCATGTGGTGGCAGACACCGCTAAGCAGATTAAACGCGCTGTGATTATGCCGAATCTGGTACCACCGGTCACCACCACGGCGCAGGCGCAAGCCTATCATCAGCGTATTATGCAGGCCTTAGCAGACTCCCCAGATGCGCAGGCGGATCCCTCCTTATTAGGCTTTGAGCCCTTGATGACACTGTATTTGACAGATAACACCGCCGCCGAGGAGATTGTTCGGGCTAAGGCTTCTGGCTTAGTTTACGCAGTCAAGCTGTACCCAGCCGGCGCCACTACCAATTCTGACGCTGGCGTGACCGATCTGTTGGGGAATTGCTCTGCGGTGTTGGAACAGATGCAGCAACTCGGGATGCCATTATTAGTGCACGGTGAGGTCACTGATCCGACGATTGATGTATTTGATCGCGAGGCGGTCTTTATTGATCGGGTGATGCTGCCTTTGCGTCAACGCTTTCCTGAGTTAAAGGTGGTGTTTGAGCATATTACAACCAAAGAGGGGGCGCACTATGTGCGGGATGCAGAGGGGCCAGTAGCCGCCACGATCACGCCGCAACACCTACTGTATAACCGCAATGCTATTTTTACTAATGGTTTGCAGCCACATTATTACTGTCTGCCAGTTTTAAAGCGTGAGGTGCATCGACAAGCGCTGGTAGAAGCGGCGACTAGCGGTTCAGGACGCTTTTTTATGGGCACCGACAGTGCGCCCCATGCGCGCGGTCTGAAGGAGCAGAGTGGTGGTTGTGCGGGTTGTTATTCGGCACTGCATGCCCTGGAGCTTTATGCGCAGGCATTTGATATGGCTGGCAAACTTGAGCAGTTAGAGGGATTCACCAGTCTGTATGGTGCGGATTTTTACGGTTTAGCACGTAATACCGAGACCATTAGCTTAAAGCGTCAAGCCTTTGAGGTGCCGACGTATCTACCCTATGTTAATGGTGATACCCTCGTGCCATTGGCTGCAGGTACCACCTTAAACTGGACCTTTGAAGCTTAACAACTCGTTCTCGGAGTAGTAAATGACAGCAGATGCGAAGCGCATGGTGGATTTGCAGCAGGCAGCGGCGGTGGATGCCTATTTTTATCAGCATTTAATTGCCCAAGATAGTTTATTGGCGGAGGTGTTGGAGCGCTCAAAGCAGCACCCGATCCCTTTTGTTCATGTGTCACCTACACAGGGTAAGTTATTAAAGCTCTTAGTGCAGATGATGGCCGCCAAGCGGGTCTTAGAGATTGGTACCTTAGCCGCTTATAGCACCATTTGGATGGGCTTGGCATTGCCCGAGGACGGTAAAATCATCACCTTAGATTATGATGCAAAGCATGTGGCGATTGCGCGTGACAATATTGCATTTGCGGGAATGAGCGATAAAATCGAGGTACTTGAGGGGCCCGCAGCCGATACCTTGCAGCGTCTAATCGATGAGGGCTGTGAACCCTTTGATTTTGTGTTTATTGATGCTGATAAGGGGAATAATCCACGTTATTTGGAGCTGTGTTTACAGCTGTCGCGACCGGGGACGGTGATTATCGGGGATAATGTCGTGCGTCATGGTAAGGTAATCGATGAAAACGCACGCGGGTCTAATATCAAGGGGCTACGTAGCTTTTTTGAGTTGATGAGTCAGCATCCGCAGCTTGATGCGACCGCCATACAGACGGTGGGTGCAAAGAGCTGGGATGGCTTTTCAATGGCTATTGTGAAATAAGCGCATAGGCCATCGCTTAGTTGCTTGTTTTGCTCTCAAGCAATTCCCAACGTTCAAATAGCGTGTCCAGTTCATCGCTTAGTTGTAGCAACTCCTCTTGAATGGCTTGTGCTTTGGCTGAGCCCTCGGCATAGGTATCCGGGTGGCTCAGTTGCTCTGATAATTGGGCTTGCTTAGCCTCAAGTGCTGCAATTTTTTCGGGTAGTTGGTCTAGCTCTTTTTGTTCCCAAGGGCTGATGCGATTGCTGCGTGCGCTGCGTGGCTTAGGCGCTTCCTTGGGTTTGTCTTTAGCTAGCTCAGCCTGAATGCTTGGCTGCGTCTTGGCTTTATCTTTGCTCGCTGCGGTGGCTCTGGCGGCAGCGCTTTGCTCCAACCAGTCCTCATAGCCGCCCACGTAGTCGCGCCAATGACCATCACCCTCATAAGCAATGGTTTGTGTCACTACATTATCCAAAAAGCTGCGGTCATGACTAACGAGTAGGACGGTGCCATTAAAGTCCTGAATCAGCTCCTCTAGTAGCTCTAGGGTTTCAATATCTAAGTCATTGGTGGGTTCATCCATGACTAAGACATTGGCGGGGCGTGCAAAGAGTCGCGCCATCAGGAGACGCGCTCGCTCGCCACCGGAGAGGCTGCTAACTGGAGATTGCGCACGTGCCGGTGGGAATAAAAAATCACCTAAGTAGCTCATCACATGCTGGCGCTTATCGCCAATCTCAACCCATTCGCTACCAGGATTGATCACTTCGGTGAGCTTGGCATTTTCATCTAATTGCTCACGCATTTGGTCAAAGTAGGCGATATTAAGATTGGTGCCGAGCTTTACCGTGCCTGCGGTGGGCTCTAAACGGCCCAAGATGATTTTGAGGAGGGTGGTTTTACCGACACCGTTGGGACCGATTAGGCCGATACGGTCACCGCGCAAAATCGTGGTGCTATAGCCCTTGATCACTTCCTTGTCACCAAAACGATGCGAGATATGCTCTAATTCGGCAACGATTTTGCCGGAGCGATCGCCGGCATCAATGGCAAAGTTCACCTTGCCTTGTACTTCGCGGCGAGCCTGACGCTCGACTCTAAGTGCCTTAAGGCGACGTACCCGACCCTCGTTACGCGTACGTCTTGCCTCAATGCCTTTGCGAATCCAGACTTCCTCCTGCGCTAGAAACTTATCAAAACGCTCTTGCGCCTTGGCTTCGGCAGCGAGCCACTCGGCTTTATGTTCCTGCCAGCGACTAAAGTTACCAGGAAAACTCAATAATTGACCGCGGTCCAACTCAACAATGCGATTAGTGACATTATCCAAAAAGCGACGGTCGTGAGTAATGATCATGCAGCTGATGCCGCTACTTTTAAGCTGTTGTTCTAACCAGGCAATGCCTTCAAAGTCTAGATGGTTTGTCGGTTCATCCAGCAGCACTAGGTCCGCTTGTTCAACAATGGCGCGCGCTAAGGCAATACGCTTACGGGTGCCGCCCGATAAGCCAGCAATTTTAGCTTCGGGGTTGAGACCTAATTCATCAATAATCGCCTCGGCGCGGGAGGGCTTGGCCCAATCCTCGGTCGCTAAGTAATCACCAGCAATCGTATCAAGTACGGTTTTATCAGGATCTAAGTCCGGCTCTTGCTCTACCGTGATGACCTTAAGACCACCTTGGCGTTGGATCTCGCCATCATCAGCTTCGCTACGACCATCAATTAAACGCAGCAAGGAAGACTTACCGGCGCCATTGCGACCGATTAAGCCGATGCGCTCGCCTTCAGCAATGATCAAGTCGACCTGGTCTAGCAGCGCATGATGACCATAGGATAGGCTGACGTTGATAAGGGAAATAAGGGCTTGTCCTGACATAAAGCGATGTATAAACAGTAAAAATTGCACAAAAGAAGCTAATATTATAGAGGAACTGCCATGTTTGCGTTAAAAACCAGGTCTTGCGCTGTGTGGCGTTGTTAGCCTGAGTTGTTGGAGCCATAGATGATAAGAGCATTTTTTATAAAGAGTTTAGTCTGCTTTTTAGCATTCCTTAGTGGCACTGTTTATGCCCAAAGCATCCGCTTTGACTTGTTTGATAATAAGGGTCCCGTGAGTCATGAAAGTTATCCGGGTAAGTACTTGCTTATGGCGATTGGCTACACCTCCTGCCCTGATATTTGCCCAACCACGCTTTATGAATTCGGTGCCGTCATGCGCGCGATTAAAAATCCGGATGCCATTCAGCCATTATTTGTGACGATTGATCCGACGAATGACGAGGTAAATCGTTTAAATGCTTATACTGGCTTTTTTGATAAGCGTATCGTGGGTTTATCAGGGACTAAAGAAAATATCAAGCACTTTGCCGATCAATTGGGGGCGACCTATGGCTATAGTCTGCATGGTAAACGAATCGAAGACCCAGCGCCTGGCATGTCCTACGCGGTTTATCACAGTGCGTTAATCTATTTGATTGGACCCGATCGTGAGCTGCTTGATGTGTATGACTATCAGATCGGGGTAGAGGGGCTGGTAGAGGCGCTCGATGAGGTGCTAGGCAGCCCTGAGGCTGAGGCTAATCCTAGTAGCGCGATGTTATCTGCCAGACAGACGTCGGAGGCCGCGGTGCGAGCGCCTGCGAAAGTGACGCCGGCACTAAACTGTGAGCTGCCGGAGGGCTTTGTTGACTCTAAAGAAGCCCATGAGTTATCGACACTACTTGATTCCGCTCCCGCATCAAGGGTGAGCTTATTAAATTTGTGGGCCACTTGGTGTGCACCATGTCGTGTAGAGTTGCCCATTCTGGATACGTTTGCAGGGTCACAAAATGATATGTCGGTGATTGCTTTAAACTTAAATGAACCGACAGAAAGGGTTGCCGAGTTTTTTAAAGCCCAGGCGATAAAAAATTTGCAGCCACAACGGAGCGAGGATAATGCGCTTTTACGTCGTCTGGGTGGTATCGGCTTGCCCTTTAATGCACTATTTGTTGATGGTCAGGCGGTGGCCATTAAAAACGGGGTCATTAAAGAAACCGAGGGGCTCAGTCATTACGCCCAGTGTTTTAAGGCACACGCAGTGAGCCAGTAGCCAGAGTTAAATTAAGCAAATGAGGTGTTAATATGAAAAAGTGTGTATTTTTGAGTGCCATGCTCGTGGCTTTTGCGCAAGTAGCAGTGGCAGAAACGACGGTCACAAGCGTGGATAATTGCGTGATTCAGGAGGTTTTGCCTGGCAAAGCCATGACTGGCGCCTTTGTGACCTTTCACCATCAGGGGCCTGCAGTGGATATTATTGCGGCGGAGATTCCAAGTATTACTTCACACGTTGAGTTGCACTCCATGGAGCTAAAAGACCATGTGATGACCATGATTCCATTGACTAATCCTAGCCTGGAAGCGGGTATAAGAGAGTTTAAAAAAGGCGCTGATCACGTGATGCTGATGAGCATTCCAGAGGAGAAACTGCCTAGGGTTGGTGAGATCCATACCATGACGTTTAAATTTAGCAATGGGACGGAAGCCAGTTGTGACGCCATGGTTAAGTCAATTGATGAGATTATGCAAGCAGCCGGTATTAAGATGGCTCACTAAGCGGGTGATGTTGGGCTTGGGTGTATCAAGGAATTTGTTATGAAACGACGGGATTTTCTTCGCTACTCGCTTGCGGGCGGGCTGGTGCTGTCTCAACCGCAGCGATTGTTAGCAGCCACTGAGCCACAGCTGCTTGAGCATCTGAGTTTATATAATCCAACGCGTTATTTGTTTATTGTAGATAGCGAGTCTGCCTTTATTACGGTGTTAGATGTTAAAAGTGGTCAGCAGATTGATTTATTGAATTTTAATCTCAAGCCAGAAATTGTCGAAATTTCTCGTGATGACTCCATCATGGTGGTTGCTAGCAGTGAGTCTCAGGACTTGATTTTGTATGATCTTAAAACGCGTTTGCAACGTGTCGTGGCATTACCTTCACCGATTCAGCGGGCTGTGTTTATCCCGCAGTCTACATTGCTAGCGATAGGGATGCGTGATCAGCTCGGTCTGGTGAATTATCAGACCGGCGCCTTAAAGCTATATTCATCGCCCTTTGATCTTGGCGCTATCGATGAGCAGGGCTTTAGCTTGTTATTTAGCTCATTTACTCGAACGTACTGGCTACTAGACAAACATAAACCTCATATCTATCATAGGTCGAGCTACGATGCGGAGGATGCGCCTTGGGCAGTCACGGATTTGTCCGAGCGACTTACTATCAATTCGGGCTTTGATGGTGGGGTGGTCACCCCGGGTAACTACATGATGGCACTAAGCGCCACAGGGTCTAATGAAGGCTATGTTTACTATATTGATGAGGATCGCTTGTACAGTACCGGGCCCATGGGCTCAGCTGATGCTCATCAAGCCATGGTGAGGCCATATATTGATTCATTCTTTAGGCGTGCGCTTTTTGCCAATGCGGGCGGCCATGTGGCTTTGTTTGACTTTGAGAAAAGCAAGGAAGCCACGCATTTTACAGTTGACTTTTCCCCACGCGAGTTCCGCACCGGTTGGCTAGAAACCACCCTGATATTGGGCGGTGATAAGGCCTTGCAGTTTCAGTCCTTTGATGACCCGAAGGATAAGACCTTAATTGAGCTACCAGCTGCTGTGGCGGATATGTGGGTGAGTGGCGATAGTAAAACACTTTATCTGACGCTCGAGGATGGTGAGCCGCAAGTGTTGCGCTATGATATTCGTCGCCGAGAGCCATTAGCGCCATTGTTGATTCATGGTGTGATTAAAGGCGCCGCTTTGCGCATGGGCAGTACCAATAGCGTTTGCCACTAGCGATAGGCTAAAAAAATACAAATACGCCTGGTTTGCGCTTGGAACTTCCTTGGATGCGATAGAATCTAAGCCGAGGGCAAGTTGGGCAATCGCGTGCTTATAAGTACGAGGAAGGTCCGGACTCCATAGGACAGAGTAGCGGCTAACAGCCGTCCATGCCTTTGGCATGAGGAATAGGGCCACAGAGACGAGACTGTTATGAGGGCTTAAGCAATTAGGCACACAGGTGGCGACTTCCACTTGTTGATATAGTGCATTGAGTTGCATTGTAGAAGCATAGCAGGGTGAAACGCGGTAACCTCTACTCGGAGCAACATCAAATAGGCGTACGTACTGCGTCAAGCAGCTAAGGGCGGTCCGTCCGAGTATGCGGGTAGATGGCAAGAGCTTGTTAGTAATAACAAGCCTAGATGAATGATTGCCAACGATTTATCGTTTACAGAATCCGGCCTATAGACTTGCCCCTCCTTTCTTTTTTCGCAGATTCCCACTCGGCCACGCTAATTGTCATAGAAAAGCAAGTGATTGCGATTGCTGTTGACCCTTGGCGCCCACTTCGATGATGAAAAACCACTGTTTTAGTATGGTTTATGCCACTTACATTTACTTTCTTAGATAACTAGTTGAGATTTAAATAAATTATCCCTGCCATGGCAGGGTTTTTTTTTGCGCCTAAAAGCATGATTTTGCTTGAAAAAAATAGAAAAATGTCATAAAGTGGAGTAAAAGGGTTATGAAGTGGTATTAAGTGGGATACAAAGATTAAAAGTGGGATAGGGTAGTGATTTTCCAAGGGAACCATCCATTAACGATAGACGCGAAGGGCAGGATCATGATCCCAGCCCGGTACCGTGACGTCTTATTGGAGGGTGCCAAGGGAGAATTAACCTTCACTTGTAATTTTGACGGCGGTTTATTGGTCTATCCACGGGCTCAATGGGAGTCCAAATTGGAAGAGATTATGCGCTTACCCGCTAATCGCGCTTCAGTTAAGAGAACCCTGCTCGGTAACGCGTTTGACGTGGATATTGATAAGGCGGGACGGGTCTTGATCCCAGCACAGCTCCGTGAACGAGCGAGCTTGGATAAGGAGGTGGTGTTGGTAGGTATGGGTCGTCATTTTGACCTATGGGATGCCGCGAAGTATGAGGCATTAGTAGCAGTCGATTTAGAGGCCGGTCTACCAGATGATCTCGATGACTTCTCACTATAAGAGCTAGCGATGAGTCAGGATTTCAGCCACACCACCGTTTTGCTGCATGCTACGGTCAACGCTTTAGTAGACCCGCACTTCAATGCGAAGTCCAAAGCTGTGCATTCTCCACTGCCCGCACAGCAGAAAGACGGCGTTTTTGTTGACGGGACTTTTGGTCGAGGTGGTCATAGCCGTTATTTGCTTAGCCATTTAAGCCCTAAAGCGAAGTTATTCGTGTTTGATAAGGATCCCGCAGCGATTGAAGTGGCGGCAGCGTTACGAGCTGAGGATCCGCGTGTGATTGTTGTGCATGATGCATTTTCTAGCATGGCTGAGGTATTGGCTGCGCATGGAATTGGCAAAGTGCAGGGCATCATGATGGATTTAGGGGTGTCTTCACCGCAATTAGATGACGCTGCCCGCGGTTTTTCATTTATGCGTGACGGCCCCTTGGATATGAGAATGGATACCAGTCGCGGCATCACAGCCGCCGAATGGTTAAATACCGCCTCATTCGATGAAATTAGAGGAGTGATAAAAGACTATGGCGAAGAACGGTATGCTTTCCAGATTGCAAAGAAGATTGTTGATCGCCGGCAATCCGGCCCATTTCGTAGTACGCTCGAGCTCGCCCAGCTCGTCGCTAGCGTCGTCAAGTCGCGCGAAAAGGGTCACCACCCGGCAACTCGCACCTTTCAAGCTATACGGATTCACATCAACCAAGAACATGAGGAGCTTTCACGCAGCCTCGCGTCAGTGCTAGATTTGTTGGATGTGGGTGGGCGTTTGGCGGTCATCAGCTTTCATTCACTGGAAGATAGGCCGGTGAAGCAAGCAATTGCCCAAGCCTCCACCTTAGATCCGGCGTTGGCCAAGTTGCCACTGCGTGAGACGGAGTTGCCTGCAGCGCGTCTAATCAATCTTGGCAAGGTGCAAGCCTCCGCCGAGGAGATTAAGCATAATCCGCGCTCGCGTTCGGCGATGTTACGGGTGGCAGAGCGTACTGCCGCTGAATAAGGGCTAAGGCGTTGGCATGTTAAGAGTATTGATTTTCGGTTTAATCGCTTTTTTTATTTATAGCGCGATCGAGTTGGTAAGTGCACGTTATGAACAACGGCAGCAATTTACTCAAATTGAACGCGCGACTCGGGTTGAGCGTGAGCTGGAAACGCAATGGCGATTTTTGGAGTTGGAACGAGCGCAATTAACTAGCTCCATGAATATTCGCAGTGAGATCGAAGAAAAGCTGAAAAAGATGCATTCGCCCCAAGTGAATGAAATTATTTACATCAAAGAGTCTGAGCTTAGTCCCATTAGCGAAGTTGGTTCAGAATAGGTAAAAAAATGAAATTAAAAAAAGTTTTACAACATATTCAGCGTTCAAAAAGTCGCAATACGCGCGGCTATAAGCCCCAACTTCGCTTTTTTAATGAGCCGGTGATCGAGAATAAACTGCCTAAATGGCGCAGTTTGTGTATTCTTGGGCTGTTTGTCGGTGGCTTTACCATCGTTTTGGGACAGGCTTTTTATCATCAAATCTACAATAACGACTTTTTACGTGCCGAGGGTGAAAAGCGTTTTGAGGTGAATCAGACCTTGCCGGCCAATCGTGGTCGTATTGAAGACCGCAATGGTGTCTTTTTGGCCACCAGTGTGCCGGTGCGTGCGGTGTGGATTATTCCCGAGGAATTGCAACGAGCCACGCCCGAACAATTTAAGTTTTTAGCTGAGTCGGTTGATTTATCCGTGGCCAGTGTTAAAGAGCGCATGGAAAATCATATGGGTAAGACCTTTGTTTATCTAAAGCGCCAAGTGCCGATGGATAAGGCAGAGAGCTTGCGCGAGCAAAAGTTGCCCGGCGTGTATTTTTTACCTGAGGTTAAGCGCTCCTATCCTCAAGGGCCAATTACTGCCCATTTGGTTGGTTTTACCAATATCGAAAATAACGGTATTGAAGGGATTGAAAAGCATTATGAATCCCGTCTAAGCGGCGTTGATGGTAACCGTACCGTACTGCGCGATCGTCTGGGACGAGTGATTCAGGACGTTTATGCGCAATCACCAGCGCAAGATGGGGAAAATGTCAGACTCACCATTGATAGTCAAATTCAGTATTTAAGCTACCAAGCACTAGAAAAAGCGGTCAAACATCACGCAGCGGATTCCGGTGGGGCGGTCGTCATCGATACCCAAACGGGTGAAATTTTAAGTATGGTCAGTTACCCGAGTTACGATCCAAATGATCGCTCGGCGCGTAAGGGTGCGCTACTTAGAAATCGGGCAGTGACGGATGTGTTTGAGCCAGGCTCAATTATCAAGCCTTTGGTGGCGGCATTAGCATTGGATGCTAAAGCGATTTCTTTAAACACAAAGTTTGCGACTGGTAACGGTAGTTATCGCTATCAGGGCCATACCATTACTGACGTTAGCCGTTATAACGGTACCTTGGATGTGGCGGGTGTGATTCGCCGCTCCAGTAATATTGGTATGACCATGATTGCTGAGCGTTTACGCGCTGAGCAAATGTGGACGGTCTTTAAAGCCTTGGGTTTTGGTACTGCGCCAGAAATTGGTTTCCCTGGCATTGCCACTGGTAATTTAAGACCGTGGGAGCGTTGGCGTTTGATTGAAAAAGCCACCATGTCCTATGGTTATGGTGTCTCTACCTCCTTGCTGCAAATCGCCCATGCCTATACCACCTTGGCGCGCGATGGCGATATGGTTTCTTTATCTTTAATTCGTAGTGAGAAACCAGCCAAGAGTGTACAAATTTTTAGTAAAGAAACGGCCAGAAATGTACGTCGCATGCTAGAGGAAACCGCTGGTCCTAATGGTTCGAAAATTCAGGCGATGGTCGAGGGCTATCGCATTGGTGGTAAGTCCGGTACCGCACGTAAAATTGTTAACGGTAAATATAGCCGCAGTGACTATCGTGGTTCCTTTGTTGCGGTGGCACCGATTTCCAATCCACGCATTGTGGTGGCAGTCACGGTGGATAATCCACGTAAAGCAGGCTATTTCGGTACTCTAATTGCTGGTCCTGCGACGGGTGAAATTATCAGTGGTACCTTAAAGTATTTAAGTGTGCCACCAGATCTTAATGTCGTCCCTACCTTAGAGGCAAATAATAGCAAGGCAACAGCTGCATCCGCTCGCAATCCGCGCGGATAATTATCACGCAACAGTGCAGGAAGTGTTATGCAAGAGCAAACTAAAGAAATTACGGCGATTGTGCAATGGCTACGTCAACATACCGAAAGCCGAGCCGACCTCAAACTTGATTCCAGAGACATCCGAGCGGGGGATGTCTTTGTTGCATCTAAGGGCTTGCATAGTGATGGTGCACAATTTATCCCAGCGGCAATTGATAATGGAGCGGCAGCAATTTTAGTTGATGCCGCTTCAACGCATGTGGCCGAGGCGCTAAGCGAAGCGGCTAGCGCAGTGCCGCTGTTGACAGTAGACCATCTGAAAGGCTTATTGGGCAAGCTAGCGGATGAATGGTACGGACGTCCATCAGAGTCAGTCAAAGTCGTTGCGATTACCGGTACAAATGGTAAAACCTCATGCGCCAGCTGGGTAGCTCAAGCCTTAAATTTAAATAATACACCGTGTGCCACTATCGGTACCTTGGGCGTGATATTACCAGATGGTAGAAACCTAGGCGGCTCCTTAACCACACCGGATGTGCTCAGTCTGCATCGTATATTGGCCTATTTGCGGGACCAAGAGATTTTCACGGTGGCCATGGAAGCTTCCTCTATTGGTCTAGAACAGGGTCGTATGGACGGCATACGCATTGATATTGCTGGATTTACTAATTTAAGTTTAGACCATTTGGACTACCATCAGAGCATGGCTGAGTACGAAGAGGCCAAGGCGATTTTATTTACTTGGCCCGATTTAAAGTTGGCTGTACTGAATGCCAATGATGAGGCTGGTTTGCGTTTGGCGAAGCGCTCAGTGGCTGCCAAGACCTTAACTTACTCGCTTGATGTGGATTCTGCTGCTGATATCCGTGCTTTGCATTACACCTTCCATGACTATGGTTTGTCCTTTATGCTGCACACGGCTCAAGGTGATACGCAAATTTTAAGTCGCTTAGTGGGCGAGCATAATATTTCTAATTTATTGTTAACCGTCGGTATTTTAGAAGGGCTGGGCTGGGGTTTAAGCCGTATTAGCAGAACACTGAGTCAGCTAGAAGCGGTTGCTGGCCGTTTGGAAACGGTCGAACCACTAGTGAATACACAAAATAAACCACTGGTGGTGGTGGACTATGCGCACAGCCCCGATGCCCTCAAGCGGGCACTAGAAGCAATACGCCCTAATGCAGCGGCGCGTGATGGGCGCTTGATTTGTGTGTTTGGTTGTGGTGGCGATAGAGATCGTACCAAGCGCCCAGTGATGGCTGAGATTGCTGAGCAACTAAGTGATTTAGTTTATATCACCAGTGATAATCCGCGCACTGAGGACCCGCATCGGATTTTAGACGAGATTGTGGCTGGTCTTTCTTCGCCATCGGCAGCGAAGTTAGCCATGGTAGAAAGACACCGAGATTACTCCATTCTCTATGCGATTTTGCACGCTGCGCCTGAGGATGTGATTTTGATCACCGGGAAAGGCCATGAGGATTATCAGGAAGTGCATGGCGTGCGTCATTACTTCGATGATCGCCAATGGGCTAGTCTAGGCTTGTTGATGCGTGATGCCTTGGATATTAGTACCGATACGCGTCAATTACAGCCAGGGCAGTTTTTTGTGGCCTTAAAGGGTGAGAATTTTGATGCCCATCGCTTATTGGCTGAGGCTCAAGCTAAAAAGGCTCTAGCCGCTTTAGTCTCCAGTCCTGATAAGCATATCAGCTTGCTGCAAATTCAGGTCCACGATACCCAAGAGGCATTGATGACCATGAGTAAGGCATGGCGCAGTTTATTTAGCTTGCCGGTGATTGCAGTGACGGGCAGTAATGGCAAAACGACCACCAAGGAAATGATCGCGGTCGTTTTAAAAGCAGCCTATGCTGATAATTACCTAGCCACCGAGGGAAATTTAAATAACCATATCGGCGTGCCACTTAGCTTATTAAGACTGCGTGCTACACAGCAAATGGCGGTTTTTGAGTTGGGCATGAATCACCCTGGGGAAATTGCTGTGTTGGCGGATTTGTGCCGACCTACGGTGGCGGTTTTAACCAATGCACAGCGTGAGCATCAGGAGTTTATGCAAAGTGTGGAGGCCGTCGCTCAAGAAAACGCCTCAGTGTTTGCGTATTTGGCCACGGGTGGCGTGGCGGTTTATCCGGCGGCCACTGAGTACACCGCTTTGTGGGATGAATTAAGTCGCCATCGTCAAGCCTTGCGTTTTGCGATTGCAGCGCCGACAGCAGAAATTTACGCCACCGATTTGCAACCACAAAACGCTGGTATTGATTTTGTCTTGCATGCGCATGACAGTAGTACTGAAATTAGTCTACAAATCCCGGGTGAGCATAATGTGAGTAATGCGCTTGCTGCCGCAGGGGCTTGCTTAGCAGCGGGTGTGCCAGTGGCTCAAATAAAGCAGGGCTTGGAAAGTTTTGCTCCGGTTAGTGGACGCTTACAAAACTATGTGCTTAAAAATGGCACGCACTTAATTGATGATAGTTATAATGCTAATCCAGATTCTGTGCGCGCGGCGATAGATGTGCTAAGTGCTTTACCTAGCCCAAGGCTGTTGGTCTTAGGTGATATGGGCGAGGTGGGACCTGAAGGACCGCAAATGCACCGTGAAGTGGGTGCTTATGCCAAGCAAAAAGGTATTGAGTATTTGTTGACTTTTGGTGCCGCGACTGAGGCAAGCAGTCAAGCCTTTGCTGAGGGCGCTCAGCATTTTACGGAGCTGCCAGACTTACTCAAGGCCTTGGCTGAATTAGCGCCAGCAGCTGTATTAGTAAAGGGTTCTCGTTCGATGCGTATGGAGCGCGTGGTGCAGGATTTACTAGATAAACAGGAATAATAAATCTCGCTAGTAACGGGGAATGTACTCATGTTATATGAGCTCTTTAAGTATTTAAGTAAAGATTATAGTTTTTTTTCGGTTTTTGATTATTTGACCATGCGTGCACTGATGGCCAGTGCGACGGCATTGCTTATCGGTCTCGTCGCAGGACCAAAGGTGATCCGCAAGTTGTTAGAGATGAAGGTCGGGCAGGCGGTGCGTCAATATGGTCTAGAAAGTCACCTGGTCAAAGACGGAACGCCGACCATGGGCGGTGTTTTGGTACTAATTTCTATTGCGCTGTCCACCTTGTTATGGGCTGATTTAAGCAATCGCTTTGTGTGGGTCGTGCTCTTTGTGACCGTGGGCTTTGGTGCTATCGGTTGGAGTGACGACTATCGTAAGGTGGTCTATCGCAACCCTGAAGGCATGTCGTCCAAAGAGAAGTTTTTTTGGCAATCAACCATTGGTGCCATTGCCGCCCTTTATTTGAGCTTTGCTGTATCAGCACCCGCCTCCGGCGATTTATGGCCATTATTTAAAGATTGGGTCATGAGTGGATTCACCATGCCGCTACCCGCACAGGCCGATTTGATTGTGCCTTTCTTTAAGAGTGTTAGCTATCCGCTAGGGGTATTCGGTTTTGCTATTCTTACCTGGTTGGTGATTGTGGGCGGCAGTAATGCGGTGAATCTGACCGATGGTTTGGATGGTTTAGCGATTATGCCGACCGTGATGGTGGGCGGGGCGCTAGGTGTTTTTGCCTATGTGGTCGGTCGTGTCGATTACTCAAGTTATTTGCTCTTTCCCTATATTCCGGGCGCTGGGGAGATGCTAATTCTCTGTTCTGCCTTGGGCGGCGCCGGTCTTGCCTTTTTATGGTTCAATGCCTACCCAGCGCAGGTGTTTATGGGTGATGTGGGGGCATTGGCTTTAGGCGGGATGCTAGGCTGTATCGCCGTGATTGTACGCCAGGAAATTGTGTTTTTTATTATGGGTGGCGTGTTTGTCGTTGAAACGCTGTCCGTCATGCTCCAAGTGAGTTGGTTTAAATACACGAAAAAGCGCTATGGTGAGGGACGACGTATTTTATTAATGGCTCCTTTACATCATCATTTTGAGAAAAAAGGGTGGAAAGAAACCCAAGTGGTGATTCGTTTTTGGATTATCACCATTATGTTGGTGTTAATTGGTCTTTCGACCTTAAAATTACGTTAGTTATCTTTTTCAATTTATTCTTTTAGAGTTAGGCCATGGCACAGCACAAAGACTTGTCTCAATCACATGTATTAGTTTTAGGCTTAGGTGAGACCGGTGTCGCCAGTGCTTTATGGTGCTTGCGCCAAGGTGCTAAGCTGCGTATTGCCGATACCCGTGATGAGCCGGCGGGTCTGGCTGAGATTGAAGTGGCTGCTAAGGCACAGCCGGCAGCGAAGATTTCCTATGCGCTAGGAGCCGCCTCGCTCCAAGCGAGCACCTTAGCGGGGATTGATTCACTGGTGCTGAGCCCAGGTTTATCGCCTAATGCCTCACCGGTGCGGGAGTTTTTGTCCCAAGCCGAGGCGCAGAGAATTGAAATTATCGGTGAAATTGAGCTCTTTGCTCGCGCCTTGCGCGATTTAAAGGCTAGCCGTGATTATGCGTGCGAGGTCGTTGCTATTACCGGCACCAATGGCAAAACCACCGTCACCATGATGGTGCGTGATATGCTGGAGACCGCCGGTTTGACGGCAGTTGCAGCGGGTAATATTAGTCCTGCTGCTTTGAGTGCATTGATGCATGCCTTGGATACCGATGCCCTGCCTCAAGTCTGGGTGCTAGAGCTATCTAGCTTCCAGTTGGCAACGGTACAATCTTTGCAGCCTAAGGCCTCGGTGGTCTTAAATTTAAGTCAGGATCATTTAGATTGGCACGTGGATTGGGCAGATTATGCACAGCATAAAGCCAAGCTTTTACAGTTAAGTGAGACTAAGGTGGTGGCTCGAGCCGATCCGGAAGTGTTAGCGATGGTGCCAGAGGTGGCGGCAGTCGAGGTGATTAGTTTCGGTGAGGATGAGCCGTCCTTACTAGGTGATTTAGGGATTCAAACATTGGGTGGCATGAGTTGGCTTGCCGCCTCCTGCGACGATGAGGGTTTCGAGACGCCATTGAGTGCGGGGGCTAAAAAAAGAAAAACCGAAGCCTCAACTCGTGCACCTGCTCATTTAAAGCAATTGATGCCGGTTGAAGCCTTGCCCGTTAAAGGGCGCCATAATGCGCTGAATGCCTTAGCTGCACTTGCGCTGTGCCGTGCGCTGGGCATAAATTGGAGTCCGTTACTGCGTGCGCTGGCTGCCTTTAAAGCGGCTCCGCATCGGATGAACTTTGTACGCAGCATCGCCGGTGTGGATTTTATTAATGACAGCAAGGGCACCAATGTCGGCGCTACTTTAGCCGGCATTAATGGCTTGGCGCAGCCCTTGGTCGTGATTCTAGGTGGTCTCGCCAAGGGGCAGGATTTCAGTCCTTTATTAACACCATTACAGGAAAAGGCTAAAGGCATCATCTTAATCGGGCGCGATGCAAAGTTAATCGAAGCAGCATTGAGCGCAACGGGTTCGCCAATTAAGCATGCCGACTCCATGCAAGAAGCGGTGGTTGAAGCGATGCGTCTCGCCACCGCAGGCGATATTGTATTACTGTCGCCCGCTTGTGCCAGTATGGATATGTTTAGCAATTATATGCAGCGTGGCGAGGCCTTTGCAGAGGCGGTACAGGATTTAGCGCATGAATATGGAGAAATTTAAATGAGTCTGAGCATGCGCGAGCGCTTTGTGCGCCAGACGGAGCCGGGGATCAATGAGGTTTCGCCCACTCGTAGCAAAATGCGTGACTATGATCTGGGACTATTATCCATTATCGGCGTGATTTTGGTGCTGGGTTTGGTGATGGTGTACTCCTCCTCAATTGCGCTGACGGATGGACCAAGTAGTGAGGTCGTTAAATTCAACCGCTACTTTATGATGCAAGCCATTTATATTTTTATCGGCTTTTGCGGCATGTTCACGGTATTCAATATCAATATGGACAAATGGGAGGAGCTGTCCTTTCTCTTTTTTGGGGTAGCTGCGGTCTTATTGTTACTCGTCCTCATGCCCTTTATCGGCCGTGAGATTAATGGGGCAAAGCGTTGGATCCCCTTAGGGCCGGTCAATTTTCAGCCGAGTGAGATGATGAAAATGGCCATGGTGCTGTATGCCTCACGGTATGCAATTCGCTTTCGTGATGCCATTGGCTCTTTAAAACCCTTTGAGGGCTTTGTGTGCGGTGTGTTGCCGATTGCAGCCTTATTGGGATTGGCTTTGATACTGACCTTCCTTGAGCCCGATTTAGGCGCTTCCATGGTGCTCGCCTCCATTTGTGTCGGTGTTTTGTTCTTGGGTGGTCTGCATAGTTTTTACTTGGCTGGTCTTGGTCTATTAGGCGTGGGTTTGGTCAGTGCTGCCGTGTTATTCAGCTCTTGGCGCCTTAAGCGCTTGTTTGCTTTCTTAGATCCCTTTAGTGAGGAGTATGCGCAATCCTCAGGCTATCAATTAGTGCACTCATTAATCGCTATCGGTCGTGGTGAATGGACTGGTGTGGGTCTAGGTTTTAGTATTGAAAAATTACATTATTTACCAGAGGCACATACCGACTTTATATTGGCTGTGATCGGTGAGGAATTGGGCTTTGTAGGTATTCTGACGGTAGTGATTCTGTATTTCTTACTGATTTTTAAATGTTTTAAGATTGGTCGCGTAGCCATTGCCATGGACCGCTACTATAGTGGCCTGGTGGCACAGGGCGTGGGTATTTGGATTGGTTTCCAAGCCTTATTTAATCTCTGCGTTTGTTTGGGTTTATTACCGACCAAGGGCTTAACCCTGCCGATGATCAGTTTCGGTGGTTCAGCCATGGTGATGACACTTTGTGCACTGGGACTGGTGTTCAGAGTAGACTATGAAAATCGTCAATTAATGCGTGGTTTGCCTATTTCAGGCGTGCCTGCGCCAAGGTATGTGTGATGAGTGAAGCAATTGACCCAGCGGTTACGATGACAACTGATGCGCCAGAGGCGGCGGTGTTAGCGCCTACGATTCTAATCATGGCGGGTGGTACTGGCGGTCATATTATGCCGGGTTTGGCGGTGGCTGGTGAGCTGGAGCAGCGTGGCTGGAAGGTCTACTGGTTAGGTAATCCTGAGCGCATGGAGGGCGAACTTGTTCCCGCACGCGGTATTCCATTATTGCCAATGCGCTTTGCGGGTTTGCGCGGCAAGGGTTTGGCTGCTTTACTTAAATTGCCTTTTACCTTAGCGACGGCGCTACTTGATGCGCGCCGAGCGTTTAAAAAGGCAAAGCCTGATGTGGTCTTAGGCATGGGTGGCTATGCGGCGGTGCCGGGCAGTATCATGGCGTTTTTAAGTGGCAAGCCAATCGTGCTGCATGAGCAAAATGCGGTCGCTGGTAGTGCGAATAAGCTTATCGCTAAGTTGGCTAAGCGTGTGTTAATGGCGTTTCCTAGGGCATTAGCAAATGGCACAGTGGTTGGTAATCCGGTGCGTGCTGAGCTGTTAAAGCTAGCGCCACCCGAAGCGCGCTTTGCTAATCGCTCAGGACCCTTAAAATTGCTTGTCGTCGGTGGTAGTTTGGGGGCGCTCGCTTTAAATAATTTAATTCCACAAGCGCTGGCCCAGATACCGGCGGCACAGCGTCCGATGGTGACGCATCAGTCCGGTGCGGCACATCTTGAGATACTAAAAAATAATTATCATGAAGCCGGGGTAGAGGCAAATTGTGTCGCATTCATTGATAATATGGCAGATGCGCTTGCAGAAGCGGATTTATTAATTTGTCGTGCTGGTGCCATGACAGTCGCTGAAGTGGCTGCCGTGGGCGTGCCAGCCCTGTTTGTGCCCTTACCAGGGGCAATTGATGATCACCAAACGGCCAATGCTCGTTGGTTGGCTGATGCCGGTGCGGCAGAGCTAAAAGCTCAATCCGCTTTAACTGCCGAGTGGTTGGCACAGTATTTAGTGACGCAGCAGCGAGCGCAACTATTATCAATGGCGTCTAAAGCACGGGCCATGGCGTTGCCCGGTGCGACGCATACAATTGCTGATGTTTGTGAGCAATTGGCTAGGGAATAAAATGAAGCATAGAATTAGAAATATTCATTTGGTTGGTATTGGCGGCTCAGGCATGAGCGGTATTGCCGAGGTCTTGATTAATCAGGGTTATCAGATCAGTGGTTCGGATATTAATCGGAGTGCTGTCACGCAGCGCTTGGAGCAACTGGGCGCAAGAATTTTTTATGAGCATAATGCGACCAATATTGATGCCGCTGAAGCGGATGTGGTGGTGACCTCGACTGCTATTTCAGGTGGTAATCCGGAGGTGTTAAACGCCCGTGCACAGGGGATTCCGGTGGTCTCGCGCGCCATGATGCTAGCTGAGTTAATGCGTCTCAAAATGGGTATTGCAGTGGCCGGGACTCATGGTAAAACGACCACCACCAGCTTTGTTAGTAGTATTTTGGCAGAGGCCAAATTTGATCCTACCTTTGTGATTGGCGGTAAATTAAACTCTGCCGGTACCAATGCCTATTTGGGCAAAGGTGATTATATTGTGGTTGAGGCCGATGAGTCGGACGCATCTTTTTTAAATCTATTGCCGGTGATGGCGATAGTGACCAATATCGATGTGGATCATATGGACACCTACGGGCACGATGTGGCGCGCTTACGTAGTGCCTTTGTGCAGTTTACCCAAAATTTACCATTTTACGGTACCGCCATTTTGTGCGTCGATGATGATAATGTCCGTAAAATTATCCCCTTTATTTCTCGTCCTATTGTGACTTACGGCTTTGATGAGGACGCTGATTATCGAGCGAGCGATATTCGTAGTGAAGGTGCGCAAATGTACTTCACTGCCCACAGAAAATGCGGTCGTCGCCGTCATTTGGCACCCATCGAGGTGACGCTGAATCTGCCTGGTCGTCATAATGTGTTAAATGCCTTAGCGGCAATTGCTTTAGCGACTGAACTAGGAGTAGAGGATGAGGCGATACTAACCGCACTTAAAAACTTTAACGGAGTGGGGCGCCGCTTTAGCTTTGTTGGTGAGTTTGAAGCCCAAGCCATTAACGGTGGTGGTAAGTTTACCGTGATTGATGATTATGGGCATCATCCGGTGGAGATGGCCGCGACCATTGCCGCCGTCCGCGGTGGTTGGCCCGATCGACGTTTGGTGTTAGCGTTTCAGCCACATCGCTATAGTCGTACCCGTGATTGCTTTGAAGAGTTTGTGCGTGTCCTCGGTCAGGCCGATGAGGTGATTTTAACTGAGGTCTATGCAGCAGGGGAGTTGCCGATTAGCTTTGCCAGTGGTGAGGCACTATCTAAGGCAATCGCTCAAGACGGTAAGGTGCAGCCACAATTTGTCCCCAATATAGAGGATTTACCACAAGCAATTCTGTCCTTTGCGCGGGGCGGTGATATTGTCATAACCATGGGTGCCGGTTCTATCAGCAAGGTACCTGCTAAAATCTTGGAGATTGCAAATGGCTAATACAACGCAGAATTTAGGTAGGGTCGGTGTGATTTATGGTGGCGTCTCAGCCGAACGTGAGGTTTCGCTGAATTCCGGTGCTGGTGTGCATGCGGCTTTGTTGGAAAAGGGCGTGGATGCGCATCTCTTTGATTTGGGTAAGCATAGCTTAGCCGAGTTAGAAGCACAGAAATTTGATCGTGTCTTTATTATTTTGCATGGTCGTTACGGTGAGGATGGTTGCATTCAGGGTGCACTGGAGATTATGGGTGTGCCTTATACGGGGCCTGGGGTGATGAGCTCGGGCGTTGCGATGGATAAAATCATGACAAAACGTCTTTTTATCGAGCAAAATATCCCCACGCCAAAGTATGTTGAGGTGCGTGACGCTGAGGATTTGCAGGCAGCGGTGAAGCAGCTCGGTCTGCCGATGATTTTAAAGCCAGCCCACGAGGGCTCAACTATTGGCTTAACCAAGATTGAAAATGCTGAGCAATTAGACGAGGCCTTAGCCCAAGCAACGCAATACGATAAGGTGTTATTAGCGGAGGAGTGTATCGTTGGTCGCGAGCTGACGGTGGCTGTACTTGGTAAGGGCGCAGAGGCACAGGCCTTGCCCATTATTGAAATTATTGCACCGGATGGGAATTATGACTTCCATAACAAATATCATTCCGATGAAACGCAGTATATTTGCCCAGCTGATTTACCTGCTGAATTAAGCGAAAAAATCAAAGCGCTATGTGTGCAAGCCTATCGTACCATTGGTTGTGAGGGCTGGTCGCGGGTGGACGTGATGTTAAATCATGCAAATGAGCCGTATTTATTGGAAATTAATACAGCACCAGGTATGACGAGTCACTCTTTGGTGCCTATGGCTGCTAAAGCTGAGGGTATGTCCTATCCAGAACTATGTGTAAAAATTCTTGCCTCTGCTGATTTAAAAGTCGGTCGCAAGGGTTAAAATAGAGTGTAGCAGCTTATTTTTACCAAGGTGTTTTAGTGATATTTTCGGATCCCCGTTTTATTAACCGTATTGCCGGTTTTTTAACCGTAGTCGGGGTGCTTATTCTGCTTGGAGCCTTAGGCTATCGGGTGATGAATTTGCCGATGTTTAATATCACACGCATTGTGTTGGAGCCTAAGCAGGGGGATGTTTTATCCTATGCCTCGCCAGCTAGTATTCAAAGTACATTAGATGGGCAGGTGCAGGGTAATTTCTTTACACTTGACTTGCTTAAGGTGCAGCGCATTTTAAGCTCATCGCCGTGGGTGCGTCATGTGGATATTACCCGTTTATGGCCAAATGGCTTATTACTACGGATTGAAGAGCATGAGCCCTTTGCTTTATGGAATGACGAGGCATTGATTAACACCTGGGGTGAAAAGTATTTAGCGAATCGCGGCGAAGTCGATCGGCTTGATGACTTACCGCAGTTTTTTGGACCGGATGGATCGGAGCACTTAGTAGTACAGCGTTATGCAGAGTTGGTGCGGTGGTTAAGTCCTATTAGTTTAAGTGTAAAGGAACTTGGTCTAAGTGACCGTTATTCATGGCGTATTTTATTGGATAATAATATCACCGTGATTATAGGGCGCGACCCCGGGGCTGAGATTGCTAACCCATATGACGGCATGGGGGCGATGAGCTTTGCCGAAACCATTCAGCGTTTTGTACGCAGTTGGCCAGCATTGTTAAAACGAATTGACGGAAGACAGGTAGAACGCATCGATCTCCGCTATACTAGGGGTTTTGCAGTTACTTTTGCGGATACAGCCGGTTCTAAATCCTCCGATAAGCCATAAGTGAGTTATTTGAAAGATGAGTCGAGACCACAATAAGGATGTTATTGTTGCCCTGGATATAGGTACGAGTACGGTCGTAGCTATTGTCGCCGAGTGTTTGCCTGATGGTCGCTATGAGGTCATCGGTGTGGGTCAGGCAATTTCACGCGGCATGCGCAAGGGCGTGGTGGTAAATATTGAGCAGATTGTTGGTTCAATCCAGCAGGCGCTTGAAGAAGCTTGCCTGATGGCGGATTTTCGTATTCGTGAGGTTTATACCGGCATTGGTGGCAGCCACATTAACAGCTTTAACTCCAGCGGTATGGTGGCCGTGGTTGACAAGGAAGTCAGCTATGCCGATGTGCGCCGTGTGCTCGACACGGCCAAGGCGGTGAATATCGCCAACGATCATGAAATTCTTCATGTGATTACACAGCAATACACCCTCGATAAGCAGGAGGGTATTATCCAGCCGGTCGGTATGGCAGGTATTCGTCTTGAGGTGCGGGTACATATTATTACCGGTTTACAGAGCGCAACGCAAAATGTGGTTAAGTGTATTCGCCGTTGTGGGCTGGAGATTCGTGGATTAGTATTTCAGGCCTTGGCAGCCAGTCAGGTGTGTTTGACGGCTGACGAAAAGGAATTAGGCGTAGCCTTGGTTGATATCGGTAGTGGCACCACCGATGTGGCGGTTTGGCATGGCGGTGCCTTACGTCATACGGCGGTGTTCCCTCAAGGGGGTGATCAAATCACCAATGATATTGCCACCATGTTACGTACGCCGACACCGGACGCTGAGGACATTAAGTTAAATTACGGTGCCGCTAAAGCCAGTTTGGTCAATACCTTAGAAACTTTCGAGGTGATCGGTTTGGGCAACCGTGAAGCTCGGGAGATGGAGCGTCACGTCTTAGCTCAGGTGATTGAGCCGCGAGTTGAGGAAATCTTGATGGGCGTGATGAATGTGATTGCCGAATCTGGTCATAAGATCACCGGTTTGGTATTGACCGGCGGTACGGCATTATTACCCGGGATTCAGGAGCTGGCCGAGGATATGTTCCAAGTGCCAGTGCGTATCGGGGTGCCGATATATGATGGTAGCTTATCAGATGTGGTTTGTGAGCCGCGTTTTGCTACCGCAATGGGTTTATTAAGCTATTCGCGGATGCAGCAATATGCGCAACATGGCGATATGCCCAAAGAAGGTTTATTAAAACGTCTTTGGAACTTTATTACGAATAGTTTATAGTTTAGAATAGGTATTGCAGTGGAGTCGGGTGGAGATTTCTCAAAGGCAGTGCGAATGACGCATTGGCTCTTTCTTTGAGGTGATTTCCATGTTTTCATCATAGGGAAGTAGGAGTTATTTTTATGAGCATGGATTTAGGTTTCAAGTTCGTTGAGCAGGAGCAGCCTCAAAACGGCACGATTATCAAGGTGATTGGTGTGGGTGGTGCCGGTGGCAACGCCGTCAATCACATGATCGCCAAGGGTCTTAAGGGGGTTGAGTTTATCAGTGCTAATACTGACGCTCAAGCACTCGCCAGTTCCAAAGCTGAGCAAGTGATTGCCTTAGGTAAGACCGGTTTAGGAGCTGGTGCCAAGCCTGAAAATGGTCGCGCAGCAGCAGAGGCGGCACGTGAGCAAATCCGTCAGGCCTTAAGTGGCGCCCATATGGTATTTATTACCGCTGGTATGGGTGGTGGTACTGGTACTGGCGCAAGTCCAGTAGTAGCACAAATTGCCCGTGAACTTGGCATTCTTACAGTGGGTGTGGTTTCAAAGCCTTTTGGTTACGAGGGTAATCGCCGCATGAACGCAGCTGAAGCGGGTATTGAGAGCTTGTCTGAGCATGTTAACGCATTAATTGTGGTGCTTAACGATCGCTTAGAGGAGATGCTAGGCGGTGAAGCCACCATGCAAGAGTGCTTTGTGGAAGCCGATGATGTATTACACAATGCTTGCGCTGGTATTGCTGAAATTATTAATGTTGAGGGTAATATCAACGTCGACTTCGAAGACGTGAAAACCATTATGAGCGAGCAGGGCCAGGCGATGATGGGTACGGCTACTGCTTCTGGTGAGGACCGTGCCAAAAAGGCAGCCGAAGAAGCTATCGCTTGCCCATTATTAGAGGGTGTGGATCTCAATGGCGCACGTGGCGTATTAATTAATATCACCGCCAGTAAGAGCATCACTCAGCGTGAAGTACGTACAATTAACGAGGTGATTACAAGTTACGCCGATAAGGACGCCGTGATTATTTCCGGTATCGCTTATGACGAGGCTATGGCTGATCAGATTCGTGTGACTGTGGTTGCTACCGGTCTTGGTCGTAAAAAGCCTGAGATTGTAGCGCAAAACTCTGAGGAGCAGCTAGCTCGCACCGGTACGGATGATGCCACGGCAGTGATTCAAAATTTCCGTAGCGCAAGCGGCGGTTTCAATCCGATTCGCACGCCACGTAGTGCACGTAGCGCTCAGTATAATGTCGGTTTTGGTGATGTGAGCTCGACTGACACACCTAGCTTTACTCGTCGTTCCTTAACGGAAGAAGAGCGTAACGACAGTGATGTGCCAGCCTTCCTACGTAAGCAAGCGAATTAATTACGAGTTTTGTGCTTAGTTGCTAGCGGGGCAGAGGCTATTGTTTTAGCTTCTGCTACTCGCAGTTAATGCTCATCACTTTAATTAAGGGTGCGTGACACCTTAGCGAGCCAATACTGTCTAATCATAGGTATTGGCTTTTTTTTGTTACAAAAATATGTCAATTCGTTTAGTTAGTAAAATCTAAATTTTAGACGCGGCTGGGGCATTTACTTAGGTTAAAATGCCTGGTAAATAAGAATTGATTGCAATAGATTTGATGGAAACTTGCCATGTTAAAACAAAGAACGATACAAAAGGCGGTCTCAACCATAGGTGTTGGCGTACACTCTGGTCAGCGCGTTGAGCTGACTTTGCGCCCTGCAGAGCCTAATACGGGGATTGTCTTTCACCGTATTGATACGCCCGAGATGATTGATTTTCCTGCCTTTGCGGAAAACGTCGGTAACACACGCATGGCCTCAGTTCTTGTCAATGGTGAATACCGTGTTTCCACGGTTGAGCATCTGATGTCTGCACTTGCCGGATTAGGTATTGATAATCTGCATATTGACCTAAGTGGTGAAGAGGTGCCGATTATGGACGGTAGTGCGGCAACCTTTGTGTATTTGATACGCTCTGCCGGCATTGTTGAGCAGGATGCGCCTAAGCAATTTATTCGCCTCAAGCGAGTGGTCGAAGTGATTGAGGGTGAGGGTGATAGCGCCAAGTGGGCGCGTCTTGAGCCTTATCCAGGCTTTGCTTTAGCTTTCTCTATTGATTTTAAGCATCCAGCCATTGCCTCCACGGCAAATTTTGCTGAGGTGGATTTTGCGGTAGATTCTTTTAGCAAAGACATTGCGCGTGCCCGTACCTTTGGTTTTGCCCAAGAGGTTGAGTTATTGCGCTCAGCCGGTTTAGGTCGTGGTGGTAGTTTAGATAATGTGATCGTGCTGGATGAATATCGTATTCTCAATGAAGACGGTCTGCGCTATGATGATGAGTTTGTAAAACACAAAATCCTAGATGCGATCGGTGATTTGTATTTGGCCGGTAAGCCCTTGCTCGCTAAATATGTCGCGTGTAAGTCGGGCCATGATCTGAACAATAAACTAGTACGTGCCTTATTGGCACAGCCTGATGCCTATGAAGTTGTGACCTACGAAGCTGAGGTCGCCAAGGCCGCAGGTTTTGGTCGTGATTGGCAGCTTGCCTAGTTGAACACGTCGTTCACAAGTCTAGGTGGTACTTCGTATCACCTTTAACTCTACATTTTGCAATGCTAGGCCGTGCTTATTAAGATGGCGCATCATGCTCGGAGCGAGCTGCTTAATTTTTGCGGCACAGGCATTGTTAGCGACCGCTAATCGTAGCGTGCCACCTGTATAATTAATAATCAAACACTGCTTTGTTAGTTCAGTGCCTAGTACACTGACTAACAGCGGTTGTAGCTTTAAAATCGTTCGTGCCCGTTGTAGAACCTCACCCGTTGCCTGTTCTTGTTCTAACCACTCAATAGCGGTGTGAAAGGTGGGCGGTTGACGATAATTACGATGTGATTTCATACTAAGGAAGTAGCTTTGGCTAAAAAATTTGTATCACCTCGACGAGCCAAACAAAAAACGCAAAAGGTTTGGTCATTCAGTATCACCGTCTTATGTGTCTTTATTGCACTGGTGTCAGGTGCTTTGCTAGAGCGCCGCTTTGGCTATCAGCAGACAAAAGGGACTGTTGAGGCCACGAGGGATATCTCTAGTGTACAGCAAAACCCCGCTCAACAACATTTGATTGAACAAAGCTTGGCACAACTGGCGCAGCAATTAGCTGAAGCTAAAATTATGCTAGAAGACATCACCCGACTGACTAATCGTCTAAGTGGTGATAGTGCCTTAAACCTCGGCATTGGTGGCAATACTTTATCGCAGCCGAGTTTAGGCGAGGATGCGAAACCGATGGAGGAGTTTATTGATGAGGGTGGTTACTCCGGTGAGAAAATCGGTCGTGAGCTTGATTTGCTTAAGCAAAAGCTTAATTTGCAGCTAAATCGTGTACGTACCTTCGATGTTTTAATGCAAAGCCGTCAAATTGCCTTAGATAGGGTGCCCACTGGGATACCAGTATCGATGCTGCAGGCGCGTATGACCTCGCCGTTTGGTTGGCGCTTACATCCCGTAAGTGGTGAGTCGCGATTGCATGCCGGGGTGGATTTTGCAGCGCCTAAGGGTACACCAATTTATGCGGCCAGTAGCGGGGTGGTGGCGAGTTCAAGCTATGTCTCTGGTTATGGTAACTTAGTCGAAATTGATCACGGCTCGGGTGTCAGCACGGTATATGCGCACAATAGCGAAAATCTGGTGGAAGCGGGTGATTTGGTGACGCGTCGTCAACTGATTGCACGCATTGGTAATACCGGTAATTCGACCGGGGCGCATTTACACTTTGAGGTGCGAGTGGATGGGGTACCCATCGATCCCATACTGGTCTTAGGTAAGGATCTCTCGCAAGTCAAGCTAGGTGCCGGCACTTCTTTCTTAGATACACTGAAGTTATTAAGTCAAGAATAAGTGTACAATTGCTTTTTTATAAAAAGCCACGGCAATATCTTGATATCTACAAACTTAGCCTCAAATACACAGGCTGATAGGTTAAACTGTAGGGCAATACCGCTTCATCACTTGGGGTCGAAGTCGGTCTTTTTAATATTCACACTATTAACAATATGATTTCCATTATTAAAAAAATCATCGGTAGCCGTAATGATCGACTACTCAAGCAATACCGAAAAATCGTAGCCAAAATTAATAAACTAGAGCCTGAGATGCAGGCTTTGAGTGATGAGCAGTTAGCCGCTAAAACCACCGAGTTTAAAGAGCGATTAGCGGGTGGTCAGAGCTTAGATGATATTTTGCCTGAGGCATTTGCGGTAGTGCGCGAGGCCTCCGTACGTGTGTTGGGGATGCGCCATTTTGATGTGCAGTTAATCGGTGGTTTAGCACTTCACCAGGGTAAGATTGCCGAGATGCGTACTGGTGAGGGTAAGACTTTGATGTCTACCTTGGCGGTGTATTTAAATGCCCTAGCCGGTGAGGGGGTGCATGTTGTTACGGTTAACGAATACTTAGCGGCGCGTGATGCTCGCAATAATGGTCGCCTATATAATTTTTTAGGCTTAAGTGTGGGTGTGGTTGCTTCGAATCAGAGCAACCCTGAAAAAATTGCCGCCTATCGCGCTGATATTACCTACGGTACTAATAATGAGTTCGGCTTTGATTACTTACGTGACAACATGGAGTATCGGGTTGAGGATCGTCGTCAGCGCAAGTTGTATTATGCGATTGTGGATGAGGTCGACTCGATTCTCATTGACGAGGCGCGCACCCCATTAATTATTTCAGGTCAAGCCGAGGACAATACTGAGCTTTACCAAAAAATGGATGCGGTGCCAGCGATGATGACGCGCATGGCCCATGAGCCACGTCCGGATGAGCCGGAGCCCGAGGGTGATTTTTGGGTTGATGAAAAAGCACAACAAATTCATTTATCCGAAGCGGGTCATGAAAAGGCGGAGAACATCTTACGTCAACTGAATATTTTGCCTGAGGGGCAGTCCTTATACGATCCGCGCAATATCAGCTTAGTGCATCATTTGATGGTGGCTTTAAGAGCGCATAATCTTTTCCACCGCGATCAGCACTATGTGGTGCAGGATGGTGAGGTTGTGATTGTTGACGAGTTCACCGGCCGCTTTATGCAGGGTCGACGCTGGTCAGATGGTTTACATCAAGCGGTTGAAGCCAAAGAAAAAGTTCAGATTCAAAATGAAAACCAAACCTTAGCCTCTATTACGTTCCAGAACTATTTCCGGATGTACGAGAAGTTGGGTGGTATGACCGGTACGGCAGATACTGAGGCCTATGAGTTCCAGCAGATTTACGGTTTAGAGACGGTCATTATTCCGACCAATTTACCGATGATTCGTGAGGATCAGAACGATCAGATTTTTAAGAATGATGAGCAGAAGTTTGCCGCTATCATTAAGGACGTACGTGATTGCTACGAGCGTAAGCAACCCGTCTTGGTCGGTACCACCAGCATTGAAAACTCTGAGTTATTATCGAATCTTCTGAAAAAAGAGGGTTTACCGCACGATGTATTAAATGCCAAACAGCACGCACGTGAGGCAGAAATTGTCGCCGAAGCGGGTAAGCCAGGCGCCATTACCATTGCCACCAATATGGCTGGTCGTGGTACCGATATTGTGTTGGGTGGCAGCATTGAAAAAAGTATTAATCTGGTGATGGCCGACGATTCGCTTACTGCGGAACAAAAAGCATTTCGTATCAAGGAGATTCGCGAGGCGTGGGCGCCGATTAACCAACAGGTAAAGGAGGCCGGCGGTCTACGTATTATCGGTACTGAACGACATGAATCACGGCGTATTGACAATCAGTTGCGTGGTCGTGCGGGGCGTCAGGGTGACCCAGGCTCATCGCGTTTTTATTTAAGCTTGGACGATCCTCTGATGCGTATTTTTGCGGGTGAGCGCGTACGTGCCATCATGGAGCGACTTGGTGTTGATGGCGAGCCGATTGAAGCCAAAATGGTAACCCGCTCCATTGAGTCTGCTCAGCGCAAGGTAGAGAGTCGCAACTTTGATATTCGTAAGCAATTACTTGAGTTTGATGATGTGGCCAATGATCAGCGTAAGGTGATTTATGGTCAACGTAATGAGGTATTAGAGTCTGCCTCATTGACGGATATTCTCGCTAACATGCGTCATGATGCCATGGCTGAGGTGGTGCACCAATACGTGCCTGCTGAGTCAATGGAGGAGCAGTGGGATATCCCAGCCTTGGAAAATGTCTTAGCTAGCGAGTGGAAGTTAGAGGTCCCTGTGAGTCAATGGCTTGCTGAAGATAGCAATTTAGACGATGAGGGAATTTTGGAACGCGTGCTTGAAGCGGCTGATAAGCATAACCAGGAGAAAATTGACTTGGTGGGCGAGCAGTCATGGGCGCAGTTTGAGCGTTCGGTGCTATTGGATCGCATGGATGCTAGCTGGCGCGAGCATTTATCGGCACTTGAGCATTTGCGTCAGGGGATCCATTTACGTGGTTACGCGCAACGCGATCCTAAGCAAGAGTACAAAAAAGAGGCATTTGCTCTGTTCTCCCATATGTTGGATCGTATTCGTGATGAAGCCGTGAAGATCTTGATGACGGTTCAAATTCAAGCACCTGAGCAGGTGGCTGAGGCACAGCAACAGCAGTCATCAGTGAAAAATATGCAGTACCACCATCCTCAGGCCGATGGCGCTGAGGATAGCGCTGACGGCGTCACTGTCTCTGATGAGGGTGATGTGTCCGCTGGCGGTATCACGGTTAAAAATATGATGAAGCATGTAGGTCGTAATGATCCATGCCCATGCGGTAGTGGCAAGAAGTACAAGCACTGCCATGGCAAGTTAAGCTAGTTTTAGCGATAAATTTGTCCCGTATAAAAGCTCACTAGTTCATGAGGATTAGTGAGCTTTTTTGATGAATCTTTTGATCTATCTCAAGTTTTTTATCTGATTCTCTCTATAGAATAAAAGATAGAGGTGTAGTCTTATCGGCTTATCAATGGCTTATGCCCTCAATTGTTTTTCTTCCTCATATCAATTGATTTGTTCTTGTCGCTATTTAGCGTAGTCATTGCTAAAGCATAGTGTGTCCTCTAGTCTCGATTTAACTATTTGGAGGAATTCATGAGTGATCTTAAGTGCTCAGTGCAGGCTCAAGAAAAGCTAAGCATCGCCACCTTATTGATGTTGGTGCTGATGTCTAGCGTGACCTTCATTGCGATTTTGTCAGAGATGATGCCCGCTGGTGTGTTGGACCATATCAGTGAGGGTTTGGCTATTTCGGTTGAAAGTGCCGGTCAGATGATCGGGCTCTATGCCTTAGCGAGTGCCATTGTGGCGGTACCATTAGTAACGGCGACGATGCGCTTTAATCGTAAGCCATTATTGCTGTGGTTATTGTTTGGTTTTGCCTTATCCAATATTGTGGTGGGCTTTTCTAGTTCCTATCTGTTGACCCTTGCGATGCGCCTGATTGGGGGTGCCATGGCGGGTATTCTTTGGGCCATGATTACCGCCTATGGGATGAAGATCGTATCGTCCAATCATCATGGGATGGCCATTGCCATCATTATGGCGGGTACCACCCTTGGGGTGAGCTTTGGCATGCCCTTGATGACATGGATTGGTACCAGTTGGGGTTGGCGCATTGAGTTTTTTGCACTGGGTGCGCTGATTGTGGGGATTATGGTGTTGGCCTTTTTCTTCCTACCGTCGGTGCCGGGTGAGCAAGTTACTCAAGAAAATAATCCCTTAAGCCTTTTAAAAAATAAGCATGTGCTGAATATTTTATTGCTTACTTTGCTTGGGGTGATGGCGCATTATGCGGTGTACACCTATATCACGCAGCTAGTGGACAGGGTCAATGTGCCTGGCGGTATTGAAACGGCCTTGCTGTTATTTGGTATTGGCTCCTTTATCTCCATTATGTTGGCAATGCGCTTTACCGATACGAGTTTACGTCGATTTACCAGCTTGATGTTCTTGTTAGGGGCGCTGGGTTTGGGCTTGCTGTATTTTATCGCTCATTATTATCTGGCTGCCTATCTTGCGTTTTTCTTATGGGGCATTTCCTTTGGACCGCTGGTGACCATGTTACAAACCGCAGTGGCAAGTCATAGTGAAAGTGCCAAAGCCATTGCCACCAGTGTGCAAAGTAGTATGTTTAATTTTTCGATTCTATTAGCGACTTCCTTTGGTGGTTTTTTATTAGCTCATGCAAATATCATGGCGGTGGTGATGTTGGCCGTGATTTTATTAGCTGCAGCCACGATGATTTCCTTTATCTCCAAAGGTACCTTAGGTGAGCAGTAGTAGCTTTACCCTGATTGAAAATAGGAGTTTAAAATGACTAAGAAATTTATTAATGCGACAATTTATCGTCAACCCGATGCCAAAGAAATTTTAATTGAGGACGGTAAGTTTAAAGCCATTGGCAATCATTTACCCGATGCCAAGGAGGTCATTGATTTAGAGGGTAAACTGGTTTTACCTCCCTATGTTGATTCACATATTCACTTGGATTATGCCTATACCGTGGGTGAGATGGAGGGTATTGGGGCCAAGACAGGCACGCTATTTGAGGCCATTGAGAATTGGCCTAAATACAAAGCGACGATGAGCAAAGAAAGTGTTAAGGCGCTTGCCCGCAAGGCGATTTATGACGAGGTATCACAAGGGGTGCAGCATATTCGTACCCATGCGGATGTCACTGATCCGAAGTTTACGGGTTTTAAGGCTTTGATGGAGCTTAAAGAAGAGCTAGCCGATAAGGTCTATATCCAGATTGTTGCCTTTCCGCAAAATGGTATGTACACTTACAAAGGTGGTCGTGACTTAGTCGAAGAGGCATTAAAAATGGGTGCCGAGGTGGTGGGTGGCATCCCTCACTATGAGCCTGCACGTGAGTTTGGTGAGAAGTCGGTCCATGATACGGTGGAGTTAGCGCTGAAATACGACCGTTTGATTGATGTCCACTGTGATGAGATCGATGATCCGAATGCACGCTTTGTGGAGCTACTGAATGCTTTAGTCCTGATGGAGGAATATGGTGTGCGTACCTCTGCGAGTCATACCTGTTCTTTTGGCTCAGCGGATGATGCCTATGCCTTCCGTATGTTTGACCTCTTTATGAAGAGTAAAATGAATTTCGTTTCCCTACCGACTGAAAACGCCTACTTACAGGGTCGTCAGGACACCTATCCGAAGCGTCGCGGTCTTACTCGGGTTAAGGAATTTATGCATATGAATATTAACGTGGCCTTTGGTCAAGACTCCATCAATGATCCATGGTACCCCTTAGGGAATGGCAACTTGATGAATATTTTGGATAATGGTATCCACCTCAGTCAGTACGCCAGTCCTGAGGAGCTAGAAAATGCCTTTGATCTGATTACTTATAATGGGGCAAGATGTCTGAATATTCAGGATGAATATGGTCTAGACGAGGGTAAGGCGGCGAACTTCATTGTCTTAGATGAGAAGACAGTCTTTGATGCCATTCGCCGCCGTGTGGATGTGGTCATGTCCGTGCGCAATGGCGACTTCCTCTTTAAGAAAAAGCCGCAAGCGTTTGAGGTTGAGTTTAAGTTGTAGGAAGAAAATAGGGTGTAGCGATGCCTTGGCTACACCCTTTAATTTATCGTGACCGCAATGTATCACGCTGCTCGTCTCGGAGCGCATCACCGCGCCCGTCTTCATGGGGTGTCAAATTTACTTGGGAGACCATAGTAACAGCAAACGCTGAAAAATCATCCATGTCACGAGCGGCGTTATCACGTCTTTTGAATTGCCAAGCGGCGCTTAGCATTGAGTTAGCGCTTGTTCTCAGTTGGTATTAAGCTTGTTAGATATAAAACCACTAGCGATAAGGGCTCCGTTTAGTCTTCTTGGCTTATCCCAGGGGTAGATCTGGGGGCGTCTGGAGGGCTAGGCAGAAAGATGTTATACTTTGGCTTAATCAATAATATTTTTATCTTTATACCCATGTAACTTATCGCTACCTCCTTTTTTGCTTTGTTTTTCTGTTGTTTAATAAAGCACAGTGGGTAGCTCATGGCGTCTTTATTTTTCCTTGCTGTTGGCTCTAGCTGCCTGCTGTGCAGAATTGGATTTCTGCATGTCTAATTTATATTCCACGTGGTTTTTTAATACGCGTCGAGATGTGATCTCGGGGCTCTTAGTTGCCTTGGCACTCATCCCTGAGGCCATCGCTTTTTCTATTATCGCTGGTGTAGATCCTAAAGTGGGCTTGTATGCTTCTTTTAGTATCGCCACCATTATTGCGTTTGTAGGTGGCCGCCCAGGCATGATTTCGGCTGCGACTGGAGCGATGGCGTTGGTAATTGTGTCTTTAGTTAAAGACCATGGGCTCCAGTATCTGTTAGCGGCTACTATTTTGGCAGGTTTAATTCAAATCGTAGCAGGTATGATTAAACTGGGTGCTTTGATGCGTTTTGTGTCTAAGTCTGTGGTCACTGGCTTTGTGAATGCTCTCGCTATTCTTATTTTCTTAGCTCAGCTGCCTGAGTTAAGGAATGTCACTTGGCATGTCTATGCATTGACTGCCTCCGGTTTGGCTATTATCTATCTACTACCGCGTATCACGACTGTGCTTCCCTCGCCTTTGGTGACGATTGTGGCGTTAACGGCTATAACGATGTGGTTTGGCATTGATGTGCGCACAGTTGGAGATATGGGAGAGTTGCCAAATACGCTACCTATTTTTCTTATTCCCGATATTCCTTTTACTTTAGAAACCTTACAGATCATCTTTCCTTACTCCTTGACCTTAGCGGTAGTGGGTTTATTAGAGTCGTTGATGACCGCTTCCATCGTTGATGACATGACAGATACCCCAAGTAATAAGAACCGCGAAAGTATGGGCCAAGGTATAGCAAACGTGGCTACGGGTTTTTTGGGTGGGATGGCAGGCTGTGCCATGATTGGGCAGTCGGTGATTAATGTGAAAGCGGGTGGTCGAGGTCGTTTATCTACCTTATGTGCTGGTGTTTTTCTACTGATTTTGATTGTGTTTTTAGGCGATTGGGTTAGCCAGATTCCTATGGCTGCAGTGGTTGCTGTCATGATTATGGTTTCGATTAGTACCTTTGATTGGCAGTCCGTTAAAAATCTGGTGGTGCACCCCAGAAGCTCTAGTGTCGTAATGATCGCTACAGTAGTCGTGACTGTGTGGTCGCATGATCTAGCAAAAGGCGTCCTAGTAGGCGTGCTGTTATCAGCCATCTTTTTTGCGCACAAAGTAGTGGATATATTATGTGTGCATAATTATCTTTCCGAGGATGGGACGTGCCGTATTTATAAAGCTAAAGGGCAGCTGTTTTTTGCGTCAGCAGGACAGTTTGTTGATAGTCTAGATTTAAATGAGCCTATCGAGTCAATACACATTGATTTGTCTGAGGCGCATATTTGGGATTTAACAGCAGTTGAGGCTTTAGAGAGGGTGCACACTAAGTTGAGTCATAAAGGGGTGAAAGTTTACTTTATTGGTCTGAATAAGCAGTCCCGTCGTATTATTTTACAACTGGCAAACGAGCCTAAAAAATTATTAGCGGTATCTCGTTAAGTCATTTATTTTAAAGAAAGAGCCTGATTTTATAGATCAGGCTTTTTTGTAGCAATTGAGAGCATTTCCACTATATTCGCATTATTGAAATAGCTGATATCTTTAAACACTGACCAACGAAGAAGTTATGAATGAGCTTCGGGTATCCCCTTTGCATTACGTGTATAGCAGCCGGTGAGGTCTGCCCTATTTGTCTTGGTCATCCCGTTACAGCGCACTGGGGCTATGCCTATCTTTTTAAGCTCGGTGACTCAGAAGAGGAAAAGTTAGCTAAGGTGAGCCTCAAGCTTAGCGGCTAAGGCTGTCTCATACAGTTGCTTGCGCAGCTTGTCTGTGAGTGCCTCAATGCTATCGCCATGGCTCGGCTGTGAATGTTCAGCCTCTGCATCATGCTTTTTGTTGAGTTTATACCTGTCATCCTTTAGCTGTTCTATCATTTTTGCTAACCATAACCATTTAATTGCATGAACCGTCGAAAAATTGTGTCTTGACGGTTCTATGTGAGTAAAGGGGCGCAAACTACATTCTATTTGATAAGCTTACGGATGGGGCTAAATGTGAAAGCTTAAACTATAATTGCAGTTAATAAATGAAATAAAGATAACTATTAACACCGCATTGAGATAATTATGACGAGTACACAGCAAAGAGAAGAATTACACCGCCGCATTTGGCAGATCGCCAATGATGTTCGAGGTTCCGTCGATGGTTGGGACTTTAAGCAATATGTTTTGGGGACATTATTCTATCGCTTTATGAGTGAGAATTTTGCTCGCTTTATTGAAGCAGGTGATGAGAGTGTCAATTATGCAGCCCTATCAGATGAGGTGATGACTAAGGAGCTCATTGAGGATTGTATTCGTGTAAAGGGTTACTTTATTTACCCCAGTCAGCTCTTTCAAAATGTGGTCAAAGATGCGCATAAAAATGAAAATCTTAATATCGATTTGGCCAATATTTTTGCTGCCATTGAAAATTCAGCCAATGGCTTTGAGTCAGAAAACGATATTAAAGGGCTCTTTGCGGATTTTGATACGGGCAGTAGTCGTCTAGGTAATACGGTTGCCGAGAAAAATAAACGTCTAGCGGCAGTATTAAAAGGGGTGGCGGAGCTAGATTTTGGGGCTTTTGAAGAGAACCAGATCGATCTCTTCGGTGATGCTTATGAGTTTTTGATTTCTAATTATGCAGCCAATGCGGGTAAGTCTGGGGGCGAATTTTTTACCCCACAAAGTGTTTCTAAGCTGATCGCTAAGTTAGCTTTGCATGGTCAGACTTCAGTCAATAAAATCTATGACCCGGCCTGCGGCTCAGGATCATTGCTACTGCAAGCGCAAAAGTATTTTGATGTGAGTAATATTGAAGAGGGCTTTTTCGGTCAAGAGATTAATCACACGACCTATAACTTAGCTCGCATGAATATGTTCTTGCATAATGTTAACTACGATAAGTTTCATATTGAGCGTGGTGATACCTTATTAAAACCGCGGTTTAAGGATGATAGACCCTTTGATGCGATCGTCTCGAATCCACCTTATTCAGTTAAGTGGCCAGGCACGGATGATCCGACTTTAATTAATGATGAGCGCTTTGCGCCAGCAGGGGTGCTAGCGCCCAAGTCTAAGGCGGATTTAGCCTTTATTATGCATAGCTTGAACTATCTATCCAGTAAGGGGCGCGCTGCTATTGTGTGTTTCCCCGGTGTGTTTTACCGGGGTGGGGCAGAAAAACAAATTCGTCAATATTTAGTGATCATAACTATGTAGAAACTGTGATTTCGATGGCGCCGAACTTGTTCTTTGGTACCTCCATTGCGGTGACGATCCTAGTGCTAGCAAAGAATAAAAGCACCACCAAAACCCAGTTTATTGATGCCAGTGAGTTATTTCATAAAGTCACGAATAACAATGTGCTGTTAGATGAGCATATTGAGAAGATCATGACCGTTTTTGATAGCAAAGAAGATATCGCACATTTTGCACAGAGCGTGGACAATGAAGTCATTGCTCAGAATGACTACGTGCTATCCGTCAGTAGTTATGTCGAGGCAAAGGACACGCGTGAATTAATTAATATTACTGAGCTAAATGCAGAGATTGAAGCGACGGTGAAAAGGATCGAGCAGTTACGTGCTGAGATTGATGCGGTGATACAAGAGATTGAAGCATAAGCGAAATAATTTTATACACCATGGAGAAAAATCGGGATTTCCGATTTTTCTACCAAAGCAACTGAATATCAAGCTTTTGCGCGCTGAAACGGGCGTAATCGTGGCGGAAATTGAGAGTGCATAGGAAAAGATAAGGGAAATGAATTTTTTAGAAAAGTTGTTGGATGGTGCTGAGGTTGAGTGGGTGCCTTTGGGTGATATAACTAGCTATGAGCAACCGACAAGGTTTCGTGTTGAGTCAACAGATTATAACGACGCTTATAAGACACCTGTGCTTACTGCTGGGCAAACTTTTATTCTGGGTTATACGAATGAGGTTGAAGGGATTTACGAAGCATCTGTTAAGCCAGTGATTATCTTTGATGATTTCACTACGGCTAACAAATGGGTGGACTTTGATTTCAAAGTGAAGTCATCAGCGATGAAAATAATATCGTCAGCTGATGAGTCTTTGGTTTTGACAAAGTATATTTATTACTGGCTAAATGTCTTACCGAGTGGTCTAGTAGAAGGCGAGCATAAACGTCAATGGATTAATTGTTTTGCGAAAAAAACAATCCCAATCCCATGCCCAGACGATCCTGCAAGGTCGTTGAAAATCCAGACAAAAATTGTCCAGATTCTGGACAATTTTACGGAGCTTACAGCGGAGCTTACAGCGGAGCTTACAGCGGAGCTTACAGCACGTGAGAAGCAGTATGAGTATTATCGAGATCATCTTATAAACTCTGCGAGTGAAGCTATAGGCTCATATGAGCTAAAAAAACTTGGCGATATTGCTGCTCTTTCTGGAAAACGTATAAGTTTCGAAGAGCTAGATGAGTCAACTTTTGTGGGCGTAGATAATCTTCTTCAAAATAAAAAAGGCAAAGTGAATTCCAATTATTTGCCGACGACTGGTAATCTCACTAAATACAAGAGTGGTGATATTTTGCTAGGAAATATACGACCCTATCTGAAAAAGATTTGGCATGCGGATAGAGAAGGGGGTGCTAGTGGTGATGTTGTAGTGATTCAGCTAACAGATAAGTCGGTTAATAGTCGTTATATCTATCATGCTTTATCGTCCGATAAGTTTTTTGACTACAACATGCAATATGCCAAAGGTGCAAAAATGCCACGTGGAGATCGGAGGAAAATCTTAGAGTTCGAAATCCCAGTCCCACCCCTCGGGGAACAAGAACGTATCGTCTCCATTCTCGATAAATTCGATACCCTGACGACCTCAATCACAGAGGGCTTGCCCCGTGAAATTGAATTACGTCAAAAGCAATACGAATATTATCGTAATATCCTTTTAAGCTTCAATAAACTAGAAGAGGCCTAGTGCCACACCTTGAGGAAAGTTAATGACAAGTCATCAGGCCATTGCAGAATCGAATAATTTTATTATCCTAAGTAAGCTTCAGCGATCCTACAGCATCGATGGTAGCTATCAGTCTGAAGCGCAATTAGAAAGTCAGCTGATCAAAGACTTACAACAACAAGGTTATGAGTACTTGGCTAATATCAAAACGTATGAAGATATGTTGGCTAATGTGCGCCTACAGTTACAAAGCTTGAATCAGCTCACTTTTAACGATAATGAATGGCAACGCTTTGTCACGGAGTATTTGGATAAACCGAGTGAGGGGCATCTTGAGAAGTCCGCAAAGGTGCATCATGACCATATCCATGACTTTAGTTTTGATGATGGGCGTCGAGCCAATATTTATCTCTTTGATAAAGATAATATTTCCCGCAACAAGCTGCAAGTTATTAAGCAGTTTGAGCAACAAGGAACGCGCCTAAATCGCTACGATGTGACGATTCTTGTCAATGGTTTGCCGATGGTACAAATTGAGCTAAAGCGTCGTGGCGTAGCAATTCAGCAGGCCTTTAATCAGGTGAATCGCTATAGCCTGGAGAGCTTCAATAGTGAGAACTCACTCTATAAATATTTGCAGCTTTTTGTGATCAGTAATGGCACCTATACTCGCTATTTTGCAAACACCACGAAGCGCAATAAAAATAGTTACGACTTTACTATTGAGTGGGCGCTTGCCAATAATCAGGCGATTAAAGATCTACAGCATTTTACCGCAAGCTTTTTTCAGAAAAACACCTTACTTAATGTGTTGCTACGCTACGCTGTTTTTGATAGCACACAGACGCTATTAGTGATGCGCCCATATCAGATTGCGGCAACCGAACGTATTTTATGGAAAATTCAAAGTGCCTATCATGCCAAGAACTGGTCTAAGCCTGAGAGTGGTGGCTACATTTGGCATACCACTGGCTCAGGTAAAACATTAACCAGTTTTAAGGCCGCACGCTTAGCCACACAGTTAGACTTTATTGATAAGGTCTTCTTTGTGGTGGATCGTAAAGACCTCGATTACCAGACGATGAAGGAGTATCAAAGCTTTGCGCCTGATAGTGTGGATGGCTCGCGTAATACCGCACAACTAAAGAAAAATATTCAGAAACTTAACGATAAAATCATCGTAACCACCATTCAAAAGCTGAATAATCTGCTTAAGGATGACGAGAAATTAGCGATCTATGAGCAACAGGTAGTCTTTATCTTTGATGAGTGTCATCGTAATCAGTTCGGTGAGGCGCAGCGTAATATTAAGCGCAAATTTAAAAAGTTCTATCAGTTTGGTTTTACAGGTACACCGATCTTTGGCGATCAGCGTGATGAACAGGGTGCCTTAATCCGTCGCGGTAATGCCTTGGATAATCACAACACCACGGCGAAAGTATTTGGTGAATGCTTACATACCTATGTCATCACCGATGCGATTAATGATCAGAAGGTGTTGCGATTTAATATTGACTATAACGATGTGAGGCCGCAATTCAAGGCGATTGAGAGGGAGCAAGATGAGCAAAAGCTAAGTGCCCATGAGAGTAATGCCGCCTTTTTGCACCCTTTACGCATTAAGGAAATTACCGAATATATTCTCGCTAATTACCGTCATAAAACAGCTCGCCAAAAGCTAGGACAGCAGGGGTTTAACGCCATGTTTGCCGTAGCGAGTGTGGACGCTGCTAGGTTGTATTATGAAGAGTTTAAGCGCCAGCAAGAGGACGTTGAAAACCCATTAACAGTGGCTACCATCTACTCCTATGCTGCAAATGAAGACCTTGAAGCTGTGGGTCAACTGCCTGACGAGGGCTTTAACACCACTCGCTTACAAAGCAGTGATAAAGAGTTTTTAAGTGATGTGATTGCTGACTATAATGCGCAATTCAAGACTAACTATAGCATCGACGGACGGAGCTTTGAGGATTACTATAAGGACGTGGCTAAGCGGGTCAGAGAGCGTGATATCGACCTCTTAATCGTGGTTGGTATGTTTCTGACGGGTTTTGATGCCCCTACTTTAAATACGCTATTTGTTGATAAAAATTTACGCTACCATGGCCTTATTCAAGCCTTTTCACGTACCAATCGTATTTACAACAGCACCAAGGCCTTTGGTAATATCGTCACCTTCCGCGACTTGGAGCAAAATACCATTGATGCCTTGGTGTTATTTGGTGATAAAAATGCCAAAAATATTGTGCTTGAACGTAGTTTTGATGAGTATATGTTTGGCTTTGAGGATCCGCTCACAGGGGATTCCAGTCCTGGCTTAGCCGAGGTGATTAAGCAGTTAACGGCGCAGTTTCCAGAACCGACGAATATCATTTTAGAAAAGGAAAAAAAGCGCTTTGTTGAGCTCTTTGGTAGCTATTTACGTATTGAGAATATCTTACGCAATTACGATGAGTTCGTTGCACTTAAAGATTGGCAAACCATTGATGTCGATAATCCTGATGCGGTCGCACAATTTAGGGAGGAGCATTTTCTCAGCGAAGAGAGCTTTGCGCGTATTCAGTCGGTGACAGTTAGTTTGCCAAGTGAGCGTGAGGTTCAGGATTATCTTTCGACGTATAACGATATTCGTCAGTGGTTTGCCAGACAAAAAGAGGGTGAGCTGTCTGGGGAGGGCGAAGTCGATTGGGATGAGGTCGTCTTTGAGGTGGATTTATTAAAATCGCAAGAGATTGATCTAGACTATATCCTCGGTCTACTGCTAGCACATAATCAGCAGCATCAAGATAAGCAGGCGGTGATTGAGGAAGCACGCCGCTTGATTAGTGCGAACTTTAGTGTGCGCGCCAAAGAGACACTGTTAGTGCATTTTATTGAGCAAGTGGATCTAAATGGGCTCACAGAAAAAGAAGATATTATTGAGGCTTTTTATCATTTTGCCCAAGCCGAACAAAAGCGTGATGTTAGAGAGCTGATTCAAGAGGAGGGCTTAAATGAGCCCGCAGCTAAGCGCTATATCCTCAACTCCCTCAGGCGTGGCTACGCCTCAGAAAGTGGCACTGAGTTAAACCAGGTCATGCCACGCATGAGCCCCTTAAACCCTCTGTATTTAGCCACTAAGACACGCATCCACACCAAGGTGCAGCAACTTGTGGAGACTTATCACGGTGCGGGTGGGGATTTGTAAGTAGTGAGGACGTGGTGCCCATGCACGACGTCCGCCATTTACTAGCAGCTCACCCCTCTTTGCACCCAACAACTACATTAAGAAAATAGTCGCTAAGCCCAAGAAAATAAAGAAGCCTAAGGAGTCGGTCGCAAAGGTGAGTAGGACCGATGAGCCCAAAGCAGGATCCTTATTAAAGCGATCACGAATCATCGGAATCAGTACCCCTAACGTAGCCCCTAATTGCATATTGAGTACCATGGCGGCTGCCATCACCAGGGCAATTTTGATGGAGCCGGAAAATATCCAGGCAAAGGTACCAGCAATTAAGCTACCCCCTAAGCCCACGCAGGACGTGACGAAGAGCTCACGACGGAGCAGGGTGCGAGCGTTTTTCTGATTCACGCGGCCTACAGCCAGTGCACGAATCACCATGGTCATGGTTTGGTTGCCCGAGTTACCGCCTATCCCCGCCACAATCGACATTAGGAAGGCAAGAATCACGATTTGACTGACCGTGCCCTCAAAGCGAGAGGCAACCACCGACGCAATAGAAGCGGTGATCAGGTTAATTAAAAGCCAGGGAGCACGGTTAGGAATGGCTCGGCGAATGGGTACGAAAATATCCTCTTCCTGAAGACCGGCTTGTGATAAGGCATGCTCATTCGAGTCCTCTCGAATCACGTCAACAATGTCGGTAATCGTTACCCGACCAATGAGGGTTTGCTCCTCATCAATCACTGGGGCGGAGACTAAGTCATAGCGTTCGAAAGCAGAGGCCGCCTTGCTGTCTTTGGCTTCAGCTTTAAGTGAGAGATAATCCGTTTGCATCACCTCGGTGACTGATTTTTCCGAGTCATTGACCAATAAGCTACTTAAGGATAAAACCCCTTTGAGCTTGTTATTTCTATCGACCACAAATAGTTGGTCAGTATGCTCGGGTAATTCACCCAGCATGCGTAGATAACGAAGTACAACCTCTAAGGTCACATCCTCGCGCACACGTACAACCTCAAAGTCCATGATGGCACCCACGGTACCCTCAGGGTAACCAAGGGCAGAGCGTAATTGCTCACGCTCTTCATCGCTCATGCTTTTTTGAAGCTCTACCACCACCTCCGGCGGTAAGTCAGGAATCAAGTCGGCAAGCTCGTCGGCATCTAAGTCTTCGGTTGCGGCCAGAATATCATCCTGGTCCATTTCCGCAATCAATTCTTCACGGACCCAGTCATCAACCTCTAATAGAATATCCCCGTCATGATCGGCATGAGCCGCATTCCAGATCTTGATACGATCCTCAGACGGTAGGGATTCAAGAATAAAAGCAATATCGGCAGGGTGAAGGTGATTAACCAAATCGCCTAATTCGGCCTCATGCTTACGCTTTAAGACCGTTTGTACGAGTTCCGCACGATCGGAGGAGCCCTCTTGTTGCGATAAAACATTTTCAACTAAGGCTTGCTTTTTTAAAAGCTCCTTAATTTGTTCAATGATTTGTTGCTGATGCTCGCTGTCAAGTTGCTTGGGCACGTTGATCATCACTGCTTCAGCCGGCTCACTTTGGGCATCGTGATTATCGCTCGCAGTGTGTTCAAGCTCCTCGGTTGGCATGCCAGGTACTTGCTCTAAGGTATTTTTATTGTTGTCTGTATGCTTCGTCATTAATACAATAACCTTTATAAATATCGGTGGTGTGGGCGCGCATTGTTCTTAGAGCTGCTGTCTAATCAGATTGCCAAAGTCCTCTTCAATCGATTTGGTAGAAGCGATGATATTACCGCTTTGGGGCCAAGGCTCTTTTTCATAAATATCACTGACCGTACCGCCCGCCTCACGTACTAGGATGGTGCCGGCACAGACATCGTAAGGGGCCAATCCCATTTCCCAATAACCATCAAAGCGCCCGCAGGCAACCCAGGCCAAATCTAAGGCGGCTGAACCCAAACGTCTAATGCCACGGGTATGGTGCATTACTTCCTTAAAGCCTCTCATGTAAGGCGTTTCAAAGGAAAAATCTCTAAAAGGCACACCGGTCGCTAAGAGGGCATCTTCCAGGTGTTTGGCTTGGGAGGTATAGATGCGCTGACCATTTAAAAAGCAACCATCCTGATAAATGGCACTGAACATCTCCTGACGATTAGGGTCATAAACCACACCGAGAATGGGTGTGTTAACCTCAAGCGGCGGTGTATTAGGAATAAGCACCGTGCCAGCGCGTGCCACTAAACCAATTGAAACCGCATAATGCGGTATCCCGTGAAGAAAATTGGTGGTGCCATCTAAGGGGTCGATAAACCAAGTATATTGGGACTCATCTAGATTAGCTGAGGTGCCGCTCTCTTCAGCCACAATGGCAATTTCTGGTGTGCGCTCGCGCACCACTTGTAATATTGCTTGTTCGGCATCTTTATCGGCTTGGGAGACTAGATCGTTGCGGGATTTGTAGGAAATTGATAATTTGCTATGATCCTGAGCATAAATGTTCAGAATAGAAGCCGCTTCCTTAGCTGCGCTTGTAGCTGTTTCAAGCGCATGGTAAAAATCCACTTTAAAATCTTGCATGACGATGTTTCCCTAACCTGTCAAAAGGGCGTTGACTGTTTTAAATAGACTTTGGTGCAGATACGCTGCGCCGCTAGCAGAACAAACCATAAGTATACTACAAGGCTATTACGGCTTTTTTAAAGATTTAAATTATTTCCCTTATCCCTTATCCTAATCCTTTATGCGTAAAGAATTTCACTTATTTCCGGCGAGGCTGACGGTCCAAGAATCGGCCTTGAGCATCGCTAGCGAGCTGCAGAATGTGCGTGTAGATGAGACTTGGCTGCACCAATGGCAGCTACGTCTTGATACACAATGGCCGGAGATTGAAGGTGCGCTGCGGCACCAGGCTGCGATGCAAATCATGCTAGAGGGGGAGTGCGCTATCGTATTACTACCCTTACTGTTGGCGCAAGCGAGCAACTGTAAAAGGCATGTTTTATGCAGTGATAATGTGTATTTAGCCGCAGCGGATTGGCAACAGCTAGAGCAGTTTTATCAACAAAGCGGTCTTCATTCCAAGGCACTAGATGCCGTATTTGCCTGCTTGCGTCAACGCTGGCCTTTAGCTTTGCCAGGCGTGCATCGCTTGGATGCGGAGGATGGTAGCTATAGCGTGACGCTAGGGCTAGGTGAGCCGGCCTTTATGCAACAACAATGGCTTTGCTCCATTGATGTTTTTGTGCGTGATGAGAGCGGGCAGCAAAGGCAATGGCCGTGGGTATTACGCTATGCGGCAGCGGATTGTTTTTTTGTGATGCGTCCTGAGTTGCTTGCGCGGGAGGATTTTAAAGAGGCGGCTCGAAAAGCTGGTATGCAGCTAGTGGGGGCTAGAGGCCGTCGAGCGCATTTGCAAGGGCAGCCGCCCACTTTGAATCAGCAGCGGTGCATGGCGATCGTCGGTGGCGGGATTGCGGGGGCCGGTATTGCGATGGTGATGCAGCAACGCGGTTGGGAGGTGACGGTATTTGATCCGAGCTTTGCCGAGTCGAATGCAGCTAAGCATCGACATCATATCGCTGCGGCTATGACGCCTTTTATTTCCGTGGATGATAATCATAAATCTCGTTTAAGTCGTAATGCTTTATTGCGAGCTTTACATCACTGGCGAGATTTTCCAGATGAGGTGATTTTATCTCGTCGCGGTAATGTGGAGATAAATCGGGATAAGGGCTATGGCAAGGATATTAGCTTGGCGGTGGAGAGTTTGGGCTTTCCCGAGGCATGGGTGCGGCGTTTAGCACCGGCGGAAGTATCGGCTTTGTTGGGTTTTGATTTGGCCGAAGAGGGTGTTTTTTGGCCGCAGGCGCGCATTATCAGTCCTGAAAACTTGCTGCGGCATATTTATAAAAGCTTTGACTTAAGGCAGTGTAGTGCACGCGTTGTTTCTGTAAAAAAGTGTGCCGCAGCGGGTGTGTGGACGCTTTATGACGAAGCAGAGCAAGCCTTGGGTGAGTTTGAGCAGGTGGTTTTAGCTAATGCTGCTGATTGTTTGGCGATTTTAGATAAAAGTCAGTTGTTGCAGCGTGCTAATGCGAGCGGTGAATTAAAAGCAGCGATGCCAAAAATCGCCTCCACTTTGCACTGGATGGGGGGCGAGGTGATGCATGTGGCAGCCACGCGTTTAAAACAGGTGCCACACGTAGGCTTGGGTGGTCAGGGCTATTTTTTACCAGCGACGGCCGATGGTTTATGTGTTTTAGGCAGTACCTATAGGCATGGGTTGCGTGATCCGGGCTTAAGTCATGAGGGACAAGCAGTGATTAAAGCAAAAATTCCTGTAGACCTAAGTGAGCTTGAGCTGTCAGCGCAACCTGAAGCAGGGTGGTCGGGTGGTAGAGCGGTGGTGCAGGGGCGGCTGCCGGTGATTTGTGAATTGGACTATGCCAAGGGCTTGTGGCTGGCGGTAGCCTATGGTTCGCATGGTTTAACGTGGAGTTGCTTTGCTGGTGACCTGATCGGTGCCGCCTTGGACGGTGAGCCGATACCCCTCGAAAAAGAACTGTATAAAGCGATAGGCCTAAGGTAGTGTGAAGTCTGCTTTTTATATGATCGTTTTTTTAAATGTCATATAAAAATGGGGCGCTATTTTAATCCTATTTAGCGGTAAAAATCAAATTCGGTTTAAAAATTTGGAAAAAAAAGCCATAATAGAAGACTATCAGTGGACAATTAGCAGCGCCAAGTCCGCAAATTACTTAAATCAATAAAAGAGAATTGCGTGATTCAATTTGATAAATTAGCCCTAACAACAAAAGAAACTCATACTGCCGAATTTACGACGGATTACAAAGACTATGTATTGCGTATCGTGGCACAAGCCCCTGGTGTATTTAGAATTTGTTGTGGTTCTTTAAAAGCCCTAAATCTAGTTGAGTCTAACGAGCGTCTTAAAACCCGCGCTGAGCTCTCAGTCGTTCCTTATGATCAAGTGGCCGAGTTGCTAGTAGTTGCGCAGGAGGATGGTTGGCTCTTTGCACAGCGTGATTATGCTTTGTCATTGAAAACGCAGCCTTTTTCTTTGCAACTACTAAAAAGACCTCAGCTAGATGATGCTGTTAATGAGGACTTTAGCACTGAGCAGGAAGCGGTGGCAGCCTTTGCTGAGGCAGAGGTTTTACTTCAAAGCGCGCACAATTATGCTGAGCCCTTTGTGTTTGATGGTTCGTGGGCCTTACTGTTGGATTTGCCGGCAGAGCAGGCTGTCTATGGCCTAGGCATGACAGAGCAGAGTTTTAATCGACGCTCAGAGGAGTTTGTCTCTGATCAGGCGGTTTTCAATTTTTCACCTCTCGCTTGGAGCACAGCGGGTTGGGGGCTATATCTTAATGGCTTGGATCGTTCCGTGCATAGTGTAGGCACAAAAGATGATGCCACGAGCTATCAGTTGCGTACGGATAATCAATGCTTTGATTTGTTTTTATTTGCTGGTGAACCATTGGCGATTTTTGACCAATACACGACCTTGACGGGGCGTGCTGGACAGCCACCCTTAGATGCCATGGGCGTTGGTTTAAAGCAGTTGGATGGGCAGCCAGATGAGGCGTTTTTGCTATTTGCAAAGCAGTTGCGTGAGCATGATATTTCTCTTAACACTTTGGAGTATGCTTGGCCGTCGATGCTGCGAATTGATAGTGATAGGTTAAATCTCGATTGGAATACGGATCGTTTGGGTGATAATACACGTGGCTTTTTTGATGCGCTCAAAGAGGACCATTGGCATGCGGTGCTACCAACTTTTCCAGCGATACCAGTGGGCACACATCTATTTGATGAACTGCAGGATCGGGGCTGGATGATTATGGACGCTGAGGGTGATGCATTACGTTTCAGCGGCTCTAAGCATACGGGCCAGCAGGATTATGGTTTATTAGATCTCACGTATAAGGACGCCTATCATTTCTGGCGTGATAGGCATCAGCAATTATTAGAGCATGGGCAGTCTTTAAAAACGGCTACCTCCGTTTTCACACTGCCGGATGAGGCTTGCGGTCGTCATAATGAAGAGGGGGCGCTGCTCCGTACGTTATTCCCTACCTTGATGGAGCAAGCACTATACGATGGTATTTCTGCCACTAGCACGCCGCCAGAGGGTGTGGTAGTGCATGATCAACTGACGATTGCCGCCCAGCGTAGACCCTATCTAGAATTGGCGCCTTTTGAAAATTCATGGGCGGGCTTAAATCAGCTTTATCGCAGTTTAATTAGTGCACAAAATAGCAGTGTGCCCTTTGTGTCACACGTAATTGGGCGTGCTGGTGATGAAGCAATGTCGCCCGAGCTCTATTTGCGCTATTTGGCACTGTCAACCTTTAGTGCTAACTTTGCTTTTCACGCAGAGGTGGAGCAATTACCAATTTACTATGATGAAGCAACGCAAAGCCTGGCTAAGCAATGGCTTGGTCTGCGCTATCGCTTAATTCCCTATGTCTTGGGTATTATCGAAGAGGGTGTGCGTGGTGGTCAACCGGTGCAAAGTTCCATGCCTTTAGCCTTTCCAAAGGACACCACGGCCGCAGCTTTTGACCATCAGTTTTTATTTGGTCCTGCGGTGCTAGTGGCGCCGATTCTTGATGATACAGGTACCACCCTGGTGTATTTACCGGCTGGCGAAGCTTGGTGGGATTTAAACACCGGTGAGCGCTATGAGGGTGGGCAGACCTTAGAGTACAGTTGCGGCTTAGAAACGATTCCAGCCTTTGGTCGCGAGGGTCATATGTTGGCTGTGGGGCCGACGATTGCGCATTTGGGCGAGATGAACTCAGCGCGTCTACTGGATGAAATCTGGTTATTTGGTATGCCTATTCATAATCCAGTGGTTATGCGTAATAAAATCCGCGTGATGCAAATGCAGGGCTCTAGCTACATTAAGGGGCTAGAGGGCTTAAAGATTCTGCACACGGATGAGCTGGAAGTAAAACGTCGCGGTGCCGAGGTCCGAATTTCTCCAGTGCGTTAGCAGGGGACTGCAATGAGTTCAGCTTATCGGCCGTTGCTCGCCATTGTGTTGCTGGTCGTTTCGACTTGGGCCTTGTCGACACAGGAGGCGAGCGGCAAGTGGGTAATGGAGCTAGGCTTACCTCTTTTTGTGGTGATGTTCGTGCGCTACGCCGTGCACGTTGTGTTGGTGTTGGCGCTTACGTGGTCCAAGATGGGGATAAGGGTTTTTCGTAGTCATCACTATGCGATGCAAATTATTCGCGGCAGTACCTCCTTATTTGCTATCTTAACGATTTTTATGGCCTTGTCTTATCTGCCACAGGCAGAGACAACGGCGATTTTCTTTTTGGCGCCCTTACTGGTGTTATGTATTGCACCATGGTTTTTGGCTGAGCCCTCGCGCTGGTATCGCTGGTTGGCAGCCTTTGTTGGCTTTGTCGGGGTCATGGTGATTGTACGTCCCAGTGCTGGCTTGCATCCCGTGGGCGTGATTTATGCCTTAATCGGCGCTTGTGTCATTGCGGTGCAGTTTTTATGTACTCGCAAGCTTGCTGCTGACCACTCAATGACAACGCTATTATGGACAGGTCTGGTTGGTTTGCTAGGCGGCTTGATCTTAATACCCTTTAAATGGCATGAGGGGGTGGCGGTTTTAAGTGACTTTGCACCTTGGCAATGGCTGTTACTGCTTAATATAGGTTTCTGCGGTACCTTTGGTCATTTACTGCAGATTAAGGCCTATCAGCATGCGCCGGCTTCTTTGCTTGCGCCTTTTAATTATTTACAAATTCTTTCCGCTGCAGTTCTGGGTCTATTGATTTGGGGAGATTTTCCAGATGCTTGGGCTTGGCTTGGTATTTTGATTGTTTGCGCGAGTGGAATTGTGGTGACGATTGTTGAATGGCGTAACAATCAAGGGGTGAAAAAGCTCGTGCAAGGTATGATTGAGGGCAAGTAGGGGGGGGTTAGCCTGTGTTTGCATGATGCTGTTGATGCCATAGTGATTTGTTGTGGTTTTTTAACAAAAAAGCGACTTTTTAAAAATAAATGGATTTAGGTGTTGACAGAGGTCCTATAATCATTCATAATTTAAATCTTTCGGGGCTGGTAGCTCAGTTGGTAGAGCAGCGGACTTTTAATCCGTTGGTCCCGGGTTCGAGTCCCGGCCAGCCCACCAAAAATTTATAGTAGTATCAATGACTTAGCCGCTTATTTAAGCGGCTTTTTCTTTGGTTGGCGGCTTTAAATCATCAAGGGGTGACCAAAAGGTGAGCACAGATGAGTATTCTGCCAGGTGAGAAGCATTGAGGTGAGCATACTTTTTAACCATTTCCAATGTTTCACAACCGCCCATTTCCTTCAGGACAAATAAAGGCGTTCCGGCTTGGACGTGCCAAGAGGCCCAAGTATGCCTTAAGTCATGAAAATGAAAATCATCCAGCCCAACTGCTTTTGTGGCGGCATTGAACGACTTATAGTTAATCGTTTTGGGATTTTGACCCGTTGAATCTCTTACAAAGACCCAACGGGGATCATCTCCTTGGCACGACTTTAAAACAGCGCAAGCATCGTCATTTAATGGAATGGGCCTAGCCTTTCCTGATTTAGTCTTGTCAGCAGTTAACCAGGCAACCTTTTCGTTTAAATCAACCTGTGACCACTCAAGCGATAATATTTCATTCGCACGAGCGACGGTCGATAAAGCAAAAATTACCGCATTTCTCATCCAGCGCTGACTCAGTTGCTGAATTAGCAGTTGAGCCTGTTCCCTAGTTATCCACCCTCTCTATGTCAGGATAGTTGTCACCCTGAGACTTTTGCATAAAAGCAGTTAAATACCGGATTTCTGTTCTACTTGGAAATTTTTTGATTTTTTTTGGAAATTTTCGACAAATTTCACCCCGCTTTTATCGATAAATGCCTGTTTTTTAGACATTTATCTGCCTAATTCTGCCTTTTAGGCAAAATTAGGCGCAACTATCCTAAGCTTATTGGCAGCTTTTAAACAATTGATGCAAATCGCTTTCAAAAGCGACTGCGCATGCACCTTGACGAGACCAAAATAGCCTGCCCGCTTATGTTTGAATTT
>NZ_AQVB01000009.1 GCF_000372065.1 Oligella urethralis DSM 7531
CTAAAGTCAGCACTGCAATATTGACTCCCTTGATCGGAGTGAATCAATACGTCTCGTGGGCATCCTTGTTGAAGCATAGCCATACGCAAACTCTCATTGACTAATTGACGATCAATTCGCGAGCCTGTTGTCCAACCCACAATACGACGACTAAATAAATCTAACATGACACAAAGATAGAGCCATCCTTCCTGAGTTCTTAAATAAGTAATATCGGTAACCCAGACTTTATTAGGAGCACTTACCGTAAACTGCCGATTTAAATGGTTCGCCACCACAGGAAGGCGGTGATTAGAGTCCGTAGTTCTCTTGAATTTACGTGCCACTTTGCAGCGTAAATTCGCCTCTTGCAGATAACGTCCGATAGTACGCTCAGACACATAAAAGCCTTGTTCGCGCATGTCCTGAACTAAGCTTGGTGCGCCTACGCGCCCTTTGTGCTTTAAAAACTCACGATGTAACGCCAGCTTTAAGGCACAAGGCTGTGTAGAACGCTTACGCCAGGCATAGAAGCCTGAGCAACTGACCGATAAGGTTCGGCAAAGGATAGCTAAAGGATAGCATTCCAAGTTCTCCAGAATAAACGTGTACTTTAGCGACTTGGATTTTTGACAAAGTACACGTGCGCCTTTTTTAAGATTTCATTTGCCTGTTTCAGTTCAAGATTCTCTTTTTCAAGCTGACGAATGCGCTCTTGCTCAGGGCTTAAAGGACGTTTACTTGTTCCGCCTTGTTGCTGCCGTATCCAACGGTCTAAGGTAGATTCGCCAATGCCTAAATGATTGGCAAGTGCGGCAATAGATTGGTCGCTATTAGCTAAGGCATAGCTAACAGCTTGTTGTTTAAATTCTGGACTAAAGCGTTTGGGCATGTTAATTTCTCCTGTGAAATAAGCATACGCTTTAGAGGGAGTGTTTGTCTACTTTTCTGACTAGGATCATCCAACAGGGATTGCAACTTTTTTCTGGCGCGTATCTCCAACATCGCCTCACCATAGGCTTCTTGTAGATCTTTCACCTTACGCTCATATTGCTCTCGAATATCGTGAGGTTTAGCTCGTAGGGCATTCTCCATGCCCTCAGTGGCCTCCTCAATCCATCCTTCAATCTCGGAAGGGGATAAATCGTAGGTTCGACTGGCTTCGGAAACGGTGGTTTTGCCTTTAAAAATATCTAAAACTAACGCATTTTTACGCTTGGCTGTCCAACGACGATTCTCTGACTTCATCTCTGTACTCATGGTCAAATTTTCTCCAAAATATCAAATTAAGACCTGAGCAGGTTTTTACTGGGTCATTACATGGCTAACCCAGAATCTCTTCGAGAGTTTAGAAGAAGTTCAGCACGGAGCGACTGCTTGGCTCTGGACTTACAATAACGAACGCCCCAACATGGCATTAGGTGGCATCACACCGAGGCAAAAATTACATCAACATAAATTAAATAATTCTACTGCCAACTGCTAGTAAAAATGGGGTGATTACCAACCATATTGAAGTAGGCACAACAAAGGGGCTTCAAGAAATACATAACTATTTGTTTGATGGTCTTTATGATTTCGTGGGACAAATAAGGACGTTAAATATCTCCAAAGGTAGTTTTAGATTTGCTACGGCTTTGTATTTGAATGATGCATTATCAAAAATAGAATTGATGCCTGAAAGCACATTTGAAGAGATTGTTGAAAAATATGTGGAAATGAATATTGCTCATCCCTTTATGGAGGGTAATGGACGAGCAACAAGAATCTGGTTAGATTTAATCTTGAAAAAAGTTTCAAAAAAATTATTAACTGGCAGTTCGTTGATAAAACCCTCTATTTACAAGCAATGGAAAGAAGCCCGCTTAATGACTTAGAACTAAGAGTGCTTCTTCATAAAAACTTAACTGATGATGTTGAAAATCGTGATGTCATTTTCAAAGGAATCAAGCAATCTTACTACTACGAGGGCTATCAAAAAGAAAATGATAGTTAATGATTTTAACTGATAACCATTTCCTCAGCATAAACCGTTTTTCCACTTTTACTATCAATCATTTCTATATCATTTAAAAGCCGTACTAAGGATCTACCAACACAATGGGCTAGATTGACAGGTACAGCATTACCAATTTGCTTATATTGTGAACTTAGAGAACCTTCAAAAGCCCAATCATCAGGAAATGTTTGAATTCGTGCGTATTCACGGATCGTTAAAGGTCGAGTTTCTTCTGGATGACAACGCTCAGTTTGTTTTTGGGCAGGAGCGCAGGTGAGCGTTAAGCTAGGTTCATCCCAAGATAGTCGGCGTGCCATACCAGTCTTACCGCCCCCTAGGAAATAGCTTTTTTGCATATACTCTCGTTGAAGCTCATCAGGTAGGTCTTTCCAGTAACCTCCTTGAGGTACTTGCGCTAGAATTTCTGCTTTTCTTTTTGGGTATTGTTGACCTGCTGATTCAGCGACATCAGTTGGATATAATTCACCTGCTTTTAAGGCATCACGTACCGTCAAAATACGGTGATAAGGAGAAGGCCATTTAAATTCTACTTTGTCAGCTAAGTCTTTGCGAATGGCAATCAGAAAGAGGCGTTCTCTTTTTTGTGGCACCTTGTAAAACATGGCTTTTAAAACGCGAGGTGGCACAAGGTAATAGCCTAATTCATCAATAATATGAGAGATGGTTTCTAAGGTTTTTCCACCATCGTGATTAAGCAGACCACGAACATTTTCAGCAAGAAATACTTTTGGGTTGGTTTCTTTGACAGCACGTGCAAATTCAAAAAATAATGTGCCTCGTGTATCTTCAAACCCTAGTTTTTTACCGGCATAAGAAAATGCTTGGCATGGGAATCCACCAGACAAAATATCAATTTGATTGTAATAGGGGGTGAAGTCTATCTTGGAAATATCACCTTCAACAACATTCCACTCGGGACGATTTTGACGAAGTGTTTTACAGGCATCTTTGTCTATTTCATTTAGCAAAATTGATTCAAAGCCTGCCATTTCTAAACCAATTGCAAGGCCACCAGCGCCAGCAAATAATTCTAATAATTTATAAGGTTTTAAGGCTTTAGTTTTAATTTCTTCAGACCAAGAGCTATTGAATAAAAGCTGTGCTTGCTCAAAAACTTCTAACTGCGAGCGATGGTACACCCGATAGTTATTATCAGAATCACGTATAGGTACGAGCGTACCGTTTTTATCCCAACGACGAAGTGTTTCTTTGGAAACACCTAAAATATCAGCGACTTGTGCAATGGAAAAATGGGTGGGACTTTTCATAAAAAATAATATATAAACCTTGGTTATGGTTACTTTAATCTTATTTTGTATGGCAGTCAAACGTTATTCATGGTTATTTACTAATACTTTTTATTTCCTCAGTTTCAGCAAGTATTTTAACAATATACTCTAATTCTGATTTCGCGTTAATTTCTTTAGATGCTTCATCTATCGCTTCAATCAATTGGTCGTAAAAGTCTTTTTCACCTGTTAATCGATGCCAAAACTCTTGACCAATATAAATATTGTAGTGGTGTACATCGCGGAGTCTTCTATAGTTAGCACTTAACTTCTCTGGCGTTCCATATAAGATACCAATCACTAAGTCATCATTTGGTATGCGCAGGTTATTGGTACGTGAAAGGTTTTTAACTCTAGTAAAGGCGCGATCAATTGTTTCTACATCATCATTATTGATCGTTTGTGGACCAGCCTTTAATTGGCAGAATTTTCTGTGGCCATCTAATTGGTCGATAAACTCAATGTCCATGCCGCTGACAATACTGCCCTCAGCAAGAATGTCACGCATAGAGCTAATAAAACTTTGCATATTTTGACCAAAAGAAGTGCTAATAGAAGTACCTAAAGTGCGTGGGTAAACAAGCACTCTGGCAATGCTTTCGGGGTCATTGTTTCCAGTCAAAAACCTTGCAAGGTAGGAGGTTAGAAAGGGATTGATGTTAAATTCTGCAGGGTTGACTAATTTTTTTGCATTTTGGAGATGCTTTTTTGCAATGGTATCTACAAACCAAGTTTGAGCCATTTTAAGCATTTGATTCTTTTGTGCCTCTGTGATTTTATTTAAAACTGGCATAGGAAAACTCCATAATTATTAAAGATTTAAATGATTTATAACATTATTTTGTTTTTTTAGGTTTTTTTAACCAAGTATTCAAATACAATACAATTTTTGTTGCTAACAAGGGGTTAGAGATGAATGGTTTTGGCGGTTACCAACTCAAGTGTGAGCTAAGTACACTTAGTATCATTGGGCATGCGGTGATTTGGATTTTATTGACGATCGTTACTTTTGGTTTGGCGCTTTTTGTTTTCCCGTATTATATGCAGCGATTTATCATTAACCAGACAAGCGTTTATAATATGGCTGGTCAAAAGGTTGGGCGTTTATTGTGTGAAATTGATTTAGTGAGCATGATTGGCTATATCATTCTCTGGGCCATTTTATCTTTTATCACCTTTGGAATTTTGTATTTCGTATTCTTGTATAAAATCCATGCCCATTGTTATTCAAAAACTCGTATGGTACCGATAGGGGCAGTAGTAGCGTAGATTTTAAGATTGATGTAAATGATAAAGCAGCTGTATTACTCATCAAAGAGTTTATAAGGTAAACCCACCCCCCAATCCATCACCTAATATGCTCCGCCTCTTCAAACTTATCCACCGTTCTCAGTGGCTTAAAGCGCCAGGCCATGGCAGCAACCACCCCTAAGGTGCAGAGACCGCCAAAGACGGCAGCAGGCACGGCACCGATTAAAGCGGCGCTGGTGCCTGCTCTGAAGGTGCCCAATTCATTAGATGAGCTGATAAACAGCATATTGACTGCGTTGACTCTACCACGTAAGTAATCAGGAGTAGAGAATTGTACGAGTGCCGAGCGTATATACACGCTGATCATATCGCCGGCACCGGCAACCACCAGTGCAGCAAAAGACAGCCAGAAGATGGTTGAGAAGGCAAAGACCAGGTTGGCAATACCAAAGACGGCAACGGCCGTAAACATGACTTTACCGACATGGCGATTAAATGGTCGACGGCTCAGGTAAAGCCCGGTACCGATTTCACCAATGGCCATGGCGCTACGTAATAGCCCCAAACCGGTGGAGTCAACATGTAAAACTTCCAGCGCGTAAATGGGTAAGAGAGCGACGACGCCGCCAAGTAATACAGCGAATAAATCTAAGGTGATCGTGCCTAAGATAATCGGATGCTTCCAGATAAATCGTAGACCTTCTGAGAAGCGTTGAAGTACCGTGGTGGAGTTATTTGCGGGGGCGCTATGTTGCTCACTGAATAGGATCGGCACAAAGCTTAATAAAAAGATAGCGATGACAAAAAATAGGCAACAAACGGCATAGCTCAAACCACCGATATAAGCATAGAGTAAACCGCCGAAAACGGGGCCGATGATGGTGGCTACTTTCATTAACATGCTATTGGTAGCCAGTGCTTGAGCGAGTCGCTCACGCGGCACAATTTGCGGTAATAAGCTTTGTAGTGCCGGTCCGTTAAAGGCACGTCCCACGCCGAAGAGTAATAAAACAATGTAGAAAGCATAGACCTTATCGTTGTCACTATAAGAGAGCCAGACCAATAAAGCACTACAGACTGCTAAAACAGCTAAGCTAATAGAGAGAACTGTTTTACGATTAAATCGGTCAATGAGGTCACCGGCATAAGGCAAAAACACCAACATCGGGATAAATTGAGCCAAGCCGACATAGGCTAATGACATAGGGTCGCGGGTGATTTCGTAGATTTGCCAGCCAACCACGATAGCCTGAATTTGCATGGCAAAGACGGCACACATACGTGCAATCAGAAAGGGTAAAAAACCAAGTGTCGCGAAAATATTAGAAGGTTTCAATTTAATACCAATAATGTTTTTTTTAATTTTTTAATACGCCGAAAGTACATGTGCTAGCTAGGTGTAACCTCATCAAAGCGATCAACTTGTCTAAGCGTTTTAATGCACTTAGTAATGAGTGCGACGACAACTAAGGTGCAAAGACTACCCAATACCGCCGTCGGCACAGTGCCTATGAGTGCAGCACTGGTACCTGCACGGAAGCTGCCGAGCTCCGTCGCTGAGTTTGAAAAGAGCGAATTAACGGCATTAACGCGTCCACGTATATAGTCTGGCGTGGCATATTGCATCAGCGCCAAACGCACATACACGCTCACCATATCTGCCGCACCGGCCACCATCAGGGCGGCAAATGATAACCAGAAGATACTTGATAGTGAAAAGACTAAGTTAGCACAACCAAAAATCGCTACGGCTATCAGCATGGCTTTACCCACATGGCGTTCAAACGGATAGCGACTTAGATAAATACCGGTAGCGATTTGACCAATTGCCATCGCACTTCTTAGCAGTCCGAGCCCGGCTGAATCCGTATGCAAGATATCTTGTGCATAAATGGGCAGGAGTGCAATAACTCCTCCTAAAAGCACGGCGAATAGGTCAAGACTCATACTACCTAAAATAATCGGTTGCTTCCGGATAAAGCGGATACCTTCAGAAAATCGTTGCCACACCTTATTGTCATTTTTTGTCGGCGTTTTATGCTGATCGCAATATAGAATAGGTACGAATTTAAGTAATAAAATGCCAAAAAGATAAGCGATACAGCAGACCAGATAAGTCAACACACCGCCGGCATAGGCATAAAGTACCCCACCAATAATAGGCCCACTGATGGTAGCTATTTTTACCGTCATGCTATTGGTTGCAATGGCTTGAGCCAAATGCTCACGAGGAATAATTTGTGGCAAGATGCTTTGTAGAGCAGGCATCATAAAGGCACGGCTGGCACCGAAAAGCAGCAATGCCACATAAAAACCCATCACATTTGTACTGTTGCTCAATGACATCCAGACCAATATGCCACTGCAAAGCGCCGCAACAAACCAACTGATTGCAAGAATGGCTTTACGGCTAAAACGATCAATCACATCCCCTGCATAGGGTAGTAAAAGTAGCATGGGGATAAATTGTACTAAACCGACATAAGCTAAGGATAAGGGATCGCGAGTGATGTCGTATACCTGCCAAGCTACAACAATGGCCTGTATCTGCATGGCAAATACAGCGCATAGTCTAGCTGCTAGAAAAGGCAGGAAACCGGGCGTGGCGTAAATAGTAGTCGACTTCAAGTGATGACCTGATGAAGAGGCTATTTTTGATTTTGAGCTTAGTTACTTGATCTTAATCGATGATGGTCATTCTAGCCATCAAAAAACGGCACTTACAAAGTGCCGTTTTAAAACATTCGTTTATTAATTACTCATCATACACATCGTAATCGAAGTATTCCTTAGCGATTTTATCGTAGGTGCCATCGGCGCGAATCTCGTCAAAGGCGCGGTTGAGGTCGGCTAGTAGCTCTTTGTCCTCTTTGCGCACAGCAAAGGCCGTACCCTTACCAAAGATGGCCTCATCCGCAGAAGTAGGGATAGGATCGCCTAGCACTTCGTAGTCCTGACCACGTGGGCCCTCTAAAAACTGATCAGCCACGCCGCTATCGGCAAAGACCGCATCTAAACGACCTGTTACTAAGTCATTGGCCGCATCCTCAAAGGTTTTATAACGACGGATATTTGCTTCAGTGAAGTATTTTGTCGCATAAACGTCTTGAATCACGCCTTGCTGCACGCCGATAGTGAGTCCCTTAGTACCTTCTTTGGTCGGCTCAGCCTTAAGACCTTTTTTACCAAATAATGGGTTAGGAATTGACCAGACTTTTTGGGTAAAGGCCACGGCACGCTCACGTTCGGGCGTCACACTCATGGAAGAGGCAATCACGTCAAATTTCTTAGCGCGAAGGGCAGGGATGATACCGTCCCATCCTTGATTTTGGAAAGTACATGTCGCCTTTAAACGCTCACACATCGCCTTAGCGAGGTCAATATCAAAGCCCACAATCTCACCGCTCGGCGTGGTCGATTCAAAGGGAGGGTAGGTCGCATCGCTACCAAAGCGAATCGTACGCTCCTGCGCCTGAGCGAGACTACTAGCAAGCGCAAAGCTAAGCAACGTAGCGCCAAATAGCTTTTTTGTGATTGTCATCATCAAGTCCTTTTGTATAAACGATTTTAAAAGTGATTTTAAAATGATAGCCTCTTTTACTGACGGCTACTATAAGGGATAAGCATAAGATATTAGCAAATTATTCAGTGCGAGGCATGGCTGAATCAGGAGTTATTTCTTCAAGTTGAGTTTTCTTACGATTTGTTGCGTATTTTCGGTAAAATCACCTCATTCATTTAAGAGGACCTATGTTTGATTTTGAAGTGATTTGGCAATATATGCCAAGAATACTCCATGGCGCCTTGCTCACGGTTGAGATTGGTGTGCTCTCTGTGCTTTGTGCCATTATGATTGGCTTGATTGGCGCCTTGATGCGACTGTCGGGTAGTGTGGTGTTGGCGTCTATCGCCGGTGCCTACTCAACCATCGTGCGTGCAGTACCCGATTTGATTTGGATGTTGATGGTTTATTACAGTGCGCAATTAGGTCTTAATGCCATTACCTCCGCCTTGGGTTGGTCTGATGTTGAGATTAGTCCTTTTGCTGCGGGTGTCTTTACCTTGAGCTTTATTTTTGGGGCCTATTTCACAGAGACCTTTAGAGCCGCTATTTTAGCGGTGCCAGGTGGGCAGATTGAAGCCGGTTATGCCTATGGTCTGACGCCTTTTCAAGTGCTGTATAGTGTGACTTTTCCGCTGATGATGCGTTATGCCTTACCGGGCGTACGTAATAACTGGTTGGTATTGACCAAATCCACCGCCTTGGTGTCGATCATCGGTTTAGACGATATGACGCGAGTGGCTCAGCAGGCTGGGAGTGCTACGCAATCCTCCTTTGCTTTTAATATTGTGTCCGCTCTACTGTATTTATTGATTACCTATGTTTCATTAAAAGTCTTTGTGTTTTTAGAAAAGCGCTATCAACGTGGTGTCTTAGTAGGGGGTTCTGATGAGTGATACATTAGCGCTTTTTCTATTAGCTCTGCGTACCTGTTTAGATGCCGTGCCAGTGACGATTATGTTGACCTTGGTGTCGGTGTCGATAGGCTTTTTTATCGCCTTGCCCTTATCAGTTATATCATTAAAAAATCGCACTCTGCTGGGTCGTTTAACCAATGGCTTTGTGTATTTTTTTACTGGTACGCCATTATTAGTGCAACTGTATATTTTTTATTACGGTATTCCTAGTTTGGAACCGGTGCGTGAGTTAATGCAGCAGCCGGGTTGGGAGTTTTTAAAATCCGGTTATATCTGGGTTTTAAGTGCTTTAACGCTCAATACCGCAGCCTACTCCACGGTGATTTTTGCCGGTGCGATTAAAAACACCGATCGTGGTGAGGTTGAAGCAGCCATGGCCTATGGCATGAGTAGCTTTCAAGCCATGCACCGAATTATTATCCCATCGGCCTTAAGACGTGCTTTGCCTGCCTATAGTAATGAAGTGATTATGAGTATGCATGCGACGGCCTTGGCTTCCACCGTGACCATAGTGGAGATTGCTGGTGCCGCCAGCTATTTTAATAGCACCTATTATGAGCCCTTTATCGCTTATTCTGCCGCTGCGGTTTTATATTTGATTTTAAATACGCTATTGGTGGTCGGATTTAGACAAGTTGAGAAAAAGCATTTGCTGCACCTTAAATATCGTCACGGTAGTAATTAAGATGCTATCAATTTCTTTAGAACATAAATAATTTACTATCTAAAGTGTGTGGGCGACTACTCAAGCCCTCAAAAAAGCGTTACACTAGCATGGTGGAGCAGTGTAGCTATTGCGCTGCGGAGTTTTTTAACTGAGGTATCATTTCTTGATACGGACGTTGCTATACGTTAATTGTCTGGAGGTTCGTTATGGTAAAGATTACTAGACGACAATTCTTCAAGGCTACCGGTACAGCAGCGGCAGGGTCCAGTCTGACACTACTTGGTGCGGCGCCAACGCCCGCTATGGCAGAAGTTAGACAGTACAAATTAGCGCGTATGACAGAAACGCGTAATACCTGTCCTTACTGTTCAGTGGCCTGTGGATTATTAATGTACGGTATTGGTGATGGTGCTAAAAACGCTATTGACACGATCGTACACATTGAAGGTGACCCGGATAACCCGGTTAACCGTGGTGCCCTCTGTCCTAAGGGTGCCGGTCTGATTGACTTTATTCACAGCCCGAATCGCTTAAAGTACCCCGAGTATCGTGCTCCGGGTTCAGATGAGTGGGTTCGTATGTCGTGGGAAGAGGCCATTGACAAGGTTGCTCGTCTGATGAAAGACGACCGTGACGCAAACTTTATCGAGAAAAATGAAAAGGGCGAAACGGTTAATCGTTGGTTAACAACAGGTATGTTAGCTGCCTCTGCATCGCCTAACGAGGTGGGTTATTTAACTCACAAAGTTATTCGTCCGCTGGGGATGTTAGCATTCGATAACCAGGCTCGTGTTTGACATGGTCCGACGGTAGCAGGTCTTGCTCCGACGTTTGGCCGTGGTGCGATGACGAACCACTGGGTCGATATTAAAAATGCCAATGTTGTATTAGTGATGGGCGGTAACGCCGCTGAAGCACACCCCGTGGGCTTTAGATGGGCGATCGAGGCAAAAACACGCAATAAGGCGACGCTTATCTGTGTGGACCCGCGCTTTAATCGTACAGCATCGGTAGCCGATATCTATGCGCCAATCCGTACGGGTACGGATATTGTGTTCTTGGGCGCAGTCATCAAGTATTTATTGGATAATAACAAGATCCAACATGAATACGTACGTCACTACACTGACTTTAGTTTTGTGGTGCGTGAGGATTTTGATTTTAATGAGGGTATTTACTCCGGTTATAACGAGGAGACTCGTACCTATGACCGTAACACGTGGGAATACGAGATTGACGAAGAAACGGGTTATGTTAAAACTGACCCGAGCTTGACCCATCCACGCTGTGTTTATCAGCTGATGAGAAAGCACTATGAGCGTTATACCCCTGAGATGGTTGAGCGTGTCTGCGGTACGCCTAAGGATAAGTTCTTAGAGATTGTCGAGATTATCTCTTCTACGCATGTACCAAATCGTACCTTAACCATTCTTTATGCCCTAGGCTGGACGCAGCACTCCATCGGTTCGCAAATTATTCGAACCGCAGCGATGATGCAGTTACTCTTGGGTAATATCGGGATGCCGGGTGGTGGTGTTAATGCCTTACGTGGTCACTCCAATATTCAGGGCTTAACCGATTTAGGTCTGATGACTGATCTATTACCTGGTTACCTTACCCTGGCCAAGGACGGTGAGCAGCGCTTTGATGATTACATTAAAGCGCGTGCGCATAAGCCGATGCGTGAGAATCAGTTAAGCTACTGGGGTAATTACAAAAAGTTCTGGGTTAGTTTAAGTAAGGCCTGGTTCGGTAAGGCGGCAACAGCAGCCAATGATTACTGTTATGACTGGTTCCCTAAACTCGATAAGCCGTATGATATGTTACGTGCTTATGAGATGATGACGCAGGGCAAGTTTAACGGTTATATCTGTCAGGGCTTTAACCCATTAGCGGCGGCACCTCACAAGAAAAAGCAATCTGAGGCCTTTGCTAAGTTGAAGTTTATGGTGGTGATGGATCCTTTACGTACAGATACCTCTGAGTTCTGGCGTAATGCAGGCGAGGAAAATGATGTCGATACGGCATCTATCCAAACCGAAGTGATTCGCTTACCGACCAGTTGCTTTGCTGAGGAATCGGGTGCGCTAGTAAACTCCGGACGTGTCTTACAATGGCACTGGAAGGGTGCTAACCCACCGGGTGAAGCCAAGAGTGATATTGAGATTATGGCCTTGCTCTATAATCGCATTCGTGAGCTTTACCTCGAAGAGGGCGGCGCTTTCCCTGATCCAATCCTTAACTTGGATTGGCCGTACAGCACACGTTTAGATCCTTCAGCTGAGGAGTTAGCTAAGGAGATGAGTGGTAAGGCACTGCTTAACTTAACGAGCCCGAGCGATCCGAGCATTGTGACGCGTAAGGCCGGGGAGCAGCTTGCTGGCTTTGCCGAGTTACGTGATGACGGTTCAACCGCTTGTGGTTGTTGGATTTACTCTGGTTCCTTTACCGAGCAGGGTAATATGATGGCACGTCGCGACAATAGCGACCCAACAGGTATTGGTCAAACCCTTAACTGGGCTTGGGCATGGCCTGCGAACCGTCGTATTTTATACAACCGTGCCTCGGCTGACCCTAATGGCCGTCCATGGGATAGTGACCGTGCGCTTGTTTACTGGAACGGTAGAGCCTGGGTAGGCGCTGACGTACCTGACTATAAGGCGGATGAAGCACCGGCTAACGGTATGGGTCCATTTATTATGAACCCTGAGGGTACAGGTCGTTTCTTTGCACGTAAGGGTATGGCCGAAGGTCCGTTCCCTGAGCATTATGAACCGTTCGAGACGCCACTGGCCGTTAACCCGCTGAACCCGAATGAGCCTCGTGCGCTTAATAACCCGGGTGCCCGTGTGTTTAAGCGTGACCTGGAAGATATGGGTAAGGTCGACGAGTTCCCGTACGTAGGTACCACCTATCGTTTAACCGAGCACTTCCATTATTGGACTAAAAACGTCAAGCTCAACGCTATTGCACAACCAGAGCAATTCGTTGAAATTGGCGAGGGCCTAGCTAATAAACTTGGCATTAAGGCCGGTGATCGTGTTAAGGTTTCTTCTAAACGTGACTACATCAAAGCAGTTGCTGTGGTGACTAAGCGTATTAAAACGCTCACGGTCGACGGTAAGGAGTTACATCAGGTTGGTATCCCGTTACACTGGGGCTTTGTAGGTGTGGCTAAAAAAGGCTTCATAGCCAATAGTCTAACGCCAGCGGTCGGTGACGGTAACACTCAGACGCCTGAGTTCAAGTCCTTCCTGGTCAATGTTGAGAAGATTTAATCTATATTTTTCTTAACGGACTAGGTAGGTAGTCCCTTAAAACTGCTCTACAATTAACCATCTGTAGGGCAGTTTTTTATTGGAGTATGACATTGCAAAAAATTCGTTCTAAAGATGAAATTTTAGATGATAGTTCCTTTGCTTTTCCGCGCATTATTTTGCCTGAAGCGAAGTCTGTTTTTAGCTCACGTGCTGCGCGTTTAAGGCAGCTCGCTGAGGATAATCCACTACGTGATTATTTATTATTAATTGCTGTGATAACAGAGGCTCAAGCCGAGGTGGTGACGCGTTATGCCTTGCCGGAGGTGAGTGAGGAAAGGATCGAATCCTCGCAAAAGTACGGTATGCCAGCGTTACAACCAGCCACGATTGAGCGTGATCCCGTGTGGTTAAAGATACTGGCTGATATTCTGCAGTATTTGGTTCAGGCCGATTCCGTTCCGGAGGTGGCGGTGACGGTCGCACAAGCGATGTTAAAGCAAATTGATGATGAGCCAGCGGCCCTCGAGGCCATTGCCGATCGCGTGTTAGCGGATGAGGATGCAGATCCGGCCATGGCACCGGTGATCATGGCGGCTTTGCAGGTCTATTGGACACAGTTAGCAATTGATTTGGGCGAGGACAATTTACCGGTGGTACAAAAGGAATCCGGCGTCTGCCCATGCTGTGGTTCTTTGCCTGTTAGTAGCGTGGTGCAAATCGGTGCTAATCAAGGCATTCGCTATTTAAGTTGTTCCCTATGTTCTACCCTTTGGCATATGGTACGTGTGGTGTGCTCTACCTGCTTAAGCACTAAGGATATTAGTTATTATCATTTGGAGGGGCAGTCGGAAGCCATTAAGGCAGAGGCCTGTCCGAGTTGCCATAGCTATCGGAAGATTTTCTATCAGGAAAAGGATCTGAATGTGGATCCAATTGCTGATGATTTGGCCACATTGCAATTAGATATCTTGATGGCCGATGAGGGTTTGGAGCGCAGCAGCGGTAATCCATTTTTATGGCAAGCGGCTGAAGTAGGCGAAGAAGAGTAGTTATTGAGGGTGTTGTATGACGCAGAGAGTTTCATTTAGAGATTTACCAGCGCTTGATAAGTTGTTAAGTAGTGAGGTTTTTAAGCCTTTGCTGGCGGCGTATGGTCATCAATTGGTGAGTCAGCAAGCGCGGTTGGTATTAGAGGATTTGCGTCAGAACATTCAGCAAAACAAAGCCTTAGTGATTGACTTAAGATCACCTCACTTGAGTCGTGATTTTGCGCAGCTGACAGCGCGTGCTTTACAAAAAAAGACGCAATCCCAGCTGCGACCAGTGTTTAATCTCACTGGGGTGGTACTGCATACCAATTTGGGTCGTGCCTTATTGCCCGAGGTAGCGATTGAGGCCGTGGTTGAGGCCATGCGTGAGCCGATGAATTTAGAGTACGATTTAGCCTCGGGTGGGCGTGGCGATCGGGATGACCTTATTGAGGAGCTGCTCTGTGAATTAACCGGTGCCGAAGCCGCGACAGTGGTTAATAATAACGCTGCCGCCGTATTGCTTATGTTAAATTCCCTCGCTGCTGAGCGTGAGGTGGTGGTGTCACGCGGTGAACTGGTTGAGATTGGTGGGGCCTTCCGAATTCCGGATATTATGAAGCGTGCCTATGTCAACTTGGTGGAAGTAGGTACTACCAATCGCACGCATGCACATGATTATGAGCAAGCCATCGCTGATAACACCGCCATGTTGATGAAGGTGCATTGCAGTAATTATGAAATTAATGGCTTTACCAAAGAGGTGTCGGTGGCTGAGGTGGCAGCCATTGCGAAGCAGCATGGCTTAGCGTGCACCGTTGACTTAGGCAGTGGTACCCTAGTCGATCTCAGGCAATGGGGTTTGCCAGCGGAGGTCACCGTGCGGCAAACCATTGAGGCCGGCGCTGATATTGTGACCTTCAGTGGTGATAAGCTACTCGGTGGTCCGCAAGCTGGTTTGATTGTAGGCCGTGCCGATTTAATTGCAAAAATCAAAAAAAATCCACTCAAACGTGCACTACGCGTTGGCAAAATCACGCTGGCGGCACTGGAGCCAGTGTTGCAACTATACCGCAGTCCGGAGTTATTGGCAGAGCGTTTAACTACGCTGCGTTTATTTACTCGCAGCCCAGATGCGATCAAGCAAAGTGCGGCAAACCTGCAACAGACGCTTCAACAATGGGTGGGTCCTGAGTTTAGGGTGACGGTAGAGGCCATGATGAGCCAAATCGGCAGTGGCGCCATGCCAGTCGAGTTACTACCTAGTTATGGTTTAGCCATGCGTTATGTGGGCGAGGGGCGTCCTGGTCGTCATTTACTGGCTTTAGAAAAGCGCTTACGTCGCCTCTCTAAACCGGTGATCGGGCGGATTGCTGACGATACATTATTATTAGATATGCGTTGTTTGGAAAGGCATCAAGAAGCGGAGTTTTTGGCGCAACTGCAACAGGATTTGACGAGAGTTTAATTCATGATTATTGGTACAGCAGGTCATATTGACCATGGTAAAACGACCTTAATCCGGGCTTTAACGGGGGTTGAAACTGATCGTTTAAAGGAAGAAAAAAGACGCGGGATTTCGATTCAATTAGGTTATGCCTATACCCCCTTAGCTAATGGCGATGTGCTTGGCTTTATTGATGTGCCGGGGCATGAGCGTTTAATTCGTACCATGGTTGCTGGCGCCACTGGTATTGATTTTGCCTTATTGGTGGTGGCTGCCGATGACGGGGTGATGCCGCAGACCCGTGAGCATTTAGCGATTCTTTCTTTACTTCATATCACGACTGGGGCCATTGTGATTACTAAAGCCGCAGTGGTTGATGGGGCTCGTATCGATGAGGTCAAGCAAGAAATAGAGGCCTTGGTCGCCGGTAGTTTTTTGGAAAAAGCACCGCTTTTTGTAACGGATGCCTTAGCTGAGGACCATCTGGGTATTGATGAGTTACGTGAGTATTTATTTAAAGAGGCTGAGGCGCGCGGTAATCAACAGGCTGAGGGTCTATTTCGCTTGGCAGTAGACCGCGTCTTTACCTTAAGTGGGCAGGGTACTGTGGTGACGGGTACTGTGCATGGGGGTGAATTGGACTTACGTGTTCAAGCAGCTCAAGCCGCAGGTGAGGTGATTGATTTAAGGCACTTTCCCTCAGCTCAGTCGCTACGAGTTCGCTCTATCCATGCGCAGGATCAACCTTCGCAAACGGCGCGTGCTGGTCAACGTTGTGCCCTCAATGTCGTTGGTATGACCAAGGATACCATTGAGCGCGGTGATTGGATTGCTGATGCGCGTAGCTTCACGCCCTCGTTTAATATTGATGTGAGCTTGCAGTTGCTGCACTCATCAGAACAAAGAATTCAGGCGTGGACGCCCTTGCATTTGCATATTGCGGCAAAGCATTATTATGTGCATGCGGTGCCATTAAGTCAGGATAGGGTTGAGCCAGGACAGCGTGCCATGGTGCAGTTGGTGTCCACCGAGCCGATTTGCAGTATGACCGGCGATCGCTTTATTATTCGTAATCCGCAGGCGACGCAAACCATCGGTGGCGGTCGGATTCTGCATCCTAATGCACCCGATCGTAAGCGTCGTTCACCCGAACGCTTAGCGTGGTTAGCGGGGGTGGAGGCTTTTTTAAACGGTGCCAGTATCGAGGTATTGTTAAAATTAGCGCCCTATGGTTTAAGTGAAAAAACACTTTTACGCTTAACCGCTAAGTCTTTGGATAAATTGACCCAGCCACCAGGTGTGTTGGCCTTGGTGCCGGGTGGTGCACAAGCGCAGACGATTTGGATTTTAGCGGTTCAATGGCAGGCTTTAGCTGAGCAGGTGGTGCAGCGCTTAGCGGCTTTTCATGAGCAGGCACCGGACGAGGTGGGGGTAGAGCTGTTGCGTATGCGACGTATGAGCTTACCCAAGGTGAGCGATGGCTTATGGCAGTTATTAGTGCGCTCGCTACTTGAGCAGGGGCGGATTGCTCGCACTCGCAGTTTATTGCATTTACCAGATCATATCCCGGTGTTATCGGCGCAAGAGGCGCAGTTAGCCGAGCAGATTTTACCGATGGTTGAAGCGGGTGGTTCTAATCCACCTTGGGTGCGTGATATTGCTAAGCAATTAGGAGCAGAAGAGGGTGATGTACGACAGGTATTACGTCGCTTAAGCCGTCAAGGTGAAATTTTCCAAGTGGTGCATGATCTTTTTTATCACCGTAAGTCATTACAGCGCTTGGCACAGATTGTACTCAGCATGGAACCTCAAGATGATATTGGCACGGCCGAGTTTAGAGACGCATCAGGGCTGGGACGCAAGCGCGCGGTGCAGGTGTTAGAGTATTTTGATCGGGCTGGTTTAACGCGTCGGGTCAAGGAACGAAGATTAGTTCGCAACCGCTCTTTAGATTGGTTATAATAGAGCGTTAACTTCGTCGGAAGGTATGCGTAACCGGTGTTGCGGCTGGGCTTCAAATCCAGTTGGGGATGTCAGACATTCCCAGGTAGGTTCGACTCCTGCTACCTTCCGCCAATTTTATTTCAGATGGTGAGTCTCATGGCTGAAAGTAATACTACGCAATCTAATCAATCCCCTCGTTTAACCTCTTTATCGCATGGCGGTGGCTGCGGTTGTAAAATCGCCCCCGATGTACTGTCTAATCTGATGGCGAGTATGCCGACGGGGCAAGCTTTTCCAAATCTTTTGGTGGGCAATGAGACGGCCGATGATGCAGCGGTTTTTCGTTTAAACGATGAGCAGGCATTGATTGCGACTACAGACTTTTTTATGCCAATTGTCGACGATCCTTATGATTTTGGTCGCATTGCAGCGACCAATGCCTTATCAGATATTTATGCCATGGGTGGCACGCCCGTGATGGCCTTAGCCTTGGTGGCAATGCCGATTAATGTTTTACCGCATGATCAAATTGCTAAAATTCTTCAGGGTGGTGCCGATGTGTGTCAGCAAGCAGGTATTCCGGTAGCTGGCGGGCACTCAATTGATTCGGTTGAGCCAATTTACGGCTTAGCGGCGATGGGTACAGTGCATCCTGAGCAGATTAAGCGTAACTCAAAGGCTAAAACGGGTGATGTGTTGATTCTCACCAAGGGGCTTGGGATCGGTGTATTTTCCGCAGCACTTAAGAAAAACGCCTTGCCTGAGGCTGCCTATCAATTGATGATTGCCTCCACCACTCAGCTGAATACACCAGGTGCAAAGCTTGGTCCTATGGCGGCGGTGCATGCGATGACGGATGTGACGGGCTTTGCTTTATTAGGTCATGCGGCTGAGATTGCGCGTGCTTCGGGTGTTGATTTGCATATTAAGCTAGCGCAAGTACCATTTTTAGAGGGTGCACGTGAGCTTGCCGAGCAGGGCTATATTACCGGTGCTTCTGGTCGTAACTGGCATGCGATTGGCGAGCGTGTCGAATTAGCTGAGGGCATGACGGATGTCGATCGTGCGCTCTTAACCGATCCGCAGACCTCTGGCGGCTTGTTATTAGCTGTAAGTCCGGAGGCGGTGGATGAGGTGTTGGCGCTGCTTAAGGCGGAGGGCTTTAACTTAGCCAGTGTGATTGGTGAGGTGGGTGCAGCGATTGCTGAACCTAAGGTTAAGGTAGCCTAAAAACTATAAGCGATGTTATTTTCAATGGCGTTGCCCTAGTATAGCATTAGATAAACTATGAAGATTGGTGTTATCGGCGGTGGTAATATGGCTGCCGCGATTATTGATGGCATGCTGCTGCAGGGTAGTTGTCAAGCTGATGAGCTATTGATTTCTGTCAATTCGGAAGCGTCCTTGAATAACTGGCGTGCCAAGGGTGTACAGCAGGTACAAATTGGTGCTAGTGCGGCTTTTGCCGATGCCGATATTTGGTTATTAGCGCTTAAGCCGCAGATGATGCAGACGGTGCTGCAGGAGTATCAGCCGTTTTTTTCGGCTGATAAGCTGGTAATTAGTGTGGCAGCCGGTTTAAGTACTGCCTCCTTAGCTTATTTTCTCACACAGCGTGACGATTCTATATTGAAAATCATTCGCACCATGCCAAATACACCTTCCTTAGTGGGTGAGGGTGTGATTGCGGCCTATTGTGCGGTCGCCGTGACAGCCGCAGAGCGTACTCGTTTTGCAGCGATGTTTAAGGCATGTGGTCGAGTAGACTTCGTTGCTGAGGAGTCCATGTTGGATGCGGTGACGGCCTTAAGTGGTAGTGGGGTGGCGTATGTGTATTTATTTGCCGAAGCGCTGATTGAGGGTGCTATTGCTCTTGGCTATGATCAAGCAACAGCCCGTCAACATGCGATTCAGACGCTTAAAGGTGCGACTCAGATGATGGCGCAGTCGTCCTTGCCAATTGCGCAGCTTAGAGCCAATGTCACCTCTAAAAACGGGACGACGGAGCAGGCCTTGTCCGTATTCGAGCGTGAGGATCTAAAAGCCATTGTGGCCATGGCAATGCAGGCAGCCTATGAGCGCGCCAAGGAATTGGCCGTGGAATTAAGTCCTCATCGATCTTCTTAATTTTTATCGTTGGAGTTTTTTGAGCCTTATGTCGCAAGTACAAGATACGCACTTTAGTGGCATGCAATTTGAAGCAATCAGACCGCATCAACGCCTGATTGCTTTAGCGATTATGTGTGCCTTAGTGGCAGCGTCCAATTATTTTGTGCAACCACAGTTTCATATTAATGATTGGTTAACCTTGGGGGCTGTTACCTATCCCGTGACTTTTTTAGTGACCGATCTGATGAATCGTCGCTTTGGTCCGCAAGCGGCACGTCGAATTGTGTACTGGGGTTTTGCTGCGGCATTGATTGTATCGATTTATTTGTCAACGCCGAGAATCGCCTTGGCTTCCGGTACGGCTTTTTTACTGGCGCATGTGCTTGATATTTTCGTGTTTCATCGCTTGCGTCAACAGGCATGGTGGTTGGCGCCTTTATTAGCGGGCGTGCTCGCTTCGGTTATCGATACCTTTGTGTTTTTTGCTGTTGCCTTTGTGGGTACGGGCGTGCCTTGGTTTACGCTTACCCTAGGTGACTTGCTACTCAAGGTGAGTTTGTCGATTATGCTGCTGGCTCCCTTTAGAGCGTTGATGTGGAACCTCGGTACGGCAAAACCCAAAAAAAATATGGTGGTTAGCAGTGACTAGCCTGTTGTTTGCCGACGCTGTGCTATTCAGCGTGGCTTTAAGGGCTTAAGTCAAGTAAGGCGCCTTGATAGCGGTGTGGCTAATCGATGATAATCGAATACTTCGCTATCATGGCAACCAGTTCGCTTAGCTCATAATCCTTGCTGACATGAAATTCAGCTAAGCGGCCATGACTCGCAACCTTAGGACAAAAATCCTCAACTAGGTGGTAGCGAAAGCGTAGACTGTAATCATCAAATAGTATCACCGTGCCAGCTTCCGCACAGAGCAGACTATATAAAAAACAAGCTACTCGGAAGCGACCATCAATCATAATCAGATCGACCTGCAGCCCTTTTTGTTGGGCTAAGCGCCAAGGCGCCAGCATATACTCATGGTAGTGTTTAATTTTCCTATCATCCATTGGCTTACCCCATTGGCCAACCGGACCAATATCGCAATAGATGAGCTCCACCTGCTTGCTATCGGGGAGATGCGCTTGTACCTTGTGAATCCATTCAGCCGAAGAGTCAACGGCGATAATTTGCTTGGCGCCTAATTCATGTGCATGCCAAGTACTGGCGCCAGCGCCGTACTCTACATAGCAATTCGCCTGAGCGACATATTTTTCAAATATTGCTAAGCCTTTTTTATCAAGATGAGGGGTGCTATGTTGATGGTCGCTAGTGAGTAGGCTAAGCACAGTGTATCCTTTTATCAATTGAGAGTCGCTGCTGCCCTATGGCGGCAAAATAGTATGTTTATAGCATAATCACATTTAAAAAATATGAATTTGCATTGCTCAGTCGCTTGGGTCGTGAACGCTCATTAAAAATCACAGGTATATTAATCCTTAGTTTTGTGTCAAAAATTAAGTGTTATTGCCAATAGTTTCTTAACTAATTACGTATTATGATTGCCTCTTGTTTTACTTATAAGGGCACGAACTTATGGATTTTCTGCCTCAGCTTATACAGCAGCTGTTTAATGGTCTCTCACTAGGAGCCATTTACGCCTTAATTGCGATTGGCTATACGATGGTCTATGGCATTATTGGTATGATTAACTTCGCGCACGGTGAAGTTTATATGATCGGGGCATATGTTGGTTTGGTTACATTGACGGCGATAGGGGTTAATGGCTTTCTGCCTTTGCCTTTATTGATTCTGTTTATGATTTTAGTTGCCGCCGTGGTGACCGGTGTCTACGGTTATACCATTGAGCGAGTAGCGTATAGACCGGCGCGTAATAGTCCGCGTTTAGTTTCACTGATCGCGGCTATTGGTATGTCAATTTTCTTACAGAACTGGGTAGCCCTTGGTCAGGGTGCGCGTGATATGGCGGTACCTAATGTCATTTCCGGCGCATTTCGCTGGGATATGGGCGTTGGTTATCCCGTCATGTTCTCCTACTCACGCCTGTTGATTATCCTGGTCGTCTTTGTCTTAATGATTGCGCTCACGCTCTATATTAAGAATTCTCGTATGGGACGTGCTTCACGTGCCTGTTCACAAGATATGCAGATGGCTAATCTACTAGGTATTGATACCAACCGTGTGGTTTCCTTTACCTTTGTGTTAGGAGCGATGCTAGCCGCGGTGGGCGGTGTATTAATTGCACTGGCGATCGGTAAATTAAATCCATTTATTGGTTTTATTGCCGGTATTAAGGCCTTTACTGCGGCGGTATTGGGCGGTATCGGTAGTATTCCTGGGGCGATTCTAGGCGGGCTATTACTCGGTGTGGTAGAAACCTTAGCGGCGGCTTACTGGTCTTCTGAATACAAAGACATTGTGGCATTTAGCTTATTAGTATTGATTCTACTTTTTCGTCCGACTGGACTCTTAGGTAAACCTGAAGTGGAGAAAGTCTAATGGCTGAAAATCTTAAAACTGCAATTTTTTCTGCTGTATTAACCGCCATTTTAACCATTCCTATTTTCGGTTTACAGCTCGTACGTCAAGGCGCAAAGACGCACATTGTTCCTAATTGGGAATTTGTGTTGATGGGTATTGCTGCGGTCTTTGTGGTGCAACTCTTCCGTCCTTATTTATTTAAAAGCTTTGCCAAGAATAAGCGCGGCAGTGGTTGGGCGATACCTGTATTAAAGCCGCGGACGATTAATTTACTGATTTTATTAGTGGTTACCGCTGCTGCAATTTGGCCCTTTTTTAGTTCCCGTTCTAATGTCGATATTGCGACGCTTGTCCTCATTTATGTGATGTTAGGATTGGGTTTAAATATTGTCGTGGGTTTTGCGGGTTTACTCGATCTGGGCTTTGTGGGTTTTTATGCGGTTGGTGCCTATACCTACGCCTTATTATTCCATTGGGCTGGTTGGGGCTTCTGGTCCGCTTTACCCGTTGCCGGTGGCATGGCTGCCTTGTTCGGTTATCTACTCGGTTTCCCAGTACTGAGATTAAGGGGCGACTATTTAGCTATTGTGACCTTAGGTTTTGGTGAGATTATTCGTCTTTTATTAATTAACCTCAGCCAATGGACGGGTGGTCCGGATGGTATTGCCAATATCCCTAAGCCAACTTTGTTAGGTCATGCCATGACGCGTCGTGCGCCGGCGGGTGAGGAGACTTTCCATCAGATGATGGGATGGGCCTATGATGCGAATCATGTGGTGATTTATCTCTATCTATTAGCTTTGGCTTTGGCGGTGATTACCTTATTAGTTTCTAATCGCTTGATTCGTATGCCCATTGGTCGTGCTTGGGAGGCCTTACGTGAGGATGAGATTGCTTGTCGTTCCTTGGGTCTGAATCCGACCACGATCAAATTATCCGCCTTTACCTTAGGTGCGATGTTTGCCGGTTTCGGTGGTGCGTTTTTTGCAGCGCGACAAGGCTTAGTTAACCCCGAGTCCTTTACCTTTATTGAGTCGGCCTTAATCCTTGCAGTGGTGGTGCTGGGTGGTATGGGCTCACAAGTGGGCGTGATTCTTGCGGCGATCTTATTAACCGCCTTGCCTGAGATTGCACGTCAATTTGCTGAATATCGGATGTTGATTTTCGGTTTAGTGATGGTATTGATGATGGTCTGGCGACCTCAGGGTTTATTACCTGCACAACGTGCCCATGTGGAGATTAAGTAATGAGTGATATTGTTTTAGAAGCTCGTGATATCTGCATGCGTTTTGGTGGTTTATTGGCAGTTGATCATGTTTCTTTTGAGGTAAGGAAGAATGAGATCTTTGCTATTATTGGCCCAAATGGTGCAGGTAAAACCACGGTATTTAATTGCGTCAGCGGTTTTTATAAGCCAACTAGCGGTAACATCACGTTAAACTCAAAGGATATCACCGGCTGGACTAGTCATATGGTGGCTAGACAGGGCCTCGTGAGAACCTTTCAAAACGTGCGTTTATTTAAAAATCTCACGGTCTTGGAAAATCTGTTGGTAGCGCAACACAATAAAGGCGCCGGTTTTCTGCGCGGCTTATTGAATTTACCCAGTCATCGACGCGCTGAAAAGCAAGCTTTAGAAAGGGCGGTTTTTTGGTTGGAGTTTATGGGTATCAAGGAATTCGCTAATCGCGAAGCGGGTAATTTAGCTTATGGTCATCAACGTCGTTTAGAAATTGCGCGTTGTATGATTACCGAGCCTAAGCTCTTATTGTTAGATGAGCCGGCAGCCGGTTTAAACCCACAGGAAAAGATTGAGTTAGCTAGTCTAATCAATCAGTTACGTCATGATTATGATTTATCGGTGCTATTAATTGAGCATGATATGGGCTTGATTATGAATATTTCCGATCGTATTTTAGCAATGGAGTATGGTAAGCCTTTAATTACCGGTACCCCAGAGCAGGTACGTAATGATCCTGAAGTGATTAAGGCTTATCTCGGAGAGTAATCATGGCAATGTTAAAACTGGATAGTATTAATTCGGGCTACGGTGCAATTCAGGCCCTGCACGATGTTAGCTTACACATAGATGAGGGCGAGATTGTTACCTTAATCGGTAGTAATGGTGCCGGTAAGACCACCACGCTCTCAACCATTTGCGGTAATCCACGCGTTCGCACCGGTAGCATCCATTTTATGGGTGAGGATATTTCAGAGCTACCGACGCATGCCATTATGCGTAAGGGGTTAGCGATTTCACCGGAGGGACGGCGCGTTTTTCCGGACCTGAATGTACTCGAAAACCTCCAGATGGGTGGTTTCTTTTTAAACCGTGAGGAGATTGAGGCTGGGCTAGAGCATGTATTTGAGCTTTTCCCTCGCTTGCGTGAGCGTGCCACACAGCGCTCTGGCTTGATGTCGGGCGGTGAGCAGCAGATGCTAGCTATTGGCCGTGCCTTGATGAGTAAACCCAGAATGCTGCTGTTAGATGAGCCTACCCTGGGCTTAGCGCCATTAATTATTGAGCAGATTTTTGAGATTATCAAAACCATCCGTGATGATGGTATCACGGTGTTCCTAGTCGAGCAAAATGCTAATAAGGCATTACAAATTGCCGATCGTGGTTATGTGTTGGAGACGGGACGTATTGTGTTGCACGATACGGGTGCTAATCTCTTGCTTAATGATCAAGTGGGTAAGGCCTATTTAGGTCATTGATGGAGTCGCTTGCGGGTAAATAGGGTGAGGCTTATGCCTCATCCGTCACACAGAATTGTAAGGGAGGGGTTCCTTACAATTCATTTGTGTTTAAATTGAACATCAATACGGTTAGGTTCACTGTATTGACTTTCTCTTTATTAGGTACACCTACGTTGCCAAACACCTCATTTTGCAAGTTCTAGTGAATTAGTTAAGTTCAGTATTCTATCCATTTTGATGATCTCAAATGATGGTTTTTTACCCTGGTTGCTTGAAGCATCTGCTCATTTGTTATGGGTCTTTCCTTAGGTTTCAATTGTAAACTACTTTAAATTCAGCGGAAGGTAGAGATCGTTTTATTATCTGAGCATGGTGCTCATCGCTGAAAAGCAATTTAAAATTCGAATTGCTTCGTACATGCTGCCAGCATTAAACTTAAGCGTATAAGCAGTAAGGCGATCCGTTAAAGGGAGTTGACCAAATAGATCTGCTAGAGCAGGGGTTTGGGTATCAACCTCAATTTGTAGTGGTGCATTGATTTTAAAAGGTTTTAAATCTGTTGCTGTGGAAGCTGCTACAGTTGCTTGGTTTTCAATAAGCTGCGCAGACGCTTTTGGTGTTAACGATGTGCACGACGTGAAACCATGAGCTATTTTAGTCTGTGCTGTAACAACACCTGGGAAGAGCTCACTTGTTTCCGTGATAAATTGGTCATCACCTGATATTAAAGCGATTGGGCAATTAAATTCACCCGCTAGTGCACCATACAGGCCTGCCTCACCGTAAGCTTTACCATTAACTCTAACTTCTTTAAAGGCAAAGCTGTTTATTGTATGTGCCAATACACCGGCACGATGCGATTTAGCATGATACCCTATCATGAATATAGCGTTAGTCTGTTGTTCCACGCCCGACATCATTCCAAGATAGCGTGGCTTACCAGTAATGATGCTTGCTCTTTCATCCAGTTCACTTAAAATAAGATTTCTAAAATCAGCATGTGAATCGTTGACGATGACCTGCGAAGCACCACCAGCAAAAGCGCCTCGAATGGCTGCGTTCGTTTCTTCAGTCATCCAGCGTCTAGCCTGCTCATACTCGGCGTTGCCAGGACGCACTTGTTGAGGATGCGTAACACCTGCAACACCTTCAATATCGACTGAAATTAAAATTTTCATATCATCACCTTAAAATGGACTCCCAATTTAGGTCAACGTCACGTAATGCAATGCGCTCGTGACCATCTCTGCCCGTCACAGTTGTAGCATGCCATAAAGCATTTAATATAGCGTGCTCCACCGATTCAACTACTGCTTCAAATAAAGGATCTAATACCGTTTCATGTAAAAAACTTGGTACTGATTGTTGGTTTTGAGCATCTATCGTTTGTGTGTAAGCTGTACTAAATGCTATGGCAATATCTCCACTTCCATGACCGTAAACTGAACCCGTACGGGCTAAACCTGCAGAACTACGCTTCGACAATCTTTTGAGTTGACGGGATTCAAGAGGAGCATCAGTTGCTATTATGATAATAATTGAGCCTTTTTCATTTTGATCTAACTCATGCGTAGTTTTATTGCGTTCAATTGCTTTTTCAAGCTCTTTACCAATCCAGTTGCCACGGAATAGTAGTTGTGAACTGCGACCAAAATTAGCTAGTACTAACGCGCCTACCGTGTATTTTGTATTGTCTATTGCAATTATTCTAGAAGCTGAGCCTATGCCACCTTTAACCCCAAAGCTTGTCATGCCACGGCCCGCCCCAACAGCACCTTGTTCGAACACAACTTGTGCATCCTTAATAGCTGCTATGTAGTGCGTTTCATTGATAGCAAACGCATGCAAGTCATTTAGATATCCATCGTTACATTCAAGAACTAAGGGGTTGACAGTTGATAAAGAGCGCCCACATTCTGGATTGTGAACTAATGTTTGGCGTATTTGTGCCTTGGCCACATCACTTACAGAAAAGGTGTTGGTCAAAGCGATGGGCGTTTCTAATTGACCTAGCTCCTCAATCTGTATAAGTCCAACACTCTTGCCAAAGCCATTGATTACTGAGACAGCAGCAGGAATTTTGAATTGAAATAGGTTAGGACTCGGTGGAAGAACCACAGTTACTCCAGTTTGTATTGAACCTTTACTTAATGTGCAGTGTCCTACTTGTATCCCTGCGACATCAGTAATTGAATTTAATGGTCCAGGTTTAAGTCGTCCAACATGTAGTTTATAGTTATCCATTAATCTAATTTCGGGTCCAGAGCATCTCGTAGACCATCACCTAATAAGTTAAATGCTAAGACTGTAAAAAAAATAGCAAGCGCAGGGAAGAGTGCGACATGTGGAGCTATTAACATATCTGCTCGAGCATCATTTAACATGGCGCCCCACTCAGGGGTTGGGGGCTGAGCACCCATTCCTAAAAAGGATAAACTGGCAGCAGTAATAATAGAGGTGCCAATACGCATGGTGCCGTAAACCACAATAGGCGAAATGGTCCCAGGAAGAATATGCTTAAATAGAATGGTTGAGTCAGGAGCTCCAACACTACGCATAGCTTCAATATAGGTCATCTGTTTAAGACTTAAAGTGCTACCACGCACAAGCCGAGCGAAAGCAGGAACACTAAATACAGCGACAGCAATAATAACGTTAACCATGCTTGAGCCTAAAATAGCAACGACTCCGATAGCAAGTAAAATTCCAGGGAAGGCGAGTAAAACATCTGATAAGCGCATGATAATTCGTTCAGACCAACCCTCGTAATAACCAGCGATTAATCCTAGTGTAGTACCTACTAGGGCTCCTAGGGCTACAGAGATGAAACCGGCTGCTAGGGAAATTCGTGCGCCCATGATAACCCTACTAAAGATATCTCGACCTAGAGAATCCACCCCAAACCAGTGAGACCATGATGGTGGTTCATTTAGTGCTTCATAGTCAAAAAATGTCTCAGGGTCAAAAGGGACGATCCAGGGTGCAAGAAAAGCCACAATTACAAGGATAAGAATGAATATACCTGCGGCCATTCCCAGTTTCTGTTTTCTAAACTTGCGCCAAAATTCACTTAAGGGTGTACGTACGCGGTTAGCGTTAGGAACATCAATCGTATTATTGATATTATTCATAGACTGGCCTCTAACGATACCTAATGGTGGGGTTAATTACACCATATAAAATATCGACTATTAGGTTAATCAATATAAATTCCAGAGAGAAAAGTAAGATTAGTCCTTGAATTACGGGGTAATCACGCATATTAACTGCGTCAACTAAGAGCATGCCAACTCCAGGCCAAGCAAAAACAGTTTCAACTACGATTGAGCCACCTAAAAGAAATCCAAACTGTAGACCCATCATGGTGACAACGGGAATGAGAGCGTTCTTGAAAATATGTTTGGTAATGACAACTCGCTCGCTCAAACCTTTTGCTCGAGCTGTACGAACATAATCTTCTTTCATTACCTCAACGAATGCAGCACGTGTAAATCTTGCCATTACAGCTGCTGCACCAGCGCCTAACGTAATTGACGGTAATATATAATGTTTCCAAGTGCCTGCACCTATAGCAGGAAGAAGACCCAATTCTACTGAGAAAATCTGCATTAAAACCATTCCTAGCGCAAAGGCTGGGAAGGAAATTCCTGATACGGCAATAGTCATTCCAATTCTATCAGGTAGTCTATTGCGCCAAACAGCCGAAACTATACCGATTACTAAACCAAAAATAACAGACCAAACCATACTTGTAATGGTCAGCAAGATTGTAGGGCCTAAGCGATCAAGAATTTCAGTTACAACTGGGCGTTTCGTGCGTAAGGAGTAACCCAAATCACCATTTAGTAAATTACTAATGTATTGTATAAATTGGTTATATAAGGGTTGATCTAAGCCAAGTTGTTGTCTTAGAAGTTCTACGGTCTGTTCGTCTGCCTCAGGGCCTGCAGCTAGACGTGCAGGATCACCAGGCAGGGCATGGACAAAAAGGAATACTACAACTGCTACGATTAGAAGTGTAGGGATTATTCCCAATAGGCGTTTAAAAAAATAACTAAGCATAGATTTTTAAAAAAGCGCTAGGCCTAAGCCTAGCGACAAGAAATGATTTCGCTTTATTCGGCTTTATCTAAATCTCTATACTCAAATGATCCATCGGGCATAACATTAAACCCAGAAATTTTAGTAGAGTGAGCGTAGAGTAATTTACCAGTTACTAAAAAAGCCCAAGGTGCATCATTCCAGATTTGTTCTTGTGCTTCTTTATAAAGCCGAGTTTTTTCAGCTTCATCAGTCGTGCTTAAAGCATCTGCGATGTTTTTGTCGACCATCTCGTTCGAGTAGTAGGCTGTATTGTTAAAGACTGGTGGCCAACCGTTTGTTGCTAACAGAGGGCGTAATGCCCAGTCTGCCTCACCTGTTGATGCTGACCAGCCGGCAAAATACATTCGTACTGGTGCAGTCTCTGGGTCTTTGGCCTGAGCTACTCTTTCAACTCTTTGGCCTGATTCAAGCAATTCAACAGAAGCCTTAATGCCGACTTGAGCGAGCTGTTGTTGTAAAAACTGCGATGCTTTAGCTGTGGTACCATCATTGGAGCCTGCCCAGAGTGTTGTATTAAAACCATCAGCATAGCCAGCTTCCTTCAGAAGCTCCTTCGCTTTTTCTGGATCATAAGGCCACGGGTCCATTTGGTGAGCGTAAGCAACTCCCTGAGGAATCACACCTTGTGAAGGGAAGGCGTGACCTGCATAGGCAACCTTGGCGAGCGCCTCTTTATTAATTGCATAGTTAACAGCTTGACGAACACGTACATCATCAAAAGGTTTCTGAAGAACATTCATGGAGATATATCGCGCAATAATGGACGGCGCAGAAATGAGTTGTAGTTTTTTGTTCTTTTCTAGACGACTTACTTGCTCGTAAGGTAAGGGGTAGGCAGCGTCTACTTCGCCAGTGTGAAGCACAGCAGCACGTGTATTGTTATCACTTACAGTGCGAAAAGTTAAACTGTCGACTTTTGGATATCCTTCTTGCCAATAACCATCAAATTTCTCCATCTTGACTGATTCGGCAGGTTTCCATTCTACAAACTTAAATGGTCCAGTGCCAGTCGGATGAAAAGTGATGTCTTTACCCCATTTTTCTAGGGCCGTAGGCGAGATCATCATCGCAGAAGGATGAGCTAATGCATTCATGAAGGCGGAGAATGGTTCAGTTAAGGTGATTTTGACTTCATGATCATTTACCACTTCGATTTCTTTGATGCGACTGAATTGATTGTAACGAGCTAATGCGTTAGATTTATCAAGTACTCTCTCAAAGTTGGCTTTTACAGCGGTAGCCGTAAAGTCAGTGCCATCATGGAATTTAACACCTTTTCTTAACTGGATATGATAAACAGTGCCGTTGTCATTTGCTTCAATACGTTCAGCTAAAAGGGGTTTGATATTTAAATCTTTATCAAAAGCCAATAGGCCCTCATAGTACCCCTTACCAACAGCTTGTGCTAAGGTTGAATTGGTGTTATATGGGTCTAGAGAATCAAGTGTGATTTCAACTGCGATGGTAACATCTTTAGTTGCCCAAGCGTTGCTGGTAAAGGAGCTTAATGCAAATAAAGTGGAAAGAGCAGCGTGTTTTAAGGTAAAAGTTTTCATGTATTTATTCTCCTAAATACAAGTTAATGCTCATAATATGTTTGAGCTACGTAATGTTGACCACCTAAATGAGTGAGTGGATGAATTATTGGTTCATCACCAATTTTACGAATGGGGCTTGGTATTTCTCCTGTCAGTAGCTCACGCTCCAGATGACGGCGACTAGGGTCTGCAATAGGTACTGCATTAAGCAATCGTTTTGTATACGGATGTTGTGGGTTTTCAAATATATCCTGTCGGCTACCAATCTCCACAATTTGTCCCAAGTACATAACAGCTACACGGTGGCTAATACGCTCAACAACAGCCATGTCATGGGAAATAAAAATAAATGCAATACCTAGCTCTTGTTGTAACTTAATGAGTAAATTGACTATTTGTGCTTGAATAGAAACATCTAAAGCTGATACTGATTCATCTGCGATCACTACTTTAGGGTTCATAGCTAGGGCTCTAGCAATACAAATCCTTTGTCTTTGACCTCCGGAAAATTCATGTGGGTAGCGTTGAGCTGCACTGGTTGGCAGACCAACCTTTACAAGTAGTTCATACATTCGTTTTTCTGCCTCAACACGAGTCATCAATTTATGTATCAAAATTGGTTCAATGATGGAATAGCCGATGGTGATTCGCGGGTCTAGTGATGCATAAGGATCCTGAAAAATAAATTGAATATTACGTCTTAGCATTTGCAGTTCAGCAGCTTTTAGGTGTTGGATTGAATGACCATTAAACTTAATCTCTCCCGCTTGTGATTCAACTAGTCGTAATATTGAACGACCTGTCGTGGATTTACCACAGCCTGACTCTCCCACAAGGGCCAAGGTCTCACCTGGATACAAATCAAAGTTAATATGCTCAACAGCGTGAACTCGGTGAGTGACACGGTTGAATAGTCCTGTACGGATATCAAATCGTGTGCAAAAGTCCTTGACTTCTAGTATTGGAGAACTATAGTCGGGTTTGCGCAATTTCGGCAGTCCATCTTTCACTTCTTGTTCACAAGTAAAGGGATTATCCAAGTTTGGGAACAACGCTGGTAGTGACGTACCAGTCATTGAACCTAAGCGAGGCACAGCATTCAAGAGAGCTTTAGTGTACGGATGTTGTGGGTTATGAAAAATTTCGTGAGAGTTATTGCTCTCAACTTGTTCTCCTCGAAGCATTACCAATACACGGTCAGCAACCTCTGCAACTACACCCATGTCATGAGTGATAAAGATAACCGCCATGCCCATTTCTTTCTGTAACTGATGGATTAGTTGAATAATTTGTGCTTGTATAGTTACATCTAAAGCGGTTGTTGGCTCATCAGCAATCAATAGTTTGGGCTTGCATGCTAGTGCCATAGCTATCATGACACGTTGTCTCATGCCACCTGATAGTTGATGTGGATAGCGTCTAATGATATTTTTAGCATCTGCAATACGGACCTGTTCAAGCATTTCTAATGCTTTAGTCATTGATTCTTGATGTCCTAGACCCTGATGTAATCGAATTGACTCAGCGATTTGCTCTCCAACAGTAAAAATTGGATTAAGAGAAGTCATGGGCTCTTGGAAAATCATAGCAATATCAGCGCCACGGATTTGTTGCATTTGAGCTTGTGTGGCTTTTGTTAAATCAATTTTACTGTTGTCGTCATTAAACAAGATCTGACCCTGTGTGATACGACCACCGCCATAATTAACTAAACGCATAATTGCTAATGATGTTACGGACTTCCCTGAACCCGACTCACCAACAATTGCTAATGTTTCTCCTAGTTTTACGTGAAAACTTATATCTTTAACAGCTTGAATAGTACCTTGATCGTTTTTAAATTCGACACTTAGATTATGAACTTCTAGGATATTTCGTGTGTTATTCAAATATTCAGGTGTAATTGGATGCACATTATGTTCAGATTTAAGGGGTAAATTATTCGTCATGAATAGCCACCCATAAATCTTGATTAGAATAAATCACTCCTCTGTACATACCCTCAGTATTGAATGGTAAGACTACATTACCTTTGTTATCGATTGCAATGAGGCCGCCTTCACCTTGAATTTTAGGAAGTTGTTCGTAGATAACGTCATCACTCGCTTCTTTTAGCGTTCTGTTTCCATAGCGCATTTGTGCCGCAATACTATGTCCTACAACGAGCCGAATGAATGCTTCACCTGTTCCTGTACAGGATATGGCACATAAATCATCAGCATAGCAACCAGCGCCAATGATAGGTGAGTCACCAACCCTACCAACCAGTTTGTTTGTTAAGCCACCAGTTGATGTGGCAGCCGCTAAATTACCATGTAAATCGATGGCTACCGCACCTACTGTGCCCATTTTTTTATCCTCGTCTAAAGGAGCATCGTTAAGGGTAGTTGATATGTCATGATCGAGTGCTGTCCTTGTTGAGGTGTGTCCATTTCGCTGAATTTCTTCTAATTGTTTAAGCCGAAATTCAGTTGAAAAGTAATCCATACTAACGTGCTCAGCGCCATGTTGAATTGCAAAATCTTCTGCACCTTTACCAACTAACATGACGTGTTCGCTTCGTTCCATGACAAGACGTGCAGCCATAATTGGGTTCTTTAAGTGTGAAACCATGGCAACTGAGCCAGCAGCTCGTGTACTACCATCCATAATAGCTGCGTCTAGTTCGTGAGTCTTCAATCTTGTAAAAACCGCCCCGTGCCCAGCATTAAATAATGGGTTATCTTCGAGCAGTTTAACTGCGTTTGAAACTGCATCAATTGCGCTTCCTCCTTGAAAAAGTTCTTTAGAAGCATGCTGCAAAATATTTTTAAGAGCATCTTCGTACTGGGTACGAGATGTGGAATCTATACTTCTTTTTGAGATGGCGCCCGCACCGCCATGTATGACTAAAATCGGTGTTTTAGACTTAATTGATTGACTCATAAAAAATATTTTAATAATTAAAGGCTAAACGTTTTTTTCCATCGTTCGCATCTGGTCTTGGTGGCAGGTAGCGACGAGGTTAATTTGAAATAAAATCATCATGACTCGCTATGACTGTAGCAACGTTAGAAAGCTATCAAACTATAAAGGATCATTAACGAATTCATTGCTTAATCTTACTATTATGACTAAAGGGTTTGTTACTAGGGTAATCGCTAGTATTTTTGTTCTCGGTTCGAAGAAGAGTGAAGCAAAAAGCCCACCTGATGGTGGGCTTCTTACTATATCGCTTAGTCACGCTTAGGCGTAGGCTGCTCGGTCATATCATGACTGGTGGTGATGCCGTCGCTTTCTGCTTCATGTGGCGCTGCTTCAGCAGTGCTCGTATCCACAGCATCCGCTCGCTCCTCATCCACTAGTTCCACCTCTTCAGCCTGTGCCACCGCAGTGGTTTGAGCGCTCTGTTCAAAGCCCAAAGCAGTGTTCGTGGTTGTGGATTTTTCTTTGGCCAGTTGATAGGTAGCGCGCTCTTTAACCGCGCTTAAGAACATTTCAATATTTTTATGCTCAGGCAACAGCTTAGCCTCAGCCTCTAAACCTAATAAGATATAGGCTAAATCAATATCTGCCGCACAGAAGCGACTACCACAGGTCCAACCACTAGCTGCTAGCGACTGATCGATGTAATTTAGTTGACGCTGCAGTTCCGGCATAATGTGCGTATTCAGGTAGTTTAAGACCGTTTTTTTCATAATTGAGCGAGCAAAAAACGGTACCCTAGATTGGCCTAATTTATGAATGATGCTCTGTTGTTCAACTAGCGGCAAAAGTGTAGCTTCTAGATAGTGCACCCATTGTAAATACTGAATATAGTCGGGGTGAGCCATTGGCGGACGCATACCGCAACGGTCATAGCTACTGAGCAAGTACTCGCGGGCAGCACCATGCGTCGCAATGCTAATATTCCCGTCTAAGAGAATAGGGGCCTTGCTTAAGGGGTGGGTTTCGCTATCAGAAGCCTCGTCGGCCTCTTGACGATGATTAAGTTGAAAGGTGAGACCAAGCTCACAAGCTAACCAGATACTACGAAAGGAGTCTGTCGAGGGAAGGTGAAAAATAGTGATCACGGTCATTATCTCCTTGGGAAATGGTAAATAAGGTTAAGCAATTTGTTGCGTCAATTAAAGTGAACGATATCCGTGCGCCTCCAGCAGCTTATCACTTAAGTAAGGCGACGACGCGCTGATGTAAGCCCTCAATATCATGACTATTGGAGGCGAGGAAAGCAGCTTTGCCATTGGTATCAAAAACATAAATCCCCTCCGCATGCATCACATCATAGAGCTCCGGATTGTTCGGATTTTTTGGCTTTTCAATTTGGTAAGCCACTCGATAACGTTTAGCAATGGCGGCAATTTCTTTTTCTGTTCCGCTTAGACCAATAGCACCTAGACCGAAAGCCTCTAGATATTTTTCTAAGCGGGCAGGGGTATCACGATGCGGATCGACACTGATAAAAATCACTTGCACCTGCGCTTGTTGTTGTTCGCTGAGCATGCTTTTCATCAGTGCCAGCTCCGCCATGGTGGTGGGACACACATCGGGGCAATAGGTATAGCCGAAGTAAACTAAGACTACTTTTTGTTTAAACTGTTGCTCGCTTAAGCGCTGCTCATCGGTGTGCTGCAGCTCAAATTTTAAATCGGGCAGATGTGAGCGGGTTGAGTAAAATTGAGTTTCAGCCAAGGCCGAGTCAATAGGCGTTGCCATCCCCAGGCACGCTAGGGAGAGGGCAAAGGCAAGCGAGGATTTTTTTAAACGCTTTATCATCTTAATCTCTTATTAGCTTTATTCATCCACCATACCGTGGTGTCGTAATAAGGCAGCAGGATCCGCTGGGCGTCCACGGAACTTTTCAAAAAACTCAGTTGCAGGCAAGGAGCCGCCAACGGCGAGAATTTCATTTTTAAAGTGTTCACCAGCTTGCGGGTTAAGCGTGCCAAATTCCTCTGTGGCATGCTCTTCAAAATAGCTATAGGCATCTGCTGAGAGCACTTCAGCCCACTTATAGCTATAGTAGCCAGCCGCATAACCACCCGCAAAAATATGGGAGAAATTATGCGGGAAACGGTGCCAGCTAGGTGGCATCAAGACCGCAACCTCCTGTCGAACCTCATCTAGCAGCGTCAGCACATCGGCGATGGTTTGTTGCTCCAATTGCTGGTGTAGCAGCATATCAAATAAGGCAAACTCCAACTGCCGTACGGTTTGCATACCGGTTTGGAAGTTTTTGGCGGCGATAATTTTGTCAAATAACTGGCGTGGCAAGGGCTCACCACTTTCTTGGTGACGGCTTAGCTTTTGCATCACCGGCCACTCATAGCAGAAGTTTTCCATAAACTGTGAGGGCAACTCGATCGCATCCCATTCCACACTAGCAAAGGGTGAGGCAGAGGGCTCATCCACCTTGGAAAGGAGTGCATGCAGTGCATGACCCATTTCGTGGAATAGCGTCACCACATCATCTAAACGCAGTAGACCAGCTTTAGCGCCTTGGGGTGGGGTAAAGTTACATGTTAAATAGACCACCGGCGTGATTAACTCACCCTGATGGCGTTGGCGAGTGCGCTCATTAGCTACCCAAGCACCACTTTGTTTGGCGTTACGGGCGTGTAAGTCAGTATATAAATAACCGATTAACTGATCTGCCTCTTTGAGGGCAAAGACCTTGGCGTCTTGATGCCACGTTTGGGCCTCCGTGGCTTCGAATTTGACCTTAAAGAGATGCTCAATAATCGTAAATAAACCATTTAATACCTGGTCTTCAGGTAGGTATTGTTTAACTTCTTCATCCGAATAAGCGAATTTCTTTTCGCGTAATCGCTCGGAGACATAGGCTAAATCCCATGGCTCCAACGCTGCCATACCCAGCTCTTGACGGGCAAAGGCGCTCAGTTCGGCCATATCTATTTCGGCAAATGGCTTAGCTTTGGCGGCTAAGTCACGAATAAAATCGATCACTTGCTGCGGGCTGTCGGCCATGCGTTTTTCTAATTGCATGGTGGCAAAATCCTTAAAGCCAAGTAATTTAGCAAGCTCAAGCCGTAGTTTTAGTAATGTTTCAATATTGTCAGAGTTATCAAACTGCTTATCACCTTGCTCTGAAGCAATGGTGGCATAGCCTTGATACATGCGTTGGCGTAGCGCTTGATTGCTAGCATACTGCATCACAGGGAGATAGGAGGGCATTTTTAAAGTAAAGGTCCAACCTTTGCCACCGGCCAAGTCATTGGCCGCTGCTAATACTTGCTCTGGGATGCCAGCTACTTCTTCAGCATCTTCGGTGTGGTAGCTCCATTTGTCGGTTGCATCCAAAGCGTTTAGGGCAAATTGCTGACTGGTCATGGCGAGTTGCTCACTCATCTCCGCATAGCGAGTTTTGGCTTCACCTTCTAAGCTTACGCCATTGAGTTCAAAGTCCTTGAGCGCTTCGGTGATAATGCGTTGACGAGTTTTGCTAAGCGCTTGGAAAGCCTCACTTTGGTGGAGCATTTGATACTGTTCAAATAGCGCCTTATTCAGACCAATCCAGGTCGAAAACTCAGACACTTGCGGTAATAGGGTATTGTAGGCGCTACGAACGGCATCGGTGTTGTGTACATTATTTAAGTGATTGACCACATTCCAAGCACGCCATAAGCGAGCCGTACCATATTCCATAGGTTCGATAAAGTTGTCCCAGTTGGGTTCCGCTACGGTGATTAATTGCTCAATCAGCGCTTTTGCTTCTTTGAGTAAAAACTCAATGGCCGGTACAATATGCTCGGGCTCAATCGCCTCATACGGCATTAATTGTTCAAGCGGCGTTAATAATGGGTTGTTACTAAGTTGCTCCGTCATACTTAAGACAGCTCCTCTAGACCATGTTGTTGCATCGTCGCTTGAATGGTATTAACTAATAGCATGGTGATGGTCATGGGACCCACGCCACCCGGTACTGGGGTGATGGCTGCCGCCACTTTGGATGCCTCATCAAAATTAACGTCACCCACTAGCTTGCCATTATCCAGGCGATTAATACCCACATCGATGACCACGGCACCGGGTTTAATCATGTCGCCGCTAATCATCATGGGTCGACCAGTGGCGACCACAAGCACATCGGCGCGCTTTGTGTGAGCGGCCAAATCCTTGGTTTTGGAGTTACAAATGGTGACGGTCGCACCGGCTTTTTGTAAGAGTAGGGCAATGGGTTTGCCAACAATATTACTGGCACCAACAATCACTGCTTCGGCACCGCGCAAGGTGACGTCCTGATCCTCTAGCATTTTCATGATGCCATAGGGGGTGCAAGGAATGAGTTGCGGTTCACCGGTCATTAGGGCGCCCGCATTTAAGCGGTGAAAGCCGTCCACATCCTTTTCGGCTTTGATATGTTGAATAATTAACTGGCTATCTAAATGATCCGGTAAGGGTAACTGCACCAAGATGCCATTCACCTTAGGATCCTCATTTAATTGATGAATTTTAGCCAATAACTCTGCTTGAGAAATATCGCTAGGCAAGCTCACAACCTCGGAATCCAAGCCCATTTTGATAAAGGTATTGTGCTTATTACGCACATACACTTGGGAGGCAGGATCCTCACCCACTAAGACCACGGTTAGCGAGGGCGTGATGCCTTTTGCCTTAATTGCTTCAATGGTGGGCGCTAAACCCTGTTTGATTTTTTCTGATAAAGCTTTGCCGTCAATGATACTAGCGTTCATACAAAAACTTGGATCCTTTAGATAATTACTTCTTTAAAACGATTTTCATGAGGTCTGCAACGGTGCTGACCTCGAGCTTTTCCATGATATTGGCACGATGTGCTTCTACCGTTTTGATACTGATACTGAGGTCATCGGCAATTTGCTTATTCAGACGACCAGCCACAATACGCTCAAGTACTTGCTCTTCACGTGAGGTAAGGCGGGCTAATAAACTGTCTACCGCTTGTTGAGAAATCGCTTCCTGCATTTGTTCATAAGCCTGATCGAGGAAACGCGCAATGACGGGTTTGATATCTTCAAGATTAAAAGGCTTTTCAATAAAGTCTACTGCGCCTTTTTTCATGGTTGAAACCGCCATATTCACATCGCCATGACCGGTGATGAAAATAATGGGTAGGGTGGCTTTACGCTCTAATAACTGCTCTTGTAGTTGTAAGCCAGACATACCCGGCATCCGTACATCAGTGATTAAGACACTGACAAGATTAGGATTGTAATGCTCTAAAAACTCCTCACCACTGGCAAATGTCTGTACTCGGTAGTTTTGAGTTTCTAGTAGTAGACGCAGTGAATCTCTAACGGCATCATCATCATCAACAATAAAAATTACACTATTACTATGGTCTATCATAATTAATTTATTGCTCCATTTTGTGAAATTGAGTTATCAGCTTTTCTATAACAGGGAATTCTGAATGTAAATATTGTACCGCCACTAGGATTATTTTCAGCCCATAATCTACCGCGGTGTGATTCTATAATTGAGCGACAGATATTTAAGCCAATACCTAGCCCCTCTTTTTTGGTACTGTAAAAGGGTTCAAATAAGCGTTCAGGATCCTTGAGGCCATGGCCACTATCAATGACTTGCACCTGAATTTCTAAGCCCACTTGGGATATATTCACATACAGTGTCTCGTGCTCACTTTGACTCATCGCTTCGATGCCATTTTTAACCAGATTTAGGAGTACCTGCTCAATTAATATTGGATCGGCATAGACCTCAGGCAGGTCCTCGGGCAGATTCACCTCAATTTGCTTACTATATTTGCGACTTTCAAAAAAAGCTAAATCCATTGTGTTTTCAACTATGGTATCAATTTTAACGGCTTGACGTTCGGGCTCATTACGGCGCACAAAATCACGGATACGACCGATAATTCGTCCGGCCCGTTCGGCTTGAGAAACGGATTTATCCAGCACCTGTAATAAGCGCTCTTGATCCAGATGCTCACTTTTAATTAAGGCGGCAATGGCTGAGTTGTAATTGACAATGGCAGTGAGTGGCTGATTCAGCTCATGGGCCAAAGAACTTGCCATTTCGCCCAGTGTGCTTAAACGGCCGCTTAACTGCACCTTTTCCTGCTGCGCACTGAGTTTTTGCTCATACTCACGGCGCTGAGAAATATCACGTGCTACTTGTAAACGTACCTTACGCCCATCAGTCCAGTTTAAGGTGCGATGTTGCACTTCAAACCAGGCACCGATCTGTGCGATGTAGAGCTCGTTATTTGCCAAGGGATCATTTTCATGATGTGCGGTGGCGGCATTATAAAGTAAGGTATGGCCATGTGCTTCTGAACCCCAAAGTCGACGATAGGTACGATTGGCAAAGAGTAGTTCGGTGCCATTGGGCGTATCGGCGACTACCGAAATCGTATCATCCAGACTTTCCAATACTGTCATAAAGCGTTCGTGCGCTGCTGTTAAAGCCTCACGAATACGCTTAGGCTCCGTAATATCGGTCATTGAGGTCATCCAACCGATTTGTTCACCATTTGGGTCCATCAGCGGGGACACATACAGACGGGCCGTAAAAATAGAGCCGTCCCGGCGCTTTGCCTCCATCTCCATGCCCGAGCTTGGGGTCTTGCCACTTAAGACGATATCTAGGTATTTCTCATGTTGTTCGAACTTATCCTCCACCCAATAGGGATAGGGGAAAAGCGTGCCTAGTAATTCAGATTCATTCCATCCAACCATACGGCAAAAAGCGGGATTCACATACACCACACGACCCTGCAAATCTAAAACGCGCATCCCGGTGGACATGGAGTTTTCCATGGCACGTCTAAAGGTGGTTTCTAAAAAGAGCTGCTCCTCAGCCTCAGAGCGGATACGGGTGTAATGCCACAGGGTTAGTAAACTGATGACGATGGTAAATGACATGGCCACCACCAGAAAAATCAATAACTGGTGCCTGACCTCCTCCGTGTTTGAATAGAGAATGGCGTGCTGATGTTGAATCTTTTGAATTGCCATAAAGGCAAAAATCACTAAGACATAGAGCACTAATACAAAGACCGGAATGATCCAATGCATTCTACGCTTATTTTCGTTTTTAAGCGTTTGGGGCAAAATAAGCGAAAGATGGGAGTTTGACGCCATATCAATCTACTAAAAACTACTCACTAAACCGTGTAAAAGGATTGTGATGCCGAAATTGTATATAAGCGTTTTATTTTAACAAGTTTAGTAAGACGAACTTAGTAAAGTAGGCAGCTTAAAAAAATACTTTATTGAGCTAGCTGAGTGTGCCGTTACGTGAAGTCTGAATTTGAATATTTCACTATGCAAAATATAATATTACAATATGAAAAATCCTTGACAAAATATCGGTTTTTTCTAGAATTAGCCTGTACGAGTTTAAATTTGTTTGAGGTTAATCATTAGGACAGTGCTGTCTTAGGTATTTAACCGATCGCATTTTTAATTAAAGTTGTATATCCTATAAATTATTAAAGTCATTTTATGAATTAGCGATGACTTAATTCAACCACTATTAGAGGAGTCTCGAATGGATAAAGATTATTCGGCAACCAGTATTCCAGATATTGATGAGGTCGAAACCCAGGAATGGTTGGAATCGTTGGAGGCGGTATTAGACCGTGAGGGTACAGAGAGAGCGCACTTTTTAATCGAGAAGCTAACGGATTTAGCACGCCGTTCGGGTTCAAATATCCCTTATTCTCCTTATACAGCCTATTTAAATACCATTCCTCCTGGGCAGGAGCCACCTAATCCGGGTAACTTAGAATTGGAAGCACGCATTCGTGCCTATATTCGTTGGAACTCTGTGGCAATGGTGGTAAAAGCTAATCTTCATGAAACTGAGGGTGGCGGTGGTTTAGGTGGCCATATGGCTTCATACGCTTCTTTAGCGACCATGATCGAAAGTGGTCAAAACCATTTCTGGCATGCTGAGTCTGAGGACCATGGCGGCGACTTGGTGTATTTCCAAGGTCATTCTTCACCGGGTATTTACGGTCGTGCTTATTTAGAGGGCCGTATTAGTGAGGAGCAGTTGGATAACTTCCGTCAGGAGGTTGATGGTAAGGGTCTATCTTCTTATCCTCACCCGCACCTAATGCCTGATTTCTGGCAGTTTCCGACGGTATCCATGGGCTTAGGCCCGATGATGGCGATTTATCAGGCGCGTTTCTTAAAGTATTTACATGCACGTGGCATTGCCGATACCTCTAAGCGTAAGGTTTGGGTATTCTGCGGTGATGGTGAGATGGATGAGCCAGAGTCTTTAGGCGCGATTGGTCTGGCTGCGCGTGAAAAACTGGATAATTTGATCTTTGTGATTAACTGCAACCTGCAGCGTCTAGATGGTCCAGTACGTGGTAACGGCAAAATCATCCAAGAGCTTGAGGGTGAATTCCGTGGTTCTGGTTGGAATGTGATTAAGCTGATTTGGGGTAGCTATTGGGATCCATTATTGGCGCGCGATAAGGATGGCATTTTACGCAAGGTGATGGAAGAGACCATTGATGGTGAATACCAAGCCTATAAGGCCAATGACGGTGCTTATGTGCGCAAGCATTTCTTCGGCAAGGATCCACGTCTTTTAGAGATGGTTAGCCGCATGAGTGATGAGCAGATTTGGCGTTTAAATCGCGGCGGTCACGATCCTAACAAGGTATATGCTGCCTTTGATGCGGCGATGAAAACTGAGGGTCAGCCCACAGTGATTCTTGCCAAAACGATTAAAGGCTATGCCTTGGGTGAAACAGTTCAGGGTAAGAACCCTTCGCATCAGCAAAAGAAACTAGAGGAAGAGGCGTTACGTGATTTACGTGATCGCTTAAATATTCCTATTCCAGATGACAAGATTAGCGAAATTCCATACTTCCGTCCATCTGAAGACTCTGCCGAAATGCGTTACTTGCGTGAGCGACGTGAGCAGTTAGGCGGTTTTTATCCGCGCCGTCGTCGTGATGCTGATGAGCGCTTAACGGTACCGGGCCTAGAGTACTTTAAATCGGTGACTGAGCCCACGCCAGAAGGGCGTGAGATGTCTACGACACAAGCCTTTGTGCGTTTCTTAAACCAATTGCTACGGGATAAGCAATTAGGTCATCGGGTGGTGCCGATTTTATCGGATGAGGGTCGTACCTTTGGGATGGAGGGTTTATTCCGTCAAATCGGTATTTATGCCCCAGAGGGTCAGAAGTATACGCCGGTCGATAAAGATCAAGTGATGTACTATCGTGAATCAGAATCCGGTCAGCTTTTACAAGAGGGTATTACCGAAGCGGGTGCGACGTGTTCGTGGATTGCAGCAGCCACGTCTTACTCTACCAGTAATCGCATTATGATTCCGTTCTTTGTGTATTACTCAATGTTCGGCTTCCAACGTGTGGGCGATTTATTGTGGGCGGCCGGTGATATTCAAGCGCGCGGCTTCTTATTGGGTGGTACCGCAGGTCGAACCACGCTTAACGGCGAGGGCTTGCAGCACGAAGACGGTCATAGCTTATTGCTATCTTCTACCATTCCGAATTGTGTATCCTACGATCCCGCCTTTGGTCATGAGGTGGCTGTAATTATGCAGCATGGTCTAAAACGTATGGTTCAGGATCAGGAAAATGTCTTCTACTACATCACCTTGATGAATGAAAACTATGCTATGCCTGGTCTTAAAGCGGGTGATGAAGAGGGCATCCTCAAGGGTATGTATCGCTTTAGCGAGGGCAAAGGCGGTGAGCACAAGGTTAACTTACTCGGTTCTGGTACGATTTTGCGTGAAAGCATTGCAGCGCAAAAGCTACTCGAAGAGGATTGGGGGGTTGCCGCTGATGTGTGGAGTGTGACTAGCTTTACCGAGTTACGTCGCGAGGGTTTAGATGTTAATCGTCAAAACTTATTAAATCCAACCGCAACACAAAAAGTGCCTTATGTGACGCAATTATTAAGTGAGTCTGAAGGCCCCATTATTGCAAGCACCGACTATATGAAGGCGGTGGCCGATCAGATCCGCGAATTTATCCCTCAAGGGCGTAGCTACCGTGTCTTGGGTACGGACGGTTTTGGTCGCTCTGATTTCCGTCATCAGCTGCGTAAACACTTTGAAGTGGATCGCTATTTTATTACCTTAGCGGCACTCAGAAGCTTAGCGGATGAGGGTAAGATTCCAATGGATAAAGTGGTTGAGGCCATTGATATATATGGCATCGATGCGAATAAACCTAACCCACATCACGCTTAATGGAGAAACATCAAGATGAGTAACTTAATTGAAGTTAAAGTTCCTGACATCGGCGATTTCGATGAAGTGGATGTGATCGAGGTGCTAGTGGCCGAGGGTGACCGTATTGAGGAGGATCAAAGTCTGATTACGGTTGAATCCGATAAAGCATCCATGGAAATTCCTTCGTCTGCTGCGGGTATTGTTAAATCGCTTAAAGTTAAGGTCGGCGATAAGGTGAGCGAAGGTACGGTATTACTTGAGCTTGAGCCAGATGCCGGGGCAGCATCTGCATCTGAGCCAAGCGCCACAGCTGAGAATAAAGCGAGTACTGAGACGGCAGCCGACACTTCAGCGTCTGTAGCAGCGGCTTCAGCGTCTGCCGCGCCAGCTGATGCGAGTGGTGGGGTGGTGCAGGTCGTCGTACCTGATATTGGTGATTTTGATGAAGTCGATGTGATTGAAGTCTTAGTCAATGAGGGTGATACCGTTCAAGAGGAGCAAAGCCTGATTACGGTTGAATCTGATAAGGCTTCGATGGAGATCCCAAGCAGCCATGCCGGTCGAGTTGTGGCACTACGGGTTAAGGTAGGCGATAAGGTTGCCAAGGGTAGCTTGATTCTTGAGTTGGCAGCAGCGGGTGGCTCCGAGGCTGCAGCACCAGTAGCGTCGACCGTTGCCCCTACGCCAGCAGCAGCCGAACCTACAGCAGTCAAAGCGCCAACCGAGGCAACACACGCTTATCCAATTCAGCGTGCTGAGTTAGGTGATGATAGGGAATCGCCTACGGCTTCCTATGCCTTATCAGCTCAGGAATTCCGTAATTTACCGCATGCCTCACCATCGGTCAGAAAGTTTGCCCGTGAGTTGGGTGTTGACTTAACCGCTGTGAACGGTACAGGTTCGCGTGGCCGAATTGTGTTGGATGACGTCCGTCAATTCGTTAAAAACGCCTTATCCGTTGGCTTTAGCCAGCCAAGTGCAACCACTGAAACTAAAGCGGTTGCTGGTGGTGGTCTACAAGTGCTTGATTGGCCGAAGATTGACTTTGCTAAATTTGGTGAGGTTGAAACACAGCCATTGTCACGGATTAAGAAGATTTCAGGTGCTAATCTTCACCGTAACTGGGTCATGATCCCTCATGTGACTAACAATGACAAAGCGGATATTACCGAGCTAGAGGAATTCCGTAAATTAATGAACAAAGAGCATGAGCGTGAAGGGGTGCGTTTCACCATGCTGGCCTTCTTAATCAAGGCCGTGGTCGCCACCTTGAAGAAATTCCCAGAGTTTAACGCCTCATTAGATGGTGATAACTTGGTGCTTAAGAAGTATTACCATATTGGTTTTGCTGCTGATACGCCAAATGGCTTAGTCGTGCCTGTACTGCGGGATGCGGATCAGAAGTCGATCGTTGAGATTGCGATAGAGATGAATGAGTTAGCGAAGTCTGCTCGTGAGGGTAAGCTCTCACCAAGTCAAATGCAGGGCGGTTGCTTTACCATTTCTTCTTTAGGTGGTATTGGTGGTACTGATTTTACGCCGATTATTAATGCCCCTGAGGTGGCGATTTTAGGCGTATCTCGTTCTGCTATCGAACCAGTTTGGAACGGTAAGGAGTTTATACCTCGTCTGATGTTGCCTCTCTCCTTATCCTATGATCACCGTGTGATTGACGGGGCAGCAGCAGCTCGTTTCAATGCGCATTTGGCTAAGCTGATGTCTGATTTCCGTCGCGTTTCACTTTAAGGGAGTAAAAAACAATGAGTAAAATTGAAGTTGTTGTTCCCGATATCGGTGATTTCGATAATGTCGATGTGATTGAGGTTTTAGTCGAGGTCGGTGAGGAAATTCAAGTTGAGCAAAGCTTAATTACGGTTGAGTCAGATAAGGCCTCAATGGAAATCCCCTCATCGCATGCGGGTAAAATCGTTGATTTAGCGGTTAAGGTTGGCGATAAGGTGTCCCAAGGTAGCGTCTTATTGACGTTGGAAAGTACAGCGGCAGCGGAGACTGCCGATAGTAGCTCCAAATCAACGACTACCACTCAAGCGAGCGCCGCTGCGGCTCCGGCCAAAGCTGCTAGTGCGGCGGCAGTCAGCGCCAAAGCAGGTGAGGGCGCTTATGATGTGGTGGTACTTGGCGCAGGTCCTGGTGGTTACTCGGCAGCCTTTAGAGCGGCTGACTTGGGTCTCAAGGTGGCATTAATTGAGCGCTATTCAACCCTGGGCGGCGTCTGCTTAAATGTGGGTTGTATTCCATCTAAGGCTTTGTTACATAATGTCTCCGTACTTGAGGCGGCTAAGGGTTTATCTGCGGCGGGTATCCATTTTGCTGAACCGGAAGTGGATCTGGATAAGTTGCGCGAAGCTAAAGATCAAGTGATTAATAAGCTCACGGGTGGTCTTGCGTTTATGGCTAAGGCGCGCAAAGTAGAGGTGATCGTTGGTCATGCTAGCTTTAAGGATGATCATCACTTTGTGGTACAAAAGGAAGATGGCTCCTCACAAGAGGTGGCTTTCCATCATGCGATTATTGCGGCTGGTAGTGAATCGGTTAAATTGCCATTCCTTCCTGAGGATGAGCGTATCGTCGACTCGACCGGTGCTCTGCAATTACGTCAACAACCTAAAAAAATGCTAGTCATTGGTGGCGGTATTATTGGTTTGGAAATGGCCACCGTGTATTCAGCGCTTGGTGCACGTATTGATGTGGTTGAAATGATGGATGGTTTATTTGCTGGTGCGGATAAGGATTTAAGCCGCGTTTGGCAAAAGCGTAATCAGCATCGCTTCGATAATTTAATGCTTAACACCAAAACTGTGAGTGCCGAAGCCAAGGAAGACGGTATTTATGTGAGCTTTGAAGGGGATAAGGCGCCAACAGAGCCGCAGCGCTATGACTTAGTGTTGCAGGCAGTGGGTCGTCGCCCTAATGGCGCTAAAATAGACGCCGATAAAGCTGGTGTTGCGGTGGATGAGCGCGGCTTTATTGCGGTAGATGCACAAATGCGCACCAATATACCGCATATTTTTGCGATTGGTGATATTGTGGGGCAACCGATGTTGGCGCACAAGGCAGTGCATGAGGCGCATGTGGCGGCCGAGGTCATTGCCGGTAAGAAAACCGTGTTTGATGTGCGGGTGATTCCTTCTGTTGCCTATACCCATCCCGAAATTGCTTGGGCTGGTTTAACCGAGGAGCAAGCAAAAGCACAAGGGGTTAAGGTTGAAAAAGGCTTATTCCCATGGGCTGCTTCTGGTCGCGCTATTGCGAATGGCACCGAAGATGGTTTTACCAAGTTGTTATTTGATGCCGAAACTAAGCGCATCCTGGGTGGGGCGATTGTGGGTGATCATGCCGGTGATTTAATTTCCGAGGTGTGTTTAGCCATTGAAATGGGGGCCGATATCGATGATATTGCTGCCACCATTCATCCGCATCCAACCCTTGGTGAGTCTGTTGGTATGGCAGCAGAAGCGGCACATGGCGTTTGTACTGACTTACCGCCAGTAAAGCGTTAAAATAGAGCTGTTTAGGCTAAGCGTAAGGAGCTTTAATTAAACATTAAATGCCTCTTACGCTTTTTTTATTTTCTTAAATATCCGTAGTTAATGAGCATCATCCCCACCTCCCACAGCAGTCTTAGTACATGGCTAAGTTATTTAGAGCATTTACACCGTCAGGAAATTGATTTAGGTCTAGATCGAATTAAGCAAGTGGCAGCACGCCTACCCATCGAGTTAGATAGTATTAAAATAGTGGTCGGCGGCACCAATGGTAAGGGTTCCACCTGTGCTATGTTAGAGTCGATTTATTTGGCTGCTGGCTATCGAGTGGGCTTATACACCTCACCCCATCTCATCCGCTTTAATGAGCGCATTCGTCTCAATGGCTTAGAAGCTAGCGATCAGCAAATTGTGGAGCAACTCGCCATCATTGAAGAAGCGCGTGGTGATATCAGTCTCAGTTATTTCGAATACACGACCTTAGCGGCGATACTGCTTTTTAAAGCAAACGATATACAGGTATCGATTTTTGAGGTGGGCTTAGGCGGCCGGTTGGATGCGGTTAACATCATTGATGCCGATTGCTCGATTATCACGTCGATTGCGATTGATCATATTAATTACTTGGGTGATACACGAGATCAAATCGCCTGGGAAAAAGCACATATTTATCGCCAGGGCAAAGTCGCCATCTGTGCCGATCCAGAGCCGCCACAAAGCTTAATTGATTATGCGCAGGAAATCGGCGCGGACTTACAGTTATTTGGACGTGATTTTAATTATACTGGCGATCAGATCCAGTGGACCTATATTGGTAAGAATCAACGTCGCCACGCTTTAGCATATCCTGCCTTAAGAGGAGCCAATCAATTAATTAACGCAGCCGCTGCCTTGACAGCCGTTGAAGCGTTAAAAATGTCTGCACCAGTGCCGAATCAGTCGATTCGTGAGGGTTTATTAAGGGTTGAATTAGCAGGCCGTTTTCAAATCCTGCCAGGTCAACCAACCACGGTACTGGATGTGGCGCATAATCCACATGCGGCTGCCGTGCTACAGCATAATCTCCATGCCATGTCCTATTTCCCCTATACCACGGCGGTATTCGGTATGCTGGACGATAAGGACGTCAGCCAAGTCATTAAATGCTTGGAAAAAACGGTGGATTATTGGTATTGTGCAAGTTTATCCGGCACCCGTGGTGTCTCAGGACAGGCATTAGCTGATAAAATAAACAGTTTAATCAGTAAAGACAAAGACGGCTTACCGGAGGTTAGGGTCTTTGATAGTCCACATCAGGCCTATGAAGCGGCCAAGGCTCGTAGCACCCCCGAAGACCGGATTGTGGTTTTTGGTTCATTTTTAACGGTCGCAGATGTGCTTGCGCATCTGCCATCATCGAATTAATCTGAGGTTATAACTAGTATGGCATTTTTCGGTTCAGGTAAAAACCAGCGTCAGGAGGTTCAGTATGAACAAAGACGTAGCAGTTCCCGACAGCAGCAACGCTATCAAAACGATCGTGAACTTAGAGAGCAGCGTATTAAATCTCGCAATCGTTTAATTGGTTCGGTGATTCTGGTGTTAGCGGCGATTATTATTTTACCGCTTGTTTTAAATACGGATGATAGTGGTAGTAGCAGTCAAAGCACTAGCCCCTTAATCCAACCGGGCTCAGCCATTGGTCAAGGTAGTGGTTTAGTGGTTGAGAGCTCACCTGGGGTACAAACACCAAGTGACCCTCACTTAGCCACCCAAAGTTCTGAGGTTGCGGAGCAGGGCACTGAGTCTAGTGCTACTGGCATAGAAGGTGAAGAGCAAGAAACGCCTGTCGCGGTTGCTGCTGCAAATACTCAGAGCGAGACAGGTTCTGCAAGTACCGATTCATCTACGGTCTCCGTTGCCGAAGCCACAGCCACTCAGAGTGCGGCGCAAGAGGCAGCTGAGCGTGAGCGCGCCGAGCAGGCGGCAGCCGAACGTGAACGGGCGCAACAGGCACGTGCTGAGCAGCAAAAGCAGCAAAAGCAGCAAGCCCAAGCAAAGCAACAAGAGCAAGCCAAACAACAGCAAAAATCCAAGAATCAAATTGATGATAAAAAGCGCACCGATGATGGTAGCAAGGCTTTAGCCATCCTTGAGGGTAGAACCCCAGCTGCCAGTAGCTCGGCACCTGCAGCTAGCACCGGAGGCGAGTTTAGTTTGCAAGTGGCTTCTTATAGCTCGGCAAATGATGCCCGAGTGCAGCGTGATCGTTTAAGAGGATCGGGCGTATCTAATGCTTATGTACAAAGTGCCACCGTTAACGGTAAGCAAGTGTATCGTTTGCGGGTCGGTCCTTTTTCAACCCGCGAGGCTGCACAGGCAGCGCAAACCCGTTTGCGTGCGCTTAACTTCAGTGATAGCTACGTCACGGGTCGCTAAATCTGCTCCTCCTTCGTTGAATCATGGCAACTTTTGATTATGTTGTTTTAGCGGTGATCCTCGCATCAGGTCTACTCGGCTTGATGCGAGGCTTCCTCAAGGAAATTTTTTCTCTTCTGGCTTATGTCTTAAGCTTTTTGGCAGCCATCTGGTGGGGCCCTCACTTAATTCCTACCCTCGCTCGCTATATCGATCAGGCAATTTTAACCGTGGGCTTAGCCTATTTTCTGGTCTTTATTGCCAGTTTATTATTGTTAGGTCTACTCAACAAAACACTCGGTGCCTTATTGGATGCGACTGGCCTAGGTTCGGCTGATCGCGGTTTGGGTTTTTTATTCGGTATCTTCCGCGGTGTGATTATTGTTTTAATTCTCGTTTTAATCGCAGGTTGGAGTGCTTTACCACAAGAACCATGGTGGGTTGAGTCAAGTTTTGCACGGATGTCGGTCGATGCGATTCGAATGATAAAAACTTGGGTGCCGGAGGGGATTGCGGTTTATTTACCCTATTAAAAGGGTTTAAAATATTGTTCTTAGTGTTTTTTTAGGCGTATTTTCATGTGTGGCATTATTGGCATTCACGGTTGTTCCCCAGTCAATCAATTACTTTATGATGGTTTGTTGTTATTGCAGCATCGCGGTCAAGATGCCGCCGGTATTGCAACCTACCAAAATAATCAATTTCATATTTTCAAAGCACAAGGTTTAGTACGTGATGTATTCCGCACGCGTAATATGCGTTCTTTACCGGGTAATAGCGGTATCGGGCAGGTGCGCTATCCAATTAGCGGCGCCCCAAGCGATACCGAGGAAGCGCAGCCATTTTATGTAAATGCACCTTATGGTATTTGTTTTACGCACAATGGTAACTTAACTAATTCGGACGAGCTACGTGAATCCTTGTTTAAGCACGATCGTCGCCATATCAATACCAGTTCCAATAGCGAGGTATTACTCAATGTTTTTGCCCATGAATTATATGAGGCAAGTAAAAGCAGCAGTTTACAGGTGTCTGAGATTTTTGATGCAGTAACGGCGGTGCATCGTCGTGTCAAAGGCGCCTATGCCGCAATTGCGCAGATTGCTGGTTACGGTCTATTAGCTTTTAGAGATCCAAATGGTATTCGTCCGCTTAGTTTAGGCACACAGGAAACGCCGCAGGGAGTTGAGTGGATCCTAGCCTCTGAGTCGGTCGCAGTGGAGGGGATAGGCTTTGAGTTCGTGCGTGATGTAGCGCCCGGTGAGGCTATTTTTATTGATACCGAGGGTAAACTGCATTCGCGTTTATGTGCTGATAATGCGCAATTAAGTCCTTGTATTTTTGAGTACGTTTATTTTGCGCGTCCCGACTCTACCATTGATGGGGTTAATGTCTATAACTGTCGTTTACGCATGGGTGAGTTGTTGGCCCAAAAAGTGGCACGTGAGCTACGTTTATCGGAAGTCGATGTGGTGATGCCGATTCCGGATTCCTCCAGACCAGCTGGTATGGAATTGGCCTCGACGCTCGATTTGTCCTATCGTGAGGGCTTTATCAAGAATCGTTATGTTGGTCGCACCTTTATTATGCCGGGTCAGACAGTGCGTAAGAAGTCGGTCCGCCAGAAGCTAAATCCGATGAGCATTGAGTTTAAGGGTAAAAATGTGCTGTTGGTGGATGACTCAATTGTACGTGGTACCACTAGTCGTGAGATTGTGAGCATGGCGCGTCATGCAGGTGCCAATAAGGTGTTTTTTGCGTCCGCTGCGCCGGCAGTTCGTTATCCTAACTTCTATGGCATTGATATGCCAGATCAGAGCGATTTGATTGCCTATGGTAAATCGACTGAGCAGATTGCGCAAGAAATTGGTGCGGATGCGTTGGTCTTTCAAGACTTGGACGATCTAAAGTTAGCGATATCCGAATTAAACCCTAAGATTGAGCGCTTTGATGCGTCGTGCTTTGATGGCGATTATGTCACCGGTGATGTGGTTTTAGCTGGTTAGTAGGTTTATAGGAAATGGCGCTGCGATAGTTTTTAGCAAGCGCCATTTTAGTGAATGTGTGTCGAGACGGGTGAACCCGACAGCGCTTAATAATGAATCGCTAGCCTTAAGGGCATAGATATCCGAATGATAAGTGTGGCACAATCAGGCACAGCCTAACATAGCTATAAGCTATGCGTATCCCGAGGCTTTAAGCTGCTTAAAGTATCGAATAACTCGTTTGTCTTACTTAGTAAGGGAGCAAATAAAAGCCGCTGCTCCTGAAATTCAGTGAATAGCGGCTTTTTAGATTCTAGCTTTTTGATTATATCAGCTCAGTGTTTATGGACTAGGCTTACAGCGTTTCCACCTTGGTAGTGCGGACTGCTGTGTCGTGAGCTTGACCACCACAACCACCGCAGCAGCTAAATGCTTCATCATCTACTTGCTCTGGCCTTGTAGAATCCGATTTGCCTAGTAGTCCTTTCACTACTTGTAATAAAATAGCTAGACCGCCTACGATAAAGACTACATCACCAATGGTACGTAACCAGCGTAGTGTTTCTAAGAAATCTTGTTGTAAGAATCCTTCACTACGTGCATACCACATCCCTTTAGTCACGCTTGCGTAGAATTGGTATAAACCAATTGGTAACAAGCTGATGGCGATCATGAGTACTAAACCAATGTTTAAACCCCAGAAGCCGATTCTCATCAGTTTGTCGCTAAATACCATATTCGGACGTATATAACGTAGCACCATCAAGACAAAACCGAGCGATAGGAAGCCATAGACACCAAAAAGTGCCGCATGTGCGTGAACCGGCGTAGTGTTAAGGCCTTGTAAGTAGAACAAAGAAATGGGTGGGTTAATGAGGAAGCCGAAAACACCTGCGCCAAGCATGTTCCAGAAAGCAACTGCCACGAAACACATGAGCGGCCAACGTAGTCTTTCCATCCAAGGTGACTTATCCTTAAGACGCCAGTTTTCCCAGGCTTCATAGCCCAAAAGGATCAAAGGTACCACTTCTAATGCACTAAACGCTGCGCCAACGGCCATGACTGGGGTTGTAGTGCCCGCAAAGTACAAGTGGTGGAAGGTACCAGGAACACCACCTACTAGGAATAGTGTGGCCGCAATAAGTGTGGCAACAGTGGCCAAGCGTTTAGATACTAAACCGAGTGATACAAAGACAAGTGCTAAGGATGCGGTAGCAAATACTTCAAAGAAACCTTCTACCCATAAGTGTACAACCCACCAACGCCAGTATTCCATGATCGGAAGTGGTGTATGTTCACCATAGAATAAACCAGTGCCATAGAATAAACCAATCGCAACAACAGAGGCAGTAAAGATTGCTAGTAAATGCTTGTCACCTTTCTGTCTTAAGCCATTGATCAGTCCACGCATCATTAGAACTAACCAGAAGGCAATGCCGACAAATAGTAAGAACTGCCATACACGACCTAAATCTAGGTATTCATAACCCTGGTGTCCCCACATAAAGTTTAGGTGTTCAGGCATATGACCGGCAATAGCGATGTAGTTACCTATAAATGAACCAACCGTTACAATGAGTAGGGCTGCGAATAGGATATTAACACCCAAGCGCTGATACTTAGGATCTTTAGCACCATTAATAATGGGTGTTAAAAAGAGGCCAGCTGTCAGAAAGCCACTGGCAATCCATAATACAGCACTTTGTAGGTGCCAGGTTCTAAGTAATGAATACGGGAACCACTTAGATAGTTCAATGCCGTAGAAGTGTTGACCCTCTACTGTATAGTGCGCTAGGGCGCCACCTAAAAATATCTGGAAGATAAATAAAACGACTGTCAATAAAGCATACTTCCATAGCGCTTTTTGTGAGTCAGTCAGTGCCATAGCAGTAATCGGATCGCGTTTAGGCGGTACCGTATCGTCTTCTTCTTCATTGCGCAAGAAAGCCCAGCCCCAGACTAAAAAGCCGATACCAGCGACTAGAAAAATAATTGAAATAATCGACCAGACGATGTTCTCAGCAGAAGGGACGTTGTCAATGAGTGGTTCAGGTGGCCAGTTGTTGGTGTAGGTGACGTCATGACCAGGACGATCTGTGGCTGCAGCCCATGCTGTCCAGAAAAAGAAATCAGTTAGTCTTTCACGGCGCTCAGGATCCGGCAAAGTGTTTTCCTTCATGGCAAAGCTCTCGCGAGATGATCGCAAGCTCGGCTCATCACCATAGAGGTCTTGATAGTAACCAGCTATATTTTGAATCGCTTGGACACGACGTTCAGAAAGTGTCACAGAATCAGTGGCTTCATCGTATGTATTTGTACGATACTCGGCTTTTAAATGAGTCTGTAGAATAGCTTGTTGGGTAGGTTCCAACTGATCATAACTCTGACCATACTCGTCTTGAGCAGCTAGTTCTAACCAAGCTAATAACTCACGATGGAGCCAGTCAGCAGTCCAGTCAGGTGCCTGGTAGGCGCCATGACCCCAAATTGAACCGATCTGCATGCCGCCGGTACTTTGCCATGCGGATTGACCTCGCAAAATATCCTCTTTACTCATGAGGACTTGATCGCTAGTTTCTACCTTAAACTGTGCCGGCATGGGTGGCACATTGCGATAGATTTCGACACCGTAGTAACCCAGAATAGATAAAGTTACCATGAGGGTTGCTATCAGAGTCCACCAGAGTTTTTTATACTGTCCCATAGGGCGCTCCTTGGAAATTCCGAGTAAACTCGGGACTAAAAAAATAAGTAAATCAGTATTTGCTTTTTTACTTACAACTAAGATGTATTTAATATACATCTTTAAGGTAAAGTATACAAACTTTTACTTCTTTTGGCTATGGCAATGACGTAGATTGATTAAATTCATCACTTAGAATGTCTTTTGAGCATGAGGTAAATGCATGTTTGGCATTTGAAGTTTAAGTAGCGAAGGAAGCGGGGATGGTGCTAATGTGTTGAATTGAAGGAGTATGGTTATGACCTTACTGCTGACTAAGCTAAGAGCCTAGCTACGCCTTAGAAATAGCAGATGGCAAGGCCTAACTTAGCTTCTTAGCCTAATGAATGCAGAGACGAGTTCGAGGCGTAGTACTAAAACATTGGCTATTGATTAGCTAATTAAGCCTTTCTAAACAAACTAAAAATCAAAACAATAGTTAATAGCGCAAATAGTATTAAAGCCCAAAGCGCATACTCCACCCCAAAGAGGGTGACGGCGGCGTCCATGCAAGTAGCATAAATACCAAATAACCAGGGTATAGCACTATCTAAGCCTGTGTAACGTGAGATGAAGACATCAGCAAAGCTCATATCGCATGAAAAGCTTTGGCTGGCAACAGTGGCTTGATGCCAAGCTGCCCACATACCGCTAATAGAAAAAACAGCCGCGATTGCGCTGATGATTTTTTGATAGCTCAGTGAATTGGATAAATTTGCTAATAAACAAATCAAGGCAATCAGAATAAACATCAAGCGTTGCAATACACACCAAGCACAAGGTAGCATTCCTAGTACGTGCTGGCTAAAGACAGCAAAAACCACGGCGGCAATGCAAACAACGGCGATAAGATTAAGTAAACGAGGTTGCGATAGTGGCATAGATCACGCTCTACTCACAAAGGGAATACTGACAATTAATTGGAATAGTCCATTCCACATAATCTGAATCCCAATACAAATTAATAAAAAGGCGACCAAACGCATCACCACAGCCATGCCAGTTTGACCCATTTTAGTCATAATGCGCACCGCAAAGCGATTAGCCATATACAGTAAAAAGCCGATGGTAAAGCACCCCAAGATGATGCCAAAGACCGCAAACACCTGCTCCGTGCTGCCGCTACTACCCTTGAGTGAGGCACCTACGGTGATGGCTGCGGCAATGGAACCGGGACCTGCGGTTAGGGGAAAGGTGAGCGGGTAAAAGGTACTCGCTTTCATCTTTACCTTGTCAATAGTAAAATCATCGGCTAGTTTTTCATGGTGACCGCTATCGGGGTCCTCCGCATTGAGTAACTTCCAGCCCGCATGCACCACAATCAAGCCCCCAGCAAGTTGCACGATGGGGATAGTGATGCCAAACATTTTTAAAAAGACATTACCGAAGAGAGCAGAAACTAATAAAATGACAAAGCTGTAAATACCGACCTTGCGAGCGATAAGGCGGCGCAATTCCTTGGTTGCACCCGCTGTCATGGTCCAAAACACTGGTGTCACATAGAGCGGGTTCAAGATCGGCAATAAGGTACCGAGTACCAGTAAAAAACTACCAATGGTAATAGTAAAATAAAGCATTAATTTGCGGTGTGATGTGTGGTGGATGGGAGGAGCTCATTTAAGGTCTCCATAATAGCACGTTCAAAGTCTAATTGTGATTGCAAATTCTCCAACGCAGCGCCCTGAATAATAAATATATCTTCTACGCGTTCGCCTAAGGTGAGCAGGCGCGCCATGCGTAAATTAATCTTAAACTGACTAAAAATATGGGCTAAGCTGTAGAGAATGCCTGGGGTATCGGTGGTATTTAGCTGTAAGCGCCAGTAGCGTCCATTTTCTTCGCGATCAAGCTGCACCCTAGGCCGTACCGGAAAGCTGCGTGAGCGGCGTTGCCCAGCCGAGGTGGTAGGTAAGCGCTCATTATCAATCGCCGGTTCTGCCAAGGGTTGTGCTAAATCCAGTTTTTTAGCGAGTTCAGCTTCAATGATTTTGGCAAAGCCAGTAGCATCGCCCGCAAAGCGCGAGCTTTCAACCAGGAAGCTGTCCAGCGCATAGCCATTGATGCTAGTATGAATCTGCGCTTCGTAAATATTAATTTGTTGCTCATGAAAGTAGGAGGCAATGCGCTCAAAGAGTGCATCCTGGTCCTTAATAAAGACCAGTATTTGCATGGAGTCCGCTCGCTCCGTGGGTCTCGCTCTAACAATCGCATGCTCGGTATTTGTGTGCTGATACAGGTGCAGGGTATGCCAGGCAATATCCTCTGGTTCATGTCGAAGAAAGTAGGCATTATCCATTTTGGACCAAAATTGCTCGCGCTCATCTTCGTTCATACCAGCGGCTCTAATTAAGGCATCTGCTGCCTTTTTACGCTGTTCAAGAAATTTGTTGCGATTAAAATTATTATCACCCAGGGCACTGGCGCAGAGGTAATAGAGGTTTTCAATCAACTTCGCTTTCCAGCTATTCCAGACCTTGGGGCTGGTGCCACGAATATCGGCCACCGTCAATAAATAAAGAGCAGCCAGCCGGCTTTGTGTACCAACACGGGCAGCAAACGTACGAATCACTTTTTCATCAGATAAATCTCGTTTTTGGGCCACATTCGACATCAGAAGATGCTCGGCAACTAGAAACTGGAGCAACTCAATTTCTTCCTGCTCAAGATTGTGTAACTTGGCAAAAGCGGTAACTTCCTTGGCCCCTAATTCTGAATGATCGCCGCCGCGTCCCTTAGCAATATCATGGAATAAGGCAGCAATATACAGCAGCCAGCGATCCTCAAAGTTTTCCATCAATTGATGCGCTAGCGGATTTTCATCGCTAAACTCCGGCATCGTAAAGCGGCGAATATTACGAATCACCATCAGTGAATGTTGATCTACGGTATAGACATGATATAAATCATGTTGCATCTGACCCACCACCTTTTCAAAAGCAGGAATATAAGCGGGTAAGACATTCAGATAATTCATCATGCGAAAGCTTTGCACGATGCGTTTTGGTTGCTTTAAGATTTGCAAAAATAACCAATGATTCACCGGATTATTTCTAAACTGCTCATCAATACGATCGACGGCGTCCCAAATTAAACGCTGGGTTCTGACGGAGATGGTTTGGATTTGCGGGTGCTGTTGAAATACTAAAAAGGTTTTTAAGAGGAGCGGGGGTTTACGTAAAAAAGCATCCTCCCGAATCACATCTAGCTCCTCATCGATGATTTTAAAATCGCCCTCGAGTAGTTGCTCTGTTTCAACCCGATTTTCAAAAAAATAACTTTCAAAAATCTGCATCATAAAGCCGGTGATCACATAGACCGTACGTGCATCTTGATAATATCTTTGCATCAGTACTTCACTGGCACGCTTACTCGCTTCGGGTTGAATGGCAAACTCGCGCGCTAATGCAATTTGCACATCGAACAGCAAACGGTCGTCATTTTTACGATTAAGTAGATGCAATTCAATTCTTAAGCGCTGATAATTGCTTTCCGCAGCTTTCATTTGCAAGGCTTCATTATCCCTCATCAAACCCGCGCTGACGAGGCGGTGCCACGAAGGCTTGATGCCAGCCGCACGGGCAATCCAATGAATCAATTGAATATCACGGATACCACCAGGCGATTCCTTGCAGTTGGGCTCTAAAGCATAGGGCGTGTCGGCATAACGTGCATGTCGCTGCTTGTACTCCAAGGCTTTGGCACGGTAGAAAGAGGCCGGATTAAATTCTGCCTTAAAACGTTGTTGTAGTCTATGAAAAATCGCCGATTCACCAAGCAGCCAGCGTGACTCTAATAAGCCGGTGGCAATGGTTACGTCTTTTTGTGAGGCTTCTACGCATTCATCAATGGTGCGTACGCTATGGCCTACCTCTAGCCCCAAATCCCATAAGGTGGCGATAAATACTTCCAGTTGATCCTGCTCGCTAGGGCTTGGTGGGCTATTTAGTAGAATTAATAAATCAATATCTGAGCAAGGATATAACTCACCGCGACCATAGCCTCCCACGGCGCATAAGGCAGCATTGGCGGGTAGGGGATAATGAGCCGCCATTTGATGTAAGACTTTGTCTACAATACAACTCAGTTGCTGCAGCAATTGATCAGGACGACTCCGATCCTGCTTATACAATGCAATTCCCGCATCGTATTGTTGACGCAATTGCTGCTTAAACTGAATGCTGTGGGCGGTGAGATTCATCGCAATTACTCAGCGGGCGGTTCAGGCATGCCGGGTGAGGTGGATAGGACTTCGTAACCATCATCGGTCACGATTAATTGATGCTCCCACTGTGCGGATAGGCTACGATCCTTGGTGACCACGGTCCAGCCATCGCCCAGTACAGACGTATGATATTTACCGGCATTAATCATTGGTTCAATCGTAAATACCATGCCTTTTTCTAATTTAAGGCCAGTGCCAGGCTTACCATAATGTAGTACTTGTGGATCCTCGTGCATAACCTGTCCGATACCGTGCCCACAATAGTCACGTACGACAGAGAAACCGGCAGCTTCGGCATGGCTTTGAATTGCATGACCAACATCACCTAAGGTGGCGCCAGGCTTGACCGCACGAATGCCTTTCCACATGCATTCAAACGTGGTCTGAACGAGGCGTAGAGCCAAGATGGAGGGCTTGCCAATCATAAACATACGACTGGTATCACCAAACCAACCATCCTCTTCAATGGTAATATCTAAGTTGATGATATCGCCGTCTTTGAGCTTTTTATCGCTAGGGATGCCATGGCACACCACATGATTAATGGAGGTGCAGATAGCCGCTGGAAAGGGTGGGTTACCATAGCCGACCGTAGCCGAGCGAATGCCTAATTCCTTAATCCTTTCGCGAGTTAGATGCTCAATCTCAGCAGTAGTGATCCCAGCCTTAATAAAAGGGGTTAAATAGTCTAAAATACCGGCAGCTGTCTGCGCGGCGCGACGAACTTTTGCAATATCGTCAGAGTTTTTTATGGTTGCCATTAAATCGTTTCCAAAATATTAAACAATCGTATATAATTATACACTTTATTTTCTACGGCAAAATCACTCTAAAAGTGGCTGTGGAAAGTATCATTTTAAATCATTTACTATTTTTAATCGCGTGTGTGCCACCCGAGGGTGTTGGTATAAGCTTTTTTAGTTTAATCGCTTAAGCCAATCCTGAGCCCACACAAGACCAAACCCTTTGGAGTTGATATTATGTCATTAATGCGTGAAATGCTAGAAGCTGGTGTACACTTTGGTCACCAAACTCGTTACTGGAACCCGAAAATGGCTCCTTATATTTTCGGTCAGCGTAACAAAATCCACGTTATTAACTTAGAAAAGACAGTACAAAAGTACATCGAAGCGATGGAATTCCTACGTGCTGCTGCTGCCCGCGGTGAGGAAATCTTATTCGTAGGTACTAAACGCGCTGCGCGTGAAATTATTGCTGCAGAAGCAGAGCGCGCTGGTTCACCTTATGTTAACAACCGCTGGTTAGGCGGTATGATGACTAACTTTAAAACAGTTAAGTCTTCAGTGAAGCGCTTAAAAGATATGGAAGCGGCTGAGGCTGATGGTAGCACTGAGCTGATGAGCAAAAAAGAAGCGCTTATGTTTACGCGTGAGTTGGATAAGCTCGAAAAATCAATTGGTGGTATCAAGGACATGGCTAAGTTGCCTAGCGTGATCTTTGTAATTGACGTTGGTTACCACAAGATTGCTATTCAGGAAGCTCGCACTCTAGGTATTAAGATTGTTGCCGTAGTGGATACTAACCACTCACCTGACAATATTGACTACATCATCCCGGGTAACGATGACTCTGCAAAAGCCATCGCCTTATATGCGCGCGGTGTTGCGGATGCGATTATCGCCGGTCGTGAGGAGCGTGACGGTGCTTTAGTTGAGATGCTTCAAGATGAGCAGCAAGCAGAAGAAGCTGCGCAAGAGGAAGTGGTTGAGACTGAAGACTCAACTGAAGAGTAATTTACTCAGTTGTTTTATAACGCCTTAATTTTGTCATTAAATTAGGGTACATTTGACTGGAACAGTTGGGCTGTTCTAATAGAGACAATGAATAGCCCCGTCTTTCGATACGGGGCTTTTTTTTACTTTTGGAGAATTACATGGCTGCAATTACCGCTGCAATGGTGAAAGAACTACGTGAAAAAACCGACGCACCAATGATGGAGTGTAAAAAGGCTTTAACTGAAGCTGACGGCGATATGGCGCGTGCAGAAGAGATTTTGCGTGTTAAATTAGGTAATAAAGCCAGCAAAGCTGCTAGCCGTATTACGGCTGAAGGCTTAGTCGGTATTTATGTTGCTGATGACGCTAAAACTGGTGCGCTAGTTGAGGTTAACTGCGAAACTGACTTCGTATCTAAAAACGATGATTTTATCGCCTTTGTTAATGATGTGACTAAGCTTGTTGCAGAAACGAATCCTGCTGATTTAGAGGCTTTAAATGCAACACCTTTCCGTGACGGTACGGTTGAATCTGTGCGTGCGGCTTTAGTTGGTAAGATTGGCGAAAATATCTCTGTACGTCGCTTTGAGCGTTTTGAGACTGAGGATAAATTAGCGCAATACAACCACGGTGGTCGTATTGGTGTACTAGTTGATTTCAGCGGTGCGGATGAGGTTGGTAAGGATCTTGCCATGCACGTTGCTGCCTCTCGTCCTAAAGCCTTAGATGAAGCGGGTGTACCGGCCGAGTTAATCGAAGCAGAGCGCTCAGTAGCCAAGCAAAAAGCTGAAGAAGATGGTAAACCTGCCGATATTATCGAGCGTATTGTTGAGGGTACTGTTGCTAAATTCCTCAAAGAGGTTGCCTTAGTATCTCAGCCTTTTGTTAAGGACGATAAGCAATCCGTAGCTCAAATGCTTAAAGCGAATAACGGTTCTGTAAAAGCCTTTACGCTGTACGTGGTTGGTGAAGGGATCGAGAAAAAGCAAGAGGATTTTGCTGCTGAAGTAGCCGCTGCTCAGTCTTCACTGTAATTCTATCGCTTAATTATCAGCCGCTAGTTACTTGGTCGGCTGATAATCATAGAAACCGAGATTTATAAGATCTCGGTTTTTTTATGCTTGACCTTATTCGAGCAGTAATCTTTGATAAAATGGGGCAAGTCTTTTTATATGGTGCGCAAATGAGTAGTGAAATAGCTTATAAACGAGTCTTATTAAAGCTTTCCGGCGAAGCGTTGATGGGTGATGATGCTTTTGGTATTAATCGTCAGACCATTAGCCGCATGACCCAAGAGGTAGCTGAAATCGCCAAGATGGGTGTGGAATTAGCAATTGTTATCGGTGGTGGTAATATTTTCCGGGGAGTAGCGCCAGGTGCTCAGGGTATGGATAGAGCAACGGCTGACTACATGGGTATGTTAGCCACGGTGATGAATGCCTTAGCACTGCAGGATGCGCTTAAGAGTCATGATGTGGTGGCGCGTGTGCAATCTGCCATCAGTATTGATCAGGTGGTTGAACCTTATATTCGTCCAAAGGCTTTACGCTATTTGGAAGAACACAAGGTGGTGATTTTTGCCGGCGGTACGGGTAACCCATTCTTTACCACGGACACGGCTGCGGCCCTACGTGGTGCTGAAATTGGTGCTGAAATCGTACTTAAAGCAACTAAGGTAGATGGTATCTATAGCGCCGACCCTAATAAGGATCCTAAAGCTACCCGTTATAGCAATATCACCTTTGACGAGGCGATCGCTAAGCGCCTTGAGGTGATGGATGCAACGGCCTTTGCTTTATGCCGTGATCAAAAGTTACCCATTAATGTCTTCTCCATCAATAAGCCTGGCGCCCTTGAGCGTGTGATTCGTGGTGAGGATGAGGGTACCTTGGTGCACGTCTAGTTTAAGAATAATTAGTAAAGAGATAAAACGTATGAGTACAAGTGAGATTATTAAATCGGCTGAAAGCCGTATGGGTAAATCAATCGAGAGTTTAACGACGAATCTAGCCAAAATCCGCACTGGCCGTGCCCACAGCGGTCTATTAGACCATGTGCAGGTGGATTACTACGGCTCCATGGTGCCTGTTAGCCAAGTAGCCAATGTCACCGTGATTGATGCGCGTGCCTTAAGTGTACAGCCATGGGAGAAAAATATGCTTTCCGTGGTTGAAAAGGCGATTCGTGAGTCAGACTTAGGCTTAAATCCTGTGCCTATCGGTGATTTAATTCGGGTGCCGATGCCAGCTTTAACTGAAGAGCGTCGTCGTGAATTAACTCGCGTTGTGCGTGCTGAAGGCGAAGATGCAAAAGTCGCTATCCGTAACCTACGCCGTGAGGCCAATGACGGTCTTAAGAATTTGGTCAAGGACAAAGAGATCTCTGAGGATGACGAGCGTCGCTATCAAACCGTGGTGCAGGACTTAACTGATAAGTTCGTCAAAGAGATTGATGCCTTAATTGCACGCAAAGAGGAAGAGGTGATGACTGTTTAGTGCAGTTATTATCTCCATTTGTAGGTGTCAATGATTAGTTCAACGCAGGCTGTGCCTGCCGTATCCGCCATTCCGCAGCATCTCGCTGTGGTGATGGACGGTAATGGTCGCTGGGCGACTGAGCGTCATTTACCACGTACCGCAGGCCATATTCGAGGCGTTAATGCGGTGCGTCGTATTGTGCGTTATTGTGGTGACAAGGGTATTAAGTACCTGACCTTATTTAGTTTCAGTTCTGAAAATTGGCGCCGTCCTAAAGAAGAGGTGGACTTATTGATGCGCCTTTTTTTGCGTTCTTTGCAAAAAGAGGTCAATAATCTGCATAAAAACGGGATTCGCTTACGCGTTGTGGGTGATATTAGCGCCTTTAGTCCGCAAATTCAGCACTTAATTGCAGAAGCCGAAGAGCGTACCAAGGATAATGACTTACTTCATCTCACCATCGCCGCAAACTATGGTGGTCGTTGGGACATTTTGACTGCATTTCAACGCTATATGCAGGCGCATGGTACGCATCCCGACACTGTGGTGGATGAGGCGGTCTTTGATCGCTATCTCAGCATGGCGTGGGCACCCGAGCCCGACTTATTTATTCGTACTGGCGGTGAGCAGCGGATTTCCAATTTTTTAATTTGGCAATTAGCCTATACTGAGCTTTACTTTACTTCGACGTATTGGCCGGATATCAAGGCTGAACATCTGGATGAGGCCTTGGCTTGGTATGCTGGGCGTGAACGTCGTTTTGGGCAGACCAGTGCTCAATTATTAAGCTAGTTTATTTCCACGGTTGAGAGTGTTATGTTGCGTGAACGCCTGATAACGGCAGTGGTTTTATTATTAATACTTGCCGTGTTGTTAGCGCTAGAGCAAAGTGTTTATTTTGCCATTTTTTGTGTGATTGCCTCAGGTTTAACCTTGGCAGAATGGTGGCGTATCAGCATGGATACACGCTATCAAATGGCTGCTTATGCCGTGGCTGCTGGGCTGACCCTGCTCGCAATTTATGTTACGTTAAAGCTACCGACAGGTGTTGCGGACAGTGCGCCGTTGACGGCGAGCCTATTATTTGAATTAGGCTTTATTTTTAGTGTGATTAGTGCCTTTATCTGGTTAGTGATTGTGCCTTTTGTCTTAGCTAGGGCACAAACGGATCGTAAAGCACAGCCCGTTTTTCATAGCCTCTTTGGTTTATTCACAGTTGCTGCGACCGCCTTGGCCTTGGTGTTTTTTGTGCAATATTTAGGCTCTTGGTTTGTGTTGTCCTATTTTATCTTAATATGGTGTGCCGATAGTTTTGCTTATTTTGGTGGACGCTATTTTGGTGGCCCTAAATTAGCGCCGGCCATCAGTCCGGGCAAAACTCGCTCTGGTGCTCTTTGCGGTATTGCGGCAGCAACAATTTGGTTAGTGCTGAGTGCTTATGTCAGCCCCAGTTCCTTTGGTGGTATCTTATTACAGCAAAGCAATCTCTTTGTCGTGGTGTTGAGTGCGTGTGTACTCAGCATTTATTCAATTATGGGCGATTTATACGAATCGCTGATGAAGCGCCGTGCCGGTCTTAAGGACTCTAGTCGAATCTTACCCGGTCATGGCGGGGTCTGGGATCGCTTGGATTCAGCGTTGGTAGTCACACCATTAACCTTTTTATTAATCTATTTATTTCAAGTTTAGGATATCAGGGGTGATCTAGATGGCACAAGCTCAACGGATTTGCATACTTGGCGCGACTGGCTCAATCGGTGAAAGCACCTTAGATGTGATTGCAAGCCACCCTGAGGCTTTTGAAGTATACGCCATGAGTGCCTTTAGCCAAGTTGAGAAGCTAGTTGCCCTCAGTATTAAGCATCAACCCAAGGTCTTAGTCCTACCGCATGCGGCAGCGCGGCAACAATTCATTGCGTCATGGCCTAGTAATCAGCCGCTACCTGAAATCCGTCTTGGTGCTGAGGCCTTAGTTGATACAGCCACTGATACGGCGGTTGATACCGTTGTTTGCGCTATTGTTGGTAGTGCTGGCCTAGCCTCTGCTTTTGCTGCTGCCCAAGCGGGTAAGCGTATTTTGTTGGCCAATAAGGAGGCTTTGGTTGCTTCGGGTCAGCTGTTTATGGAAGCGGTAAAGCAGAGTGGGGCGCAATTACTGCCTATCGATAGTGAGCATAATGCGATTTTCCAATGCATGACACGGCCCATTCAAGCCTCACAGATTAAGGAGATCATTCTAACCGCTTCGGGTGGCCCCTTCAGAGATACAGATCTTAGCTTACTGGATAGGGTAACGCCAGCGCAAGCCTGTAAGCATCCTAATTGGTCCATGGGTCGTAAGATTTCCGTCGACTCGGCGACCATGCTTAATAAGGGACTGGAAGTGATTGAGGCGAAGTGGCTATTTGACATGCCCTTAGAAAAAATTAAGGTGGTGGTACACCCAGAAAGCATTGTCCACTCCATGGTGCATTATGTGGATGGCTCGATTCTAGCTCAATTAGGTCACTCGGATATGCGTATCCCGATTTCCTATGCCTTAGCTTACCCAGAGCGGCTTACTAATCAGGCGCCGGACTTTGAGTTAAGTGATTTGTGTCAGTTGAATTTCAGACTGCCGGATTTGGCTCGTTATCCCTGTTTGGATTTGGCCTATCAAGCCATGAATGCGGGGCAGCAAAGTACTATTGTATTAAATGCGGCGAATGAAATCGCCGTTGCCGCCTTTTTAGATCGGCGTATTCGCTTTACTGATATAGCGCGTTTGATTGCGCTGATGTTGGAACAAAACTGGTCTTATACGGTCGATTCGATTGAAGCCGTGCATGCCCTAGACCATGAGGTGCGTCGTCAGGCCACCGCACATTTAATGCAATTTAGCGCCTAAAGGCGTGCTAGCGCAGCGAATGCGTTTAAGCGCTGATAGCGCAAGGATGTATTATTTTAATTAGCTTACTTAACTTTTTTCATGCTAAGCACTGTTATTAGTTTTTTAATCACCATCAGTATTGTCGTCGTTTTTCATGAATGGGGACATTATTTGGCGTGTCGTCTTTTTGGTATTCATGTAGAGCGTTTTTCACTTGGTTTTGGTCAGGTGATTTATAAAAAAACCGATCATCGGGGCTGCGAATGGGTGCTGAGTGCCTTACCCCTGGGTGGTTATGTGAAGCCCTTATCGGTTGCCTCGGAGCAATATGGCGCCTTAATGGATAGGCCTGAGGGCTTGCCTGCTAAACCGATTGAGGCAGTCTCACCGTGGCATCGCTTTGTGGTCTATGCGGCTGGTCCCTTATTTAGCTTTATTTTGGCTATTCTAATTTATACCGGACTGAATCTTAAGGGTGAACAACAGGTGGTGGCCATCTTAGCTGAACCGCCTGCGGCGTCGCTAGCAGCAGAGGCCGGTTTGCGCCGGCATGACTTAATTGTGGCGGTGAATGGTAAACCGGGCTACAGTTGGACTCAGGTGAGTGAAGCATTATTGGAACCCATGCATTTTGGCGGCGAGACGCAGTTGAGCGTGATTCGGCAAGTGGATCGCCACTCCTTAGCGGATCATATGAGCGATTTAACACAGCGCTTAGCTTCCTATCCTAGAGAGAATCTGTTGCTTCGCTTTAACTCAGTGGATGGCACCCTGGAAAATCGAGATTTAATGCGTGAAAGCGGTCTGATACTGGATACCACACGGGTTAAGGTGATGGAGGTGATTGCAGATAGTGCGGCTGCTCAAGCAGGCTTGCGTGAGGGCGATATTATCAGCGGTTTTTGTGAGCCTGTACCTGCCGTTAGTAGCGGTGATACGCCTGAAGCACCAGCAGATGACAGCTTCGGTCTGGCTGCTTTGATGCAAGCGTTTAAAGCGCATCCTGAACAGTCTCTGTGTTTATCTGTGGAACGAGATGGAGCTTTGCTACAGCTCGCTATTACTCCAGAACGGGTCACTAGCGAGGGACAAAGCGTTGGGCGAGCTGGTGTGCGCCTAGCGGCTGACTTGCCGACGATTACGGTGCGTTATGGGCTGGTGGATAGTGTTAGTCGTGCTATCAGTAAAACTTATGATTTAGCTGCGATGTCTGTTAATGCCGTCATCAAGATCGTTACAGGTGATATTTCTTGGCGCAATCTAAGTGGCCCGATTACCATTGCCGATTATTCGGGTAAGGTAGCGCAAGCAGGGGTTTGGCCTTTTATTTCATTTATTGCTTTGATTAGTTTGAGCATTGGGGTACTTAATCTACTCCCTGTGCCGGCCTTAGATGGAGGCCAGATGGTCATTTGTGTGATTGAGGGCTTACGTGGTAGACCCTTGCCTGAGGTCGTGCTGCAGCATATCCATCAACTAGGCTATTTACTTCTTTTAGTATTGATGGTATTGGCCTTTAGCAGCGATATTTTCAGACTTTTGTAAAAAAATGATAAATCCACGTTAATCAAGTGGCATAATTGAGTAGTTTTACACTTTATTTGACTTTGCTAACAAGATTGGCTAATTTGTCATAAACTTGTAAATCGGCTTTCTATGATGCCGTTATCGCTTTTTATTCTTAGGCAGTTTTTTTAGAGATAAAGGATTGTTGATGCGTTTACGCCCTAACTTTACCCATAACCAAAAATCCTTAGCATTGAAATTATCAGCACTCTCCTTCGCAGTGCTATTGCCACTCAAGGGTATGGCTTTTTCACCTTTTGTGGTGCAGGATATTCGCGTGACTGGTTTACAAAGTGCTGAGCCGGGGATGGTCTTTAGTTATTTGCCGGTCGGTGTGGGCGGTACCTTTACAGAAGCGCAGGCTACAGATACGGTACAACGTCTTTATGCCACAGGTTTATTTGATGATGTAAATATCACGACGCATAATCGTATTGTTAATATTCAAGTCGTCGAGCGTCCAATCATTACCTCAGTGATTTATGAGGGGATGAATGCTTTTAATGATAAGCAGCTAAATAGTAGCTTACTAGAGGTAGGCTTTGGTGAGGGTAGACCGTTAGATCCAGCCTTACTCGATCGCGCCAAGGATGAGATCCGCTCACAGTATATTCTTAAGGGGCATTATGGTGCCTCAATTGATCATATTTTAACCCCTTTACCTGGTAATCGTGTGGGCATTAGTTTTCAGGTGCAAGAGGGTAGTCGAGCCCGTATTCGCGATATTAACTTTGTTGGTAACGATACCTTCAGTTCCTCCACGTTACGTAAAGAAATGGTACAAACCACACCGGGGTATATGACCTGGTTTACTGGTAGCCATCGCTTTACGCGTGAGGGATTGGAGCGTGATACGCAAAATATCCGTGATTTTTATTTGAATCGCGGTTATTTAGATTTTCATATTAGCCAACCCCAGGTAAGTCTTTCAACCGACCGCAAGGATATCTCACTTAACTTTACAGTCGATGAGGGTAAGCCTTACACCATTCGTAAGCAGCAGTTAGCTGGTGATCTATTGGGTTTAAATGAAGAGCTGCGTCAATTGATTGTGCAACGTGAGGGCCAGGTCTTTGATAATAGCCGTGCTCAAGAGACGGTGCGCCGGATTCAATTACGTTTAGGTGAGTTAGGTTATGCCTTAGCTGATGTGAATGTGCATCCGATTACCGATCCAGAGACTCAACAGGTGGATGTGACGTATTTTGTTAGTCCGGGCAAGCGTATCTATGTACGTCGTATTAATATCGGTGGTAACGTGCGCACACGTGACCAGGTGATTCGTCGTGAGATGCGCCAGCAGGAGTCGGCTTGGTATGATGAGGCACGCCTAAGTACCTCGCGCGATCGCATTGATCGCTTAGGTTATTTTAATACCGTTGATATTACCCAAGTGCCGGTGGCTGGCACTGACGATCAGGTTGATATCAATGTGGACGTCAAAGAAAAGCCTACTGGTTTAATTAACCTTGGTGTGGGCTATGGCTCGACGGATAAGCTATCATTTATGGCAGGGGTGAGTCAGGATAATATTTTCGGCTCTGGTACCGACTTAAGTTTACAGATAAATACTGGTCGCTATAATCGTGCTGCTATCTTAAGCCACACCGATCCTTATTTCACTCGCAGCGGCATTAGTCGTACCACCTCACTTTATTTCCGTGAAAATCGTCCTTATAGCGACTATGTATACGATCAGGACGAGCGTACCTATAGAATTCGTACTTACGGCTTTGGTATGAATTTTGGTGTGCCGATTTCGGAAAATGATCGCATCTTCTTAGGTGCTACCTTTGAGCAAAACCGCATTACACTACCTGATCGTACAATTAAGGACATTGTCATTCCTGAGGCGTATCGTGAGTTCGTTAAGCACTACGGTGAAAAGAGTAATGTGTTCTTATTCAATGCCGGTTGGACCAAAGATACGCGTGATAGCGCATTAGCGCCAACGCGTGGTTATCGTACAAGTTTAGATGCGGTGGTTGGTGTGGGTGATTTAAACTATTGGATCACCAGTGCTTCCGGACAGTACTATATGCCTTTGGGTAAGAGCTTTACCCTTGCCTTTAATGCGGCTGTGGATTATGGTCGTTCATTTAATAAAAATAAACCCTTCCCGGTCATTAAGAATATGTACGCTGGTGGTATCGGTTCAGTGCGAGGTTATGAGGGAGCTTCACTCGGTTCGCGTGACCCGGTGTCTGGTGACTATCTAGGTGGTTCTAGTCGTGTGTTAGCGAATGTACAGCTATACCTACCGTTCCCTGGCACCAATCAGGATCGTACCTTGCGTTGGTTTGTGTTTGCCGATGCGGGTAAGGTCACCACAACCGGCTCCACCACTTGCTATACTGGTAGCTCACGCTATGGCGGGGTGGTAGAGGATCCATGCGGTTGGCGCTACTCCGCAGGCGTGGGTTTATCATGGCAGTCACCTTTAGGCCCTTTGGAGCTCTCTTACGCTAAACCGATTAAATCTAAACCAGGTGATGAGAAACAACAGTTCCAGTTCCAAATTGGTACATCTTTCTAAGCAGCGAGTCGTTACAAACTGTTTAAAAACAATTAGCGATGATTTTTTATAGCGTTTATCATGTTATTTTTATAAAGACTCATCGCCTTTAAAATTTTTTCAATCAGAGGTGTTTATTAGATGAATACTACGTCAAACCAAGGCTTTATTTTGCCTAAGCTGCAATCTTTTTTAGTGTCTGCAACCGTTGTTTCTTCCATGGCTTTTGCATCTGCCGTATCGGCACAAGAAGCGCAGGCGCCCGTGACCGCCGATGGTATTAAAATCGGTTTTGTTAACACTGAAAAGATTCTGCGTGACTCTAAGCCTGCCAAAGAAGCTCAAACTCAAATTGAGGAGGAGTTTGGTAAGCGTGACGAGGAGTTGCAGAAGTTAGCGGATAATCTACGCAAAAAATACGAGGACTTTGAAAAAAATGCACCGGTGATGTCTGATGCGGATCGTTCCAAGGCACAGCGTGAGTTAACCGACTTAGATACGGATTTACAGCGTAAACGTCGTGAATTCCAAGAGGATTTCAATCGTCGTCGTAATGATGCCTTTTCAACCATCGTTGAAAAAGCAAACGTCGCCATTCACGAACTGGCCGCCTCTGAATCTTATGATTTAATTCTACAAGATGCGGTGACTGTTAGTGAGCGTATTGATATCACTGATAAAGTGATTAACGTCTTAGATAATAAATAGTTGTTTCTTTTCTTATGTCACACAGCCTTAGTCTTCCTTTAGATAAATTATTAGCACAGGTTAATACCGAGGGGCTAGCCTATTCAATTTTAAACACTAGCACGCAAGCGATGCCGACGATTCGAGGCTTGGGTTCTTTGTCGCATGCGGGCAGTGAGCAGATTAGTTTTTTATCTAATCCGCGAATGTTTAATCTACTGCTAGAGACTAAGGCGGGTGCAGTGATTCTGCCACAACAGGGCGTTGATAAGCTGCCTGCTACGGTGCCTTTTGTGGTGGTGGTGTGTGAGGATCCCTATCTACTCTATGCGCGAATTTCTCAATACTTTGATGATAGTCGCATTGATTTAGTACCTAAAGTAATTCATCCTACCGCAGTCATTGATGCGACAGCAGAAATTGCTGAGGGTGTGGCGATTGGTCCCTATGTGGTGATTGAAGAAGGTGTGAAAATTGGCAGTGGCTCCGTGATTGGAGCGCATTGCGTGATTGGCAAAAACTCCTCCATTGGCAAAGATACGCGTTTACATCCCCATGTGACTTTATACCGTGGTACGCAAATTGGCGATCGTTGTCTATTACACAGTCATGCAACCTTAGGTGCCGATGGCTTTGGCTTTGCCCCTGATAATACGGTAGAAAAGGGCGCTTGGTGCCGTATTGCCCAATTTGGTAATGTGATCGTGGGTAATGATGTAGAAATCGGTGTATGTACCTCCATTGATCGCGGTGCCCTAGGCGACACCATTATCGGTAATGGCGTCAAGCTTGATAACCAAATTATGATTGGTCATAATTGCGTGATCGGTGATCATACCGCCATGGCCGCCTGCGTAGGTGTTGCGGGTTCAAGTATTATCGGTAAGCGTTGTACCTTAGCTGGTGCAGCCATGCTGGCAGGGCATTTAGAGCTAGCTGATGATGTCCATATTTCAGGTGCTACTGGCGTGATGTCCAGCATTAATAAACCAGGTCGCTACACCTCCGCTTATCCTATTGAAGAGCATAGCGAGTGGCAAAAAAATGCAGCAGTGATTAAAAATTTATATAAGCTGCGCCGACGCGTACAAGAATTGGAAAAAAAGCTCTAATACAGCGTCATGTAGCGTAATAAATTCAAGTTATTAAAAATAATAAATCGTTTGGGAAAGAAAAATGAGTCAAGAATTGCAATTAGATATCGCCGGTATTATGAGCCGTTTGCCACACAGATATCCGTTTTTATTAGTTGATCGTGTGTTGGATATTGTACCGGGTGAGAGTATTGTTGCCATTAAAAATGTCACCATTAATGAACCGTTTTTCCAAGGCCATTTTCCTCATATGCCAGTGATGCCCGGTGTCTTAATTGTGGAGGCATTGGCTCAGGCAGCCGCTTTATTTACTTTTATCTCTGAAGACGGTAAGCCCTTGGATCCTGAAAAAACCGCCTACTACCTCGTGGGTGTGGATAATGCGCGTTTCCGTACACCGGTCGTGCCGGGCGATCAACTAATGCTGCATGTAAATGCTGATCGTATTAGTAAGGCACTCTGTAAGTACACGGCCGAAGCTCGGGTTGATGGCAATGTGGTGGCCTCAGCAAAAATTATGTGTGCGATTCGCAAATTAGATTAGTTCGTCTTGCGTTAAGCACACCTTTTTATAGAGATTTTCAGACAGGTTTTTATGGCTAATATTCATCCTACCGCAATCATTCATGAGGGCGCAAAGCTACATGAAAGTGTAAAAGTTGGCGCTTACTCCATTATTGGTGCAGATGTCACCATCGGTGAAAACACGGTGGTTGGTGAGCATTGTGTGATTGATGGTAAAACGACCATCGGTAAAAACAATCACTTTTATCGTTTTTGCTCCATTGGTGGTGTGCCCCAAGACAAAAAGTATGGTGGTGAGCAAACAGCGCTGCAAATCGGCGATGGTAATATGTTCCGCGAATTCGTTACCATTAATACCGGTACGGTGCAGGATGTCGGGGTGACCGTGATTGGTAATAATAACTGGATTATGGCGTATGTACATATTGCGCATGATTGTCAGTTAGGCAATGAGATCATCATGTCCAATGGCATCCAATTGGCAGGTCATATTCATATTGGTGATTGGGCGATTATTGGTGGATTAGCGGCTGCCCATCAGTTTACTCATATCGGTGCTCATAGTATGACGGGTGGTATGAGTGCTATTCGTCAGGATATTCCACCTTATGTCTTGGGTGCGGGTCAACCTTATAAACCGGCTGGTGTTAACTCTGAGGGTTTAAGACGTCGTGGCTTTACGGCGACACAAATTCAAGCCATTCGTGAAGCATATAAGTATATTTATCTGCGCAGCCTGAAAATCGAGGATGCCTTGGTGGAGATACGTAAGCTTCAACAAAGCAGTGCGGAGGATGTGGCCAAGGTATTGGAGCCCTTTATTGATTTTTTTGAAAAATCATCTGCTCGCGGCATCGGTCGCTAATCAAGCATTATGACACACAGGATTACCATGGTCGCAGGTGAGCCCTCTGGGGACTTGCTTGCGGCTCGTGTGATTGAAGGTCTTAAAGCTCATGAGCAAGGACTGAGATTTCGTGGGATTGGTGGTCCGCATATGCAAGAAGCTGGTTTGGCCTTGGATTACCCAATGGATGCCTTATCGGTATTCGGCTATATTGATGCCATCAAGCAGTTACCACGTCTAATATCAATTTATCAAGGCTTTAAGAAAAAGACCTTGGCGCATGCGCCTGATGTTTTTGTGGGGGTGGATGCACCGGACTTTAATTTACGGCTAGAAGAGCAGCTTAAAAAATCCGGCATTCCGACGGTGCAATTTGTTAGTCCCTCGATCTGGGCATGGCGCTATCAACGCATCGAACAGATTAAGCGAGCCGTTGATCATATGTTGGTGCTGTTCCCCTTTGAAGTCGATATTTATGAAAAAGAGGGGGTGCCGGTTACTTTTGTGGGTCATCCCTTAGCCCAGCAAATCCCTAAGACGCCAGATGCTCGTGCGGCACGTATTCGTTTAGGATTAGATCCAGATAAGCCATTGTTGGCTATTTTACCTGGTAGTCGACAATCTGAATTAAAGGCGTTGAGCCAGGTTTTTTTACAAACCGCACAAAAATTACATCAAAAATACCCCGAGCTGCAATTTGCCGTACCTCTAGTGAATGAGGCGCGTAAGCAGCAATTTATTGAGCTAAGTAAGGGGATTACCCTGCCAAATCTACATCTTTTTGAACAAAAGCAGGCTCAGCAACCGGTTTCGCGTGATGTGATGGAGGCCTGTGACGCTGCACTATTAGCCAGTGGCACGGCATCCTTAGAAATGGCTCTATATAAAAAGCCGATGGTTATTGCCTATATACTTTCACCTTTGATGGTTAAGGTTATGGCATGGAAATCGGGGCAGTCGGCACCCTTATTGCCATGGATAGGTTTACCTAATATTTTATTGCGTGAGTTTGCAGTGCCGGAGCACTTACAGGAGGCAGTGACGCCCGAACAGCTAATGGCTTCTTGTGTGCGTGCGCTCGAAGATAAAGCATATATCGCAGCCACCAAGGCAAAATTTGAAGCGCTTTATAACACCCTAGCCATTGATACTCCTCGTTTGGCCGCAGAAAGGATTTGGCAAGTTGCCACTGCCCGATAGTGATTATGTCTAGTATTAAAACTTTCAATCCGATGAAGCTCGATGCAGGCGTGCTAATCGTTGGTATTGACGAAGCGGGCAGAGGACCTTTAGCTGGTTCGGTGTTTGCCGCCGCAGTGATCTTAGATCCGAATAAAGCAATCGAGGGCTTAATGGATTCCAAAAAGCTCTCTGAAAAAAAGCGTGATTATTTAGCAACAATAATTAAAGCGCAAGCGCTAGCCTGGAGTATCGCTTCGGCTAGCGTTGAAGAAATTGATCGCTTGAATATTTTAGAAGCCACAATGTTGGCGATGACGCGTGCTTGGCAGGGAATCAAGCAAGCCCATCATTATGTATTAATTGACGGTAATCAAATTCCTAAAGCCATGCGTGCAACGCTGCCAGATAATCTGTTAAGCACTCAGCACGTTGAAGCCATTGTGAAAGGGGATGATTCAGTACCGGCTATTGCTGCTGCCTCCATCCTTGCTAAAACCGCAAGGGACGCAGAGCTTTATGCCTTGGATGCACAATATCCCGATTATGGTTTTGCTCAGCACAAAGGCTATGCTACCAAACTACATTTAAGTCGGCTTGAAGCATTGGGACCATGTCCTATTCACCGACAAAGCTTTGCCCCTATTAAGCGTTTTTTGCAGCAGCCACAATCATAGTGCCTTTAGCATTCCTCGTCCTAGGAGTTGTATTATGTTTTCTGACGCTAAGCTAATCGATTCAAAAAACAATGCCTTTTTTAAGCGCTTAGTTAAAATCTCACAGAATAAAGAAAAAGCACTGTGCTTGTTGGAAGGGATTCATTTGTGTCAGGATTTTTTAGCTAAGGCGGATGGTTGGCAGCTAAAAGCAGCCATTTTTCAAGCCTCTGCCTTAAGTAAGGCGGCTAATGAGGCGAATAGTGAACTAATGCAGCTCTATCAGTGCTTAAATACTAGCCCTACGATATTAGCGGATCAGTTATTTAAGCAATTATGTGATGTGCCGAGTCCGCAAGGGGTGATCTTTTTAATTGAGCCAGCGCAACGCCCCTTGGATGAGCTTTTAGTGGACAAAACCATGGTTCTAGTTGATAGGGTGCAGGATCCGGGGAATTTGGGCACGATCATCCGTACCGTGGCGGCAGCCGGTATTAAGCAGTTAGTACTCTCCAGTGGCACGGTCAAAGCATGGTCGCCGAAAGTGTTACGTAGTGCTCAGGGTGCACATTTTGCGATCACTATTTTTACTGAGGTAGATTTAACGGTCTTAGTAAATAAGCTCAAGCTACCAATTTATGCCACTGCCTTAAGTGATGCAGCCAGGTCCTTGTATGCGCTGGATTTGGCTAGGGAATGTGCTTGGCTCTTGGGTAATGAAGGGCAGGGCGTGAGTCGAGAGTTATTAGCACAAGCCACGGCGGAAGTTTTTATTCCTCAAGCTGAGGCGGTCGAATCCTTAAACGTGGCAGTGGCTTGTGGCATTATTTTATTTGAGCAACGTAGACAGCGTTTAGCCCAATTAGCTAGTAGCTTTTACGGTCAAGATTAAGAATTTTTAAGACCGTGGTTGAGATTTCTTCAATGGATTTGGTGGTGGTTGATAGCCATGCGATATTTTCACGACGCATCATCCGCTCCGCTTCAGCCACCTCATATTTACATTGATCGAGTTCGGCATAGGCGCTACCAGGACGACGCTCTTGTCGTACCTCGTACAAACGCTCAGGATTAATCGATAAGCCAAAGAGCTTATGACGGTGCGGTAATAAGGTATCTGGTAAGGTGCCGCGGTCAAAATCCTCGGGAATTAAAGGAAAATTTGCCGCCTTAATTGAATACTGCATAGCCAGGTATAAACTTGTTGGGGTTTTACCACAACGTGAAACACCAACAAAAATCACGTCCGCATGCTCTAAATCATGCACAAACTGACCGTCATCATGGGCCAGCGTGAAGTTGATCGCTTCAATGCGACGACGATATTCGTCGGAACTGGCACTCACATGCGAACGACCGATCGCCGGGTTAGATTTGGTCTGTAGACTCTCTTCTAGCTGGCGCACACAGGCCCCAAAAATATCCATATAGATGCAATTGCTATGGCGCAGGTGAGTGTTAATGTCCTCATCTACAATGGTGCTAAAAACAATGGGCGGTAGCTTATCCAGCTCAGCCGTGCTATTAATTCGTGTCGCAATTTCTTGGGCGCGTTCAACCGTATTCACAAAAGGCTCACGCTCTTGTTGAAAGGTAAATTTATGAGTAAACTGCGACAACACTGAATGTCCGAAAGTCTCAGCAGTGATGCCAGTGCCATCAGAAACGATGAAAACAGTGCGCTTTTGTAATTGCATAGATAAAACCTTTTCCCTGGAGTGAAGAATGGGCTACAATGATAGCCTAATTAGATGACGGATTGATGATGTTTACACTTTATCTCAAGTAGTATTGTTACACCAAAAGGCCTATTTGTTCAGCAAAACGTGTTTTTTTGAACAAATAAGCTTTTTTATCTTTGAGGTATGTTTTATGACTTACGTTCTTCCTTTTGAGCAGTGTCGCATGTGTGACGTCGATGTGGTCGGCGGTAAAAACGCATCACTCGGTGAGATGATTAGCCAGTTGGCTTCAGCGGGCGTACGTGTGCCAGGTGGTTTTGCTACCACCGCCCAAGCGTTTCGTGACTACTTAAAGCAGTCCGATCTTGATAAGCGTATCAGCGAGCGCCTTGCTCGTTTAAATCCAGATGATGTGCGCGAGCTTGCCGAAGCTGGTCAAGAAATCCGTCAGTGGATTATCGAGACACCGTTCCATGCGGAGCTTGAGCAGCAAATTCGCGAGGCTTATGCTGAGTTGGATGCTGATGGCAAGGGTACTTTTGCAGTGCGTTCTTCAGCCACAGCCGAGGACTTACCAGATGCTTCATTTGCTGGTCAGCAGGAGACCTTCCTTAACGTTGCCGGCATTGATGACGTGCTTGATAAAATTCACCACGTATTTGCCTCTCTTTATAACGATCGTGCGATTTCTTACCGTGTACACAAGGGCTATCGTCATGATGACGTGGCTTTATCGGCAGGGGTTCAGCGCATGGTGCGCTCTGATAGCGGTAGCTCGGGCGTGATGTTTACCCTGGATACCGAGTCAGGCTTTGAGGATGTGGTGTTTGTAACCTCATCCTACGGTCTGGGTGAAACGGTGGTGCAGGGTGCGGTTAACCCTGACGAATTCTACGTTTACAAACCGACTTTAGAGGCCGGTAAGTATCCGATTGTGAGCCGTCACATTGGTTCTAAATTGATTAAGATGGAGTTTAAAGAGCATCGTGCACCAGGTGAAAACGCTGTACGAACCGTCGATGTTCCTACCTCAGAGCGCAATCGCTTCTCTATTACAGATGAAGAAGTGATTGAATTAGCTAAGTACGCAGTTATTATTGAAAAGCACTACCAGCGTCCAATGGATATTGAGTGGGGTCGTGACGGTATCGACGGTAAGATTTACATCTTACAAGCCCGTCCTGAGACTGTTAAATCTCAACAATCAAAGCAGGATGTACAGCAGCGCTTTAAGCTTAAAACCACAGGTGATGTGATTTTGACTGGTCGTGCCATTGGCCAAAAAATCGGTGCTGGTAAGGTTCGCATTATTCATGATGTGTCTGAGATGGATCAGGTACAAGCCGGTGATATTTTAGTAACCGATATGACCGATCCAAACTGGGAACCAGTGATGAAAGTGGCTTCCGCTATTGTGACTAATCGCGGTGGTCGTACATGTCACGCTGCGATTATTGCGCGTGAATTAGGTATTCCTGCGGTTGTAGGTTGCGGTGAAGCAACTGAGCTACTTAAAAACGGTCAGGAAGTGACGGTTTCTTGTGCCGAGGGTGATGAGGGTCGTATTTATGACGGTTTATTAGAAACTGAAATTGAGGAAATCAAGCGTGGTGAAATGCCTGAGATCCCCATCAAGGTGATGATGAACGTCGGTAACCCGCAGTTAGCCTTTGACTTCTCCCGTATCCCTAACAAAGGTGTGGGTCTAGCGCGCTTAGAGTTTATTATTAATAACAATATTAATGTCCACCCTAAAGCGGTATTAGACTACCCCAATGTTGATCCTGAATTAAAGCAAGCAGTAGAGTCAGCAGCACGTGGTTATGCTAGCCCACGCGCTTTCTTCGTTGAGAAATTAGCCGAGGGCGTGGCCACCATTGCCGCCGCCTTCTATCCGAAGACAGTGATTGTACGTATGTCAGACTTTAAGTCTAATGAGTACCGCAAATTAGTTGGTGGTTCACGCTACGAGCCTGAGGAAGAAAACCCGATGTTAGGCTTCCGTGGTGCATCACGTTACTTAGCCGATGACTTTGCTGAGTGTTTCCGCATGGAGTGCGAAGCACTGAAAAAAGTACGTGATGAAATGGGCTTGGATAATGTTGAATTAATGATCCCATTTGTGCGTACTGTGAGTCAGGCAGAGCGTGTGATTGACTTATTAGCAGCCAATGGCTTAAAACGTGGTGAAAACGGCTTGCGCGTGATTATGATGTGTGAGGTGCCGTCAAATGCCATTTTAGCTGAGCAGTTCTTAGAGCACTTTGATGGCTTCTCCATCGGTTCGAACGATATGACCCAATTAACTTTGGGCTTGGATCGTGACTCCGGTATGGAGATCCTGATGGCTGACTTTGATGAGCGTGATGAGGCGGTGCAGTTTATGCTGTCTCGTGCAATTCAAGCGTGTATCAAAGCCGGTAAATATGTCGGTATTTGTGGTCAAGGCCCGAGTGATCACCCAGACTTAGCCTTATGGCTCCAAAAAGAGGGAATTGTTTCCATGTCACTTAACCCAGATACGGTGGTTGATACATGGCAAAAACTTGCTGAGCAGCAAGGCTAATTCTATTCTTTAGTTTAAAGCCCGATGCTTTTATATTCCCACTAATCCTTGCTGGTTTAGTGGGATTTTTTTATGTGATAATTCATCTTCAGGTAAACTACCTTTGCTATGATGAAAATTGATAGGAGATATTGATGTCTGAATTAATGATTGAGGATTTGACCGTAGGTAATGGCGAAGAGGCTAAAGCGGGTCAAGAGGTGACAGTACATTACACTGGTTGGTTATTGGACGGTGGTCAAAAGTTTGACTCCAGCAAGGATCGCAATCAGCCTTTTAGTTTTCCTTTAGGCGCAGGTCATGTGATTAAGGGTTGGGACCGTGGTGTACAGGGAATGAAGGTCGGTGGTGTGCGTAAGCTGACGATTCCTGCCAGCTTAGGCTATGGTGCCTACGGTGCTGGTGGTGTGATTCCGCCTAATGCGACCTTAGTGTTTGAAGTCGAGTTATTAGCCGTTAATTAGTTTTTGTTAAGGCGCTTCTATGTGGATTTGGTTTGCGATTGCTGTGGTGGCGGTGATATTAGAGTTGCTTAGCGGCACCTTTGTATTATTGCTAATCGGTTTAGGTGCTTTTGCTGCCGGTATTGCGACGTGGTTAGCATTGGATTTTATTGTGCAATTAGCCGTGTTAGCCATTGTGCCGGTATTGGGGATTTTCATTATGAAGCGCATGGGCAAGTTTCATCTGCGTAATCCCTTAGCCAGTGAGTCAGATGCTAATCTAAATCTGGATATAGGTCGTTCTGTTTTTGTAGAAGCATGGCAAGCTGAGCGTCGTCAAGCACAAGTTAGCTTCAGGGGCGCCACATGGCAGGTTAAACCGGCGGAGCACTATACAGCGCTTAGCCCCGGCAAGCATCGTATCGTAGCTGTGCGAGGCATTGTTTTAATTGTAGAACCTTTTGGAGAGATCTAGTTGTGGCTGATTTACTAAGTTTTTGGCTAATCCTACTGGTATTAGTCGTTATTTTTCTCGTTAAGTCTGTTGCCATTGTGCCTCAACAGCATGCTTGGGTGGTGGAGCGCTTGGGGCGCTATGACCGTACTTTAAGCCCAGGACCACGTTTAGTGATTCCCTTTATTGAAAAGGTGGCTTATAAGCATTCACTTAAAGAAATTCCCCTTGATGTCCCCAGTCAGGTATGTATCACGCGGGATAATACGCAATTGCAGGTGGATGGGGTGCTGTACTTCCAAGTGACTGATGCTATGTTGGCATCCTACGGTTCTTCTAATTATATTTTAGCGATTACCCAGCTTTCTCAAACGACCTTACGTTCGGTTATCGGTAAGATGGAGTTAGACCGCACCTTTGAAGAGCGTGAATTGATTAACAGCAAAGTGGTTTCTTCATTAGATGAGGCAGCCACCAACTGGGGCGTGAAGGTATTACGCTATGAAATTAAGGATTTAACGCCACCTAAAGAGATTCTGCATGCGATGCAGGCACAAATTACCGCTGAGCGTGAAAAGCGTGCCTTGATTGCGGCCTCAGAAGGGCGCCGCCAAGAGCAGATTAATATTGCTGAGGGTGAAAGAGCGGCTGCGATTGCACGTTCTGAGGGTGATCGTCAGATGCAGATTAATCAGGCGCAGGGTGAGGCCGAAGCCGTCGTAACGGTAGCTGATGCAACGGCCGAAGCGATTAAAAAAGTCGCCCAAGCCATTCAGGAACCTGGCGGTATGGCTGCGGTTAACTTACAGGTAGCAGAAAACTATATTTCTGCTTTCTCCCAATTAGCACAAAAGGGTAATAGTCTGATTATCCCGTCGAATTTATCGGATATCAGTAGCTTGGTTGCGAGTGCCATGACGGTGGTAAAAAATAACGACAAGCAGTAAAAATTAAAGGCTGTTATTCTAGATGAATAGCAGCCTGATTGTTTAGCGCGTATCATTTTTCATAATCCGGGCCTTTTCTCGCTCCCAATCACGTTCTTTAATGGTGGCGCGTTTGTCATGTTGCTTTTTACCCTTGGCTAGGCCCACGGTCATTTTTATGAGGCCGTTTTTGTAATAAAGGTTTAAGGGCACCAAGGTAAAGCCACGTTGCTCTACGCGACCAATTAATTTATTAATCTCGTGCTTGTGCATCAGCAGTTTGCGGGTGCGACTAGCGTCTGGTCGGATATGGGTGGAGGCGGTACCAAGTGGGCTAATCAGCATATTGAGTACAAATAACTCGCCATTACGAATCACAATGTGGCTTTCACCGATTTGCGTGCGTCCAGCACGGATGGCTTTAACCTCCCAGCCCTCAAGCACCATGCCGGCTTCAAACTCTTCCTCGATAAAGTAATCGTGTCGTGCTTTTCTATTATCAGCAATCCTGGTCATTCTATTTAATTCTGTGTTTTATTTGCTATAGGGCGTTAAAATATAGCCCACCTGTAAAATTTTTGTCAATTATCTATTCTAATCAGAAGAGTAGCTTTTTGCCATCAATCATTCTATTTATCGATTTTATTTCTATGCATACCGTCAAACGCAGTGTCTTAGTCCCTTATAGTGCCGAGCAGATGTTTAATTTAGTGGCTGATGTCGATAAGTACGAGGAGTTTATGCCTTGGTGTGGCGGCTCAGAGATTAAGGAGCGCTTCGATGGCGGACTCGTCGGCTCAGTGACCATCGCACTGTCAAAGATTAAGCATACCTTTACGACACGTAATACCCACGACTATCCGCATCAAATTCATCTAGATTTAGTGGATGGGCCTTTTTCATCACTGACTGGGGATTGGATCTTTACCCCCTTGGCCGAGGATGCCTGTAAAGTGGAGTTTACTCTAAATTACGCTTTTAATAGCCGACCGTTGGAGTTTATTTTAGGACCCATTTTTAATAAAGTGGCTAACAGTTTTATTGATTCCTTTACCAAAAGAGCAGAGCAGCAGTATGGTGAGGCATTCTGATTCAGCGCTGTTCACGATAGAGATCGTGTATGCAGCCACCCCTGATCGTATTTGGCAACAGCAATTGCAGCTGACAGCGCCTGTGACTATAGCTGATGCCTTACAGCAAAGCAATATATATAGGGAGTTTCCCGAGCTTAGGAGCCAGCTTCATGGTGTTGGCATCTTCGGCTTAGTAAAATCGTTGAGTCACAATGTCGCAGCAGGTGACAGAGTTGAAGTCTATAGAGAATTAAACTTTGATCCAATGGAGTCGCGACGGCGTCGGGCCGCCCATAGAAAGGCCGGTATTCTCAAAAAGAAGCATTTAAAGCCTGACCGCTCCCGACGTTTCGAATATATCGAACATAAAGATAATGAGCTTAGGAGGAGAAAGTATGAGTGATGTGGTGTTGTTTTCAACAATTGAAAGTGGTGATAAATTAATCGCCGTTGCTACCTTGAATCGCCCTCAGGTATTAAATAGCTTGGATCTGCAGATGGCAGAGATGCTTTATACACAATTAAAGCAGTGGGAGCAAGATGAGCAAGTCGTGGCGGTGATATTGGCTGCAGCTGGTGAGAAGGCGTTTTGTGCGGGTGGTGATATTACTAGCGTGTATCAGGGGATGCTTGAAAACCAAAGCGGTGAGCCCTTGGCTAATCAATATGCGGTTGATTTTTTCAGCACCGAGTATCGCTTAGATTATTATCTACATTGCTATCCAAAGCCTGTGATTGTGTGGGGTCGCGGCATTGTAATGGGTGGTGGTATTGGACTTTTGTCTGGTGGCAGTCATCGTATTGTCAGTGATGATGCCCGTTTAGCCATGCCTGAGGTGACGATTGGCCTATTCCCGGATGTGGGTGGTAGTTGGTTATTACCACGGCTTAGCGGTCATAGCGGTCGTTTTTTAGCGGCCACCGGTGCCATTGTCAATAGCGATGATGCCTTATTTAGCGGCTTAGCCGATTATGCCATGACCAGCGATGCTTGGGATACTTTTGTTAAGGCCCTTGCTGCCCAAGTTTGGCCTAGCTACCCATGTAAGCGTCGAACCCGTATTGAACGTGATGATTTAATTCATGATGTCTTAAGTCAATTTGCTTATACTACCCCACGTGTTGAAGGACCATTGCAACAGCATGCAGCCTTGATTGATGAGATATGCGATGTGCGTGACTATAAGCGGGTTTATGAAGGTATCGCTAAGTTAGTTGAGCATGACAATGAATGGCTCTCACGTGCTGCGACCACGATGTTACGTGGTTCAGCTTTTGCTGTGGCATTAGGACTGACGCTACAGGACTATAGCAAGCACATGTCCTTAAAGGAGGTGTTTGAGTTAGAGTATATTGTGGCCTTACATTGCTCTGCCGACGGTATGTTCCAAGAGGGGGTTCGTGCCTTATTAATTGATAAGGATCGCAAGCCTCAATGGCGCTATCAAGCCATTGATGAAGTCGATATCAATAAGGTCTATGAGTATTTTGAAGCTCCGTGGTCGGCTGGAGCTGCCGAAGCATTTAAACTAGATTAAGTGATTAGGGGATGTCTTTAAAGGCATCCCCTAAGTAGTTACACCGTTAGTTTTCAGGTTTTTCAAGCGAGTAGGGTGGTGCCTGTACGTTGAGCACTGGGCCGTCAGCAGCGCCCAGATGCAGAGGTTCTGTCTGCGTGCCATCAACCGCTTCTAAACGTGTTTCAAAGAGTACCCACGTGCCTTCTGCGGCAGGCAATCTGGCGATGTTGACTACTTGACCCACGGGTTGATCAGCTTGATAGATATCTGTGCCAACCTGAATGTCGTCGCTGCTATTGCCACTAAAGCCGATATAGCTGCGACGCTTGAGCGTGCCACGATAGTGACTGCGTGCTACCACCTCTTGACCGGGGAAGCACCCTTTTTTAAAGCTAACGGCACCTATTGCATCATAGTTAATGCTCTGCGGAATAAAGGCTTCGTAATTTGCCTGCTCCACCCAAGCCACGCCATTCATAATATCTAAGGCTGACCAATAAGCTGCGGCAGCCGGTGCCCATTCAAAATCACTTTGTTGAGGTAGGTATTGGTGCGTGGTGACTTCTGCGCTTTGCTGACCGCGTGAGATCACCAGATAGCGTTGTTCAGTGGCTTTTGAAGGGAAGCGAATCCATTGCTGTAAATCATGCTGATAAACGGCAAAATTCGCCTTCTGAGCAAGCTTTTCTGGCGCAATTTCCAGCTCATGATTGCTAGACCATAAAGCCAGCATTGAGCTGGGCACCTCTTCTAATACTACCTTATTGCGAAGAATAAACATTTTTAAACGCTTTAAGGTCGTGTCCAACAGATCTTTTTTTAGAAGTAAATAATAACTATCATCCGCCTCGGCATCTTGCCAGCAAATAAAGCTAGCTAGGCTACGACCCTTGGCATTACACCAGGCGCTAAGCCGTGCTTGTTCCGTGCTAACTTGCTTAATATCCTGGGTTAGTTGATTTTGTAAAAACTCAGCGGCATCGGCGCCACTTGCCTTAACTAGGGCAAAATCATCCAATAGCGCATACTTAACTACTGGTAAAGAAGAATCAGACATAAATAGCTCCACGATGTTTAGCGTAAATTATTGCTTTGTTACAGTATGCCATGCTTTTAGTGATTGGGCTTTGATCGTCGTACTCAGTAACGCTTGTTCGACTTATTTACAAAGGCTTAAGATTGCTTGAGTCCAAAGTAAACACCAAACAATCGAAACTGTTAAAATTGATCCATTCATAAGGGAGTATTTTTACTACGGGTCGTATGTCAAAGATTTTAAAGTACCTCATATTACCAGTTGTCGTACTGAGCCTGATTCTGAGTTCAGTCGCTGCATACTATGCTTATCACTGGTCTAAAACCCCAGTTACGCTGAATGACAGTGTTTATGATTTTCATATTAAACGCGGTGATAGCTTACGTACTGTGGTTAGCTTGCTTGAGCGTGAGGGTATTCTCAAGCATGCGCCATTATTGATTTTATACGGTCGTTACACAGGACAGGATCGTATGATTAAAGCGGGTGCTTATGAGATTAAGTCCGGTGACACGCCCTTGGATGTGTTGGAGCGCATTGCCAGTGGTGATATGAGTCAACGTCGCATTGCATTGATTGAGGGGCATACCACCAAGCAGTTTATTGAGCGTATTCAGGCTAATCCAGACATTACAGTGACCTTGGATGCCACTAAGCCCGAGGAATTGTTAGCTAAATTGGGCAGTAGCTATAACTCGCTAGAGGGAATTTTTTACCCCGACACTTATGTGTTTGTACCGGGTGATACGGATTTTGATATCTTACGTCGAGCGTATGTGCAGTCTCAAAGTCATTTGCAAGCGGCTTGGGATAGTCGTAATCCAGACAGTCCTTATAAAAATCCCTATGAACTATTGATAATGGCCTCCATCATTGAAAAGGAAACAGGTTTGGCTAGTGATAGGGATACCATCGCCGGTGTTTTTACTAATCGCTTGAAGGCCAATATGCTATTACAAACCGATCCAACGGTGATTTATGGGATGGGTGATAAGTATCAGGGGCGCATACGTAAGGTAGATTTACAGACGGATACGCCGTGGAATACCTACACCCGCGCTGGGTTACCACCGACACCCATCGCCAATCCGGGTTTAGCGGCATTGACAGCGGCTAGTCAGCCGGCTGAGCATAGTTTTTACTATTTTGTGTCGCGTGGGGATGGTAGTAGTGAGTTTGCAGAAAATTTGCAGCAACATAATCGAAATGTTAAACGTTTTATCTTAAACAAAGGGGATTAGGTGAGGGGTTTATTCTTAACAATTGAAGGCGTGGACGGGGCCGGTAAAAGCAGTCATATGGATTTGATTGCCACAACGATCGAGTCCTTTGGTTATGAGATTATCCGTACTCGCGAACCTGGTGGTACCCCCTTAGCTGAAACCTTACGGCATTTGTTGCTGAGCGAGGACATGAGTTTAGAAACCGAGCTGTTATTGATGTTTGCCGCGCGCCAAGAGCATTTGAATCAGGTAATTAAGCCCGCGCTATTGGCTGGTAAGGCAGTGGTTTGCGACCGCTTTAGTGACTCCACCTTTGCTTATCAAGGGGGTGGGCGGCAGATTGAGGCCAAAAAAATTCAATCCTTAGTCGAGTTAGTGCACCCTAATTTACAGCCGGATTTGACCTTGTTGTTTGATTTGCCTTTAGAGATTGCACGTGAGCGTATTGCAGCAGAACGTCAATTGGATCGTTTTGAGCAAGAGGAAGAAGTGTTTTTTAAACGGGTGCGAGACGCCTATTTAGCTCGAGCAGCGGCCGAAACGCAGCGCTTTCTTGTGATAGATAGCAGTCAGCCCATGGCGCAGGTTGCTGAGACACTTCAGCAAAGCCTCACTGAGCGCTTACAAGCCCATCTGTTACACCCGCCTATCAAATAATATGAGCTATTCAACACCGCAATTTTTACCTTGGCAGGAAGCGCTTGCCGAGCAATGGTTAGGGCAAAATGAGCGTTTTACTCATGCTTGGCTAATTCATGGCGAAGAGGGTATTGGCAAGTTTCAGTTTGCACATGCCGCAGCCGCTGCCATGCTGTGTGAGAGCCCTAAGGTCTCACACCAGGCCTGCGGTGCCTGTCAATCTTGTCGTTGGTTAGCGCTTAATCATCACCCCGACTTGCGGATAGTGGTGCCCGAAAGTATGTATGAGGCACTGGGTTTAGCACCAAACGAAGAGGAGGCGAGTAGTAGTGAAGCGACTAAAAGTCTTTCCAATCAGATCCGGGTGCAACAAATTCGGGCCTTAGAGCAAAAGAATTTTTTCACCCTTAGCACCCATCGTGGTGGTGCTAAGGTATTAATTATTTATCCGGCTGAGCGATTAAATACTGAGTCGGCTAATGCGATTTTAAAAATTCTGGAAGAGCCCATCGGCGATACCCGCTTTTTAATTGTTAGTAACAGCATAAAAAAGCTTTTACCAACTATTGTGTCGCGCTGTCAACGTTTGCATTTAGCGATCCCGGACCATGAGAGCAGTGTTGCGTGGTTAGGCTCAGAGGGTGTGGCTGATCCTGAAAATGCCTTGGCGGCAGCGGGTGGGGCACCTCTTAAAGCAAAGCAGCAAAGTGCATCGGCTTATGAGCCTTTGCGCTATTGGCTAGGCGATTTTGTACAGAGCCTGGCTGCACGTGAGATACCGGATATGCAGTCCTATGTTGATAAGCTGGATAAAATTGCAGCTGAGCAATGGCTTGATAGTTTGCAGCGTTTTTTTGTGGATTTACAGCTATATCATCACGGTTTAGAGGCGCGCTATTTTCCCGCATTAGCGCAATCCACACAGCAAATAGCTGCTGCTTTGGATGCGCATAAAATAGCCGATTTATTTGATTTTTTGAGGCAAGAGCAGGCGACTGCGGCGCATAGTTTTAATAAGCGTTTATTAATCCAAGCATGTTTACAACGGGTGATGCTCCTGTGCTTGGCGCGAACATCTTAATTTTTTTCATTTTATTATGTTTATCGATTCACATTGTCATTTAGATTTTCCCGAGTTAGTTGAGGATCAGGCGCAAGTGCTTGCTGCCATGAAACAAAATGATGTGGGTTTAGCACTTTGTATCTCCGTATCGGTGCCAAACTTCCCCGGTGTTTTAAAGCTGGCAGAGGAGCACGATCATTTATGGGCCAGTATCGGTGTGCACCCACAATATGAGGATACGCCGGAGCTCAGTGAGGCGGATTTTGCCGAGTATTTGAAGCACCCAAAAATTGTGGCGGTCGGTGAGACTGGTTTAGATTATTATTGGGGCAAAGAGCCTTTGGATTGGCAAAGAGATCGTTTTAGAACCCATATCCGTGCAGCCATTGCTGCCGATGTGCCATTAATTATTCATACCCGTGAGGCCAAAGAAGATACGCTACGTATCCTGAAAGAAGAGGGGGCTGAGCGTTGCGGTGGTGTGATGCATTGCTTTACCGAGGATTGGGCAATGGCTCAAGAGGCAATGGCCTTAGGGTTTTATATTTCTATGTCAGGTATTGTCACCTTCAAAAATGCGCAGCAGGTTCAGGAGGTGGCGACTAAAACTCCGCTTGATCGTTTATTAATTGAGACGGACTCTCCCTATCTGGCGCCCGTTCCTTATCGAGGTAAGCGTAATGATCCCTCCTTAGTGATTTATGTGGCCGAAAAAATTGCCGAATTGAAACAAATTTCGGTACAAGAGGTCAAAGAGGCAACCACGGAAAACTTTTTCAACTTATTTAAAAAAGTGCAACGCCCTACGGTGTAGTCACAACGCGTTTTTATTAGGAATGATTTTTATGCGATTAGGTGTTAAACAACAAATTTTTGCTTTTATTAGTGCCTTGATGCTGTTGTTATGTGTGCAAAGCCCAGCACTTGCGAATGACTGGTGGGTTGATGTGCGTAACGACCGCGTTAGTAAACTCCTTGATGCCATCGAACGAGGTCAGGATCCTAATATATTAAATGGTGACGGCCACACTGCTTTAATCTATGCGTATCGAGAGGGTGCCTTAAAAAGCTTTGAGGCCTTGGCAACTCACCCTAAAGTCGATATTAATAAGCAAAATAGCTACTATGAAACGGCCATCATGTATCCTGCTTTGGCCGATGATTTAGCACGGGTACAACTGTTGGTAAAGCATGGTGCTCAATTGAATAACCTCGGTTGGTCACCGATTCATTATGCAGCGATTAAGGGTAATGCTAAAATCGTCAAGTATTTATTAGATCATGGTGCATGGCCAAATTCACCTGCACCAGACGGCTCCAATCCCTTAATGATGTCAGTCAGTGCCCGCAATGTTGAAGCGGTGAAGGCCTTGCTTGAAGCTGGCGCAGATCCGCGCGCAGTTAACTTTGATGGCATCAGCGCCTTGGATATTGCCAAGAAAATGAATCATCGCGAGATATTAGAATTACTCTCTAAATAATGGCATTGGCTTAAAATTCACCACGGAGATACCCGATCATATTAGTCGGGTATCTGCTATAATTGACACTATATTGAATTCACTAGTTAAAGGATTGGCGTAATCATGTTGGTAGATCGATTTAATCGGCGCATTGAGTACTTACGCATTTCCTTAATCGATAAATGCGATTTGCGCTGTACCTACTGTATTCCTGAGGGTTTTACAGAGTTTGAGCATGCAGAAAACTACCTGAGCTTTGATGAAATCGAACGGGTAGTGGCGGCCTTTGCTCGTTTAGGTACCTCACGCTTCAGATTAACTGGCGGCGAACCACTACTACGCAAAAATGTGGTTGATTTAGTGCGCCGTCTCGCTGCACTTGATGGGGTAGAGGATCTTTCCATGACCACCAATGCCACGCAGCTCGCTCGCTATGCCCAAGCCTTAAAGGACGCCGGCTTAACTCGATTTAATATCAGTTTAGATTCATTAAGTTCTGAGGTGGTTAAAAATATTAGCGGTAGTGACTCCTTGCCCAAGGTGTTGGCGGGCCTAGCAGCGGTGAAGGCAGCTGGTTTTGAACGGACCAAGATTAATATGGTACCCCTGGCTGGGATTAATACACAGCACATTGAGCAGATGATTCGTTTTTGTATGGATCATGGCTTCACCTTGCGTTTGATTGAGGTGATGCCCATGGGCGTGACGGGGCAGCGCTTAGACTACGTCAATCTACAGTCAATCATTGAGGAGGCGCAGTCCAAGTTTCATTTGATCGAGTCCACGCGGATTCAAGGTGGCGGGCCAGCACGTTATTGGGAAACGGCAGATGGCAGTTTTTCGCTAGGTTTTATCACGCCGCGCTCGCAGCATTTCTGTGAAACCTGTAATCGCGTTCGTATGACCGCTGATGGGGTATTACATCTGTGCCTTGGCCAAAATGATAGCTTCGACTTAAAGCCTTATTTACGCAGTGGCTGTTCCGATGAGGAGTTAGAGGAGGCGCTGCGATTAGCGATTGAACTAAAGCCTGAAAAGCACGAGTTTAACGAAAAACCTGAGCAGATTATCCGCATTATGGCCAAAACCGGTGGTTAAGGTCGGCATTAAAAACTAAAAGCTAAAAGGCTCCGTCATATGATAATGGAGCCTTTAGTATGTTAGGCGTGAGGCTGCATTATAGGGGTTGCCATTTTTCGCCCGGATAGACGGCATTACATATTTCTGGTCTGCATCGGACCTTTAAACCGCTAACGGACTCAATACAAAAGGGGACTGAAGCAAAAATGCCATGAACTTTTTGCTTACCCGTTTCGTCCTTTAGCCCGCCTAGGGTTTCAGCAATGGCTTTAGGACGTCCAGGTAGGTTCAGAATCACGCTACTGCCACGTAATACACCCACTTGCCGGGAGATAATGCCGGTTGGAATAAAGTTTAATGAGATTTGGCGCATTTGCTCACCAAAACCTGGCACGACACGTTCGGCCACAGCTAAGGTCGCTTCAGGCGTCACATCACGAGGGGTGGGACCGGTACCGCCGGTGGTTAGGATCAAATGGCATTGCTCCTTATCGGCTAATTCTCTCAGGGTCATTGAAATTAGGTCTAACTCATCAGGAATGAGGCGTGGCACATACTCGATAGGATTAATAACCGCCGCATCTAACCATGCCTTGAGTCCAGGTAGCCCCTCATCCTCATAGATCCCCTGTGAAGCTCGGTCACTCACCGAAACAACACCAACTTTTAGTGTTTGTAGTTCAAAAGCGAAATCATTTTGCTGACTCATTAACTATAGTCCTCATATACAATTTACAATCAGTACCGTTAACTATATCATGCTGTGCACTAAGGATAGGCTTTATCGACAATTGCCGTAAGACCCCATCCTTTAGGTGGGGGATGTAAGGCAAGTATTTTTTAGTTTAGGATTTTTTACGCATGAAAACCCTCAAGTTACGAATTCGAGATAAGCACGCTAAGGCACTGGACGAATTAAGTCGTTCGGTGAATTTCGTGTGGAATTACGTTAATGACTTGAGTTACACGCATTTGCAGCGCACGGGTAAGTTCTTTTCGGCTTATGATTTAAGCGAGTACACCAAAGGCAGTGGTGAGTTTTTAAACTTACACAGTCAAACGATTCAGGCGGTGAATGAAACGTATGCAAAGAGTCGTAAGCAATTTCGTAAAGCGAAGTTAGCATGGCGTACTAATCATCCAAAGGCAAAACGTAAATCGCTTGGTTGGATTCCGTTTAAGAAGTCGGCCATTAAGCACGTGGCTTCCCGTCAGATGGGATT
>NZ_AQVB01000010.1 GCF_000372065.1 Oligella urethralis DSM 7531
TACGTGAGTTGTTAAGCATGTACGAGTTCCCAGGCGACGACACCCCAATCATTAAGGGTTCTGCTCGTTTAGCACTTGAGGGTGACGAGGGTCCATTAGGTAAGCAAGCTGTACTTGCTTTAGCTGAGGCTTTAGACACTTACATCCCAACGCCTGAGCGTGCGGTTGATGGTACTTTCTTGATGCCNGTTGAGGACGTGTTCTCAATTTCTGGTCGTGGTACCGTAGTGACTGGTCGTATTGAGCGCGGTGTGATTAAAGTGGGTGAAGAGATCGAGATCGTTGGTATCCGTGAAACACAGAAAACCATTTGTACCGGTGTTGAGATGTTCCGTAAGTTATTAGACCAGGGTGAGGCTGGTGATAACGTGGGTATCTTACTACGTGGTACTAAGCGTGAGGATGTTGAGCGTGGTCAGGTATTGGCCAAGCCAGGCACCATTAAGCCACACACCAACTTCTCAGCTGAGGTGTACATCTTATCTAAGGAAGAGGGTGGTCGTCATACGCCATTCTTCCAAGGTTACCGTCCTCAGTTCTACTTCCGTACAACGGACGTGACCGGTACCATTACACTACCAGCGGACAAAGAGATGGTACTTCCTGGTGATAACGTCTCCATGGATGTAGAGTTAATCGCTCCTATCGCTATGGAAGAAGGCTTACGCTTCGCTATCCGTGAGGGTGGTCGTACCGTCGGTGCCGGCGTTGTTGCTAAAATCGAGAAGTAATTCTCATTGATGCGACTTAACTAATTCATTGTGATTGTGAATTAGTAAACGGTAGCACTCGACTTGCTTTAGTTGTTGGGTGCTACTGAATTTTTTATGTTCTTTATATTGTTCTTTTAGGATTAACTTTCATGAAAAGCCAAAGAATTCGTATTCGCTTAAAAGCCTTTGACTATAAATTAATCGATCAGTCTGCTGCTGAAATCGTTGAAACAGCTAAGCGCACTGGTGCTGTGGTACGTGGTCCAGTACCTCTACCTACTCGCTTCAAAAAGTTTGATATTTTACGTTCTCCACACGTTAACAAAAAATCACGTGACCAGTTCGAGATTCGTACGCATCAACGTTTGATGGATATTGTTGATCCTACTGACAAAACAGTTGACGCACTAATGCGTTTAGACTTACCTGCAGGTGTGGATGTAGAGATCGCCCTACAGTAATTACTGTTTTTGTCTGACGACAAAATTTAAAGCCAACTATCTAAAGCATTGATGCTACGGATAGTTGGCTTTTTGTTTGCCAAGCGAAGTTGGCATAGACCTCAGTTGATTTGGGAAACGAAGCGCTTAAGATGGCAAGCTTCAATACGCCATTAAACAATGTAGCCATCGAATGGCTAGAGACTACATTTTGCCCTTATCCAACGGCGGCAATTTTAGAAAAAGATGGTGATGAATTACTCAGCAACCGCTTCTAATGAAACGGTGATAGTCACTTCATCACTAACTGCGGGTGCATGTAGATCGACACCAAAGTCACTACGTAAAATCTTGGTTGTGGCATTCGCACCGATGGCATCTTTTTCCAACATCGGGTGAGTGGTATTTAAGAAGTGAGTGACCTCGAGTACCACTGGCTTAGTAATGCCTTTAATGGTCAAATCGCCCTCAATGGTTTTAGGCGCATCACCTTCAAAATTCACTTTGGTCGACTTAAAGCTTGCGGTCGGGAATTTAGCAGTATCAAAGATGTCTTCAGCTTGGATATGCTTATCAAACTCTTTGAATCCCGTGCTGATTGCTGTCATATCTAGCTTAATATCGACTTCTGCGGTTTTGGCTTCTTTGTCATAGACAACAGTACCGCTTGTGTTATCTAAACGTAATTGCTGAGTCGATAAACCTAAGTGACTGTATGAAAAGCTAGGGAAGGTATGGGCAGGGTCAATCTGATAAGTTTGCGCTGCTGCAAAAGCTTGACCGGCAAAAAGTGCGGAAACTAAAGATGTAGTAAGTAATTTTTTCATAAAACTTCTCCAATAATTAAGTGAATTGTTATCTGCATAACTATAAGCTAGCTCATTAACAAAGAAAGCATAAAATGATTTGCTAACAATCGTCTGAGTCTAGCAAAAACTCGAAAACAGAGTTTTTTATAGAGGCATTGTGTCGATACCTAAGTTAATCTTAATACGTATCATTGTATACAGCATTTAAAGGTTAATAAATGATTAATATCGATATATACTATTCCTAGCAAAGAAATAATTAAAAGAATGAGCGATGGACAAGTTATTAGCGATGAAGGTTTTCCAACGAGTGGCCGTTGAAAAGGGCTTTGCGGCTGCAGGTCGTGCTTTAGATATGTCACCGCCTGTGGTGACGCGTTTAATTGCTGAATTGGAGGCCGAGTTAGGGGTTCGACTTTTTCATCGAACTACCCGACGAGTAGCATTATCAGAGGCTGGAGAACTGTATTTAGAACGAGTCTGTAAAATTTTGGAAGATGTGGAGCAAGCGAGTGAATTAGTGAGTGGCCATAGTGCTCAGCTTTCTGGGGTCTTGAGGATATCCTCTGATGCCGCCTTAGCTAGTAACGTTATCGCTCCTTCGGTCTCCGGCTTTAGGGAGCTATACCCTGGCATCACACTGGATGTTAGGGTCAGAAGTTTACGAACTTTACCCATCGAGGATTACGATATTACCCTGTTTAGTTCGACGCGAGGGACGGACCTTGCTGTGGTTGCCCGTAGAATTTTGCAGTCGGAGGCGATTCTAGTTGCTTCAACGAAGTATATTGAGCGTCGTGGTATGCCTAAGACACCACAGGAGTTAGCAGACCATGATTGTATTTACACTCGGCGTGATAGTGATCCAATCAGGGGTTGGACTCTATGGAAGACGGATGATGCTAAAAAGGTTATTGAAGTTGAAATAACGCCAATTTTGATGGCAAATCATACAGATACCTTACTTAAGGCAACCGTGGACGGTTTAGGGATTGCCTCTATGGCTCGTAACATCGTACAACCCTATCTAGCCAGTGGTGAGATGGTTCGTGTGCTGGAGCCTTGGGTTACTGCTGAATTAGTGATGTATGCAGGTCTACCTAGTCGTCAATTTATTCCTCAGCGAGTGCAAGTGTACCTGGATTATCTTATTGAGTATACGCGAGAACTGTTAAAAATCTAATGAATTAATGTGCTGGTTTACGGGCTGAATCAGTAAAATAACGTATTGAAATGAGCGTCAATTACAGACATAGTGGTTCTTCAAAGGTGTACTATTGTTGTTAGTTTGAAGTTAACTAGCATAATTTCTATAAAATTTTGGAGGGGGTTATGAGCTTTACTCGTCGTGATATTTTAAAAGTTGTAGGTGCCGCAGGTTTAGTCAGCATTAGTCCAAATTTAGCTTTTGCCCAGGTTGAAGGTATTGAAAAAAAATCCCTTACTATCGCGGTGGGTGGCCAGGCGTTAGTGTACTATTTACCACTTTCAATTGCCGATCTTAAGGGCTTCTTTAAGGAAGAAGGTCTGGATGTAAAGATTGTTGACTTTGCCGGTGGTTCTAAAGCGTTACAAGCGGTGGTGGGCGGTAGTGCTGATGTTTGCTCGGGGGCTTTTGAGCATACAATCAGCCTGCAGAATCGTCGTCAAAACTATAGTGCTTTTGTGATGCAGGGGCGTGCGCCGATGATTACCTTGGGTGTCTCAACTAAAAATATGCCTGACTACAAAGAGCCAGCCGATCTTAAGGGTAAAAAGATTGGTGTGACTGCGCCAGGTTCGTCAACCAATATGTTACTTAACTTCTTTTTAGCCAAACACGGTTTGAGTGTCAGTGATGTATCTATTATTGGTGTGGGTGCTGGTACAGGCGCAGTTAATGCAATGCGCTCCGGTCAAATTGATGCTATCAGCAATGTTGATCCAGTAATATCTACTTTGGAGCATGAGGGCTTATTAAATCCTATCGTTGATACCAGAAGATTAGAAGACTCACAAGCGATATTTGGTGGCCCGATGCCGTCGAGCTGCTTATACGCTTCGCACAAGTTTATTGAAGATAATCCAAACACGTGTCAAGCTTTGGCAAATGCCATTATTAAGGCGGATAAATGGATCCAAGCAGCTAGTCTTGAAGACATTATAAAGACGGTACCCGAGCAGTATCTCTTAGGCAATCCAGACGTTTATCGCCGAGCCTTAGAAGCTAGTCTTGAGGCGCTTTCTCCAGATGGTATTATCGACCCCGAGGGTCCGCAGACGGCTTTAAATGCGCTTGATGCATATAACGAAGAGATTAAAGCTGAAAAAATTGATTTATCCAAAGTCTGGAATGATCGTTTTGTTAAAAAGACATCGTCATAATCAAGGGATAGGAATAAGTTGATGTCTCAAGCAGTTTTAGAGTTAAACAATATCACCTGCACCTTTGTCTCTAATGACAAAGGTGGCGTGCCTTATACCGCCGTTAGGGATGCGACCTTGCATGTTCAAGACGGTGAGTTCGTCTCTGTTGTTGGTCCTACAGGCTGTGGAAAATCGACCTTGCTTAATGTCGCCGCTGGCTTATTGAAACCGACAACAGGCGATGTGATGGTGTACGGCAAATCTTTAGAGGGTATCAATAAGCGTGCTGGCTATATGTTTCAGGGCGAGTCTTTATTCCCTTGGCGCACAGCGTTGGCAAATGTTACCGCTGGCTTGGAGTTTGCTGGTATTAGCAAGCAGGCTGCCGAACAACAAGCGGTAGAGTGGCTAGCGCGAGTGGGTTTAGAGCATCACAAGGATAAATACCCGCATCAAATGTCCGGCGGCATGCGTAAGCGAGTGATGTTGGCTCAGACATTAATTCGTAATCCGGATATTATTCTGATGGATGAACCATTTTCTGCTTTGGATATTCAGACCAGACAACAAATGGAAAATGAAGTTCTGGATATCTGGATGTCGCAACGTAAAGCCGTGTTATTTATCACGCATGACTTGGATGAAGCCATCGCCATGAGCGATCGGGTTGTGATTCTGGCAGCTGGACCGGCGACGCGAATCATCGGGGAGTTTGTGATCGATTTGGAGCGCCCTCGTGATGTGGCTGAAATGCGCAATCACCCTCGTTTTGTGGAATTGCACAATGCAATTTGGGATGTTTTGCGTGAAGAGGTGCTCAAGGGCTATCAACAACAAAAAGAAAAGGCTTAATCAATGAAAAAGTTACTCACACCAGGTAGGCATAATTATCGGATTTGGCAGATTGGGATCCTCATCGTCTTATTTTTGATATGGCATTTTGTTTCCAGAGACGATCAATTAGCTTTCTTTTTCGGTGAGCCTTTGGGCGTTTTTCAGGTGCTCTGGAAGTGGTTTGTGGTCGATGGCAATATTTATAAGCATTTGGGCATTACCTTAAGTGAAACTTTATTAGCGTTTGTGATCGGAACCATTGCCGGTATGCTAATGGGCTTGTGGATGGGTTTATCCAAAACTGCCAGTCTTATTTTTGAGCCCTACCTAACTGCTTTGAACTCGATGCCGCGCGTGATTTTAGCACCGATTTTTGCTATGTGGTTCGGTTTAGGTATCTGGTCTAAAGTGGCCTTAGCTTTTACCTTGGTGTTTTTTATCGTGTTTTTCAACGTCTACCAAGGCATTCGCGAAGTGAGTCCGACCTTGTTGGATAATGCCCGTATGCTAGGCGCTAATCGCAAGCAGCTATTACGTTATGTGTATTTGCCATCAGCGACCAGTTGGGTTTTTTCAAGCTTACATGCTTCAGTCGGCTTAGCCTTTGTTGGTGCCGTTGTGGGTGAGTATTTGGGTTCAGCCAGTGGTGTGGGTTATTTGATTTTACAAGCCGAAGGCTCATTTGATGTGAATACGGTGTATGCCGGCATCATTACCTTGACCATATGTGCATTATTACTCGATGCCTTAGTGGGTGTTGTTGAGCGCTACTTCCAAACTTGGAAACCAGGCTCGAAATCGGATACGCAACAGGCTTAAGATATCAGTATTTTTTAGAGGATTTTATGATTATTCATATGGTGTTATTTAAATTTGAAGACACGTTACCGGCGGACTTTGATGCAACTGTGGCTTATCACTGTGAGCAGATTAGGCAGCATTGTGAAGGAGTGATTCTGTTTGATTTGAAAAAGAATTTCTCTGACCGATCCGGTGGTTTTAATTATGCGCTTTCTAGTATTTTTGCTGATATGGAAAGCTTAGATAACTATCAACCCCATCCTGTACATCAAGCCTTTAAAAGCTATTTGGATAATTTTAGGGGCGAACGTGTCGTCTATGATGGTCAGTTAGCTGAGGATTGCGTGGTAAAAAGTCTGTAAGTTAGCACTTTAATGTAGTTGTAGCCCTGAGTTTTTGTTGTATAGCATACGAGCCAGAACTCAGGGCTTTTTAAGTCGCAAGGATTGCCTAGCGTCACCCTTAGGTTTTGTTGTTGGCACCATAGAAAGATAGTGCAGGTCAAATGAATAGCTTGCACTTTACGGAGTCCGTTTCTGCTTTTCAAAAGCGAAGGCTTGATGCTATGTCAGCACATCGTCCAATACTTTATCTGAAGCATCAAAAGGATAAGATTATTTTTGTCGATCGTGAGGATGGACAGTTTCTGTGAGCCGTGATAGCGAAGAGCAAATCATAACGCCCATATCGTGGCTATCGATATGGGCGTCGTGAGTGTGTTTTAAATCACTATAAGGCAGCGTTCACTTGAATCTCAACATTGACCGTGGGGCGTGCTAGCTTAGCTTCGACGGTAGCACGGGTAGGAATGCCATTAGGGTCTAACCATTCGCCCCAGATACTGTTCATGGTGCTAAAGTCATGATCAATATCACTTAACCAGATTTGTGCGCTGATAAGACGGCTTTTATCCGTACCGGCTTCCTTAAGGAGGGCATCAATTTGCTCCAGTACATTATGGGTTTGAGTGGCAATGTCCTTGCCCTCAGCTTCGGGCGTGGGAACAATGCCGGATAAATAAACCGTGCCATTATGAATAACAATTTTAGACATTAGGGGACCGCTGTGTTTGCGTTCAATAGCTGACATAGATGTGTATCCTTTTAAACGAAGTTCAGATGGTTATTTTAACAAAGGCGATTTTTTATCGTAACAGAAATTTGTGACAGCGAGAATGAGCGGTTTAATACGCAAAGCGCTCGCGCATTTCCTCTAAACCGAATTCCTTGAGAATTTCCAATTGACGCTCACGCGCACTGTTTTTGTACTTAGCTACTTTGCGTGCCACAATCAACTCGTTTTTCATGGAATGTTCCCAACCCACTAATTCAGTGACGGTGACCTGATAGCCGCGCGCCTCTAATTGGAGACAACGAAGTACATTCGTGAGATGGCTGCCAAACTCCCGAGTATGAATGGGATGGCGCCAAATTTCAGCAAGGCTGTTATGCTTGATAGCCTTGTTTTTGTGTTGGCGTAGATGCGCCGCAAGCTCTGCTTGGCAGCATGGGACTAGGACGATGTATTTGGATTGGCGTTCTAGGGCAAAGCGAATCGCATCATCCGTAGCGGTATCACAGGCGTGCAATGCCGTTGTTATATCCACCTTAGCGGGAATATCGGTAGAGTGCATGGCCTCTTCAACACGCATCGCTTTAAAACTCATGCCATCCGAAAAGCCGAGCTTGTTCGCTAATTCCTCAGAGCTTTTTACCAACTGCTCTCTGAACTCAATCCCATACACATGCGCTTCCGGATGATTTTTTAGCAGCAGATCATAAAGAATAAAACCCAAATACGATTTACCGGCGCCGTGATCCACTAAGACCAATTGCTTTTGCTCTTCTAACACTTTGAGCATCAAAGGTTCGATAAAGTGATAGAGATGGTACACCTGTTTGAGCTTGCGACGGCTATCTTGATTGATTTTGCCGTCGCGGGTTAAGATGTGCAGAGCTTTGAGTAGCTCAAGGGATTGTTGCGGCTTAATTTCTGGGATTAAACTCATGACGCAACTCGACTAAACGGTCATTGAGAAAATGCGGGTTTCTGGCTTATCTCTTAACATTCTGAGATCGAAACTCATGCAGATATTACGGGCGAAGGTACGACCTTTTTCAGTGATTTTAAGTCCCGTATCACTAATTTCTAATAAGCCATCTTGCGCCATTTCTTGGAGACGTTCAAGGGTGTCAGGTAACTCCTTAAATTGCTCTTCCGGTTTTTCCCAAGAAGTTTCTAATAAGCACATCAGGTTTAGAATATGGCGCCGAATAATCAAATCCTCTTGATTCAGAATATGGCCGCGCATCAGCGGAATTTCATTTTGCGCCAAACGCTCATAGTAGGCCTCTAGATCCTTTTCATTTTGTGCAAAGCCGTACCAGGTGTCACTGATGCTAGACATGCCGAGACCAATCATTACTTGGGTAGAGGAAGAACTGTAGCCCATAAAATTGCGGTGAATGGTTTTGTTCACCATGGATTGATACAGGGTGTCAGTGGGTAGGGAGAAGTGATCCATGCCTACTTCTACGTAACCCAATTCCTCCAGTAGCACTTTGCCATTTTCATAGAGGGCGCGCTTTTCCTCGCCCGATGGGAGATCATTTTCATCAAAGCCACGTTGACCTACGCCTTTAATCCAAGGGACATGCGCATAGGAGTAAAAGGCCAAACGGTCGGGCTTAAGTTCTAAGGTGCGGCGAATGGTGCGCTCCATACCCGCCCAGTTTTGAAAAGGTAGGCCGAAGACTAAATCATGGCTGATGCTGTTATAGCCGATTCGACGTGCCGCATTGGTGACGTTTAACACATTTTCAAAGGGTTGCACACGATTAATCGCAATTTGGACCTTTTCGGCATAGTCCTGCACGCCAAAGCTGCAACGACGGAAACCGAGCTTATATAAACCTTCAAGATGCTCTAAGCGGGTATTATTTGGATGCCCTTCAAAGCTAAAGGTGTGTTCTTCGGCAATATCAGAGGTACTAAAAATATGCTGTAATAGGCGCTCTAACTCTGCCATTGCAAAGAAGGTTGGGGTGCCGCCCCCTAAGTGAATTTCACTAATTAGCGGCTTGTCTTGCAGTAGCTCCAGATAAAGATTCCATTCTTTAATGACGGCATCAATATAGGGGGCTTCAACGGAATGCTTTTTGGTAATGCGTTTATGACAGGCACAGAAGGTACAGAGACTCTCACAAAAAGGCAGGTGAATATACAGGCTAATGCCTTGTTTGGCATTGGACTCCTTGAAACTGCGTTTTAAAGTCTCTAAATAGGCCGCGGCACTAAAGCTACTATTGTCCCAATAGGGAACGGTCGGGTAACTGGTGTAACGTGGCCCCGGGATATTGTATTTGTGAATTAATTCTTTCATCGTTAGCGTAATTTTTAACTTGATGCGGTTTTCTTAGCGGCAGCCTTTTTGGCGGTGCTCTTCTTCGCTGCGGTTTTTTTTGCGGCCGTTTTCTTACTGGCTTTTTTAGCTGCCGTTTTTTGTTCAAACTCAAAGCCGACCTTGCCTGCGGCATCTAATACTAGATAGGCCTTAAACTTGCGATTATTGCGATTGGAGACAAAGTTTTCCAGCAAATCCGTCTTTTTATTGCTCAATAGTTTATGCATCTGTTCATGCGAAATTTCCTGCTGCAGAATCACTTTGCCAGAGCGGAAATCACAGCTTTTTTCCTTGCCGCTAGCCTTTTCACAGAGATAAGCCATGCCCGTATCAAAGACTTTAGCATGGCATTTAGGACAATCGCCTACGGCAACTAAATTGCTCGTATCAAGCTCCTCTGTATCGTCGTCCTTGTCTTGACCGAAGTCGAACTCCAGTTTTTTCTCATCCCCTGTTAAGCGGATAATGGCACTGAAAGGTCGTCCCATTTTGCTGATAAAGCCGCTCAAAGGTCCTAACACATGCTCTGACAGCAGTGTTTCAACCTCATCGGGCTCAAAGGTGCGACCGCCGGGATGCTTGGTAATAGAAAAATCACAATGCGTGCACGCGTAACGACGATAATTCTCCTTGACCACATGGCCACACACTGGGCAAGGTGTGTGAAGCGTGACGTAATCGCCAGGGATAGTGTCGTGCTCGTACTCTTTGGCGCGGCTCACCATGGTTTCTGTACTGCGCACAATATCCTGCATAAAGGCTTGCGGCTCCAGTTGCTTGGCTTCGATTTGTTTGAGCTTATATTCCCACTCACCGGTGAGCTCAGGTGAGGTGAGCTCTTTGACATTTAAGCCTGATAATAAGGTCATGAGTTGGCGAGCTTTAGCCGTTGGCACCAATTCACGACCTTCACGGCGTAAATATTGCTCGTTTAATAGACCTTCGATAATGGCTGCGCGAGTGGCTGGTGTGCCTAAGCCACGCTCTGACATGGCCTCACGTAATTCATCATCATCCACTAAGCGACCAGCACCCTCCATCGCACTCAAAAGCGTCGCCTCTGTATAACGCGCAGGCGGTTTGGTGGCTAAAGCCTCAGGTTGTACCTCAGCGGTATGAACCGTTTCCCCTTCGGTAACCGGTACCAGATTATCCTCTTGTCCTTGAGCCTCACGGCCGTAAATCTCCAACCAGCCGGGTTTAACCAAGACCTTACCCTCGGTTTTAAAGTGATGCGCCCCCACCTTGGTGATACGTGTGGTAACACGATACTCTGCTGCGGGGAAAAAGACCGCCATAAAGCGTTTAACCACTAAATCGTAAATTTTAAATTCTGCTTCGCTTAATTCCTTAGGCATTTGTAAGGTCGGAATAATGGCGAAGTGATCGTTCACCTTTGTGTTGTCGAAAATGCGTTTATTGCTTTTAATCCATTGTTCAGCGAGGATTTTTGCAGCATGTGCTTGATGGCCCTGATTGGCATTAGCGCTGCTTTGGCTGATAAGACGGATGGTGTCTTTGGCGTTTTGTAGATAATCCTGGGGCAAATAGCGAGAATCGGTACGCGGATAGGTTAGTACCTTATGACGCTCATACAGCGTCTGCGCTAGCGCCAAGGTGGTTTTAGCAGTAAAGCCGAACTTAGCGTTGGCCTCACGTTGTAAAGACGTGAGATCGAATAAGGCTGGGGATAGCTGTCTGGAGGGTTTAGATTCTTCAGAAACAATACCCGGCTTGCCCTGACAGGCGGTGACAATGGTTTGAGCTGCTGCCGCAGACCAAAGACGATACTCTCTTTTTTCGGGGTCCGTCGGATCCTTTTTAAACTCAGGATCAAACCAGCGCCCACGATAACTACCCTCGGCCGCATCAAAATGGCCGTACACCTCCCAATAATCCCGACTTTGGAATTGACGAATACTTTCTTCACGTTCAAAGACAATGGCTAAGGTCGGTGTTTGTACACGGCCGATGGGGGTCTTAAAAAAACCGCCGTCTTTACTATTAAACGCGGTCATGGCACGGGTACCATTAATACCGATTAGCCAATCCGCCTCGGCGCGCGAGCGTGCGGCTGCCTCTAAGCCTTTCATGCTCTCATCATCGCGCATATTATCAAAGGCATCGATAATGGCTTGCTTTGTCATGGATTGCAACCATAAGCGCTGCACCGGCTTATCGCTTTTAGCAAACTGCATGATATAGCGGAAAATCAATTCACCTTCACGTCCCGCATCACAGGCGTTAATAATACGATCTACGTCTTTACGTTTAATCAGCTTAAGCAACATCTTTAAGCGCGTCTCACTGCGCTTATCAATGGGCTTTAATTCGAAATGCTTTTTAGGAATGGCTGGTAGATTATTAAAAGACCACTTACCGCGCACCACATCGTCAGGATTAATTAAGGTTAAGAGATGACCTACACTAGAAGACAGCACGTAATCATCACTTTCAAAATAGTCGCCATGACGTGAAAAGCCGCCTAAAGCACGAGAAATATCCAGAGCGACAGAAGGTTTTTCCGCGATAATAAGTGTTTTTGACATAGAACTGATTTTAAACGACCTATATTTAATAGTAAAAATTGTAAATAGATAATTGAGTGCAGTTTTACATTTAATTAAGGCTTTGGCAAGTACTTTGCTATTAAATTAAAGTAAAAGCCTGCCGCTGCGATATAAAAAGTGGTGACACTAGGGTGTGTCAATCTGTTTTAGTCCAGCTCGATGCAAGTCGGCTTTAGCTGTTGCTAGATAGGTGGACAAATTTGTCCTACTTTAGTTCAAACGGAGGTTTTGAGCTCTGTACAATAAATTAGATTGTTGCGTTTGATGGGGTTGATAGTTCATGGTGAGTTTTTTTCGTCTTAGCTCAAAGCAGTTTTTAGCACTGCTGTGTATGAGTTTATCCTTAGTTTTATTAGCGAGCGGTGCTGTTACTTGGGTTGCGGTCAATTGGGAGAGTATCAGCCCGACGGTTAAACTTGTCACGGTACAAGCGGTTCTGCTGTTGATAGGGGCCGTGTTATTGTTGTTGCGCTTGCGCTTTGGGGCGGAGCAATTAGTTGCTGCGGCCGGTATGCAGTGGCTTTATCAGGGCTTGGCTTTTCTGGGGGCGGTAGTTTCCGGGGCGCTGATTGCCTTAGTAGGACAGATTTATCAGACCGGTGCCGATACTTGGCAGACCTTTGGCTTGTGGTTTTTATTAATCCTACCTTGGTTGGCCTTTGCACCCGGCATTTTTATTGCTGCCTTGGCCGCCGTCGTGGCCAATACTGCCGCTTTTTTATTTTTATATCATAATCAGTTCGGCGTACCGTTTGAGCTTAGTGCCTATGTATTGGCTTTTTTAAATGCCGCAGTGTTTGTCTATTTAGAGGAAAAGCGCAGTCAGCAGGAGCCGCTTTGGGCTGTCCTCAGTATGAGCTTATTGATCTGCGCTATTATGATTTTTGCTATGGCTCGAGCCGCTGAGTTTGCCGGCGTGACCGGTTTATATTTATTGATAGCGGCAGTCTTACTTTTAATCTACAACAAGCTGAGATTCTCGCTATTACGATTAAATGTACTGGCCCTGGCGGTGGCGGCGTGCGCCTTTAGTGCTGTTGTGCTTGAACGAACCTTGTTTGACGATGTCTTCGATGCGGATATTGTCAGTGTTTTGTACATGCTCGTGGCGATTTGGATTATGGCTGCAGTGGCGGCAATTGCTTTATGGCAACAGAGAATTATCACTAAAAAGGGCGCTAGTCGGCGCCGAGCTTTAGGTGGTGATTTACCTCTTGCCTTTACGGTGTTTTTAGCCATCAGCAGCTTTTTAGTGGCAGCCTTTATTTATCTGATCCTGTTGTTCACGGGCTTGCCAGTTAAAATGACCATGTCGCCGCAGGCAGACATTGTGGCGTTACTCGCTTTAGTTGGCGCCTATGCCATGCTATATCGCATCAGCAATAAACGGCATCAACAATTTTTTGCCTTGGTGCTTTATCAGATTGCATGCTTCGTTGCCTTTGTCAATAATCACGAATTTTTTATACGGGATTCAGTTGCTCGCCCCCTGTCCGTACAGCTTCTGACGGTTGTGGGGCTAGTGATTAGCGTACTAATTTATCGTCGACGTACTGAGGCGGTACTTCGTTTTATTAGTAGCTTAGGCTTTTTTGTCTTTTTTGGTGGGCTGCGTTTTCTTCCCTTCTTGTCTTTTGCGAATGAGCCCTACTTCTTAGTGATTTGTTTTATTGGGCTGATTTATTTTTCTTTTAAGTCCTCGTCCGAGTTGCGCTTGCCATTGATCACGGCCTTTGCCTTGTGGGGCATTATCGTCGTGTTAAGTAACTACTATTTTTATTTTATTTCGTATCAAGGTCAGGACCAGTTAATTGATTTCAAAAATATCCTCCTGGCATTTCTTTATCCTTTACGCTTGTATTGGTCCACTGAGGGCTTCCCAGGCGCACAGCTTGTCTTTGCCAGTCTACTGTATTGGTCGCTTGCCATGTTGGTGTCCTTGACGCCCTTATGGGCCTTATGGCAGTTATTAAAAAATGACAGTCCAAGGGCTAAAGCGATGACCGTATTGACTGGTCTGTTAGTGGCATGGTTATGGTTTGGGCGCTTGGATGTGGTGGCACCGCTCGCCTTTATTGTGCTGGCCTATTACAAAAGAAGTGTGGCGCTCTATTGCTTAGCGCTGGTACTTGCGCTTATCGCCCTAGCTGGCTTTTATTTTTCTCTGCTGATGCCCTTGGAGCATAAGGTTTATTTGCTGCTATTAAGTGGTGCCTTATTTTTATTGCCGACCGTTCTATCGGCTCGCTGGCTTAGCCTTGGTGATGAGGTAGAGGATCGTGAATCTACGGTCTTGGCAAGTAGTGCTGAGGCTACATCTGTTGAGGCTGCGCTGTTTACTCGTCGACGCTTTTATGGCTTATTAGCTGTGGCCATACTATGCCCCATAGCGCTTTGCCAATGGCAGGTGATGAATTATGAGGCGGTGACAGAGCGGGGGCGCCATGTCTTACTCCGATTGGCGCCTTTGGATCCACGTTCGTTGATGCAAGGCGATTATATGCGTTTAAACTATGAGGTGACGGGAATCGTAGATGCAGCATTGAAGGCATTACACAAAAATGAGTATCAAGCGACTGCCAACACGCAGCTATCTGAGCGCTTATTAGCACCATTACAAGAGATTAAAAGTGTGCGTATTTTAGCTGAGTTTGAGTTAATTGACGGTGTGGCTGAGCGTTTAATCGCCTTCTATGCACCGTCTGAACTCAAGGATTTGCCAAAAACAGAGGATAGGGTGTATTTACCCTTTATACGTAAACGGCCTTATCGCATCGATAGTGGTACTGAGCCGGCGTTTAGTACAGAGTACTTTTTCCATGAGTCTAGAGCGAGCGATTTTGCGGCGGCAAGATTTGCCGAAGTGGCTGCCAATAACGGTCGTGTGATGCTCAAAAACTTATTGGATATGGATAGGCGGGTGATCAGGCCGCGCCCTTAATTTAAGCGTATAAACACGACGGCATCATCTTTGCGAAGGCTTATGCTCGTCACAGATAAATTGCCATAAACAAAAGCCTCGCTAGCTGTTAATCAGTAGCGAGGCAGATAGGTTGAGAGAGGGGCGCTAAGCCAAGAAAGCTAAGATGGTAAATTAATGGCTTAATTTATCCTCATGTTGACGCACCAAGAACTCCTCTAGTAGTGCATGGTGCACCTCTAGCTCCTGACTCCACATCACCATCAGGGCGAGAATCTTAAACTCTGATAAATCAAGTGTGCTTTGGGGCGCATCTAAGGCACAGTTAAGAATCGCTTCACGCATGGAGGGTGTCAAGGCACCAGAACTCTCTAAGGAAGAGAGGAAATGGATGCCCTCAATGCCGAGTTTATACAACTCATAGGAGCCATAGACGCGTGTGGCCTTATCGCTAAAGGCGATCTGCGTTTCCTCTTTTAGGCTTTCGGTAATAACCGCTAAACGGTGCAACCAACTCATGGCATCATGAATATCTTCATGCTCAAAGCCGGCAGCAGCCAAGTCCCTGAATAAATCCTCTGGTTGAGGACAGGAAGCGGGCGTATAGTAGTTTTCATATACATAAACTAAGACGTCATACATGATAAACCTTCTCGTTGAAAAATAAGCATGAAGCGCTATCTAAGCGATGATTTTACAATGAAATCAGACTGTTAATACCTTATCCCTACGGATCTTAATGGAATAAGAAATATTCTAGGCGTTTTTCTGCGTTTGTCTTGGCAGAAGGGCTAAAAAACCACAATTTTGCGCAGTATTAAGGGCATAATAAACTATTCACAGGAATTCATACGATTATTTTTATTAAGGATTAGGGTTTTATGAGTTTAGCCGACACCAATTATTTAATGGACATTACCACCCGTCCAGATTTGATTTTTAAAAAGGGCGAGGGCTCTTGGTTAGAGGATCAACATGGCAAACGTTATTTAGATATGTTGCAGGGGTGGGCGGTAAACTGCTTAGGCCATAATCCACAGCCGATTATTGAGGCCTTAACTACCCAAAGTCATTTATTAATCAATCCCTCACCGGCTTTTTATAATCAGCCAATGATTGATTTAGCCAAACGCTTATGCAGCGCGTCTTGTTTTGATCAGGTGTTTTTTGCTAATAGTGGTGCCGAGGCCAATGAAGGCGCCATTAAATTGGCACGTAAGTGGGGGCAAAAGCATCGTCAGGGCGCTTATAAAATCATCAGCTTTGAGCATGCCTTTCACGGTCGTACCTTGGCCACTATGTCCTTATCTGGTAAGGCTGGTTGGGATAAGCTCTTTGCGCCACAGGTGGATGGTTTCCCTAAGGCGAAGTATAACGATATTGATTCCGTTAAGGCCTTGATTGATGAGCAAACCGTTGCCGTGATGCTGGAGCCAGTGCAGGGTGAGGGTGGGGTGATTCCTGCGAGCCGCGAGTTTATGCAGCAATTGCGTCAGCTGACCGAGGAAAGGGGTATTTTACTGATTGTCGATGAGGTACAAACCGGGATGGGTCGATGTGGCAGTCTATTTGCCTATCAACTGGCTGAGATAGAACCGGATATCATGACCTTGGGTAAAGGCATTGGGGGCGGTGTGCCGTTATCCGCCTTATTGGCCAAAACCTCCGTTTCTGTGTTTGACCATGGTGATCAGGGCGGTACATACAATGGTAATCCGTTGATGACCACCGTGGGTGTGGCGGTCTTTGATACCTTGATGGCGGATGGCTTTATGGATGGTGTGCGTGAGCGTGCGCAGCAGTTGTCTGAAGGACTGCTTAAGCTTTCTGATAAGTGGGGCTTTAAGGGGGAGCGCGGTGAGGGCCTATTGCGAGCGTTGGTCTTGGATGGTGAGTACGCCCCTGCGATTGTTGAACAGGCCCGTAACCGTTCGCCTGAGGGCTTGTTGTTAAACGCACCACGGCCGAATCTATTGCGTTTTATGCCGGCCTTAAATATCAGTAAAGAGGATTTAGACTTCTGCTTAGCGTGCCTGGATGAGCTCATTGCTCAAGTACGTGGCGCCTAATGAGTGAGAACAATCATGGTCTGACGATAGTTTTAGACTTTTGATTTTTTTAGTTGCGATAGCTTTTTATTATCGAGATGAGTGATATTTAACATTGGCTTCATTGCGCTTTAGTTTGTACTATAAAAGGGTAGGTCATTTAGTATGTGCATGACCTACCCTTTGATTTTAAGACAAATTATGGAGCCAGTGATGACTAATCATTCTGATAAAAAGTTAGGCCAAGCAACTCATGTGAATGGTTCGCCGGCTAGTAGTGACCGCAATTCTTTAACGGTAGGTTCAAACGGTCCAATCGTCCTACACGATCATCATTTAGTTGATACATTAGCGCATTTTAATCGTGAAAAAACCGTTGAGCGTCAACCCCATGCCAAAGGGTCTGGTGCGTTTGGGGTATTTGAAACCACTCACGATGTGAGTGCCTATACCAAAGCAGCGCTGTTTCAACAAGGTGTTCAAACTGAGATGCTAGCGCGTTTTTCAACCGTTGCTGGTGAGCAGGGGAGTCCGGATACATGGCGAGATGTTCGAGGCTTTTCTTTAAAATTCTATACCACTGAGGGTAACTACGATTTAGTCGGTAATAACACGCCGGTTTTCTTTGTGCGTGACCCGATGAAATTTCCGCATTTTATTCGTAGCCAAAAGCGTTTGCCAGATTCAGGCTTACGAGACAATCATATGCAGTGGGATTTCTGGACTACACATCCAGAAACTGCTCACCAAGTGACTTACTTGATGGGTCCTCGTGGTTTACCTAAAAGCTGGCGTCATATGAATGGTTACGGCTCACATACCTATATGTGGGTTAATGCCAAAGGCGAACGCTTCTGGGTCAAGTATCACTTCCATACCTGTCAGGGTGAGGAAAATTATTCTAATGCAGAAGCCACCGAGATGAGTGGTAAGGATGCGGATTCGCATCGTCGAGATTTATTTGAGGCGATTCAGCGTGGTGATTACCCGTCTTGGCTTTTGTCAGTACAAATTATGCCTTATGAGGAGGCAAGAAATTATCGCTTCAACCCGTTTGATTTGACCAAAACCTGGTCACACAAAGACTACCCATTAATTCCAGTGGGTCGCATGACCTTGAATCGTAACCCTGAGAATTTCTTTGCACAAATTGAGCAAGCTGCTTTCTCACCATCGAATTTAGTCCCAGGCATTGGTTTATCACCCGATAAAATGCTGTTAGGTCGTGTCTTTGCTTATCCAGATGCACAACGTCGTCGAATTGGTACAAACTTTCATCAACTACCGGTCAATCAACCGAAAGTGCCGACGAATACCTACCTATTTGATGGCAATATGAACTATCAACATAGTGGCAATCAGCCGACGTATTTAAGTGATACCGCGGGCCGTCCTTATGCCGATCATACGGGTCCGATTGAGGATGGTTGGGAGTCTGATGGTGATTTAGTACGTCAAGCCTACTCCTTATACCCTGAAGATGACGACTTTGGTCAAGCTGGTACCTTGCTGCGGGAAGTCTTTAATGATGAAGAACGTACTCAGTTTGTAGAAACGATAGTTGGTGCAATTCAAGGCGTACGTAGCCCGGTATTAGAGCGAGTTTTTGAATACTGGAAAAACGTCGATCAGGAAGTTGGTCAACGCATTGAAGAAGCTTATAAGAAATCGCCTAGTGCAGTTAAATAAGCGCTAAAAGCTCTGAGTTGTGTTGTTGCGCCATGTATAATTGAGATATAGAGCGATTATCGCAGTGCCATCAATGCATTCAAGTTAAGGAGGTGATATATGATCAATAGGATATTGGTAGCAATTGACGGTTCCAAGAACTCGCATGCTGCGTTACGTTGGGCCATCCAAATGCTGTCTGGTAATGACAAGGCAGAAATTGTGGTGGTGAATGCGCAGCCGAGTTTTAGGACGATTCACTCTAAACGCATGTTCTCTCAAAAAGATATTGAAGAATATCAGCAGCTACTATTTGAAGACTGCGTGGCCGAGTGTAAGGCCATCTTGGATGAGCATGCGATCCCGTATACCCTTGAGCTATTGGTAGGTGATCCGAAGCAATGTATTATTGATCGCATCCGTAGCAGTCAGGGCACGGACAGCCCGATTGAGATGGTGGTGATGGGTTCGCGTGGTCTGGGTCCGATTCGTGCGGCCCTGGGTGGTGTGAGCTATGGTGTGATTCAAGCAGGCATCTGCCCGGTCACTATTATCCCTCAATCAGAGTAGACTGCACCAGGTCTAGCCTTATGTAAAAGCAGAGTGAGTTCATCATCACTCTGCTTTTTTCATAGCAGGTTACTTACGAATCACCTTGGCACCCAAGGCAGACTCAAAGTGATTTAGCGCCCACTCATGACCCGCTTGGTTAAAGCTAGCGACGCAGCTTTCGGGTACGTGAATCGTGTAGCCTAGATTATAGGCATCCACTGCCGTGTGGATAATGCATATATCGGTACAAACGCCGGCGAGATAAATATCCTTGATGTCACGCTCGCGTAGCTTTTGATCTAAGTTTGTGCCGGCAAAGGCGGAATAGCGGGTCTTATAGTAAAAATGCACATTGTTCCGCGTTTTTACCTGCTCGTAGTAATCCTGAATTGCACCATAGAGCTGTTGACCGGGGCTAGCGTGTAGATTGTGCGGTGGGAATAGCTTGGATTCTGGGTGATACTGATCGCCTTCAAAATGATCGTCCATGGCAATCACTAAGTAGTCGCCATTGTCTACAAATTCCTGACAGTAGCTTAAAATATCCTGCTCCAGCGCCTGACCGGGCTGGCCGGTGGTTAAAGCGCCCTGGTCGGCGATAAAGTCATAGGAATAGTCAATTAGAATAAAGGCTTTTTTCATCGTACCTCCTTTTGTTGTAACTTGATTAAGGCTAAGGCTTGTTCACCCAGGGTCTGCGTGCTTTGTTGGCTAATCAGTTGGTGCCAATGAATCTCACCCAGGTCGAGCTTGAGCTGCATCGTAACCACATCGACGGTTGCGTCAGAGGGGTCGTTGCTGCGCTTGGCAACGCGCTGTATTAGCTCTGGAGCCGGTGCTAGCAGCCAGATTCCGGTAAAGGGAGTCGTAGCCCGGATGGCGCAATCTTCAATGGCATTGCGCTCCGCCACTTTAGCAAATACGCCATCGGCGATCACACTATAACCGCTTGCTAGGGTAGCGCTGCTAAGCTCACGCTGCTTATGATATACCCGTGTTGAATGCGCTGCGGTGTAGCTTTCAGCAGGCAGCCTGGCTTCGGCTTTAATACCAAAGAGCTTTTTGCGTATACGATCAGTAGACAACACTCTAGCGCCTGGCGCCGTGCCAATAAAGGGAGCGATGGCGGCTGCCAGCGTGGATTTGCCGCTGCCGCTTAAACCACCAATAGCGATGAGCTGTGGGCTAGTACCTTGCAGTAAATTAAAGGCTAAATCTAAAAATTGCTCGGCTTGTTGACGATATTTGGCCGCCTCTGTGTCATTGCTTGTGTTGGTTGCTTGAATCGCTAGTACCATGGCGCGAATTGAGGCGCGCAGACTCATGAATAAGGGTAAGAGCACCAACCCCTCGGTTTCGTCCTGTGCATCAAGATAGCGATTCATCAAGAAATTGGCTAAGTCATATTGCTGATAATGCCATAAATCCATTAATAAAAAGGCCACATCATAGAGTATATCGGTGGTGGCCATGGACTCATTAAATTCCAAGCAATCAAAGGGTGTGGGTTGATCCTGCCAGAGGCAGATATTATTCAAATGCAAATCACCATGACAGCGACGTACCTTGCCGGTCGCTGCGCGGTGGTCGAGTAACTCAGCATGTTGCGCCGTATCCTGTAATAGTGCTTGATTGAGTTCGCTCATGCGTTGATGCCCCAAGCTCTGATTGACCAGTAACTCGGAGCGGCGATTCAGCTCAATGACCGCACGTAAACGTTGCGCCCCCTGGGGATCATTGGCGATCGCCGCCTGCTGATGAAAGGTAGCAAGCGTGTCGGCTAATTCATTCATCATGCCTTGATTAAGTTGCTGTTGCTCGGCTAGCTTACTTAAGAGCAAGCGTGAATCAAAGCGTCGCATCTTTAAGACTGCGTCCACTGCTTCAGTGCCATTATCCTCAAAGCTTAGCTGCCCCCCGCTGCTGCGGTAGATAGGCAGTACCTCAAGATATAAATCCGCTGCCGTGCGGCGATTCAGTCTAAGCTCATCCTGACAGGAAAGCAGTCGCTGTCGGCTTTGACTAAAATCCACAAAGGGCAGCGTTAAGGCCTTTTTCAACTTATAAGCATAGTGCTCATCGAGAAAAATCATGGAAATATGGGTCTCGATCACGGTGGGCGCCATCGCTTTTAAAAAGCGGATGGTTGCTTGCTGTTCATTCATCGTTAATATCGATCATCTTCAATGCCCTCGTGCGTTTCGTCACTGATGCGTGTCGCTTTAGAGCTATGGCGGATGGATGGGTAGCGCGAGGAGCCGATACGTACAATTAGGACTGCCACCGCCAGGAGTAGGATCGCAGCTGAGATATAAACCACGCCCATACTAGGATCGTTGTGGTGAGAAATATCTGAAATCATCATCCGAGTCAGCGCAGTAATGGCAACATAAATTAAAAAGCGCACCGGCATATGATTGGTTTTAAAGTAAATTCCCACCATCGCACCCAGCTCCAAATAAATAAATAGGAGCAAAATATCATCCACCGTGATGTGCTTTTGCGCCAAAATCTCAAGGGCGGTGAGGGTGCCGGCATAGACCGTGATAGCACCAATCACAAATAGTGCTAAGTAGTGAAAGGCTTCAACCAGTAGGTTGCCGATTGATTCAACACGCGCATGCATTTGATCGCGTAACATCAGCGCTTTGCGACTAGTTTTGTCACCGGTTGCGGTTTTTTGATTGCTAGGAATGGGCTTCAATGATTGGCTCCTTGCCTATGGGTTTGAGTAGAGATTATCCATCGCTTTGAGTATATATCAGGCGCTTAGTCCATGGGGTGGCCTCGTGGGATATTGTTAGCGAAGCTCACCCCGAGTGCCTTTAAAGAGGATGGCGCAATAAACGTAAGCCATTTAGTACCACGAGCAAACTAGCGCCCATATCGGCAAACACCGCCATCCAAATCGTGCCATAGCCGAGTAGCGTCAGGATTAAAAAGACTGCCTTAAGCCCCAAAGCAAAGCTAATATTTTGCAGCAAAATCCGGTGGGTGCTGCGAGAAAGACGAATTAAGGCGGGGATTTTACGCAAATCATCGTCCATCAGTGCCACATCCGCCGTTTCCAGTGCAGCATCCGAGCCAATGCTGCCCATCGCGATACCGATATCAGCTCGCGCTAAGGAGGGGGCGTCATTAATCCCGTCACCAACCATCGCCACCCGGTTATGGGCAGATAACTCATGAATAATTTGTAGCTTATCTTCAGGTAGTAGATTGCCTTTTGCCTGATCAATCGCGACTTCCTTAGCAATATAATTAACCGCTAATTGGTTATCCCCACTCAACATCATGGTGTTGATACCCATCTGATGTAGTTCCTTAATTGCTTCGCGACTACTGGCTTTGACGCTATCGGCCATCACAAAAAGCGCTAACACCTCGCTATCGTTACAAAGCAGGGTGGTGTTCTTACCTTGGGCTTCAAAAATGGCTAATTGCTGCTCTAGGGCCTCGCTACACACGCCCAGCTCGTGGATTAAGCGATGACTGCCTAAATAATAGCTGTTACCCTCAATCAGAGCTTTTGTGCCGCGACCAGGCAGGGCTTCAAATGAGGTCACGTTTAGCTTGTCGTCTGCGCTACTTAAGGCGTTGGCAAGTGCTTGTGAAATGGGATGGTCAGAGCGTGCAGCAATGGTGGCGGCGATGCGGTGTATGGTTGTTTGTCGTTCCGCATCAAAAATCAGTGCTTCGTTAAGACTCGGTTTACCCTCAGTGATGGTGCCGGTTTTATCAAAGGTTAAATAATTCAGTAAGCGACTAGTTTCTAAGTAACTACCGCCTTTGATTAAAATACCGTGGCGTGCAGCAGTGGCCAGTGCGCTGACGATTGAAACCGGGGTTGATATCACCAGTGCGCATGGGCAAGCGATGACTAGCATGACTAAGGCTTTATAAATCCACGCTGACCATTGACCGTCAACAAGCAGCGGTGGCAGGAGCGCAATACCAAGTGCTAGTACTAAAATAGCCGGCGTATAAATAGCGGCAAAGCGATCGATAAAACGTTGGGTTGGTGCTTTGGCCTGTTGCGCCTCTTCAACGCGCTGAATAATGCGCGCTAAGGTACTGTTGTCGGCGGTGGCAGTGACCTGGTAGTCAAAGGCGCCGTTAAGGTTAATGGTGCCGGCATAGACTGGATCGCCGATGCTTTTATCCACCGGCTGACTTTCACCGCTGATGGGTGCTTGGTTTACGCTGGAAAAGCCGCTGATAATTTCACCGTCCAAGGGGATTTGTTGACCCGGGGCGATACGCACAGTGCTGCCGATAGGCACCTCATGGGCAGGTAGATGTTGCCAGCTGCCGTCCGCTTGTAGCACGAGGGCCTTGTCTGGTGCTAGCTCCATCAAATGGCTAATCGCACGTCGGGCACGGTCAAGCGAGCGCGCCTCAATCACTTCGGCTAGGCTAAATAACACCATCACCATCGCCGCCTCTGGCCATTCGCCAATTAAGAGAGCGCCGGTGACGGCAATACTCATTAAGGCATTAATATTTAAATTGCCAGTGCGTAGTGCGATCCAACCCTTTTTATAGGTGTGTAGGCCGCCAATGGCAATGGCACTGAGGGCAAATGCTGCGGTCAGCCATTGGGGCCAAGCGGCAAGATAACTGATCTCTGCAAGCAGGGCAATCAAGGCAGCGATCACTAAGGGCCACCAGGGACGATGGCTTATCACTACCTCGCTACCACGGCTGCTCTCCGCAGTGAGTACCTCCGGCTCAAAGCCCAGACTGCGAATGCCTTCAAGAATACCGTCAAGCGTGCCTGGGCGATGGCTGACGGTCAGGATGCGTTGAATTAAATTAAAATTTAGCTGTAGTACATCGGCTTTGTTTTCAAACAGGCTTCGAATCATTGCCTCTTCGGTGGGGCAATCCATTTGTTGAATGCGAATTTGCGTACGTTCGGCGTTTTTGATGGCGCCGGAAGTTGCTGTGGTCGCACTTGCTGAGGCCGTTGACGCTTCGGTATGTTGCTCATGACAAGCGCAACAGTTGTGGTGGCTTGATTGGTGATTTTGTTCCTTTAAACTATCCATGTTATCAATCCTTGTCCTTGACGAACTGATTAGGCTTATACTTATTAGATACCCTGTAGTAACTACAGGGTCAAGCACGAAGGGAGTAGGCATGAAAATCGGTGAGTTATCTAAATTAGCTAATTGCCCAGTAGAGACGATTCGTTATTATGAACGAGAGGGCTTGTTACCCGGGGCGCCACGGAATTTGCATAATAATTACCGTGAATATCAGCAAAAGCATTTGGAGCGATTGATCTTTATCCGTCGCTGTCGCACCTTGGAAATGTCACAAGATGAAATACGTAAACTCTTGGTTGCTCGGGTAGAACCAAATGCAAGTTGCGCCTCGGTTAATGCCTTAATTGATAGGCATTTAGTTGATGTCAATCAGCGCATCAAGGAGTTAACAGCCTTAGCCGAGGAGCTAGCGCATATACGTAGTCAATGCGGAGAGGCTAGAGCAGCTCGAGATTGTGGGATTTTGCATGAGTTGGAGCGCCTGGAATTTTGATGCGAGGGCGCAAGGTGCCATTAGTCGCATTAACATTTGCTTGCTAAAAAGGGCTTTTTAAAATCAGCACTCTCCTTAAAATGAAATCAAATCAGAGCAATTACATTGAGTAAGGAGTGTGTTATGCAAATGATTAAAAAAAGTATGGGTGCCTTAGTTGCCGCCACCCTGAGTATTGCCGCATTTAGTGCGAGTGCCGCCACCGACCAATGGCAACGCATAGAAGCACTGAAAATCAGTCCAGCGCAGGCACTAAGCATTGCGACTAGCGAGGCGCCGGGTCACGCCGTTGAGTTGGAGTTGGATCTCGATAGAAAGAGTGCCTCTTATGAAATCGAGGTTCAGGGAAGCAACGATAGACATAAAATCGAGGTGGATGCGGATAGTGGTGATGTGCTTAAGAACCGCATTGATAAGGACTATTTCAAGGATCAGCCTCGCTTAGAAGCAAATATTCCATTGCAGGATGCCATTACTATCGCTGAGGAAGCTACCCAAGCTCGGGTTAAGGAGATTGAGCTTAAGCGAGCTAAGGAGCAGAATGCCTACTATAAGGTTGAGACGCTTAATGCAACGACGAAGTTTAAGCTGAAAATAGATGCCACCGACGGTAAAATTATTGAGCGCAAAGAGGATTAATTAGTGCGCTTGCACAATCACTAAAAATAGAGGACAGGCTTTTAAAGCCTGTCTTTTCGTTTTAGGTACTGCTATAGTATATTGGTCGTCTTGCCGGGGCGGTTGCGCTCTGATTTTATTATGCTGTTGAGAGGTTCTGATGAAGTTTACGATGCGTTTTAATCCTAAAATCTATGAATTAAGGCGTGGCTATTCGGCAGAGCAATTCTTGCAGGATTTGGGCGCGGGCTTGACGGTGAGCGTGGTTGCGTTGCCCCTAGCGATGGCCTTTGCTATTGCCTCGGGTCTAAAGCCAGAAGCGGGACTGTTTACAGCGATTATCGGGGGCTTGCTGATTTCTTTATTTAGCGGTTCACGGGTGCAGATTGGCGGTCCGGCCGGCGCCTTTATTGTGATTGTCTACGGCATTGTGCATCAATATGGGGTTGAGGGGCTGCTGTTAGCGACCTTGATGTCCGGTGTTTTTCTGTGGCTGATGGGCTTTTTGCGTTTAGGCGGCTTGGTGGAATTTATTCCCGTGGCGGTTATTATTGGCTTTACCAATGGCATTGCCGTATTGATTGGCGTGTCTCAAATCAAAGACTTTCTGGGTCTGCCGCTAGAGGATGTGCCGGCTGATTTCTTTCCCTTGATGCAAAGTTTGTGGCAGGCCTTGCCGCAAATGAATGTTCAAGCCTTTATTGTGGCCTTGCTTTGTTTGGCCATCGTGTTTTTGTGGCAGCGTGTGTTGGTGCTTAGTGGCAGGTTCTTGCGCAATAAAGATAGTCAACACCCTGTGCCCAAACTCATGCGTTTTTTAGCGCATATCCCGGGCTCTATTGTGGCTTTAATTGTCGGTGTCTTGTTAGTGCAACTGGGTGATTTGCAGGTAGAGACCATCGGCAGCCGTTTTGGTGGTATACCGCAGAGTTTGCCTGCGTTTACGACCCCCGCCTTTAGCCTGGCGCTGATGAGTGACTTAATGATGCCGGCGATTACCTTAGCCGTGCTGGGGGCGATAGAGTCTTTATTATGTGCACGTGTGGCTGACAATATGATTAAGGATAAGCACGATCCGAATCAGGAGCTGCTAGCTCAGGGTTTTGCGAATATGGTGGTGCCTTTTTTTGGCGGTATGCCAGCCACTGGCACCATTGCCCGTACCGTGACCAATGTAAAAAACGGCGGTAGAACGCCGATTGCGGGTATGATTCATGCGCTCGCCTTATTGGTTGTGGTGCTGGTGGCGGCACCCTTAGCGCAATATATTCCCTTGGCTACTTTAGCTGCTATTTTGATGTCGGTGGCGTGGAATATGGGGGCGTGGCGTGAATTTGCACGTATCCCGTCGCATACTTTAGCCTATGCGGCCACCTTACTCTCGGTCTTTTTCTTGACGGTGATGGTGAGTCTCACCGTGGCGGTGCAGGTAGGTATTGCCTTAGCGTGTTTTACCTTTATTTATCGCGTCTCTATGTTGACGGTGGCGGAAAAGCAGAACTTGGCTCAAACACCGGAAGAAGAGGGCGTGAGTTATTATCGCTTGCTTGGCTCGGTATTTTTCGGCTCGGTCAATCTTACTCAAAAGCTGTTAAACCCCATGGCTAAAAAAGCCTTGGTGTTGGATTTTTCCGGGATTATTTACGTGGATTCCTCCGGTGTAGTGGCCTTAAAAGAAATGCTACAAGCGTATCAAGCGCAGGGGGTGCCAATTTTTATCTATGGGCTGCGACCACAGGCTAAAAGCATTCTCTGGCGTAGTGAATGGCTGCGTGACTTAGGTGAAGGATATATGCATGATAGCCTTGAAGAAACGCGTCAGGCCGTGCTCGCCTATTTACATCAACAAGCAGCAGTCGAAGCGGCTGCCAAGGGTTAAGCTCAATGATATTGCAATGGTTTGATACCTTGCTTGCCAGTTGGTCGGTTTATCAGGTGTTGGCGTTGGGGTTGGTGCCAACCGTGCTGGTATTCTTTTGCATGTATTTGCTGCTTTTAAAAGCCCGCTCTGATCGTCGCTTAGCCGAATGGCGTTTATTTGATCGGGAGCAAGAAAATCAGCGCCTGAAAGCGGAGCTGAGAGCGTTGGAAGCAGAGCTTAAGATGCTTGATGATGAAAAAGATCAGCTGGATAAGCAAGTCATTGCACTGTCTACTCAGCTTAATTTTGAGCAGCAATATAAAGAGCTGCAGGAAGAGCAGAATAAGCAGCAATTGCAGGAATTAGCGCGTCGTTTTGAGCTGCTCTCCAATCGCTTATTGGATGAAAAAGGGCGTGCCTTATTGGAGCGCAATCAGGGTTCTTTAGAGCAGGTATTAAGGCCTTTTAGGGAGCGCTTGGATTTATTTCAACAGCGCATAAATGATTTGCATGGGCAGTCTTTGCAGGGGCACAGTGCCATTTCCGAACAAATTAAGCAGTTAATGAATGCGGGTTTACGTATCGGAGCGGAAGCGGAAGCGCTGACACGTGCCCTTAAAGGGGATAAAAAGGCGCTCGGTAACTGGGGTGAGTTGCAATTGGAGTCGGCGTTGCAGCAGGCTGGCTTAGAAAAAGATAGGCACTATAAAACCCAAGTCGCTTTTAGACAAGAGAGTGGACAGCGTTTGCTGCCGGATGTGGTGGTATACCTACCCGATGATAAAGAGCTTGTGATTGATAGTAAAGTCTCACTGGTCGATTATCAAGCGGCCATTACCGCTGACGATGAGGAGCGTGCAAATTACTATTTACAGCGGCATGTGAAAGCGGTACGCCAGCATATTGATGATCTGAGCGCTAAGGACTATAGCCAATTGCCAGGGCTTAATAGCCCAGGTTTTGTGATGCTCTTTATGCCAATTGAAGCCGCCTTTATTGAGGCGCTAAAGGCAGATGAGGCCTTGTATCACTATGCCTTTAATAAAAATATTATCCTAACCTCACCGACCACCTTATTGCCTTTATTAAAAACGGTGGCCTATTTGTGGTTGCGTAGTGATAGTCATCAACAAGCTCTGGCCTTAGGTGATGAGGCAATGGCGATATACAATCAGGCAGCGCTGGTGGCACAGCATATGAGTAAATTAGGACAGAGCTTAAATAGCTCTACTCGCTTATTCAATCAAATGGCTCGTTCCTTTGCTGGTCAGCAGGGCATTACCACCAAGTTAGCGCGTTTTAATCGCTTGAGTACCAAAGCCGCTAAGGAGATGCCTGAGGTGAGCGAGGTTAGTTTACAGAGCGAGCTACCTGCGGCATGGGATAGTGAGAGAGAGTAAAAACAACAAAAACAGTATAAACCCTTGGAATACATAGACTTTCATGGTATAGTAGTGGGCTAGCTACTAAAAATGCGCTTTATGCTGCGCAGAGTTGTGAAATACTTGCGGTATAAAGTTCAAGGCTAGTGCAAATAGATTGCGAGTTCTCTAAGTTTTCACTTAGCCGGTTTACCGCCAAGCATGATGAGCGATGGTCTCGTTGCCCATGGTGAGTATGCTTATATCAAGCGGTCCGGTGCGAATGCTTAAAAGCAAGATATTTACCCCTCATAATAAATGTTAGCCCCCACCAATCGTAGTGGGGAATGGAGTAATTAAAATGTCAAATTCGACAACAACGCCTGCCGCTCATCGGTTAGGCCTAGTCGGTCGTAAGGTTGGCATGATGCGTTTGTTCACCGAAGACGGTGATTCAATCCCAGTTACTGTACTGGACGTATCAGGCAACCGCGTGACTCAAGTGAAGTCCGTTGAGACGGATGGCTATGCTGCTGTTCAGGTTGCGTTCGGTCAGCGCCGTGCCGGCCGTGTGACTAAGCCACTAGCAGGTCACTACGCCAAAGCCGGCACAGAAGCCGGTACCATTCTCAAAGAGTTCCGTTTAGATCCAGCCGTTGCTGCTGAGTTTGAGGCGGGTGCTGAGATTCTTGTTGATAGCTTATTTGAAGTGGGCCAAAAGGTGGATGTACAGGGTACAACCATTGGTAAGGGCTTCGCTGGTGTGATTAAGCGTCATAACTTTAGCGCTCAGCGTGCTTCTCACGGTAACTCAATCTCCCACCGTGCCCCTGGTTCTACCGGTATGGCCCAAGACCCGGGTCGTGTTTTCCCTGGTAAGCGTATGGCTGGTCACATGGGTGATGTCACTCGCACAGTACAAAACTTGGACGTGGTCCGTGTTGATGTAGAGCGTGGTCTGATTATGGTTAAGGGTTCTGTGCCTGGCCATAAAAATGGCAACGTGATCGTGCGTCCTGCAATTAAAATGACTGTTAAAGGAGCCAAATAATGGAACTTAAGCTCCTAAATGCACAAGGCGCTGCTGACGGTACTGTGAGCGCACCCGAGACAATTTTCGGTCGTGATTTCAACGAAGCATTAGTACACCAAGTCGTCGTAGCTTACCAAGCTAACGCTCGTAGCGGTAACCGTGCTCAAAAGGATCGTTCAGAGGTTAAATATAGTACTCGCAAGCCATGGCGTCAAAAGGGTACCGGTCGTGCGCGTGCCGGTGCTGCTGGTTCACCATTGTGGCGTGGGGGTGGTCGCACTTTCCCTAACAAGCCTGATGAGAACTTCAGCCAAAAGGTTAACAAGAAGATGTACCGTGCCGGTATTCGTTCTATCTTGTCACAATTGGCGCGTGAAGAGCGTATCGCAGTCGTTGAATCATTCACCTTTGATGCACCTAAAACCAAAATGGCCGCTAGCAAATTAAAAGCAATGGGCGTGCTAGATTCGGTGTTAGTGATCACGGATGATTTAGACGAAAATACTTATTTAGCTACTCGCAATTTACCAGGTGTTGCTGTTGTTGAAACTAGCTACGCCGATCCACTTTCTTTAATTCATTACAAGAACGTGTTGATCACAAAAGGTGCAATTGCCCAACTTGAGGAGATCTTAGGATGAAAGCAGAACGTTTAATGCAAGTCATTCTGGCTCCGGTGATTACTGAGAAAGCAACGTTTATTGCTGAACGTTCTGCGGATCAGCCTCAGATTGCTCTGCGTGTTGCTCCTGACGCAACTAAGCCGGAGATTAAAGCAGCAGTTGAGCTTTTATTTGAAGTTGAAGTTGACTCTGTATCAGTTTTAAACCGTAAAGGTAAAGTAAAGCGTGCCGGTCGTTTTATGGGTCGCCGTAAAAATGTCCGCATCGCATATGTATCACTCAAAAAAGGTCAGGAACTTGACTTTTCGGAGGTGAACTAAGATGGCATTAGTAACTATTAAACCTACATCACCAGCCCGCCGCGGTATGGTTAAAGTGGTTAACCCGGATCTACACAAGGGTGCACCTTATGCTCCTTTATTAGAGTCGCAAAAACGCGGTTCCGGTCGTAACCACCACGGTCGTATCACTACCCGTCATCGTGGGGGCGGTCATAAATCGCATTACCGTATTATCGACTTCCGTCGCAATAAAGACGGTGTGCCTGCGAGAGTAGAGCGTCTTGAGTACGATCCTAACCGTACGGCGCATATTGCTCTAGTGGTTTATGCTGACGGTGAGCGTCGCTATATTCTTGCGCCTAAGAAATTAGAAGTGGGTGCACAGATTGAATCAGGCATTGAAGTGCCTATCCGTGTTGGTAATGCGATGCCAATCCGCAATATTCCAATCGGTTCACACATTCACAATATTGAGATGTTGCCTGGCAAAGGCGGTCAAATCGCTCGTTCAGCCGGTGCTTCTGCTGTGTTGATGGCACGTGAGGGTACCTACGCGCAGATTCGTCTACGCTCCGGTGAAGTACGTCGTGTGCATATCGATTGCCGCGCCACTATCGGTGAAGTCGGCAACAGTGAGCATAGCCTTCAGAACTACGGTAAAGCCGGTGCCATGCGTTGGCGCGGTATTCGTCCTACCGTTCGCGGTGTGGCAATGAACCCGATCGATCACCCACACGGTGGTGGTGAAGGTAGAACCGGTGAAGGTCGTGAGCCAGTAAGCCCATGGGGTACGCCAACTAAGGGTTACCGAACTCGTCGTAATAAGCGTACTGACAGCATGATCGTCTCACGTCGTAAGCGTAAATAAGGGGCAATAAACTATGTCACGTTCAATTAAAAAAGGCCCTTACGTAGAAGCCTCTTTGATGAAAAAGGTTGAGGCAGCTACTGAAGGCAAGGATAAGAAGCCGATCAAAACTTGGTCTCGTCGTTCAACAATCCTACCGGACTTTATCGGTTTAACGATTGCTGTACATAACGGTCGTCAACACGTACCTGTTTATATCAACGAGAACATGGTTGGTCACAAACTTGGTGAATTCGCGCAGACTCGTACCTACAAAGGTCATGCAGCGGATAAGAAGTCTAAGAGGTAAGTGATGGAAACAACAGCTATTGTTCGTAACGCACATATCTCAGCGCAAAAGACTCGTCTTGTAGCGGACTTAATCCGTGGTAAATCAGTTGAGCAAGCGTTGAATATTTTGACGTTCACACCGAAAAAAGCCGCCGGCATCATCAAAAAAGCTCTAGAGTCAGCAATCGCTAACGCTGAGCACAATGACGGTGCTGATATTGATGAGTTAATCGTAAAAACTATTTACGTTGATAAGGCTCAATCAATGAAGCGTTTTAGAGCACGTGCCAAAGGCCGTGGTAACCGTATTGAGAAGCAGACTTGCCACATCGTGGTAAAAGTCGGCGTTTAAGGAGTCACAATGGGTCAGAAAGTACACCCAACCGGGTTCCGTCTCGCTGTATCTCGTAACTGGAATTCACGTTGGTATGCTGACGATAAGAATTTCGGTAGTTTATTACACGAAGACGTTAAAGTACGTGAATACTTGAAGCGTAAACTTAAAAATGCTTCAGTAGGTCGTGTTGTGATTGAGCGCCCTGCTAAAACTGCGCGTATCACGATTCATACAGCACGTCCTGGCGTCGTAATCGGTAAGGGCGGTGATGATATCGCTCAATTAAATGCCGACTTACAGCGCTTAATGAGCGTACCTGTTCACGTAGGTATTGAAGAAATTCGTAAGCCCGAAATCGATGCACAACTAATCGCTGACTCTATCGCTCAGCAATTAGAAAAGCGTATTATGTTCCGTCGTGCGATGAAGCGTGCGATCTCTAATGCGATGCGTGCTGGTGCCAAGGGTATCCGTATTGCTTCTTCAGGTCGTTTAAATGGTATTGAGATTGCTCGTACCGAATGGTATCGCGAAGGTCGAGTGCCTTTACATACGCTACGCGCAATCATCGATTACGCAACCTCTGAAGCTGAAACTACCTACGGTATTATCGGTATCAAAGTATGGGTTTATCGTGGTGATTTATTGCCTAATGGCGAATTGCCACCTGAGTTAGCAACACCTGCTGAAGACGATCGTCGTGCTCGTCGTCGCCCTCGTGGTGACCGTCCTGAGTCACGCCGTCGCCGTCGCCGTCCTGCGGCCGCCCAGCAGAATCAGCAAGCTGACACAGCAGCTGAGGCTAAAGGAGAGTAATTATGTTATCACCAGCTCGCAGAAAGTATCGTAAAGAGCAAAAAGGCCGTAACACTGGCTTAGCCACTCGTGGTACACAGGTAAACTTCGGTGATTTCGGTTTAAAAGCGACCGGTCGTGGTCGTTTAACTGCCCGTCAAATTGAGGCGGCTCGTCGTGCGATGACGCGTCACATTAAACGTGGTGGTCGCGTATGGATCCGTATCTTCCCGGACAAACCGATTTCACAGAAACCTGCTGAAGTTCGTATGGGTAGCGGTAAAGGTAACCCTGAGTACTGGGTTGCTGAAATCCAGCCGGGTAAGGTTCTCTATGAGATGGATGGTGTAAGCGAAGAATTGGCTCGTGAGGCATTCCGCTTAGCAGCCGCTAAGTTGCCAATCTCTACCACCTTCGTCACACGTCAAATTGTATAAGAGGTATTTATGAAAGCATCTGAATTACGTGAAAAGGACGTGACCGAGCTTCATAAAGAGCTCGAGTCCTTACTAAAGGCACAATTTAACTTGCGTATGCAACACGCTACTCAGCAATTAGCTGACAGCAGCCAGTTGTCAAAAGTACGTCGCGATATTGCACGTGTACGCACTATCTTAACCGAAAAGGCAGGTAACTAATATGAGCGAAACTCAAACTACAGAGAAGCGCCAACGTACCTTAATTGGTAAAGTGGTGAGCAACAAAATGGATAAAACCATTGTTGTGCGTGTTGATCGCCGTGTTAAGCACCCACTTTACGGTAAATTCGTTAACCGCTCTAAGAACTACAAGGCGCACGACGAAGAGAACCAGTACAACGAAGGCGATACCGTTGAAATTGCAGAGGGCCGTCCTATCTCTAAAGATAAATCATGGACTGCTATCAGATTAGTTGAGGCAGCTCGCGTAATTTAATTACGTAGTTAGTCAACGCTAATTTAATGCTGTTATTTCACAGCCAAAAACCCAAACTGTCTTATGATGGTTTGGGTTTTTTATATTTATGTAACCCTTTTACTTTAAAATCATCGTATCGTGATATACACGGTGCAGAATTTTTTAAATTACTGATTAGGTGCTAAAGAGCATAGTGCTTCTTTTGCCTGTTTATAAAAGGATAGGATGTGTTAAAAGGGAAGAAAGGTTTAGTTCTTGGTATTAGCAATGATAATAGTATTGCTTGGGCATGTGCCAGAGCCATGCGTGAAGCAGGTGCAACATTGGGAGGCACTTGGCTCAACGATAAGGCAAGACATTATGTAGAGCCTTTGTTGCAGTCGCTCAATGCTGAGATTCAGTTGCCTCTCGAAGTGAGTAATGAATCACAGCTGGAAGCATTGTTTGAGGAAGTTAGCCAGCGTTGGGGCAAGCTTGACTTCTTACTTCATTCAATTGCGTTTGCACCTAAAGCAGATCTTCACGGACGGGTCGTTGATAGCTCATTAGAGGGTTTTTTGCAGGCGATGGATATTTCTTGTCATTCTTTCATACGAATGGCACGCTTGGCTGAGCCTTTGATGAAAGACGGTGGTAGCTTGATGACGATGAGTTACCTTGGAGGGCAGGAGGTTGTCCCTAATTACAGTATTATGGGGCCCGTCAAAGCAGCCTTAGAGTCTACAGTACGCTATCTTGCTTATGAGTTGGGTGAACAGGGTATCCGAGTCAATGCGATTTCTCCCGGAACGATTATGACTCGCGCTGCGTCAGGGATTGCCAGTTTTGATGCACTTGTTGAGGAAAATGCACAGCGTGCGCCGATGGGGGCCGTGAATATTGATGATGTTGGACCCTTAAGTGTGTTTTTAGCGAGTGATGGTGCACGAGCAATAACTGGTGGCAATATTTATGTTGATGGTGGATTTAATATCCTTAACTAAAAATTATTACCATAAGATAAAAGTCCGGCCTGCTGTTTTTAGCAGCGCCGGCTTTAAGATGAGTAATTACTTGTCTTGGTGCGTCTGTTGCTTGACGGAGTCTTCGTGTAAGGCCTCATTTAATTGATCCACAATGGGTGCCCACTCACCGTCACTTGCCAACTTTTCCTGAATAAATTGACGCTGCCCATCTGTCCAGAAGGGCGCATCTTGAATCTCTACATCGGCCGCCAGCTGATGCTTAGCAATGAACTCGGCAATCGCCTCCTCGCTCGCATCTAAGCCTAACTGTAAAAACAGATTCGTCATACGTGGTGTCGTCATAAATTCTCCTTAGCTTTAGCGTTTTTTTTACTAAAGAATAGCTTAGCGTAAGCGGTTCAAAATGTCTATCATAAACCTATCTACAGATTTTATGCTTTGTCATGAAAAGCAAAACCCCAACCTGGGGTTGAGGTTTTTAGTATGTGTCTGATTTATCATGGCTCATCTACGCATGATTTGCTGATGACCGTGATTAACTAATCATGGCCTTAATCCAAGCGCTGTACGATCGTCGCCGTTGCCATGCCATGACCAATACACATCACTTGTAAACCTAGCTCGCCATCGACATGGCGTAGTCCCGAGAGCATTTTGGCCATTAAACCAGCGCCTGTGCCGCCTAGAGGGTGACCATGAGCGATGGCGCCACCCCACGGGTTAAGAATGGTTGTGTCAGGTTTAAATTCACGCTCAAAACAAAGGGCGACACTGGCAAAGGCTTCGTTTACTTCGATCCAGTCTAAATCCTTAATGCTTAAACCGGCTTTGGCTAAGGCTTGATGTGTCGCAGGTATCACACCGGTGAGTTGCATGATGGGATCGGAGCCCACCACAACTCTAGCTAAAAACTTTGCTTTAGCTTTGAGTCCTAATTCAGAGGCAGGACCATAACGGCCAACTAAAACTGCGGCGGCTCCATCAGACATCTGGCTGGCATTGGCGGCGGTTATTTTACCTGTATCAGCGGGTCTAAAAACCGGTGCCATCGCATTCATGCGGGCTCTATCAATGCTGTCTCTGATGCCTTCATCGTAATCTAGGGTGAGGGGATTGCCCTCTTTATCCACGCCTTGCAATGGCACGATTTCAGAGTGTAAGCCGGCATCACGCGCTGCTTTAGCCCGCTTATGACTCTCTACTGCATAATCATCTAATTCCGTCCGAGTTAAAGACCAATGCTCCGCAATCAGCTCCGCACTTTCTACTTGATGCGGAATATCAAAACGTTTTAATAAGTCCGGATGCAAATTGTCGAAGCCGGTAAAATCATGTTGTCCTAAAGTTAAGTCAAGAAACATGGGCACTCGGCTCATGCTTTCGACCCCGCAAGCGATAGCAAAATCCATATCTTGCATACCTACCGCTTGGGCTGCCGCATGGATGGCGTATTGGCTAGAGCCACACATGCGATTCATGCTGACACCAGGTACGGTTTCAGGAAAGCCTGCAACTAGCAAAGCTTGGCGAGCGATATTGCCCCCTTGCTCACCGGCTTGGCTGACGCAACCTGCTAACACATCACCTACCCTGTTGCTTGGTAGGCCAGAACGACTGATAAGCGCTTTAAGCGCAGTTGCTAACATGGTGTCTGGGCGTGTTTCTCTCAAAGCGCCGCCACGACGACCAAATGCTGTACGTACAGCCTCTAGAATAACCACTTCATCAGAATGAATTTTACTCATATTATTACCCTTTAAATGACAATTTACATTAGTTCACGTGCGATGATATTGCGCTGGATTTCGGAAGTGCCCTCGTAGATTTGTAATACTTTGGCATCACGGAAAAGTTTTTCGGCCGGATACTCGGTTGAATATCCCATACCACCAAAAATTTGTATGGTTTCTGTGGCTGCCCACATGGCTGAATCAGCGGCATTTACCTTGGCCATTGATGCTTCGATTGTGTTGTTAAGACCATTATCTAAACGCCATGCGGCTTGGTATGTGAGCAAACGGGCAGTCTCTAAGCGCATGCGCATGTCTGCTAGCTTGTGTGCAATCGCTTGGTGTGCTATCAACGGTCTACCCATTGATTCACGTTCTCTGGCATAGGCAAGAGATTCATCAAGACAGCGCTGGATTAAGCCAACCCCAAAGGCGGCTACCATCGGTCTTGAGCGGTCAAACACTTTCATTGCGATGTTGAAGCCACTGCCTTCTTCGCCCAACAATTGCTCGTCTGGTACAAAGACATTATCCAAAAATACCTCGCATGCGGGCGCTGCCTTTTGCCCCATTTTGGACAGCGGGGCACCTACCGAGAGTCCCTCTGTGTCGGCGGGTACGATAAAAGCAGATAAGCCCTTATAGCCACCTTGAGGATCGGTTTTTGCAAAGACCACGAAAAACTCAGCCATATTGGCGTTGGATATCCATATTTTGCTACCTGTTAATCGATAGCCGCCCTGAACCTTGTCTGCCTTGGTTTTTATCGATGCGACATCAGAGCCGGCTGAAGGCTCAGTTAGCGCGAAGCTTGCCATCGCCCCCGACGTCAGGCGACTTAGGTACTTTGCTTTTTGTTCGTGAGTACCAGCGATTAAGATTGGCTCAGAGGCAAGGGAGTTGATACATAAGGCGGCACCGATGCCTAAGCAACCATAGCAAAGTGCCTCTGTGATCAGCACCAATTCCATACAACCTAGACCTGCACCCCCGTACTCCTGTGGTAGTGATGAGTTTAATAAGCCAAGAGAAAAGGCATTCTCATAGATAGACATGGGAAACTGTGCGTTTTGGTCTGCTTGAGCGGCAATGGGTTTTATTTCGTTGTTTGCGAATTGTTGTGCCAACGATTGTATTTGCTTCTGTTCTTGAGTTAATTCAAATTGCATGGCTATACTCCCTTGGTGTTGCTGCATGTCACAAAATGCAGGCAACAAGCACCCTAGAACAGCACTAAGAGGCTGTTATTCAGTTAAATATAAATAGTTAAAGTCATTTAAAAGCTAAGTGGCGTAGATAGCCTCTGTCTCTTCTTGGTGGGGCCTTGAGCGCCTATCTTTCAGGGTTGTTGTGACCTCATCAAGCGTTAGCAATGTCTCCTGTCGTTGCCGCTATCTATTTTTAATACGGCACTATTTTTATGTTTCTGACCTTAGTTGTATTAACCATTCTATGGCAGTCGTTTATATATTCAAATGGCAGGGAAGGACTAAAACTATGCAAAAGCTGCCACGGCGTATGTTTATATGTAAAATGAACTCAGTTGATTTGTCTAATTGCTAAGTCATTCTTTTAAATAAACACGTAAATAGGGGTGATAGGCCATGGAAATCCAGACCATTTCCGTACGTTTTGTGAATGCCCTGCTCGCTGGTGCCTCAAAGTACACAAGTAACGGTGAGGAGTGGGTGGCTAAAATTGGCATTTCACCGGCACTGTTGGACTGTGAGGGTACACGCATTAGTATGAGCAAATTCGCTCAGCTCTATCGTATGATTGCGCTTGAGTTCAACGATGAAACGCCTGGTCTTTTTTCACGGCCTTTGCGGAATGGCACGCTTAAATACTTATGTATGGTGATGTTAGATGCCCCGGATCTGGGTGTGGCGCTTAATCGGTTTAGAAATTTCTTCTATCTACTGCTTGACGATGTGGAATTTAAGGTCAAAACCAGTTCAAAGGGGATCATTAAAATAGAGCTCGAAGAAAAAAAGGATTTAGGTCATACACGCATACTGACACTTGAGTTGATGTTGATGCTGGTGCAGGGCGTTTCATCGTGGTTAATAGGACGCAAAATACCCTTTAAACGTATCGCTTTTCCTTTTGCTAAGCCAAGCCATGCGTCAGAATACGATCAGCTTTATCCCGGTCCTATCGCCTTTGATCAAAAGATAACAGCGCTTTACTTGGATGCGGCTTATTTGCGTGAGCCAATTCGTCAGGATCCAGCTGTGTTAAATGAGTTTATACGCAACGCACCGCTTAACTGGTTTTATTTTTCACCCAATGACAGACCACACACGCACCAGTTGCGTCACTATTTGCAAGGCAGATTAGATCAAAATTTAACCGTTAGCGATGTTGCATTAGTTCATCATATATCGCCCCGAACCCTAGCTAGGCGCCTTGCAGCAGAAGGCACAACCTTTCAAACCATCAAGGATAATTTGCGGCGGGATGTTGCGATTGAGTTGTTAAATAAAACAGATACCCCTATCGCAACGATCGGTACTAATCTGGGTTTCGAGGATCCGGCAGCATTTAATCGGGCCTTTAAACTATGGACAGGTAGTGCACCTGGTGCCTATCGTAAACAGACGGTTTTAACTGCTTAGGGCTATACTTTGGCGAAAAAATGTGATGAGATGTGCTGAAAGCATGAGAATATATGTACAAAAATATGATCGCATAAGATCACCCCTTAGTAAAAACAAGCATGTTTAGGAGACAACATGACAACCGCAGAAACTAATCATCCGCCGAGTAGTGAAGTGCTTCATTGTCATATTGATGCAGGCGTTGCAACGATTCGTTTGAATAGAGCGAATCATGGCAATGCGCTTAATATGGCGCTGGTTGAGGCCTTTGCGAATGCAGTCAATCAGATTGTGAATACTTCATCGGTGCGAGTGGTCTTGTTAACCGGATCTGGCAAGAATTTTTGCGTAGGCGGTGATATACAGTCGTTTATAGAGGAACGAGATGATTTATCCGGTTTTGTTGCTGCCATCACTGAGCCTTTGCACAATGCGCTAGCACAATTAGAGGCCTCGCATCTTCCTATTGTAGCGGCGCTTAATGGTGCCGTAGGTGGTGCTGGAATTGGTTTAGCCTTGATTGCTGATTTTGTATTGGCCGCAGAGTCCATGAAGTTGCGTTGTGGATATACGGCCATTGGTTTATCCCCTGATGCTGGTAGTTCCTGGTTGTTGGCAAATCGCGTTGGCGCATTTCGTGCGAGGCAGTTATTGCTTTTTAATTCAACCCTCGATGCGCAGGCTTGTTTAAATCTGGGGCTTGTTGATGGGGTTTATCCAGATGCCGATTTGTTGACGCAAGCCCTGCGTTTGGTAGAGGCGCTTCGTGGTGGTTCCGCCAAAGCGATGTCTAGGGTAAAGCATTTGCTCGATCATTCGATCACTCAACGGACATTTAAAAATCATTTAGACCTAGAACGAAAATTGATTATTGACAGTGCGGCCGAAGGGGATGCGCAAGAAGGCATACTTGCTTTTATGGAAAAGCGTCAAGCTAATTTCTCCTAGTCTCAGCTGGCAGCTGTCGCTAGATTATGAGTCAATTGCCAGGCATAAAAAAACCCAAACGATCACAGGAAAGTTTGGGTTTGTGGATTAGTGATTAGGCGTTTTCAAGGCCTTTGAACTCTTTGCGCAGTTCGCGTTTTAATAATTTACCAGAGGCATTGCGTGGCAAATCGTCTTTGAAATGTACTGCCTTGGGCACTTTAAAAGGTGCTAGGTGCTGTCTGGCATAGGCGATGAGCTCCTCCGCGCTAACTTGGCTGCCCTCTTTGAGCGTGACGACAGCGCAGACGACCTCAACCCACTTTTCGTCATCAAGACCAATCACGGCTACCTCAGCTACGGCAGGGTGCTTGTAAAGGCATTCTTCAACCTCGCGGCTGGCAACTAATACGCCACCACTATTGATGGTGTCCTTAATGCGATCGACGATATAAATAAAGCCATGCTCATCCATATAACCTAGGTCACCGGAGTGGAACCAACCACCCTCGAATGCCGCATCGGTTTCTTCAGGGTTGTTCCAGTATTCAGTCATTAAGTGTGGGGTGCGATGGACAATTTCACCCATTTCGCCTAATGGCACGTCCTGCATATTGATGTCGACAATGCGAGTCTCGACATTAAGTACAGGGCGACCAGCAGATGCGGGGGCGATTTCATGATCTTCGGGAGAGAGGCAAGACACTAAGGGCGCACATTCACTTTGGCCATAGCAGTTAAAAAATCGTAACGCTGGTAGCAGCTTGCGCAGCTCTTGTAAGACGGGCAAAGGCATGATGGAGGCACCATAATAGCCTTTGCGTAGGCTGGTGTAATGCTCTGGTGTGAATTCGCTGTGTCGCAACAATGAGATCCACACGGTGGGTGCGGCAAAGAAAGTGTTAATCTTTTCGTCCACAAAGAGCTTGAAGCAGATTTCTGGTTTAGGCGATTTAATGATAATATTTTCTGCGCCAGTCAGTAGGGCTGGCATTAAAAATACATGCATTTGCGCTGAATGATACAGTGGCAAGGCGGCTAAGTGGCGGTCCTCGCTATTGAATTCTAAGGCATAAATGGCGCTCATATATTCGGCTAAAAAGGCCTCATGGCTTAATAAAGCGCCTTTAGGTAGTGAGGTGGTGCCTGAGGTATAAAGGATTTGAGCTGCTGATTGCGCATTGAAGTCTACTGCTTGCTGATACAAGGCGCTGTCTTCTAGTGGGGTCTCAAGGGCTGCTTTGTTTAGTGCGATGTTGAGAATATCATGCGCAGTTTCACTGCCATGGATTGTGCCATAGAGGCGCATATTGGGCAGCTCATCTTTTAATGACTCAACGGTCTTGCTTAAGTCTTTGTCATAAAAGACAGCGACGGATTCACTTTGTTTGAGGATGTATTTTAACTCATTGGCGGTCAGTGCAAAGTTGACTGGCACATGCACAATACCTAAGCGTACGCAGCTTAGCCACAGTAGGACATAGGCATCGCTATTAGCGCCGTAGGCCGCAATATGATCACCGCTCTTGAAGCCTTGCTCAAGCAAATAGCTAGCAATATGATCGATGGCGATGTCCATTTGCTGATAAGTCCAACGGCGGCCGTCAAAGGCAATGGCTTCTTTATCAGAAAACTTCCTGATAGCTCTTTTAATCGCCTCGTTGATGGTGTTTTTTCTTGCGATTTGGTGATTCATGATGCGAGTTCCTCCACAATAATAGCCACTGCTATGCCGTGACCGATACGCCTTAGCTGTAAGCTGTAGCGACTACTTGAGGCGCCAATCCTAAAAGCATGTTAGCCATAAGACTAGCGCTGGTTGCGCTAAGCCTAAGTGATGTCTCCTGTAATTGCCGCTATCGATTTTTAATGCGGCACTATTTTTTTAGTCTAGATTGCTATGTATCTGACTTGAGTTGTACTAACCATTCTATGGCAGTCGTTTATATATGCAAATGGCAGAGAAAGACTAAAACTATGCAAAAGCTGCCACGGAATATGTTTGTAGCTAAATTGAACTCGGCTTGTCGCTGATACAACTACCCACTAATGGCCGAGGTGTCAGATTAAGTTTAAACGAATGCAGTTAATTGCTGAGCTTGCTTAATCTAAACCGGTTTGACGTTTAACCGCATCTTCGTGTAGGGATTCATTGAGTTGATCGACAACCGTTGTCCAGCTGCCATCAACAGCCAGTTTTTCTGCGATAAATTGACGCTGAGCTTCGTTCCAAAACGGAGCATCGACGATATGCACATCAGCCGCTAATTGATGCTTGTTGATGAACTCAGCAATCGCTTCATCACTGGCGTCTAAGCCGAGTTGTAAAAATAAATTGCTCATACGAGGGGTAGCCGTCATAGCAGTCTCCTTAGGTTTCTATTGTGATTACTAAAGCATAGCTTAGCGGAAGCAGCCTAAGCTGTCTATTATGAGCAGTCCTAGCTGTCTCTTAAGGAACGGCGGGCTACAGCCCTTTGCAGCGTGTGGACCGGTCGTGATGGTTTGGCAAGCTTAGTGCTCGTGATTGACTGCCATCATCGAGAGTTAATCGTTTTGGGACATTAGGACGGGTCACAAGACCACTCACCTTGCACTCAAACAAGGGCTTAATCTTTACCTCACAGCATGATACGTCGTTGCTTAGACGCTACGGGTTGCGCCAGGAGTTTATCATGCCACATTGCCCTCAACAGAATAGCATGGCGAACGCTTTATTCGTACGCTCAAAGAGCAATGTGTCTATCGTCAGCGTTTTGAGATCATACAGCATGCTAAGCGAGTGTTAGCGGACTGGATTGGATTATACAACCAGCATCGCTCGCACCCGTCCTTAGGCATGGCGCGGCTGTGTTTTTAAAAATAGCTGTAAAAATGTTGCCGCCAGTAGTAATGCTCCCGCATACAACCAATATAAATGGCTAACAGACCAGTTGGCTTCCAACAAATGGCCGGCTACTACCGGCGAGGCCATGCCGCCTAGGCGTGCAAAAGCAAGCACCATGCCGACGCCCGAGCTACGGGTAGCGGCTTCAAAGCTTTGCGGGGTGGTGGCATACAGTCCGGCAATGGATCCATTAATTAAAAAACCAATGGCAATACCTAGAGCAATGGCGGCGGGCAGGGACCAGTTAGTGGCTGGAATGACGGTACACAACGCGAAGACGCCTAATACCATTAATGATTGAGCCACGCGCTGTAAGTGCCAGCGACTGGCTAATAAGCCCAAAGCCAACGCACCTAGCATACCGCCCACATGCAGCAGGACGCCACCGGCTACGCCTTTGTCAGCAGAAAGACCGGCTTGTTCTAGTAGTTTAGGGGTCCAGCTGGTGACAAAATAAAAACTAAACATTAAGGTAAAAAAACTACCGCCCAGTAACCAAGTGCGTACTGCACCGGGGCTCCACAAAAGTCGCAGCGCTTGTAAAGCGTTGGGTTTCAGACTGGGGGTTGGGGTGGCCGACACAGGAAGTTGAGCTTGCCCCATGCGTTGCAGGAGGCGCTGGGCGCGTTGTTTGTCTTTAGGGTGGCGTCCTTGTAAGAGCTGATCGAGGGACTCGGGTAGGCCAATGGCAATTAACAAGGCTGTGGTCCACGTTAAGATACCGCCCCAAACAAACACGTCCTGCCAAGCGCTGTGTTTTAACAGATAGGCCGCCAGCATACCGCCCAAGGTAGCGCCTAGGGCAAAACCCACCGATTGCAAACCAATCGCCAGAGCGCGCCACTTGGCGTTGGCGTATTCGCTAGTGAGCACGTTAGCGTTCACAATGCTACAACCAATGCCTATGCCCGTCAGAAAGCGCAAAGCGCCCAGTGTCCATGGATCTTGTACCCATTCAGTCACCACCATAAACGCCCCTGCTGCGACCAAACTGGCTAAGACCATGGGACGACGGCCCCAGCGGTCTGAGAGTGGGGCTAAAAACACAGATCCCACCGTCATGCCAATAATGCCTGCCGAGAGCAACCAACCCAGCACGACGTTATTTAGCCCCCAGTCTTTGGAAACCGCTGAAGCGGTGAACGCCATCACAAGGACATCAATGCCATCGATGGCATTAATTAAAAAACATAAAGCAATGGCACGCCACTGCAAGGTGCTCATGGAGGCAGCGTCTAAATGTTGACGTAAGGTGAGAGGGGCAGGAGTGGTTGAAGAGTTCATAGCAACGTACGGCTCAGTTCACGAAATAGGGATTTGCTGTGAAAAAGGGAAAAAGAGCTCCGAAGAGCTCTTTGCTGTAGCGAATAGCGCTAAACCGCTGGGGTTTAGTTGTTGGGTGTGCCCCAAACTTCGTTAGCGACTTCTACTACAAAGCGCAGCTTGGCGTCTTGCTCGGCTTCAGTGATGTTGTTGCCTTCTTCGGTGGAAGAGAAACCACACTGAGGGCTGAGACAAAGTTGGTCCAGGGCGACATATTGTGAGGCTTCTTGAATACGGGCTTTAATTAATTCTTTGTCTTCAAGCTCGCCGGTTTTAGTGGTGACTAAGCCCAATACCACCTGCTGCTTACCCGGTTTTACAAAACGCAAAGGACGGAAATCGCCAGAGCGATCGTTGTCGTACTCTAAGAAGAAGGCATCCACATTGACGGTGCCAAAGAGCAGTTCGGCGACGGGTTCATAACCACCCGAAGAAATCCATGTAGAGCGGAAGTTGCCGCGACATACATGTAGACTGATAACGAGGTCATCGGGTTTGCCTTCGAGGATGCGGTTTAAAACATCGGCGTAGATTTTAGCGAGTTGGTTGGGGTCGTCGCCGCGATCGCGCACAATTTGTTTTTGTTCTTCGGAGCAGAGATACGCCCAAACGGTGTCATCTAACTGTAGATAGCGGCAGCCTGCTTGATAGAACGCAGTGAGCGCATCACGGTAGGTTTGCACTAAATCGTCGAAAAACTCGTTTAAATCGGGGTAAACGTCTGGACTGACTACATTACGGCCGCCACGAAAATGCAAAACGCTTGGGCTGGGGATAGTCATTTTAGGGGTGGCGCCGGATTCGAGTGATTTTAAGAACTCGAAGTCTTTAAGCATGGGGTGATCACCAAACTTGACCTTGCCGATGACACGAACGTTGTGTGATTTAGTTTGTATGCCAGAAAACTGAATGCCTTCGTCGGCGTCGTAGCGCTCAACGCCCTCAAGCCCATCAAAAAAGTCAAAGTGCCACCAGGTGCGACGGAACTCGCCATCGGTAACAACGTGTAGACCGCAATTACACTGGTTTTGTACGCTGTGACGGATGGCTTTATCTTCTTCTTCACGTAACCCACTGGCGGATAATTCACCTTTTTCAAAGGCTTGACGCGCTTGTTTTAAAGCGGTTGGACGTAAATAGCTGCCCACTACATCTGCACGAAAAGGGGGCAAGGATCGGAATAAAGACATGTAATACCTCTAAAAAGCGTCCTCATGCCTCAGCATGAGTGAAAAAATCAATAGCTAAATCATATTCGTTTTAAGCGATAAAAGAAAATGATAGTTTTTCAATTTAGCATGAGTTTTATTCATGTTAATGGTTTTTAACATGAATACGTTGCATTTTCTTTTAGAGATATTTTGTGATAGCTAAATGAATGTAGTCTGGGTAAAGCTGGCAAATAGTCGGAATGTGAGACAACGTTTCTGCGAGATGGTGTCTTAGAGCTCCTTTTGTTTTACCTATACTAAAGCATTTACGATCCAAATAGGGTTAAAAAGAGGGCCTTTTGAAGTGACTTCCAAAAGTTAGACCTAAAATAATCTAATCTTTTGGGGGGTCATTTTTCCTGTATTCATCGTTTTAGTCAGGATAGCCGAGCCATTTTCTTTTAAATCAATGAATTGAACGCTATCTATAAAGTCGTTAAATCCATCAGTTACGCCATCGCTCGTCTGGAAATCGAGATGTTTTTGGTGCGTGATTATCGTGAACCGCTGGTCGAGTCTGAGCGCAGTTCGGCTATGCACGTGAGCAAGCGGAAGAAGTCAAGAAATGGGAAGCTAGTTACTAAATACGTCGTGCTTAATTAGCTCTACTAAAAATAAAACATAGTCCATACTCATATAAAGAAGTATGGACCATGTTTTGATGTGTGCTATGACTATGTGGGTTGTTTAATTCGCCGCCCAAAAGTCCTTGGCTGAATTAATGACCGGCTTTACAATCTCACGTCGAATCGCAAAATCGCCAAAGCATTCGTTATCCAAGCGGTGCTCAGACCAATCCTTGACCCAGCCATCGATGATTTCGATAATGTCATCGGTGCTGATGTTTTCCTTATACAGTTTAGGAATCCGTGTGCCGATCAGATTGCCGCCCACATGCAAGTTATAGCGACCAGGCGCTTTGCCGACTAAGGCGATTTCAGCGAGCATGGCACGACCACATCCGTTCGGACAGCCAGTGATCCGCGTGATGATGGTTTCATCGGCCACACCGTGCTTAGCCATAATACCGTCTAGCGTATCGATAAAGGATGGTAAGTAGCGCTCCGCTTCAGCCATGGCTAATGGGCAAGTCGGCAAGGAGACGCAAGCCATGGCTTGTTTGCGTAGAGGCGTTACGCTATCAAGCAGTAAGGCGTGTTCGCGAGCGATAGCTTCGATCGTTTCTTTCTGTGCTGCTGAGACATTGGCGACAATGATATTCTGGTTGGCCGTTAAGCGAAAATCGCCAGTATGAATTTCGGCGATTTTACGCACGCCGGTTTTAAGCGGGCGATCTGGATAGTCTATTAAACGCCCATTTTCAATAAAGAGCGTAAGGTGCCATTTTTTATCAAGCCCTTCTACCCAACCGATACGATCCCCACGACTTGTAAACTCGTATGGTCGCAGCTCACCAAAGGTAATACCGGCACGTTTTTCTACCTCAGCGATAAAGCGCTCAAGACCAACTCGCTGGATTGTATAGCGGGTTTTAGCGTTTTTGCGGTCGCTACGATTACCCCAGTCGCGTTGTGTGGTGACAACCGACTCGGCGACTTTAAGCACATCATCCAGTTTTACAAAACCGACCTCATACGCAAGTTCAGGGAAGGTGTTGGTATTACCGTGTTCAAAAGATAAACCGCCACCAACCAAGAGGTTAAAACCAATCAGTTTGCCATTGTCCCCAATGGCCACAAAGCTCATATCATTGGCATGGATGTCCACGTCGTTGTGCGGTGGGATAACCACGGCGGTTTTGAATTTGCGCGGCAAATAGCTTTTTCCTAAGATCGGCTCATTAGGATCCTTGGCCTCACGGGTTGTGGGTTTTGAGTGCTCAGTGCTAAAGAGCTTTTCACCATCTAACCAAATATCCGCATAGGCATTGGTTTTGGGTAATAAATGTTCCGAAATCTTTTTAGCCCATTCATGGGCCTCTTGGTGTAACTCACTTTCGACTGGATTCGAGGTGCAAAGCACATTACGATTAACATCGCCGGCCGTAGCTAGCGAATCTAATCCTAATTGGTGGAGCCATTGGTGCATTGGCTTAATATCGTCTTTCAAGACGCCGTGGAATTGAAAGGTTTGACGATTGGTAATGCGAATACTGCCGTAGTCCGTATGCTGAGTGGCAAATTCATCGATCCCTAGCCATTGCTTGGGTGTGATGATACCGCCTGGCAAGCGGCATCTTAGCATGACGTTTTTTTTGGGTTCTAGTTTTTTCTCTAGTCGAGCGGCACGGATGTCGCGATCGTCCTGTTCGTACATGCCATGGAAGCGAATTAATTGAAAGTTATCGCCTCTAAAACCACCCGTTAAGCCATCCTGCAGGTCATCGGCAATGCCACCCCTGAGATAGTCACTTTGCTCCTTTAAGCGTTCGTTATCTGAGAGAGGGCCATCAACGACTAGGCGATCGTCCTCTGTAAACTTGTGTTGACTCATGGTTAATATCCTAAATGCTTTGTTGTTGAATTAATAAACATCGCGTTGGTAGCGTTTTTCTTCGCGGAGTTCATTTAAATAGTCCTCTGCATCGTCTAGGGATAGTTTTCCTTCCTGGCTGATAATGTCGATTAAGGTGTTTTCTACGTCCTTAGCCATGCGGTTAGCGTCACCACAGAGGTAAATATGCGCACCTTGTTGTAGCCAGTCCCAAACATCTCGACTACGCTGAGCGAGTTTGTGTTGAACATATTCTTTTTTGTCGCCTTGGCGCGACCAAGCAAAATCGTATTTGTGCAAAAAGCCGGCTTGGTTTAACTGAATCCATTCGTTTTGATATAAGAAGTCTTCCGTAAAGCGTTGATTGCCGAAAATTAACCAGTTTTGGCCAGCATCGCCTTTGGCGTGACGCTCCTGTAAAAAGGCTCTAAAAGGGGCGATGCCGGTGCCTGCGCCAATCATAATGATGGGGGTTTCACCCTCTTCAGGGAGGCGGAAGTTGCGGTTAGGTTCAATATAAACGTTGACCTCATCACCTTCTTCGAGTTGATCAGCCAAAAAGCCACTAGCTGCACCTTGATAAGCCGTATCATCCTTGTTGAAGCGTACAGTTTTGACAGTGATGTGCACTTCATTACCTACTTCCTCCTGTGAACTGGCAATGGAGTAGAGTCTTGGCGTTAACGGTCTGAATAAGTCGTGCAATTGCTGTGCCTTCAGTGTGATGGGGTGCTCAGCCATAATAAATACCGGCGGACGGGCCTGAATAAATTCGCTCAGCGTGGTCGAGTCTGCCACGATAGCAGACAAGGCCTGATTGTCCGTGCTGGCTAGGTATTCGGCGTAAGCGCGCACGAATTGTGGTGTGGTTTCCGTGATATCAAGGTGATTGATAAGCGCATCTTTGATCGTTGTTTCGGTACCGTCGGCTAGGTGGATGAGCTCATCTGCATTGATTGAGGATAAGTCTAAGAGCTCATCGACTAGGCGTTCGGCGTTTGAGAAATAGATGCCTAAGGCGTCCCCTGCTTGGTAGTTGATACCGGAATCGCCAAGGTCAATTTCATAATGAATGACTTCATTCGCCTGCTCCGTCGTGATGCGCTGCTTAGTCAATAGCTCGGCCCGGTAGGGATTGCTTTTGCCATAGTGTTGGCCTTGTTCTACGGGCGTGCTAGTGGTAACGGTATGCTCGGTAGTGCCATTGCTCGGGGTATCGATCAGCAAGGTTTTTAGCTGCTTTTCAATTGCGTTGCGCCATTCGTTAGCCTGAGCGCTAAAGTCCAGATCACAGTCCACACGTTCAACTAAGCGCTTCGCCCCTAGCTTTTCAAATTGCTTATCAAAGTCTTTGGCCGCTTGATTATATTTAGGGTAACTTGAGTCGCCAAGACCTAATACAGCAAAGCTGACACCGCTCAAATCCGGTGCTTTTTTGTGGAACATAAATTTGTACAACGGTACCGCTTCTTCCGGTGCCTCACCTTCACCTTGAGTTGAGGTAACTAACAGCACAATGTCTTCGCTGACTAAGCTACGGCTGCGATAATCGTTGGCCGACACAAAACGAATGTCGGCATGAAGGCCTTGTAATTGTTCAAATAAAAGCTTGGCAACGCTTTGGGCATTGCCGGTTTGAGAACACGATAAAATCAAAATCCGTCGTTCTTCTGCAGGCGCGACAGCGTCGATGGCTACATTAGGCGCTAGGGTCACAGGAGGGCTGATACCATTGACGCCGTTTAAATTATCGACCTTATTTAAGCTCGTGTTTTGTTGACTGAGAGCCCAGCTGTAGCCAGAGACCCAAGCTAACTGAGTCGGATCCAGGGTCGTAAGTTGTTGGATAATGTATGTCAGCGGAGGGTTATTGCTCCCTATGACTGATTGTGGTGCTTGATCAAGCATGTTATTCTTGCTCCTATTGGTCTAACAGCTGGTTAATCATGCCAGCAGCAACCGTGTTATTCGTTGCCTCATCAATTAAAATAAAGGCGCCACTCAGTTGATTATCGGCATAGGGGGTAGCGGTAATGGCTTGTTGTAACGATAGTTGAACTTGGCCGATATCATTTATCGCGAGCTGGTCGATGTTTTCTTCGCGAGCTAAGTTATTGACATCCCATCGATAATCCAAGTGCTTAATTTTGGCGTAAACGGACTGGTGACCATGTTTTAACCAATAGCGGCGAGCCGGATTCAGTGGTTTATCGTCCATCCAGGCAAGATGCGCGCGAATAGAACGACTGGCTTGAATTGGATGGTCAGCGGCGACTAGGGTATTGCCGCGAGAGATATCAATATCATCTTCTAAGGTGATGGTTAAAACCTGAGAACTGTGGGCTTCATCTTGGGATCCGTTAGGACCAAAAATTTCTTTGATGCGACTGCGTTGACCTTGAGGTTCCACGCGTACTTCTTGACCGATGCGTAAGGTGCCGACGTTTAAACGGCCCTGATAACCTCGGAAATCATCGAGGGCACTACCGTCTTGTCGCAGCACGCGTTGCACCGGAAATAGACTGTGTTGAATGCTGTCGTCTTGGGCTTGCTTTTTACTCGGTAGGCTTTCTAATAAAGGTAATAGGGCAAGTCCACCATACCACGGCGTTTGAGCGCTGCTTGTGACGATGTTTTCACCGTGCAACGCTGAGATGGGGATGAAGTGTAAGCTGGCGGTTAAGTTAATTTGTGCGGCTAGTTTTTTATAGGCATCAACGATTTGATGAAAAGCCGTCTCCTCGTAATTTAGTAAATCTAACTTATTAATGGCCACGATAATCGTTGGTGTCGCGAGCAGCTTTAACAGCGCACTATGTCTTTTGCTTTGTCTTTGCAGCTCGATATTTGCCTGGTTTAGGTTTAAACGACTTGCATCAATTAAGAGAATGGCAACATCGGCTGTTGAAGCACCGGTGACCATATTGCGGGTGTATTGCTCATGCCCCGGGGTATCTGCCAAAATAAACTTTCGTTTAGGTGTGGCAAAGTAGCGATAGGCTACATCAATCGTGATGCCTTGTTCCCGCTCGGCCGCTAGACCGTCAGTTAATTGAGCAAAATCCAAGCTGTTATTGGTGGCATCATGACTTTTTTCCAGATGCGCTATTTGATCGCTCATCAGGCTATGGCTATCGTATAAAAGACGGCCGATCAAGGTGGATTTACCGTCATCCACGCTGCCGGCGGTAATAATGCGTAAAAGAGAATTGTTTGACATACCTGACCTTCCAATTTAAAAATAACCCGCGCGCTTTCTTTCTTCCATGGCCACCTCAGAAACTTGGTCGTCCAAGCGGGTGGCACGGCGTTCTGAAATGGTGCTACTCGCCGTTTCAGCAATGATTTCTGCGGCGCTAAGTGCATGACTGGCTACTGGGCAGGTGCATGAAATATCACCTACTGTTCTAAAGCGTACAGAGCGAAGCTCACTGGTTTCATTCTCACGTTTTGGCGTGAGTGGAGTAACTGGTACGAGCAGACCGTTACGGTTGACGACTTCACGTTGATGAGCGTAATAAATCGGTGGTAAGGCAAGTTGTTCACGCTTAATGTATTGCCAAACATCCAGTTCAGTCCAGTTAGAGATGGGAAAAATTCGCATGCTTTCATCTGGGTTTAGGCGCATGTTGTATATGTCCCAAAGTTCGGGTCGTTGCGCTTTGGGATCCCATTGACCAAACGCATCTCTAAAGGAGAAGATACGTTCTTTAGCACGAGCCTTTTCTTCATCACGTCGAGCGCCACCCATCAGGGCATCAAAACCGTGAGTTTCAATGGCTTCAAGTAAGGTAATGGCCTGCGCTGCATTGCGAGAGTCGGTCTCATGACGTAACACCACGGTCCCTTTTTTGATCGAGTCTTCCACATGCGCAACCACTAAATCGGCGCGTAGTTCGGCCACGGTTTGGTCGCGAAATGCAATCACTTCGGGGTAGTTATGACCCGTGTCGACGTGCAGTAATTTAAAAGGTAAACGCAAGGGACGACCAGGGATCTGAAAGGCTTTGACGGCTAAGGCAAGAAGCACGACAGAGTCTTTACCCCCGGAAAATAACAAGGCCGGATGGTTGGCCTCAGCGATGACTTCGCGAATGATATAAATCGATTCCGCTTCTAAGTCATTTAAATGTTGATTATCAATAAACATGGTTGTTCATCCTACTGATGTGATTAATTATTGTTGTTGGTGGAGACCGCATTCTTTGCTGTTTTGTTGTTCCCACCACCAACGACCGGCGCGAATGTCTTCATGTAGTCTGATGGGGCGGGTACACGGTTCACAGCCAATACTGGGGTAACCATTTTCGTAGAGTTTATTTAGTGGTAGCTTGTGGGCTTTGCTATAGCCCCAAACGGCGTCCTCACACCACGCATAAAGTGGATTGAATTTAGCAATGCCTCGTTGTTCATCCCATTCTTCATAAGCGAGCTCACTGCGAGTCGTTGATTGAGCCCGACGCTGTCCGGTGATCCAGGCATCAGCACCTGTGAGTGCACGTTGCAGGGGCTCGATTTTGCGGATGTGGCAGCAGAGTTTTCGCTGTTCAAGACTTTCGTAAATTGAATGGATGCCATGCTTACGATCAAAGTCACGAAGCGCCTCTTCTCTTGGCTCGTACTGTGTGATTTGTAGTGTTGGAAAGCGCGTATTGATGGCAGCCAGTAGTTCCAGCGTCTCTTTGTGTAATTTGCCAGTGTTTAAGGTAAACACCTTAATTGGCAGTTTAAGACGGGCAATCACTTCTGTGATCACCATATCCTCAATCGCTAAACTAGACGCAAAGCGAACGTCATGATGGCTGGTGGCGATATGGCGCAAATTTTCTTGAAGCTCCTCTTGCAGCAGGGGCAATTGTTTAAAAATGGCTTCGCTCACCATGGGAACGTGCCATAGTTGCTGATTAAACATAGCTATTTACCGAAATACATTCGTGTTAATTTGGGTGTCATTCAGTCTAGCAACAGGCACTTCAAGATTAAAAAGACTTATTTTTTCTATCCATATACCTTTAAATCATAAGCTAGGCTTGATCAGCGCTTGCCTGTGTATATGCCATTTGGTTTTAAGCTAATAAGCATATTATTTAATCTTAAACTATGTAAAAAGTATCATTTGGCCTTTAATAACAGGCTTTATATCTGAGGGGCATATAACCAAATTGACTAAGCATAGAGTTTTTTATTCGTTTGTTTTAGAGAAAAATTGTCCTTTAATGAAGAGTCTGTTTTTTATTTAAATGATTAAGCGTTTGTTATGAGTGACTCTCCAAGTTTTTTTGCACTTTTTGTGAATTTACAGAACCGACCTGTGCTTTTAGTTGGGGCTGGTGTCGTGGCTGAGCGTAAAGCGCTCGCATTATTAAAAGCCGGCGCACGCATCCAAGTCGTAGCGCAGGAGTTATCTGAGCGATTTGTGTGTTGGCAAGAAGAGGGCACCATTGAGTATCTGGGCAAGGAGTTTTCTCCTGAACTCTTAGCGCCAGTGTATTTAGCGGTAGCGGCAACCGATGATGAGGCCTTAAATCAACGTGTTTTTGCAGCAGCAGAGGCTCGGTCTAAACTTTGCAATGTGGTGGATAGTCCAGCGCATTGTTCTTATATTACGCCTGCGGTGATCGATAGGCACCCCTTACAAGTTGCGATCAGTAGTGGCGGTACGGCACCGGTGTTGGCACGTTTATGGCGTGAGCGGATTGAGCGCATTTTGCCTCAACATATCGGCAGGGTGGCGAGCTTTGTTGAGAAGTGGCGCCAAGAGGTGAGACGTACGCTTAAAACTCTTGCTAAGCGTCGTTATTTTTGGGAAGAAATCTTTATCGGTCCATTAAGCGGAACCATTGAGGTGGGCGACGAGGAACGCGCTGATCAAATTATGCGTGAGACGCTATTGCAGGCTCAAATTAATCAGAAGAAAAAACCGCTTGGCGAGGTGGTGCTCGTGGGGGCGGGTCCGGGCGATGCGGGTTTGCTGACCTTAAAGGCTTTACAAGCGATACAAGCCGCAGATGTCGTGCTGTATGATGCCCTAGTCTCACCTGAGGTGCTAGAGTTAGTGCGTCGTGATGCAGATCGGGTGAATGTCGGTAAACGTGCTGGCGCGCACCATGTGATTCAGGAAAATACCAACGCATTGATGGTGAAATTAGCCAAAGAGGGTAAACGCGTGGTTCGTCTCAAAGGTGGCGATCCTTTTGTCTTTGGTCGGGGCGGTGAAGAAGCGCAGGTGTTGACTGCTGAAGGGATCCCTTATCGAGTGGTGCCCGGTGTTAGTGCGGCACTCGGCGCCACGGCTTATGCAGGTATTCCTTTAACTCATCGAGAGCTTGCACATAGCGCTATTTTGATTAGTGGCCATGGTACGGAGGATCATGACGCTAATGATTGGCAGGCCTTGGCCAAGAGTCAGCAAACCTTGGTGATCTATATGGGCACGTTGAAAGCGACGGTGATACAGGAGCAATTAGTTGCTCATGGTCGTGACGCTAATACGCCGGTAGCGATTATTAGTCGCGGTACCACGGCAGCGCAAGAGGTCAGACTCGGTGTGTTGAGTGATTTAGTTCAGCTAGCAACTGAAGTGCCTCGTCCAGCATTGATAGTGATTGGTGAGGTGGTTAGTTTGCAGAAGCAGTTAGCTTGGTTTCAACAAAATAAAGAACCTATCGTTGAAGCAATGGCCGTTTAAACAGCCATCAAATGACTAGCTTTAAAGCCCAAGTCTTCGAAGGAGGGCTTGGGTAATACTCCCCTAGGGTGGTTGCCGTTGCGACAGAGTAGGTGTGGGTATAAAAGATGGGTAATAGGTGCATTAATTTATATATGCATTTCGACTTGCTTTGATGCAGCTTTTGAAAAAGAGAGTATTACCCTTAGAGCCATGATGCACACATTCAGATAAGCTTAAAATAAGCTAATAATTAAATACAATTAAAGGCATAATGATTGCTAGGTGACCATATAGTGTTACCGTTGCTTTGTTGAATAAGAAATTAGTTTGAACCTTTAAAGCTGCTTTTGTGTTATGTCCATGTCTATTAATTTTAAACGTCGAACTTATGGTTGGATTCAAAATCCATCGGATTTTAATAAGCTCAAAACCACTGTACAAATTTTCGATAATCGTTCAAGACATTATCAATTATTAAGAGACGATTGGATTAATCAAAAAATTTATTTCCCTCAGCTAAGAAGCTCTTTACAAGAAAAGTTTAATCATGCTGTTGAGGAGTTTACATATGCAGAGCTTGTTGGCAGCAGCCGTAATAAAAATAATGAGAGAGCAGGGAAAAGGGCTGATGCGGTAGCGAATGGACTGATACAGATTTCACTATTGCCACAAACTCATAAAAAAACAGCAAAAGCATATGTTGACGATTGGACTTCAGATGGCTTTCTTAGATGGGCAGTTAGTCTTAACTTTGTAGAAGTAGACCGCAAGAATGACAGCTTTAAAATAACTGAATTAGGCAAGCAGTTTTCTGAGTCCGACAATGATTCAGAAGAGCAACAAGACATCCTAATTACAGCCTTATTGTCATATCCTCCTGCAACTAGAGTGCTACAGCTCTTATCTGATGCTAATGAACCAAAAAATAAGTTTTATATTGGCAACCGTTTGGGTTTTATAGGTGAAAGTGGCTTCACTTCGTACGGTGAAGAAGTGATGTTGGACTATTTGATGGAAGAAACTGACCCTAAGGAGCGGACAAAAATACGTTCGAATGTGGAGGGGACGAGTGACAAGTATGCACGAATGATTTGTAGTTGGCTGAACAAGTTAGGTCTTGTGAAAACGCAATCAGTAAAAAAAGAAGGGATAGCGCTCTTTCAAAAGTATAGTATTACTGCAAAGGGTATTCACCGTTATAATCAGTCGCTTGGTAAGTCAAGGCATAAAAAACAAGCAAAATTTCTAATGTGGGAGTTTTTGGCTACTGATGTTTCTAGTGTCGATTATATAAGGACAAGGAGAGCTCATCTTATTAAAAACCTACAAAAAACGAGTTCTGCAAACGAAATTATAAAACGGATGCAATATCTTGGATTTTATACAGAGCCGGCCATCCTGAACCTGGATATCGAGGGTTTAATTAATTTTGGCTTAAGAATAGAGCTTGACTCTGATCGAATTAAATTATTGGACGAGATTAAAGATTTTGATATTCCAATAGTTGAAGTAACTGAGGAGATTTCTGATATTGCGTTACAGAAAGAGAAAGCATATTTTTACAAAAATACGGCTCTCAGCAAACGACATATTTCAATATTAGAAATAGCTTTTGATGGCTCCAAAAATCGGGATTTAGAAATTTTAAGTGCAGAGGTTTTTAAGGATTACTATCAATTAGAGTCTATCCATTTAGGAGGTGGTTTAAAGCCCGATGGTATAGCCTTTAATCAAAACTTCGGCATCATTGTTGACACTAAAGCGTATAAAGGTGTTTATTCGAGGAGTAGAGCTGAGGCAGATAAAATGTTCCGCTATATCGAAGATAACAAGAAAAGAGACCCGAAGAGGAATCAGTCATTATGGTGGCGCTCATTTAATGAGCATATTCCAGCGAATAACTTTTATTTTTTATGGATATCAGGTAAATTTCAAAGAAACTTCGATACACAGATTAATCAGTTGAATTATGAAACGGGTTATAGAGGCGGGGCGCTAAGCGCACGGCAGTTTTTAATTGGAGCCGATGCGATTCAAAAGGGTAAAATCGATATTAACGATTTACCATCTTATTTTAATAACAGCGTGATCAGTTTTGAGTAGAGGCTGTCAATCAATCTAATTCATCAAAGATCGATTGACTACTAACTTAGTTTAAGAGTTCAAAGCTGGTAGGACAATAATTTGTCACTAAAACCTCTTTGCTGGCCTCTTTCTTGGTGTTATAAGAGGCGTTTCCATAAGAGGAATTTATTTGATGCACAGTTGTGTTTGTATTATTAAGATATTCTTTTAGTAAGTAATTTTCCTTGCCCTTATGAGAAATGACATTGCTAAGCGCATATCTAACACCTTTAGCGTTTAGGTAATCTAAAAGCTTCAAAAGCTTACGCTCTTCTTCATCACCCCAGTTCTTAAAACCACGGTTGCCATCATTATAGTTTCCAGTGGTGATTAGGTATGGCGGGTCAAGATACACAAAGTCATTACTATCTAAAAATGTTAAGTCCGCATTGTCAAAATAATCGCTAGTAAACTTATAGTCTAAGGTCTGTAGCTTATTATTAAACGCACGCAAATTATTTTCCATATTTTGGCTAAAGGAGCTTCGATTCCTACCAAATGGATTATTGAACTTCATCTCATTATTAAATCGCAGCTGATAATTGTAGCTGTACGACACCAGAGTATATAAGTCGAGTGGATTAGGCTGCGCATTGTAAGCTTCACGCAACTTCAAAAAACCTTCTTCATTTGTTTTGCTTAAGTCATATTTTTCGATATTGTTTTTGATGGCCGCAATACAACGTTCCGTATCTTGACTAGCAAAAAAAATGAACATCTCATTAACCTTAGTGTTCATATCATTAAAGATATGTTTTTTAGCAGGCACGTTAATGCCCACATTAGCACCGCCAGAAAACAAGTCCACAAAGGTATCAATATGCTTTGGGAATAAAGGAATAATTTGACTTAGCAGGCGATATTTGCCTCCTATATAGTTCAAAGGGCTTTTGATATAAGCATTTCTTTTTGGTGTCCACGTGCTTGCCTCATGCGTTGGACTTCTTAAAAAAAATTGCTTATTTTGCTGTAATTCTTTCTTCTTGATATAAAAGAGATACTCGTTTAGATCGGCTTTTTTTGAGGAAATTTTGGATTGATATTTACGGTAAGGAATTTTAACTACATCTATGCGTTTATCAATAGCACGCTCTTTTAGTAAATTCAACATATCCTCGTGGTTTATGATTCCCTCATCGTTGTAACTAATAATAATATGAATGGCCTCAATATTATCGATAAGGTTTGTCATCGCCGCTAAGGCTCCGTTTGATGTGGAGTAGTTACTTCTTTTTGATTGCCAGTCAAAAAGTCTTGTGACCCCCTTTAAACGTGGTTTTGTATTGAGCGCAATATTTTCGAGCACATGGTAGTTAGCCGCATATTGTCTATTATTATATGGCGGGTCAATGTATACGATATCTGCCGAAAGCTCTTTCACCAGCTGGTTAGCATCTTGGTTGTAGGCCTGATTAGCTCTGTTATTGTTTAATACTGCTAAGGGGTAGAGCTGTAGCGGTTTTAAGGCTCGATTATCCCAATGCTTTAAAAAGGCGCCATATGTGCCTGTTGTATTGCTTACTGGCGGGACAGCTGCTATTAAACATGCAAGGAGATAAAAATACTCGTGCTCTTCTAATCGTTTCTCGCTAAACCACTCATCAATGGTATTGCGAATAAAGTCCAAACGCCTACCATTATCTTCACTGAAATACATTGCCTCACCGAGAGGAGTATAGTTTTTCGTGTAGTATAAGTCCCCTCTATATTGCTGGACATTATTCTTGTCATTTAAATACACAAAAGGATCGAAGCCTAAGCCTTTGAACAGAAGTGGTAAATTATTTTCAATCACAGCCTTACTATGACAATAGGAGAAGTATAGTAAGTCATTAGTGATAATTCGGTAGTCCTTTTTAAAATGTCTACCGACGATATTTGTACCTGCAAATAGGTCTAGGAAGCTTTCTTCGGTACCGTTGATATGTGTGTTCAGTAGTGCTTCTATCTCTTGAAGCAGCAGCGCTTTTGCGCCAATGTATCTCAGCATGACATCCCTAATCATCCTTGTTGTTTAAGCAATTCTAGCATAAAAAGGATGTGGACTAGCTTCAAAACCCAAGCCTTCGAAGGAAGGCTTGGGTTTTTGTTGTTAGAAAGTAAGCGTTTCGTGATAAGAAATGTTATTGCTTGTTATTGTTGTTACTCTATGTTAATTTCGTTATTTATTTAGGATATATCGTTTAAGAGCGATTTTATAGTATTTATATTTTTTACCAATAACGAAGATAGAGGAAGCTGCTGGTGGTTTAGACCTTGCTTTGCACGATCCTAAGCACAGCCGTTTTTCCGCTTATAACTACCATAGGGTTTATATGGCACGTTCGGTAGATGGTTTAGAAACTGGTCTGAGTCACTCCATCCATACCGAGCTGCTGAGAACACTAGGCATTCACCATGTGGCTGATGAGCTGGCAGGTGAGCGTTTAGCCCGAGTGTCCATGGAGCAAGTGTTGCTATGGCAACCAGACGTGATTTTGACGCATAGCGAGGCGTTTTTAGCCACCGTCTATGAGCATCCGCTCTGGCGTAAAGTGCCAGCGGTACAAAAGCAACAAGTGTATCTTGTGCCATCGCTGCCCTTTGGTTCGCTAGATGAGCCACCAGGGGTTAATCGACTGTTAGGGCTATTGTGGTTAAGTCAGTGGTTAAAACAAGCACCAGAAGCTGAACAAATCGCTAAAATAAGGGAGTTTTATCGCTTATTTTATGTTGTGTCGTTGGATGATGAGCAAATCCGTTCTTTTTTGATTGCGCCTGTCATTTTCGACGAGCGCTAGGGAGTGACGATGTTAGCAAAAACTCGGTCTGTGGGGTTGTTTGCTTTACTTTTTGTGCTTTTGGTAGCCCTTTCACTGTTCACTTTGATGAGCGGCAAATACCCTTTAAGCCTGGCTGAGTTATGGCATAGTTTCGTGACCGCCGGCCGTGAGGGTAGCAACGCTGATGTGGTGTTATGGAATTTACGCCTGCCGCGTTTGTCGGCTGCGATACTGGTGGGTGCTGCGCTAGCGGTTGCCGGTGCAAGTTATCAGTCAATGTTTCGTAATCCTTTAGTGTCACCGGATATTTTAGGCGTCTCTGCTGGGGCGAGTTTGGGGGCGGTGCTGGCCATTTTTCTGTCCTTGCCCTTGGCCACGGTGCAGTTATTTGCGTTTATTGGCGGTTTGATCGCAGTGGCTGTGGTTTATTTGATTTCGCTTAGCAGTCGCCGTCATTATGACCCTGTGCTGCTACTGGTATTAGCCGGCATTGCTGTAGGGAGTTTACTAGGCGCAGGTATTTCTTTACTTAAGATATTGGCCGATCCTTATTCGCAGTTAGCCACCATTACCTTTTGGTTGCTAGGTGGTTTAAATGCGGTGTCGAGCGAGGAGTTGTTGTGGGCCTCACCCTTGATGGTTGTGGCGCTGATCCCCTTATTTTTACTACGTTGGCGCATCAATTTACTCAGTTTGTCCGAGATGGAAGCACAAGCTTTGGGGCTGAATGTGGCTCTATTGCGGGTGTTGGTGATTATGTGTGCGACCTTGCTGACGGCCGCTGCGGTGTCCTTTACCGGCATTATTGCTTGGGTTGGTCTGGTTATACCGCATATTGCGCGCTTGATCGTTGGTCCCGAGTTCTCACGATTGATGCCGACCTCCTTGATGATAGGGGCGATTTTTTTAGTTTTAACGGATAATGTGGCACGAAATGCGGCAGCGATTGAATTGCCCTTAGGTGTGCTGACAGCCTTAATCGGCGCGCCTTTTTTTCTTTATTTGTTATTAAAGAGACGCACTGATGGCTAAGCAAGCAAGTATTTTAAGCGTACGTGATTTGACCATTGGTTATGCCAATAAACGGGTTGCCGAGGGGATTAGTTTTGAACTAGAGGCGGGGCAGGTGCTGTGTTTATTAGGTCCCAACGGCAGCGGTAAATCCACTTTATTAAAAACGGTATTAGCGCTGTTACCGAGTCTGGGTGGTTCGGTGCAGTTATTGGCAAAGGATGTGGCACAATGGCGTCGTCGTGAGATAGCGCAAACGCTGGCCTTTGTGCCGCAACAAAGTAGTATGAGCTTTTCCTTTAGTGCCTTGGATATGGTGTTGATGGGGCGTAGTGCCTATGTTGATTTTTTTTCTTCGCCCTCCAAAGCCGATCGGGAAATAGCAGCACAGTCATTGGAGCGTCTGGGCATTAGTCATTTGGCCGAGCGCTTATTTCCGCAAATGAGCGGGGGTGAGCAACAATTGGTGTTGTTGGCACGCGCCTTGGCACAACAACCGCAGGCCTTGATCTTGGATGAACCAACGGCCAGTTTGGATTTTGCTAATCAGATTTTGGTGTTGGAGCAAATTCAGCAACTCAGGCAACAGGGCTTAGCGATTTTGCTTTGTACGCATCAACCAGAGCATGCGGCGCGCGTGGCGGATACGGCTTTGCTGCTAGCGGCTGGACGTCCTTTTGCCTTGGGACGCAGTGAAGATGTGTTAAGCGTAGAAAATTTGGCTGCTGTGTACGGTTTAGAATCGGCACAAGTGCGTGATTATTTGCAATCAAGGCTGTTTAAAGAGCCAGTCCTCGCGCCATAACGGGCGCCTTCTCGTGCTTGAGTACATCCTTAACTAGGGCAAGACCGCAGCCTCACCCTAGTCAAACTGGTGCTGAGCAATCGCTAGGTTTTAGATAATGCCGTCTTTTTTCCAGTGCGCAATTTCTGCGCTATCAAAAAAGGTCTTTAGCACCTCTTCCGTATGCTGCCCTAAGCGAGGTGGTGGGCTTTGATACTGCACCGGTGTATCGGAAAGTTTAATCGGATTGCCTAAGACGCGCACTGGGCTATTTTCAAATGAGACTGTCATCTCACGAGCCACGGCTTGCGGCAATTGCAGGGCCTCATCAATGGTATTGATGGCACCGCAAGGCACGCCTGCCGCTTCAAATAGGCGAATCCATTCATCTCGTGATTTGCTTAAAAACACATGCTGCATCAAGGGAATCAACTCCTTGCGGTGTTGTACGCGCAGCGGATTGGTGGCAAAACGCGCATCTTGATCCCACGCTTCAGACATCACTTGGCAGACCGCGGCAAATTGCTTGTCATTGCCACAAGCTAAGACCATATGCTGTTGATTGGCCACTTCAAATACTTGATAAGGCACAATGCTTTGATGGGCATTGCCCAAGCGCTGAGGCGTTTTGCCATTGGCGAGGTAGTTTTGACCGATATTTGCTGTCATCGCCAAGGCGCTGTCTAGTAATGACACATCAACCTGTTGACCGCATCCGCTTTGTTCGCGTGCACGTAAGGCGGCTAAAATCCCGATGCTAAGCTGTAAGCCGGTAAATAAATCCACCACCGCCACGCCTACCTTATGCGGCATGCCGTCGGCTGGACCAGTAATGCTCATTAAGCCGGATAAAGCTTGAATAATATAGTCATAGCCAGGCTTATGGGCATCGGGGCCGTATTGTCCAAAACCGGTTAAGGAAGCGTAAATCAGTCGCGGATTGACGGCTTTGAGCGATTCATAGTCTAAGCCATATTTTTTTAAGCCGCCGACCTTGAAGTTTTCTACCAGAATATCGGCTTCTTGGGCCAGACGACGTATTATTGCCTGACCTTCGGGGCGACTCATATCAATGGTGAGGGATTTTTTATTACGATTAACCGTGGCAAAGTAGGCCGAAGTGCCATCTTCAAAGGTGGGCGGTGTCCATTGGCGAGTTTCATCACCCTGAACGGGTCGCTCGATCTTTAGGACCTCAGCCCCCAAATCAGCCAGAATTTGTGTGCAGCCAGGTGCGGCCAGTACCCGTGATAAATCAAGCACTTTGATGCCAGCAAGGGCGGACGTCGTCATAATTTACTCTTAAGATAATCAACCATGCGGTGGTATAAGCTGCGCTCCTGCACTTGCCCGCGTGTTAATCACAGCTAGGGCAGGCACAGGGGCGCATAGGAGGTAGTGATTAGCGCGCCGCAAAGGCTTGAATGCCTGTTTGGGCACGTCCAAGAATCAGCGCATGCACATCATGCGTACCCTCGTAGGTGTTAACGGCTTCTAGGTTCATCACATGACGGATAACATGGAACTCATCGGATACACCGTTACCACCGTGCATATCACGGGCGATACGAGCGATATCTAAGGCCTTACCGCAGTTATTACGTTTGATGAGGGAAATCATTTCTGGGGCAGCACGGTTTTCATCCATTAAACGGCCCACGCGTAAAGCGGCCTGTAGCCCTAAGCTGATTTCCGTCTGCATATTAGCTAGTTTTAATTGGAATAGCTGGGTTGCCGCTAAAGGACGGTCGAATTGTTTGCGGTCTAAACTATATTGGCGGGCGGCATGCCAGCAGAATTCGGCGGCACCCATGGCACCCCAAGCAATACCGTAGCGAGCTTTATTTAAGCAGCCGAAAGGACCTTTAAGGCCACGGATATCGGGGAATGCATTTTCTTCTGGGACAAAGACATTATCCATCACGATTTCACCAGTAATGGAAGCGCGGAGGGAGAATTTGCCCTCAATCTTAGGCGCAGATAGGCCCTGCATGCCTTTTTCAAGGATAAAGCCGCGAATCTCGCCAGCATCGTCTTTAGCCCAAACCACGAAAACATCAGCCACTGGGCTATTGGTAATCCACATTTTATTGCCAGTTAGCGAGTAACCGCCCTCAACCTTGCGAGCGCGAGTTTTCATGGAAGCGGGGTCGGAACCTGCATCGGGTTCAGTTAAACCGAAGCAGCCGATATACTCACCGCTGGCTAATTTAGGTAGGAACTTTTGCTTTTGCTCCTCAGTACCATAAGCCCAGATTGGGTGCATCACTAAGCTGGACTGTACGCTCATGGCCGAACGATAACCGGAGTCCACACGCTCTACTGCACGAGCAATAAGGCCATAAGAAACATGTGACATACCGGCACAACCGTAACCGTCAATGGTTGCGCCTAATAGTCCCAACTCACCCATGCGCTTCATCAGCTCGGTATCAAAATGCTCATTGCGATTCGCTTCAAGAATACCGGGCATTAATACTTCCTGACAGAAGGTCTCTGCGCTCTCGGCGACCATACGCTCTTCTTCAGTAAGCTGCTCATCTAGTAAAAAAGGGTCTTCCCATTTAAAAGGTGCTCGTGACATAGTGTTAACTCTCCTCAGCCGGTTTAAAAAAATATAGTTTCGCTGTGCGAAATTAATGATATACTTAGCGGAACACTAGGCTTAAATTTACTCTTTTTAAATGGTTTTGTAAAGTGTTAGATGAGTTATTAGCAACGATTGCGCAGAGCGAAGCGGAGCAGGACCGTCAGTTTATTACCTCCTTGGCACGTGGGCTGGCGGTGTTATATGCCTTGCGTTTTTATAGCCATGGTATTTCGCATCAACAAATCACGGAGATGACGCAATTACCTAAGGCCACCGTCAGTCGTATATTGAATACCCTGATTAAACTGCGCTTTCTACGTAAGCATCCGGTGACCGGCTTATATGTGAGTGATATACGCCTACGTGAGTTAGGCGCCTTTGCGCTCCATAGCGATCATTTGGTGCGTGATGCCAAGCCTTTATTAATGGCGTTTGCGGAAAAGTACGAGGTCTCGGTGAGTCTGGCGGTTGAAGAGAGTGGGGAGATGCTTTACCTGGAAAGTATTCGCTCGCCTGCGCGTCTGGCTGTACAGTTGACGGTGGGATCGACGGTGCCGCTGATTGATACCGCCATTGGACGGGTTTATTATTGTGCCTTAACTGAAGCGCAACGGATGCTGTTGGAGGCGAGTCATTTACGCCCCTTGTTAGCGCAGGATTATGGTCCTAAAAAAGCGCTCTTAGCACGACAAATGGAAGTGTATCAGCAGTATGGCTTTTGTTATTCGGTGGGCGAGTTTTCGCATGATATTACGGCCATTGCTATCCCCGTGCGTAATGATGCCGCAAAAAATGGCTTGTATGCGCTCAATGCGAGTGTGCCCTCATCGCGGCTTGATTTGAGGCAGTTAATTGAGCAGGTGGCTGAGCCACTTAAGGCCTTGGGTGCGGCATTGGAGCAATTATAATGCAAGCTGATTATAAAAAACGTAGTCCTTATCGTGGTCAACGCACTCGCCAGTCACAGCGCTCGCAGCAAACACCAAGATTGATTCTTTTTAATAAGCCCTACGATGTGCTCACGCAATTTACGGATGAGGCGGGACGTCGCACCTTAAAGGACTATATTCCGATTCAGCAGGTGTACGCTGCCGGTCGATTGGATAGAAATAGCGAAGGCTTATTACTGCTCACAAATGACGGCAGTTTGCAGGCTCGTATCGCGGAACCTAAATACAGTATGCAAAAGACCTATTGGGCGCAAGTAGAGGGTGAGCCGACAGCAGCGCAGTTAGAGTCGTTGCGTCAGGGGGTGATGTTAAAGGACGGTATGACCTTGCCCGCTCAAGTGGAATTAATCGCAGCGCCAGATATATGGCCACGGCAACCACCGATACGCTATCGAGCCACTATCCCGACCACCTGGTTGGCATTGACGATTACAGAGGGGAAAAATAGACAGGTGCGCCGTATGACAGCGGCGGTGGGGCTGCCGACCTTGCGTTTGGTGCGAGTACGAATTGGTCCTTGGTCTTTAGGTGATTTGCAGCCAGGGCAGTGGAAAGAGGTCGCCCCTAAGATTTGATGGATAAGGTACTATGCCTCTCAAGGCTAGTGCCAATAGAGCACCTCCTAAGCCTGCAACTGCTGAAACATGTAAAGCGCAAGCTTTTGGCTCAGGTTATACTAGCCAGGTTAGAGTAAAGGCTCAGTCGGCGAGTTTTCCTATCAACGGTGAGTGCGGTGAAGCATTGTGAACAAGTATTAAATCAGCCAACACAAGCGAGCAATCAATGCCTGTTAACTATAGGCAGGCTGCTCGCTGTACTTTGCCTAAGTCTGCTACTTCTGTTAACACCCGTGATGGCACAAGCTGCGAGCGCTCAACAGCCCCCCACCTCTGTTGCCAATCAGTCCCAGTCAGCGCATGATTTAGCGCAGAAGCCATTGATACGCATTGCGGCGCAAAGCTATTTGGGCACCGAGCATACCTTAGAAGAGTGGCGCTTTATGTTGGACTGGTTGCGTCAGGACTTGCCTCAGTATCAGTTTGAATTGATTGCGGTGGAGCATGATGAGCTGATTAGCTTGGTGCGCCATCAAGCGGTGGACTATGTGATAAGCAATCCCGGGCTGTATTCCGAGTTGCATTATGACTATGGCATTAATAATATGCTCGTGCAAGTTTTTGCCGCCAAGCCATTATCGCCTTATAGTTTGGGTTCGGTATTGATTAAACGGCGTGATAACCACGCTATTCAGCGCTTTGAGGATTTGCCCGGTCACAGTATGGCGATTGTGAGTAATGAGGCCTTTGGTGGTTATCGTATGATCTTGCGTGAGCTTCGCGCACGGGGCGTTAATCCTGAAAAGCAAATGCAATTACAGACTGTGGGCTTTCCCATGAGCCGTGTGTTGGAGGCGGTGGCAAATGGTCAAGCCGACACGGGCGTGCTGCGTGCTTGCGTGTTGGAAAATGTGCCCGATTGGCAGAGCCGCTTTGAGGTGCTTGAGCCAGTAGCAAATAGCGATTTTCCTTGCCTGGTGAGCACTCGACTCTATCCTGGCTGGGTATTTTCTGGTGTGAAAAATGAGCAACTGGAGCAGCATCGTGAGTTACTGCGCAGCTTATTAGATGCCCCGCCACATGATGGTGGTAGCGGTGCCATGTTGTGGTCGGTTTTGGGCAATGCGCTTGACCTCTTTGATTTGTTTAAAGAGCTGGAATTGGTGTTTTATCAACCCACTGAGGTTCCACTATTCGACTATTTTAAGCGCTATTGGTGGCTCTTAGCGGCGCTTTTGGTGTTAATTGCTTGCGGTGGTTTGTATACCGCCCGGGTACGGTATTTGGTCAGTAAACGAACCGCTGCCTTAGAGCACGCATTGGAATATCAAAAGGCCTTACAAGACCGTATTAATGAGGTGCAGGCACAGTCCAATCACCAAGCAAAATTGGTGATTTTGGGGGAAATGTCCGGAACCTTGGCGCATGAATTGAATCAGCCCTTGGCGACCATCGGCAATTACTCGCGTAGCCTGTTACGCCGTTTGGATAAGCAGCGCTTAAGTGAGGACGATTTACGCTTGGCCACCAATGAAATTATCGAGCAAACTGAACGGGCGTCGAATATTATTCAGGGCGTGCGTTCCTTTGCCCGTAAACGACCGATGCGTTTAGAAAAGCTGCCGATTCGTCAGGTATGTGAGGAGGCGGTGCAGTTATTTAGTGGTATGCTGTCCACGCCACCAGAGGTCCTGATAATTGACCATTTGGCGCCCGATAAGCGCTTGACCGTGGATCCGGTGCAAATTCAACAAGCCTTAATTAATCTCTTAAAAAATGGCTATGATGCGATGGTTGAAGTGAAGGTTGAGCGCTCGATGATGTACCTACACCTCTGGCAAACAGAGCATCAAGTACATCTCACGGTACAGGATAATGGTCCAGGCTTAAGCGCTGAAGCCTATGACAATCTATTTGAAACCTTTTACACTAGTAAGGCTGAGGGTTTGGGTCTGGGCGTGTCGGTTTGTAGAACCATTGCCGAGGCCCATGGCGGTAAGTTGGAGGTCGATTTAGCGCCCCCTGCTGATGATTTGTCGGGGCACGCTGGGATGGCATTAAATGGCGCAATTTTCACCTTAAGTTTGCCTGATCAGTAATTTGTCGTTATCCTTAATTATTCATTACACGCATTATTAGGACCGCCATGGACGCCATAGATACGAATCTAGTTTTTGTCATTGATGATGACGATGCCTTTCGTCGTTCCTTGGTTTTTTTATTAGAGGATTTGGACTGGCGCGTCGAAGCATTTGCCTCGGCGGCTGAGTTTTTAGAGGTCTATCCCGAACCGGTCGCGGAGGCGGGTTGTATCTTATTGGATATTCGTATGCCCTTGATGAGCGGTATGGAATTACAGCTTAAGTTAAATGAGCTGGGTTGGATTACGCCGATCATTTTTCTGACGGGTCATGGTGATATTGAAATGGCCGTGCAAGCCATGAAGTTAGGTGCATATGGTTTTTTAAGTAAGCCCTTTAAAGACCAAGTGCTGTTAGATGAGGTGGCGGCAGCGGTGCGTTTTGCTCAGCAAACGAGGGAAAATCTACAACGTCAGCAGGAGGCCGAAGAGATTTTGGCGCGCTTATCGCCGCGCGAAAAGCAGGTGGCCAATTTACTTGCCCGTGGTCAATCCAATCGCTTAATTGCACAGCAATTAGATATTAGCGAAAAAACGGTGCATATTCATCGTCAAAATGTGATGGAAAAGGCGGAGATCAGCAGTGCCGCAGAACTAGCTCATTTGATGCTAAAGGCCGATCCCCACAGCTTAGATTAAAAAACCTCGCTCACCCATGGGGTAAGCGAGGCGCTTTAAGCAATCGTCAGCAATCGACCTAGCGACGTGAGTCGATCATGATTTGATTGACCTTATCAAAGGTTTGTAGCATCGTGGCCGATGGTTTTTTGTCGATTAAGCTCACGACGATCGCAGCTAAACCGCACAAGATAAAGCCCGGTACGATTTCATAGAGTTGACTGTCAACATAGTTTTTCCATAGCAACACGGTGGCGGCACCGACAATCATACCGATTAAGGCGCCCTTAGCCGTTAGACGTGACCAGAAGACGGAGAGGATCACAATCGGACCGAAAGCGGCGCCGAAACCAGCCCACGCATAGCTCACCATGCCTAGCACCTTGCTGTTTGGATCTCTGGCGAGGTAGATAGCAACTAAGGCCACTGCTAACACCATAAAGCGACCGAACCAGACCAATTCTTTTTGGCTAGCGCCCGGACGAATAAAGGGCTTATAAATGTCTTGGGTCAGCGAGCTAGAGCATACTAATAATTGCGCTGATAAGGTACTCATCACCGCTGCTAAAATCGCTGCTAGTAGTAGACCCGCAATTAAAGGGTGGAACAGCAGTACGGAGAACTCAATAAAGACACGCTCAGGATTCTCTAAGACACGGTTAGCAGCGGCCAAGGTAGCCTCATCCGTGATGGTCTCGACTGGCGAGAAGTAAGCAATACCGAAAAAGCCCACGGCGACGGCACCCGCTAAGCACAAAATCATCCATGTGATACTGATGCGACGCGCTGCCGGAATGCTTTTAATGGATTCAGCGGCCATAAAGCGCGCTAAGATATGCGGTTGACCGAAGTAGCCTAAACCCCATGCTAAAGAGGAGATGATGCCGATGGCGCTAACCCCTGAGAACATGCTTAAGCTATTGGGGTTAAAGTCCAAGCTGATGCTTGAAGCCGCTTCAACACCACCCACTTGATTCAGCACGATGATTGGCGTTAGCACTAAGGCGGTAAACATCATGGAGGCTTGCACTGCATCGGTCCAGCTGACGGCTAAGAAACCGCCGATAAAAACGTAGGCAATGGTAAATAACGCACCTAAGAGCATGGCGGTGTTGTAATCCCAGCCGAACATACTCTCAAAGAGGCGTGCCGAAGCGACCACACCGGAGGCACAATAGAGCGTAAAGAATAGCAAAATCACAATGGACGATACAATGCGTAGCAAGTTGCTACGGTCCTCAAAGCGATTAGCAAAATAGTCCGATAGGGTGAGGGCATTGCCCGCTGTTTCGGTGTAGGCACGCAAACGACCAGCAACGAGTAACCAGTTAATATAAGCACCGATGGTTAAGCCGATGGCAATCCACGAAGCGGAAATACCGGCTGTAAATACCTCACCTGGTAAACCCATCAACAGCCAACCACTCATATCGGAAGCGCCGGCTGCTAATGCCACCACAAAAGGACCTAGACTGCGGCCGCCTAAGATATAGTCGGATAAGTCCTTAGTCGAACGGTAGCCTAAATAACCGATTAGTACCATCCCGATAATATAAATCGAGAAGACGATAATAATCGATGAGCTCACTGCACCATGCATATCAATCTCCTTTGCATATTGGAAAAAAGTGAAAGTGTGTTTATTTAAAAGTATTTATTTAAAATAATCAAGCCTTATCGGGCTTGAAATCCGTGCTTTCAGCAATTGCGCACAACATGTTTCAAGCCCTCACTGCCTGCTCTCAGATTAAATCATGGTCATTAGGGTGGCGTTACCTCCTGCTGCGGCCGTGTTAATGCTTAGAGAGCGCTCAACGCAGAGCCTTTCGGCACGGTACAGTTGCCCCGCTTTCAGGGCTTCGCTACTCAGTGCTTGCGGTTGAATAATGGCTGCCTCATAATTGGCTAAGGCCTGTGCTAAAGGCTTTAAGCGGTCACTATCACCTTCAAATAAGGCCGCATCCAGTGGCTTCGCCTGATCCTTGAGTAATGGCTCTAAGGCGGGCTGTAGCTCAACATAGGCTTGAACTTCCGGCGGTAATTGTGCTCGTAAATTCTGACTATCTAAGGCTGCCTCCGTCACAAAGACGGCCTGATTACCCCCCGCTAGGCACGCAGCCAATTGCACTTTAAAACCTAATGCCGTGCTTGGCATACATAGCACACGACCGCGTGGTAATAAGCGGTAAATATTACGCTCACCAGTAGGGCCGGGTAGCGTTTGACTATAGCCCAGGGTCTGCTGATTTAAAGTTTTTTCCACTAGGGCGGCTTCCTCGGCCTCAGCGTGCGTCTTAATCCACTCGCGATAATGTTGAATCGCATTGAATGCCGCCGCATCCCTGGTTTCCTCGTTGAATGCATCAGGATCCGGGGTTAAGGCTGGGCTTTGTTGTACTAAACGATGTAGGTAGAGCGGTCCACCTGCTTTCGGGCCTGTACCAGACAGCCCTTGACCACCAAAGGGCTGTACGCCCACCACCGCACCGACAATATTGCGGTTCACATAGACATTACCTGCTTTGATTTGTGCAGTTAGTTTATCAATGCTTTCATCAATACGTGAATGCACGCCAAAGGTCAGACCGTAGCCGCTGGCATTAATCTGCGTCATTAAGTCATTTAACTGCTCGCGACGGTAGCGCACAATATGCAGCACGGGACCGAAGACTTCGCGCTCCAAATCGCCTGCCTGATTGATTTCAATGATGGTGGGCGGAATAAAGGTGCCGTGATTTGTGTGCGCAGGGCGAGGCAACTGTTCAACCTTAAAGCCTTTGCTTCGCATTGACTCAATATAATCGGCGATGTTCTTTTGTGCTTCCGCATCAATGACTGGCCCCACATCAGTGCGTAAGCGGTCAGGGTTGCCTAAGCATAATTCCTTCATGGCCCCTTTGATCATGGTGATAATGGCTTCTGCCACATCCTCCTGCACACATAATAAGCGTAAGGCGGAGCAGCGTTGACCTGCCGAGTCAAAGGCCGAATTAATCACGTCGGCCGTTACTTGTTCGGCCAAGGCAGAGGAATCCACAATCATGGCGTTAAGGCCGCCGGTTTCGGCAATCAAAGGAATCGGCTGACCCGCTGCATTTAAACGCTGTGATAGGGTGTCGGCAATGGCTTTGGCAACCGCCGTGGAGCCCGTAAAGAGCACCCCTTGGATACGTGCATCTGCCACCAGCGCAGCCCCCACATCACCCTCACCAGGTAGTAGTTGTAGCGCTGCTTCCGGCACACCTGCTTGATGTAGTAACTGCACCGCATAATAAGCAATTAAGGGTGTTTGTTCTGCTGGCTTGGCAAGCACCACATTACCGGCTGCCAAGGCCGCACTGATTTGCCCTAAGAAAATGGCTAGGGGGAAATTCCACGGGCTAATGCATAGCACTGGGCCTAAGGGTGGGTGGGTGTCGATTTCAAAGTTTTCTGCCACTTGGCGTGCATAGTAACGTAGAAAATCCACCGCTTCACGTAGTTCGGCAATGGCATTGGGGTAGCTTTTGCCCGCTTCACGTACCGCTAGCGCAATAAAATCCGAACTTTTATGTTCTAGTAAATCGGCTGCTTTAAGTAGATAGTCGGCACGTTCCTGGGCTGGTGTGACTGCCCAAATCGCTTGTTCCTGCTCGGCACGTGCTAAGGCAGCAGCGATTTCCTCCTCATTACTAAATACGGCTTGACCTATGATATCGCGCTGATCGGCCGGATTAATAATATCGATTAAGCGCGTTTGCGCCGCCGCTGGCCATGTTTCACTGTCTTCACCATGCTTAAAGCTTGCTGGTAGGGCTAAGCGATGTTTTAGGGCGCTCGCTAATAAACCCGCCGATAGTGAGGCTAAGCGATGCTCATTGGATAGATCTAAGCCGAGGGAATTTAATCGATCCTCACCTTGGCTTTGATAGAGCTTGCGCGGCTCTGGAATCATTGGATGGGCTGAGCCCAGCGGTTCAATGGCACGAGCGACATCAACCGGGTTGGCAATTAAGCCGTCAATAGCGATCTCTTTATTGGCAATTTGGTTAACAAAGGACGAGTTAGCGCCATTTTCCAATAAACGACGTACCAAATAAGCCAGTAGTGTTTCGTGAGAACCAACGGGGGCGTAGATACGGCAAGGACGATTGAGCTTACCGGCACTGCTTGCGCCCACGACCTCCTCGTATAGCGGCTCACCCATGCCATGTAAACATTGGAACTCAAACTGCCCCTGATAGTAGTTATTGCCCGCCATATGGTAGATGGAGGCCACGGTTTGTGCATTATGCGTGGCAAATTGCGGGAAAATAAATTCTGGGGCAGCCAATAGCTTACGTGCGCAGGCGAGATAGCACACATCGGTATGCACTTTGCGCGTATAGACTGGGTAACCCTCCAAACCGTCAACTTGCGCTCGCTTGATTTCGCTATCCCAGTAAGCGCCTTTGACCAAGCGGATCATCAGTCTGCGCTTAGTGCGGCGTGCCAGATCAATAACGTAATCAATTACAAACGGCGCGCGTTTTTGATAGGCTTGAATCACAAAGCCAATGCCATTCCAGCCACTAAGTGCTGGCTCATGGCAGAGACGCTCTAAGAGGTCAAGCGAGAGCTCTAAGCGATCGGCTTCTTCGGCATCAATATTAATGCCGATATCGTAGCGATGCGCTAACAGGGTTAAGTCGCGTAAGCGTGGATACAGCTCTGTCATCACGGTATCGTAGCGTGAACGCGAGTAGCGCGGGTGCAGAGCGGAGAGTTTAATGGAAATGCCCGGTCCCTGATAAATACCCAAGCCAGCGGCACTTTTACCGATGGCGTGAATCGCTTGCTCATAGGCGGCGTAGTAGTTTAAGGCATCGGCATCTGTCATCGCCGCTTCGCCCAGCATATCGTAGGAGTAGTTAAAGCCTTTATTAACCCATTTGCGACTGTTAGCGAGGGCGTTGGCGATGGTTTGACCGCAGACAAAATGCTCACCCATCAGTCGCATCGCACGATCTACTCCTTGGCGAATTAAAGGTTCACCGCCTTTGGCGATGAGACGGCTGAGGGCAGATGACATCCGCTTTTCACTGTTGGTGGAAACGAGTTTGCCAGTGATCATTAGCCCCCAGGTTGCGGCATTTACAAATAAAGAACCGGAGCTGAGGTGCGATTGCCAGTCACCGCGGCTGATTTTGTCGCGAATCAAGGCATCGCGGCTTTCTTTATCTGGGATGCGCAACAACGCTTCCGCTAAGCACATTAAGGCGACGCCTTCTTGACTAGACAGAGAGTACTCATGAATTAAACCATCGACGCCACTGCCGATGCGCTTATTGCGTAGGGCATCAACCAGTTTGCGGGCAGTTTGTAAAATGGCATTTTTTTGTTCGCCGGGATCGGCCAAGGCCAATAACATCGGTAGACATTCTGGCTCGCTGCGGCGATAGGCGGCAGTAATGGCGGCACGCAAAACCGATTGGGCGGCGATGTTTTGTGCAAAATGTAAAAAGGGCTGACGCTGCTCCTCATTGCTCGGGCTAAGACCGGCCTCTTCTAAATCCGCTAGGCTGACAGCCTCTGAGGCTAAGGCATGTTGCAGGGAGGCGGGTAGACGTCCGGCCTCAATTTCCTCCAACATGGAATAAATGGATTGCTTAATAAACCAATGCTGGGTACGACCGATGCGTTCGGCGGCCTCACGGATACGCTCTTTTAAAACGGGGTCAACCTTGACGCCCAAGGTGGTGGCGCTCATCACATTCTCCTAAGGTGGGTTGCAGACGGCGCAAAAAAGGTGCAACCTTTTATACTTTGCGGTTGTTTTATATAGCTTTTTGCTATATTTGAACAATCAGGAATAACCCTTGATAGGATAAAAATAAGCGTAAAAATAATAGGATAGCTGGTGTTTATTAGGGGGGGGTAGGGGTGCAACCAGGGTGTTGGGCGAGCCTCTAAAATAGCACCTGAGCAACCGCCTTAGGCTCTCAACGCACGCTAGGCCGTTGGTACTAGCAGTCAAAGCCTCGCAAGTCGTGGTTTAAGCAATTCTTAACTGCGCAAACTCTTTTTTCACCACGGCAGCAATGCTTTGCGCAACCACCCAGGAGGATTTAGGATTACTCGGTGCAGGGGTATTGCTGAGTTGCAGACGCATTTCGCCATATTCACTGCGGATCAAAATATGGTGTTGATTTTCTTGAATGTGAGGATCGACCACTACCCGCACCTGTGTTTGCTCCATGCCAATCCCGGCCAAGGCGAGGGTGGCGGCAACATTAAGATTTTGTGGGTAGCGTTTAGCGGCTTCAGCGGCCGAACCCTCAAACAGCGTTAAAGGCTCCTGCACCGATGCCGGTGCAATGCCTAATGCTACAAGCTCTGGCAACCACGCAGCCACCGGTTTATGTGATTCGTAAATAACCTGTAGCGCTGTTGCTCCTTGAATGGATTGGAGATAGTCTAAACCGGCAATGGCGCCAGCCGGCAGGAGAATACGGCGCTGAAACTGCTGCGCCACTTTAAGTAGCTCGGCGTACAAATCCGTATCGGCCAAGGCGCCAATGGAGCTGATTAACACATCGGCGCCGGCACTTAAACAGGCAGGCACATATTGGGCCACCGCTGCCTGTCCCGCTGCTTCAATCACTAAGTCTGGCTTAAATGACCAAAGCCGTGCCGGCTCCTGCGTAACCTCGGCTGTCGTGGGTAGGCTTGCTAAGTCGGCATCACTGAGTGCTGAGCGCGTATGTACTAAGATGGCAATGTGATGCGTGTCTATCAATGCCTGCAATGCCTTTAAGACATCCTTGGCAATGGCGCCGTAGCCAATCACAGCAATACGTTTCATCATGACTTAATTAAATCCTCTAGCAATGCGACTACGACCGTCTCTCCCGCTCAATAGCAGGACTTAAAGTGAGCCGAACTGATCCTGTAAATAGTTAATAATATCTTGCGACTCGTACATCCACTGTACCGTGCCATCCTCATGCTCAATGCGTAAGCAAGGCACGGTGCGTTTACCGCCACCACTAATTAATGCTTGCTCGGCTTGCGGATCCTTATTCACATCATGCGTTTGTATCGCTAAATTCAACTTATGCATTTCACGGCGTACCTTAATGCAAAAAGGGCAGCCGTGAAACTGGTATAAGCTCATCTTGGCGGTGCGTGCATTAACCTCTACCTGCGCTTCTGCGCTGCGTTGTCGTGGTGTAGGTCGCGTCAGTTGGTCGACGCTGGCAAGGATACACCCTAAGCCGTTTCTAAGTGCTTTGGCTAACATGCGCTTTCTCCTGAATGCATTAATCAATCACACGCCCTGGATTCAGGGTGTTGTGCGGGTTAAGTAGTTTACGGATGAGCGACATTAACAGTAGCTCTTCACCGCTACGGCTATGGTGCAAAAATGGCTTTTTAATCACCCCAATACCATGTTCCGCAGTGACACTGCCATGATATTTTTCAACGATTTCATAGACTAATTGCTCAACCGGAATATAGTCCTCCTCACGCATTTTACCCGTGGTAAGGTGTAAGTTACCGTCGCCCAAGTGGCCGAATAACTGACACTCTATCTGTGGGTAGGCAGCAGCAATAGCAGCCTCCGCCTCCTCGATAAACTTAGGCATATCTCGCAATGGGATGCCAATATCAAAGGCTACGTAGGGGGCACGCGCACGCATGGCCTCCGCAGCCGCATCACGTAATACCCATAGCGCTTTAGCCTGGGTCATATTTTGCGGAATAATGGCGTCATCAGCTAGGCCTGCTTCAATCGCGTGCTCTAAAAAGCGCTGGAATTTTTCTTCTAATTGCTCGTCATCAGCGCCTTCAATTTCAATTAAGATGTAATGCGCATAAGCGCCCTCAAAAGGTATCTCAGATTGTGTGACCTCGGCCGCGACCGAGATGTAGTTTTTCCACATAAGCTCAAAGCTAGAAAGCTCAGGCAGTTGAGCACGGGCGGCCTTTAATAAGTCCGTGACTTGCGTAAAACTGTCAGTGGCTAGGAGGGCGGAGTAGCGTCGTTGCGGTTTTGGAAAGAGTCGTAACATGACCTTGGTGATAATACCGTAGCGACCCTCTGTGCCGATAAAGAGGTGCTTTAAGTCTAAGCCTGTGTTATTTTTGATCAGGCGTCGCAACATATTGAGTACGGTACCATCAGGTAGCACGACCTCAATCCCCATCACTAAGTCACGTGTGGTGCCGTAGCGTAGCACGCGATTACCACCCGCATTGGTGCTAACATTGCCACCGATACGGCAGCTGCCACGTGCACCCAGATCCAGTGGGAAGTACCAGTCTTTGGCCTCAACCAATTGGCATAGCTCCTCTAACACCATACCGGCCTCAACGCAGAGGGTGCCGCCAACCTCGTCGAACTCCACTACTTGATTCATTTGTCCCATATTGATGATGACTTCATCATCTTGCACCGTGGCGCCGCCGGCTAGACCGGTGAGGCCACCTTGCACCACTGCCTTAATGCCATACTCGGTGCAGGCGCGCATAATGGCGGCCACCTGCTCAGTGCTTTTAGGGCGAAATACAGCCAAGGGCTTGCCCGGCTTGATATCGGTAAAATCCGTTAAAAATTGGGTGTATAAACTTTCATCCTTAATCGGTTGTAGGGCTGCGGTTGCTTGTAGGAATTGTTCCTGTGCTGTCATGGATGCGCTCCTTAAAAAAATAGCGATGCGGGTATTTTACTCGCTCTAGCTTATAAATTAAACGCTATGCCGCTTCAACAAGAGCAGCATAACAAAGCTTTTTTACTATTGTACGTCAATTGATCTACATCAAGTGTTAGCGCTAATTTTTCTTAAAAAGCCCCAAAACTAGATGATTTCATCTAGTGAGGGTAAGAACTTCCGATAGGCAAAAAAATAGCCGACTCCTAGAATAAGCATATAAACAAAAGGAGTTAAAAATGAATACTCACGTCAACTGTAAACACCAAGTCGAAAAGTCGCGTCGTAGCTTTTTAAAGGGGATACCCGTGGTGACGGCGGGTGCCGTGGCAATGCCTAAGGTGGCAACCGCCTCCACCCCCGATGATGCGAGCAAATACTGGGCCATGTTAATCGATGTGCGTCGTTGCATCGGTTGCCAAGCCTGTACCATGACCTGTATTCAGGAAAATGCCGTGCCTGAGGGTAACTTCAGAACCATTGTTTCCTCCTACAGCGTCAAAATGTCGGATGATCCGACAGAACAACAGGCCGGCTCCTACGTTTTGCCGCGACTCTGTAATCATTGCGATAAGCCACCTTGCGTGCCAGTTTGTCCGGTCGGTGCAACCTATAAGCGTAAAGACGGTATTGTGGTGGTCGACAGCGACCGCTGTGTGGCCTGTGCCTACTGTGTACAAGCCTGTCCATACGATGCGCGCTTTATTAATCCCGTAACGCATAAAGCCGATAAATGCACCTTCTGTTTGCACCGTGTTGAAGCGGGCTTGTTACCTGGTTGCGTTGAAACCTGTGTGGGCGGCGCCCGTATCTTTGGTGATTTAAACGATCCTGAGAGTGAAATTCGCCAACGTATGGAAGAGCATAAGTCCGAACTGAAAGTGCTTAAGCCTGAAATGGCAACCGAGCCGCGCGTTTACTACATTGGCTTAGACGATCGCTTTACCGACAAAATCGAGGGTGATAGCACCCTATGGAAGCCACGTAATCGTGGTGAAGCGGCTAAGGCTTAGGGCGTAGGAGAGAATCATGGAAGCACAAATTATTGAAACCTTAAACATCACCCACAAAGTGGGTTGGTTACCGTGGGCAGTGCAGTACTTCTTTTTAATTGGTATTTGCTATTGCTCATTCTTACTATCCCTACCGGGGGTTGTATTTAAAAAGCCTCAGTGGAAGGTGGCGTCTAACTATGCCCTGATTGTTATGCTCACCTGTGGCTTAATTGCACCCGTTGCGCTATTGGCTGACTTACACCAGCCGGGACGCTTTATGAACTTCTATTTGCATTTCCAAAAAACGTCATGGATGTCGTGGGGTTCGATTTTCTTGGTGTTCTATGTGGCGTGGATGGTAATTTACGGCTTTTTAGCCTTGCAGCCCCTACTCAAAGAATCCGCTGCAGCAAATCACCGTTACGCTAAATTGGCTGCTTGGGTGACGCTTAAAAAGCAGCCTAAGACGACGTGGCTTAAGGTAGCTGCCTTATTTGCTTTTATTGGCGCCATGTTAGTGATGGTGTATACCGGGATGGAGGTCGCAGTGATTAAATCACGCCCGATGTGGAATAACTTTGCGGTACCGGTGCAGTTTGTCTTAACCGCCATGGCGGGTGCTGCGGGTGCTGCCTTAATCCTAAATTTTTTTACTGCCAATCGCGGCGATAAAGCGGTGATGAATCCTTTGGTAAAGGTGATTTTCTGGGCCCAATTAGCGATGGTGGTGGTAGGCGGTATTTGGTTGCTCTTAGGCTTTAGCGGTCTAAGCCCGAAAATTGCTCAGGCCATGAGCTTAATTACCTTTATTAATCATTGGGAGCTATTTACCATCGTTGGCGTGCTGATTGTGTTTGCCACCTTATTAATGGCTTGGCGCTTCCCTGGTAATGGCTTGTTATTAGGCTTATTGACGGTGATTACGGTATGGATGTTCCGCTGGACCGTGTTTATGGGTGGTCAGGAAATTCCTAAAACCGGTGCTGGTTCTTATAGCTACACCCTACCGTGGGGTCCAGATGGTTTATTAGGGATTGTTGGCACCTTAGGTTTATGTGTCTTTGTGTATATCGTCTTAACTTCCCTCGTGCCTTTAAGACAGTTGGAATTAGAAGAGAATTAATCTAGGAGTACTATCATGAAATTAAAGCGTAGAGAAATGATTGCAGCCGGTGGTCTGGCGGCCGGTGCGCTGGGTTTTTCACAAACTCTTAGTCGTATGGCTCATGGGATGCTGGCAAAAAAAGATCCCAAAGAGGATAAGTTAAACGGTTATTCGCACGAGCCGGAGTATCGTGTGAATAAAGAGACTGGTGAGATCACACTGAATCCGAAGCAGCAGGTTAGTTACACCACTTGCTTAGGCTGTACCACCATCTGTGGTGTGCGTGTGCGCATTGATAAGGAAACAGGTCGTGTGTTACGAGTGGGCGGTAACCCTTTCCATCCATTGGCAGCGGCTAATCACTTACCCTATGAAACCTCGGTTAAAGACAGCTTTATCGCTACCTCACAGCATCAGGAGTTAGGGCAACGAAATCGTGCCACGCTTTGCGGTCGTGGTAATGCGGTAAAAGAGCACCATAGCTCGCCATTCCGTGTATTGCAACCCCTCAAGCGTGTGGGTCCACGTAACTCAGGTAAATGGGAGCCCATCTCCTTTGAGCAATTAATTCGTGAAGTGGCCGATGGCGGTGATTTGTTTGGTGAAGGTCATGTCAAAGGCTTTAAAGAATTACGCGATTTAAAAACGCCGATCAAAGCAGAGGCCCCAGAATTTGGTCCCATTGCGAATAAAGTGGGGGTTATCACCTCGGTCAACGATGGTCGTGAGGCCTTAATACGTCGCTTCTGGAACCAGTCATTCGGTACGCAAAACTTTGTGCGTCACGGTGCTTGGTGTGGTGGCTCTTGGCGTTCGGGTTCGGGTGCAGTGTTCGGGGATCACCGAGCCATGCCGCACGCTAAGCCGGATATGGAAAATGCGGAGTTTGTTATCTTTATTGGTACCGCGCCGGGTGCAACCGGTAACCCATTCCGTCGCACGGGTGAGTTAATTGCCAAAGCACGTACGGACGGTAAAATGGATTACGTCATCATTGACCCCGTGCTGAGTAATGCCGATAACCGCGCCGCCGGTGACCGTTCTAACTGGGTGCCAATTATCCCAGGTACGGATAGTGCCTTATTGATGGCGATGATGCGTTGGATTTTTGAAAATGACCGTCATAACAAGGACTATTTATCTTGTGCTAACCCTGAATATGCTGAGTCGCGTGGTTTTCCATCGTACTGTAGCGCCGCTTGGTTAGTGATTCAGGAGCCGAGCCATCCGCGTTACGGTAAGTATTTACGCGGTTCCGATATTGGCGTAGAGATTGAGGAAGAAAAGCGCTACGGTGATGATGACCCATATATTGTGCTCAATGAGCATAATGAATTTGAGTCGGCGATTAATCTAATGAGCCCAGCGCAATTAGAAGCGCCAGAGGGTTTATTATTAAACGGCAAAGATATCAAGCTAAAAACTGCCTTACAGCTACTCAAAGAATCCGCTATGCGCCAGACCATTGAGGAGGCGTCAGCCTATTGTGGTATTCCAGTACCAGTGATTGAAGGCTTGGCTGATGAGTTTACCTCACACGGCACCAATGCCAGTATTGTGGCGCACGGTGGCATGATGTCAGGTAATGGCTTCTACAATGCCTTTGCGGTGGTGACCTTAAATACGCTCATTGGTAACCTTAATACCAAGGGTGGTTTTGTGATGGGCGGTGGCGGCTTCCGTGATGCAAGTGCCGGTCCTCGTTATAACTTAGTTGATTTTGAGGGCAAGGTGCAGCCACGCGGTATTCCTATTGGTCGTAATGTACCGTTTGAGCGTACCAGCGAGTTTAAACGTCGTAAGGAAGCGGGTGAGCCTCTCTATCCGGCACCAACCCAGTGGTACCCTAATGCGCCGGGTTTAGGTACGGAGTGGTTTGCTTCCATTGCCAATGACTATCCATACAAATTGGATGCCTTGATCCTTTGGATGTGTAACCCGGTGTACGGTATTGCTGGTCTCAAGAAAAAGTTTGAAGAGCAGTTACTCGATCCGAAGAAAATTCCGTTGATTGTCTCAATCGATCCATTTATTAATGAGACAAACTGCTATGCCGACTACATTGTGCCGGATAGCTTGCTGTATGAAAGCTGGGGTTGGGTCTCGCCGTGGAACGGTGTGCCTACAAAAACCATGGCAGCACGTTGGCCTGTGGTCGAAGCCGCCGCAGCCAAAACACCGAGTGGTCAGCCGATTGCGGTGGAGAGCTTCCATATTGAGCTAGCTAAGTACATGGGCTTACCGGGCTTTGGTAAGGAGGGTTTAAAGGACGCTGATGGTAATCCGGTACCCTTAGAAACGGCTGAGGACTGGTACTTCCGTGGCGGGGCCAATATTGCGTATGCCGGCGGCAAGCCAGTGCCTGATGCGACTGATGAAGACTTGCTTTTCTCCGGCGTAGAGCGTATGCGCGCAGATTTAGAAAGCCGTTTAAAGCCAGAAGAGTGGCGTAAAATTGCTTATCTCTACACCCGCGGTGGACGCTTTGAAAATGCCGATCAAGCGCAGGATAAAAACAACCCTGAGTGGCAAAAGCATCGCTTTAGCAATGTACTGTGGATTTGGAATGAGAATGTCGGCAGCTCCAGAAACTACCTTAACGGCGAGCATAACTGGGGCACGGCACAGTTCCGTGAGCCGCACTTCTCTAACGGTACACCGATGCGTGAGATTTATAGCGAAGAGGATTGGCCATTATTATTGGTGAGCTTTAAATCGCAGTTGCTAAGTCCGTATACCATCGGTACCTCCTTGACGATTTTAAAGCCGGATAATCCGATGATTATTCACCCGGATGATGCCAAGCGCTTTGGTTTAACCACCGGTCAAGTGGCCAAGGTCTCAACTCCAGGCGGAGCGGTTGAAGGTACGATTATTGTGTACCCAGGCGTGATGCGCGGTTGTGTGGGCATTGAGCATGGTTTCGGTCACACTGAGTTGGGCGGTCGTGCGCACCAAATCGGTGATCACACCTGGCCTGATGCACCCTTTATTCGTGCTGGGGTCAATATTAACGATATTGGCTTAACCGATCCGACCCGCAACCATGAAAATATCTGGGTTGATAGTGTGTCCGGTGCGGTCGTGCGTAATGGCTTACCTGCCAAGGTGGAGCCTATCGCAGGCTAAGAGGATGCGGCAAGGAGGGTTACTCAAGGACCCTTAACAATAAGCTTGAGCTAGCAGCATGATGGCTCCCCCGCATCTTCTGCTAGGATGACCGACCAACTTCGTGTTAGTAAGTTGGTCGGTTATTTTTTGTGTGTTCGAGAGCGTAATGGCTTTGCTAAATTAATCCAAAAAATCGCAATAGGGTTAAGCTGACGGCCATGGTTGGCATGGCGGCGACTGTGGTGATGCCAATGATATTGGCAGCGGCAACGTCATTAGCTCCCATTGCTTTGGCCATAACATAGCTAGCGGCAGCGGCGGGAGAAGCGGTCATCAGTAGCATCACACCGAGCTCCATGCTACTCAAAGCAAAGACTAAGCCGACAATCACGGCTACGATGGGGGCGACAATTAAGCGACCCACACTAGACCACATGGCAATATCGCTTGCGCTGAAGATTTTTCTAAAATCTAGCGTTGCGCCCGCACAAATTAAGGCTAGGGGTAAGGCCAGACTCGACACATAACCGCCGGCTTCGGCAATGAGTGAAGGGATGGGCACATGCAGCCATTTACAAGCGAGCGACAATAGGATCCCGATAATTAATGGATTAGTGACGATTTGGCGAGCCATTAATAAGGGGTTGAATTTTTTGTTGCCAGTGGCTTTGCTGAGCGTAATCACGGCAAGCACATTAAGTAATAGCGTGAGTACACCACCAAAAAGAGCGGCAATGGCAACACCGTTAGCGCCGTAGGCACTACTAACAAATGCTAAGCCAATAATCATCATATTGGCTCTAAATACACCCTGTACAAACACGCCATGATCGCGAGGCGCTTTAACCAGGCGACGTGCCACCAGCTCCGCACCTAGAAAGAGGCTCATGATCGTAACCACACCGGCTAGGATCAAATTAAGGTTTTCCAATAAGTCGGTATCGCTGCGATAAATACTAAAAAAGAGTAGTGCGGGCAGGGAATAATTAAACACGATTTTTGATGCTTGATCACAAAAGCGCTGATCAATTTGGTCGGAACGCCGTAAATACCAACCCAACACCAATAATAAAATACTAGGTAGCGTGACGCCCACCGAGAAGAGCATCGCATCTAAAAACGATCCCGTCATAACACCGCCAAAGAAAAAATTAAAACATCATTTGAAACGTGAGCGATTTTGCGCACTTGCTCATTCTATCAGGCAACAATAAGCGACTAGCGGCGGCTTGTTGAAGGTAACAATTTAACACTAGGATATACTAGTGGTATTTTGATTGGAAAGAGAGAGTTCGATGATTATAAGTTTTAGTCGTTTTGTTCAAAAAACCTTTGCCCTGTGGGTTTTAATTTTTGCTGCGATTGCCTTTATAAATCCTACGCTATTTCGCTTCGTAGGACCCTATATTGCCTTGATTTTGGGGGTGATCATGTTCGGTATGGGCGTTACCATGACGGTTGATGATTTTAAAGGTGTTCTAAAGCAGCCGAAGTCTGTTCTGATAGCGACGGTAGCTCAGTACACCATCATGCCCTTATTAGCTTATGGGCTGTGCATTCTATTTCAACTACCGGCAGAAATAGCGGTTGGGGTGATTCTGGTGGGATGTTGCCCCGGGGGTACCTCGTCTAATGTGATGACTTATCTGGCACGTGGTAATACCGCTTTATCCGTCAGTACGACCGCAGTGTCTACCGTGCTATCCCCGCTCTTGACGCCAGCGATATTCTTTTTGCTCGCAAGCGAATGGCTTGATATTAACGCAGTCGCTATGTTTAAAAGCATTTTACAAATTGTGCTGGTACCCATCGTCTTAGGTTTGATTGTGCGCTCTGTGTTGGGTAAAAAGGCCGCCTCCTATGGTGAGGTGATGCCTTTAGTGTCCGTCATCGGTATTGTGCTGATTGTCGCTTTTGTGGTGGGTGCCTCCAAAGATCGCATTATCGAATCGGGGCTGCTAATCTTTGCAGTGGTTGTTTTGCATAATGGCTTGGGTTATTTGATCGGCTTTATCGCAGCGAAAGTCTGCCGCCTAAATTATGCCGATCAGAAAGCGGTCTCGATTGAGGTTGGTATGCAAAACTCAGGCCTGGGTGTTGCTTTGGCGGGGGTGCATTTTGCGGCGAGTCCAGTAACGGCGGTGCCAAGTGCTATCTTTAGTTTTTGGCACAATATTTCAGGGCCTTTATTGGCAACCTATTGGGCTGGTAAAGGCAGTGCAGCAGACACTACGCCGAGCACCAAGTAATTGATACAAAACTGGGCGCCAAGTGCGCCCAGTGATCTTTAGGTAAAAAAATCGTTTTTTATCTTGTTTATCAACAATTGCCGTAAGACCCCTTCCTTTAGGTGGGTGATGTAAGGCAAGTATTTTTTAGTTTAGGATTTTTTACTCGTGAAAACCCTCAAGTTACGAATTCGAGATAAGCACGCTAAGGCACTGGACGAATTAAGTCGTTCGGTGAATTTCGTGTGGAATTACGTGAATGACTTGAGTTACACGCATTTGCAGCGCACGGGTAAGTTCTTTTCGGCTTATGATTTAAGCGAGTACACCAAAGGCAGTGGTGAGTTTTTAAACTTACACAGTCAAACGATTCAGGCGGTGAATGAAACGTATGCAAAGAGTCGTAAGCAATTTCGTACAGCGAAGTTAGCATGGCGTACTAATCATCCAAAGGCAAAACGTAAATCGCTTGGTTGGATTCCGTTTAAGAAGTCGGCCATTAAGCACGTGGCTTCCCGTCAGATGGGATT
>NZ_AQVB01000011.1 GCF_000372065.1 Oligella urethralis DSM 7531
ACATAGACGACTTAAACAATTAGGCTATAAACCACCGTTTGAGTCGATAGCGATGTGGCACTGGAGAAACTCAGCCAGTCCATTAGCTCACTATGCTATGCCGAATAAGTGGTTAGATAGTTTAACGTTGTATGATATGGGGAAAGTTGAGACTGGCTACGTGTTTAGCGCATATGCTAAATGGTAATGTGCATGAGCCGTATACGAGGTCCGTACGTACGGTTCTGTGAGAGGGATGAGGTGCAAACCTCACCCTACTCGATTGCTTATTTTCTAGCCGCTCTGATGGCTACTAATTGTATGACAAAGCTATGGTCGGTTCTTTAGTAGCACTAACACCGCACCTGCACCGCCAATGTGTTCGGGAGCAGGGATGTAGGCAGTGACTGCGGTTAAGTCGCGCAGCCAACGCCGAACCGCATCCTTAAGTACCGGTTGATTATTTTTGGAGCCGTAGCCTTGGCCATGAATGACACAAACACAGCGCACGCTATGCTCTATACAGGTCTGCATAAAGCGGTCAAAGCGTTCGGCCGCTTCATCGAGATTGGCACCGTGCAGGTCAAGCGTGGCTTCCACCGGCCATTGACCACGTTGCAGCTTTTTAATCACATCGGCGCCATCGGTATGACGTAAAAAAATCCCTTCATCCTGTTGCGCCACCTGTTTGACAAAGCGTGCCACCTCACCTTTTGCTGCAGCTTGTGCATGCGCAGGCAAATGTGACGTTGCCGCTGTTGATCTACGCTCGGGTGCGATGATTTCCTTGCCTTCGGCTTGCGCACGTTTTTGATTAAAAAGCGCTCGTTCTCGTGTGCTGCTGATGGGTGGTCTCGCCTCAATGCGATTGCTTGCTTCCAGTCGCTTGGTGCCGCGAATGGAAGCAAGAAAAAGCTTGCGATCCTCATCCGTCACCGCCATTGTCAATCGCTGCTGCTTTTTTTCGGCGGCTGCGACGGCTTTTTGTTGGGCGATGCGCTCCTTGCTCAGTTGCTTACTAAGCTTTTTTAAGTCCTGTAATGAGCCTTTAAGATTTGTTTTCACCTTGTGTATCCAACCAACGCTGTGCATCCAGGGCTGCCATGCAGCCAGTAGCGGCACTTGTGATAGCTTGTCTGTAGATATTATCCGCCACATCCCCAGCAGCAAAAACACCTGGTACTGAGGTCATGGTAAGTAGCTGTGGATTTGTTTTATTAATAATAAAACCACCGTCCATCGCTAATTGTCCTTCAAAAATATCGGTATTAGGATGATGGCCAATCGAAATAAAAACACCGCTCACGGACAGTTCCTGAGTCTCGCCGCTTTGGGTATTTTTTAAGCGGACACCTGTCACGCCGTCGTTTTTATTACCCAGAACCTCGTCAAGGGTATGGAACAGGGCTAATTTAATATTGCCGTTTTCCACTTTATCCATTAACTTATCTACCAAAATAGCTTCGGCACGGAACTGGTCACGACGATGCACGAGCGTCACATTAGCGCAGATATTGGCTAGATAAAGTGCTTCTTCAACGGCTGTATTACCACCGCCTACCACAATCACATCCTGATCGCGATAGAAGAAACCATCGCAGGTAGCGCATGCGGATACACCTTGACCCATATAGGCTTGCTCGCTCTCGAGACCAAGGTATTTAGCAGATGCACCGGTGGCAACAATTAGACTGTCACAGCTATACTCGTTGCCCATGTTGGAGTACAGTTTAAATGGACGATTGGCTAGCTCAACCCGATCAATCTGATCAAATACGATCTGGGTGTTAAAGCGCTCGGCGTGCTTAAGAAAGCGGCTCATTAACTCAGGGCCAGTTACGCCATCCCAATCGGCTGGCCAGTTGTCCACATCGGTGGTAGTCATTAATTGACCGCCTTGAGCATGGCCTGTAATTAACAGGGGTTGCAGATTGGCTCGGGCGGCATAAACGGCGGCTGTGTAGCCTGCCGGACCAGAACCTAGGATAATTACCTTGGCATGATTATCATTTTTCATCATTAATATCACTAAACTTAATTTTTACAAAAATCATTGTAAGTCCAATTATAATATATGGCTATGGCTAAAACTTCTAAAACCCCTTACATTGGTCGCGGTAAGCGTAATATCCGCCTGCGATCGCCTGAGCAAGTATTGATGAACTCACGTTTTATGATGATGTTGCGTGAGGCGCGTTGGGTACTGTATTTGATTGCTGCGGTATCCTTGGCAGTGATGTTATTTACTTGGCATGCCACCGACCCGGGCTGGGTCAGTACCTCTGGCAGTGATGAGATTCAAAATGCTTTCGGTGCTTTTGGTGCTTATTTTTCAAGTATTTTATTGTACTTATTAGGCTTTTCTGCCTGGTGGCTAGTCGTGCTGTGCCTCCAGCGCTTATTTGTGGGCTACAAAACCTTGATGAGCCGTTACGCTAATCTAGATCCAGAGCAGGTTTTGCCAAGCTTAAAATGGCATGTACCGATTGGTTTTATTATGCTGATATTAGGCTCTATCGGTTTAGAAAGCACTCAGTTGCAAAGTGTTGGTGAGCAGCTACCAGGGCATGCTGGTGGTGTATTAGGGGCCCTATTCTCGGGGCTGTTAATTCGTAATATTGGCAGTGCGCCGGCGCTATTTGCGATGGCGGCGATGTTCTTTTTTGGTTTTAGTTGGTTTTTTAATTTTTCTTGGCTTAATCTAGCAGAGCGATTGGGTAGTACGATTGCCGGTCTATTAACTAAGTTTGATCGACTTCGTGCCGAACGCATAGACCGTCGTATTGGTGAAGCGGCCCAAGAGGAGATGGATGAGCAAATCACGGCACACAAGGAGCAGTTGCCACCAGCCGATCGCCCATTGAAAATTGAACCGCCGATCAAAGCCTTTCCGATCTCCTCTAAGGCGATTGAAGCAAAGCAGGCCAAGCTGTTTGATAATCATGCAGCCGCTGTATCGGAGCCAGAGCCTACTGCAAGTGACGCTAGCGCTAGTAGAGATACTACCGTAGCGCCAACTAAGGCTGCTGTTAAAGCCCCTAGCAAGACCACTCCAAGTTATGCAGCTAGTGGTGATTTACCCGGCTTAGAGCTGCTCGATCCAGCCGCAGATTTTGTGGAGCCAGTTGGAGAGGATACGATCGAGTATAACTCACGCTTGATTGAGAAGAAGTTGAGTGACTTTAATGTACAGGTCGAAGTGGTTGCTGCTCAGGCAGGTCCGGTGATTACTCGCTATGAAATTGAGCCCGCTTCCGGGGTCAAGGGCGTACAAATTGTCAATTTGAGTAAGGACTTAGCACGTGCTTTGAGTATGGTGCGTTTGCGTGTGGTTGAGACTATCCCGGGTAAAAACCTGATGGGGATTGAGTTACCTAATCCGCGTCGCCAAATTGTACGACTAGCAGAGATTATCGGTTCGCAGGCCTATGAAAAAAGTAAATCACTGCTGACCGTGGCCCTGGGCAAGGACATTGCGGGTAATCCCATTGTTGCAGATTTAGCTAAAATGCCGCATTTGCTGGTTGCGGGTACCACTGGCTCCGGTAAATCCGTTGGTATTAACGCAATGATCTTGTCCTTATTGTATAAAGCCGATCCCTCGGAGGTGCGCTTGATTCTAATTGACCCAAAAATGCTCGAAATGAGTGTTTATGAGGGTATTGGGCATTTATTAGCACCTGTTGTGACGGATATGCGCCAAGCAAGTAATGCACTTAATTGGTGTGTGGGCGAGATGGAAAAGCGCTATAAGCTGATGAGTAAAATGGGTGTCCGTAATATCGCTGGCTATAACAGCAAGATTAAGGAAGCCGAGGCGCGCGGTGAAACCATTGATAATCCATTCAGCTTGACACCAGATTCACCTGAGCCTTTAAAGACGCTACCCATGATCGTGGTGATCATTGATGAGTTAGCTGATTTAATGATGGTGCAGGGTAAAAAGATTGAGGAGTTGATAGCTCGTTTAGCCCAAAAGGCGCGCGCTGCCGGTATTCACTTGATTCTGGCGACTCAGCGTCCTAGTGTGGATGTGATTACCGGTCTGATTAAGGCCAATATCCCGACGCGTATTGCATTCCAGGTGTCATCTAAGGTTGATTCACGGACCATTTTGGATCAGATGGGTGCTGAATCGCTGTTGGGGATGGGTGATATGCTTTATATGCCCCCCGGCTCTGGCCTACCACAACGAGTACACGGTGCCTTTGTGTCGGATGATGAGGTACATCGCGTGGTTGAGTACCTCAAGGAGCAAGGTGAGCCGGATTATGTAGATGGCGTGTTAGAGGGTGGCGTGGCTGGTGAGACTGGTGACGGTCTAGGTAGTGTGACGGGTTTTGCCGATAGTGAATCGGATCCGCTCTACGATCAGGCGGTCGATATTGTCTTACGTACGCGCCGCGCTTCGATTTCCTCGGTGCAACGTCAGTTACGTATTGGTTATAACCGTGCTGCCCGTTTATTGGAACAAATGGAGCAAGCGGGTATTGTGTCAGCGATGGGTGCCAATAATAGCCGTGAGATTTTAGTACCGGCTAATACGGGTGCCGATGAGGATGCTGAGGCTTAATTACGCTTAGTTACTAATACTTCCATTGCGCTGCCGCATTTCCTGTTAAAAACAAGCTTTGTTCATGCTTTCCTAAAGGGTTTTTAAATGAATAAATTACAGAAATTAAGCCTATCACTGACCCTGTTCTTAGCCTTGGGTAGTGGTACGGCAATGGCCCAGTTCACTGTGAACCCAGACACTTTTCAGGAAGGGGCCGGGCAGGCGGTGGATTTAGGTGAGATCCAATTTACTAAAATCCCCGACGTCAAAAACACCACCCAAACGGATGCTAAGCAGCAACTAAGGGATTTTGTGAAAAATATCAAATCCGCCACGGGGCAATTTGCTCAACAAGGCGGTGGTACTAATGCTCAAAAAACACAGTCTGGCACCTTTAGTTTTGAGCGTCCCGGTAAGTTTGTATGGCATGTGAGCAAGCCTTATGAACAAAAGGTGATTTCCGATGGTCAGCGGGTGTATCAATATGACCCGGATTTGGCGCAAGTCACCGTACGCAATATCAAAGATTCGGTGGGTGCCTCACCAGCCTCAATTCTTTTTGGTAATAGTAACTTAGACGATAATTTTAGCGTTGAGGTGTTGCCAGAACGTGATGGTATGGTCTGGTTGAGAGCAACGCCTAAGGTAGCCGATCAGGGCATGGCTTTTATGGATATTGCTTTTGCCAATAACTTACCGGCCGAATTACGTATTCGTGATTCCTTTGGTCAAACAACGACGATCAAACTTAGAAATTTCAAAGCCAACGCTCGCATCCCGGCGAGTGAGTTTACATTTAAAGCGCCCGCCGGTGTGGACGTGGTTAATATGTGATTGATACGAGAAGGCATTGTCTGATTTATTAAGTCAAGCATATTCTAATTTGCATGCACCTTTAGCCGAACAAATGCGCCCGACCACTTTAAATGAAGTCGTCGGGCAGCAGCATTTATTGGGTGAGGGTAAGCCTTTGCGTGTTGCCTTTGAAGCGGGCCGCCCGCACTCCATGATATTTTGGGGGCCACCAGGCGTGGGTAAAACCACCTTAGCTCGTTTAATGGCTAATGGCTTTGATGCGCAGTTTATTGCCATTTCTGCCGTATTGGGCGGGGTGAAGGATATACGGGATGCGGTCGATCAAGCAAAAATAGCCCAGAGTCAAGGTCGCAAAACCATCCTCTTTGTGGATGAGGTGCACCGATTTAATAAGGCGCAGCAGGATGCCTTTTTACCTTATGTGGAAAGTGGTCTTTTTACTTTTATCGGTGCCACTACTGAAAATCCCTCCTTTGAGGTGAATTCGGCCTTATTGTCTAGAGCGCGCGTTTATGTATTAGAGTCCATCAGCGAAGCCGACCTACAGGAGTTACTGGTACGTGCGTTGAAGCTGTATAACCAGCGTCTTCAAAGCACAGCAGATGAGCGTGGTGTCGAGGCTAAGCTTATCCAGATCGATGAAGTGGCTGCCGAGCAATTGGTGGCATGGGCCGACGGTGATGCACGCCGTCTCATTAATGTGCTTGAGGTGGTATTAGAATCGGCGGAAAGCGCTCACATCACAGAAATTAATGAATCCTATTTAGAGCAGTCCTTACCTAATAATTTGCGTCGTTTCGATAAGGGTGGGGATGCCTTTTACGACCAAATAAGTGCACTACATAAATCAGTGCGTGGTTCCGATCCGGATGCCGCTCTTTATTGGCTCTGTCGCATGCTGGATGGGGGTGCCGATGCACGATATTTGTCACGACGCATTATTCGTATGGCGTGGGAGGATATTGGTTTAGCGGATCCGCGTGCCTTACAAATTTGTAATGATGCGGCCACGACCTATGAGCGTTTGGGTAGCCCAGAAGGTGAGTTGGCGCTAGCGGAGGCGGTGATTTATCTGGCTGTTGCGGCTAAGAGTAATGCCGCCTATATGGCCTATAATCGCGCCAAAGCCTTTGTGCAAAAGGATAAAAGTCGCCCGGTACCAGTCCATCTACGTAATGCACCAACTAAGCTGATGAAGGAGTTGGGCCATGGCAAGGCTTATCGTTATGCGCATGATGAGCCGCATGGCTATGCAGCGGCTGAGCAGTACCTGCCGGATGGCATGGCCAAACCGTCTTGGTATCAACCGGTTGAGCGTGGTTTGGAAATACGTATTGGTGAAAAAATGGCTTTTTTGCGTGATTTAGATCGTCAATACAAAGCTGCTAAATCAAAGAAATAAAGCGCTTAAGCAACTGTTCTTGCGCACAGTTTGGGCAATCTTTTGTAAAATCAATATTTCGCTAGAAACGATTTTTACTGCGCTGATTTGGCGCATTAAGTTTATGATTAATCTTCGCAATCCTAAGTTTTTATCATTGGCTGCACTGTGTTTATTGACAGCCTGTTCAAGTACTAAGCAGCTTGGCAGCATCGATCACGGTGTACGTAAGCAAGTACCGCGGCTAGCTTTTAATCCGGCTGATATCCGTCAGGGTAGTAATTATACACAGTTGGTGGGACGTGCTTTTATCAGTGATTATAAAAACTACGGTGAGCGTACAGGGGCTTTGATTGATGTGATTTTAAATCCAGTTTCTGCGAGCAGCACCCAGTGGTTTGAGGAGGTTTGCCGTCGTGGTAATGTGCTGAGCGGCCCAGTGAGTGAGGCTTATCGTTCACGTATTCGCACGGTTAAGACGAATCAATACGGGCAGTTTGTGTTTACCGATGTGCCGCGGGGCGACTACTATTTGTCTGCCAGGATGTACTGGTTAGATACCAAACCCTTTACGGGACCGGTGCAATACGGCGGTTTAGTCGCTAAAAAAATTAGTTTGAGAGACTCGATTGAGACCATTGATTTACATGATAAGGATCGCTGCCAAGCGTATTATCATTAATTGAAAAATGCTTAGTAAAACCATGATACACAAAATTCATTTTGCTTTTGTTGCCTTTCTTGTATAATCCAACTAAGTTCAAGTAAAGTTTTAGATTCACCATCTAAATCATTGAAATTTAAATAATTTTTTACATTTTCAAATTAATTTAAAGCCTCAAAGAGGATCCATCTATGCAATACAAACGCGCATTAAAATTTGCCACCTTATCTGCCGTCGTCCTAGCTTTATCTGCTTGCGAGACCTTTGCTTTTAAATCCAATGAAGCGGCAGATGCCGATCAGAAAGCGGTGGCGGCTAAAACGCCCCAAGCCGCTCCAGTGTCACCTGTGATCGCTAAGCGCCAGGGCACGAATGAGTTAGCAATTTACGTAGGTAGTAAGAATGCTAAAAAATCAGCCAAGGAGCAATCACTTAAGGTGGGTGATACGCAATACTACACCAGCGGTATTGTGCTAAAGCGTGATGATATCCAAAATGCTTTTGTTGCTAAAACACTATCGGATGAACCGGCCTTAGCCCTACGTCTAAAGCCTGATTCAATTGCTAAACTTAGCAAAGCTCGTAAGGGCTATAGCCATATCTTAGCGAGTATTAATGGCAATGTGATTTCTACTGTTGAGGGTGCCAATAGCAATCTGATGGACAGCGTGTTATTGATGCCAATGCCTACGCTGGTGAGCGCACGTGATGCGGCTGATTTAATCCGCTAATTGTCGCTACTGCCTAATTAGTCTAAAATTCATTAACAGTTTAGGATGTAGTATCCTAAACTGTTAATATTTTATACATTGTTTTATTATTGATCACTTGAGTTCTCACTCTATATGATGTAACTTTAAAATGTTTTGGTAGCGCTGCAGGCATATCAGCGGATCAAATTTTTTTAATAAATTAAGAGGAACTACGATTATGAAATTATCTCGCAAGTTAGCATTGGCGGTTTTACCAGTGGCTTTCGCCTTAGCTGGCTGCCAAACTACTGGTACGACCACAGCGCAAGCTGATGCAGCACAAACAGTACAAGCTGAGTCAGCATTACAGGTTTACCAAGCTTCTGTGACGCCAGTTCAAGGTTTCCGTCCTGTACAAATTAGCGAGCAGCAAACGATTTATGTGTCAGCTACTCCTGTATTCACAGCGGCAGAGGTTACTTCGCATGACATCGTTGCTGACCAAAATAATAATATCTACATCGCGCTTAATGTTAACGACAAGGCTAAAGCAGCTTTAGATGCAGTACCTGATAACCGTGGTTATGCAATTGCTGCCATCAACCGTGCTAGCAACCAGACAGAGGCCGTTTCTTTCAGCGGTATCCGTCAATCAGCTAACCTATTCTTATTCCGTGTTAGCAATGAAGGCGTTGCTTCTGCGGTAGTTGATTCAGTGTGGCCACAAACTAATCAAGCTGCTAAGTAATTAGCTCGCAATTAAGTGCAAAAGCCCGGTTTCAAACCGGGCTTTTGTCATTGTGGGGATGTATTAGTTGCTATCGGCAGCTTCGCATTGCTGTTTGAACTGCTCCATCATCGCTTGGCGAGAGAGTAACTGATCGCTAGGGGCACTTTTGATGCTTTCCGTAATTTGTGAGAACATCTCAATATCATCCTGCGTAAATTCATCTAAACCGGCTAGGTACTGCGTGATGGCTTCGGTCGATTTACCCTCTATATGCATATCATAAATCACACCGATAGTCTCAGCTGCTTTGCTGCAACTGGTCTTACTCGCCTTTGTGTCATCACTGCTAGCGGTTGCCCCGAAAGCCTCCTCTGGGCTAATTTCTTGAGGTGTGGTTGCAGTCACTGGGGGAGGAGCGGCTGGAAGCACGAGTTCCTCCTGTGGAGGAATTTGCTGTTCAGCATCACCAAAGAGTGATTTATCGACGGCGAACCAAACTAGGAATCCAATGGCGGCAATGACCAACAAAAGGATTAGAAAATTAATAATGGACTTCATGAACTATCCTGTGAACTATACTTATAATGGTTGAAAATACGTCTATAAAGCTAAATTGATTATAAAATAGGCGTCTAGCAAAAGGAATAGGAGTGAATAAATATCATTCCTTTACTAGGACAAGGTTGATCATGATTAATTCCACTACCTTAAGAATAAATCACGTGTCGAGCATTTCTTTAGTTAAAAAAATCGTCGTAAGTTTTTTTATCTTGTTGATGATGTCAGTGCTGAACCATGCCCATGCCTTAGCGCGGGTGCAAAGTGATCCTAATCAGGGCGAGCCATTAATCTCTTTAGAAGAGGCAAATCAACGTTGTGAAGTGATTTTAGCCATTTTTAATCTAGAGAAGCTGCAGGGGCAGATTAATGTGATTGAGTTAAGTGCTATCGTACGATCTCTGCGAGACGAAGCGAAGTTGCCGCCCAAGTTCTTGAGCAAAAAAGAGGCGCGTCGCTTAGGCTGGGAGCCGGGTAGAGCCTTTAATGATATTGCCCAGTTACGTGGCAGAGCCCTGGGTGGTGATCATTTTGGTAACTATGAGAAGCGCTTACCCGCTGCTAGGTACTATGAGGCGGATTTGGATTATTTGGGTACAAAGCGTAATATGAAGCGTCTAGTCTATGAAGATGCGGATCATATGTTTGTCACCATTGATCATTATGAAAGCTTTGAACGGGTGCCAGCATGTCATTAAGTCTATCCAAAAAGCAGCAACGCCGCTATAATGCACGCCAATTAAAAAAGTGGCAGCGCAAAAATAGGCTGATGCCTGCTACTTCTGATAAATGCATTAAGACGCCCCATATTATTCAGCTTGATGGGATTCAATCGCTTGAGGACTTCTACCGACGTTTAGCTGCGGTCGTGCAGCTACCTGCGCATTGTGCCATGAATCTGGACGCATTATATGATGTGTTGACGGGGGAGATTAGCGAGAACATTGTTTTTCGCTGGACTGCGATGGCGCAGGATGTAGCAAGGAGTCCTGCGAAGTTAAGCGGCTTGAGTGATTTGTTAAGGGATCTACCCCAAGCCGCAGAAAATATCCGTTTTGAGCCTTAGTTATAGGGGGTGTTGAGGCTAAAACGACCAGCGCCAATGAGCATAATGCAGATGGCCGCTGCCAAAAACATATACTCTAAGCCGATCACCGAGCCGCCGCTACTATTGAGGGCAGTCAAGCGCGATGCATGCACAAAAATAATTGCAATACTCATACTAAAGGCAATGATCCCGGCTGCCACGCGTGTATATAAACCAACGATGAGCATCAATGGCGCAATCACTTCGCTGATGTACACGCCATAAGCTAAAAACGGGGGTAAGCCGTGTGTGTTAAGCGTATGTGGGATATGCCCTAAGCCATATTTAACCTTATGAAAACCATAAAGTAAAAGCAACACCCCTAAGGTGAGGCGTAGAATGAGTTTTCCTAAATCATAAGCCATTTTTGATAATTCCCTCTTTTACTTCCTAAAACAAAGCACTATGATCTTAAACAAGAAGAGGACCTGGGGTGGTCCTCTTGCTCGTAATTACAACAAATTAGTATTATTCGCTGTCGGTTTTTTTAACCGCACTTTGAATTTTAGACTCAATTAGCCCCTCAGGCACCCTGGTCTCACCTTGGGCATCAGCCGCCGCCAAGGTTGCCATATTGATGATGCGGCGTGTGGTGGTGCTAGTGGTCAGAACATGGATGGCTTTATTTGTGCCTAAGAGCACGGGACCCAGCACAATACCACCACTGGTCATTTTTAAGAGATTGTAGGTGATGTTGCCCGCATCTAGATTTGGCATGACGAGGACATTGGCCTGACCGCTTAAGCTGCTACTTGGTAAGGAGCTTTTACGAATTTTTTCGGAGAGTGCGGCATCGGCATGCATTTCACCATCCATCTCCAAGTCCGGCGCAATTTCTGCCAGAATTTCTCGGGCCTTGGCCATTTTAATAGACGAGGCAGTACGACGATTACCAAAATTTGAATGTGACACTAAGGCTATCTTAGGGACCATACCGAAGCGTTTGACTTTTTCTGCGGCCATCAGCGCAATTTCTGCAATTTGCTCGGCCGTGGGATCCTCATTGATATGGGTATCGCAGAGGAAAAGTGTGTAGTCCGAGCTGAAAATCACATTCATCGCAGCCATGGTGCCGCTTTTTAGTGAGGAGCCTGTGATATCACGGATATAATCGACCTGATTGTTGAAGGAGGCATTGACACCGCAAATCATGGCATCACCATAGCCTAACTCGATCATCAGTGCACCAATGATGGTATTGTGCTTACGTACCATCGCTTTGGCGACATCCGGCGTGACTCCGCGACGAGCCATCAATTGATGATAATGCGGCCAGACCTCGTTAAAGCGCTCATCATGCTCCGGGTCAACCACCTCTAGATCGGGGTGGCTTAAATAGCGTAGCCCCAATTTTTTGGAGCGCATTTGAATCACTTCAGGGCGACCAATTAAAATAGGCTTGGCGATTTTTTCATCTAGCACCGTCTGCACAGCACGTAACACACGCTCATCCTCACCGTCAGCAAAAATCACTCGCTGCTGTTGATTTTTTGCCAGCTTCAACAGCGGACGCATTAACTGGCTGGATTGATAAACAAAGGCATTGAGGCGAGCTTTATAGGCTTCCATATCCTGAATCGGACGAGTCGCCACACCGCAATCCATGGCTGCTTGTGCCACCGCTGGCGCAATGGTAATAATCAGGCGTGGATCAAAGGGCTTGGGAATAATATACTCGGGGCCGAAGTTTAAGTCCTCACCCGCATAGGCACTGGCTACCTCTTCATTCGTCTCAATTTGGGCTAATTCGGCAATGGCGTGTACGCAAGCCATTTTCATCTCTTCGGTGATGCAGGTTGCACCTACGTCCAGGGCGCCACGGAAGATAAAGGGGAAGCACAGTACATTATTCACTTGATTCGGATAGTCTGAACGGCCAGTGGCGATAATGCAGTCCGGACGTGCTTCCTTGGCCTCTTCAGGCGTAATTTCAGGATCGGGGTTAGCTAAGGCTAGGATTAATGGTTGCTCCGCCATGGATTTAACCATATGCTGAGTGAGAACCCCCTTGGTTGAGCAACCCAGGAAGATATCCGCACCGGCGATAGCATCGCCGAGGGTGCGCAGCTCGGTGACTTGTGCGTAGCGAGCCTTATTTTCCTCAAGATTTTCCTCGCGTCCCTCATAAATGACGCCGCGCGAATCGCAAACATAGATATTTTCTTTGTTAAGACCGAGGCTGACTAATAAATCCAAACACGCAATAGCCGCAGCGCCAGCACCGGAACAAATGAGTTTTACTTGATCAATGGCTTTATTAACAAGTTTTAGGCCGTTAATAATCGCAGCTGCAGAGATAATCGCAGTGCCGTGCTGATCGTCGTGGAACACGGGGATATTAATGCGTTGACGTAAGGCTTTTTCAATATAAAAACACTCAGGCGCCTTAATATCTTCCAGATTGATGCCGCCCAAGGTCGGTTCTAGTGCAGCGATAATATCGACTAATTTCTCCGGGTCTTTTTCATTAAGCTCAATATCAAAAACATCAATCCCGGCAAATTTTTTGAATAAACCGCCTTTACCCTCCATCACAGGTTTTGCCGCTAGCGGGCCAATATTACCCAAACCGAGAACGGCTGTACCGTTAGTTACCACGCCCACCAGATTGGCACGGGAGGTAAAGCGGGCGGCGGCCTGTTCGCCGTCATTAAAAATCGCCATACACGCAGATGCGACGCCAGGGGAATAGGCTAGTGATAAATCATCCTGATTGGCGAGTGGCTTGGTTGGGGTGACGGAAATTTTACCTGGACGGGGAAACTCGTGATAGTCCAAGGCCATTTGACTTAGTTTGTTTTTCTCAACCATAAAATGCTCTCCAACAGAACTGATAAATTTAAAAAAGTAAACGATGCAATTTTTTTGCTTAGCCAAGTATTTTAAATGCTATGGCGTTTTTCTAGTATAGGGGAAAACTTAAAGCGCATGATCATCGGTAAAAAAGTTTTATCAACTACTCCAACTATCTATCAAAAATTTACCTGGGTAAAAAGTTGTTTTTTTTACTGGCATTGAAGCTTTAGATCTTATGGAAAACACTGAGAGAGGCGGGTTTTATACAGGTTCTGGGTGCTATTTATAAGACAGAAGTGCTAGACTAGTTTATACTGATGTGAAGTATATTGGGGTGATGGGTTCTATCCCCTTACTTTTGCTTTTTGTACAGGTAGTCTTTAGGGACCCTTGCTATCCGCCTATCGGTGAAGGCCGTACGCGGAAGGTTACTTCACAATCTGCATCCTTTTCGGTGAAACACTTAAAACGGTGAGGCATAATGTCAACTTTTTTAGAGAAAAATATTTCTTCCTACCTTTTCGGCAGTAATGCCGCTTATGTAGAGGAGCTTTACGAGGCTTATTTGGCAAATCCAAATAGCGTCGAAGAGTATTGGCGAGATTATTTCGATCAGTTACAGGATCAGCCTGCGACAGATGGTAAAGCAGAGACTCGCGATCAAAACCATTCCTCTGTGATTGCATCCTTTGTTCAACGCGCCCGGGAAAATCGTCTTGCCGTGAAGGCAGACAGCCAGCTTAGTATGGAGATGGCGGGTAAGCAGCTTAAGGTGCAGCAGTTAATCGCAGCCTACCGTTCATTAGGCTTGCGCTATGCACAGTTAGACCCCTTAAAGCGAACTGAGCGGCCAGAGATTCCTGAGTTGGATCCAGCATTTTACGGTTTAACTGAAGCCGATTTAGACGAGACTTTCTCTGCGACCAATACCTATTTCACTAAAAACGAGCACATGACCTTACGCGAGCTGATCGAAGCACTGCGTAATACCTACTGTCGTAGCGTTGGTGTGGAGTATATGCATATCTCCGATCCTAAGGCTAAGCGCTGGATTCAGGAGCGGGTTGAGTCATCGCAGTCTAGTGCCTTGTTGACCGATGCCGAGAAAAAGCGCATCTTGCAGCAATTAACCGAGGCTGAGGGGCTAGAGCGTTATTTGCATACCCGTTATGTGGGGCAAAAGCGTTTCTCTCTTGAAGGCGGCGAGAGCTTTATCTCGGCCATGGATGAACTGGTTAACCATGCCAGTAGTCACGGCACGCAAGATGTGGTTGTCGGGATGGCGCACCGTGGTCGCTTAAATATGTTAGTTAACATCATGGGTAAGATGCCCGGTGATTTATTTGCTGAGTTTGAGGGCAAGCAGGACGGTGCTTTAACTGACGGTGACGTTAAGTATCACAGCGGTTTCTCTAGCGATATTGACGCCAAGGGCGGTCCGATTCACTTGACCCTAGCCTTTAACCCGTCACACTTAGAAATTGTTAATCCGGTGGTTCAGGGTAGTGCCCGTGCCCGTCAAGAGCGTCGCAACGGTAATACTCAGCAAGTGTTGCCAGTATTAGTGCACGGTGATGCCGCCTTTGCCGGTCAGGGGGTGGTGCAAGAGACGCTGAATATGTCTCAAACCCGTGGTTACTCTGTGGGTGGTACCATTCACGTCGTGATTAATAACCAGATCGGTTTTACCACCTCCGATCCGCGTGACTCACGCTCTACACTGTATTGTACCGACGTTGTCAAAATGATTGAGGCGCCGGTATTCCACGTTAATGCCGACGATCCTGAAGCGGTGACCTTTGCCACTCGTTTGGCGGTGGATTATCGTCAGGAGTTTGGTCATGACGTGGTGATTGATATTATTTGTTTCCGTAAATTAGGTCATAATGAGCAGGATACCCCATCCTTGACTCAGCCTTTGATGTATAAAACAATCGCTAAGCACCCAGGTACGCGTCAGCTGTATGCGGATAAGCTATTAAAGCAGGGCGTACTCGAAGAGGGCGAGTCTGAGGAGATGGTTAAGGCCTATCGTCAGGTGATGGAAGAGGGTAATCGCACCGTTGAGCCGGTCTTAACTGACTACCAGCGTAAGTATGCGATTGACTGGACGCCTTTCCTAACTGCAAAATGGACCGACCATGCAGAGACAGCCCTCCCGATTTCTGAATTGCAGCGCTTAGGTCAAGCGATTACAACCATTCCTGAGACCTTTACGCCACACCAGTTAGTTAAGCGCTTGCTTAACGATCGTCGTGCCATGGCCAATGGTGAGATGAATTTAGACTGGGGTATGGGTGAGCACTTAGCTTTTGCCAGCCTTTTATCTAACGGTTATCCAATCCGTATTACCGGTCAGGATTCAGGTCGCGGTACGTTCGTGCACCGACATGCGGTATTCCATGATCAGAGTCGTGAGCGTTGGGATGAGGGTACCTATATCCCCTTACAGAACTTAGCTGAGGATCAGCCTAAATTTACCGTGATTGACTCTGTTTTATCCGAGGAAGCGGTACTAGGTTTTGAGTATGGTTATGCATGTTCTGAGCCAAATAACTTAACCATTTGGGAGGCGCAGTTCGGTGACTTCGTCAACGGTGCGCAAGTCGTGATTGACCAGTTTATTACCTCTGGTGAGGCCAAATGGGGTCGTCATTGTGGCTTAACAATGATGCTGCCACATGGCTATGAAGGTCAAGGACCGGAGCACTCCTCAGCACGTATTGAGCGCTTCTTGCAGCTATGTGCCGATCATAATATTCAATGTGCACAGCCGACCAATGCCGCGCAGATTTTCCACTTGCTGCGTCGTCAGATGATCCGCAAGTTCCGTAAGCCTTTAGTGATTTTTACGCCTAAGTCTTTACTACGCAATAAGGATGCTACATCACCGCTCAGCGATTTTGCTGAAGGTGAGTTTAAGCTCATTATTGGTGAGAGCAATCCTGACATTATTAAAGACAAGGTCAATCGTGTCTTAGTTTGCTCAGGGCGTGTTTACTACGATTTAGTGAATCAGCGCACTGAGCGTGAGGCGAATGATGTGGCCATTGTTCGGGTTGAGCAATTGTATCCATTCGCGCACAAGGAATTTGAGGCTGAATTACAGCAATACCCTAATGCCAAAGAAATTGTTTGGGTTCAGGATGAACCACAAAACCAAGGTCCTTGGTTCTATATCCAACATCATATTTATCAAAATATGTCTGCGGGTCAGAAGTTGGGCTATGCTGGTCGTGCCGCTTCTGCTTCACCGGCAGTGGGTTATTTAGCCTTACACAATGAGCAATTAAAATCATTATTGGAGCAGGCATTCAGTCCGCGCCTTCGTGGTTTTACCTTAACTAAGTAGTACCTGGACGCAGGCCCCTTAAGGCGTATTAAGCGCAAGGGCCTGTGAGGGATTTAAAGATTTTTTAAAGCGTAATACTCATTTATTCATTACGAACAAGTTTAAAGGAACAAAATTATGTCAATCGTTGAAGTGAAAGTACCTCAGTTTTCAGAGTCCGTATCCGAGGGTACCTTATTAGAGTGGAACAAGCAGGTTGGTGAGGCCGTGTCTCAGGACGAGACCTTAATTGAGATTGAAACCGACAAGGTAATTATGGAAGTGCCATGTCCGGCTGACGGTGTTTTGGTTGAAATCATTGTCCAAGGTGGTGAAAACGTCGAATCCGAGCAATTACTTGCCAAAATTGATACCGCTGCCAAAGCAACTGCCGCAGAGCCTGCCGCTGCCGCTGAATCAGCACCTGCTGCCGCCGCCGCACCTGCCGCTGCTGCTACCAAGGGTGATGTAGCATCGCCTGCTGCTGCTAAAATTTTATCTGAAAAGGGCTTAGACGCTTCCGCTGTTAGCGGTACTGGTAAAGATGGTCGGGTGACCAAAGCAGATGCACAGGCTGCGCAAGCAACGGCCGCAACAGCTGCTCCTGTACAAATTGGTCAGGCCCTTGATGGTCGTCCTGAGCAGCGTGTACCAATGACTCGTTTACGTGCCCGCGTTGCTGAGCGTTTACTACAGTCACAGCAGGAAAATGCGATTTTAACCACGTTCAACGAAGTCAATATGAAGCCCGTGATGGATCTTCGTGCGAAATTCAAGGAGCAATTTGAAAAAGAGCACGGCGTGAGACTTGGCTTTATGTCTTTCTTCATTAAAGCAGCTGTGGCAGCACTTAAAAAGTACCCACTACTTAATGCCTCTATCGACGGTAACGATATTGTTTACCACGGTTACTTTGATATTGGTATCGCTGTTAGCTCACCGCGCGGTCTCGTAGTACCTATTTTGCGTAATGCCGACCAGTTGTCATTGGCTGAAATCGAAAAAACCATTGCCGAGTTCGGTGCCAAGGCGCGCGAGGGTCGCCTCAGCATTGAGGAATTGACCGGTGGTACTTTCTCAATCTCTAATGGCGGCGTCTTTGGTTCTATGATGTCTACGCCGATTATTAACCCACCGCAGTCCGCAATTTTAGGTGTACATGCAACCAAAGAGCGTCCAGTGGTTGAAAACGGTGAAATCGTTATTCGTCCAATGAACTACTTGGCACTTTCTTATGACCATCGTCTAATTGACGGTCGCGATGCAGTGCTTGGCTTGGTGGCAATGAAAGAAGCACTAGAAGAGCCTGCTCGTTTATTGTTAGACCTCTAAGCTAGCGTCATTGAATCATTAACGCCCCGCATAAAAGGATATGTTCGGGGCGTTATCAGTTAAATCGAATTGGAAGAGTTATGAGTAAAGAGTTTGATGTAGTAGTTATTGGTGCAGGTCCTGGTGGTTATATTGCAGCCATTCGTGCGGCACAGCTAGGTAAATCGGTGGCATGTATTGATGCATGGGTTGATGCTGATGGCAAGCCCACCCCTGGCGGCACATGCACTAACGTGGGTTGTATTCCTTCTAAGGCTTTATTACAGTCTTCAGAGTACTATGAGCATGCCAAGCATGGCTTTAAAGAGCATGGAATTGAGCTTAGCTCGGTTAAGCTTAAAATCGATCAGTTCTTAGGTCGTAAAAATGAAGTCGTACAGCAAAATAACGATGGAATCCTGTTTTTATTCAGAAAGAATAAGGTTCAGTTTTACTCTGGTAAAGCGTCTTTTGACGGCAAAGCGGATAATGGTCGCTACAACATTCTAATCGATGGTAAGGATAAAGGCAGTGTTAGTGCTGAGCATGTGATTATTGCTACAGGCTCTGAACCTCGTGCTTTACCAGGTCTTGAGTTTGATGAAGAGCTGATTTTATCTAATACCGGCGCTTTAGCGATTCCTGCCGTACCTAAGCGTCTAGGCGTGATCGGTGCTGGTGTGATTGGCCTGGAGTTGGGCAGTGTTTGGCGTCGATTAGGTGCTGAAGTTACCGTACTTGAAGCCATGCCGAAGTTTTTATCAGTAGCGGATGAGGGTGTTGCTAAGGAAGCGGCTAAGCTATACGCTAAGCAGGGTCTCAAAATTGAGGTTGGGGTCAAGGTTGGCGATATCAAAACCTCTGCTAAAAAGGTCACGATTAAGTATGACAATGCCAAGGGTGAAGAGCAGACCTTGGAAGTCGATAAGCTGATTGTGTCGATTGGACGTGTGCCTACTACCGCCGGCTTAAATCTTGAGTCCATTGGCCTAATGACCAATGAACGTGGGTTTATTGAGGTTGATGAGCATTGCCATACCGAGCTTGAAAATGTCTGGGCTGTGGGTGATGTGGTGCGTGGTCCGATGCTTGCGCATAAAGCGGAGGAAGAGGGCGTGGCCGTAGCTGAGCGTATTGCGGGTCAGCATGGTTCGGTTAATTATGATCTGATTCCTAATGTGATTTACACCTCGCCAGAAATCTCTTGGATTGGAAAAACTGAGCAACAGCTTAAGGAAGAGGGTAAAAAGTACAAAGCGGGTCAATTCCCCTTTATGGCTAATGGCCGTGCCCGTGCTTTAGGTGACACCAATGGTTTTGTTAAAGTCTTGGCTTGCGCCGAAACGGACGAGGTCTTAGGGGTGCATATTATTGGCCCGATGGCTTCCGAGCTGATTGCTGAGGCAGTAGCGATTATGGAGTTTAAAGGCGCTGCCGAGGATATCGGACGGATTTGTCACGCTCACCCGACCTTGTCTGAATCATTAAAAGAAGCGGCCTTAGCGGTTGATAAGCGTAGCTTAAACTTCTAATTCATCGTGTCCGAGGGAGAGCGGCTTAAGCGCTGATGTCTCTTATAGACAATGTGTCATAAGTGCCCTATATTAAGTGAGCTTGATTAGGGCACTTTTTATTTTTTAAATCACATTATGAACGTCATTCATCATTATCGTAAGGCCTTGGCTGACAAGAATTATGTGGCCGATGCGGCGCAGGAAAAAGCCATTATGCGGCTGCAGGATTTGTTCGAGGAGTTGATCGACTTTAAGGATCAGCGTAGCGGTTTTTTTAAGCGTATGCTTAATCGCCCGGCCGTACCTAAGGGCGTTTATATGTGGGGTGGTGTAGGTCGAGGCAAAAGCTTCTTGATGGATTCTTTTTATAATTACCTACCTTATAAACGCAAAGTACGCATTCATTTTCATGAGTTTATGCGTAGTATCCATCAGCAAATGCAAAGCATTCGTGGTACTGAGGATCCCTTAGATGTGGTGGCCAAGCAAACCGCTGAAAAGTACCGCCTGATTTGCTTTGATGAGTTTCACGTGTCGGATATTGCGGATGCGATGATATTGCACCGCTTGCTGGAAAAGCTCTTTGAGTACGGCTGCACCTTTGTGATGACCTCCAACTATGAGCCCTCCGAGTTATATCCGGACGGTCTGCATCGTGAGCGATTGCTACCTGCGATAGATTTAATTAAGCGAAAAATGGATGTGCTCAATGTCGATGCTGGCATTGATTATCGTCGTCGTACCTTGGAGCAGGTACCGCTGTATTATCAACCCCTCAACCCTGAAAATCGTCAGGCAATGGAGAGTTTATATAAGCAACTTAGTGGTGCTGAATTGAAAGTTGAACTATTGACGGTAGAAAATCGACCGTTACAAGCCTTGGGAGTAGCGGGTTCGGTGGCGTGGTTTGACTTTAAAACCTTGTGTATGGATAATCGTTCACAAAATGACTACCTCGAATTGGCTAAGCGTTTTGAGACGATTTTTCTTTCCGATGTGCCTAAAATGAGCGCTGCCCAAGCCTCACCGGCGCGTCGTTTTACTTGGTTGATTGATGTGCTGTATGACTATAAAGTGAAGTTGGTAATGAGTGCGGAAGTGCAGCCTGCCGAACTGTATACCGAGGGTGTATTATCGAATGAGTTTTTCCGTACTGAGTCGCGCATTACGGAAATGCAGTCTAAAGAGTATATGCAGCAAGCGCGTCGAGACTACGTAAACCTTTAAATGTAAATTAATTGATGGAGTATGTTGCCAATGAATGCTAAGCAAGGGCAAAGCAAAATTCAACGTGTCTTAACTGGTGTGACCACCACGGGCACGCCTCACCTAGGTAATTACGCCGGTGCGATTCGTCCGGCAATTGAAATGAGCAATCAGCCAGACGTGGATGCGTTTTTCTTTTTGGCAGATTACCATGCTTTAATTAAAGCGGATGATGCTGCGCGTGTTGAGCGCTCGCGTTTAGAAATTGCTGCCACTTGGCTAGCCGCCGGTTTAGATACGGAGCGAGTCACGTTTTACCGGCAGTCGGATATTCCCGAGATACCGGAGCTATCATGGGTCCTAACCTGCTCTACGCCTAAGGGGCTGATGAATCGTGCCCATGCTTATAAAGCCTGTGTGGATGCGAATAACGCCGCCGGGGTTGAGCCGGATGATGGTGTTACTATGGGTTTATATTCCTATCCCATTTTGATGGCGGCAGATATTTTGATGTTTAATGCGCATAAGGTACCGGTGGGTGCCGATCAGGTGCAGCATTTGGAAATGGCACGTGATATTGCGCAACGCTTTAACTATCACTATGGTAACGGTCGTGATTTTTTTGTCTTACCTGAAGCGCAGGTGGCTGAAGGTGTGGCAACCTTGCCGGGGCTTGATGGACGTAAGATGTCCAAGAGCTATAACAATATCATTCCGCTCTTTGCAGGCGATGCTAAACAGTTGCGCCAAGCGATTGCGCAAATCAAAACCGACAGCAAGTTGCCGGGTGAGCCCAAGGATCCGGACAGCTCTAATCTCTTTATGATTTATAAAGCCTTTGTTGAGCCTTCTAAGGCACAAGCTTTTGCGGCAGAATTACGTGATGGCTTAGCCTGGGGCGATGCAAAAAAAATGCTGGCTGATGAGTTAGAAGGCATGATTGCGCCAATGCGTGAGCGGTATGTGGAGTTGATGGCTAAACCTGAACGCATCGAGGAGATTTTATTAGACGGTGCGGCTAAAGCGAGAAAAATTGCGCAGCCCTTGATGGCAGAGATTCGACAGGCAGTGGGTTTGCGCCGCTTTCATGCCGTAAAAACGGCTGATACAGCACAGGAAAAGGCCGCAAGCAGTAAAAAATCGTCTAAGATGCCTCGCTTTATCAGCTTTAAAGATGATACTGGGCAGTTTATGTTCCGCATGCTCAGTGCAGAGGGTGAGGAGTTATTACGCTCAGTCTCATTGCCTAATCCCCAAGTGGCCGGTCAAGAAATCCGCACCTTACAAAATACGCCTGAATCCATTCAGTTTGAATTAGTGGATGGACTGTATCAGTTATCACTAAATGATCAGTTAGTGGCCTTTGCGGTTGATGCTAAGGGGCTTGGTGCAGAGGCTTGGAAAGCGAAGTTCTTAAGTGAATTAGCCTTGTTTAAGCAAGAGTAATTTTTCAACGAGGTAGTATGGCGAGCTCGCATCCAGCACTTACGTATCAAGCCACTTGGTTGGCATTTAAGGAAATGTTGCCGGTGGCTGCGTTTGTGGCCATTTTTGGCTTAGCATTTGGTTTGGCCGCAGTACAGACAGGTCTGGATGGTCTCAGCACGGTGTTGATGAGTGCTGCGGTGTTTGCGGGCGCTTCACAATTTGCGACCCTTGAACTTTGGGGTGAGCATGTGCCCTTAGTGCCTCTGATTGCCACGGTGTTCTTTATTAATGCACGGCATATTTTGATGGGCGCTTCAGTTTATCCCTGGTTCAAGGATATCCCCCTGCGGCAGCGCTATCAGTATTTACTCGTTATTTCCGATGCGAATTGGGCTAAGGCCATGATTAAATATAATCATGGCAAGTCCGGCTTGGCTGATATTGTCGGCGGCGGTTTGGCGCTTTGGTTGATGTGGGTAGTGGGTACTTGGCTGGGCTTGTATTTCGGCTACTTAATTCAGAATCCGCGCGCCCTAGGCTTGGATATGGTGATGTATTGCTTTCTTTTAACCATGGTGCTTAGCGGGCCTAAGGATTTGCGTATTGTGATTATCTGGTTGGTATCAGCGCTAGTGGCTGTCTTAGCCTATTGGTATTTACCAGAAAATATGCATGTGGTCGTTGGTGCCTTAGCCGGTGGTTTAGTGGGACTCTTTTGGAAAGAGAGGGCAGCAACATGAATTGGGGTATTAGTACCGAATATCCTCTGCTGATTGTGTTAGTCATGGCAGTGGTCACGCTGATGACTCGTTTAGGCGGCGTATTTATTATGCAGTTTGTGCCGATTAGTGATGCGGTCAGACGTTTTATTGGTGCGATGTCCGGTTCAGTGCTGGTGGCTGTATTAGCGCCAGTGGCTGTGGAGGGTGATGTAGGTGCCCAGTTGGCAATGCTGACGACACTGGTGTTGATTTTGTTGCTTAGACGCCCTCTAATCGCCATCACCGCGGGTTTTATGATGGCGGCCTTGAGTCGTTATTTACTCACTTAATATTGTCCAAAGGCTTTGTAATAATTTGCTTGCATGGTAGCAACAACTCAGTCATCACTGTCTTACGTTAATGGCTAGCATAATCTACCAACAGCACTAGGGCAGAGGGTTGTAACGGAGTGAGTGAGAATTTGGGTGGTCCAAGGTGCACTAACATTGTCTTAAGCTTTTTGATAATTGCTCACGCATCAGCTGGCACTAATGGTCTATAGTGAAAACTCACATAAGCAAAAGGAGCAATATGATGAATAAAGATATTTTAGAAGGTAAGTGGGAACAGCTTAAGGGTAAGGTTAAGGCGAAGTGGGGCGATTTAACGGATGATGATATTGCCGAGATCAAAGGTAATTCTCAGTACCTAGCAGGTAAGTTACAAGAGCGTTATGGACGCACCAAGGAAGAAGCCGAAAAAGAAATTAATGCGTGGTTAGACGAGCACAAATAAGTCGCACTATCTAATTATTGATTACTCATTAAAGCAGCTTGGCGCTTAGGGTCAAGCTGCTTTTGCGTGTATAGGCCTGGCTAATCTGTTATATACTTTAAGAAATTTTAAAAAAATAATGAGACAAGCCATGCTTAAAGATATCTCCCTTTCAGCCGTTATTGCTGGTCTGTTGGCAGTGATTATCGCCTACTGTGGACCACTGATTATTGTGTTTCAAGTGGCTACCTTGGCAGGTGTATCCACTGAGGATATGATGAGTTGGATTTGGGGGATTTCCTTTGGCGTGGGGATTAGTGGGCTGGTACTCAGCTATTTATCCAAAATGCCTATTATGACCGGCTGGTCAGTGCCTGGCACCGTGCTTTTGCTATCCTTATTTCCCACCTTGACGGTAGCAGAAATGGTCGGTGCGCACATGCTGGCCGGTATGATGATTGTGATCATCGGTCTATCCGGACATTTTGATAGGCTGATGGCGTGGATTCCTCAGGGTGTAGCAGGTGGTATGTTGGCTGGTTTGTTATTTCAGTTCGGTGCAGCAGCCTTTAAAACCATTAGCGTATCCCCCGTGTTATTGATCTTGATGTTGTCGGTTTATCTTCTCGGTAAACGTTATTTTTCAAGGTATAGCATTGTGGCGGTTTTTGTCGTTGGTTTAGTCTTTGTGATGGCTACCGGTCAGGTTCATACCGAGGCCTTTAATTTGCAATGGGTGATGCCTAAATTAATTGCGCCAGAATTTAGTATTTACAGTATTTTGAGTTTGTCTGTGCCCTTGGTTTTAGTGAGTTTAAGTGGTCAGTATCTGCCGGGGATGGCGATTCTAAAGGTGGATGGTTATCATCAAGTTAAGTCGCGACCCATTATGGTGATGACCGGGGGTGTGTCGACCCTAGTGGCCTTAACTGGCTCAGCCAGTATTGTGTTGGGGGCGATTAGTGCAGCCATTGCCACCGGACCTGATAGTCACCCGAACCCGGATAAGCGTTATATTGCGGGTATGAGTAATGGCTTGTTTTATATTGTTGGGGCCTTTTTGACCAGTGCTATTGTGACATTATTTGCTGTGTTTCCGGCAGAGTTGGTGGCGATTCTGGCTGGTCTCGCCCTTATGTCCTCAATTAATGCCAATATTGTGTTAGCGGTGGAGGATAGGGAAAATCGTGAAGCGGCGTTATTGACGTTTATTGCGACGGCTTCTGGCATGAGCTGGTTTGGGCTAGCTTCTGCCTTTTGGGGTATTGTGATCGGTATGTGTGCTGCTTTACTATTTAATCCAAAATTGCGTGGTGGGATCCGGTCTTTATTAAAGAAAGCCTAGGGGTGAGGAGTTAAAAACTTGCTAAGACAGGCTTTTTTGCGCATCACCCCTGAAGCACCAGTGTTTATAGCCACTGCACTTATGGCTCAATGGTAGGTGTGTTTTTATCCTGTTGTAGGGCTTTGCTGCTTAAAATAGCTAAATGCTCGTTAATTTTAAAGAGTACAACGGTCAATTCACAATAAATACGTCCGGCAATCACACCACCAATTAAAACCGCAAGACCGGATAAAATTTGACCGTTGATGATAGCGGACAAAGAAGCAATCACAACGGCCACCAAGATAAACCAATAAACGAAGGTGACGATTTTTGGGAAAATAAACTTGTCTAAATATAAAAAATCACGGAAATTCATAGCTATTCCTCCTAAAAAAAAATGATGATAAGTTGTCCAAAGGAGTGTGGATTTTTAGTTTAACAGCGTAAAGTGTAAATCAACAACCCTTTGTACAGGTGCTGAGAAAGCACAGCTTAGCCTAGGCTATAATAGCGATACCAAGTTATCACTAGACCTTCTCATAGATAAGATTAACGTCTTTTTATGAAAATTATTCGTATCGATTCCATTCCTATTAAGCTGCATTTTAAAGCGATTAAAAATCTGTATATTCGTGTGTTACCGCCCGCAGGAGAGGTAGTGGTGTCGGTGCCACAGAGGATGAGAGAGGAGTTGGCGCTGGCGTTTATTAATCAGCGTTTGTCTTGGATTAAGAAGCAGCGGCAAAAATTTGCTCATTATCAAGCCGTGCCAGCGCTGCAATATGAAACCGGTGAACGACATTATTTATGGGGCAAGCTCTACCCCTTGTATGTGTTTGAGGGTTATGCTAAGCATGAGATTTATCACGATGCGGAGGGCTTAAATATGTTTGTGCGAGACGGCACGAGTAGCAAAGGTAGGGCCTTGGTAATGCAGAATTTCTATAAAGCGCAGATACGGGCCGCTTTAAAGGATTATGTGCCCAAGTGGGAGAGACGCATGGGGATTAGTGCGCCTATCATTGATTTGCGCACTATGAAAAGCCGGTGGGGCAGTTGCCGCAGTGATGGACAACGTATTTGTTTAAATACGGAACTAGCTAAAAGACCGCTTGAAAGTTTGGAGTATGTGTTGGTGCATGAATTAGTGCATTTGTTTGAGCAAAGTCATAACCAGCGCTTTCAAGCCTTGATGGATAAGTGTTTAGCGGATTGGCGAGAGCGTAAACAGCGTCTCAACCAGCCTTTAGTTTAGAGAGTAAGGAGTTTTGATGGCAGTGGTTTTATCCATGATTGCTAAGGGTTTATATATCATCGGTGGGGTGACGGTGTTTTTTGCGATTTTATGTCTCAGCACCTTAAATGCTAAGCCTAATGCCAAAAACCAAGCATTATTGGCGCAATTGAGTCCCGAACAAATAGCGCAGGGCAAGAAAAACGCTCGCAATGCCATTATCTATATTTTTTTGCTGGGATTAATCCTTGCATTAATCGGCTATGTGTTGAGTGTGTTTAGCGGTCGTTTATAGGGGGGTATCAGGGGCTTGCGCAATGGCAAACCCCTGATGATTGCTAGTGAGATGGGCGTTTATTCGATTATTTTTTAAGCTTGGCAAAGGCCGCTGCCATTGCACCCATCGGCGCATCATCACGTCGATTTGAGGCGTGTGTGCCGGTACGCTGATGTTTGCTGCGATTATCACGCCGTTCATTGTTACGACTATCGCTACGTGCTGTGCGATTGCTGCTGCCAATGTCATCATCTAAACGCATGCTGAGATTGATACGATTTCTATCTACCTCTACTTCCAGTACTTTGACTTTCACCGTTTGACCGACACGCACCACCTCACGTGGATCAGTGACGTACTTAATGGATAAGCAGGAAATATGCACTAAGCCATCCTGGCCTACACCAATATCCACAAAAGCACCAAAAGCGGCTACATTACTAACCACACCTTCTAGAATCATGCCGGGAATCAGGTCGCGTATGGATTCAATCCCTTCTTGGAAGGTGGCTGTTTTGAATTCAGGGCGTGGGTCGCGACCGGGTTTTTCTAACTCATTAAAAATATCTTTAACCGTTGGTAAGCCAAATTGTTCGTCAGTAAAGCTACTTGGCGAGAGTCCTTTGAGAGCATCGGTTTTGCCCATAATATCTTTGATATCAACTTGAATTTTTTCTAAAATTCGCTCAACTACTGGATAGGCTTCGGGGTGTACCGCCGAGGCATCCAGTGGATTGTCGCCGTTTTGAATGCGTAAGAAGCCGGCTGCCTGTTCAAAGGTTTTAGGGCCGAAGCGAGACACTTCCAGTAGCTTTTGGCGATTGTCAAAGGCGCCGTTTTGGTCACGCCAGGCGACAATGTTTTTAGCCAGGGTGCTATTTAAACCAGAAACGCGCGCAAGCAGTGCTGCCGATGCGGTGTTGACATCAACCCCTACGGCATTGACGCAATCTTCAACCACCGCATCCAAGGAGCGGGCTAGCTCGCCTTGATTAACATCGTGTTGATATTGACCGACGCCAATGGCTTTGGGCTCAATTTTAACTAATTCGGCTAATGGGTCTTGCAGACGACGGGCAATGGAAACTGCACCACGTAAACTCACATCCAGATCGGGGAATTCAGTGGCCGCTAGTTCTGAAGCAGAATAAACTGAGGCACCAGCTTCGGAAACCACGATCTTTTTAACCTTATCGAGTTTAAACTCCTTAATCAGTTCGCTAATTAAACGCTCGGTCTCACGCGAAGCGGTACCGTTGCCGATGGCAATTAACTCAATATTATGCTTGGCCACTAACGCTGCTAGGGTATGAATACTGCCTTTACGGTCAAGGCGGGGTTCAAAGGGGTAAATGGTCGTGGTCTCAAGCACCTTGGCCGTGGCATCGATGGCAGCTACCTTGACCCCCGTGCGAATCCCAGGGTCCAAGCCTAGTACGGCTTTAGGACCTGCTGGCGCTGCCAATAATAAGTCCTTTAGATTGTCGGCAAAGACTTTAATTGCCTCTTCTTCAGCGCGTTGGCGTAACTGACTAATAAACTCAGTTTCAAAGGCGGTGAGTAATTTTACACGCCACGTCCAACGGCACACATCGGCTAGCCATTTGCCGCGGGCTGAGGCATCTGCGCCAAATTCTGCACCCAAATCAAAGTAGCGCTCAATGCGCTCAATACAAGGATGCGGTACCAGCTCCTCCTGCGCTTCGGATAAGCCAATACGTAAATCCAAGCAGCCCTGTTGACGTCCACGTAGCATGGCTAGAATACGGTGCGAGGGTAGACTCGCCAAAGACTCACTAAAGTCATACCAATCGCGGAATTTATCGCCTTCATCTTCTTTGCCGGCGACCACGGTGGAGTATAAAAGACCTTGTTGAGACAGGAACTCTCGCAGCTGTGCTAATAAATCCGCATCTTCGGCAAAGCGTTCGGCCAGGATATCGCGCGCACCATCCAATGCCGCTTTAGTATCGGTGATTTTATGCTCTGCATTTAGATAATCTGCGGCTAAGGTTTCAGGATCCGCAGTACGGTCATCTAGGATAGCATTTGCCAAGGGCTCTAAACCAGCTTCTATGGCGATTTGAGCACGGGTGCGACGCTTAGGCTTATAGGGAGCATACAAATCCTCTAAGCGTTGCTTAGTGTCTGCCGCCATTAGCTGCTGCATTAATTCGGGTGTCAGCTTTTCTTGAGCATGAATCGATTCCAGAATGGCGAGTCGGCGCTCTTCCAACTCCCGTACATATAGCAATCGTACTTCTAGTTGACGCAACACTGTATCGTCCAAACCACCAGTCGCTTCCTTACGATAGCGTGCAATAAAGGGCACCGTGGCGCCTTCATCTAATAAATTGACGGCTGCAGCAATTTGACTGGCTTTTACCGTTAGTTCCTCAGCAAGTTGTTGAATAATACGCGCACTATCGACTTCCTGTGGAATAGCTAATGATGAATGTTCAGGTTGTAGACTTACAGATTCGGTCATCTCACTCTCAAGTTTTTTGGTTTGAAAGCTTGTCATTTTGCCACAATTAGGCGGCTAAATATATTCATTGACTAGGATTGCTACAATTGCTTATGTGAAAATAAGCATAATAAGTGACGTCTTTTTTGTAGGAGCCGCTCTTGAGTTTTGATGTCAGTCGATTTTTTTCAGATGATGGTCCTTTTGCCGAATCTGTTAGTCGCTATACTAAGCGTCAGGCACAGACTGAGTTGGCGCAAGCGATAGAAAATACTTTCATGACAAAGGGCACGCTGGTGGCTGAGGCAGGTACCGGTACAGGTAAGACCTGGGCCTATTTAGTACCAGCATTATTAGCGACTGGCAAGGTGATTATATCGACGGGTACACGCAATTTACAGGACCAGATCTTCACTAAGGATGTGCCACAGGTTTGCCAGGCCATGGGTATTCCAGCCTTGGTCGCTGTGCTTAAGGGACGTTCTAATTACGTTTGTCACCATTATTTAAAGCAGCTTGAGGAGTCAGATGCGGGTTTGCACTCTAAGCTAGAAGTGCCCATGCTGCAAGCGATACGCCGCTTTGCTGATACTTCCGCAACGGGTGATAAGGCGGATTGTGCTGCCGTACCTGAGACAGCGAGCATTTGGCAACGGGTGACTTCCACTGCTGAGAATTGCTTAGGTCAAGACTGTCAGTTTGCAGAGGAGTGCTTTACGAATAAGGCGCGGGCGCGTGCTCAAGAGGCGGATGTGGTGGTGATTAATCACGCTTTGTTTATGGCGGATTTGTCCCTTAGGCAGGAGGGTATTTTTGATTTATTGCCTAGCGCAGAGGCCGTCGTCTTTGATGAGGCGCATCAACTGCCGGATTATGCGACGCGCTTTTTAGGTGAGCAAATTAGCGGTCAAAAAATTGCTGATTGGCAAAAACGCAGTCTTAGCATCGTGCGCGCCCAGTTAAAAGGCATTGCCAAGGACATTGAGCCTATCGTGCAGGAGATAGCCAAGGCGCTGATGGAGTTTAGACTACAATTGATGCCGCTTGAGGAAATGCCAAATGCGCAGGCTTTGGTGCATAATCTGGAAAATTATGAGCGAGTGATGGGGCGTTTTGATGAGTTGGCGCAGGCAATTCAGCAATTGGTGCGAACTTTATTAAACTATCAGGAATCCCATCCCGATATTAAAGCAGCAACCCGTGAGGGCGCGGCACTATACGATAGTTTGATGCGTTGGGCACGTAGCCATCAGCCAGCGGCTGATGCAGAGGGTGCCACGCAGGTCGCTGCAAGTAGCGCTAGTGATAGTCTCAGTTCCTTGGTGGCTGAGCAGATGGATGAAGAGCACCAAGCAGTGGCTGAGCTTGAAACAAGCTATGTGTGTTGGCTCAATTTAACTCAAAACTATTTTCAGCTTCATCGGGCTCCCTTGAGTGTGCGACATTTCGGTCGCTTTAAGCAGGCAGATCAGGCCTGGGTCTTTACCTCAGCGACTTTGTCAGTGAATGGTAATTTTGATCATTTTGTTAATAATCTTGGGCTCTATGGTGCCATTGAACGGGTATGGGAATCACCCTTTCAATATCAGGATAAAACCATTATGCTGATTCCTAAACTGCCGTTGCCGGATGATTTTTCATTTAGAGAACGCTTTCTGGACGTGCTGATGCCTTTGATTGAAGCAACGCATGGCGGTGTTTTGTTGTTATGCACTTCCCTGAAAGCGGTTGATGAGTTTTCAGAGATGTTATTAGCGCGGCTGGATGAGGTAAATATTGATCGTGCTTTATTAAAGCAGGGGGATAATTCTCGCGCTTATTTGATGGAAAAATTCCGTCAAGAGGGCAATGCTATTTTGGTGGGTAGCTCCAGTTTTTGGGAGGGCGTGGACTTTCCCGGCGATTTATTGACCTTGGTGGCAATAGATAAAATCCCATTTATGTCACCAGATGACCCGGTGCTGGATGCGCGCATTAGGGATTGTGAAAATCGTGGCGGCAGTGCCTTTTTTGAGATCCAGATCCCGCATGCTGCAATTGCTCTCAAGCAGGGGGCGGGACGTTTGGTGCGCAGTGAAAATGATGCAGGGGTATTGCTCATTGGTGATGTACGCTTGGTGGAAAAAGGCTATGGTAAAAGGCTTTGGCAGGGTTTACCGGACTTTTATCGAAGCCGAAATCCAGAGGATGCCTTACAATTTTTGCGCTATTTGGCCGAGCAAGGTAAATAAAAAGTAAAAGGGGTTTAGTTTTCGAACTAAACCCCTTTAAGTCTAAACTAATTAAACCACGTTGCTGGTTTGAAAACATCTAACCAACTGGAATCCTTGTCAAGACCATGCTCCGGATAGTCGGAGTTTGGGAAGTTCTGTGTAAATACACGCTGAGCGTCAGCGGCTTGATCATGTAGGCCTAAAGCCTCATAGGACTTCATCATAATATACAGCGCACGCTCCGTTGCCGTTACTCCAGAGAAATCTCTTAATACCGCCTGTGCACGGTTAATGGCAGCCACATAGCCATGGCGCTCATAGTAGTATTGGGCGACATTGACCTCGTTTTCAGCGATGGTGCTAATTAACCAGTTTAGACGTAGTCGTGAGTCCTCGGCATAGCGACTCTGTGGGAAGCGCTCGACTAGCTCACTAAAGGCGGCATAAGACTCACGCAAACCCTTAGGATCACGCTCGCTCGGGTCCTGACCCGTATAGCTGCTTAAGAAAGCGCTCGGCGGGGTGAAAGTAATTAAGCCCTTAAGGTAGAGCATATAGTCGGTATGCGGGTGATTTGGATATAAGCGATGGAAGCGATCAATCACTGCCTTGGCTTGCTCCGGTTCGTCATCACGCCAGAGCACATAAGCCTCGTCAATCATGGCTTGCTGTGCGTAGCTGGAGTAGGGGAAGCGTGTGCCAATGGTATGTAAATAGGCACTGGCGGTATTCCATGAACTACTACGAACGTTTTCGCGAGCCGCATCATATAGTTGAGGCGCAGACCAACCGATGGTCTCATCGTTAATCTTGTCACGGGTGCTTGAGCAGGCGGTTAATAAACTGACGCCAAGAACGAGTACTATGGATTTAAAGGTGTTAGTTTGCATATTTACAATTTAAAATAAGAATACTTGCGTGATATGATGCTTTATTCTGTTTAATAGAAACTATGATAACAGCCTTTTAGGATCCTATCGTTGCTGTTGATTACAATATTCGAAAAATCAACAGCGTATTTTGCCAGATCAATTAAAAACTCATTACACAGAGCCTGCTATGACCGACCAATCCCTTGAAACCGCCGAGCATTTCGACGACGATGCAGTAGAACCTGAGGCTTTGGAATTTGAAATGCCCTTAAACTTTAGCAGCGAACGTTTGGATAAGGTACTAGTCACCTTATTGCCGGCGCATTCACGCAGTCGCTTACAACAGTGGATCAGCGATGGTTGGGTCAAGGTCAACGGACAAGCAGCTAAAGTGCGCCAAACCATTCGAGCGGCTGATCGCATTACCGTGAGGGAACAGGTGACACCGGAGCAAATGGCATTTAGCCCGGAGAATTTGCCGCTTGATATTATTGCGGCTACTGAGCATTATATTATTGTGAATAAGGCTGCTGGTATGGTGACGCACCCGGGTGCTGGCAATTGGTCAGGTACCTTACTAAACGGCTTGTTATACCATTTTCCAGAGTTGGCGCAGATACCGCGCGCGGGCATTGTACATCGACTGGACAAGGATACCTCCGGCATCTTAATGGTAGCCCGTACGGAAATTGCTCAAACCGATTTGGTGCGGCAATTACAAGCACGTTCGGTAGGACGTCAATACGTGGCTTTACTAAAAGGGCATATTGCCGAGGCGGGTACGGTTGACGCAGCGATTGGTAGAGATCGCCGCGTGGCGGTAAGAATGTCCACCGACTCACCTATTGCACCCAAGGAAGCGCGCACGCATTTTCAACGACAGGCCTTGGGTACATGGCAGGGTCATGCGATCAGTCGGGTTGAATGTCGTTTGGAGACGGGCCGTACTCATCAGATTCGAGTACATTTAAGTAGTCTAGGGTATCCGCTACTGGGTGATGGTTTGTATGGTGGTCCAGCTTGGCTGGGGGCAGAGCGGCAGATGCTACATGCTCAGCAGTTGAGTTTTATGCATCCAGTGGATGGCGTGCCGTTGCATTTTACGGCGCCAATACCCGCAGCGATGCAGCAGATAATAGATGCTGTTGATTGGATTGAAAGTTAATCGTAGCCACAGGAGGCGTGATGGAGGTTCCTTTTTCTTATCCTAAACCCCATGCAGCGTATCGTGAGTTGCATGGTCTGCCCGTCATTAGTGGTCCTGCTATTGATGGTCTGGCGTATTTTAGCAGCACCGCTAGCAGTGGACGCGAGGTAGTGAGCTGCGGCTCAGCTGATTGTGATGCCTTTAGTGCAGCAGGATTTAATTTGGGCTTATCCACGGGCGCCGAGCGCGATTTAGTGCTGGCCAATCGCGCTCGTTTACAAGAGGAATTGCCGGCGGCACCGATTTGGATTGCACAGGTACATGGTGCAGCGGTTTTTGATGCAGACCAATGGCAGCCAGGTGATGAGATCACTCGAGCGGATGCCAGCATTACTACTCAGCCTGAGCGTGTGTTAGTGGTACAAACGGCGGATTGTATGCCGCTTGTGCTGTTGGGTGCAGAGGCACAAGTGCTTGGAGTGGTGCATGCGGGGTGGCGTAGTTTATTGCTTGGGGTGCTTGAAAATACTATTGAGGCAATGAGGCAGAAGGTAGCTGCGCCGATTACTCATGTGTGGATAGGTCCCTCTATCGGTGCGGCTGCTTTTGAGGTGGGGGCGGAGGTGTGCGCAGGCTTTGTAGAGTCTAACCCAGCGTATGCGGATTTTTTTACAGCGTCAAAAACGCAGGCCGATAAATACTATGGTGATTTAGTAGCTATTGCCAATCATAAACTGCACAGTCTTAAGCCTCGAGGATGGGTGGCTGCAGATTGCGGGATCTACTTTTCAGGACTTTGTACTTATAGTCTTGCCAGTTGCTTTTATTCCTATCGTCGTAATGCGCAGACGGGGCGGCAGGTGACCGTGGCTTATTTAACTAAGCCTTAATTAATTCCAGTAAGCAGCTGTGTGCTTGCTAAGAGGGGCGCAACTCAGCACCGCCAGATGAATTTAAATTTGCTTGTCATAATTCTTATTTACAATAAAGAATTAGGTGTTTGTTCAGATAATTGGAATATTTCTTTGCTACACTATAGATAGAGATTCAAGTTCTATGCTAGACACCAAAGCCTATCGCATTCTTAGATGGAGATGATTAATGGAGCAGTTTAATTTAGCCAATAACCCATGGCTGGCCTCATGGAATAATTTGACCAGTTCAGCCGATTGGGAAGTATTTAAAAGTGATTTTGTCAAAAAGTTTCAACATCTGATGCAGCTTAGCCAAGAGGGTAATCTTCCGGAATTACGTGACCGTCGTTTCCGTGATGCGGCTTGGGCCGAAAATCCGCAGCTTCATTTATTAGCGCATTTATATGTTTTATCATCTGAAACAGTAGAAAAAATGACGGCTAAGTTTGATCTACCTAAGCGTATGCAAGAGCGTTTACAGTTTTCGGTAGATCAGTGGTTAGCGGCGATTGCTCCTTCTAACTTCTTTAGTTTTAATGCCGAGGCCTTAAAGGCGTTCCAAGACACTTCCGGTGAGTCTCTACAAAAGGGGATGCAGAACTGGATGGATGACTTACGCAAGGGTCGCATGACGCAGACCGATGAGACGGCCTTTGAAGTGGGCGTGGACTTAGCGGTGACTGAGGGATCGGTGGTTTTTGAAAATAAATTTTTCCAGTTGATCCAATATCAGCCGAAGCTTGATCAGGTGTTTGAGACACCAATGCTGATAGTGCCACCATGCATTAATAAGTTCTACGTGATGGACTTGCAAAAGGATGAGTCGCTAGTGCAGTACTTGGTAGAGCAGGGCCATAATACCTATTTAATTTCTTGGCGCAATCCTTTATCAAGCGATGATGATGGCATCAGCGAGGCGACGTGGGATGACTATATTGAACACGGCATTTTAAAGGCCATGGAGGTGGTGCAGGCCATTAGCGCTCAACCCCAACTAAACGTGACAGCGTTTTGTGTGGGCGGCACGATGACGGCCACCGCAATCTCTGTGTTAAAAGCGCGTGGTGTTGATATTGTTAAGTCCTTAACCCTCTTAACCACCTTCCTGGATTTCTCCGAGACCGGTGTGTTGGATGTCTTTATTGATGAATCCATGGTGCTTAGAAATGAGCTTAAAATGGGCAAGGGTGGCTTAGCTTCGGCTGATATGCTAAATAGCACCTTCTCGTGGCTCAGACCAAATGAACTGGTTTGGAACTATGTGGTGAGTCGCTACTTTAAGGGTGAGGCGCCAGCAGCTTTTAATATTTTATATTGGAATGCTGATAGTACGAATTTACCTGGTCCTTTCTATGCCTGGTACTTACGTAATACCTATTTGGAAAATAACTTAGCCAAGCCAGATCATGCCGTGGTTTGCGGTGAAAAGGTTAACTTCGGTCGGATTGATATACCATCTTTTGTATACGCTTCCATCGCCGATCATATCGTGCCTTGGGATTCTGGTTTTGCATCGGCTAAGTTGATTTCTGGTCCAGTGCGTTTTGTCTTGGGTGCTTCTGGTCATATTGCTGGTGTGATTAATCCACCGCACAAGAATCGTCGCAACTACTGGGTTAATGAAAATACGCCTGACGATCTGAACCGTGCTCAAAGTGCTGGTGATTGGTTGGCAGAGGCTACTGAAAAGCCTGGTAGCTGGTGGCCTGCGTGGGCTGAGTGGTTGGCACAACAAGGCGGTCGCAAGATCCGTGCCCGTAAGACCATGGGTAGTCGCCAGTATCCGGTCATTGAGCCAGCACCAGGGCGTTATGTTAAGGTTAAAGCAATAAGTTAATAATGCCAATTTTAAGTTTTAATTAATGCATATCAGCATCTGATAAATAGCGCTAATCCTAGGCGCTGCCTCGCTTGGAGCTTAGGATTACCCTTATAGACAGTATGCTGATGTGCAGTTTACAGTTAACAAACATTGTCATGTAATCAAAAGGAGAGTGGCTTATGAGCTCAAAGAAAAGAATAGCCTATGTTACGGGTGGTATGGGCGGTATCGGTACAGCAATTTGTCGTCGTTTAGCCGATGACGGCTTTACCGTAGTTGCTGGTTGCGGCCCTACTCGTAATTTTCAAAAGTGGCTGGATGAGCAAAAAGCTGATGGTTATGAGTTTCATGCCTCCGCCGGTAACGTCGCTGATTGGGATTCCACTGTCAAGGCTTTTGAAAAGGTTCGTCAAGAAGTCGGTGAGATTGATGTACTTGTGAATAACGCCGGTATTACGCGTGATGGCGTCTTCCGTAAGATGTCCGTTGAGGATTGGACTGCGGTGATGGACACTAACCTAAACAGCTTATTTAATGTGACTAAGCAAGTGATTGAGCACATGTATGAGCAACGTTGGGGTCGCATTATTAATATCAGCTCGGTTAACGGTCAAAAGGGTCAGTTTGGTCAGACTAACTACTCTACCGCTAAAGCGGGTATTCACGGTTTCACAATGGCCTTGGCGCAGGAGGTGGCAAGTCGTGGTGTGACGGTTAATACCGTTTCTCCTGGTTATATCGGTACGGATATGGTGCGTGCGATTCGTCCTGAGATTTTAGAGCAGATCGTGGGTACCATCCCTGTGCGTCGCTTAGGTGAGCCTGAAGAGATTGCATCGATCGTCGGTTGGTTAGCTTCGGATGATGCTGGCTTCTCTACCGGTGCCGACTTCTCGCTTAACGGCGGTCTTCACATGAGCTAATCAGTAGGAATTTTAGCTAGTAGTATTAATATGTCAGAAATTAAGCAAGATAGTTCTCGTGTTATTAAAAAGTATCCTAATCGTCGTCTTTATGATACGCAGGCGAGTAGTTACATCACCTTAGCCGATGTGAGGGATTTGGTGGTTGCCTCAGAGCGCTTTACCGTGATTGATGCAAAAACCAATGAAGACATTACACGGAGCATCTTGCTACAAATTATTCTGGATCTTGAGAGTGCTGGTGTGCCGATGTTTAGCACCAACACTCTCAGACAGATTATCCGTTTTTACGGGCATGCCATGCAGGGTGTGATGGGTACCTACCTAGAGCAAAATATGCAGGCATTTACTGAAATTCAGCAGCAATTGAGTCAGCAATATGAGGAGCTCTACCCGACTCAATTTAAGCCTGAGGCATGGGCTGATCTGATGTCCATGCAAAATCCTTTGATGAGCCGTATGATGAGTAGTTATGTGGAACAGACTAAGGATCTTTATCTCAATATGCAAGAGCAGATGCAAAATCAAACCCAGCAGTTGCTAAAGGTGTTTAGTCCTGCTGCTTTTAATCAAGCCGCTGCGAGCAAAAAGAGCACGAAAAAGTCCAAGTAGTTAGCTTGCTATATAACCAAAGCCTTGATTAGTCAAGGCGGATAATTCCCAGTTTTTAGCCTTATCGTTGGGACCCTTGATTATGATCAATCCCAATTAAGCCCCTTAACTTTATAATTGAACTACGGGTGATATCACCCAGTTTTTAACGATTCAAGGGGGAATCTTATGAAAAAATTAACAATGGCTTTATTGGCCTGTGGTGCTTTTGGTTTTGTGGCTGCACCTGCGATGTCGCAACAAGCGGAGGGTGAACGCTATAAGCCGAATAATGAGTTGATTCAAGTGATCGAAGCTCATACAGTGGAAAATCAGGCTGAAGTGGAATTGGGTAAAAAGCTTTGGTTTGATAATCGTCTATCTCGTTCTGGTTTTATCTCCTGTAACTCCTGTCATAACTTGATGTTAGGTGGTGCGGACCATTTAGTTAGCTCAGTGGGCGACTATTGGGCACAGGGTCCTATTAACTCACCTACCGTTTTAAACTCTAGTTTAAACTTTGTTCAGTTCTGGGATGGTCGTGCTAAGGACTTGCGTGAGCAGGCCGGTGGTCCGATTGAGAATCCTTTAGAAATGGGCTCTACTCACGACTTAGCAGTCAGTGTTTTAAAAACCATTCCTGGCTATGTAGAAGAGTTTAAAGCCGTGTATGGTGTTGATGAGATCACGATCGAAGAGGTGACGTCTGCTTTAGCAGCTTTTGAAGAAACCCTAGTAACACCTAATTCGCGTTTTGACCAGTGGTTGAGTGGCAAGGATGATGCCATTAGCGATCAGGAGCTAAATGGCTATCTACTATTTAAAAACAGCGGTTGTGTGGCCTGTCATAACGGTCCTAACTTAGGTGGTAACTCCTTCCAGCGCATGGGTCTAGTTGAGCCCTACGTGACTGATAACGAAGCTGCCGGTCGTGCTGGTGTTACTGGACAGGATGTTGACCGCATGAACTTTAAGGTACCTACCTTACGTAACGTTGAATTAACCTATCCGTACTTCCACGATGGTGCTGCTAGAACCTTGACAGAAGCAGTTGATATCATGGGTCGCTTACAGTTAGGTAAGAAATTTACGGATGAGGAAAATGCCGATATCGTTGCTTTCTTAAAAACCTTAACCGGTGATCAGCCTGAATTCACCATCCCTGTGTTACATCCTAATAGTGATGAAACACCGATTGGTCAGCCTTGGGCGCCACAAGAAGCTGAGAAAAATAGCTAAGCTTTAAAGCGTTTCTTGCACATAGAAAATAGGCCGTGGTTTTATGACTCACGGCCTATTTTGTTTTAACACCTTACTTCATTGAGATGGTTGTGTTGACACTGCGGTTATGCTGAGACCAACGCGCAGTCACTGTTTTTGTTTGGGTCCAGAAAGAGAATGCTTGCTTACCGTTAGGACCTAAATCACCCAATTTGGAACCACGTGAACCGGTAAAGCTGAACCAAGCCACTGGCACTGGAATAGGTACGTTAATACCCACTTGGCCCACATCGATATTGTTTTGGAAGTGTCTGGCCACACCACCATCTTGCGTGAAAATAGCAACACCGTTACCGTTAGGGTTGTCGTTGATGAAAGCGATAGCCTCATCTAGGGTGTCGACATTGACAATCACTAGCACAGGACCAAAGATTTCCTCGTCATAAATACGCATACCCTTTTTGACATCGGTAAAGATAGTAGGGCCAACAAAATTACCCTTTTCATAGCCGGGAACGACGTAATTACGACCATCCAACACTAAGTTTGCGCCCTCATCCACACCGGATTGAATTAAGCCTTCAACACGCTGCTTCGCAGACGGCGATACGAGTGGACCTAAGTCGGCGCTGTTGTCGGTACCGACATTCACTTTTAAGGACTTTGTTTTTTCTACTAATTCATCTACCCATTCGCGCGTCTCACCCACCATCACCGCTACGGAGGTGGCCATACAACGTTGACCGGCAGCGCCGAAGGCTGCGCCAATTAATTGGTTAATTGCTACCTCTTTGTCGGAATCAGGCATGACCACGCAATGGTTTTTCGCGCCCATCATGGATTGACAACGCTTGCCATTATCAGAGGCACGACGATAGACCTCCGTACCCACATGGGTGGAGCCAATAAATGATACCGCTTTAATATCAGGGTGCTCACATAAACGCTGCGCCACCTCAGGACCACCATGCACCACGTTGAGTACGCCCGGCGGTAAGCCAGCTTCTAACGCCAATTCGGCGAGGAATAAAGAAGCGCTAGGATCCTGCTCAGATGGTTTTAAAATAAAGGTATTGCCGGCGGCCACGGCATACGGGAACATAAAGCAAGGTAGCATCACTGGGAAGTTAAAGGCGGTAATACCGGCGACCACCCCTAACGGCTGGATTAAGGTATACACATCCACACCGGTGGCGGCGTTTTCTGAATATTCACCCATTTGCATACTGGCCACCGAGCAAGCATGCTCAATGGCTTCTAAACCTCGACCCACTTCACCGATTGCATCTGGCAGGGTTTTGCCGTGTTCTTTGGTAATTAAGGCGGCTAATTTTTCCGTGTTATCACGTACTAACTCTTGAAGCTTAAGCATCACACGCATACGGCGATTAATACCGGTATTGCGCCATGTTTTGTAGGCCTCTTTGGCATTGGCAATGGCGGCATCAACCTCATCCAAAGTACATAAAGGCACTTTTGCTACCACTGACTGATCGGCTGGATTGAGTACATCCAAGTATTTGCCAGAGGTGGATTGAACTTTTTCACCATTCACTAATAATGGAATCGTAGGAATATTCGTCATTTAAGTCTCCTAATCTTATGTCAGTTTTTATCTAGACCCATTTTGAAGTGTCTAGCGGCAAATATCAATATAATAAATGCACAATCATTGTGCATATTTACATATATAAAGGAGGCGTGATGGATTGGGATGGGTTACGTTATTTTTTGGCGGTTGCCAGAACCTCAAAAATATCTGAGGCAGGTCGTCGTCTAGGGGTTGAACACACAACCGTCGCCCGCCGCATTCGCCAATTGGAGCAAGCGATGGGGACCGTGCTATTTGATAAGTCGCGGCGCTACGGTTATCTGTTGACAGAAGCGGGTCATCATTTATTGCAACATGCCGAGAAGATGGAGAGTGAGCTGTTGCATGCCCAGCAAAGCGTGAGTGTGTTGGAAGAGGACTTGACGGGTAATATTCGTGTGGCTGCCACCGAGGGCTTTGGTATTTATATGTTGACGCCGTTGGCGGTGGAGTTTCAGCATCAATACCCTAAGACCAGTCTGGATATTATGCCTTTTCAGCGTTTTGTCGATCAGTCCAGACGCGAAGCGGATATTTTTATCACCATTGATCGACCGATACGCGGTAATTATGTATATCGTCGTTTAAGTGATTATAAGTTGCGTCTCTATGCTACACCCCAGTATTTAAAACGTCATGCACCGATCCGTAGCATGCAGGATTTGGCCTCACATCGTTTTATTGATTATGTGGATGAATTTATTATCAGTGATGAGTTGAAGTATTTAAGCGATTTGGTACCTGCGGCTAATGTGATCTTTAAATCCAATAGCCTAGTGGCTCAGTTGCAAGCGTGTTTGGGTAGTATGGCCTTAGCCGTCTTGCCTTGCTTTATGGCTCATCAAAACCCGGCCTTGCAAGTCGTACTGCCCGATGAGATTGTAATTAAACGCAGTTTTTGGATGCTCTATCATGAGGATCTGCGTTTGCTTAAGCGCATCGAGCTGTTTTCTAATTTCTTAAAAAACAAGCTCGAACAGCGTCAAAGCTTGATGATGGGGGAGTGATTTTATTTAAAAACGACCGTGCGATGACCGTTTAATAAAATGCGATGCTCAATAAAGCTTTTTACCGCACGTGACAGCACCAGTGATTCAATATCACTCCCTACCTGCGCCAGACTTTCGGCACTGAGTCGGTGGTCAACACGCTGCACATCCTGCTCAATAATGGGTCCCTCATCCAAGTCCGAGGTCACATAGTGGGCCGTGGCACCGATAATCTTAACCCCACGTTGATGCGCCTGATGGTAGGGCTTAGCGCCTTTAAAGCTAGGTAAGAAGCTATGGTGAATATTAATCGCCTTGGCTTCAAGCTTGTTAGAGAGCTCCTCGGAGAGGATTTGCATATAGCGTGCTAAGACCACTAAATCCACCTCTAACTCAGTGACTAAGCGGAAAATCTCCGCCTCTTGCTCAGCACGGTTGTCATTACTTACAGGTAGGTAGTGATAAGGAATATCATAGCTCTCAGCTAGTTTTTCGTAGTCACGGTGATTAGAAACAATGCCCACAATCTCCATATTTAATAAACCGCTTTGGGTGCGGAATAATAAATCGTTGAGGCAATGCCCTTGTTTACTCACTAAAATTAATACGCGTGACTTTTTAGTGGTGGCATATAAGTTTAAATCCATATTAAAACGGGCTTTAGCAGGTGCCAAGGCAGCTTCAATTTGCTCCTGCGTGATGCTAGCGGGTACGCTAAAACGAATTCTTAAAAAGAACTGCTTGGTGTCCTCGTCCCCATATTGTTGTGAGGTCAGAATATTACCCTCCAGCTCCAATAAAGTACCAGAGATGTTATAGACAATACCGACTTGGTCGGGACAAGAAATCGTTAAAATAAATTCGTGATGGTTACTCATTTTTAAACTGAAAATTATTTTTGTAAAATAGTAGGTTATAAATGATTTGCGACTTCATCAGCAATGGCGAGCGCAGCAGTTAAGCCGGGCGACTCAATGCCAAATAAATTCACTAAACCGCTGATACCATGTACTGCTTCCGTACTGATAATAAAATCGGCCGCCGTATGACCTGCTGCACTTAATTTGGGTCTAATACCGGCATAGGCGGGCTGTAGACAACCCTCCTGAAGACTAGGCCAATAGCGTCTGACTGCCTCATAAAATACCCTTGCCTGTTCGGCTTCTACCAGGTAGTTTTCCTGCGCTTGCCAACACACATCGGGACCGAATTTAATTTGTCCGCCTAAGTCTAGGGTTAAATGAATCCCCAGACCGTCTTTATCGGGCATAGGATAAATTAAATGCTTAAAGGGTGCTTTGCTCGTATAAGAGAAATAGCGCCCCTTGCAGTAATAATAAGCGGTGGGGATAAATTGCTGCTCAAGACCACGGAACTGCTTTGCTAATTCAGTCGCATAAAGACCGGAGGCGTTGATTAAGTTAGCACAACTAAGTTGAGTTTGGCTAGTATCATCAAAAGCGCAGATAAAATGATTTGCCCCTTGGATGCTCAGCTGCTTGAGGGGGGTATTAAGTACTAATTGAGCCCCTGCATGCTCAGCCTCAGCTAATAAGGCGAGCATCAAGGCATGACTATCAACGATGCCAGTGGAAGGCGAGAATAAAGCCAATTCGGCATGTAATTCCGGCTCTAGGGTGGCAATGTCTGAAGCTTGTAGGAGGACTAAATCATGTACGCCGGAAGCCTTGGCATTGTTTTTGATCGCCATTAATTGTGCAATTTCAGCGGCTTCCGTTGCCACTAATAACTTGCCTAGGCGTTGGTGGGGTATCTGTCTGCGCTCACAAAAGTCGTACAAAAGCGCTTTGCCTTTAATGCAAAGCTTGGCTTTTAGGCTATTAGGTGGGTAGTAGAGACCAGCGTGAATGACTTCTGAATTTCTTGAGCTGATACCACTACCGAATTGGGCGGCGGCCTCAACGATCAATACCTCTTTGCCTTGTTGGGCCAGTGCACGGGCAATGGCTAAGCCGACCACACCGGCGCCTACCACAATACATTCAATATCTACCGAGCTACTCATTTAGCAAATCGACTGGTTGGCGTCAAATCAAAGGTACCGGCATGAAAGACCAAGGGTAGCTTATTGGTGTGCTCACAGCGTTCGACATAGCCGACCATAATAAGATGGTCACCGGCAGGGTGTTGCTGCTCACTGGCGCATTCGAAAATTGCAGCGCAGTACTTAGCAGACAAGAGCGGGGTATTGGTTTCACTCATTTCCCAGTCAATATCAGCAAAGCGGTCTGGCACCTTGGCGGTGGAAAATTGCATGGCTAAGTCAATTTGGTCATTTGCCAGTATATGAATGTTGTAATGCCTTGCATTTTTAAAAACCGGCAAATTATAAGAAGCTAAGCGTAAGCACCAAAGCACCAGCGGTGGCTCGAGTGAGACAGAGTTAAAGGAACTGACGGTTAAACCCACCGGCTTACCGGTATCAGGGTTGGTGGTGGTGACAATCGCCACCCCAGTCGCAAAACGACCGAGAGCGAGTCGAAAATCTTTATCAGTAAAATCAGCAGTACGTTTAGTAGACATAGTAAATTTGTTGCTTAACAAGGCATAAGTAGGCTAGGGAGCTAGCCGCGTCATAAGCCATTGGTCCTTGGCTTTACGATAGCATAGGCGATCGTGCATGCGTGAGGGGCGCCCTTGCCAGAATTCGAAGCTTGAGGGTACCACTAAATAGCCACCCCAATGCGGCGGTTTAGGTACGGCGTCCGGATAGCGTGCGGCATACTCCTCAAAGCGTTGCTCCAAGGTCTTGCGCTCAACCACTTGGCTTTGCTGGGAAGCCCAAGCACCGATACGAGAACCATAAGGGCGGCTATTAAAATACTCGGTGGAATCGGCAACAGAGAGTTTATGCGCCTGTCCATTAATACGGACCTGTCGCTCCTGATTAATCCAGAAGAATAATAAGCTGACCTGTGGGTTATGGGCAATGGCTTGACCTTTGGCCGAATCATAATTAGTAAAGAAGATAAAGCCCTCCTCACTATAGCTTTTTAGGAGCACCATCCGTGCTTCCGGTTCACCCGCTGCATTTACCGTGGCTAAGGTCATGGCGTTCGCCTCAATCAAACCGTCTTGGCTAGCTAACTGAAACCAACGGTCAAAGAGTGCAAAGGGGTCGGATCCCGCATCCTGTTCTAATAATTCGAACTTTTCGTAGCGGTGGCGCATATCTGCTGTTGAGCCCATGATGTATTATCCAAAAAATAAGCCGGTAAACTAAATAAAAGCTAAAAGGCATTTTACACCTAAGTGCTTTTATCTTCAGCAAATAGGCAAGAATAGCGATGGAAGCATGGTGTGATTGGTAAAAAGCTGAGGCTAGCTTGAGCTGCTAGCTGTGTTGCAGTCGCTCACGAATCAGCTCACTCAGGTGATAGAGTGCATCATCTTGGATACCGGCCTTTTTGAGTGCAGTGGCAGTTTCTAAGACATACTCGGTACAAGGGCCGTAATGACCATGCGCTCCTAAGACCACATCAATGGTTTCATCAACGCTGAGATTACCGACATAGGAGTGATCGTCAGGATCCATCACAAAAGCGAGTGCTTTTACCGTGCCTTTAGCCGTTTCACAATTTAACCACATGGGCAGATAGGAGCTGTTAGGCATCTCACGCTGCCAGAGGCGGCGCATTTTATCCATGAGATTATCATTCGATAGTTTGTATACCGTGCCTTCACACACGCCCGACTCAGCCAGACCGAAAACTAAACCGGGGCGCTCCGGGGTGCCACGATTGACACTGGACCATAAGCAGAGCGAGCGATGATAGCCAAGCAGGGTGCCGCGACGGCTTTCAAGATACTCAAACTCCGGTCGCCATACGAGAGAGGCATAACCGAAGATCCAAATATCCTTGAGCTCATCTAGTTGGGCAAGGGTTTCATGTAGAGAGGCTTCTCGTTCCTCTTCGCTCCATAGGCGAAAGTTTTTGATGTGTAGTTCAGCCTTGGCTAAAATACTCGGACTTAAATCAATGTAGTTGCTATTCACGAATAAACTTAATAGAAAAGTTAAAATGCTTAGTTTAGATTTTAGTATAACATTAGCCTTGTTTATCAGCGTGATGGACTGATGTTTCACAGGGTGATTAGGAGAGCGATTTTGTCCCTATATGATTATGATCTAGCGCGTCGTTTTGGCGGTTTAAAGCGTTTATATGGTGAGTCAGCATTAGATATTATAGGCGCCAAATCGGTGATGGTGGTCGGTCTCGGGGGCGTTGGTTCTTGGGCTGCCGAGGCTTTAGCTCGTAGTGCGGTGGGTCGTTTAGTGTTGGTGGATTTGGATGTGGTGGCCGAGTCTAATATTAATCGCCAAATTCATGCACTTAGCAGTACCTTAGGTAAAAATAAAATTGAGGCCATGGCTGAGCGGCTTGATGAGATTAATCCCGAGCTGCAATTGCTGTTGATTGATGAGTTTATTGAGCCGGCTAATGCCCATCAGCTGATTGCTGAGGCGAGGGTGGATGCGGTGTTGGATTGTGCCGACCAGGTACAGGCCAAAATTGCCATGACCTTGGTGTGTAGGGAGTTAGGTATTTATCATATGATGTGTGGTGGGGCCGGCGGCAAGCAAAATAGTTTAGCCTTAAATTTCTCCGATCTGAGTCGAGCCCGCAATGATGCCTTATTAGCTAAAGTTCGTCAGCAATTGCGTAAGCATCATGGTTTTGCCAGGGGCAGTGATAGCCACGGGCGAGCACTTAAAAAGCTACCCGCCATGGGGGTACCATGCTTATGGATCGATGAACCGGCCCTGATGCCATGGCAAACTACCGAGGGTAGCGCAGCGGGGGCACGACATGCTCAGGCGCCTCAGGGCTTGGCTTGTGCAGGCTATGGTTCATGCGTGACAGTCACGGCCGCCATGGGTTTAGCGGCGGCCAATCAGCTATTAAGGCATTTTTATGCTTGATGCTGTTTTCGTAGCCGTGCTGCTAACTGGCGCATGCCTTCAGAGGCGCCGCATTGGTAGAAGTTATCCGGGTGGCAAAACTGATTTTCTAAGCCCTTATCAATCACATAGAGTTCACAATGCGGAGGGATAAAGTCGATTAAACCAGCGGCTGGATAGACTTTCATGGAGGTACCGATGACCAGTAGTAGATCGGCGCTTGAGGCAATTTCCGCCGCTTCTTGCATGGCGGGTACCATTTCCCCAAACCATACAATATGCGGGCGTAATTGCACGCCACGCTCGTCCACATCACCGAGGTGTAAATCGTCCAGCCACTCGATAATACCTGATTCTTCTGAATCGACTGGCCGCACTTTACGCAGCTCACCGTGTAAATGCAGCACCTTGCTAGAGCCGGCACGCTCATGTAGGTCATCAACATTTTGCGTGATCACCTGCACATCAAAAATATCCTCCAAGTCGGCGAGGATTTTGTGAGCTGCATTTGGTTCTACGGTGTTGAGCTGCGCACGGCGTAAATTATAAAAACGCATCACCAGCTCAGGATCGCGATTGAAGGCATCAATGGTAGCCACATCCTCAACCCGATGTTCTTCCCAGAGACCGTCGGAATCTCTAAAGGTTTTTAAACCACTTTCAGCAGAAATCCCAGCACCTGATAAAACAACTAATTTCTTTTTTGACATTCATCCATCCCCTAAAATTTAATCATTTCTTTGCATGAAATCTTTAAGTGCTTGACCGGTGTGTGAGCGTTGATGTAATTTAATCAGCGTTTCTGGGGTGCCGGCCGCCACTAAGCGACCACCTTCGGTACCACCCTCTGGTCCTAAATCTAAAATCCAATCGGCTTCGGCCATAATATCTAAATTATGCTCAATGATGACGACTGTATTGCCTGCATCCACCAATCGATGAATGACTTGGATTAATTTTTTAACATCTGCCATGGATAAACCGACACTGGGTTCATCCAGCACATAAAGCGTATGTGGTGCCGAGGAGGCGCGACCACTCTTATGAATCCCCTCATCGAGTCTGGCCTTTAGTAATTCGCTCACTAGTTTGAGCCGTTGCGCTTCACCGCCAGAGAGGGTAGGCGAGGGCTGACCGAGGGTCAAATAGCCTAAACCCACATCCTGCAGTAGCTTTAAACCGCGATGGATTTTAGGGTGTGCCGTAAAGAAATCAATCACCTCATCGACTTCTAACTTTAAAATATCCCCGATATTTTTATCTCGCACTTTAACGGCCAAGGTTTCAGGATTAAAGCGCTCACCACCGCAGAGCTCACATGTTAGTTTAACATCTGGCAAAAAGCTCATTTCAATGGTGCGCATACCTTGTCCTTCACAGGCTGGGCAGCGACCCTCCCCGGTATTGAAGGAAAAACGTGAGGCATTCCAACCGTGTAATTTTGCTAGACGTGTTTCGGCAAATAAGCGTCGCACATCATCCCAAATGCCAATATAGGTTGCTGGGGTAGAACGAGGTGTTTTGCCAATGGGGGTTTGATCCACTTCAAGAATGCGTTCTAGCTTTTCCCAGCCGATAATTTCATCGCAGCCATGGTAGCTCGTGGTTGGCTCTTTTTGAGCAAGCTTTGTACGTAGATTCTGTAGTAACACATTGCGTGCTAGGGTTGATTTACCGGAACCGGATACCCCCGTTATCACACTGAGACGACCGATGGGAATTGCCGCATCAACGCCCTGTAAATTATGCAGGGTGGCATTTTTGATCTGCACCATGGGATGATCCTCTGGCACCTCACGTCGTGGTTGCATGGGGTGTTGCATCGGATGGCGTAAGAATTCACCTGTGAGTGAATGGGCTGCGTTTAAAATGTCCTCATAACTACCTTGAGCAATCACACGACCGCCACGGGTACCGGCACCTGGGCCCATATCAATAATATGCTGTGCCCGTTTAATGGTATCTTCATCATGCTCGACCACCACCAGGGTATTGCCATTACCTTCTAGATGAGTGAGCGCATTTAAAAGAATCTGATTGTCGCGTGGGTGCAGACCGATAGTTGGTTCATCCAGAACATAGCAGACCCCCTGTAGATTCGATCCTAGTTGTGCTGCTAGGCGAATACGCTGTGCTTCACCGCCGGATAAGGTGGGTGCAGCGCGATCAAGGCTGAGGTAATTTAATCCCACATTGCGCATGAATCGCAGACGACTGCGAATTTCCTGCAGCACGTCACGGGAAATTTGCTCTTCGCGCGCAGTCAGTTTGAGCGCTAAAAAGAATTCCTCTAGCGCCTCTACCGAAAGCTCACTGAGTTTATGAATGGGTAGCTTTTGCCAAAGAATATTACGCGCCACCTCATTGAGACGTGCCCCATGACAACTTGGGCAAACGCTATCCTCAGCTTCTGCTTCACGATTGAGCCAAGCCGTTTCTTCACCGCTTAACTCCTCATTAAAGCCTTTTAATTTTAAACCAGTACCGTAGCATGTCTCGCACCAACCATGTTTGGAATTATAGGAGAAAAGTCGCGGATCCGGTTCCGGGAAGCTGCGGGCGCAAGACGGGCAGGCACGTTTAATGGAAAAATGCTTTTGACTAAGATGTTCTGGCGTTAAGGGTTGCGCCGAGTCAAGCTCAAATAAAATACTTAATTGACCTTGACCATGGTGTAGTGCCGTATTGATGGCCTCACGTAGCTCCACTTCGTTTGCCGGATCCACTGTAATATCCAATACCGGGAGTTCAATCGTATGTTCTTTATTGCGATCCAGCCGTGGCCAAGGATTGACAGGAATAAATTCATTATCCACGCGCAGATGGGTGTAGCCTTTATTGTCCGCCCATTTAGCCAAATCCGTGTAATAACCCTTGCGTGCGGTAATCAGTGGCGCCATGATGCCGATACGTTGAGCCCGATGATGGCTCATGATATGGGCCATGATTTGTTCTGGGCTTTGAGGTTCCACCGGCACCTGACAACAAGGGCAATATTGTGTACCTAGTTTGACGTACAAAAGCCTTAAGAAATGATGAATTTCTGTCATGGTGCCGACGGTGGATTTATAACCACCGCGACTGGTTCTTTGTTCAATGGCTACCGTGGGCGCAATGCCGTAGATGGCATCGACCTCAGGTTGACCTGCCGGCTGTACAATTGAGCGGGCATAGGCATTTAGTGATTCCAGATAGCGGCGTTGACCCTCTTGGAACAGAATATCAAAAGCCAAGGTAGATTTACCGGAGCCAGATACCCCAGTGATCACGGTAAATTTATCGCGTGGGATAGTCACATCAATCCCTTTAAGATTGTGCTCGCGGGCATTCAGAATCTCAATGGCATGCTGGTTTTTTACGCGTTGGTGTACTTGACTATTTTCTTGATAAGCACGGCGCATACCAGGTTTGGAGGTAGTCACTGCGGCGTCTGTGAGTTCATGCTTTGGCTTGTTGCTTAGCGTTGTTAGTGAGTGCTTAGTGGTGTCAGCGCTGTGAACAATTTCCGCCTCATAGGCCGCCAGGGCCTGACCGGTATAGGATTCAGGCATGGTTTTGAGGGTCTCCGGTGTGCCTTGGGCCACGATGCGACCACCCTGTTCGCCCGCGCCCGGACCTAAGTCAATGACCCAGTCAGCAGCGCGTATTAAGTCCAAATTATGTTCGATAATAATTAATGAATGCCCAGCTGCCAACAGCTTTCTAAAGGCATGCATTAAACGTGCCACATCATCAAAGTGCAAGCCAGTGGTGGGCTCATCAAAGAGGAAAAGCGAGCCTTTTAGCGCGAGTTGCTTAGCGCGACTGCGACTACGGCTGCGCGCTGCCTCCGCCAAGTGTCCGGCTAATTTTAGGCGTTGCGCTTCACCCCCTGATAAAGTCGGTACTGGTTGCCCCAGTTTGACATACTCTAAACCCACATCAATTAAAGGTTGTAAGGCATTTTGTACATCTCTTAAGCCTTTAAAAAAGTTTAAGGCTTGGTGCACCGTCATTGCCAAGACCTCATCAATGGAGGCGGATTGACCTAAATGCTCAACCCGCACCTCACAGATCTCATCTCTAAAGCGCTTGCCATGGCAATCCGGACAGCGTAAATAAACATCCGACAGGAATTGCATTTCAATATGTTCAAAACCGGTGCCTTTACAGGTAGGGCAACGACCGTCACCACTATTGAAGCTGAAGGTACCGGCTTTATAACCCCGCTCAAGACTCAGCGGGGCATTGGCAAAGAGCTTACGAATGGCATCAAAGGCGCCAACATAGCTGGCTGGGTTGGAACGGGCCGTTTTACCGATGGGGCTTTGATCGACCATCACCACCGAGGCGATTTGTTCCGCACCTAAGAGATGACGGTATTCGCCCGGCGCTTCTGTGGGTTGAGCAAAATGCTTTAATAGGGCGGGGTAGAGTACATCCTGAATCAGGGTCGATTTGCCGGAACCGGATACGCCGGTGACACAGACTAAACGCCCTAAAGGAAAGGATACATCGATATTATCCAAATTATTGGCCTTAACGCCCTCAAGCAGCAGTCGTGGTGTATTGGCACTGACCTTCATGGCTAAGGGCGATTCCACTCGCAGTACATCACCTAAATACTTACCGGTAATGGTGTCGGCCTGACGTAATTGCGCCGGCGTGCCGTCAAATACGATTTCACCACCGCGCTCACCTGGCCCCGGACCAATTTCCAGGATACGATCGGCCGCCACCATGACTTGGGGATCATGCTCAACCACGACTAAGGTATTACCAACATCGCGCAGGCGCTGCATGACTTCCACAATTCGACTCATATCGTGGGGGTGTAGACCGATCGAAGGCTCATCTAAGACAAAGAGGGTATTGACCAAGGAGGTGCCAAGCGCAGTCGTCAGATTAATACGCTGCACCTCACCCCCAGAAAGGGTCCGACTTTGGCGATCTAAGGATAAATAATCCAGGCCAACATCACACAGATATTGCAGTCGATGCCGTATTTCTTGCAGCACCAAATCACTCGCTTTATTGACTTCTTTATCAAAATACGAGCTATGAAAATAATCTCTTAAATGACCGATGGGCAATTGCATGAGATCATGAATTGCTAGACCAGGTAGCTGTGCTAGGGTTTCGTCAGACCAGCTGGCGCCGACTGGCATAAAACGCTTATAACGGCCTTCGGCATAATCATCTTGTTGGCCGTCGCCTAAACGCCATAAATTGGCCTCTGCTTTTAGGCGCGAGCCGTGACAAACCGGGCAGGGGGTGTAGCTTCTGAATTTGGATAACAGTATACGCACATGCATGCGATAGGACTTCGTCTCTAACCAGTCAAAAAAGCGCTGTATGCCGTACCATTGATGATCCCATGCGTTACGCTTGCCGCTCCATTCGGGGTCGCCTTCGATGACCCATTGCTTTTCAGCGGCATTTAACTCACGCCAAGGGACGTCGGTACGAATGCCCACGTGCTTGGCGTATTTCATCAGATCATCTTGCTGCTCTTTAAAACTAGGTGTCTGCCAAGGTCGAACCGCACCCTCGGCCAAGCTCAGACTTTCATCGGGTATTACGAGCCCGTAATCAATGCCCATGCTGCGACCAAAGCCGCGACAATGCTCACAGGCACCGATAGGCGAGTTAAAAGAGAAGGTACTTGCGAGCGGCTTATGGTAGGAAATATCACAGTGGGCGCAATGTAAATGCTGACTAAAAGGCCACACGAGTTGATCGCCACTATCCGTTTCTGCAAACACACGGCAAAAGCCTTGGCCATGCGTTAAGGCATGCTCCAAAGCCTCACTCACACGCTCACTTTCCGCTTTGGAAAAGCGGAATCGATCCTGTATCACATATTGTTTTTTCATTACTTGCAGCTTAGTTTTTTTACTTTTCTTATCGCTCACTTCACGAGTCACTTCCTCCTCGCTGTGAATGCGTGTATAACCTTGCTGCTCTAAAAAGCGCTTGACCTCCTCTGCGCTGAAATTGCTTGGCACTACAATAGGGAAGGTCACATACAGTCTAGGATCGCCATGTGCTTGGCTGAGTTCAGCTAGTTGTGCCTGGATTGATTGAATGGTGTCTTGCTGCACGGGGGCGGCACATTGGCGACAAAATAATTTCGCTGCATGCGCATACAGTAATTTAATATGATCATTAAGCTCTGTCATGGTCCCAACCGAACTGCGGGAGGTGCGTACTGGATTGGTCTGATCAATGGCAATGGCTGGCAAGATGCCCTCAATACGCTTTACCTGAGGCTTGTCCATCCGGTCTAAGAACTGACGCGCATAGGGTGAGAAAGTCTCTACGTATTTGCGTTGCCCCTCGGCATAGAGCGTATCAAAGGCTAAGGAACTTTTGCCAGAACCCGATACCCCCGTCAGCACGGTAATCTCGCCGGTCTTTATACTGAGATCAAGGTTCTTAAGATTATTTTGTTGAGCACCGAAAATACGAATGTGTGATGACATATGCTAATTAACTCACTATGCCCGTAGGGCTGATGGCCTATGGCGAAGATAGAATGCTGTGGGTATACGACTTAAACAGATGGCGGCAAATTACCGCTTTTCAAGCGACTTTACTGTGTAAACGATGGCTTCTATTATCGCCCGTAATATAGCCTAAAGACGACATTTTAAAGTTAGCTGCATAAAAACATAGGCTTAGCTAGCGTATCAGCAGAAAATATGCTAAGATTATCGATTACCAAAGTTTTTAGCAGTTTCATATTTTAATTAGTTTTTAATCAGAGGCAGTCATGGCAGAAATTAAACGTACGCGCCGTAACACGTTAGAGCGTCGTTGCATCAGCAAAGAGTTGAAGCGTTTATATTCAACTTCGCCAAAAGGCGTTTGGAAGATGTTAGAAAAAGTCAGCCAAGCGAATAAGCTTAAGTAGTACTTTTTAGCTTGGGTATACCTAGCTTATCAGTTTAGCTTTTAGGCATTAGTTTCTAAGTAGCTTAGAAATCAAGCCTAAGCGGTATTCAAGCAGGCATGGCCACCGTTCTTTCACGGTGGCTTTTTAGTTTTTACTCACATAGGATCGTTGATGCTAAAGCATCGTATCGCTAGCAGGCATGAAATGTTTTGTAAACAATCGTGCTATCTTGCGATGTGAATTAGGGTTACACTACCTTTTAGTTTAGCTTTTTCTAAGATCATCTTATTATGAATCAATACGGTTTTACCGTGCTCACGCCGACCTATAATCGGGCTGACACCTTGCCACGCGTGTATGAATCACTCAAAGCCCAAGATTTTGGGGATTTTGAGTGGCTAGTGATCGATGATGGTTCAACCGACAATACCGCCGACTTAGTCTTAGCCTGGGCAAATGAAGGTATTATTCCCATTCGCTACGCCTGGCAACCAAATCAACATAAAAAAACTGCATTTAATCACGGGGTCTCGATTGCACAAGGCGAGTTAATTGTTGCCCTAGATTCGGACGATACGCTCTTGCCAAATGCCTTATCGTCGATGTGGGAGACGTGGCATCGTATTCCGGCCATTAAGCGTGCAGGCTTTATTGCCGTGACCGGGCTTTGTCAGCGACCGGATGGTTCAATTGTTGGTGATAAGTTCTTTCGTGATGAGGTCGATATGAGCTCTATCGATATGTACTTTAAGCACCATCCTCGGGGTGAGAAGTTCGGCTGTCTCAATACTGAGATTTTGCGCTGCTTTCCCTTTCCTGAGGCGTATGATGGCTTTGTGCCTGAGAGTATTGTTTGGCGTGAAATAGCGCGTGCTGGTTATTTAACACGTTTTGTTAACGATGTTTATCGAGTGTATTATGACTCTGGCGATTCGCTCAGCCGACAAGGCGCCAGCAACGCTTCTCAGCATGCCTTGGGTTTGTTGCTGCTAGCCCATGATACGGTTGAAAAAAGCATTGCTTGGTTTTTTAAAAATCCACTCGAGTTTTTTAAAGCGGCTGTGCGCTATACCCGTTTTCGATTGCACCTTAAGGCCAAGGGGATTGCACGACCGGAGGCAACACGATTGCGCAACCCAGCCGCTTGCGTATTGGTGGCCTTAGGCTATCCGCTTGGTTTGGCCCTTTTTTTAAGAGATAAAGCGCTACCTTAAAAGCAAATGCCTCCGCTTCCTTTGAGCTACTCGGAGGCCTTTTACTATAGCTTAGTGCTCACTATCTTTATGAGAAGAGGGTAGGCGCTGCTGCTCAACCCAATCCTCATCATTATCATCGCTGTCCCAATCCTCGGTATCGAGCCAGTCGTCAATATCATCCACTTCACGTAGGCTAAAAGGCACTAGCTCCTCGATTTCATCGGCCGTGGTAACCAGCTCGAACTCATCATTAATCAAAATAAAGCGCTCGGCAAATTGTCCCTCATCCGCATTAAACATAATGCTAAATAATAGACGGCACTCGTAGACCTGGCTGCTGATATCCTCTAAGCCACCAGCACTACCGATAATCGTTGAATCGGCACCGCCTAGCAGTAGAAATTGACCTTCGTCTTCATCCTTGACCGCATGAGGCTCTTCGACCTCATCTGCATCAGCGGCTTGTTGTGGGCTAGCATTGGCGTCAAGGACCTGTGCAAAAATGGCCACTTCAACGCCCTCATCGGTGATGTTTTTTTCACAAAGCACACATTTACCGGTCCAGGCGCTTAAGGCATCGGCCGTTTTGGCTAAAATTTCGAGTTCTTCGTCTGTAAATACTTTTTTCATGATAAATTTGCTTGATTTATATACACTGAATCAAAACAATCGATCTTAATCTATGTCATGGTGCTTAGGCATCAGTCATAGCTATTTTCTAAACAATAAGTTGATAAATGGCGGTGGTTACAACAGTTTATCCCGCTTTTGATTACAATTAGCCTGTTTCTTACATCTTATTTTACTACTGATTATTTATGGCTCAATTCGTTTATACAATGAACCGTGTGGGCAAAATTGTCCCACCCAAGCGTCAAATTCTTAGAGATATTTCCCTATCCTTTTTCCCCGGTGCCAAAATCGGTGTGCTCGGTCTTAATGGCTCGGGTAAATCGACTTTATTAAAAATTATGGCTGGGGTGGATAAAGAAATCGAGGGTGAGGCCATTCCGATGCCCGGCATCAGCATTGGCTATTTACCGCAAGAGCCACAGCTTAATCCGGAGCATACGGTGCGGCAAGCGGTTGAAGAGGGCTTGGGTGAGGTCTTTGCGGCGCGTAAGCGCTTAGATGAAGTATATGCCGAATATGCTGAACCAGATGCTGATTTTGACGCCTTAGCTGCCGAGCAGGCAGAGTTGGAAGCGATTATTGCTGCTGCCGCCACTGGTGGTAGTGATGATATTGAACATCAGTTGGAAATTGCTGCTGATGCTTTACGTTTACCGCCGTGGGACGCCAAGGTTGAGCATTTATCCGGGGGTGAGAAGCGTCGTGTCGCCTTGTGTCGTTTACTTTTATCTAAGCCGGATATGCTGTTGCTTGATGAACCGACCAACCATTTGGATGCCGAAAGTGTGGAGTGGTTAGAGATTTTCTTGCAAAAGTTCCGCGGTACCGTGGTTGCTGTGACTCACGACCGTTACTTTTTAGATAATGCTGCCGAATGGATTCTAGAATTAGACCGCGGCCACGGTATTCCTTGGAAGGGCAATTATTCTTCTTGGTTAGAGCAAAAGGAAAATCGCTTAAAGCAGGAAGAGGCTGCAGAGAGTGCTCGTCAACGCACCATCAGTCGTGAGTTGGAGTGGGTGCGACAAAATCCTAAAGCGCGTCAGGCCAAGTCTAAAGCCCGTCTAGCACGTTTTGAGGAGCTTTCATCGCATGAGTATCAACGCCGCAATGAAACCCAGGAAATCTTTATCCCTGTGGCTGAGCGTTTAGGTCAGGAAGTGATCGAATTTGTGAATGTTACGAAGTCCTTTGGTGATCGGGTCTTAATTGATGATTTAAGCTTCCGGGTGCCGGCTGGTGCCATTGTCGGTATTATCGGTCCGAACGGCGCCGGTAAATCGACCTTATTTCGTATGATTGCGGGTCAAGAACAGCCCGATAGCGGTGAGGTGAAGCTAGGGCAAACGGTAAATCTAGCCTATGTGGATCAATCACGGGCTAGTTTAGACGATAAAAAAACGGTTTTTGATGTGATTGCTGATGGTCAAGATGTACTCACCGTAGGCCGTTTTGAAATGCCTGCGCGTGCTTATTTGGGTCGTTTTAACTTTAAAGGCTCCGATCAAAGCAAAATCACTGGTGAGTTGTCAGGCGGTGAACGCGGTCGATTGCATTTAGCTAAAACCTTAATTAGTGGTGGTAATGTCTTGTTGCTTGATGAACCGTCTAACGATTTAGATGTAGAGACATTACGTGCACTTGAGGATGCCTTATTGGAGTTTGCCGGTACGGTGATGGTGATTAGTCATGACCGCTGGTTCTTAGACCGTATTGCAACCCATATTCTTGCTTTTGAAGGTGATTCGCAGGTTTATTTCTTTGAGGGTAACTATCAGGAATACGAAGAGGATAAGAAGCGTCGTCTTGGCGAGGAAGCTGCTCAGCCTAAACGCATTCGCTATAAATCCTTAAAATAAAATTTTAAATTTATTATTTAGTAACAGGAACTTAAAAAGACTAGTTAAGGTAATATCTAATTTATAATGCTTTTCAAATGGATACATTTAAATAAGTATTCCAATAGCATTTGCGATTGATATAGGTTATGTTAGTAGTGCTGAGTGCGTGGTGGATTTTATTAGTTTACAACGCATACCAGTTTTAAGTTCCTCAGTTAAACCTGCCATTGACTGAGTTTTTAAAGCAAAATGAGGTGAATTATGAAAACTACAATCGGCAAGTATTTTGTGTTGGTGGCCCTAGTGGGTAGTTTAACTGCGTGCCAAAACCTGTCTACGCGTGATAAGAGTACGATCGCCGGTGCAGCTATCGGTGGTGGTGCGGGTGCCTTGATGACGGGTGGTAGTGCCTTAGGTACTGTGGGTGGTGCAGCAGTGGGCGGCGTCATTGGTAACCAGGTCGGTAAGTAATTAATACTTTCAGGCAAAAAAACCGAAGATACACTCTTCGGTTTTTTATTGGGCGCGTGAGATTAATTTAGGCCTTTTTTGCTTCTTTGGCAGCATTAATCTCTTCTTGGCTCATTTCAATCTTGACTTCAAGTACCTCTAAGCTGTCTTGCTTGTCGAGCGATACCTTAATATCGTCAGGATTGACTTTAACGTATTTGGAAATCACCTCAATCAGCTCTTTTTGTAGCTCAGGCAAGAAGTCAGGACCGTCATTGGCATCGCGTACTAAAACAAAGCTGATACGCTCCTTAGCAATTTTGGCTGAGTCGGACTTTTTTCTTTCACCTAATAGTAATTTAAGTAAAGACATGAACTACTTCCCTCCGAAAATACGTTTGAGTAAACCCGTCTTTTCGGGGGTAGTGAAGCGCATCGGTTTATCAGCGCCTAAATAGCGATCAACCACATCCTCATAGGCTTGAGCAACCTTGCTGTCTTTCAGGTGAATCACTGGTGAGCCCGTATTGGATGCTTGTATAACATCGTCAGACTCAGGAATCACACCGATTAAGCCGATGCGTAAGATATCCTCAATGTCTTGAATTGAAAGCATATCACCCTCTTCAACGCGCTTAGGATTGTAGCGCGTAACGACTAAATACTCTTTAATCGGTTCTTCTGAGTTAACAGCACGCTTGGATTTTGAAGATAAAATACCCAAGATACGATCTGAGTCACGTACCGATGAAACCTCTGGGTTAGTCACAACTAAGGCATCATCCGCATAATAGGCAGCCATCAGAGCACCTGTCTCAATACCAGCAGGGGAGTCACATACAATATACTCAAAACCCATGGCTTTAAGATCGTCTAGTACCTTGCCCACCCCCTCAACGGTCAGTGCGTCTTTATCGCGTGTTTGCGAGGCTGGCAAAATATAGAGATTATCAAGTTGCTTATCCTTAATGAGTGCTTGGTTTAGAGTTGCTTCCTCACTAATCACATTAATAAAGTCATAAACCACGCGACGCTCACAACCCATAATCAAGTCCAGGTTACGTAAACCCACATCAAAGTCGATAACCGCTGTTTTGTGACCGCGCATCGCCAGGCCAGCAGCAAAGCTAGCGCTAGTGGTGGTTTTGCCGACGCCACCCTTGCCGGAAGTTACAACAATAATACGTGCCATAGAGATTCCTATTGTTAAAAATTTGGATACTATCTTAACCCAAAATTAAAGCGGCTGTATACGCTTCAATGCTCCTGTAAAACATTGTTGCATATAGCTTTTTTGTTTTTAATTGAAGTCCTCACCGGAATGAAAGAGGAGGGACTCATGCTCCAGCTCGATAATGGCTGCTTTTTTATGAGTCTCTGGTGAGAAATCCTCATCAATCAGTCGATAAATACCGGCAATAGCGACTAATTCGGCATCCAAGTGTGAGGTGAAAATACGTGCGGCGGTATTACCGCGTGCACCAGCAATCGCACGACCGCGTAGTGGTCCATAAACGTGGATATTACCATCGGCAATAATCTCGGCGCCGGGACTAACCGCACCAATCACAATCAAGTCCGCATTGCGTGCATAAACGCGTTGGCCAGAACGTAATTGACGTTTTAACACCATGGTCGGTTTGCTAGCCTCAGTCGGTGCTTCCTCGCGTGCAGGCAGGTCCTGGACAGACGTGGTGGTTGCTGTGGATTCTAATACCACCGCTTCGGTCGTTGGACTGGGCTCCGGCGCTTCACGGTTAGGTAGATTATCAACATCAATAATGTACAAACCGCGCCCCTCGGCTTGCTCTAGCAGCTCACCCTGGGCACTGACACCAATCACTGGAAGATTTTTCTTGTTAAGAAAATCTAGCAGTTCAGCCCAAGCTAAAGGCGCTTCAATCTCATTGACATCAATAATTAAAGGCTCATTTAAAAATAAACTGCCGGTTTTATCTAATCTATCCTCCAAGGCCGCTTTAATTTGCTCAATATCATTGCTTTGCAAAATTAAACGTAGGGTATAAATAAAGCCACCCTTTAATTGCAAAACCGGTGCTGTTTGATTACTCACGCTAATGCCTATTTAAAATAAATAAAATTTAAACCCAGTTATCACGTAGCGTCGTACTACGATTAATCACTGTTTTGTCTTGCGCTTCGCCATCGACATAGAAATAACCTAAGCGCTCAAACTGCCAACGTGCGCCCGGGGTGATGGTCGTGCCCGGCTCAATAAAGCCAGTGACGGTTTTGACAGAATCGGGGTTAATAAACTCGAGAAAGTCTTGACCGCCCGCATCTGGATTTTCTACCGTAAATAAACGGTCGTAAAGCTTGACCTCAACCTCGTCGGCATGCGGCACACTGACCCAAGTAATGGTGCCTTTGACCTTGACACTAGCGGCACCAGGGGTACCACTCTTGGTGTCAGGTAGATACTCGGCGTAGACCTCAATCACATTACCATCTTCATCCTGTTTGAAGCCGGTACACTTGACGATATAGGCGTATTTTAAACGCACTAAATTATCCGGGAAAAGGCGGAAGTACTTTTTAGGTGGGTTTTCCATAAAGTCTTCGCGCTCAATCCATAGCTCGCGGCTAAATGGAAACTCACGCAAACCTTGCTCAGGATTATGTGGGTGCTTAGGCGCTTGGCAGAGCTCGGATTGACCCTCAGGGTAGTTAGTAATAATTAACCTAATCGGATCTAATACGGCCACCGCGCGGTCAACCTTGGGATCCAAGTCATCACGCAGGGCCTGTTCGAGAATATTGTAATCAATGCGGGAATCTGCTTTAGATACCCCGATACGCTCACAGAATAAACGAATCGCTTCCGGCGTGTAGCCGCGACGGCGTAAGCCCATAATCGTCGGCATACGTGGATCGTCCCAGCCCTCAACAAAATGATCGTCCACTAAGCGCTTTAAACGGCGCTTACTGGTAACCACATGATTTAAGTTTAAACGGGCAAATTCGTACTGATGAGGGCGTTGCTCTGGCAGATGCCCTAGGGCAATTAATTTGTCAATGACCCAGTCATAAAAGGGTCGCTGATCCTCAAACTCAAGTGTACAAATACTATGCGTAATCATTTCAAGCGCATCCTCCAAGGGATGAGCAAAGGTGTACATCGGATAAATTGGCCAATCCATGCCGGTACGATGATGTGCCTCATGGCGGATTCGGTAAATCACCGGATCACGCATATTGATATTAGGCGATTTCATATCAACCTTGGCGCGTAAACAAAGACTGCCATTAGGGTGCTTGCCTGCACGCATCTCTCGGAAGAGTGTCAAAGACTCCTCAACCGGACGGTTGCGCCATGGTGAGTCCACCCCGGGCGCAGTCAAGGTACCGCGATTTTCACGAATTTGTTCAGGGCTTTGCTCATCCACATAGGCATCACCGCTTTCGATTAAGGCAAGCGCAAACTCATAGAAAAACTGGAAGTAATCACTGGCAAAGTATAAATGCTCAGTGCCGTCGTAGTTCCAATCAAAACCTAGCCACTTGACCGTATCAATAATGCTGTCAACGTAAGCTTGCTCTTCTTTTTCGGGATTAGTATCGTCAAAGCGTAGATGACATTCACCGCCATAGTCGCGCGCTAAACCAAAGTTTAGACAAATACTTTTGGCATGACCGATATGTAAGTAGCCATTAGGCTCGGGTGGAAAGCGCGTACGAATGCGGGCAGAGTCTCTTGGTGCGTCTTGTTGCACCGATAAGGGGCCTGGTCTGCCTGCCCAACGCTTATTTTGGAACTTATTTGCGCTCAGATCATTTTCAATAATGGTGCGCAGAAAATTAGAAACAGGTACGTCTGAATTAGATGCACTCATAGGTGATAAATAATGAATAATTAAATTTAAATAATACTCTCCATTGTGCCATATTCGACACCGGGATAAGCCTATTTAAGACAGTGGAAAGTAAATATCAACAACTCAAGCCGTGGCTTAGGCTCAGGGCTGGGCTCAGTCTTAGCAGCACCAGCCAGCGTCATCGCATGATTAGTTCACGTTAAAGGTACGGCGACCTAAGACCTCGCCACTAGCGGCGTTTTTAACGGTAAAGGTAACGACGGTAGCGGTTAGCGTACGTTGTGCTTCATCATACTCAAGTTCACCGCTTAACTGCGTCATGGTTTCCACGGTGGCATGAACAGCTGGGGGGCTGGTACGGCCTAGGCGACCATTACGGTAGCGTCCCTCAATATTGCTCTCAATCGTGACCTCAATGTCGTCTGCTTGATCCTCTCTTTTCATGAGCAGTAGGTCGTAGTGTAATTTGCCTAATTCAGCCTTTAAATTAGCGTGTCTTAAGCCGACCGGGGTGGCGTTAGGATCCTGCGGAATGGCTCGTCTTAAGAGCTCAATTTCTTGCTTTAATTGAGAGATTTTTGCTTCCGCTTCTTGATGCTGTGTTAATAAACGACTGTTTTCAGTTTCGGTTTGTTGTAGGTTTTGGCTGAGCTCTTCGCCACGGGCCTGTAAGGCGTATTGCTCTTGGTTTAGCTGAATAATTTGTTGATTAAGCTGGTGTGACTCCTCGACCGTGATGCGAGTAGCGCCGTAATTGGTTTGTAAAAACCAATAACCGCCCGCACCGATAATAACGCCGGTAAATAAAATCACTAACCAACGTGGCATGCCCCGTTTGCGACGGCGACCAGTTTCGTAGACGGAGGGTTTAAAGGCTCGATTTGAGGATCTGAACATAAAAATTCCTATTAACTGCTAAATTCCTTAATGAATGGGGCTTATTTGCATAATTGATTGTTTAGTGCTTCAAGGCGCTCAGGTGTTCCCACATCTACCCACTGACCTCGATAATGCTGTCCCACCACTTGATCACTAAGCATCGCATGCTTAAGCAGGGGGGCTAAAGGTGCTTTTTGACCACTCGTAAGCCCTTTAAAAAGGCTTGGGTGATAGACCCCAATACCCGCAAAGGTAAGGCTGTCACTGGGAGCGCTTAAGTTGTTGCGAGGGTGTACTCTGCCATTGCTGTTTAAAATAAAGTCACCCTGCGGATTATGCGCTGGATTATCAACCAATAGCAACCAGGCTTGGGCCGCACCCTGATCAATGGCGTTAACATGATTCATCGCCTCGATAGGGTTCCAATCGCACCAAACATCGCCATTAATCACTAAAAAAGCATAATCACCTAATAGCGGTAGCGCTTTTGTGATGCCGCCTGCGGTTTCCAAGGCCTCATCACCCTCAGGCGAGTATACGATGCTGACGCCGTAGCGTGAGCCATCACCCAAATAGCTCTCAATCTGTGAGCCTAACCAAGCATGGTTAATCACAATATCAGTAATACCGGCCGCTTGTAAACGCTCGATATGATGCACGATAAGCGGCTTATTGCCAACCTCAAGTAAGGGTTTCGGGGTGTGGTCGGTGAGCGGGCGCATCCGTTCACCACGGCCGGCCGCTAGGATCATCGCTTGGATCAAAAGGTGTACCTCGCTTCAACAGTGATATTTTCCAGACGATCAAGAATGCGCGCAATAATTGCAAACTCATGATAACGATTAGCTACTTGGCGAATATAAGCAAGCACCCGGGGGATATGCTCCAAATACTGCTGTTTATGATCGCGTATGGCGAGGCGGGCAAACACACCTAAAATGCGAAGATTGCGTTGTAAGCTCATGGCCTCATATTGACGATAGAAATCGCCAAAATCCTCGGGCACCGGTAGCCCGGCTGCTCGCGCCTTTTCCCAATAGCGAATGGCCCAGTCTAACTGTTGCGGCTCATCCCAGGTAGTGCGTGCATCCATCACCAGGGAGGCTAGGTCATAAGACAAGGGGCCATATAGCGCATCTTGGAAATCAATAATGGCGGGATTCCTAGCCTCCTGCTCTGGTGATATTAGCATCAGATTAGGGGAGTGGAAGTCACGGTGTACAAAAACCTGTGGTTCCTGTGCGTTAAAGGCAGCGAGCGCATCCAAGGTCGGGTAGAGGCGTTGCTTTTCAAGGTCTGTCAGCTGATTCTGACAATGCTTTTCGACATACCATTCCTCGAAGATATTCATCTCCTCACGTAGGCGTGGTGCATCATAGGGTGGTAGATGAGCTGCAGGCGTTTGTTGCATCTGTACGAGTGCATCTAAGGCCTCACGATAGATGCCTTGTAGTGTTGCATCATCTAGGCCAGCTTGTACTGCTTGATAATACGTAGTTTGTCCCAGGTCTGAGAGTAATAAAAAACCGGCTTGCTGTTCCTGTTCCAAGATTTTGGGAACGGTTAAACCCTGTTGTTCCAGTAGCTGATCAATGGCGACAAACACTGCACAGTTTTCATGCGGGGGCGGCGCATCCATAATAATCAGCGTCGTTTGTTGGGCGGTGCTGTAAATACGGTAGTAACTTCTAAAGCTGGCATCCGAAGAAGCCGCTTCCAAGGTATCAAAGTCGAATTGATACTTTGCTGTCAGTGCAGATAGCCATTGATTTAATTGCTTTGAACGTTCGGCTGTGATTGTTAAGGCCATAAACAATAAATAAATTTAATAGGGACAGAATTTAATGTAACTGAATGACTTGCTATAAAATATAGCGTTTACATCGTTAAAATATCAATAATTTTAGAACATACTAAGCCCTTATGTCTTTTAAGCTGGCTTAGTTTTACTTTTAGTTGCAGCAGGTTTTTGCATTTCCCAATCGGAATACATGGTGTTTAGAAGCAGTGCTTTAGTTCTTATCGTTTTAGTCGCAATGGGTGGAGCCCAGGCCCAAAGCCCTGGTTTGCGGGTGCCGCTGCTGGAATCGCCGATGTTAGGTGAGAATAAGGCAGGGCAAGATGATATTGTCACCATCACCGATAGTAAAACGGTTGATGTGGTTGATGATACCAATCAACTGATTCTGCAGGGGGGCGCACAGGTCAGGCGTGCTGATGTGATTTTAAAGGGCGATCGTATTACATACGAACGTGAGCTCGGCCGAATCCGCTCCGAGGGGCATGCCCGCCTTTTACAAGAGGGTAATTTATTTACCGGAGAGGAAATCGAGTACAACGTCAATACAGAGAGCGGTGAGTTTCTGGGCCCGATCTATTCCTTTGCCGATGGTAGCTCCGGTCGTGCTGATTTTGCTGATATGTTGGATCGTAATCATCTGCGTTTATTTAATGCGACCTTTGCCTCATGCCCTTGCCCTGACCCTTCTTGGTATTTAGCTGCCGAGCGTGTTGATATTTACGATGATGAAAATGAGGGTATTGCTCGCAATGCTAAAGTCTATGTGGGTGATATACCGGTTTTTTGGTCGCCGTATTTTACCTTTCCATTACGTCAGGAAAAGAAAACGGGTTTTTTAACCCCGACTTTTTCCTATTCTTCACGTAGTGGTGCTGACATTATTGCGCCGTATTTTATTAACTTAGCCCCTAATTACGATGCTACTTTGACGCCGCGTTGGTTATCTAAGCGGGGACTGATGCTGGGCGGTGAGTTCCGCTATTTGCAGCCGACCTATTCGGGTCAATTGACTGCGGCTTATCTACCTCGGGATAAGCATTTCAATAATCAGAAGCGTTGGACTTACGGTATTACGCATCGTCATCAACTGGGCAGCTTATTCGGTTTTAACTTTGGTTTTAATTTGAATTGGAATAAGGCTTCAGACGGTAACTATTTCCGAGATTTAGATGATTTGGAAGTTACGGAAGCCGATCGTACCTACTTAAATCAAAGTGCTACCTTAACGTTTTCTGGGCATCAGTACTGGAGCGGTTTTTTGCGTTGGCAGCAGTATCAGGGTTTGCATGATCTGAACTTAAATAGTGAGACCCCGGGTGCGGGTGTTTATCGTCAATATGAGCGTAAGCCTGAGCTATTAATTCGCGGTGCGCGCTATGATTGGGGTGGTTTTGACCTGAGCACGGTTAATACACTGACACGGTTTGAGTTTCCTAAGTTTCCGGCCGAGTTAAATGGTGCACATTTCTATTGGCCCAAAAATCGCGGTCATTCTAGGTATGATGGGACGCGTTTAAGCTCATACTCTACTGTCAGTTATCCTATTGTGCGACCGGGTTGGTATATTACCCCCAAGTTAGGCTTGCATTTTTCCCATTATGAAACGGACTGGTATAGGGATTTGCCCAACGGTGGTTTTTGGCCACAAAGTGGTCGTGGGGTAGCGCGTGATCGTGCTCAAAGTCGTACCTTGCCGATTTTTAGTGTAGACTCTGGCATGACCTTTGAGCGTGAAACCACGTTTTTTGGCAAGCCCTCAAGACAAACCTTGGAGCCTAGACTTTACTACTTATATATACCATTTAGAGATCAGTCGGGTATCCCGGTTTATGATACGTCGGTCAGTCAGTTTGGCTTTGGTACTGCCTTTACTGAAAATCGCTATAGCGGCGGCTGGGATAGAATTAATAATGCCAATCGACTGACCTTAGGATTGACTACGCGGTGGTTGGATGCAAATAGTGGGCTTGAGCGCTTGGCTTTGCAGGTAGCCCAAAGTTTTTCTTTTGAACCTCAAAAAGTCACACTTTCTAATAATGAGCAATTAGCTAATAACCGTTCCGAGTTTTTGGCTTCCCTAAGTGCTCGTCTTACGGATAAGCTAAATACTGAAGCAGCGCTACAATATGATCCTTATGAAAAGAAAATTGCTCAGTCAAGCGTTTCGCTGCGCTGGAACCCAAAGCGTTTGACCTCTTTGAGTTTATCGTACCGCTATCAGCGTGATCCTTTATTGAATGAAAGTGGTGGGATCTATTCCTATCAATTGCCTTCCAAAGAAAATTTGATTGTTGCCGGTCAATGGCCGATCACAGCAAAAGTGAATGCGGTTGGGCGTTTTGATTATTCATTTAAAGAAAGACGTTCTACTCAGAGCGTTGCCGGCATCGAATATCGTAGTAATTGTTGTTGGTCGGCGCGGGTATTATTCCAAAGATATGCAGTTGCACAAGAAAAAACGAATTCACGAGTGTTTTTCCAGTTAGAATTAAATGGTTTAGGTGCCTTAGGCTCAGATCCTATGAAAACGATTCGAGATAGCATTCCAGGATACGAATCGACAGAGGTGCCGGTACCGGTACGTTCTACATTTGAAAGGTATGAATAAATGCGTAAACAAGTTACATTACGACAATTGGCATTAAAAGCCTTGCCTTTAATGCTTTTGGCCTTGCCAATGACATTGGTCCAAGCTCAAACAAAGGGGGCTCGAGCCGCTCAACAGGGGCAATTTGCTGATGGTATTGCTGCGATTGTCGGCACCGAGGTTATAACCATGCGTCAGTTACAGGAGCGTATGGCGGCTAATCGTGTAGCAGGTAATGATCGTCGCGCTCAAGATCAGGTGTTACAAGGCATGATCGATGAGTTACTGGTTGAGGATGAGGCACAACGCTTGGGTTTACAAATCAGTGATGGTCGCATGCAACAGGTGATTGCTGAGATTGCCGCTAATAACAATATGACGCCTGAACAGTTACGTGAGGCAGCCCGTCAACATGGTATTGACTGGACTACCTATGTTGAGGGTTTACGTAACCAGGTCTTATTGGATGAGGTACGCGGTCAAATTTTAATGTCCCGTATTCATGTGACGCCAGCGGATGTGGAGGCCTATATTAAGCAAAATCCGACTGGTGTGTCACCTAATTATCGCCCGCAAGTGATTCAACCTGAAGCGCCACCGCCGGAAAAACGCATTGTCGTAGAGCAGAGCTTTGAACCCAAAGCCATTGCTTTCCAGCATATTTATATTCGGGTGCCCGATAACTCCTCAGAAGAGGTAGTTGAGGCGGCACGTAAACGCGCCAATGAGGCCTTACAAAAAATTCGTGGTGGCACAAGCTTTGAGGCGGTAGCCCGCGAGTACTCCAATGCACCTGAGGCAGCAGAAGGTGGTAATTTAGGGATTCGTTTATTTGAAGATTGGCCTAAATTATTCGTGGACCAGACACGTAATGTTCGAGATGGTCGCGTCTCAGGTGTCTTCCGTGCCCCAAATGGTTTCCATATTCTGAAGGTGGTTGAGCGTCGTGGTTTAATTCATGAGCGCCAACGTGAAGTCGTGGTACAAGCCCCTCGACCAGCTCCTATTGTGGTTCATGATCCACGGGTGCAGGCAGCACAGCAAGAGGGTCCGGTCGAAGTGACTGATTCACATGTGCGCCATATTCTGATTCGTCGCACTCCGATTATGACGGATGAGCAAGCGCATGAGCGCATTCTTCAAGTACAGCAAGCGATTCAGGGTGGTATGAGTTTCTCCGAAGCGGCAGAAAAGTACTCTGACGATTCCTCAGCACCAATTGGTGGGGATATTGGTTGGATCACACCAGGTCAAGCCGATCCAGCCTTTGAGAAGGCGGCCGATAGCTTACAAATCGGTCAAATCAGTGAGCCAGTACGTAGTTCATTTGGCTGGCATTTGATTGAGGTGATGGAGCGACGCACGGAGGACAAGCAAGCCTCTATCCGTAAGTCCTTGGCTAATGAGGCGATTTTTGAGGAGCGTGCGGCCGCCGTATTAGAAGATTGGATTGAGCAGCTCAGAGGTCGCACCTTTATTGATAATCGTCTTGAGCAAAAGCGTAACCGCTAGTTTTTGATCTATAGGTAGAGTGCATTGGCGCATCAAGCTCGTAAACGTTTCGGTCAGCATTTTTTAGTTGATGAGTATATTATCAACGCCATTGTGAATGCCATTGCTCCTCGTGAGGATGATCTGATGGTGGAAATCGGTCCTGGTCAATTGGCCATGACCGAGCCATTGTTAGCGCGACTAAAGCAACTCACGGTGATTGAGATTGACCGCGACTTAGTGCAGCGTTTAGCCAGGCGCTACCCCGCAGAGCGTTTGCGCGTGATTGAGAGTGATGTACTAAAAGTCGATCTCAAAGCGCTCTTTGCTGAGCGTATAAGCGCATCGGCTAGGAAGCTGCGCGTGGTGGGTAATCTTCCTTACAATATTTCCACGCCGATTTTATTTCATTTGATGGAATATGTGGATTTGATTGAGGATCAGCATTTTATGCTGCAAAAAGAGGTGGTGCAGCGCATGATTGCTGAACCAGGCACTAAGGACTACGGTCGGCTTTCTGTGATGCTGCAACAACGTTATGCCATGGAGGGGCTCTTTGATGTGGGTCCCGAGGCCTTTGATCCTCCACCACGGGTTGATTCTGCTATTGTGCGCATGATCCCATTAGCTGAGGATAGACTACAGCCAAAAAACTATCAGCTATTTGCTGAGATTGTAGCCCAAGCTTTCGGTCAGCGACGCAAGATGATTCGACGTAGTCTAGCTCAATGGCGCTTGGATTTTGCGGCTTTGGGGATTGAAGCGACGGCCAGAGCTGAGGATCTTAGTTTGCAGCAGTTTATTGCCTTAGCGGATGCCGTGGATAGTGCAGGTGTAGGACAAAATTAAGTTCCTCCCGAGCGAGCGCTAACGCTTGTCCGGGAGGGTGAGTGTTGGGCGCTAAGGCTCTGTTCTACCGTAGGCCCGTGCCGGGGGCGTTCATATCCTTTCTTTCGATAAATTCGATTTTATAACCATCGGGGTCCTCAACAAAGGCAATCACGGTTTCACCGCCCAGTACGGGACCGGCTTCACGCGTGACTTTACCACCCGCGGCTTTGACCTTGGCACAGGCTTCATAGGCATCTGGCACACCAATGGCAATATGACCATAGGCCGTACCCATCTCGTACTCCTCAACCCCGTAGTTATAGGTTAATTCGATTTCAGCTTGTTCGGGGTTGGAGGCGTAACCGAGAAAAGCAAGCTTATACTTATATTCGGGGTTATCGGAAGTACGTAATAAGCTCATGCCTAAGACCTTGGTATAAAAGTCAATGGATCGCTCCAAATTACCTACGCGTAACATGGTATGTAGTATTAACATGAAAACTCCTTATGAATTGGTTAAGCTTAGCATTGTCATGCTATTTTAGCGCTTCTTTTTGCTCTGGGCATAGGGTGTGTCCGCTGGATCCTGGCTAGGATAATCCTCGGGGTTTAGGCGGATCATCTCTGACTCAATCCATTGCTCAACCGCTGCCATGATTTCTTCACTGCTACGATCGCCAGGACTGATGGCTGGGCCAAAGGAGAGGGTCACGCAGCCAGGCTTTTTAATAAAGGCATTGCGTGGCCAGACTTTACCGGCATTATGCGCGACCGGGATGATATCGCATTGCGCATGCATAGCAAGGCGTACACCACCTGGCTTATAGCGACCCTTGGTGCCAACCGGGGTGCGTGTCCCTTCGGGAAAGAGCACGGGTGAGCGCCCCTCTTTGATGCGTTTCGTGCCCATACGCAGCACTTGCCGCAGTGCCTCCGAGGCTTTGGCGCGGTTGATCGGGATATTGTTTAAGCTAGCTAGCGCCCAACCAAAGAGCGGGATATACTCCAAGCTCTTCTTATACACTAAGACCACTGGGAAGGGCGTAAACCACGGCAAAAATAGGGTTTCATAAGCGGATTGGTGCTTGACTAAATAGATCACCTGACGATCAGCGGGGATATTTTCCTTACCTTTGACCTCATAGCGAATCCCTAAAATCACCTTGGCTAAATAAATTAAAAGCCGTGGCCAAAGCACTGCAAAGCGATAGCGCTTAGCAAAGGGCAGCGGTCTGGCTAAAACAATCAGCGGACCTAAAATCAAGGCGCTGACAATAAAGCATAAGGCATAAATGAGAGAGCGAATAAAGTTCATCCGGCAACTCCGATTACATAGCGGCAGGCGTAACTTCAGCCAGCAAGCGATTAACCATGGCGGCCAAATCCTCACTTACCGGTGTATCTGTGTCAAAGGCTGGGTCTTGCTGGGTTTTTTGACCATTGCCGGTGAGTACTAGCCAGGGTTTAAAACCGGCAGCTGACGCTGCCTGTAAATCACGTAAGGAATCACCCACGGCATAGGTCGTTGCGCTGCGATCGATGTTATAGCGTCGTTTTATTTCCTCAAATAGTCCAGGCGAGGGTTTGCGACAATGGCAATTATCCTCAGGCTTATGCGGACAGATGAAAATGGCATCAATGAGGCCACCTTTTTCTGCCAAGAGTTGACGCAATTTGGCATGCATGGCATTTAAATCATCGATGGTAAAATAGCCGCGCCCAAGACCCGATTGATTGCTAGCGATCACCACTTTATAGCCAGCGCCATTGAGACGACTGATGGCTTCAAGACTGCCCGCAATAGGTTCCCATTCGGCAGCACTTTTAATGTAATCTGCGGAGTCTTTGTTAATGACCCCATCTCTATCGAGAATCACTAGTTTGTTGGGCATCTTGAATCCTATGTAAAGCTTAAAGACTAGGCTAAGCGAGAAATATCGGCAATCAAATTCATGGTGCCATGAAGACGCTGCAGTAGTGCTAAGCGATTGGCGCGAATTGCGACATCCTCAGTCATAACCATCACATCATTAAAAAAGTCATCCACTGCGGGTCGTACAGCGGCTAGCCGGCTCATACCGCCAGTGAAGTCCTTGCTTTGAAAGAGCGCCATAACTTCTGGCTCCACAGCTTGCAAGGTGGTGAATAAATTCTTTTCCGCCTCATCCTGTAATAACGCTGCATCGAAGTTGTGCACTTCGTCTTCAGAGCGACGTAATAAATTGCTGATACGCTTATTGGCAGCCGCTAAGCTTTCAGCCTCATCCAGTGCAGAGAAGGCTTCAATCGCAGCAATCCGCTCAGGTATTTGATCCAAAGGTGGATTGACGGCTAAAACCGCATCAATCACCGCTTTGCTATGCTCGGCTTGTAATTGGTTACGGTAACGCTCCAAAATAAACTCGTAAACTTCAGTGGCAGTATTAGGATTAAGCTCGCTGCTAGCATCAAAGAGGCTAAGGGATTTGGCTAAAAGCGCAGGTAAATCTAAATCAGCCGCACTGATGCCATCAAGATGAGCTTGTTCTAGCCATTCATAGGCACTGATAATGCCCAACGCAGCTCGACGTAAACCGTAGGGATCTCGTTCACCCGTAGGAATAGAGCCAATTCCCCAAATGCCGACTAAGGTCTCAACCCGTTCAGCCACAAAAAGAATGAGCGCAGTGATGCCGTCCTTGCTTGGCGCTAAGTTAAAGCGGACATCGTATTGATGCGCTAAGGCTTGGCAAACGGCAGAACTTTCCTGCTCGCCAGCGGCGTAGTAGGATGCCATAATCCCTTGTAGCTCGGGGAATTCACCGACCATTAAAGAAACTAAATCCGCCTTGGCTAAGTAGGCTGCACGTTCTGCTTCTTGCTTGTTGGTGCCTAATTGCTCGGCAATCAGTGCGGCCAAGGCTTGCACCCGCTCTGTTCTTTGCAGTTGTGAGCCTAATTTATTGTGATAGACCACATTGGCTAATTGTGCTACCCGCTCATTTTGTGGGGTTTTCTTGTCCGTATCAAAGAAGAATTCAGCATCAGCTAAGCGTGGACGTACAACGCGCTCATTACCCTCAATAATATTTTTAGGGTCGGCTAAGTGCATATTGCTGACAATCAGAAAACGATGATCCAATTTGCCGTCTGCTTTATTAAAAAGCGGGAAGTACTTCTGATTTAAACGCATGGTTAAAATCAGACATGCTTGCGGTACGGCTAGGAATTTGCGATCAAATTGTCCTACATAAACCGTTGGGTGCTCTACTAAAGCGGTGACTTCATTTAATAACTCAGCGACTTCAGGATCCTCACCCAAGGTAGTGTCTAGCGAGTCAGCAATACGGTGTAGTTGCTCACGAATCATGGCTTGGCGACGCTCAAAATCGGCAATCACCATGCCCTCATCGGCTAGGCGTTGTTCGTATTCCTCCGCATCTGTGAGTGAAATCGTCTTGGCCCCCATAAAGCGGTGACCCTCGGTGATACGGCCAGCACTTAGACCAAGTGCTTGTACAGGTAAAATCTCATCGCCGTGTAATACCACTAAGCGATGTGCTGGACGGACAAAGCGCACGGTGGTTTGACGATCGGCAAGTTGATAGCGCATCACCTTAGGGATAGGTAATTGGCTAATACAATGCTCTACCACCTCTTGAATGCGATTCTTTAAGATGGCGCCAGGTGCCTTACCACGGGCAATTAAGAAGTCCTGCTTGCCATCGGATTCCTGACTTAGATCAGCCACGCTCAAATGCGCTAAGCCCTTGGCCTCTAAGCGCTTAGTTAGGGCAGGGGTGGCGTTGCCTGCGGCATCTAAACCTACTTTGGCAGGCATCAGCTTTTCAACAAAGTCCTGCTCTGGCGCTTGTGGCAGCACCTTGTCAATCAAAATGGCTAAGCGTCTAGGGGTGGCAAAGTAACGATACTGATAGTCATCTGGCAATAAGGCCAGTTTTTTTAAATCAGCTTCAATGGTAGTGGCAAAGGCTTCGCCTAAACGTTGTAATGCTTTGGGTGGTAGCTCCTCAGTTAGGAGCTCAATTAATAAGGCTTTAGTTGACATATTATTTTGCCTCCACGGGAGCTGCTTGTTTGAGCATCGGGAAGCCGAGCTTTTCTCTAGATTCGTAATAACATTGGGCGACGCTGCGGGAGAGATTGCGAATACGGGCAATATAGGTTGCACGTTCAGTCACACTAATCGCTCCGCGCGCATCTAATAAATTAAATAAGTGGGCAGCTTTTAGCACTTGTTCATAAGCGGGTAAAGCTAATTGCAGCTCAATCAAACGCTGGGCATTTTTTTCATGATCATTAAAATGACGGAATAAGGTCTCCACATCGGCATATTCGAAATTGTATTTGGATTGTTCTACCTCGTTTTGATGGAAAACATCTCGGTAATAAACAGGGTTGCCCGCTAAATCTGTGGTCCAAACCAAATCGTAAACGCTCTCAACGTTTTGTAAATACATCGCTAAACGCTCAATACCGTAGGTAATTTCACCGGTCGTGGCTGAACAGTCTAAACCGCCCACCTGTTGGAAGTAGGTAAATTGCGTCACTTCCATGCCGTTGAGCCAGATTTCCCAACCTAAGCCCCAAGCGCCTAAGGTGGGGTTTTCCCAGTCATCCTCGACAAAGCGAATATCATGCTCTTCGGGATTAATGCCTAGGGCTCTGAGTGAGTCTAAATACAAATCGATGATATTGCTAGGTGCAGGTTTTAACACCACTTGATATTGATAATAATGCTGCAGACGATTGGGATTCTCACCATAACGACCGTCATTAGGGCGGCGCGATGGTTGCACATACGCTGCATACCATGGCTCTGGGCCAATGGCTCTTAAGAAAGTGGCGGTGTGAGAAGTACCGGCTCCCACTTCCATATCAAAAGGCTGTAGGAGGGTGCAGCCCTGCGCACCCCAATAATTTTCTAATGTAAGAATTATTTGCTGAAAGCTAAGCATGCTATGACATTTACCAAAAATTTAATTAACCTATAATTTTAGGATATTTAGCTTGATAAAACACAGAATCACTGCGCTCCTCGTAATTTCTCATGGCCTTTAAACTACGTACACTATTTAGCTCGGAGCGCATGCTCTTTTGCTAGATAAGTATAAATAGCGGTAAAATCAACAGCAATTTTTAATAATAAAATCACTCTAGGAGGTATTGATGTCAGAGGCATTAGTCTTAACTGAAAAAATTGGTCGCGTATTAGTGATTACGATTAATCGTCCTCAATCACGTAATGCGCTTACTTATGACACCTCATTTGCCTTGGCCGATGCGATTGATGAGCTAGAAAATAGCGATGAGTTGTCATTAGGCATTTTGCGCGGTCAGGGCGAGCATTTTTGTGCCGGTATGGATCTGAAGGAGTTCGCTAAAACGCAGCGTCGCGCAGTGGTGCCTGGTCGCGGTTTGGGTGGACTGTGTGAGGCGCTGCCTAAAAAGCCGTTAATCGCCGCAGTTGAAGGCTATGCCCTGGCAGGTGGTTTTGAGCTCTGTTTAGCCTGTGATCTGATTGTGGCTTCGAATACAGCGAAATTTGGTTTGCCAGAGGCTAAGCGTGGTTTGGTACCAGGTTCTGGCGGTATGTTACGTTTTTCTCATCGTGTGCCTTATGCAATTGCCATGGAGTTCTTATTAACTGGCGAGATGTTGAGTTCGCAACGGGCATATGATTTAGGCTTGGTTAACCATTTGGTTGAACCTGGTCAAGCGCTAGAAACGGCCTTAGCCTTAGCCGACAAAATTGCGGCAAATGGTCCTCTAGCATTACAAGTGATTAAGCAGGTGGTCAATGAGGCCCGGACGTGGAGTGATCAGGATATGTTTGCCCTGCAGCAGCCACGGATGCAGCATATCTTCACCTCGGAAGATGCCAAAGAAGGGGCCACTGCATTTGCTGAAAAGCGTGAGCCAGTTTGGAAGGGTCGCTAGGTCGATCTTGATTTTATCTCGTAAGAACTACAAGACTGAGTGCTGAGAGCTCAGTCTTGGTTGATTTAAAGGTAAAGGATATATTATGACAACCATTATTAAAGAAGCTGATTTAGTTCAGTCAATTGCTGATGCAGTGCAATTTATCAGCTACTATCATCCAGCGGATTATTTAGCGCATTTAGCACGTGCTTATGAGGTAGAGCAAAGCCCAGCCGCTAAGGATGCGATTGCACAAATTCTGACAAACTCTAAAATGTCTGCCGAAGGTCACCGTCCCATCTGTCAGGATACTGGGATCGTCAATATCTTCCTAAAAGTCGGCATGGAAGTCAAGTTTGAACTGAGCGGTAGTCTACAAGAGGCCTGTGATGAGGGGGTGCGCCAAGGTTATTTAAACCCGGATAACAAGTTGCGTGCCTCCGTACTTGATGATGCGATTTTCGAACGTAAAAATACCCGTGATAATACTCCCTGTATTCTATCGGTTGAGCTTGTGCCAGGCGATAAGGTCGAGGTGCAAGTAGCAGCCAAGGGTGGTGGTTCTGAAAATAAAACCAAGTTTGCGATGCTAAATCCGGGCGAGGATATTGTGGAGTGGGTGCTTAAAACGGTACCGACCATGGGTGCCGGTTGGTGTCCTCCAGGTATGTTAGGCATCGGTGTCGGCGGTACTGCTGAAAAAGCCATGCTGATGGCTAAGCAAGCCTTGATGGAAGATATCGATATGTACGAGCTGTTACAGCGCGGTCCGCAAAATAAGCTGGAAGAAATGCGGATTGAGCTCTATGAAAAGGTCAATGCCCTTGGTATCGGTGCGCAGGGTCTTGGTGGTCTGACCACCGTGCTTGATGTGAAGATTAAGAGCTTCCCAACGCATGCGGCTTCTAAGCCCATTGCCATGATTCCTAACTGTGCGGCTACGCGTCACGTTCATTTTGAATTAGATGGTAGTGGTGTTGCCGCCATGCCGGTACCATCGCTTGATAACTGGCCAGATGTAGAATGGGCGCCGGATTACAATAAATCCAAAGCAGTTAATTTGGACACGTTAACAGCGGCTGAGGTGGCTAGCTGGAAACCAGGTGATACGCTTTTATTATCGGGTAAGATGTTAACCGGTCGTGATGCAGCACATAAGCGTATTCAACAAATGTTAGCCGCCGGTGAGCCATTGCCAGTGGACTTCAAAAATCGGGTGATTTACTATGTCGGTCCGGTTGATCCGGTGCGCGATGAGGTGGTTGGTCCTGCTGGTCCCACAACTTCTACCCGTATGGATGCCTTTACCGAGATGATGTTGGAGCAAGGGCTGATTGCGATGATTGGTAAGGCAGAGCGCGGTTCAGTGGCGATTGACGCCATTAAAAAGCATCAATCCGCTTATTTAATGGCTGTTGGTGGTGCTGCTTATTTAGTTTCCAAAGCCATTCGCGGTGCTAAGGTGGTGGCCTTTGAAGACCTTGGCATGGAAGCGATCTATGAGTTTGAGGTTAAGGATATGCCAGTCACAGTTGCCGTTGATGCCAGTGGCGAGTCGGTTCATCAAACTGGACCTAAAGTGTGGCAAGCAAAAATTGAAAAACTCAAGGCTGAGGCTTAATCACTGAGTGTTTCAGCTCAACTACAAAAAAGGAGCCGAGCTTGATGCTTGGCTCCTTTTTTGTGTTTGCCCAGCGAGGTTGGCAAACCCGACAGGTTGCAAGAGACCTGTATCACCCTGACTAAGGGGAAGATAATCCGAATGGCAAGGGCGTTGCTGGCTAACGGCAGGGTCTGAAGGAAGCCATAGGAAGTAAGATGTCCATAGCGTTAGTGAACCTGATTCGGCAGGTTAGGGGGGTAAGCGTGCATAATCTCGCAAAGCCCAATACTTAGTCAGCCCTAACATGTGATTGAGGATGGCATATCTTACAG
>NZ_AQVB01000012.1 GCF_000372065.1 Oligella urethralis DSM 7531
CCTCAATCACATGTTAGGGCTGACTAAGTATTGGGCTTTGCGAGATTATGCACGCTTACCCCCCTAACCTGCCGAATCAGGTTCACTAACGCTATGGACATCTTACTTCCTATGGCTTCCTTCAGACCCTGCCGTTAGCCGGCAACGCCCTTGCCATTCGGATTATCTTCCCCTTAGTCAGGGTGATACAGGTCTCTTGCAACCTGTCGGGTTTGCCAACCTCGCTGGGCAAACACATAAAAAAGGGCGAACTCACAATGAATCCGCCCTTTGCGCTGTTTTTATTGTACCGTGCTACTTGCTGTATTGAAGCTGTCTCGTACTTCGTGTCATTAATATCTAGTAGCACAGACCCAAAATACTTCGATTGGGATTTCTGCTCATGCAGAGCGCGTCTCCTCACCTGCATGTGATTACTATACGTTATTTTTTATTACATTTCATTTAGGGATATCACTAGTTTCTATCCCCTAATGCTGACATAGCTTTTGTTAATTTAATTGATAGTGATTACTATTCTCTATTAGCAGTGTACACTAGTAGGATTGATAATTTTTCTTAAACCTTGAATGTAGGGAGATAGCGTATGAGAATTGAAAGCGATTCAATGGGCACGATTGAGGTGCCTGAGGATAAGTATTGGGGCGCCCAGACACAGCGCTCCATTCAAAACTTCCCGATTGGTGTAGCGCGCTTTAAATGGGGTCGCAGCATGATCCGCGCCTTAGGCATTCTAAAAAAATCCGCTGCAGAGGCCAATGACGAATTAGGCGAGATTGGGGCTGAGGTGGCTAAGCTCATTATCCAAGCCGCCGATGAGGTGATTGAGGGTAAATTAGATGCACACTTCCCGCTCGTTGTGTTTCAAACCGGATCCGGCACCCAGTCCAATATGAATTCCAATGAGGTCATCTCTAATCGTGCGATTGAACTAGCTGGCGGCAGCATGGGCTCCAAAATACCGGTTCACCCTAATGATCACGTAAACCGCGGTCAGTCTTCAAATGACACTTTCCCCACCGCCATGTATATTGCCACCGTTTTGGAGCTGAAGGAAACACTTTTCCCAGCCATTAAGGTTTTGCGTGATACCCTCGCCGCTAAAGCCGAGGCTTACAAAGAGATTGTCAAAACCGGTCGCACACATTTACAAGACGCCACACCGATTACCTTAGGTCAGGAGATTTCCAGCTGGGTCGCACAAATTGACTACGGCATGGAGTCTATTGAGCTCAATATGCAAGGCTTATACGATTTAGCCATTGGCGGCACGGCCGTCGGTACAGGCCTCAATGCACACCCGCAATTTGGTGAACTATGCGCAGCGAATATTGCTAAAGCGACTGGCTACCCTTTCCGTAGTGCGAAAAATAAATTCTTTGCCCTTTCCGCACATGATGCCCTAAGCGCAACCTCAGCCGCCTTACGCACACTGGCCATGGCTCTGATGAAAATGGCGAATGATGTGCGTTGGCTAGCGAGTGGCCCTCGCTGCGGTATCGGTGAAATTACGATTCCCGAAAATGAACCGGGCTCATCTATTATGCCAGGTAAAGTGAATCCCACGCAGGCGGAAGCGCTGACCATGGTGTGCGTGCAGGTCTTTGGTAATGACGCCGCTGTCGCCTTTGCCAATAGTCAAGGCAATTTCCAGTTAAATGTGTATAAGCCCGTGATGGTTCATAATGTACTTGAAAGCATTCAGCTCCTAGCGGATGCGGCATTGGCCTTTAATGATCATTGCGCTGTCGGTATTGAGCCCGAACTTGAAAAAATCAAGCAGAATCTAGAGAAAAATCTGATGCTTGTCACGGCCTTAAATAAGCATATTGGTTATGATAAAGCGGCTGAAATTGCCAAAAAAGCGCATCATGAAAAGCTGAGTCTACGCGAGTCGGCACTCGCACTTGGCTATTTAAGCGCTGAAGACTTTGATAAATATATTGTGCCACTTGATATGACGCATAATAACTAACGCGCTTTATCAAAAAAGCCTGATGGTATGTAAAGCATCATACCATCAGGCTAGTTTAGTTTAGCCACACGTTGCTAGCACGGCGCAAAAACTTACATGACTTAGCTTTCGTAGCGTTGCTCTAAAATTTCTAAAGCGGGTAACTTCTTACCTTCCAAAAACTCCAAGAAGGCACCACCACCCGTGGAGATATAACTCACCTTATCAGCGATACCGAATTTAGCTATTGCGGCTAGGGTGTCACCGCCCCCTGCAATAGAAAAGGCCTCACTCTCAGCAATGGCTTTTGCAATCACTTCCGTACCACCAGCAAAGGCATCAAATTCAAACACACCGACCGGACCATTCCAAACAATGGTGCCAGCTTTGCTTAACATACCAGCTAAGCTAGCCGCAGTTTTAGGACCAATATCAAAAATCATATCGTCTTCAGCCACTTCGGTAGCAGACTTTGTCTCAGCAGGCGTATCGGCGGCAAAGGCTTTGCCCACCACCACATCTTCGGGAATGGGCAGGTGTGCGTTGCGGCTAAGGATTTTCTTAATCACCGCCTCACTTTGTCCTAACTGTTCAGGCTCAGCTAAGGATTTTCCGATATTCAGACCCTCAGCCAACATAAAGGTATTGGCAATACCACCGCCCACAATCAGCTGATCGACTTTATCAGCTAAGCTTTCTAGAATCGACAATTTAGTGGACACCTTAGAACCACCCACAATAGCGACAAGCGGACGTTTAGGCTTTTCTAAGGCCACGCTTAAAGCGACTAATTCTGCCTCTAATAAGGGACCAGCGCAAGCAACGGGGGCAAATTTAGCGATACCATGGGTAGAGGCTTGGGCCCGGTGCGCTGTACCAAATGCGTCATTTACATAAACATCGCAGAGCTTAGCCATTTGTTGAGATAGCTCATCAGCGTTAGCCTTCTCACCAACATTGAGACGACAGTTTTCTAACACCACCACCTGACCGGGACTAACATCAACGCCATTAACCCAGTTCTGCACTAAGGGTACTGCTTGACCTAAAAGCTCAGCCATATGCGCTGCCACAGGTGCCAAACTATCCTCAGGACGAGCTTCTGTTCCTTCGACAGGGCGGCCTAAATGAGAGCAAACCATCACGGCTGCACCACTTTGCAAAGCCAGTTTAATCCCGGGGATTGAGGCTCGGATGCGTGTATCCTCGGTAATTTCGCCTTGACTATTAAAAGGCACGTTTAAGTCAGCGCGAATAAAGACACGCTTATTTTTTAATTCGCCCCGCTCAGCTAATGAAGCGAGTGTTTTAATTTTAAACATGAAGAGCTCCCAAAGACTCTGCTATATTTTAAATAGCGTTTAGCAGTAACAAAGCGGCATTCAATCCGTAGTTGAAATGCCGCCTTTGTCTTTTACTTAATTACTGATTTTCATTGTGAAATGAGTCGCCAGCTAATTACTTAGCATTCATCAAAGCCACTGTATTGTCCAGCATACGCTGAGAGAAGCCCCACTCGTTATCGTACCAAGAAGATACCTTGACCAGACGACCGCTAACCTTGGTTAGGGTGGCATCGTAAATACTGGATTCATTACTGTGATTAAAGTCGGTCGAAACTAGGGGCAGATCATTAAAGCCTAAGACACCCTTTAACTCACCCTCAGAGGCTGCTTTAAGAATGCGATTAACCTCATCAACCGTGGTTTCACGCTTAGCGATAAAGGATAAATCCACCATCGATACGTTAATGGTTGGTACCCGAACTGCATAACCGTCTAATTTACCATTTAACTCAGGTAATACCAAACCTAGCGCCTTGGCAGCACCGGTTTTGGTCGGAATCATATTCATTGAGGCTGAACGCGCACGACGCAAGTCCTTATGACGCACATCTAATAGCACCTGGTCATTGGTATAGGCGTGGATAGTCGTCATTAAACCATTTTCCACCCCAATAGCCTCATGCAAAGGCTTCACCAACGGGGCTAAGCAGTTAGTTGTACAAGAAGCAGCAGAGATCACCGTGTGTTCAGCTTTTAAAACATCCTGGTTAACACCGTACACCACCGTTGCATCGACATCATCACCGCCAGGCGCTGAAATAATGACCTTTTTAGCGCCAGACTCTAAATGCACTTCCGCCTTGGCTTTACTAGTAAAAGCACCCGTACACTCCAACACCACGTCCACATCTAATTCACCCCAAGGCAATTCCTTAGGATCGCGGGTGGCAAACAAACGGATACGATCGCCATTTATCACAAAATGATCGCCGTCTAACTGCACATCCGCATCAAAACGACCATGCGTGGTATCGTATTTTAATAAATGGGCATTAGTTTCAAAATCGCCGGACATATTAATCGCCACGATTTCGATATCATGCTTTTTATTGTTTTCGTAATGGGCACGTAAAACGTTACGACCAATACGACCAAAACCTGTAATAGCAACACGAATCGTCATTTTTCGACTCCTTATAAAAGATTCTTCACCGCTGCAACGACTTTCTCAGCCGTCAAGCCAAAATAGTTAAATAACTGACCGGCCGGCGCTGATGCACCGTAACTATCGATACCAACAACCGCACCATCACGGCCTACATACTTATACCAAAGGTCGGTACTACCCGCCTCTACCGCCACCGTGGGTAAAGCCGGTGGCAACACTGCCTCACGATAGGCTTTGCTCTGACGATCAAAGACATTAGTTGAAGGCATGGACACCACACGTACAGCAATACCCTCAGCAGCTAATTGCTGTTGGGCTTTAATGGCAATTTCCACCTCAGAACCAGTGGCTACAATCACCGCTTGCGCATTATCCGCATCACTTAATACATAAGCACCCATGGCGATTTGTGCCAAGGCAGTCTCAGTTCTCGGCATAAATGGCAGATTTTGTCGGGAAAGTAGTAAAGCGCTAGGCCCGCCATCTTTAACCTGAGCCCCTACTGTTACTGGTCGCTCAACAGCAGAGCGCCAAGCAACCGCGGTCTCTACCGTATCGCATGGGCGCCAGACATCTAGATTAGGAATCAGTCTTAAGCTACTTGCATGCTCAATCGACTGGTGTGTCGGACCATCCTCACCCAAACCAATAGAGTCATGGGTAAAGATATGAATCACGCGCTGCTTCATCAAGGCCGCCATACGAATGGCATTACGCGAATAATCGGAAAAGGTCAGGAAGGTGCCGCCAAAAGGCAAATAACCACCATGTAAAGCCATACCGTTCATCATCGCTGCCATCGCAAATTCACGTACACCATAATTAATATGACGTCCGGCTGGCGTATCCTGACCGGCTCGGACGGCTACCGCACCCGACCAATCAGTAAAATTAGAACCAGTTAAGTCAGCGGAACCACCAATCAACTCAGGCAGCATCGCTTGCAAGGCCTCAATCACAAACTGCGAGGCCTTACGTGTTGCAACGGTTTCAGCTCGCTGCACGGTTTCATCTAAGAAAGCTTGAAAACGTACTGCGAAATCGGCTGGTAAATCACCCTGCATACGGCGCTCAAACTCTCGTGCCAACTCAGGATGAGCGGCACTGTAGGCAGCAAATTTATCCGCCCAAAGCGCTTCTTTTTGTGTACCCTGTTCGCGTAAATCCCATGCCGATTTAATGGCTTCCGGAATCTCAAAGGGCTCAGCATCCCAACCAATGGCTTGACGCGTGGCTTGAATTTCATCAGCTCCCAAAGGCGCACCATGCACCTTGGCCGTACCAGCCAATTTAGGCGAACCCTGACCGATAACAGTGCGACAGCAAATTAAGGTAGGACCACGATCAGCTTCAGCAGCCCAGGTTTTGGCTTGTTCAATCGCCGCACTCACCGCCTCAACATCATGCCCATCCACCTGCGGAATCACCTGCCAGCCGTAGCTTTCAAAACGCTTAGCGGTATCATCACTAAACCAAGGCTGCACCTCACCGTCAATCGAAATGCCATTATCATCGTACAGTACAATCAGCTTATTAAGCTTAAGCGTACCGGCTAATGAACATGCCTCATGCGAGATACCCTCCATCAAACAACCGTCACCCACAAATACATAGGTATTGTGATCAACAATCTCATGACCAGGACGATTAAACTCCTTGGCTAAAAGTTGCTCAGCCAAGGCAAAGCCAACCGAATTCGCTAAACCCTGCCCCAAAGGACCGGTGGTGGTCTCGACCCCAGCAGTAACAAAGTTTTCTGGATGACCAGGTGTTTTGGAATGTAATTGACGGAAGTTTTTAATCTCTTCTATCGGTAAATCATAACCACTCAAATGCAGCAATGAATAAAGTAGCATTGAGCCGTGACCGTTAGATAGTACAAAACGATCCCGATTAGGCCAAAGTGGATTATTTGGGTTGTGATTTAGATGACGCGTCCAAAGTGCAACAGCAATTTCAGCCATGCCCATGGGGGCGCCGGGATGCCCGGAATTGGCTTGTTGAACAGCGTCCATCGAAAGGGCGCGAATCGCATTTGCTAAATCCGTCGGTTGAATACCTGAGGAAGAGTTCATATCCGTCCTATATCAGAAATTTTGTGATAAGTGGCTTATAATTTAAGCAAATTATTGTGGTTTAACATTCTATCATTTATCCTTTGTTCCATGGAGCTTTATGTCCCTACCCCGCTTTTTCTATCCCGCCCCCTTAGCCACTAACGAGACTGTGGTGTTGTCGCAGGAGATTGCTAATCATGCAGGGCGTAGTTTACGTTTACGTGATGGTGATGGGATAGTTTTATTTAATGGTCAAGGCGGGGAGTTTGCGGCACAGCTATTTTTTGACAATGGCGTAGCCAAAGCTCGTATCGGCACTTTCACTGCAGACAACCGTTTACCAGGTGGACACCTTGCCATTGCCCAAGCCCTACCAAGCGGCGATAAAATGGACTGGATTATAGAAAAAAATAGCGAGCTGGGGGTCCTTGCGATTCATCCACTAAAGGCAGAACGTTCGATATTACAGCTAAGCGGCAGTCGCCTACAAAAGCGCCTACAGCGCTGGCAAAGCATCGCCAATAGCTCAGCTGAGCAATGCGGTCGCAATCTCCCCTTGGCTGTGAGTGATGTAAGCTCAATAAAGCAGTTTTTAGAGCAGCAATCCTATGATTTACTGCTACTCTGTCATCATGAAAATGGCAGCAAACTCAGCGATTATTTAATACAGTACCGAGACCACTTAGCGCCAGATACACTGGCGTCGATTTGTCTTTTGATCGGGCCTGAAGGTGGCTGGTCAGATAATGAACTGGTTCTCTTTGCTTCTTATGGCCAAGACCACAGCAGTCGCTCCACCTTGCAAAAAGTGATTTGGGGCGAGCGCATATTCAGAACTGAAACCGCCGGACTTGCCCTGGCCTCTGCCTGCCTAGCCCTATTAGACTGGAACTGATCGCACTTCCACCCTAGCTCTTACAATTCAGGCTTCGGAAGCAACGTCCCGAAGCCTGACAGCAACTAAAGCAAGCTTAACTTAATTACTCGTCAATCTCACCATAACGTGTGGGTGCCTTACCAGGCTCAGGCGCCTCATGCGGACCAACATGCTCAACAAAATAAGCAAAGCGGCGCCCCTTGCTCTCAGCAAATTTAGTCACATCCTGCAAGATGCCGTCTAACTGCCCAGCAAACTCTCGCAACGCATCATCCTCTGAATGCAGACTCTGGAGCCAGAGCACCATGCCCTTTTTCTGATCCGTATTGGTTTCATTAAGACAGTCCAATAAGGCGTCTGTATCCGAACCGAAAAAAGATGGATAATCGACCGCCTTGGATACTGCGCGTAATACAGCTGAAACATTACGCGCTTTATCACAATTAACATTAAAAAAGGTCAAACCTTGGGAAGCAGCCAATTCACTGACCGCTTCAAGCTGGGCAAGCTCCTCTGGAATCGCGCCACCTACTGCAAAGACTTGCTCTAAGCTTGTCGCTGTTTTTTTGACCATCCCATCTCCTCAAACAAGCAATAACTGAGATACTAATTTCAATTTTAAAATAATTTGACCCTAGGATGCACGGGTATTTGCATCAACCACAGCCAAGACTGTCATATTAATAATTCGTCTCACCGTCGCACTAGAAGTCAAAATATGCACTGGTTTTTTACATCCTAAAAGGAAAGGACCGATGGATACATTACTGCCGACAGAAGACTTTAATAAGTTATACGCAATATTACCACTTTGCATATCAGGGCAAATCACTAAATTAGCACTCCCAGTCAATGGCGAATCCGGCATACGCTTCTTGCGTAAAGCCTCATTCAGCGCCATATCGCCGTGCATTTCCCCATCAATTTCAAGCGCTGGATCACGCTCACGGATGATTTCTAATGCTTTACGCATTTTTTCACCAGAAATCGGAAAATCCGTACCATAGTCTGAAGACGATAACAGTGCGACCTTAGGGTTGATTTTAATATGTCTCAACTCGGCAGCAGCCATTAAGGTGATCTCAGCAATTTCTTCAGGCGTGGGATCTGGATTAACATGTGTATCGGCTATGGCAATCACTCGCTCAGGTAGGATTAATAAGCTTAGCGCACCGTAGGTACTAACATTTTCATCCATCCCTAAGACCTGATCAATCCACTGCAAATGACCAGTATAGGTGCCGACCGTACCACAAATCATGCCATCAGCCTCACCAAGGTGCATCAACATCGCACCAATCAAGGTCATGCGTCGACGCATTTCGACACGTGCAAGCTCTTGGCTCACACCGGCACGCTTACGCATCTCCCAATAAGACTGCCAATACACCTTGTAGCGATCATCCATCTCAGGATTTACCACTTCTACTTGCGTCTCTAAATCAATGCGTAATCCGTACTGCTTAATACGCTTAGCTAAGACCTCAGGTCGACCCACTAAGATCGGTGCGCAAATTTTTTCGTCTAACAATACTTGCACCGCACGTAACACACGCTCATCCTCACCCTCGGTAAAGACGATACGAGATTTCTTATCCTGTTCGATATTAAATTGACGCGCCATCGTAAATAGAGGGCGCATAAAGGCACCTGAGTGATAAACAAACTCTTTTAAGTTACCGATATACTCATCAAAATCCGCAATCGGACGTGTGGCCACCCCATCTTCCATCGCGGCTTTCGCAACGGCTGGCGCAATGCGGGTAATTAAGCGCGGATCTAAGGGCTTCGGAATCAAGTATTCGGGACCAAAGGATACCTCCGTCACCTCATAAGCTGCCGCCACACGCTCATTTTGTTCCTCTTGAGCCAAATTACAAATCGCATGCACGCAAGCAATTTCCATATTACGCGTAATGCTGATAGCACCGACATCGAGTGCACCACGGAAAATATAGGGGAAACAAAGTACGTTATTAACCTGATTCGGGTAATCAGAACGACCAGTTGCAATCACCGCATCCGGACGCACCTCTTTGGCTAACTCTGGCAGAATTTCAGGATTCGGATTTGCTAAGGCTAAGATTAAGGGTTGCGCAGCCATTTTTTTAACCATATCCTGCTTTAACACACCCCCTGCAGATAGTCCCAAGAAAACATCAGCGCCATCAATAATCTGATCAAGGGTACGCAGCGAGGTTTCTTGAGCGTAACGCGCCTTTTTCTCATCCATCAACAAGGTACGACCCTTGTAAACAACGCCCTCAATATCGCTCACCCAGATATTCTCAAGCGGCACACCTAAATCCACTAACAAATCCAGACAAGCTAAGGCTGCAGCGCCGGCGCCGGACACCACCAACTTCACCTCATCGATAGCTTTATCAACCACCTTAAGCCCATTAATAAAGGCAGCAGCTACACATATCGCGGTACCATGCTGATCATCATGGAACACTGGGATACGCATACGCTCACGTAATTTTTGCTCGACTATAAAACACTCTGGCGCTTTAATATCCTCTAAGTTAATACCACCGAAGGTAGGCTCTAATCCAGCGATAATTTCAACTAATTTCTCCGGATCCTTTTCATTAATTTCAATATCAAAGCAATCAATCCCGGCGAACTTCTTAAATAGTACAGCCTTACCCTCCATCACAGGCTTAGAGGCTAAGGCACCGATCTCGCCCAAGCCTAAGACAGCCGTACCGTTAGTAATAACGCCCACCAGGTTACCGCGCGCTGTATACAGGCTAGCGTTTGCGGCGTCCTTAACAATTTCGTCACAAGCCGCAGCCACACCCGGGGAATAAGCTAAGGCCAAGTCTCGCTGGTTAGCCAGCTTTTTAGTCGGTTCTACCGAAATCTTACCCGGCTTACCCTGTCGGTGATAAAACAAGGCGGCTTCGCGCAACGTATCGTCCATTGATAAAATCCTTAATTCTTGAGAGTGATGATGAAATAATGACAGCGGACGCGCTATCAACACAGGGGATGACAGCAATTCAGCGTACTCGCTAATTTATACTCAATACTAACGTATTATTTAATGAATTACATTAAAAAGTCTTGAATAGCTCGTCAAAGTAGGGATACATGCCTGTTGGGTCGAATAATTGCTTAATTTCTAAATCCGCTTCACCCCCGCAAAGCCCCTCAGCATAGCCCTGTTGCCACTCTGCAGCTGTCCGCAAAAGGCGCTGGAGCGGAGGTATTTTGCGTATTACCAAAGATTGTACCCATAACAAACTACCACGATGCCCTAAAAATACCCGAGCGATATTCGGATCGACATGCTTATTGTGTAAGGCATCGAAGCGATATGCATAAGGCCAAATCGGTGCTTCAAGTGCCTCCCGAATCTGAGTTTGCTGCAACATCTCAAATAACCGTGGAATGGCTTTATGTAAAATGGCAATGTTTAAAGGTGCGGTATCATTTACGCCAAAGCCACCCACCACCGCCTTATCGCCATTGGCAAAAACCACCTGCATACGCTCTACCCCAGATAAAAAACTAAGTCCAGGACGCATATCATGATAATGAGGATCAGCAAACCATTGCGCCAAATTAAGCAGTGGCGGCACCCCTCTGAACTGCTCATAACCCTGCTCAAGTAATGTACCCACCAAGGTGGTCGCGGGGGCAAGACAAGCCTCTTCACTGAAAAAATCAGGCTCCTCCATGGTCTGCGGCAGCTTTAACCACAAGCCGGGGCGACCAATTAAGGCATCAAAGGGTAGCGTGCCATCTAGCACCAAGGCAATATCATACTGCTCAGCCAAGGCGCGCACATGGTCAAAATCAAGTGCCCGCTCTAATTGCAAACGTGCCTGCGGATAACCATCGCTACTCTCAGCTAGACTCTCCCATGCCCCATGCACAAAACGTCGGAGCCGATTGCAAAACAAAGACCATGCCTCATCGGCAGCGGCGTTGTGTATTTTTAAAAAAGAACGTCTATCCATAAGCTAGCACATGCAAATTTTAAACTGTGTCTCTCCATAGCAAAGCAGGCAATCGAACAAGTATAATGGTAAAACTTTTTGCTATCTAATCATATTGGCTTAGTCCAGCTATTTTTATATCAGGCATTGATATCTATGTTTAAACCAGCTAATCGTGTTGCAGAATCGGTCACTTTCCATGCTGTTGAGTTTGCCAAAAAGGCACAAGCATTACGTGAAGCCGGCCGTGATATTATCAGTTTAAGTATCGGCGAGCCCGATTTTACCGCACCACCACTGGTGTGCGAGACGCTTATCAAGGCCACAGAAAATGGTCTCAGTGGCTACAGCGCAACCCTAGGCTTAGAGCCTCTACGTCTCTGCATTGCCGATTATTATAATGAGCAATTCGGCAGCAATATTAGCCACCAACAAGTGATTATCACAACTGGGGCCTCTGGGGCTTTATTACTGGCGGCTCAGACCCTATTAAATCCAGGGGATGAGGTCTTAATGCCCGATCCCTATTATCCAGCTAATTTTAATTTTATCTTGACCGCTGGTGCCACAACTAAACTCATCCCTTGCACGCCAGAGAATCGCTTTCAGCTATCGGCTGAGAATATCAAAGCCAATTGGGGACCTAAAACACGTGCAGTCTTAATTGCCTCACCGAGCAACCCGACCGGCACCAGCATCACTGAAGAAGAGCTAGCTAAAATCTGCGCTACCGTGAAGTCACTCGGTGGTATTGTGATTTTAGATGAGATTTACTTAGGTTTAAGCTATGACCATCAGGCTAAATCAGGGCTTGCACACGACCCAGAAATTGTGGTGATTAATAGCTTTTCCAAGTTTTTTAACATGACCGGTTGGCGTCTAGGCTGGATTATTGCTCCAGAGCATTTGGTGCCAGCCTTTGAAAAAATCTCCAGTAGTTTGACGATTTGTGCTCCTACCCTCGCCCAACATGCGGCTATTTCATGCTTTGCTCCAGAGTCCATGGCGATTTATGAAAAAAGACGTGCCGCCTTTAAAGAGCGTCGTGATTACTTACTACCTGAATTGGCGCGCTTAGGCATTGAGGTCCCAGTAAAACCAGATGGGGCGTTTTATATTTATTGCGATATTAGTAAATTTAGTGATAATAGCGTTGATTTTGCCAACCAACTATTAGAAAAAGCGGGTATTGCCACGGTACCGGGACTAGATTTTGGTCCTGCCCATGCGAAGAAAATGCTCCGTCTTTCTTATGCCACCGGCATTGAGCAATTAAAAATCGCAGTACAACGATTAGAGGATTTTTTAGGTGAAATATAAGGATCTCAGAGATTTTCTCCAACAATTAAAGCAACGCGGACAATTAAAAGCTATCGATATTGCCATTTCCACCGACTTGGAAATGACCGAGATCAGTGACCGTGTGTTGCGTGCTGAGGGTCCTGCCCTGCTATTTAATTACGCCCAGCACCAGGGACAAAAAGCCTCCATGCCGGTCTTGACCAATCTGTTCGGCACCCCTGAACGCGTTGCGTGGGGAATGGGGGCCGAAGATATTTCAGCCTTAACAGAAGTCGGTGAGTTGCTAGCTGAATTGCGTGAACCGCAACCACCACGCGGCCTTAAGGACGCATTTTCAAAGGTCTCCATGCTAAAGTCGGCGCTGTGGGATATGGCACCTAGGGTTCAACGCTCTGCACCTTGTCAGGAGATTGTACTAGAGGGCGATGCCGTGGATTTAAACCAGCTGCCGATTCAGACCTGCTGGCCTGGTGATGTCGCACCCTTAATCACATGGGGTTTAGTGATTACCAAGGGGCCTCATGCAAAGCGTCAAAATCTCGGTATTTATCGACAGCAATTACTAGGACCTAATAAGCTAATTATGCGTTGGTTGTCGCATCGCGGCGGTGCCTTGGACTTTCGCGATCATGCGCTTGCCAATCCTGGCAAGCCCTTTCCAATCAGCGTTGCCCTAGGAGCGGATCCAGCCACCATCTTGGGCGCAGTGACACCCGTGCCAGACAGCTTATCAGAATATCAATTTGCTGGCCTACTCAGAGGCTCACGCACCGAGTTAGTTAAGTCGATCGGCAATGAGCTACAAGTGCCCGCTAGTGCCGAAATTGTCCTTGAAGGCCATATATTGCCAAGCAACCATCCTGCTGCCATTGCCCCACAACTAAGTGAGGAAATGCCGCCTATGCCGGGGGGCTTCTTAGCCAATTATGAGCTGGCCTTAGAGGGACCTTATGGCGATCATACCGGCTACTATAATGAGCAGGACTGGTTCCCAGTATTTACCGTGGAGCGCATTACCATGCGCAAAAACCCCATTTACCACAGTACCTACACAGGCAAACCACCTGATGAACCAGCCGTTTTAGGCGTAGCACTGAATGAGGTATTTGTGCCGCTGCTACGTAAGCAATTACCCGAAATCGTGGATTTCTATCTACCACCCGAGGGTTGTAGTTATCGCATGGCAGTGGTGTCCATCCGCAAGCAATATGCTGGCCATGCCAAGCGCGTGATGTTTGGTGTGTGGAGTATTTTGCGTCAATTTATGTACACGAAATTTATCGTGGTAGTGGATGAAGATGTCAATACCCGTGACTGGAAAGAGGTCATCTGGGCCATGACCACACGCATGGATCCAGCCCGTGATACGTTGTTAGTAGAAAATACCCCTATTGATTATCTGGACTTTGCCTCCCCCGTATCCGGTCTTGGGGGTAAAATGGGCATGGACGCCACCAACAAATGGCCCAGTGAAACCGATAGAGAATGGGGTATTCCCATCACCATGAAGTCCGAGGTCAAGCAGCGCGTCGATGCTTTGTGGCAGCAGCTAGGTTTTTAATTTATTTTATTAAAAACAAAGCCTTAGCTCACATAGCGGCGCAGTATAAATTAAAATATAGCGCTTAACTCCTGATTTTCAGGCATAAGCGCTTTAATACTTTGCGCGCCAAAATACATATTCACTGACATCATCTTCACCTAAGAAGCGACGATTTTTATATACATGAAAGCACCTGAATTATTACTACCTGCTGGCGGCTTAGAACGCATGCGTGCTGCCTATGATTACGGCGCAGATGCCGTCTATGCCGGTAGCCCGCGCTACTCCTTGCGTGTGCGTAATAACGAATTCGCCAAACTAACTGTGTTAGAGCAGGCGATTACTGAGGCCCATCAACGCAATAAAAAGTTCTACCTGACGGTTAACACCTTACCGCACAACAACAAACTAAAGACTTTTTTAAGTGATATGGAGCCGCTGATTGCGATGCGGCCTGATGCGCTGATTATGGCAGATCCTGGCTTAATTATGATGGTGCGTGAGCGTTGGCCAGACATGCCAATTCACTTGTCAGTGCAAGCCAATACCACCAATTACTGGGGTGTACGCTTCTGGCAAAGCGTCGGTATTGAACGCATTATTTTATCGCGCGAACTTTCAATTAAGGAAATCGCTGAGATCCGCCAGGAAGTACCTGATATGGAGCTTGAGGTTTTTGTGCATGGCGCCCTCTGCATCGCCTACTCCGGTCGTTGCTTATTGTCAGGTTATTTTAACCATCGCGATCCGAACCAAGGCACCTGTACCAATGCTTGTCGTTGGAACTACACGGTCTATGATTCAGCTGAGGATCATAGCGGCACGCCTGAACCCGCCCTATTACAAGGCTTTAACTTCGAACAAGCCAAAGAGGAGGCCGACAGCCTCTTTGAGGGAATTAATGGCCAACAACGTCACCCCTTAGCTGATAAGGTGTATTTCATCGAAGAAACCAATCGTCCCGGCTCCTATATGCCGATTATGGAGGACGAGCATGGCACCTATATCATGAACTCTAAGGATTTACGAGCGATTGAATCAGTTGCCAAACTGGCGGAAATCGGTGTCGACTCACTGAAAATTGAGGGACGCACCAAGTCTGTTTACTACGTCGCCAGAGCAGCACAAAGTTATCGCCGTGCGATTGATGATGCAGTTGCGGGTAGACCGTTTGATTACAGCTTATTAGCTGATCTCGAAGGTCTGGCTAATCGCGGCTACACCAGTGGCTTTCTAGAGCGACACCAAACGCAAGATTATCAAAACTACCTAAGCGGTCACTCCATCTCAAAACGCAGTCAGTTTGTCGGTCAGGTCACTGACATTGATGAAAATGGCTGGGCCATGATTGATGTCAAAAACCACTTCAGAGTGGGTGATGAAATTGAGATTATCCATCCAAGCGGCAATAAAACGGTACGTTTGGAGCAAATGCTACGCAATGGTGAGCCTACTGAGGTGGCCGCCGGTAGTGGTATTTTTGTGCAAATCCCTAATATGCAAGGCATGGACAATGCCTTAATCGCCCGCATCCTACCGGATGAAGCTCGACGTGAGGCCCAAGTTGAGACGCTAAGCAATTAAGGCACTAAGCGCTATCATAAAAAAATGGCAGTGGATTCAATTTTCCAACTGCCATTTTTTATGCCTAACAGCCTTGGTGTTTAGCTACGACGACGCAGCAGTCTGCGTCTAACACGCTGTCTTTGCGCTGGACTGTCTGGGCGAGTGCCTTGGACAGCTCGTTCTGCAGCGTCCAGATAAAGCGCCTCATCCTCAGCCTTCAACGGCATCGAATGCGCCCGCACACGTGGCCCCGTCAATGGTGTCTTACGCGCAGCCTCACGTCGAATAGCACGCTTGCGACTGTTGACAAACCAGGCTGCCAAGCCAAACGCTAAAGGACGCCATAAAGACGAGCGCGTACGCTTAACCCCCTGTCTTAATAATTGCGCCACTGCCCAACTAATCGCCGGATGACGATCAACATAAGCAAACAAACGGCTAGCGCTGCGGCTTTGGTCAAATCGCTCGACGGCGCCTTCAAACAGGTTGTTTTTGATTGTGGATGGCTTAACATCATAGATCAAGCGCTGACCCTGTAAACCGATCAACTCACGCTCGGCATAAATTTTAGCCATTAAGAGCGCTTTACGCTTATCCGGCTGCTGAGATTTTTTTACCTGATTCGTCATCTTAAACCTCCCTTGACCCTGCACTTGTATCCGAGCGGGATGCCGCAGGACTAAATGGCGGTGCCGTCAGCATCTCCCCCTTAAGCTTAGCCGCATCATCTTTAAGCACTTGCACACTTGCCGCAAAGGGTTTGCTGTCCGTAAATAACGCTTTTAATTTGGCGATACAAGCTAAGGCCAACACTGCATAGAGCACTGTCACACCACCGACGACGGCATAACGATAAGGACTATCCCATAACAGCATCAATGCTAAAAAGGACAACCCCAAGAGAAAAAACATGCCTAAAATTGCCGCTGCCACACCAAACACCACAGCACTTACAAAACGCTTGCGCTCCTCAACCAGCTCGAGCCCAAATAACTCCGCTCGATTACTTAGGGTGGCGGCGATCGTATTAACTAAATCTTTTGAATCCTGAGCTAAGGACATAATGACTCACCTTTTATTAAACACTAAAAAGGCGCTAAGGCTATCTAGAAACACCTAGACTTAGCACTAGCGCCAATTTAGCTATCTACGGGAATCTATTTAAATTGCTAAAATAAAAGCTAATAACAACTAAAAAGATTAGCGACGACCAATAATAACGCCTAATAATAAAGCAGCAACACTGGCAATACCGATGGTAGTCCAAGGGTTTTGGTGTACATAATCATCTGCCTCTTCGGCAAATTGATGACCACGGTCCACCATATCATCTCTAAACTCAAGCGCGCTGTCGTACATATCGTCGACATAGTCATGACCTTGCTCATATAGTCTGGCGGCAGTGCGTTTACCCTTGCTATAGTGGCGCTCGGCCCAGTCCTTACCCTGGTCAACCAGCTCTTTACCTTGGTCGACAATGCTATCCTTGGCATCTTCAAAACTACCGTAAGCTGCTTCTAGTGTTTCACGTGCTTTAGCTCGTAGCTCCTTAGCTTTGGCTTCATTTGCAGATTTGGCTTCACCAAGAATCTTTTCCGCATCCTTAATCGCAGCTTGTAAGCTTTCTAATAATTCTTCTTCTGTTTGTTGAACCGTGTCTTTGATATTTTCAATATTCTTTTTCGCATTATTTGTAGTGGCCATTTTACTCTCCTTCAATCAGTTTAATGTTAAATGACTATAACTATGTTTTAACGCAAAACAGTTGCTATCATCAAGCAAAGAGTTAAATTATTACCCTTAGCAATATTTGCTGACAAGAACCGAATATCAATGGTATAGGCTCGTTTAATCCTTTTGTCGAGTCCCGAAAATACGATCACCAGCATCACCCAGGCCTGGCAGAATATAGTTATTCGCATCTAAGCCCTCATCAATGGCAGCGGTATAAATTTGCACATCAGGATGCTTAGAAAGCACGGCATCAATACCTTTGGGTGCAGCCGTTAGCACCAAGGCACGCACTTCCCTACAACCGGCTTGCTTTAGCATATCGATAGTCGCCACCATGGAGCCACCCGTTGCTAACATCGGATCAATAATAATTGCCAAACGCTGGTCTAAATCATCAACCAATTTTTTTAAATAAGTCGCTGCTTCAAACGTTTTTTCATCACGGGCAATCCCCACCGCACTCACCTTGGCACCGGGAATTAAGGTTAATACGCCCTCTAACATACCAATACCCGCACGTAAAATTGGCACCACCGTGACTTTTTTCCCGCTCAGCTTTTGTACCTTAACCGGACCACACCAACCCTGCACCTCATGCTCTTCCAAGGCAAAATCCTTAGTCGCCTCATAGGTTAACAAAGTGGTTACCTCGCCTGCCAACTCCCTAAAACTCTTAGTACTTAAATTAATCTCGCGCATCAAACCGAGTTTGTGTTGCACTAAAGGATGCTTAACCTCATGAATAGCCATAAAATCTCCGCAAAATTGGGGGGGTGTGTTAATTTTTTTGTTAAGGCTTAGTCTATCAAAAAAAGACACACTTTCTCATCTCTGTGATAATTTTTTTGCTACGCGGAGAGCGTTAATAATCACACTAAATCGCTGACATTCGCAGTAGAAACGTTATCAAGCACAGCTAGGCCTTATAATTGCTTTTTAGCTCTCAGAAAGATATGAATAACAACTCCTTAACACTGCCCCCACTCGACAACACCTTAACGTTGAGTGATTTTGATTACGAATTACCTGAAGACTTAATTGCACAATCACCTGCCGAGCAGCGTAATAAAAGCCGCTTGTTACGCGTGGATGTGCAGGGCCATTGTCATGACCATCAATTTACCGAGCTCATTGACTTTGTGAAACCCCATGATTTATTAGTATTTAATAACACCAAGGTAATTAAAGCGAGGCTTTTTGGTCACAAAAGCAGCGGTGGCAAGATTGAGATTTTAATTGAGCGCTTACTTGACGATCAGCGTGCCCTTGCCCATATTAAGGCCAGTAAAGCGCCCAAACTTGATAGCACACTGCATTTTGCGGATGATCAATTTAGCGCACAGGTCCTGGGCCGTGAGGATGCGCTCTACGAATTAGTGTTTTCTAAGCCATTACTACCATTGCTGGAGGAGTTCGGTGCCACTCCTTTACCACCTTATATTACGCACACCCCAGATGCAGAGGATGATGAACGCTATCAGACCGTCTATGCTAAAACCCCGGGAGCAGTGGCAGCCCCAACCGCTGGTCTCCACTTTGATAATGAGCTGTTGGAGCAGTTAAGACAAAAAGGCATTAACACCACCTTTGTCACCTTACATGTCGGTGCCGGCACCTTTCAACCGGTGAGAACCACAGCCATCAAGGACCATATCATGCATGCCGAATGGTATGAGGTTGGCCCCGAGGTCGTGACGGCGATTCAATCGGCGCGGGCAGCCGGTGGTCGGGTGATTGCCGTAGGAACCACGAGCGTGCGTGCTTTGGAATCGGCAGCGCAATTTGGTGGTGCGATAGAAGCAATGCGTTGCCCGCTTGCGCACCAAGGAGATACCCGTTTATTTATTACCCCAGGGTATCAGTTTAAAGTGGTTGATGCCTTAATCACTAACTTCCATTTACCGCAGTCCACCCTCTTAATGCTCGTTGCTGCACTGATGGGATTGGACAGCATGAAAAAAACCTACCAGCACGCCATTCAGCAGCGCTATCGCTTCTTTAGTTATGGCGATGCCATGTTTATTGATTTTTGATCAACTCGTTTAAAATTCACGTATCAATGTCAGCTTTAGAATTTACCTTACTTAATACCCACGGCAAAGCCAGACGGGCCGCCATCAAACTAAACCACGGCACAGTGCAAACACCGATGTTTATGCCGGTCGGTACCTATGGCTCAGTTAAAGCCATGTTACCGCACGAGCTAGAGAGCATTGGCTCACAAGTGATTTTAGGAAATACCTTTCACCTCTGGTTACGTCCCGGTACCGAGGTGATTCAGAAGTTTGGGGGTCTGCATGATTTTATGCAGTGGAAAAAGCCAATTTTGACAGACTCCGGCGGCTTTCAGGTTTTTAGCTTAAGTAATTTACGCAGCAAATTACACGAGGAAGGAGTGAAGTTTTCCTCGCCCTTAAACGGCGAAAAGCTTTTTCTCTCACCTGAAGAGTCCATGCGCATTCAAACTGCGCTAAATTCCGATATCGCCATGGTATTGGATGAGTGCACCCCTTATTTAATTGATGGCCGCCCGGCCACCCATGAGGAAGCGGCACGTTCAATGCGCCTTTCCTTGCGTTGGGCCAAGCGTTCGAAAAACGCATTTAATGAACTGGCAAATTCCAACGCCCTCTTTGGCATTGTACAAGGCGGTATGTTTGAGGACTTACGCAAGGAATCCTTGGACGGTTTGGTTGATATTGGCTTTCATGGCTATGCCATTGGCGGTTTATCGGTAGGTGAGCCCAAGGAAGATATGCAGCGTGTATTACAACACGTTGCCCACCAACTACCAGACAATGCACCACGCTATCTGATGGGTGTGGGCACACCGGAAGATTTAGTGTATGCCGTTAGCCAAGGGGTGGATATGTTCGACTGCGTGATGCCCACACGTAATGCGCGTAACGGTTGGCTCTTTACCCGTTTTGGTGATCTTAAAATCCGCAATGCACGCTACAAAGATGATATGCGCCCACTCGACCCGAGCTGCAGCTGTCATACCTGCAGTCATTTCTCACGGGCTTATTTACACCACCTCCACCGAGCCAATGAAATTACTGGTGCGCGCTTAAATACACTGCATAATTTACATTATTACCTGAACCTGATGCAGGAGATACGGGAGGCACTAGAACAGAACCGATTTGATCAATGGCAAGCGCAATTCCATAAAGATCGCGCAAAAGGTATTGAATAAGACAAGAAAAGGCTACAATGATCGGTTAAAATCTAGAGCCATTTTATTTTTAACAACCATTTAAAAATTTCTCAACTAAGGAAATTTGGAGAGTTTTATGAACTTAGTCGATTTACTAAGCGCCAGCCTAGCCCAACAAGAAAGTGCCGGCTTGATGGGCTTTTTACCCATTATTTTGATGTTTGTGGTGTTGTATTTCTTAATGATCCGCCCACAAATGAAGCGTCAAAAAGAGCACAAAAACATGGTTGACAATCTAACAGTCGGCACCGAAGTTGTGACTGCCGGTGGTTTGGTAGGTCGCATTAACCGCATCACAGATTCTGGTTACATCGCATTAGAAGTCGCAGACTTAGCTTCAAAGCCGGTTGAGATCATGGTGCAGCGTCAAGCAGTAACCGCCGTCTTACCTAAAGACACCATTAGAAGTTTATAATTTCTTTTGCTAATTTAGCCTTTACCCGCCCTTAAAAAGCGGGTAATTGCATTTCTCTCACGCACTCTAAAGACCTTCGGCATGAATCGTTACCCTCTATGGAAATACCTTATCGTTCTGGTGGCATTATTACTGGGCATACTGTATACCTTACCTAATTTTTTTGGTGAGTCGCCAGCAGTTCAAGTTACCAGCACCAATGTCACACGCAAAGTCGATGAAAACACCTTAAGACAAATTGAAAACTTACTAGCTCAGGAGCAAATACCCTACACTGGGGCCTATTATTCCATGAGTAATTCAATTGGTAATGTCCGTGTTCGCTTTGCCACGCCCGATCTTCAATTAAAAGCCAAGGACGTTATTGAAAAGGCCTTGATCCGCAATCCAGAAGAGCCAGAATACACCGTAGCGCTGAATCTTTTATCTGATTCTCCCGACTGGCTGACAGCGCTCAATGCACGCCCCATGTTCTTAGGTTTGGATTTGCGTGGTGGTGTACATTTCCTCTTACAAGTGGATATGGATGGGGCCTTGGAGTCGCGTTATGACACCCTCAGCAACGATGTACGTAATAACTTACGCACACGCGGTATTGATACTCAGCAAGTTAGCCGCGAAGGCTCTTCGATTCAGGCCCTCTTTGCTTCTGCCGCAGCGCGCGATCAAGCCTTAGGCCAATTGCGCACGATGATGCCTGAATTAAGCTTTAGTACATCGGATAGAGGCAGCCAGTATTTACTGATTGGCGAAATTAATGAAAGCGAAATTATCCGCATTCAAGAAACGGCGCTTAGACAAAATATCATCACTCTACACAATCGTATTAATGAGTTAGGGGTAGCTGAGCCGGTAATTCAACAACAGGGTAATGACCGTATTGTGGTGCAGCTACCGGGTATTCAGGATGTAGCGCGCGCCAAAGAGATTCTCGGTCGTACCGCCACGCTACAACTGCGTATGGTAGAGGATTCACCCACGGCGCTAGCAGCCATTGCCGCAGGCACGGTACCTTTTGGGATGGAGGCCTTTAAAGACACCGACGGTCAGACAATCTTACTCCGTCGTCAAGTGCTCTTAACCGGTGAAAACCTAAAAGACGCTACCGCCGGTCGTAATCCTCAATCTCAACAGCCGACAGTTAATTTAAGTTTGGATGATAATGGCGCCCGTATTTTCCGCGAAACGACACGCAACAATATTGGTAAGCGCATTGCCATTGTGCTGTTTGAAAATAACCGCGGACAGGTAGTCACAGCGCCTGTGATTCGTTCCGAAATCCCTAACGGTCAAGTCGAGATCTCTGGCTCCATGAGTTTGACCGAAGCCGCTGACACCGCCCTACTACTACGTGCTGGTTCATTAGCAGCGCCCATGTCGATTATTGAAGAGCGTACCATTGGTCCAAGTTTAGGTGCCGAAAATATTGAAAAAGGTTTCAAATCGACACTTTGGGGCTTTGTGGCGATTGCTATTTTCATGATTATTTACTATCACCTATTTGGTCTTTTCTCGACCTTAGGGCTAGTATTTAACGTGGTTTTATTGCTCGCTTTATTATCACTACTACAAGCCACACTGACCCTCCCAGGGATTGCAGCAATTGCCCTAACCCTCGGTATGGCGATTGACGCTAACGTGCTGATTAATGAACGTATCCGCGAGGAGCTGCGTCACGGGGCCACACCGCAACAAGCCATTAATATTGGTTTTGACAGAGCTTGGGGTACGATTTTTGACTCCAACTTAACCTCTCTCATTGTGGGTATTGCGCTCTTGGCATTTAGTGGTCCAGGCCCGATCCGCGGCTTTGCTATCGTCCATTGTTTGGGGATCTTGACGTCAATGTTCTCCTCTGTGGTCGGTGTGCGTGCCTTGGTTAATCTCTGGTACGGCGGTCGTCGTGGTGTGAAAAAACTAGCTATCGGTACGGTTTGGCGTGATGACAATTACTTAAGCAACAAGCCACACAACAAATCCGCACAAGCTAGTGATAGCAAGCCAAACAAAGCTTAATTAAGCGCGCATATAGGATGTATTAATTATGGAATTATTTCGTATCCGTCGAACCATCCCATTCATGAACTATTCTTTGGTTCTGAATTTGATCAGTTTGGTGATGTTCTTATTAGCCATCTTTTTTATTGCAACGCGTGGCTTTAATCTCTCCATTGAGTTTACCGGCGGTACCATTATGGAGGTAGCTTATGAGCAACCAGCTAATTTAGAAGAGGTTCGCTCTAAAATTGCTAGCTTAAATTATCGTGATTATCAGGTGCAAAACTTCGGTACCTCACGCGATGTGATGATCCGCTTACCCGTGGTTGAAGGCATTAGTAGCGCCGAGCAAAGCCAAGCCATCATGAATGTACTGCAACAATCGGATAATCCAGTGGAAATGCGTCGGGTTGAATTTGTCGGGCCACAAATCGGTGATGAGCTGTATATTAATGGTTTAAAGGCGTTTTTCTTTGTGGTGCTAGGTATTATGATTTATCTGGCTTTCCGCTTTGAATGGAAATTTGCCGTGGCCGGTATTTTTGCCAACCTGCATGACGTGGTGATCATTCTCGGTTTCTTTGCCTTTTTCCAATGGGAGTTCTCGCTACCTGTCTTAGCTGGGGTGCTCGCCGTATTGGGTTATTCGGTCAACGAATCGGTCGTGATTATGGACCGTATCCGTGAAAACTTCCGCAAGCAGCGCAAGGCTAGTGTACGCGAGGTGATTAACAGCTCAATTACCCAGACCATTTCGCGTACCGTGATTACGCACGGTTCAACTCAAATGATGGTGTTAGCCATGTTGTTTTTCGGTGGCCCCAGCCTCCACTACTTTGCCTTAGCACTTACCATCGGTATTTGGTTCGGTATTTATTCCTCAATGATTGTAGCCTCCTCTATCGCCATGTGGTTAGGTGTAAAACGAGAGGATATGATCAAGGCACCTAAAGCTGATGAAAACACCACAGAATGGGTTGAGGGTTAATTAAAAGCCAACAAAAATGCCTTGAATTCATGTATTTAGACTAAATTTTTAGTAAAATTACTCGATCGTTAATCAAACTCACTAGTAGCGATGCTAGTGAGTTTTTATATTTACAGTTTTTATCTTTACCCCCGGGATGTAAACCCGTTACGGTGATTATCATGCAAGAAATTACGCTTAAACGCAGCGCCACCGATGCGCCCAACCACAGTCCAAAAACCCTAGAAGAAGCAGCTCAAGCCGCCAAAGCCGCACTTGCCGCTGAACCTTTGCCCAGCGATGCCGCCTTAGATAAAATCGCTAAATTAAGTCAGGGTGAGCGCCCTAAAAAGCTCTATATCAAAACCTTTGGCTGTCAGATGAATGAGTACGACTCTGACAAGATGGTTGATGTACTGCATGCAAAGCAAGGCATGGAGTTAACGCAAAACCCCGAAGAAGCAGATGTGATTTTATTTAACACCTGCTCGATTCGTGAAAAGGCCCAAGAAAAGGTATTTTCCGATTTAGGTCGGGCGCGTCTACTCAAAGAAAAAAATCCTGATTTACTGATTGGCGTCGGTGGCTGTGTTGCCAGCCAAGAGGGTGCCACCATCATTCGTCGCGCACCTTATGTGGATGTAGTATTCGGTCCGCAGACCTTACACCGCCTACCCGATTTAATCGATATGCGTAAAAGCACCGGTAAATCACAGGTAGATATCAGCTTCCCAGAAATTGAAAAGTTCGATGCCCTACCACCGGCTAGGGTAGATGGTCCCTCTGCTTTTGTCTCCATTATGGAGGGTTGTAGTAAGTATTGTAGTTATTGCGTGGTGCCCTATACCCGTGGTGAGGAAATTTCTCGCCCCTTTGAAGATATTTTAGTAGAGATCGCCGACTTAGCCGACCAAGGTGTGAAAGAGGTCAATCTCTTAGGGCAAAATGTGAACGCCTATCGCGGCCCACTAGGTGACGGCGGTGAATTAGCCGATTTTGCCATGCTGTTAGAGTATGTGCACGAAATCCCAGGTATTGAGCGTATTCGCTACACCACCTCTCACCCTAAGGAAATGACCACGCGCTTAATTGAGGCACATGCTAAGCTGCCTAAATTGGTGCCCTTTTTACACCTACCGATTCAGACTGGTTCCGACCGTGTGTTAGCGGCGATGAAGCGTGGCTACACCACCTTGGAGTTTAAATCCGTGGCACGTCGTTTATACAAAGCACGTCCTGGCCTAACGCTCTCCTCTGACTTTATTGTTGGCTTCCCGGGTGAGACGGATGAGGACTTCGAAAACACCATGAAATTAATCGAAGAGTTAAATTTCGATACCTCCTTCTCCTTTATTTATTCACGTCGTCCCGGTACCCCAGCGGCCGATCTGCCCGACGATACACCGTACGAGGTGAAGTTACGTCGTTTGCAACGTCTGCAAGCGCAGATTAATAAGCAAGCCAAAGCGATTAGCGAGGCGATGTTAGGTACGGTACAAAAGGTCTTGGTCGACGGTCGCTCACGGCGTGACAAAACAGAACTCACTGGTCGCACTGAAAACAATCGCATTGTGAATTTTGTCGGTTCCGACCGCTTGATGGGTCAACTCGTTGATATTCGTATTACTGAGGTCTATACCAATTCCCTTCGAGGTGAGGTGGTGACCACGGAGACTGTAGCTTAATGAGCAACAAGCGTAAACTACCCCAAGTCATTCATTTGGAAGGTGATAATACACAACTCGCTAATTTATGCGGTCCTTTGGATGAAAATCTTGAGCAGATTGCCCAAGCTTGGGGTGTACAAATCGGCCGTAATGGTGCCAGAATCACGGTAGATGGTGAACATGCCGAAGAAACCATCCAAGCGTTACTGCTTTTTCATCGCCGAGCCCGCCATCAGGCCTTAAGCATTGATGATATTCAATTAGGTATCGTGGAGCTCAAAGCACAGCAAGAGGAGCGCCTGCAAAAAAGTAGCCGCCCGGTGACACCGACTAAAACGTCATCGTCAACAGCGGCCGAGCAATTAGCCTCGTATCGCACCATGGCGGCCCAAGCAAATGAAGACGACGGAGAAGTAACGACTAGCCCGCAGCACTTTAATTTACGAGTGCGGCGCAGCGACCTACGCCCCCGTACCCCTAGACAGCAACAATACCTGGAACAAATTCTCAACCATGATGTGACCTTTGGGGTAGGACCAGCCGGTACCGGTAAAACATGGTTAGCGGTAGCTTGTGCCATTGACGCCCTTGAGCGAGATAATGTTCAGCGTATTATTCTGACACGTCCCGCAGTTGAGGCTGGTGAACGCTTGGGCTTTTTACCCGGTGACTTAGCTCAAAAAGTCGATCCCTACTTACGTCCACTGTATGATGCGCTCTACGACTTGCTTGGCTATGACAAAGTCCAAAAATACTTTGAAAAGCAAATGATCGAAATTGCGCCCTTAGCCTATATGCGCGGTCGCACCCTGAATCATGCCTTTGTGATATTGGATGAAGCTCAAAACACCACGACTGAGCAAATGAAGATGTTTTTAACCCGTCTCGGTTTCGGTAGTAAAGCGGTGATTACAGGGGATCCCTCACAGGTCGATTTAGCAAAAGGTCAATTTAGTGGCCTAACCCATGCACTCAATGTGTTAAACGAGGTGGATAGCATTAAGCGTACCTTTTTCACTAGCAAAGATGTGGTTAGACATCCCTTGGTTGCGCGTATTATTGAGGCCTATGAAAAGGCTGAAAACGCTGGGCATTAATGCATTAATGATTAATGACGATGACAAATCAGACCGCAAACCATCAACCAAGCTTTGCAGAAAAGCAACTGAGTTTTAACCTACAAAACGCTAGCGCTAGCTTTGTCCTGCAGGATGACTTAAGCGCAGAAGCCCTAGAGCAAGTGGTGTTAAGTACGATCCAAACCGTGCAGTCGCTATACCACAGTGAGTTTGAGCAAGCTGAAATTAACTTACGCATTGTCGATCTGGAGGAAGCACGGCAATTAAATCATCAGTATCGCCACAAAGACTACGCAACCAATGTCTTAACCTTTGAATATGGCGTGGATAGCGCGCATACCTTGAGCGCTGATATTGTGATTTGCGCTGCGGTAGTGGCACAGGAAGCGCTGGCACAGGGCAAAAGCCTAAGCCATCACTTTACGCACTTGTTGGTACACGGTACCCTGCATGCGCTGGGCTTTGACCATTTAGAAGAAACTGAGGCTGAGGAGATGGAGGGTTTAGAAATCGAGATTCTCGCTGGCTTTGCGATTAAAAATCCTTATTTATAGTCTTTACTCTGATATTTCATATAAAGTGGGTAAAATATAGACTATTCTCAACTTTTCAACAACGACGTCAGAGATGTCAACAGAATCTTTACCACCCTCGCCTACCGATGATGACAATAGGTCATCCTCCCTTAAGGGGATACTTAAGCGTATCTCACCTTTAAGACGCTTTTCTAATTATCTAGGCAAAGCCGAACCTGAAGATCGTCAGGATTTACGTGAAGTACTTCAAACAGCGCATGCGCGCGATATTTTGGACGATGAGTCGTACAGCATTATTGCAGGTACCATGTCATTTGCCGATAAGACCTGCGATGATATTCAGATCTCACGTTCCAAGATGGACCTGATCAATATCGACTGGTCTATCCAAGAGATCATCGACTTTGTGATTGATACGGCGCATTCCCGCTTCCCGGTGTATGAGGGTGAGCGGGATAATATCATCGGGCTTTTATTAGCCAAAGATTTACTACGCATTATTATTCAACCAGAGCTTGATATTAAGCAGCTGCTGCGACCAGCGCATTTTGTGCCCGAGTCTAAGCGTTTAAATCAGCTACTCAAGGAGTTTAAAGAGACCCGTAGTCATTTGGCCCTCGTCATTGATGAGTACGGCAGTATCACTGGTTTAGTCACGATGGAGGATATTTTAGAGGAGATTGTCGGCGATATTGAGGATGAGTATGATGAAGAAAGCGAGCAGACGATTTTCCCAGAATCAGATGTCGCCTGGCGCATTATGGCGCTCACGCCCATTGAGGATTTTAATGAAATCGTTGGTGCTCATATCCCCGAAGATGAACATGACACCATTGGTGGTTGGTTAGCTTCCGAGCTTGACCATATTCCCAAACGCGGCGACAGCTTTACTTTCGAGGACTTAAGATTTTACGTCTTGCGTGCCGATGAAAAGCGTGCCCAATGGATTCATGTGCGTCGCAGTCCGGTCGCTGTGGAAGCAGCAAAAGACGACGGCGATAAATAGTAGCCAATCAATGACGCAAATGATTCACTGCTTCGTTGCTGTCGCCTTAGGTCTGATTCATTCCCTAAGTTTTTATCAAGGCGCCATCCCCGCCTGGCTACACGCACCCATACAGATGCTGAGTTTTGGCGCCTTATTTTATTTGGTGCTAAGCGCTAACTCACGCAGCAAAGCATTTATCACTGCCTATTTATTTGGCATCAGCAGTTTTTGCTCTAGCCTCTACTGGCTCTATATCAGTATGCATGTGTACGGCTATATGCCGTCACTACTTGCTGCTTTAGCCGTGTTGCTGTTCAGCTTGTACCTAGCACTGTACTACGGCTTAGCGGCACTCACTAGCAGCTGGCTAATGGTCTTATTTAGACAAGATAATTACACAGCAGAGGATAGTAATGCTGGCGCAAGTACCGGTAGACTCGCTTCTCAAGCATATAGTTACTGGTTAACGCCTTTAATCTGGGCGGCGGCCATTACCCTCGCTGAGCTAGCTCGAGGCTATATTTTTACTGGTTTCCCCTGGAATGCTATCGCTTATAGCTATGTCGATACGGTATATAGCGCATGGGCGCCGATAGGCGGGATGTACAGCATCGTCTTTGTCGTGAGTCTTAGTAGTGCCTTATTAATACAAATTATCTACTACCGTTCCTACACGCTTAAGCTGCGTTCTGCAGTACAGTTTATCGCCCTTTTTTTAATAAGCTGGGGGCTTAGCATGATTCAATGGTGGCAGCCTCATGGCGATGCCATCTCGGTACGTTTAATTCAAAGCAATACCCCCATGGATCAAAAATTCGATCCACAGCGCGGTTTAGAGCACTTATATGAGCAGTTCTTATTAGCTCAATTACCTGCTTCCGATCCCGCCAGACCACCAGCAGTAACTATTTTTCCTGAAACCAGCATCCCTGTGTTTCAACATCAGCTTGACAGTCAGATCTGGGCCGATATTATCGGTATGAGTAGCAAAAGTAATAGCACCTTTTTAATCGGCACCCCACTTTATCTGCCCGACGGGGGTGATAAGTTTCGCGTCACTAATAGCGTGATTGCGGTGGATTCTTTCACCGAGCTTCATGAAATTTTCAGCGGTCAGGGATTGAGCATCTACAATAAACGCCATTTAGTACCCTTTGGTGAGTATGTACCTTTTGGTTTTAAATGGTTTGTTAATTTAATGCAAATTCCACTGGGTGATTTTGATGCCGGCCTAGAAAATCAGCCATTAATGGCGATTGAGGACCAATATTTTTCACCGAATATTTGCTATGAGGATTTATTTGGTGAAGAGCTATTAAATCAATTATTTGCCCATGCCGATTCCGCACAGGGCGCCACGATTTTATTTAATATCAGTAATCTCGCCTGGTTCGGTAATACCATCGCCCTAGGTCAACACTTACAGATATCGCGTATGCGCGCTCTGGAAACGGCTCGACCGATGATTCGTGCCACCAATACAGGTTCGACTGCAGCGATTGATGCTGATGGCAAGGTACATGCCATTCTCCCAACAGCACAGGCGGGCTTTCTTGATGTTTATGTGCAAGGTACACAAGGGCTAAGCTACTACGCTTATGTGGGTAATTTGCCCATCTTAATTGTGTCTTTGTTGATCCTAGGGTTGAGCTGGTTTCGTCGGCCGGGTCCGGTTGAGGCGAGCAATTAAGCACAATGCTAGTCGTAAAAAACACACAACCATAAAAAATTAATCACAAGCCATTGAAAAAGACTTGACACAAAGCAACTTATCTCCTATGATTATATTCTTTATGCAGCAGTCAGTGTGATTGCACTCTATTAGGGGGTATAGCTCAGCTGGGAGAGCGCTTGCATGGCATGCAAGAGGTCAGCGGTTCGATCCCGCTTACCTCCACCAAATAGGCATAAATTTTGTCCGGTCCCCATCGTCTAGAGGCCTAGGACATCGCCCTTTCACGGCGGCAACCGGGGTTCGAATCCCCGTGGGGACGCCAAGCTTTTAAGCTTTATTTTGACTGATTAGAGTTTAAAAGCTTGGCAATTGTTAAAGCATTTATGCCACTGCGGAGTGGTAGTTCAGTTGGTTAGAATACCGGCCTGTCACGCCGGGGGTCGCGGGTTCGAGTCCCGTCCACTCCGCCAGAGTTTTCAGCGATTGATTTCGAGCAGTTTTTCTTGCTTAAATTTGAATTCATCGCTATACTTAATTTTTTAAGTCCTTGTCCCCATCGTCTAGAGGCCTAGGACATCGCCCTTTCACGGCGGCAACCGGGGTTCGAATCCCCGTGGGGACGCCAAGCTTTTAGATTTTATTTGATTAGAGTTTAAAAGCTTGGCAATCGACTTAAAATTTGATCGCTTATGCGGAGTGGTAGTTCAGTTGGTTAGAATACCGGCCTGTCACGCCGGGGGTCGCGGGTTCGAGTCCCGTCCACTCCGCCAAAGATATCCAGAAGCCCTTGTCACTTGACAAGGGCTTTTTGTTTGTTAAACGCTAGCGCTTCTTTATCACCATCAACTTCGACTATTGCATCACGATTTGCATATAAGCAAACGATCTCTTTTTTTACTATTAAACTATCAATTTCTTATGGTATAACTACCAATACTAGGCAAAGTAAAAAAAAGCTACATTGCTATATTAAATTTTTCTTGGAGGATAATTCATGCATAAGAAATTATTAGTGGCAGCGCTATCCGCTGCCCTATTTGTTCCTTTAGCAGCGCAATCCAAAACATTGCGTTGGGCCAGTCAGGGAGATATTCTTACCCTCGACCCCCATGCTCAAAATGAAGGCTTAAATATTGCCGCTAGTAGTTATGTCTATGAGACCCTAGTAGCTTATGACAAGGACTTCCAGATCACGCCAACCTTGGCCACTGAGTGGGAGACACCGTCAGATACACTTTGGCGTTTTAAGCTGCGTGAGGGCGTCAAGTTTCACGACGGTAGTGATTTTACAGCCGAGGATGCTGCCTTCTCCATCAAGCGAGCCATGGCACCCACCTCCAACTTTAAAGCCTATGTTAACGGCATCAAAGATGCCCGTGCCACTGACTCACATACCTTAGAAATTGAGTTGGACGGCCCTAACCCAGTGCTTTTACGTCAATTAACTAATGTCTTTATTATGAGTAAAGCGTGGGCTGAGGCCAACAACACCACCTCACCACAAGACTTCACTAAAAAGGAGGAAACCTACTCAGCGCGTAATGCCATGGGTACCGGTCCTTATAAACTTAGCTCGCGTGAAGTAGATATCCGCACCGAGTTTAGCGAAAATGAAAACTGGTGGAACAAAGACAATAAAGTGGGCAACGTGACCCATATTGTTTATACACCAATTGCTCAAAATGCCACCCGTACAGCGGCGCTTCTATCCGGTGAAATTGATTTTGTGCTCGATCCCCCAGCGCAGGATTTAGAGCGTATTAAGCGTCAAGCTAAAGTGGTCGAGGGCAATGAATATCGTACGATCTATATCGGCCTTGATCAAAAAAGTGATGAGTTAAAATACAGTACGCTTAAAGGCAAAAATCCCTTTGCCGATGTACGTGTGCGCGAAGCGCTTTATTTAGCGATTGATGCTGAAGCGATTAAAAAGTCGGTGATGCGTGGTTCTTCTGCCCCTACCGGCACCATGGTTGCACCACAGGTTAATGGTTGGAGCGAGGATTTAGCCAAGCGCCCTAAACCTGATTTAGAAAAAGCCAAGGCCTTAATCGCCGAGGCTGGTTATCAAGCAAATGAAATCAACTTTACCCTAGATTGTCCTAATAATCGCTACATTAACGATGAGGCGATTTGTCAGGCGATTGTGGCGATGTGGGCTCGTATTGGCGTGAAGGCCAATTTGAACTCCATGCCACGTGCGACCTACTTCCCTAAAGTACAGTCTTACGATACCAGTGCTTATTTATTCGGTTGGGGTGTACCTACCTTTGATGCGCTGTATACCCTACAAAGCTTATTCCATAGCAAGGGTGAGGGTGCTGACGGTTCCTTTAACTTCGGCAATTATGAAAATGCCGAGGTGGATAAGTTGATTGACCTTATCAAGGTTGAAACCGATGAAGCCAAGCGTAATGACGCCATTCATCAAGTGTTAAAAATTCATGCCGAGGAATTTGGTCATCTACCAATTCATGACCAAGTTATCCCTTGGGCCATGGCTAAAAATGTCGACGTTATTCACCGCGCTGATAACCGTTTAACCGCTGAATGGGTAGTTATTAACGACTAATCCAGTCAACTCACTGTCAACCCATTGTGCAAGCCTTAAAGCCTTAGCTGCGTGCTAGCTTTAGGGCTTGCCCACACGCTACAACTTATGCTTGTCTTTCTTATACGACGCCTCTTTCAGGCAGTGCTAGTAATGTTAGTGGTCACATTACTGGCCTTTGTGCTTTTCCGTTATGTAGGTGACCCGGTCACCATTATGCTAGGCCAAGACGCCACTGAGCTCGACCGCCAAGCCCTACGACAAAGTCTGGGATTAGATCAATCCTCCATCATACAATTTTGGAACTTTTTATCAAATGCCGCACAAGGTGAATTTGGCTTGTCCCTACGTCAAGGCCAAAGCGTTGCTGAATTAATTAAAGACCGCCTACCGGCAACGGTTGAACTCTCTGTGATTGCTGCGATCCTAGCCCTTTTTATCGGTTTACCTTTAGGCGTTTATACCGCATTAAAACGTAATTCCTGGCTGTCTCAAGCCATTTTGTCTTTTTCCCTCTTAGGCATTTCCTTACCGACTTTTTTGATCGGTATTTTATTAATTTTGGTTTTTTCTGTGCACCTAGGTTGGCTACCAAGCTATGGTCGTGGCGAGGTATTAAAGCTAGGCTGGTGGAGCACCGGCTTATTTAATTGGGATGGTATTAAGCATTTAATACTACCCTCAATTACCCTCTGCTTATTTCAGCTCACCTTAATTTTGCGTTTGGTGCGCTCTGAAATGCTCGAAGTATTGCGTAGCGACTATATTAAATTTGCCCGTGCCAGAGGCCTAACACAACGAGCGATTCATTTCGGGCATGCCTTAAAAAATACCATGGTCCCCGTGATTACCATTACCGGCTTACAACTAGGTGGGATCATTGCCTTTGCCATTGTCACAGAAACCGTGTTTCAATGGCCTGGTATGGGGCTACTCTTTATGCAAGCAGTGCAATTTGCCGATGTCCCGGTGATGGCTGCTTATTTATGTTTGATCGCATTGGTCTTTGTGGTGATCAATCTCATTGTTGATTTACTTTACTTTGTGGTTGATCCGCGCCTACGCGTTAACCTCAACCGCGCAGGAGCATAATCATGAGTGCCCTAAAACGATTTTGGGATAGCGACTTAGCTTGGTCTTGGCGTCATACCCCTACCGCTATTTTCGGTGCGCTTGTCACTTTCGTGTTGTTTGTAGGTGCCTTTGGTGCCCCGTGGTTAGCGCCACACAACCCCTTTGACTTAGCTGCCATTGATTTATTTGATGCCCTCCTACCACCGGCTTGGGAAGCCGACGGCAAATTGACGTATCTACTGGGCACTGACAGTCAAGGACGTGATTTATTTTCTTCTCTACTGTACGGCACCCGTATTTCCCTCTTGATTGGCTTTGCCTCGGTTATCCTGGCGATGGTTATCGGGATTTTGCTGGGGCTAATTGCCGGTTATGCCGGTGGTCGCGTGGAGTCCTTTATTATGCGCGTGGCCGATGTACAGCTATCATTTCCGGCCATTTTAATTGCCCTCTTAATTGATGGTGTAGCTCGCAGCGTGGTGCCACAGCATATGCTAGAGACGATTTCCTTTCCGGTATTGATCGGAGCCATTGCCCTTGCTGGTTGGCCGCAATATGCACGTACCGTACGTGGTTCCACCATTGTGGAAAAAAACAAAGAGTATGTGCAGGCAGCTAAGGTCATTGGCGTATCCCGACCGCGCATTATGTTGACCCATGTCCTACCGAATGTACTCGGACCGGTCTTAGTCTTAGCCACAGTGCACTTAGCGACAGCCATTATTACTGAAGCAACCCTATCTTTCTTAGGGGTTGGTGTGCCACCAACTTCGCCCTCCTTGGGTACTTTAATTCGTATCGGTAATGACTTTCTTTTCTCCGGCGAATGGTGGATCACGATTTTCCCAGGGCTGATGCTGGTGCTTTTAGTTTTATCAGTTAACTTATTAGGTGATTGGTTGCGTGATGCGCTCAATCCAAAACTAAACTAGGTCTAACCACAATGAGCGCATTATTAGAAGTAAAAAACTTAGAAGTAGAATTTCCTACGCGACGCGGCACCTTACGTGCTTTGGACGATGTGTCATTTACCATTAATCGCGGCGAGGTCTTGGGCGTGGTAGGTGAATCGGGTGCAGGTAAATCCCTCACTGGCGCCTCCATCATCGGTTTATTAGATCCGCCAGGGCGTGTCAGTGGTGGCGAAATCTATCTTGATGGCCGTCGCATTGATCATCTGCCCCTGAAGGAGATGCGCAAGATCCGCGGTCGCGAGATCGGTGCCATTTTCCAAGATCCGCTAACCTCACTCAACCCTTTGTATACTGTGGGTCAGCAGCTGACGCAAACCATTCAAACGCATTTGGCCTTGACTCATAAGCAAGCCCAAGAGCGTGCCATTGAACTTTTGGAGTCCACCGGCATTCCAGCGGCGCGTGAACGTATTAATCACTACCCCCATCAATTCTCTGGCGGTATGCGACAACGCGTGGTCATTGCTTTAGCCTTGGCCGCTGATCCAAAATTAATTATTGCCGATGAACCTACCACGGCTTTAGATGTGTCCATTCAGGCGCAAATTATTGATTTACTCAAAAAGCTCTGTAAGGAAAATGGCACAGCGGTGATGCTTATCACCCATGATATGGGTGTGATTGCTGAAACTGCAGACCGTGTTGCGGTGATGTATGCGGGCCGTATTATCGAGATCGGTCCGGTGCAGGATGTGATCCAACATGCTTTACACCCATACACCCATGGCTTAATGCGCTCCATTCCTACGTTGGATCCGACGATTCATGAATTGGAGCAAATACCCGGTAGCATGCCGCGCTTAAACGCCATCCCGCGTGGCTGCGCATTTAATCCACGTTGTCGCGACGTCTTTGATAAGTGTTTAGCAGAGCGTCCCGATTTAATACCACTGCAAGGACGTGAAGTCGCCTGTTGGTTACATGAGGAGGCCAAGGCATGAGTACAGCGCCATTAGTTGAAGTTAAACATATTGCCCGTTATTTTGATGTCTCGCCCCCTTTGCTTGAGCGTCTAATTTACCGTCGGCCTAAGGTCTTTTTACGGGCCGTGGATGATGTTAGCTTTAGCCTCAATCGAGGCGAAACCCTCGCCTTAGTGGGGGAGTCAGGCTGTGGTAAATCCACGGTAGCCCGTCTACTGACTGGACTCTATGGTCTAAGCAAAGGCAGCATTAAATTTGATGGTCAAGAGCTGTCCACCATGAATGAGCAGCAAATCAAAACAATGCGTCGCCGGCTACAAATGATTTTCCAAGATCCTTATGCCAGTCTTAATCCGCGCTGGCGTGTCGGCCGCATTATTGCCGAGCCTTTACGCACCCATAGTCATTTATCTAAGGCAGAGCAAGAACAGCGAGCCGCAGAGCTGTTGGAGCAGGTTGGGCTAAGTGCCTCTGATATTAATCGCTATCCACATCAGTTCTCTGGCGGTCAACGACAGCGTATTTCCATTGCTCGTGCCTTAGCCTTAAGACCGGAATTTATTGTCTGTGATGAGCCCACCTCCGCCTTGGATGTGTCCGTGCAAGCGCAGGTATTGAATCTGATGAAGAAGCTACAACAGGACTTGGGGCTGAGTTATTTATTTATCTCACATAATCTAGCCGTAATTCACCATATGGCTGACCGTGTGGGCGTGATGTACTTGGGCAGAATTGTAGAAATTGCGCCGCGCGATGATTTATTTGCCAACCCACGCCATCCCTACACCAAAATGCTCTTAGGCGCTATTCCTGATATGACAGGTACGGGTAAACGACGGGTACAGGTCGCCGGTGAGGTACCTAATCCCTTAAACCCGCCCACAGGCTGTACCTTTCATCCGCGCTGCCCCTTAGCTAATGCGCGTTGCAAAGAGGAAGTTCCACGTTTAAGCCAGTTTCAAGGAATAGAAATTGCCTGTCATGCGGTTGAGGAAGGCAGAGAGTAGCAAAAAATCTTATGCGATATTCAGTAACAGCACTTGCTAAGCGTTTGAGGATTATCCATCTACAAATTCTGACGGAAGTCTATCAACAAGGCTCATTACTCGGCGCATCACGAGTTTTACACATGAGCCAACCGGCGATTAGTAAAGTTATTCGTGATTTAGAGGATTACTTTGAGCAGCCTCTATTTATCCGTACTCCGCAAGGTGTCACCCCTACAGACTTTACGCTGTTACTGCTTTCGCACGCCCAAGCATTACAAGGCAACTTAAAGCACCTGACGGATGACTTAAACACATGGCAATCCGGCCTTTCCGGACGCGTGACGATAGGCAATATGCTGACTGCCTCAGCCAGCTTTGTGCCGCGTGCAGTCATGCGTTTAAAGCAGTTGGCACCCCGGGTTGATGTGGAAATCAGGGTTGGCACAAATGACAGCCTGTTTCCGGAATTACTCGCCGGAAACTTAGACTTGATGCTGGGCATTTTACCGACCACACCTAACCCTCAACTGTCAAAAACAATCCTATATCAGGAGACGCTTAGTATTGTCGCCGGTAGACAAAACCCGCTGGCCGCCGATATTAATCAACAGAACTGGATGCAGGATGAATCCATTATCTGGGTGATTCCACCACTTAATACAGCAGTAGGCCAAAGAGTAAGAGAGTTTTTTAACAGCATCGACAGAGAACTGCCCAAACAAAAGATAGAATCCCTGTCTATCCTGACGAATCTAACTATCTTACTTGAGTCGTCCGCCATTTTAGTGGCGCCCTCTTCCGTCGTTGAGCGTTTTATTCGTTTAGGTTTAATGGTCGAGCTCTACCAAGAAAATTTCTCTTTAGGCAATATCGGCTATTCACTACCTAAAGACAGACCCATCACACCCACCACGCAACGCTTAATCGAGCTGCTGCAAACCTCCATTGACAGTAAAAACGATGAGCTGATGAGTTAATTTGCAAATTTCAAAGTCGGCACATCACCCATCTCTACTCAACAGCCCCTATAGCAAAACCTTTTAAGTAAAGCGCTTTTTAGGCATCTCCAAAAAAACGCAAAAATTAGCGTTATCCCCTATAAAACAATCACTTAATCTATCAACAGGTATTTCATAATGGTTATCACCGATATAACCATTTGATATACAAAAGCGCTTTTTTTTGATTATAGCTTTGATAGCAATATTCATATAATCAATTTTAATACCTTAATTTTTCCAAGCCTCGCAAAGGAGGATTATCTTGAATCGCTTAACTTTACCTGAATCTTTAAAAATTACTAAAAACTATAGTAATGGTAGCTTCATCACGACAGATAAACGCTTCGATAATATCAGTCCGGTGGACGGTGAAAAATTATCTGAAGTTTGTGAAGCCGATAGAGCATTGGTTGACGCCACTGTAAAGGCAGCTAAAGAGGCTTTAAATGGTCCTTGGGGCAAGACCACCGTTGAAGAACGCGCTGATTATTTATTCAAAGTAGCAAATATCATAGAAAGACGTTACGACGAATTTATTGCTGCCGAGGTTTTAGATACCGGACGTCCTGTTCACCAGGCAAAAGCTTTGGATGTGTATCGTGGTATGCATAATCTACGCACTTTTGCGGAAATATTTAAACACGAATACACAACGACAGAGTGCTACGAGTCCAATCTGCCGGATGGTTCACGCTTACTTAATATCACCAGACGTAATCCTTTAGGTGTTGTTGTCAGTATCTCCCCATGGAATCTGCCCTTACTGTCCGCCACATGGAAAGCTGCGCCGATTCTTATGGCAGGCAACACGGTCATTTGTAAACCGTCCGAGGAAAGCCCTTCCTCTGCCACCTTATTGGCTGAGTGTTTTGATGAGGCCGGCGTGCCACCCGGTGTATTTAATGTTTTACATGGTTTTGGTAAAGACTCTGCCGGTGCTTTCCTCACAGAAAACCCCGCGATTGATGCCATCACCTTTACCGGCGAATCGGGTACCGGTTCAACCATTATGAGAACGGCGGCAGCGGGTGTTAAACCGGTGTCCTTTGAACTAGGTGGCAAAAACGCAGCGATTGTTTTTGAAGATGCCGATTTTGATGCGGCTGTAGACGGTATTATCCGCTCCAGTTTTACCAACTCCGGACAGGTTTGTCTATGTTCCGAAAGAGTGTTTGTGCAGCGTTCAATCTTCGATAAATTTGTGCAGGCAATCACTGAAAAAACCGAGCAACTCAAAGTCGGTTGGCCTGAAGACGATCAAGTTTATATGGGCCCGCTGGTTTCTAAAGGTCACCGTGAAAAAGTACTGTCCTATATGAAACTTGCTGTTGAAGAGGGAGCAACTGTACATACCGGCGGCATTGTACCTGAGTTCGGCGATGGCCGAGACCGTGGCGCTTATGTTAGACCAACCATCTGGACCGGCTTAAGTGATGATGCACGCTGCATGCAAGAGGAAATTTTCGGACCGGTCACCCATCTTTCACCTTTTGACACCGAAGAGGAAGTCATTGCTCGTGCCAATAATACGAATTATGGCTTAGCCGGTGTAATTTGGACCACCAATCTTTCCCGTGCACATCGTGTCGCTCCGCAAATCAACGCCGGTATTGTCTGGGTCAACCACTGGTTTGCCCGCGACTTAAGAACGCCTTTCGGAGGCAATAAACTCTCCGGAGTCGGTCGTGAAGGCGGTCGCCATTCGATGGAGTTCTACAGCAACCTAAGCAATATCAGTATCCGCATTTAGAAATAAGGTTAATTATGACTACAGTATTAGAACTTGCTGATCAGTTAGTAACAGCAGAAAAAAGCAAACAAGCCATTTCTCCAATCGCTGAGCAAATCAAAGCCATCGCCGGCAATGATGATGCCTTAAAGATTGCTTATGAGATTCAACAGCTGAATCTACAACGTCGCCTTGACGCAGGTGCTCGCATCGTCGGTAAAAAGATTGGTTTAACCTCTTTAGCCGTGCAGCAGCAGCTCGGTGTAGACCAACCGGATTATGGTTCTATTTTCGCTGAAAGCGCCTATGGTACACACGAAGTCGTGGACGGTTCTCAATGGATTCAACCTAAGGCCGAAGCAGAGATCGCCTTTGTACTTTCCAAAGACTTAGACAAAGAGCATCACACCTTTGCCGACCTTATTTCATCGATTGACTATGCTTTAGCTGCTATTGAAATCGTTGACAGTCGAATTGCCGACTGGAAAATTTCCCTACTGGATACCGTAGCCGACAATGCCTCCTACGCTGCTTTCGTTTTAGGTGGTCGACCTGTACCACTACGTAAGTTAGATCTAAGTCGCTGCGGCATGTATATGGAACGTCAAGGCTTGGAAGTCTCTGTAGGCGCCGGTGTGAATTGTCTCGGCAACCCCCTAAATGCCGCCGTATGGTTAGCCAACCGTATGGTTGCTATGGGCACACCGCTCAAAGCCGGTGATATTTTACTTAGCGGTGCTTTAGGTCCTATGGTCAATCTGGGTCGTCAAGAATCTTTAACAGCCCACATCGAAGGCTTAGGCTCAGTCACATTAATTATTGAATAGAGAATATTATGTCTAATCAAAAAATTGCCGTTGCCATTATCGGCTCAGGAAACATCGGTTCCGATCTGATGTACAAAATCCTTCGTCAATCCAAACATCAAGAAGTCGTTGCGATGGTCGGTATTGATCCTGCTTCTGAAGGCTTAAGTCGTGCCAAGTCACGTGGTATTGAAGCCATTGATAGCGGTATCGACGGCTTGGTGAATTCTGCGCAGTTTAAAAATATCAAAATCGCTTACGACGCGACCAGTGCCGGCGCTCATCACAAACACAATGAGATCCTACAAGCACATGGTGTGCGTGTTGTGGATCTGACTCCCGCCGCTATCGGCCCTTATCTGATTCCTCCGGTAAATAGTGATGCGCATATCGGCGCTCCCAATATCAATATGGTGACTTGCGGCGGTCAAGCAACCATTCCGATGGTACATGCGGTATCACGTGTTACACCGGTTAACTATGCCGAGATTGTGGCTTCTATTTCCAGTAAATCCGCCGGTCCGGGTACTCGTGCCAATATTGATGAATTTACCGAAACCACTTCCAAAGCAATTGTAGAGGTAGGCGGTGCTGAAAACGGTAAGGCCATTATTATTTTAAATCCGGCCGAACCGCCTTTAGTAATGCGCGACACAGTCTACTGTTGTGTTGCAGCAGATGCCGATGAAGAAGCGATCACGGCCTCTATTCTGGAAATGGAAAAATCAGTGCAGCAATACGTACCGGGTTACTCACTTAAACAAGCACCTCAATTCGACAATATTAAATTGAATCGTGCGGACGTTATTCCGGGTAACACTGCCACTGAAATTAAAAAAGTATCAATCTTCCTGGAAGTGATCGGCGCCGGATTTTACTTACCTGAATACGCCGGTAACTTAGACATTATGACCAGCGCAGCGATGAGTGTCGGTGACCGCATCGCCAGTCATCTATTAGCAAAGTAATCGGAGAAAAACATGAGTTTTGATAAACAGAAAAAAATCTATATCTCTGATGTAACCCTCAGAGACGGCATGCATGCAATTCGTCACCAGTACAGTATTGAGCAGGCCAAAGCCATTGCTCAAGCCTTAGATATCGCGGGCGTTGACAGCATTGAAGTAGCTCACGGTGACGGCTTAAAGGGTTCAAGCTTTAACTACGGCTTTGGTGCCCACACCGATCTTGAATGGATTGAAGCGGTGGCCGGCGTGGTAAAAAATGCCAAAATCGCTACCCTGCTTTTACCCGGTATCGGTACGATTCATGACTTAAAAGCGGCCTTTGATGCCGGTGCCACCGTGGTGCGCGTAGCAACTCACTCGACCGAAGCCGATATTTCCAAACAGCATATTGAATATGCCCGTCACTTAGGTATGGATACCGTTGGCTTTCTTATGATGAGCCATATGAATACACCTGAAAAACTGGCCCTGGAAGCTAAGAAAATGGAAGACTATGGTGCCGAAACCGTTTATGTGGTGGATTCCGGCGGTGCCATGAATATGTACGATATTGCCGATCGTGTTAAAGCCTTTAGAGATGTTTTAAAACCGGAAACTCAGATTGGTATCCATGCACATCATAACTTAGGCTTAGGCGTTGCCAACAGCATTGTCGCTGTTGAGCATGGTTGTGACCGTGTTGACGCCAGTTTAACCGGTATGGGTGCCGGTGCCGGCAATGCACCGTTAGAGGTCTTTATCGCTGCCGTCGACCGTATGGGATTAAACCACGGTTGTGATGTTAGAGCCTTAATTGACGCAGCTGAAGATTTAGTACGTCCGCTACAGGAACGTCCGGTCAGAGTGGATCGTGAAACCTTGGCACTGGGTTATGCCGGTGTTTATTCCAGCTTTTTACGTCACAGTGAAGCAGCGGCAGAACGTTATGGTTTATCTGCTTTCGATATCTTGGTTGAATTGGGTCGTCGCGGCATGGTCGGCGGTCAGGAAGACATGATTGTAGATGTTTGCTTGGATATGTTGAAGAAAAAGGAAGAAGCCTAATGGATCACCAAACTATTGCTAAAAAATTAGCTGATGCTGCCGCTCAGGCTCAAGCGGTTGAACAGTTTCCGGCGAATGCGTTTAATTTAAAAGAAGCCTACGACATTCAACGCTTGGTCATTGCTGAGCGTGTTAAAAACGGACACCCTATCTGCGGCATCAAAATGGGCTTTACCAGCCGCGCCAAAATGGATCAAATGGGTGTTCATGATTTGATTTGGGGTCTTTTAACCACAGATATGTTAATTGAAGACGGCAGTGAAATTGATCTGGATAAATTCGTTCACCCTCGGGTTGAGCCCGAAGTATGTTTTTTAATTAAAAAAGACATTGATCGCCATTTAACTGCCTTGGAACTGGTTGATTATATTGAGGCTGTTGCACCGGCCCTTGAAATCATCGACTCCAGATTTCAGAACTTTAAATTTGATTTAAATAATGTGGTTGCCGACAACTGCTCATCGTCCAGCTTTGTGGTCGGCAACTGGTCACGTGACTTCAATGCAATTAATAACGCCTATGTCGGCTTAAGCATTAACGGTCGTGTCAGACAAGGTGGCTCCACAGCAGGTATTTTAGGCAATCCGTTACGCTCAGTCGTTCAATGCTCACGCTTATTGGCGGAGCGTGAAGAAGTGTTGCCGGCCGGTAGCTTTTTAATGGCGGGCGCTGCGACACCGGCTGAAGCGCTAAGTAAGGGTGACTTTGTTGAAATCGATATTAACGGACTCGGCAAAGCCTGTTTTCATGTTGGAGCTTAATGATGAGTAACGGTTTAATTAAAGAGTTTGCTAAGCCTCGTGGCAGTTTCCCTCATTACAAACGTGCCGGTGATTTTATTTTCGTTTCCGGTACCAGCTCACGTCGTCCCGACAATAGCTTCGAAGGCGTGGAAGTTGATGAGATGGGGGTAACTAATCTCAATATCCGTGCCCAAACCCGTGCTGTGATTAATAACATTCAGAACATTTTAAAAAAAGCCGGTGCCGATTTAAGCGATCTGACTGAAATCAGCGTGTTTTTAGTAAATATGAATGATTTTGGGGGCTTCAATGAGGTCTGGGCCGAGTATTTCGACTATGAAGGACCAACCCGGACAACCGTTGCAGTACACCAACTGCCACACCCTCACCTCTTAATCGAAATGAAAGCCATTGCTTATAAACCTGTATAAAAAAGCGCTTTCAATATTTCAAGGAGACAGAATATGAACTTTAATAAATTCGGTGCCCCGTTAAATTTTCAACGTTGGTTAGATGACAATGAACATCTACTAAAACCGCCGGTTGGCAACCAACAAATTTGGCAAGACGCCAACTATATGGTGACGGTGGTTGGCGGCCCAAATGAAAGAACAGACTTTCACGATGATCCGGTAGAAGAGTTTTTCTATCAATTCAAAGGGGAGGCTTATCTACTGATTTGGGATAGAGGTAAATATGAAAAAGTCACTCTTAAAGAAGGTGATATATGGTTAATGTCGCCACATGTGATTCACAGCCCTCAACGACCTAATCCCGGCAGTCTCTGCCTAGTCATTGAGCATAAGCGTCCGGCTGAGCAACATGATGCTTTACAGTGGAGTTGCGCAAAATGCGGCACATTGATTAAACGCTATGAGATGGCTTTAACTAGTATTGTTAAAGACTTACCGCCGGTTTATGAGCAGTTTTACGCAACTGACGATGAGGTACGCACATGCCCTAATTGCGGCACCGTGCACCCGGGTAAAGACTATGTGGTCTGGCACCAAATGCTGCATCAGCACCACCCACATTTGAAATAAAACTTATTTACACCACGACATGAAAATAGATATTCACTCTCATTTTTTTCCTCTAATCAGTCAGGAAACTGCAGAATCCATTGATGCAGAACGTACGGCTTGGTTAAGAGTAGACGACAACGATCCGAGCAAAGGCATGATTATGCTTAACGGCAAGGAGTTCAGACCGGTATATAACGCACTCTGGGATCCCGACGCTCGTATCAAAGAGTTAGATCAGGAAGGTATTGATACTCAGATTGTATGTATCACACCGGTGCTTTTCGGCTACAGCTGGGACGAGCATCGTGCCCATGATTGGTGCCAAAAAATGAACGAGGAAGCGGTTAAGTTTTGCCAACAGCATCCGTCACGTCTCAAAGCATTTTCTCAAGTGCCTTTACAGAATCTGCAAATGGCTTGTGAAGAGGCAAGCCGTGCAAAACAGCTGGGTTGTGTCGGTGTACAAATCGGTAACCACGTTGGTAATAAAGATTTAGATCATCCGGATTTAGTTGATTTCCTAATCCATTGTGCTGAAGAAGATATACCTGTCTTTATTCACCCATGGGACATGATGGGCGGTCCTGACCGTATGCAGCAATGGATGTTGCCTTGGCTGGTTGCAATGCCTGCGGAAACTCAATTAAGCATGCTGAGTTTAATCCTTTCGGGTGCCTTAGAGCGAATTCCAGAAAAAGCCAAAATTTGTTTTGCCCATGGTGGCGGTAGCTTTGCCTACACCCTTGGTCGCGTCGACAATGCTTGGAAACACCGTGATATCGTTCGCAAAGACTGCCCTCGCCCACCCTCAGAGTATGCCAGTCGTCTTTATACCGACGCTGCGGTATTTAACCAAGATGCCTTAGCCTTACTTTGTAAAGTCATGGGTGAAGACAACATTATGATGGGCTCGGATTATCCATTCCCTCTCGGAGAGCAACCGATTGGCAGCTTAATTGAGCAAAGTCCCTATCTTAATGAACAACAAAAACAGAAAATGCTTCATAAAAACGCACTAAGCTTTTTCAACTTAAACTAATTTCCCTTGGAGGAAGACATCATGAAAATTAAAAAACTAATCACTGCATTAGCCATTACTATCGGCTCATTAAGCCTTGCGCAAGCGGCTCAAGCTAAAAACTTCCGCTTAGGTTTAATCACCCCTGCCAGCCATATTTGGGCTCAATCGGCCGAACGCTTTGGTGAGGATTTATCCAAAGCTTCAAATGGTGAGCATAGTGTCAGTATTTTCCCGGCCGGTCAGCTCGGCAATGAAGCCTCCATGCTGCAGCAACTACAAACAGGTGCTTTAGATATGGCCTTTATTACTGCCGCTGAGCTATCCAACCGACATCAGGAAATGGGCATTTTATTTGCTCCGTTCTTAGTGCAAAATGTCGATCAAGTCCCTGAGTTGCTCGCTTCCGAACCGGCTCAAAAACTGCTTGATAATTTAGTACAAAAAACCGGTGTGGTTGGTATCGGCTACGGTACAGGTGGTTTAAGACAGATTTCCAGCGTTAATCCGGTCGAGAACATTAATGATTTACGTGGTAAAAAATTACGCATTACCCCTCAAGCACCGTTACAGGACTTTTATCGAGCAATCGGTGCAGCGCCGGTTTCTCTACCTTTATCTGCTGTTTATGATGCCATGAGCAATAAACAGGCTGACGGTACCGATATGGATTTGGAAATTATTGTCGGACTTAAACTTTATGATATCGCTGAGACCACCGTACTTTCCAACCATATGATTTGGCCGGTTGTAGGGGTAGTCTCGGCACGCGTTTGGAACACACTCAGTGATGAAGACAAGAAAAACATTCAAGAGCTAATGAGCAAACGTCTTCAAGAAACCGGCGCTCTTTATAGTGCAAAAGAACGTGAATGGACTGATGCACTTAAGGCCACCGGCAAACCGGTGAAAGAGGTAGGCCCTGAGTTCTTTGAAAAAGTGACTGCTCAGTGGGAGGAAAAATGGTCAAAACAAAGCCCATTGTTAAAAGACCTACGAGCTGTTTCTGAGCAAATCAAACAATAAGATACACCTGAGGAGAGCATCTATGAAATTCCTTAAATGCCTCTCCTCAATCTTAGCTAAAGCTGAGTTGAGGATAGCCGGAATTCTAGTTGCCATCGTCACTGCCCTCATTGTGATCAATGTATTCACTCGCGCGGCAAACATGGCAATTTTTTGGATTGACGAAGCCGCTATTTTTTTCATGGTGTGGGCAGTCTTTTTAGGTACTGCCGTACTTATGCAAAAGCGCCAGGCAATAGCTGTCACCATCGTCAAGGATTTCACCTCTGACAAGGTTAAGCGATACTTTGAGGTCGCTTATGACTGGAGTATTTTAATTTTCTCATTGTTTTTACTGTATTTTTGTTGGATTTGGTATAGACCCGATGTACTGATTGAGACAGGCTTTAACTTGCAAGAATTCAGTATGCAAACAATGAATTTTATTTATCAAGACACTACAAACACCTTAGGAATTCCTAAATACCTAGTGTGGTTAATTATCCCCTACTTTGGTTTTTCTTGTTTTATACATTCCTTAGCCAATATTTTAACCACACCTTGCGGCAATTACGCAAAACGTGAAGCTCAAAAGGAGCCTAGATCATGATCTTTTTAATTTTTGCTGTACTAATGGCATTAGCCGTACCAATCGGCTTAGTACTGGCTTTTACAGCTATTTACTATATCTGGAGCTCCGATAACGCAGTACTGTTTGAGTCCTTCGGCTCGCAGCTGTTTAACTCCATAGATAACTACGGTTTATTGGCAATACCGCTCTTTATTTTTGTCGGTGAACTAATGAATGAGGGTGGTCTCACCAAGCGCTTAATCCAATTTGCCCGGGTATTTTTTGGCGGTGTGCGTGGAGGACTGGCATATATTAATCTCTTAGCTAATATGATGATGGCTGCAATTTTAGGCTCTGCCGTTGCTCAAATTGCCATCATGGCTCAAGCCATTGTCCCGGAAATGGAGAAAGACGGTTATAACAAAACCTTTGCTACTTCTTTGACAGCGGTGAGCGGAATTTTAGGAGCGATTATCCCACCTTCAATGATGTTTGTGATCTTCGGGGTACTGGCCCAAGTCTCAATCGGTGATATGTTTATTTCCGGTATTATTCCGGGTACTTTATTGGGTACCGGGTTATTACTCGCTATTTTCTTCTTGGGCTTAAAAAATCCATACCCTAAGGGACAATGGTTAAATAAAGAAGAAGCGCTTAAAGCGATTGTTCGCGCCTTACCGGCCTTAGCTATTCCGGTGGTTATTATTTTAGGCATTTTATTGGGCTTTACGACACCGACTGAATCTGCCGGTATTGCCTGCCTGATTGCTCTATTGGTAGGGATTTTTGTTTATAAAGAACTGCGCCTATCTTCGCTGACCAAGCTATTGGAACGAACTGTTATCAGCACGGCAATGGTAGTTTTTTTAGTGGCTGCGGCCGGAGTTTTCGGGTGGACAATTACTTTTGAACAGATCCCTGACAAGGTTGCACAATGGATTACCGGCACAACCACTAATCCAATTGTATTTTTATTCCTAGTCACCCTTTTACTCATGGCTTTAGGGACGGTTTTAGACGGTATCGCCGCATTAATTCTGGTCGTACCTATTTTGCTGCCGATTGCTACCCAAAACTACGGTATCGACACCTATCATTTCGGTGTTATTGTTTGTATCGTTTTGGTGCTTGGACTCTTAACGCCCCCTGTAGGAACGGGTCTATTTGTAGCATCCTCACTGACCGGCATAAAACCGGGTAAGCTTTTCGGGGCCATGATGCCGTTTTTAATCACCGTTTCAATTATTGTGTGTTTATTAGTCATTTTCCCGGTACTAACAGTCGGTTTGCTGTAAACGCTTAATAATTGACATATCTCCGTATAAACGTATGAGCCGCTCTACAAGAAGCTCATACGTTTTTATTTTAAAGCTATTATTTCATTTACTGAAACAAACTATTCGATAAATACCCCTCCTCAGCATCAACAATATTTGCTATAACTAAGCTATCGCATAATATTTTTCAAGGAACAATCATGGGTATTTTAGTTAACGGCACTTGGCAAGTCGATGATCTGATCAAAAATAAAGAAGACGGTAAGTTTGTACGTCCAGATTCTTTCTTTAGAGATTGGATTACGGCTGATGGCAGCCCGGGCCCTGATGGTCAAAAGGCCTATCCTGCCGAAAAAGGGCGTTATCATCTCTATGTCAGCTTGGCCTGTCCTTGGGCTCATCGCACCTTGATTGTTCGAGCGCTTAAAGGTTTAGAGGATATGATTAGCCTATCAGTGGTGCATTGGCATATGGGGGATCAAAGCTGGGGTTTCCAAGAGGGAGAAGGTGTTATTCCCGATCCGGTCATAAATGCCGAATATCTACATCAGATCTACAGTTTGGCTAAACCCGATATGACAGGTAAAGTCACCGTACCTGTGCTATTTGATAAAAAAGAAAAGAAAATCGTCAATAACGAATCCTCTGAAATTATCCGCATATTTAATGAAGCCTTTGATGAGTTGGGCGCTTTACCCGGTGATTTTTATCCGACCCCACTGCGCGGCGAAATCGATGAGATTAATGAACGCGTCTATCACACTCTTAATAACGGTGTATATAAATGCGGTTTTGCAACGACTCAAACTGCCTATGAAGAGGCTTTTGTGCCTTTATTTGAGACCTTGGATTTTTTAAATGAAGAACTGGAAGCGCAGGAATTTTTAATCGGTAATCAATTAACCGAAGCAGATATTCGACTCTTTACTACACTTATCCGCTTTGATTCGGTCTACTTCGGTCACTTTAAGTGTAATAAAAAGCGCATCCAAGACTACCCGAATCTGCATCGATTTGTGGAGCACATGATGCTTAACCCAAAAATTGCCAATACTGTCAATATGCACCATATCAAGCATCACTACTATGGCAGCCATAAACAACTGAATCCCAGCGGTGTGGTACCACTGGGGCCGGAACTGATTTACTAGTGACTTTTAAACGGCAGAGCTTCAATAACAGGGATTGAAGCTCTGATGATTTAATCCACTTTACACTTAAAAATGCTAATCATTATTTATTCGCTATACTGATTGAGATACCCTTGGTACCGATATCAAACTGCATTAAATCTGTACCCACGACTAACGGTCCTTCGTAAGTACTACGCGTTTCGTTAATAATGTCCTCATCGGTCGGCGCTGAGATTTCTTTGCTGTCGTATCGAGCAATATGGCTATATACCGCAAGCTTAGGCTTAGCACGTTCAAACACCTCACCTGCCTGTTCCGGAGAGACATGATGGGCAAAAATTCTCTGAAACGCATCAGACTGCTTTAACAGCTCAGGTTTAATAGCCGCAACCTCATGAATCAACAAATCCACCCCTTTAGATTGAGTGATCACCTCTTCATTAAATCGAGTGTCGCCTGAAATAACCACGCTTCTGCCATCGTAATCAATGCGATAACCCAAGGACGGTTTAATGACATCACCATGATCGACTTCAAAGCTCGTTACTTTAACGCCGTCTTTCTCATAGACGACGACAGGATTGCCGGGTGTCGGCGTTTCAAACTCATAAGCTTCAACAGCAATGCCTTCAGGCGGATTTTTCTCGTCTTCAAGTCTGATTTTTATATCATCCTCGTAGGCCATTTGTAAGCCGTCCATCAATTTTTTTACGCCCTGAGGGCCATAAATTTTAAAGGCTTGTGTTCTTTGACCGTATTGTGGACGTAACCAACCGGTTAACCATAAATCCGGAATCCCACTCGTATGATCCGAGTGAAAGTGCGTAATAAAGTGCGCATCAATCTTACCCATAGGAACTTTGGCCTGCCAAAGTCTAACTGCCGTACCTCGACCGATATCAAAAATCAATTTTTGTGAACCGGCCTCGATTAAGGTACTTTGACTAAAGCGCTCTATTCTGGGATTCGGCACACCGGTGCCTAATAAAGTGACTTTGAAGTCTCCGGCAACGGCAGTTGCCGAGCATACAGCAAAAAGCAAAGCGCCTTGATATAGTTTTTTGAATTTCATTGTCTATCCTCAACTCTCGAATATTTATTTTAAATTTATAATTAAATATATAGATATGTCATATTTAACTTATACATCCATATATTTTTCAAACATAATCAATGCTTGAAAAAATAGATTAAGCCATTATCCGAAGTTGAGCTAATCAATAAATCTGACTTTCTTATAACCAATTGATATATCAAAGTTTTTACTTATGTCGTGAAATTTTGAGTCAGCTTGATGTCAATTTAATTCGATAGTTTTCGCAGGCAAACATGTTTCTAATTATTTCTTTTACGGGAATCAGCACTAAGTTTTACTAAATGCCTTATCATAGCTAAAGCCTCAACCTTCTTCACAATTGGCGTTATGATCGAATGGTTTTTTGAACATTGGCAGAGCGTGCTGCTTGCATTTTGGGTCTTGTATCTGGTGCTTTTAGTCTGCACTATTCTATTACAACAGCGCAATCCCATTTCTTCCATCGCTTGGATTCTATCACTTAGCTTTATCCCCTTTGCCGGCTTATTGATCTATCATTTTTTCGGGCCGCGCAAAATCGAAAAGCAAAGAATGAATCGCCACCAAAAACGACTATTTGTCAGACGTCAACAAAAAATATGGGCTGACAAGCTTGAATTTACTGCACTGGACGATAAATTCGCCCCCATCGTCAATCTGATTCGAGAAACCACCAATATGCCACCCACCTATACCACCGATTATGAAATTTATTCCGGTGGTGAGGCAACTTATAAAGCTATTTTCAAAGCCATTGAAGAGGCTAAAGACTATGTACTACTCGAATACTATATTTACAGCCCCGATCAAACCGGTACTGCATTACGCAATTTACTTATTAAAAAAATTCAAGAGGGCCTAAAGGTCTTTTTACTGGTTGACGGTATGGGCTCACTGCGCTTAAGTCGCCGCTTTATGAGGGAATTTGAAAAGCTCGGCGGTCATTTAAACTATTTCCATCGGCTCGGTCTCGGTAGCTCCTCCTCGCTGATTAATTTCAGAAATCACCGGAAAATCGTCATTTGTGACGGTAGAATTGCTTTTGCCGGTGGCGTTAATATCTCTGATACACAGGATTTACGCATTGATCCCGAGGCCTATCATGATGTGCATATGCGCTTTGAGGGGCCCATCGTGGATTGGTTTCAGACCGTTTTTGTAGAGGATTGGTACTACGCTAATCGCGGTGATGAGAATCTGATTCACTTTCTTAAAGAAAAAAGTGACCAGCGACTGAAAAAAAGTAATGAACAGGTACAAATCATCAGCGATGAGATTAAAGTACCACCACTATCCATGCAACTTATCCCCTCAGGACCGGACAGTGATTTAGCCCCTATTCTACGTGTGATGGTTGAAGCCATGCACCAAGCTCAGAATCGTATTTATCTCACCACCCCCTATTTGGTACCGGATCAATCAGCACTTTTTGCACTGACTTCAGCTGCTCTCAGAGGTGTAGACGTGAGGGTTTTAGTACCCAAAAAAACCGATACCTATATTGTCGGTAAAGCGGCACAATCTTGGTATAAAGATCTGATTAACTGTGGTATTAAGGTATATACTTATATGCCTCGTATGCTGCATACCAAAACATTGATTGTCGATGATGATATCAGCTTTATAGGCAGTACCAACTTTGATTACCGAAGCTTTTATTTGAACTTTGAGCTATCTGTGGTCAGCTATGGTGAGCAAATTAATCAGAGTCTAAGCGAGGAGTTTTATCATTGCTTAGCACACTCCGAAGAGGTTAAGCTCATCAAGCTGCCTTTATACGAACGGTTGATACAGGCTTCAGCACGACTACTTTCCCCTATTCTTTAATATTTATCTAAAATGCATAAAAAATCGAGTCATTCCCTAATTTTAGATACGCAACTAGGGATCACTCTGGCACTGAGCTGCTATCTTTTCTGGGGTAGCTTCCCGCTCTATTGGGGAGTCATCGGAAGCTTTGGTCTAAGTGCCGATCAAATTCTGGCCCAACGGATCGTATGGTCATCGGTCTTTGCCATTATTCTGGTATTGCTATTCAGACAAACAAAAACACTACTGAGCGCAGTCACTAATGCTAAAGTCTTGCTACTCTTTGCGCTGTCCTCCTTTATTTTGTCCTTTAATTGGCTCAGCTATATCTACGGCGTCTCGATTAATCGTGTATTAGATACCAGTTTAGGCTATTTTATGTCGCCCTTATTCAGTATCTTTTTAGCCCGAGTCTTTATCGGTGAACGTATTAACAGTAGCCAGTTCCTGGCTTTGATACTGGCCGCTCTGGGCGTATTATGGTTGGCGATATTAAGCGGTGATATTCCGTGGATTGCTTTGGTATTGAGTAGCACTTGGGGTATTTATAGCCTTTTAAGAAAAAAAGCCAGTCTGCCCGTGGTGCCGGGCTTTGCCCTTGAAACACTGCTCATGCTGCCCTTTGCCTTAGTCTATTTGTGGTGGCTGCATGAACAGCAAACGCTCGTTTTCAGCAGCTTATCGCCACTGCAATTAGGCATTATAATGACTACCGGTGTGGTCACGGGCTTGCCACTACTGCTTTTTGCCGCTGCGGTGAAACGAAGCAGTTTAGGCACAATCAGCATTTTGCAGTATATATCACCAACCATCCAGTTTTTAATCGGCTTATTTATTTTGCATGAAGCCTTTGATATTACTCGCTTTTTCGGCTACCTTTTAGTATGGTTGGCGGTTATTGTGTTTTGTTTCAGCTCCTATAGACAGTATACCGTTGCCAAAAAAAGCAAAGTTCGCAATTAAGCTAATTATTTTTTCACCAGGATCCAATAATGTCAGAATTTGCTCACCTTCAAGAATCTAAAGTCAGCAGTAAGGAAATTTACGATGGTCAAATCATTCAGGTTTATGTTGACACCATCGCCTTAGCAAACGGTCAGCAAACGACACGTGAAGTTGTCCGTCATTGCCCCTGTGTGGCGATATTGGCGGTAACGGATGAGGATAAAGTCGTTTTAGTGCGCCAGTTCCGTTATCCGACGGATAAGCCTTTGTTGGAAGTACCGGCGGGCAAGATGGACGGCGATGCGTCAGAGACTGCGGAGCAAACAGCTGCGCGTGAACTGGCTGAAGAAACACCTTATACGGCCAGCAGACTTGAACTGATTCACAATTTTTACACCGCACCGGGCTTTTGTGATGAATATATGTACTTATATCGCGCCTATGGTCTTAAAATGAATAGTGAGCTTAAGCCCGATGAGGGCGAGGTGGTCGATACCGTACTGTACACGCGAGAAGAAGCGTTGCAGGCACTACGCAATAAAGAGATTGAGGATATTAAAACCATTGCTGCGTTACAACACTGGCTTCTTGAGTGCTAATCGGTGTCGCTATGTCTAAAGCCTCATTTGCACAGCCCCCGTCCGATCCCTTCACACAGCGCCGTGAAACACGGCGCGGGGTTCTTTATGCCCTGATGTGCTACTGCACTTGGGGGCTCTTTCCAATTTATTGGTCGCTACTTTCCAATCAAGGCTTATCCGCTGCTCAATTAATGGGGCATCGCGTGCTGTGGGCTTCGGTTGTTGCGGTGTTATTGCTTTTTATCAGCAGACAGCAAAAGGACTTGGTAGCGCTATTTAAGCAGCCCAAAATGGTGGCATTTATCTTTTTGGCCTCAATGGCTTTAGGCCTTAATTGGTTATCCTATATTTACGGAGTATCCATCAATCGCGTGATAGAGGCGAGTCTAGGCTATTTTATGTCGCCCCTTATGAGTATCGCCTTGGCCAGAATCTTTATCGGTGAAAGAATTAACCGAGCCCAAAGTTTTGCCGTGGTACTTGCTTTAGCCGGTGTGCTATGGTTATAGATACTGGCCGGACATATCCCATGGATTGCCTTAATTATCAGTGGTTCATGGAGCTTATACAGCTTATTGCGTAAGCAGGCAGTACTACCTCTGATTCCGGGATTTGCGATCGAAACGCTGTTTTTGCTGCCATTTGCGCTGAGCTATTTAATCTATTTAAATAGCATCGGGGAATTCCACTTTTCAGATTTACCGATAAATATCATTTTATTAATTATCGGCACCGGCTTTATCACCGGCTTTCCTCTGCTGTTTTTCGGTGCCGCCGCTAAAAGGATCCGTCTCAATACCTTGGGTATCTTGCTCTACATTAATCCGACCATGCAATTTCTTATCGGTCTGTTAATTTTCAAAGAGCCCTTTGACGGTATGCGCTTTGTGGCCTATGTACTGGTTTGGATAGCGGTTATTATCTTTACCGGTAGTAGCTACAGAGCCTATAAAAAAGCAACGGCACGCGCAACACACTAAGCGACGCTACTAAGGCGATAGCCCGGAATTACCCTGCTCTACCGGACTGGAAATGCTCATAAGCTTACGCTCCGGTCGGGCAAGTCGCTGACCACTATGCGCAAAAACCACCCCATCAGCAGGACTTCTTACGGTGGTTTTAGCCAGACTAATAGGATCAACAATATCCACAATGGCTTGGCCCGCCTCTACCCAATCACCGGGCTGCACCAGATAGACGGCAATACCTGAAGTCGGTGCATCGATATAGCAAAGACCGCCGAGCGGATGCGGTTCACGCACCATAGCCGGCAAGTCGAGACAACGCTCCTCCGGCAAACGTAAATAAGACTGATGATTTAAGTACTGTATAATCGCTTCTGCATCTTTAGAGGCTAAGTCATGAGACAGCTCATACTCCCCTCTAAACTCGACAGTACTACCGATACAAGCCAATTCCAACGGCACCTCAGGGAAGTGGTTACGTAAACGCGGCCAGATTGAGTACAACACCTCATCAAAAGAATTACTTCCCGAATCCTCAGACAGTAATTGACACTCACTACCCAAATAACGCGCTAAGGGCTCCAGTCGATGCCAAGACTCGGGGCAGCCATACATATGTAAAACGGCGTGATTATCACAATGTAAATCCAATACAATATCCGCATCACAAGCCCAAGATAATAAAGTCTTATGCATTGAGTCCGTGGCGGTAATCACCGCTATATCGTCAATCATTTGCTTTAAATAACGACGTAGCAGCTTGGTATTATCAGCGGCGCTCTCAGACCAAACAATACCCTCACGCTCAATCACATCTATCAGTTTTGGGAAAAGATCAAAATGGGGCTTGATTAAACGATTAAAATTTTGTGCGCCGGCAAAATGAAAACGACCGATATGCTGATAATTCAGCATCTGCCCTAAACCGATTGGATTACAGAAAGGTACTAAAACAATACGTGCGTCTAAACGATCTTCCTGTTCCAATTTCAGTAAGGCTTGATGTAAATAATACGCCACCAAAGAACCGGGTAATTCATCGCCATGGATACTGGCTTGCATATAAACTTTTTTGCCATTATCAGGACCGAAATGCAAGGCTGTCAGCTGATAAGAAGTACCGGGTGTAGAGCCGATTAAGGTCACCGTTTCTTTTTGCATAAAAACTCCGATATAAATGCATTTTCATCAAATTACACTGAAAAAAGGGTAAAAATCAACTGCTAAAACCGCGCTTTTAAAAAAATTTTGAGATCTCGCTATCTTCTGCTAACTTCACTTAACTAACAGCAAAATCACAACAAAAGCATTTGTAAAGTTTGCTATAAGGTAATAATATCATTAGCAGTTTAATTGGAGACATACATGGATACTATTACTTTATCGCGCACTGCTACGATTGCCGAGCTGCAAACTCAAAAATGGACCGTGAATCAGGTCATTGAGCTGTTTGAATTACCTTTTATGGAACTACTGTTCCAAGCCCAAAGCGTACACCGTCAGTTTCATAAAGTCGGTGAGGTGCAGTTATCGACGCTGCTATCAATTAAAACCGGCGGTTGCCCGGAGGATTGCAGCTATTGCCCTCAATCATCGCGCTACAATACCGATGTTGAAAAAGAAAAGCTGATGGCCGTTGAGGAGGTGGTTAAAGCCGCTAAAACCGCTAAGGAGCAAGGCGCATCACGTTTTTGTATGGGTGCCGCTTGGCGCGGCCCTAAGCAATACCAAATCGAAGTAGTGAGCGAAATGGTGCGCCAGGTCAAAGCCCTCGGTATGGAGACCTGCGTGACCCTCGGCATGCTCAAAGACGGTCAAGCCGAGCAGCTTAAAGAAGCCGGCCTTGATTACTATAACCATAATATCGATACTGCGCCGGAGTTCTATGGCAGCATCATCACCACCCGTACCTATCAGGATCGTCTGGACACGCTTGAACGGGTGCGTAATGCCGGAATTAATGTTTGCTGTGGTGGTATTGTAGGCTTAGGCGAATCACGTCGTGAACGCGCCGGTTTACTGGCTGAGTTGGCAAATATGAATCCACCACCCCAATCCGTGCCTATCAACCATCTCGTCAAGGTAGCCGGTACGCCATTAGCCGATGAAGAGGACCTGGATCCCTTTGAGTTTATTCGCACCATTGCCATTGCGCGTATTTTAATGCCACAATCCAAAGTGCGACTCTCCGCAGGGCGTGAGCAAATGGATGACGGTACTCAAGCACTTTGCTTTATGGCCGGGGCCAACTCGATTTTCTACGGGGATTGCCTGCTTACCACCGCCAATCCGCAAAGAGAAAAGGATCAGGAACTGTTTAAACGCTTAGGTTTATATAGTGCTTAAATAGACTGTAAAACCATGCAATGCACGAATATCGTGCGCATAGAAAAACCCATGATACAAAATCATGGGTTTTATTTTGAGATGTTCAAAACGCAATTACTCGTTAGAACCCTCTAAACGGTACACAAGTACAGATACCGGCGCCAACTGAATCACTTTAGTGGTCACGCTACCTAAAAGTAAGCGAGATAAGCCGCTACGACCGTGGGTAGCGATGTAAATTAAATCACAACCATGCTCTTTAGCCGCCTCAACCACACCGTCAGCGACATTGTAGTTAGAAACAATCGCAGAAGTTGCTTTGACACCGGCAGTTGCAGCACGATCCATCACAGGCTGTAAGTACTCCTCAGCTTCCTTACGTGCAGCCTCTTCATAATCCGCGTCAGAAATAGCATAAGATGCAGCCACACCGTCAAAACCGACTAAAGTGGAAAATGGCTGAGTCACGTTTAATACAACGATTTCCGCACCGATTTGACGAGCAAATGAAATACCGGAATTTGCTGTTTGAGAAGAAATATCTGAACCGTCAATGGGTAATAAAATCTTTTTATACATAAAATATCTCCTTGTTAAGATTCTCTAGCTGCTGCCAAGGCATAAGTGGTTGCACTACGGTTGCCGCTACGACAGTAGGCTAACACAGGCTTAGGCAATGTTTCAATCACTATTGCAAACTCCTCGATATCAGCCTCGGTCGGTCCGCCGCTGATAATAGGCAAATAAACCGCTGTCATGCCCAAACTCTCTGCCAAGCTAATCATCTCCTGCGAGGTAGGCTGCTCGGGCCCACCCTCACCATCAGGGCGATTAATCAATAAGGATTTAAAACCCTGCTGAGCGGCAGCACGCACCTCATCCGGGGTCAATTGAGGAGCTACAGCATAGTCCTCGTTAAGCTGTGTAAAGGATGTTTGACTCATAAACAATTTGCCTTAAAAAATAAGTTTATACTCTTATTATAAACATCTTCATTATGAATTAAAGAAATAATTAAAGTATTTTTTGTGCTAAAAAATTATATTAAGCTCATTTAAATACCGCTACGACTAAATCATGATGATGCCCATAAGCTGCATGATTAGCGCAAGCAGATTGAGCAATACCTGCGACGGCTCAGCTACTTACAGCGATGCCACAGCGACTCACCATCGACTGCTTTGTCCAGCACCTCCACATAGGCAGCATGCTCGGCCAGTTCCGCGGCATCGGCGCTAATCACCGGCAGATTGAAAGTGCCGATTAAAGCGCTAGCGGCCACCACCTCAGTCGGTGTTGATACTTGCGGGTCGTCCTGCAAGGAATCAAGTAAGCCGAACTGCTCACGTGTCATGGCTAACCAGACATCAGCAAGCAGCTCCGCATCCAGTAATGCACCATGCAATACTCGATGCTCATTAGAAACGCCTAAGCGATCACAAAGTGCATCCAAGCTATTACGCTGACCGGGAAACTTAGCGCGCGCCAAGGCTAAAGTGTCAGTAATTTTGGCAGCAATCTCCTCAAGCGCTGGGATCTGATAGCGAGCAAATTCCGCATTTAAAAAGCCCACGTCAAAGGCTGCATTATGAATTAATAACTCCGCCCCACTCAGATAGTCTGCAATCTCCTGCGCATGCTGTTCGAATGTATTAAACTGGCTTAAAAACTCAGTGGTTAAACCATGCACCGCCAACGCACCCGGATCCGACTCGCGCTCGGGATTGAAGTATAAATGTAGATTATTCCCAGTCGGCTCACGATTAACTAACTCAATACAACCGATTTCAATGATACGGTCACCCTGGTGAGCATCCATGCCCGTGGTTTCCGTATCCAAAACGATTTGACGCATCTCTATACCGCTACAAAATAAAAAGGGTCTAGGCAAATACGCTAGCTAGACCCTAAACATGCAATTAAAGACCGGACACCACAGCGTTAAAGCCGGCATCCACGTGGAGAATTTCACCAGTGATGCCGGAGGCTAAATCAGACAAGAGGAAAGCAGCGGACTTGCCCACGTCGTCAATATTGACACCGCGCTTAAGCGGTGCGTGCTGCTCAACAAAATTAAAGATATAGTTAAAGTCCTTAATCCCGGCAGCGGCTAAGGTTTTAATCGGACCTGCAGAGATACCATTAACACGGATACCCTTTTCACCGACGGCTTTCGCTAAATAGCGCACACTTGCCTCTAGCGATGCCTTAGCTAAACCCATCATATTGTAATGGGTGATCGCACGCTCAGCACCTAGGTAGGTTAGGGTGAGAAAGTTACCCTGACGCTTTTCAACTAAAGGTAAAAACTCCTTGGCCAAGGCCGCAAAACTATAAGCGGAAATATCATGTGCGGAACGGAAGTTTTCACGGTTATAGCCATCTAAAAAATTACCAGCAATTGACTCCCGTGGGGCAAAACCGATAGAGTGCACCACACCATCAATCCCATCAGCCCAATGCTCGCCGATCGCCTTAACACAGTTCGTAATGCTTTCATCGGAAGAAACATCACAGGGCACCACGATATTGCTGCCAAACTCCTCAGCAAATTCCTTGACCCGACCCTCAAAACGCTCTCCAACATAGGTAAATGCTAATTCAGCACCCTGTTCATGACACGCTTTGGCAATACCGTAGGCAATCGAACGATTTGAAATCAAACCGGTCAATACAATTCGTTTATTCGCTAAAAAACCCATGAATTTTCCCGTAATTTTTTCGTTATTTACAATCAATTAATTATAACTGCTTTTTACAAATAAGGAATGCCTAAACCCGACTAGGGCTTAGGCAAGTAAATTTATTGGCGCTAGCTAAGACTAACCCTCAGCACCCGAGTTTGGTAGTCTTAAGACCATACCCGCTTTTAAACCATCCACGGTGATGTTATTAAGTGCAGCTAAGTCATTAACCGTGGTGTGGTATTGACGGGCTAATGAATACAGCGTCTCACCCTTAGCCACACGGTGGCTAGCTGGATTACGTGCAACCGTAGGCGCCGCTGGCACAGCTGGCGGCTGGTAAGCAGCCGTACGCACTCTTGGTGCACTACTTGTCGGTTCACTACCCCAACTCACACGCTGAGCCACTGGACCGCTACGCTGAACAGTGGAGGCTGCTCTCGCCGCCAGAGATTGATTAGCACCAACATTAGGCAGCATCGCTGTCGGCTGTTCACTAAGGGCAGCAGTGGTAGTGACACTCGCTGCACTGCTTGAAGATGTAGCCTGCGGACGATTAGCCGCAAGCGCTGGCACCGCAGTCGCCATAGAACCATCGGCACGAATTAAATCGGCTAATGGATCCACCGTGCCACTAGCTGACGCGGGGCTCGAATTGCTAGCCACCAATGCTGCCGAAGTCGCTCGTGGTGTCGTTGATGCAGGACGTGCGGCAGGCGCAGGTGCTGGTACGCGCTGTTGCGCTAAAGCAGGCGTCGCTGCTGGCGGAGGATTAACTGCGGAGGCCGGCAATCGAGTGCGCTCAATTAAAGCTAGCATCATATCAGGACCAGCACTGGCAGCAGGCATAGGCTGTTGCACAGGCGCTGGCGGCGTAGCACGAATACCTGAGGGCGAAGCGCTAGGTGAAATACCACTACCCCGAGGCACCATCAAGGTGCGGCTATTGATAGCAACGGTTTGCTTAGCCGTGTAACCATTTAATTGCTTTAATAAGGCTAAATCCACGCCTAAACGCTGTGCAATATCGGCCAAAGCCTCACCCGATCTAGGTGTATAACCTGAATAAGAGGCCAAATTACCCTTGTAATTCGCTAGGTTCTTTTTATAAGAAGCGACATTGGCCTTGGGAATCAGAATACGTTGACCATGCTCAGCTAAAATCACCGGCCGATGGAATTGTGGATTCATCTCCTTGAACTCACTCAAGGACATACCGGCTAGCTTAGCGGCTACTTCAATGTCAATATCAACAGTCTTATTGACCTCTTCAAAGTAAGGCTGATCTGGCACGTGCGGCAAGGTGATGCCGTACTTCGCAGGCTGACTAATAATACGCTTAAACGCCATCAACTTAGGTACATAGTCACGCGTTTCTTGTGGCATGTTAAGCGAGAGATAATCTGTACCTCGACCCTGAGCTGCATTACGATCGCGGGCCCGCTTGACCGAGCCCTGCCCCCAGTTATAAGAAGCTAAGGCTAAATGCCAGTCATTACCCTGGAAATTATATAAATAAGCCAAGTAATTAATGGCCGCTTGCGTTGAACTCACCGGATCACGGCGATCGTCACGCCACCAATTTTGTGTCAAATTAAAATCAGTACCGGTGGCTGGCATAAACTGCCACAAACCGGATGCCTTGACCCGCGACAGTGCCGTGGTGTTATACGCACTCTCGACAAATGGCAAGAGCGCCAATTCGGTCGGCATACCACGCTTTTGTAGCTCGGTAGTGACATAGTAAATATACTTCGCCGAGCGATTGGCCATGGTTTGCACCGAGCCAGGGCGCTTTGTGTAGTAGTTAACCCAATAATCTACCCGACTGTCTCTCAGATCAGGCATTGCGTAACCGGCGCGAATCCTATCCCATACGTTGTTATAGTGTTTGGAAGTAGCTGCTGTATTACTCTTGAGGTTTCCGCCCGTAGACGAGCAACCACTGATAATCGCAGTCGTTGCTAACAAAGCGTAAACTAATAATCTCATAATCAGAAGACCTTGCTTTTTAAATTTGATCTAAGAGATGAATCAAAAAATTGCTATGCATTATAAAGCAAAAAAACTGCTTTACGAGCGCATCAACTCAAAAAAATCATCTATCACTACACGAGCTAAATAAGCTATGAATGATTTTTCCACTCACGTAAGGTGCCAAAAACCGCCGCAGGCCCATCTAAGGTCGTGCCGGCATAGGACTCGGCCGCCGCAATCACGGACTGCTCACGCACGCGCATAAAGGGATTCGTCGCCCTCTCCTCCGCAATCGTGGTCGGTAAGGTGGGTAAATCCTGTGCTCTAAGCTCACGAGCCCGCCGCTGCCAAGCCAATAAGGCCTGATTGGCAGGCTCAACCTGTAAGGCCCAATCAATATTACTCAGAGTATATTCATGGGCACAATATATACTAGTATTTTGCGGCAAATTGATAAATTTATCAATACTTTGCAGCATTAATCTAGAATCTCCTTCAAATATTCTGCCACAACCACAGGAAAATAAAGTGTCGCCACAGAATAGCACCGGCTGCTGTGCATTGATGGTGCCTGTATAAGCAATATGTCCTAGGGTATGGCCCGGCACCTCGAGTACCTGCAGCTCCGTATCGATGCCCTTTATTTGAACGCGATCGCCCTCCTTTAGCTCATGACTCAGTGCGGGTATGGGCCGACTTTCAAAGGCCGGACCATAAACATCCGCTCCATATTTATCGACTAATGCTCGCACCCCACCGGTATGGTCATCATGGTGATGGGTAATCAAAATCGCCTTTAGCGTTAAGCCCTTGGACTCCAACTCACGCAGCACCGGTGCCGCTTGACCTGGGTCCACCACTGCTGCCGTATCCCCTTGGCGCATAATCCATATATAATTATCATTAAATGCGGGTATTGGATAAATCTCGATGTTATTCATAGCTCCCCTCCTGATAGCTTAATTTTGAAGACGAATGTGCAGAACCGTAATCTCCACCAAATCTCGCTTGATGAGTGGCTAAGCACCCCCATGGGTCAATTAGTCGCCGACTGGATGGAAGCCAAGGCTGATGACTTACTAGCCAATGTATTCGGCTATAGTGCCTTGCAACTAGGCTTGCCGGACTACGACCTGATGCGTAAAAACCGCATTCGAACCAAGGTTATTCTAACCCAAGATGATTTAAACCATCGCAATCCGGCACCGACTGATACAGATGAGGAGTCTATAAGCACTGAGGATCTGCCCTACCAGAATGAACTTGAGGCTATTTACTACCAACGCAAAGATATTCCACCAAGCGATAGCGCTAACAAAAGCCCTGAGGATGCTAATCAGCTGCACTTAAACTATGAGAACGAATCGGTGGATCTGGTGATCCTGCCCTTTACCTTAGACTGCTATGCCCAGCCACATCAGCTGTTACGCGAGGTTGAGCGAATACTGCTACATGAAGGGCGCTTATTAATTTTTGGCTTTAATCCTTACAGTCTTTGGGGGCTACGCAACCGATTCTCGCGTTTTCCCTACCTGCCTGTGCCTAATAAACAGCAAATTTCACTACAAAAGACCAAGGATTGGCTACAATTACTGTCCTTTGAAATTGATCGGGGCCAATTAGCTTGCTATGAACCCGCCTTAATGAGTAGCCGTTGGTTAAGCAAGTTTGCTTTTATGAACAAAGCGGGTAACCGTTGGTGGCCCTTAGCCGGTGCAGTATTCTATGTATCCGCTATTAAGCGTCATGCCAATCCAAACTTAGTGGGCGCAGTCAACTTCAAAAAACCAAAAAAGGCACTCAAGCCAGCGATAGTAGCAACCAAGAACAAGTTTTAAACGAGGTCATTATGTCAAAACAAGCCATTGTGCAAATCTGGACCGATGGCGCCTGCAAAGGCAATCCCGGCCCTGGCGGTTGGGGCATCTATATGAAGTACAAAGACCCCGCACACGCTGGTAGAGAAATGGAGTTATTCGGAGGTGAATTGCAGACGACCAACAATCGCATGGAGATGATGGCGGTGATTAAAGCCTTGGAGTTCTTCAAACAACCTTGGTCGCTTGAACTTTATGTTGACTCGCAATACGTAAAAAAAGGACTAAATGAATGGCTGCCGGCTTGGATCAAAAGAGGCTGGAAAACGGCTAATAACAAACCTGTACAAAACAAGGATCTATGGTTGCAGCTCCTGGCGCAGTGTGAACGCCATCAAATACAATGGCATTGGGTTAAAGGGCACAGCGGTGATATGGGTAATGAACGGGCCGACGCCCTTGCTAACAAAGGGGTTGAGCAAGTACTTGCCGGCACCAAATAGCTTAATACTGACCGCATTTTAGGCGGCGAGCACGCTCTCGTTCGCGGTCTGCCACGCTATCCTGGCGATGACGATTTAAAAAATTTCCAGGACCGGGACCAACCTGCGCATTACTCTGAATAATGCGATGATTAGAAACAGCGCAGTTATCACTTGCTGCACGCTCCTCCTCAGAACTAGCGCAAGCAGATAAGGCCATGGTCGCCACCAACAAAGCCATCAAGTTAAATTTACTGATCATAAAAGTCCTATCGTATTTAGGTCTAACCAAAAGTGCACATCTTTTGTACACTTAATTCACGCACTTGATTTAAACGCGTCTGTGCCGCTTCTAACACCTCCGCATCACGCCCCGTCGGCACATCAGCTTGATACTTATAGCGTATATTATTAATTTCACGATTAAGTCGTTCGGAATCCTTCCACAAGTCACGGCAAGTGGCGGCCACCATCTCCGACTCCGTCATCGGCGGATAAATCGGGGCCTGTACGCAAGCGCTCAGCGCTGTGATACCAAGTGCGATAAATAATACTTTCTTCATAACACATCTCCTTTGCAGCTATTTTATCCGATTATCGGCCACGCACCTGCTCAAACGCCGACTCCCCTGCTTTAAAACGATAAGCTGCGCCCGCACCCACCACTAAATTGCCCACGGTGGGCTCTAAGGCAATTAAATAAAAATCTGCCAATGATTTAAGTAAAGCGACAATCCTACCCTGCTTTTGCTCTAATCCCTGCAATATGGATTCATACACTGCTTCCTCGCGGGCAACTGGACGACACACCACCTCATAACGCACCCGCTCACGCACAAAATGATTCGTCGTAGTCGCCTCGTCTCGCAACAACATCACCGACGCTTGAGGTCGCTCCAGTAAATTCGGCGTGTGCTCAGCCAACAGACTGACAAAAACATAAAACACGCCATCTCTCTCATAAAAAGGCGCATAGCTGATAAGTGGCGAACCATCTGCATTCAAACTCGCTATCATCAAACTAGGCTGTTGGTGCAATGCCTGTAATTTAGTTGCTAATTCGGCGTTTTTAGCGGTCTGCTCCGCCATGGATTGATTCATGTTCTTCCTCGCTTCATATTACTGATGATGGCTAATCATAGCCCTTTTACTTGCATTTTAAAGTTAATGCTCTAATATAAATGCTTTAATCGCACTCACCAAGCATCAGCAGTTAAACTATGCGCATTTTACATACATCAGATTGGCATCTAGGTCGCTCATTGCTAGGCAAAAGACGCTCTGCAGAGTTTTCACAACTACTTAACTGGATGCTGCAATGCATTGAACAACAGCAGATCGAGGTCCTGATCATCGCCGGTGATATTTTCGATACCACCACGCCCAGTGTTACTGCGCAGGATCAATATTACAACTTCTTAGCTGCCGCTGCCGCTAAAAGCTGTTGCCGCCATATTGTGGTGATTGGTGGCAATCATGATTCAGCGAGTTTTTTAAATGCGCCCGGCGCCATTCTTAAGAATCTCAATGTGCATGTCGTCGGTCAGGCCTGTGACGATATTCGAGATGAGGTGCTGTTGCTCGATAATCATCAAGGTGAGGTGGGCTTAGTATTGGCTGCGGTACCCTTTTTAAGTGATAGGGACATACGTCGTTATGAATCCCTAGCCAGCCTAAGCGATAAGGATCAGCAAGTGGTGGCAGCTTATCATCAACATTATGAGGAGGTCGCCCACCATGCCAAAAAGCTAGCAGATAAGCATCAGGTGCCCATGGTAGCCACTGGTCATTTATTTATGACGGGCGGTCTTACATCCGAGGGAGATGGGGTACGTGATTTATATGTGGGTACCTTAGGTCAGTTAAAAAGCGATTTATTTAGCCCTGATTTTAATTATGTGGCCTTAGGACATATCCATCAGCCCCAAAAGGTGGGCGGTCTAAATCATATACGCTATAGCGGCAGCCCCTTGCCCATGTGTTTTGATGAATGTGAGCGCAGCAAGCAGGTCTTGGTGGTGGATTTTAATCAAGAACACCAAGCCGAGGTTACTGCAGTGGAGGTCCCCACCTTTCAGCGCCTACACAGAATTCGCGGTGATTTAAAAAGCCTACAGTCGGCAATTGAGGAATTAAAACGGCAAAATGAGTCCATTTGGTTGGAAGTAAGCTACCAAAGCGATGAGTTACAGAGTAATTTACGAGCCGTACTGACAGAGCAAATCAAAGACTCCCAAATTGAAATTTTAAAGTTTAACAATCAGCAACGACAAGTGGTCCATTTACAGGCAACGGATACCTTAGAGAGCTTGGAGGAATTAAGCGTAGACGACGTCTTTAAGCACTTATTGGATCGACAAAACATCCCCGACAGTCAGCGCCCAGAGTTATTAATGACTTATCAAGAGACCCTACACCGCTTACACCACGATCAAGAGTAGCCCATGAAGTTATTAGAATTACGTTTTAAAAATCTTAACTCCTTAGAGGGTGAGTGGTTAATTGATTTTAGTCATGCAGCGTATGAACAAAACGGTATCTTTGCCATTGCTGGACCCACTGGTGCTGGCAAAACCACCCTGCTAGATGCCATTTGTCTGGCGCTTTATGGTCGTACGCCAAGGCTAGACAGCTTTAGTAAATCACACAATGAAATTATGTCGCGCCAGCACGCCGAGTGCTTTGCCGAGCTTAAATTTCAAATTGGTCAGCGGACCTATAGCGCTGCTTGGAGCCAGCGTCGGGCACGCAATCGAGTCGATGGTAATTTACAGCAAATACAGCGTGAGCTTTTTGATGTTGATAGCGGCAAGCTACTTTCCAGCCGCATGGCAGAAATTAATCAATTAACCGCCGACATTACCGGTTTGAACTTTGAGCGATTTACCCGCACCATGCTCTTGGCGCAGGGGCGTTTTGCCGATTTTTTAAATGCCAAAGAGGAAGAGCGTTCGCCTATTTTGGAGCAAATCACTGGCACCCGTATTTACAGTGATATTTCCATCAAAGTGCATGAAATTAAAACTCAAGAAGAAAAAAAGCTTGCCTTATTAAGCGCGGGCCTAGAGGGTATTACACCGCTGTCAGAGGATGAAGTCAGTGCCTTACAAGCCTCCTTGCAACAACTTAACCATAAGCTCCAGCAGCTCAATCAGCAGCAACAAGCCTTGCGCGAGTTAATCCAATGGTGGGAAGAAAGTGCCAAGACCAAACAAACTGAGGAGGAATTACAACGCTCACTTAGGGAGAATCGCGCCGAAGCTGCAAGCTTTGCCCCTAAAGCTGCGATCCTGGCATTAGCCAATAAAAGCTTGGCTTTGATTAAAGACTATACGGTATTAACTGGTTTACGTACGACATTAAAAAACAATCAAGACAGTCTGCAGCAATTAGCACCAAAACTAAGTGAGGCGACCACTAAACGCAATCAGACACAAGAAGCATATCAAAGAGCGCAAGCGCTACACACACAACAAGGTGAGCTACTAGAACAACAAACAGAGCACTTTAAAGCCGTCCGTACCTTGGATGCCGAAATTAAGCAACAGCGCTTACTGCTACAAAATGAAGAACGCAATTTGCAACAAAACCAGGCGCATCTCAAAGGCACCGAGAAGCAACTTCAACTTGAGCAAGAAAGCTATCAAAACCTCAAACAATCGATTCGTCGTGCCTATCAAGACTTTGAAGCAAAAGGAAACGCCCTAGCACAGGATCCCTTAAGCGCAGACAGCGACGAACTGCTAGACCGTTTAAGTCATCAAAGGGAAATTCTTAATTTAAAAAATCGCAGTGAGCAGTTAACACAGGAACTACGTACTTTAGAGACACTCAGTGAGTTATTTAAAAACTACCATCATCAAAGTGCAGAAAACCATCGTACAAGACAAAGCTTAGAGGCGCTTAACGAGTCCTTGCTCAGTTTGCAAACGGTCGCCACCCAATATCAACAGCAACTACAAGTAGCGGAGGCGCAACTAGCCCAAGCTGAGGCCGAGCATAAGCTTGCTTTGGTACAACAAAGTCTGGAGCAACATCGTCAGGACTTAGTCGACGGTACGCCCTGCCCCTTATGTGGCGCCTTGGAGCATCCATGGGCCGAGCACGACAGCGCCAATCCTGCACACACGCAGCAGCAACTAACACAAGCTAAGCAAGCGTATAAAACGGCGCAAGAGGCCGTCAATCATCAGCAGCAGCAAATTACTCAACAAGCAGCTGACATTCGGGCACTAAAGCAGCGTTTAAGGGATGGTCTAACAGCCCAACAAACGCACTTGGACAATCTCAGTGCTAAAGCGTCCTCACTCAGCGATTTAAACGGTGCCAAACAAAGCCTGCTCCATTTGACTGACATCAATGCTACAGCTGACACGCTAGGGCTCAGTGAGCAGGCACTCAGCTCACAAAAAGAGCAGCAGCAACAGCAACTCAAGCAACTCCATACCGAGCTAAGCGATAGGGAAAAGATGCAACACTGGGCTCAGGAACAACGCATTGAGTTGACTCAACTAAAGGTCAGTATGAGCAGTCTACAGTCACAGCTAACAAACCATCAGACAAGCATCGCGAGTTCGGAGGAGAATCTCAAAGGCATTCAACTCACACTGGACGCCAGCAAACAATCTCGCTATGCGCTCTTTGCCGATGATGATCCTGACGCTGCAGAAGCGCAGTTAAAGCAAAAGCTATCGCAACTCGAACAACAATTATCCCTAAGCAGGACAGCCAAGGATGATGCGGCAATTCACTTTAGCCAACTGAATCAACGGCTACAGGATTTACAGCACGCAGTGCACACACTCAGCGCCGAACTGGAGGCAGCAAATGATCGCTTTAAAACCAAACTCAATAACTCAGCCTTTGTGGATGAAAAAGCCTTTGTAGACGCTTGCTTGGAGGAGACTGAGCGCTTAATCCTTGAGCAAGAACAACGCCGTATTAATGATCGCAACCACCTACTGACAGAGCAACTAAAGCAGACCACAGCAAAGCTAGCTGAATTGGCGGCCCAGCAGCCAGATGCGCCTAAAGAGCTAGCGCTCTGTAAGGCAGAGTGGGAGCAAGTAGAAGCACAAAAGGCCGAGCTCAACTCGATGCGAGGGCGTGATAATGAAAAACTAAGGAGTCATTTTAACGCTGTGGAGCGCCTTGCTGAACAAAAGGCACAGATTGAAGCGCAAGAAGTCATCACGCAGCGCTGGCGCCTGTTACATGAGCTTATTGGTTCTGCCGATGGTAAGAAATACCGCAATTTTGCCCAGAGTTTAACCTTTGAATTTGTGCTGCATTATGCGAATCAGCAATTAGCGCAGATGAGTGACCGTTACTCACTGTGCCTTGACCCAGAACCCGGCAGCAAGTTGGAGCTTTATGTGGCCGATCACTATCAAGGAGGTGAGCTACGCTCCATCAAAAACCTCTCTGGTGGCGAAAGCTTTATCGTCAGTTTAGCCTTGGCACTGGGTTTATCACAGATGGTGGGCGGCAAAATGCAGCTAGAATCCCTGTTTTTAGATGAGGGTTTTGGTACCTTAGACGAAGACAGCTTGGATATTGCCCTAAGTTCATTGGCAAATTTGCAGCGCGGTGGCAAAACCATTGGTATTATTTCTCATGTGGCCGCACTCAAAGAAAGAATCGCAACGCAAATTCAAGTGATTCCGATGAGTGGCGGTCGCAGTCGTTTGGAAGGTCCGGGTATTCGTGCCCTTTAAGTTTACAGATTAGGAGGTGGGATAATGGCAAGCTTTGAGCTCAGTGATAATTTAATTGAGGAGTGGTTAGCGCATTGTCACCAAAACTTCCCCGGGCTATTGCAAGAGCGTGCCCTAGAAAGCCATAAGGGTAGCTTTGGCACTGTGGGCATTATCGGCGGTTGTCAGGGCATGAGCGGTGCCATTGTGCTGGCTGGTACTGCCGCACTGATTAACGGTTGTGGCAAGCTATGGTTAGGCTTTTGTCAAGACCATGCACCCCTACCCTATATCCCAGAACGACCAGAATTAATGCTAAGCAGTGCCGAACGCCTTCTACAGCGAAATGATATCAGTCATTGGGCGGTGGGATGCGGCATGGGCCAATCGGAAGCGGCATACAACATCCTCAGTACCCTCTTACAGCAGACAGCTGATACGCCCCTACTGCTTGATGCGGATGCCTTGAATTTGCTAAGTCAACACCCCGAACTAGCGGACTACCTGACTGCCCGCTTGCTGCCGGCGGTAATAACACCTCACCCAGCCGAAGCCGCTCGTCTTTTAGACTGCAGCACCGAGGAAGTGATGGCCGACCGCCAAGAAGCCGCGCTCGAACTTTCAGAGAAGTACTTTTGCCGCGTCGTTTTAAAAGGTCATCAAAGCCTTATTGCCGCCCCCGACGAGGATTTGCTCATCAACCAAAGTGGTAATCCTGGACTGGCAACGGCCGGTAGCGGCGATGTCTTAAGCGGTATGATTATCAGTCTGCTAGCACAAGGCTTGGCACCAGATGAAGCGGTCGCTGGCGGTGTCTGGCTGCACGGGGCAGCCGCTGATTTGCTGGTACTTAATCAAGTCGGTCCCATTGGCCTTTGTAGCGGTGAAATTGCTGAGGCGGCCAGATATTTACGAAATCTTTTAGTCTCGTTGTAGTGAACTTAGAAACTACTGCTCTGCCAAGGCCTGCTGTACTAATCGCTTGGTGGCTTGATTATGACGCCACTCGATAAGGGAGGCACTGACACCGCTGGCGCAGACGATCAGAATCCCCAACCAGCTCATCGCATCTGGAAACTGGCGCCAGATTAACCAAGCAATGGTGGCTGCCCCAACGATTTGTAAATACACAAAAGGCGCTAATAAGGAGGCGGGTGCATGTTGATAGGCCTTAATCTGTAACCAATGGCCCAAGGTACCAAAGATCCCAGTTGATAGCAGCACCAACCAGTCCAGATAATGATATGCCCCGATAATGCTTACTAACTCATCCACATAAAACAGTACTAAGACGCTACTGATGGCGGTTCCGATGAGGCCAGTCCACAGCAACGTGGTCATGGAGTCATCTTCTGCTAATTGACGTGTCACAATAAACTGCAAAGAAAAAATCCCGGCCGTCATCAAACCGAACATCACCCCTAAGGGATGGAGGCCCGACCCAGGGCGTACAATCACCATCACCCCGATAAAGCCACAAAGTGCAGCGACCCAGCGATAAAGGCGTGGTGGCTCCTTTAACACAAAGGGCGCCAAGCATAAGACCAATAGCGGTGCCAAAAAATTAATCGCAGTGGCTTCAGCCTGCGGTAAATAGCGCAGAGCCGAAAAGAAGGTCATGGTTGCAGTAAGCACCGCCGTGCCCCGTATGATCTGAAAGCCTAAGCGCTTAGATTTAAAAATACTTAAACCACGGCTCGGCAAAGTAAACATCAAAACCAAGACAGCATGTATTAAATAACGCACCCAGCTCAGCACCACCAAAGGCAACCCATATTGCATCAACCACTTGCCCCCAGCATCTAGCGAGGACAAAGCCCAGGTCGACAAAATAACAAGGGCAATACCAACAAGGGGACGAGCTGTGGTGGACATAGTGTAAATAGCTTAGCCAAAAGGATTAATCAAAGTTTAAAAGCTTACCATCGATAGTGATGGCAATCTTAGGATAGTATGCCTCAACTACCCAACAGCAAGCGTAGAGAGCGCACTTAGCTCAGTGTTAGTACTGATAGCGCTGCGATGGCTGCTATCAGAGTCTATCAGGGCTTATCTTAGATAGATAGAATTTACGTGCTAGTCACCCATCAGCGCCCAACTTTCAAAGGCGTTGACCCACCCCTTGGCACCAACCAAGACTAAGGTGTCATCAGCCTCCAGCACAAACTCATTAATCGGATTACGAATTTGGAAGGCATGTCTACGAATTGAGATTAAACTCACTTTTTCTTTATCTAGTGGGAGCTCAGCGACCGTCATGCCGACAGCTTTTGACTGAGGTGGCAAGATAAAGGCATAACGTACAATCTGTGACGATTCACCCTCTAAATCAATGGCATCATCATGCCCTTTAAAAACGCCTGCCAGCACCTGGTAGTGATCTCGACGTACCTTACTCACAATATGATGCACCTGGCGGTAGTTCATACCAAGCGCAAGCATTGCTTCAGCGGCAAGGGCTAAGCTACTTTCTTTGCTATCGGACACCACATCATCAGCACCCATGTGCGCAAAGACATTAATATAATCATCATCCGTGACCCTCACCACCACTGATTTGGTGGGATCCAGTAACATAATCGTGTTTAAAATTTGCTCACTTTCATGCATATTACTCAAGGTGATAATCACCATTTTGGCACGCTCTAAACCAGCAGCTAACAGCACCTCGGTGCGCTTAGCATCACCAAATGACACCGACTCACCCGCCAAGCGCGCGTTCATAACCCGCTCCACATCCAGATCCAAGGCATGATAGCTTTTATTTTCTTCGGTCAGAATACGGCTGATACTTTGCCCGCGTGCACCAAAACCGATAATCAAGCTATGCCCGTCAAGCGCCATGGTTTCGACCATCAGTGCATGCAAATTAACCGACTCCTGATCCCAAGCACTTCGAAAGAAAAAGCGCACAATGGTGTCACTACTATTAATTAATAGGGGCGCAACGATCATTGAGATAAGAATGGCTGCAATGGTAGACTGCTCCAACTCAGGTGATAACAGGTGAAAATGACCTGACACCGCCAATAAAACAAAACCAAACTCACTGCCTTGAGCTAAGTACAAAGCAGTACGCAAGCTGTCCATCGGCTTATGTCGCATGCAACGACTAATCGCAAAGACCACCAGCGCTTTTAACAGAATCAACATGCTCAGTAATAATAAAACCAGCTGCCAACTCTGTAATAGCACCGCAATATTCAACTTCATCCCGACAGTAATGAAGAAAAAGCCCAATAAAATATCACGGAACGGTCGAATATCGGCCTCTACCTGAAAACGATAATCGGTTTCTGCAATCAACATGCCGGCGACAAAGGCCCCCAAAGCTAAGGACAAACCCGCCATCTCGGTTAAATAAGCGATACCTAAGGTCACCAATAACACATTGATCATAAAGAGCTCTGAGGAACCACTTTTGGCGACCAAGCGGAACCAAGGCGCCATCAACTTATGCCCCACGACCAGTAAAAGACTTAAGGTCAGCGCCATATTGATAAAGGCCAACAGCAAATCAAGCCATAAATGATCATTCGGACCGGCTAAGGCGGGTAATAAAATCATTAAAGGTACCACAGCAATATCTTGCATCAGCAGTACTCCCATAGCCATATTGCCATGCGTTTGGTTCAACTCACTCCGTTCAGACAATAAACGGCTGACAATGGCGGTTGAGGACATCACCAAAGCCCCAGCCACAGAAAAGGACCAGAGCGCTGGCATTCCAATGAGCATCAGAACACCCATGACCAATAATATCGTAAAAACGACCTGCATCCCGCCTAAACCGATTAACAGGGTGCGCATGGATTTTAACTTGCCGAGGGAAAACTCTAAACCAATACTAAAGGTTAGAAATACGATACCTATTTCGCCTAGGTAATCCGTTGATGGTGACTCAGGAATTAATTGTAATAAGCCAGGACCCGCAATAAAACCCACTAATAAATAGCCTAGCATGGATGGGATTCGAAGCTTCCTGCAGACAATGACGGCTAACACGGAAACTAATAAAACCATCACCACTGGAGCTAAGGAGAAATGCATTTGAGCTACGCTTTAAAGAAGAGAGAGATTGACGAGTTTGCTGACCTCAGTCAAGAAAGGTAAATTTGCAAAATAGTCATTATACCCTTGACGCAAAAAAATAAAACGCAAAAATGGCTACCCCTGGCGGGCTAGTCAGCCTGTGATTAGGGCACCATGTTGCTGGAGCTCTTGACTGAACGATAGGCTAGCGAAACCCATTGACTCAAACGCCGATTGCCAAGTATCCAGCCACGCTGGATATAAGCTACGTTTTTCAGCTCCTATCCGCCACCCTAAATGGGTTAAAAGTAAAAATTAAATGATCGGACAACTAGTGTGACATAGGGGGTCTATCCTGCATATAGTCTTTAGCATTCTTCTTTCCTCATTAATTTATATAAACTCTTGAAAGTAAGTTCTTCAGCTGAGCAATCGGCACCGTTACGTGTTCCGGATCGTTCTGTTCCTGAGAAGAAAACGACCATCAACAAAACACCTCCAACTGAAGAAAACAAATCATCCGATGATGGATGGAAAAGGCCTGGATGGGCTACAGTTGATATTGATAAGTATATTTAAGTAGTGAGTTTGAAGGTGCTACAACGCAACAAACTCACACCTGGAACTACCCATTAAAGTCATGGACTTTAAATTACTTCAAATTCTAGGGTCTTACCTAAAGCTTTAAAAGCTCGATCCAGAGTATCTACTTTTGTAGCCCGATGNAAATTAACCATACGGTTTACTTGCGTTGGTGANAAATTCATTAATCGTGCCAAGTCTGCTTGTTTGATGCGCTGCTTTGTCATTTCGTTTAATAGCTTGACTTTAACTGTCACGCTTGCTGGAAGNGTNACAGCGTACTGTTCATCCTTCACTTTAGATGGTTCNGGCACGGCACGCATATCATCAAAATAAAAATCTAGCGCNGTAACTANACAATCGTAAGCTAAGTCAATAGCTTCTTCTTTGGTTTCCCCGTATGTTATGGCNTCTGGTAAGTCAGGAAACGTCACCGTAAAGCCTGGAGCGTCAGGCGTTAGCACAAATGGATATTTCATAACAAATTCTCTCCTGTTTGGATTGTAGCGGCTGTGTTCATGAAAGCCCCATTAGNGGCATTTCTNACAAACCTAGCTGCTTTAAAATCGCTTTTCTAGTGCCTTCTGGTAGCTCTTTAGCGTGCCTTGGTAAGGTACTGTGTTTGCCTTTGTAGGTTAGCTTCGTGTGTTTTGAGCCTTCCTTAAATTCAACACCTTGCGATTTCAGCCAGCGTCTAAATTCGCTGGTTTTCACTACAATC
>NZ_AQVB01000013.1 GCF_000372065.1 Oligella urethralis DSM 7531
ACCGTAAATTCAAACATAAGCGGGCAGGCTATTTTGGTCTCGTCAAGGTGCATGCGCAGTCGCTTTTGAAAGCGATTTGCATCAATTGTTTAAAAGCTGCCAATAAGCTTAGGATAGTTGCGCCTAATTTTGCCTAAAAGGCAGAATTAGGCAGATAAATGTCTAAAAAACAGGCATTTATCGATAAAAGCGGGGTGAAATTTGTCGAAAATTTCCAAAAAAAATCAAAAAATTTCCAAGTAGAACAGAAATCCGGTATTTAACTGCTTTTATGCAAAAGTCTCTATCTGTGAAAAACACTTCAGGGTGACCCAACGCTGAAGACAGGAAAAAGCTCTGCCGTCATCACGCACAGAGCCCTAGGTTTTGTTTTTAGTTCTTAATTAAATTAATTAAGCACCGTACTTCTCACGATAAGCAGCAACAGAGTTTTTATGCTGAGAGAATTGCTCATCCTCTTCTAACAAGCTCATAATATCGCTTAATGAAGCGATTGAAATCACCGGTAAACCGTATTTTTGTTCCACTTCTTGTACTGCTGAATGTTCGGCGATTTCCTCATGATTACCGCCCCGCTCCATACGATCCAAAGCAATTAAGACGGCCGCTGGCGTTGCACCCTGTGACTCGATAATATCAACCGAATGGCGCACTGACGTCCCAGCGGTAATCACATCATCAATGATCACTACCTTACCAGCAAGCGGCGCCCCCACCAGCACACCGCCCTCACCGTGATCCTTGGCTTCTTTACGGTCAAAGGCATAAGGCACATCGCGCCCCTCTAGCTGAGGATGATTCGCTAAGGCGATGGAGGTTGCCGCAGCCAAACTAATGCCCTTGTAGGCAGGGCCAAAGAGCATATCAAATTCAACACCCGAGTTAACGAGCGCATCTGCATAAAACTTCGCTAATTCGCCTAATGATTTACCGCTATTAAATAAACCGGCATTAAAAAAATAAGGACTCAGACGCCCTGACTTAGTTTCAAACTGACCAAATCGCAACACCCCAAGATCCAGGGCAAAACGCACGAAATCACGGCGCTGTTGAGCTTGCTGTTGAGTAGTATTCGTCATATCAATGATTCAGCAACAAAAAAGAAAAAGTCATTATACAATTTTTTACAGTTTTAACGATCCAAGGCACCACTCAAATAGCGGATTAAGGCGCAAATATCACCCGGATGCTTGCTCCCTGCTGCTGAGCCTCCACCACTTCCAAGCGCCACTGTAAGCGCTCACACATCAATGTCACAATATACAAGCCCAAACCGCCACCACTCGGCGCCTTTGCTAGACCCATACCTTGCTCCAACAAGGCCACTTGCTGAGCGGTCAAACCTGAACCCTCATCACAGACCGTAAAGTAGGTAGCAAACAAACTCACTGCCACCTGACCCTTACTATGCTGAATCGCATTTTGAATTAAATTTCTGGCTACCATATAAGCCATATTAAATTGTGTTAGCACCGTTGGCTCTGCCAACACATTAAGTGACAAACGATCAGCTACCGCCGGATCCGCTGCTTCTAAGTCTGTTTGCACCTGCCTCAAAATCTCTGCTAAGGAGTGCTGCGCTAATTCACTGGGGTTCGCTTCAGAGCGCGCTAATTTCAAGAGCACCTCGACATTATTCTGCATAATTTGACAAGCGTGCCGTACGCGCTGTAGCGTCACCTCGTCCTTTGGCGAGAGATTGCCCCGTTTATCAAGAATATCCAAACCACCTAACATAACCGCAAGCGGTGTTTTTAACTCATGACTCGCCATATTTAAGAGATTTTTTTCACGCTGTACAAACTGCTCAATTTGCATCAAAAACTGATTAAAACTGTCCGAAATTGAATGCAGTTCAATCTCATCGTAATCGGTATCCAAGCGCTGCATCTGCACTCCCGCTTGCGTGCGACTAATCGCATCGGCAAGCTGCTCCAGAGGCCTAGCAATGCGCCGACTCAAATACCTGGCTAAAAATAAGCTCAATAAGACGGCAATACCACTAATCACCAGCAAAGCCAATGCAAATAGCATCTCCTGCTTTTCAAAATGGCTAATATCCTTGGAAATATATAAAGCACCGCCGGGTAGTGTTTCAATCGTAAAAAGATACGTTTTACCATTGCGCTCGATTTCGCCTCGGTAATTTTCAGGGAACTCCAAAAAAAATTCGGGTAATTGAGGTAGCGGATCGCCCTTTTTCGCATAAGCGATCAAATGCCCCTCACTATTTATCAGCACACTCTCGGCAAAATCGAACTGCTGCAAAAAAAAGTCCCGCTCCTGCTGAAACTCAATCTCCAGCATGGTTGCTTCCAGACCTTCCTGCATACTCCAAGCGATCAGGTTAAACACCACGAGCAGCAGGCAGCATAAACTGATAATGGCATAATAAATGCGTCTTGCAATGGGCTTCATTACTTATTCCCCTGCCTCGGGCGCATCAATACTCAGCTCATAACCCACGCCATAAATAGTTTTAATCAATGGTCTACCAAAGGTATCACTTAATAACTTTCTAAGCGCATAGGTCTGGGTGCGAATGGTATTCATATCCACCTCGCGCTCTCCCCATACCTGTTGCTGTAATTCCTGATAGCTCACATGATTGGGATAGCTTTTCATCAGTGTTTCAAAGATCCTTGCGCCAATCCCTGATAAATGCAAAGAACCTACCTCAGCCACGGTCAGTAAGAAGCTACGGGGGTCATACACTATCTGACCGACGCGTAACTTCTTTTTGTCCAAACGCCCTGCATGACGACGTGCTAAGGCATGAATGCGTAATTCCAACTCCTTTAAAGCAAAGGGCTTTACCAAGTAGTCATCAGCACCCAAACTAAAGGCTAAGGTTTTATCCTCAATCTGATCCTTTGCCGTCATCATAATAATTGGCGTGCTGCTATCCAAGTCCTCCCGAATACGTTGACAGAGCTCAATCCCGGAAATCGCCGGCAACATAATATCCAACACAATCACATCGTATTGATTAGTGGCTAATAAATGTAAAGCGGTTAAGCCATCAGCGGCAAAGTCCAACTGATAAGCGGCTTCATCAAAGTACTCCGCCAGATTCTGCGCTAAGGCAGAATGGTCCTCAACAATTAAAACTCTCAGACTCTCGGTAGCAGTCATCATTATTCACTGGTTAGTAACATACGATGGTGGCGATAATTTAAATAGTATATAACGCTTGCTGCTAGCAATGATCGTATCTTGATAAGGCGCCAAATCGCTTAAGCTTTTTTCATCTCGTTTTGACACCGCAAGACAGATCGGTGCACTTTTATGTGCCTGTAGCCAGCTGTGAATATCAGCTACCGCTAGACTTTGACTTTGCTCTGAGCTGTAAAATCTTGCCGAAAATGGTGCTTTATCCACATAGTACAAAGGACATGACGGCGTGATTGCTTGCCATGCTTGAATCAAATACTTCTCCGTTTTAAATTGCTGCGGCACCAACAACACGAGCGCACACAACACGACCCCCGCCACTGGCATCAACAGTGCTGTTGTGACTGGCAAGAGCTTCAAACGAGGCCTAGTCTCCATCACATAGGGCACGAGCAGCATGGACAATAAATAGGCAAAGGCTGGTATTGCGGGTAACACATAGGTCCACAGCACATTACCGGAGAAGGTAAAAAAGCTCGGCACAAACAGTCCATAGCATAAAAATAATGAAAAATACGGTGCTTGAGAAAGTGCTTGCCAGTGCCCCCGCAGCTTCGTTGAGAATGCGGCACCCACTGCAAAAGCAATTAACAGTAGACTCCACGGCGCCATTGCCTGTAACGCAAACCACCAAATAGTGCCATGCATATACTCATGCGCCGTGCCATACATATCACCTTGCCAACCCGGATCAAGAAAGCGTAAAACATGCTCGCCCACGATAAAATAATACAAAAAACCAGGCGTTTTAATCTCTGCCAAGATATACCATGGCAGCACCAATATCGCTGTGATGACTAATCCACTGCACCAAGCAAAGCGCTTTAAGAGCAGCACACGCTCTTTGAAGCTTAACAGTACCCACAATAGCAAGGGTGCCCCTAACAACACCAAAGCCAAAGGACCTTTAGCTAATAAAGCAATGCTTAAGCCAATAAAAAAACCGTAATTCCAAGCACTTTGGCCCTCCATCACCATCACAAAGGATACTAATGCGAGCAATAAGCCTAAATTAAGCAAAGGATCGGTTAATACCCCAGCGCCGGTGGTAAAACTTAAAGCGCAACTCACATAAATAATAGCCGCCCATAAGCCCTGCCAGGCGCTATGTAGCTGCTGAACAACACGCTGCAACAAAAAGGCACAGGCACATAAACTTAAGTAAGACGGCAAACGAGCAGCAAATTCCGATACGCCGAAAAACTTCATACTTAAGGCTTGCAACCAAAAAGATAGCGGCGGTTTACCCCAAAATGGCGTTTGTGGATCAAACCAAGGCGTGATCCAGTCATTACGCTCTAGCATCAAGCGGGCGATTTCCGCATAACGTGGTTCGGTGGTATCACTAAAAGGCATCAAGGCCATCACTGGCAACAAAGCCACTAAAATTAGCGCCAATAAAAACAAAGGACGCTCAAATAACTTCAACATTTATTCAATTCACTTATTAAGACACTTTGCGCTGAGCTAGCGGCGCTTTCTCAGCTGAGGGTTCCAGCGATTGCGCCATAGGATGACCGTGCACCGTGGCCACGTAAGGACTTGCTTGCGAGACGCCACCATACGCTGGACGACAAGCTTGCGCCTGCTCTACCGCATCACTCAATAAATAAATTGGACGCTGCTTAGACTCATAGTAGATTTTGCCCACATACTCACCTAATAAACCGACCGTCATTAATTGCACCCCACCCAAAAATGTCACTAAGGCAATAATCGACGGGTAACCTGGCACCACCTCGCCTAACATTAAGGTTTTAAAAACAATCCAAAGACCGAATAAGACGCCTGCCAGTGCAATAAACACACCCAAGCCCATGGCAAGACGTAGCGGAGAACGGGAAAAAGAAGTAATCCCTTCAAAGGCCAAACCCACCAAAGCAAAATAATCCCACTTGCTTTTACCGGCAACACGCGCCTGACGATCGTATTCCACTACCTTGGTTTTCATCCCAATCCATGCAAATAGCCCTTTCATATAGCGATTACGCTCGGGCAATTGCTTTAAGGCTTCTAAAGCATGCCGACTCAACAAACGAAAATCACCCGTATCGGTAGGAATATCAACATCACTGATTTTGTTCAACATGCGATAATAGCAATGCGCCGACCATGTCTTGAAGCGCGTCTCACCCTCACGGCTACGACGCTTCATGCTGACAACATCATAGCCTTCACGCCAATGCGCCACCATTTGCGGAATTAACTCAGGGGGATCCTGTAAATCCGCATCCATAATAATCACAGCCTCGCCCCGCGCATGATCCAGACCGGCGGTTAAAGCCGCTTCTTTGCCAAAATTACGGCTTAGACGCAAGACATGTAAGCTGGGATCGCTTAAGGCTAAGCGGTACATTAATTCACCGGAACCATCACGACTACCATCATCGACTAAGACAATTTCATAACTCAGCTCTAAGCCTGACATGACCTGTTTCAGTCGTTCTAACAACAGAGGAATCACCGGTTTTTCGTTGTACACAGGAATCACTAGCGACAGCGCTACAGAAGCCTGCTGATTGACTGCTACAGTCTCTTTAAACGGATAAGGTGTCATAGCAAAATACCTTTTTGTATAAAACAAAATTAACTAAGCTCACAATGGTGCTCACCATCAGTTGTAAAATCAGCTCAGGCGCAGCGAGCAGTGCTTGTAAGGCATAAAATAAGAGCGCGTTGAGCCCGCAAGACAAAACACCGACGATCAAAAAACTCGGAAATGCTCGACCATGTGAGATAGCGCTGGCAAAGGTGAAGTGATATTGCAACAAGTAATTAGCAACGAGACCCACCAAGGCACCCACCGTAGTAGCAACGAGTCCGCTTGTCCCCAGTTGCAGCAGCCATATAAAAACCGCATAATGCATCGCCGTCGCCAGACCGCCATTGATTAAAAAACGAAGAAAAATGATGTAGTGCATGGTTTCCAAGCGGCTAATTTCCTAGCCCAATATTCATCTCATGGGTAGTGTAGAGAATCAGACTTCAAATTCTTATCAAAAAAATATCAAATACTTATCAAATTTTATTTTTTTGTATATCAGAAAATCTAAAAGAAAGACAATAAAAATCAATACCTTAGAACCTTACACCCAAGGGTAAACCCCTAGGTGTTACAATGACTTAACACGATAAAATTTGACCATTTTTCATAACATCATTTGCTATGCTAAAAATCACCACGCTTAATGTTAACGGTATCCGTGCGGCGGCCCGAAAAGGCTTTTTTGAATGGATGCAGACTCAAGATGCTGATATCCTCTGTCTTCAGGAAACCCGTATCAGCGAGGCCGATCTTAAGGACGAGATACGCCATCAAAGGGGTTATCAAAGTGTTTATAACCATGCTCAGAAAAAGGGCTACAGTGGCGTGGCGCTCTATTACAAGGGTAATCCTGACATCGAACATGGCATGGACTGTGAGGAATTTGACCCAGAGGGACGTCTAATCAGCGCCACCTGGGACGATCTCACCGTTATCAGTGCCTACCTACCGTCCGGCTCCAGTAGCGAAGAACGTCAAGCGGCCAAATTTCGCTTTTTAGACAAGTTTGGTCCATGGATTGATCGCATGATGGAACACCATCGCCAAACGGGTCATGAGTATATTATTTGTGGTGACTGGAATATGGCGCATAAAGAAATTGATCTAAAAAACTGGCGTGGCAATTTAAAAAACTCCGGTTTTACCCCAGAAGAGCGCGCCTGGATGAGTCATCTCTTTGAGGAACGCGGTTTTGTCGATGTGTTTCGTCAATTAAATCAAGAGGCTGAGCAATACACTTGGTGGAGTAATCGCGGACGGGCGTGGGACAATAATGTCGGCTGGCGTATCGACTATCATATCAGCACCCCCGGCATTGCCTCCAAAGCCATCCGTACCGAGATTTACAAGGAACAACGCTTTTCTGACCATGCGCCTTTAACCGTGGTGTATGACATTGATAAGGAACCATACCTAAGATAAACACTAGCTAGGCAAAGTGCAAACGACAGCATAGAATAGCAAGATTAGGTATAAACATATAAGTAAAACTTATAAAGCGATGTGTGCGATTGACTGTAACCCGGACGATAAGCGCCCATCAACATTAGTGCTCACTCAGCGCTAAGGATGCACAATAAAATGAATACTATCCATAAATTTGAATTTGTCGAAAAGCATGGCTTTGCTAACTTAGAAGGCAAATGGTTAGAACCCGTTCTTAAAAACAGTTCACCCATCGGCTTATTTAATTTTCAACAATTGGAGTATGCAGCCTATTTTCCAAAAAACAAAGCACAAACAAAATTACCGTTGATCGTGATGATTCACGGCTGTGGTCAAAGCGCTAATAGTTTTGCGGCTGGTACACGGATGAATGAATACGCCGAACAATACGGTTTTGCAGTACTTTATCCCTATCAAAACACCTTTCGTAATATGAATAACTGTTGGCATTGGTTTGATGCTGATGGCAGGCAAAGTATTGAAGAAAAAAACTCTGTGGTTGAGCTGCTGAGCGCCATGGTGGAGACGGTGGATAGCATTGACCCAGAGCGGATTTATTTAGCCGGTATTTCCTCGGGTGCAGCCTTGGCAGGTCATATCGCCATGGACTACAGCCATTTATTTGCTGGCTTAGCGCTCCACTCCTGTCCGATGTTTCCCCTTGCCCGCAATGCCGCCGGCGCCATTCGCATCATGAAGGATGGCTGTAGCGAGGACATAGCTGATATTCCAGTGCCTATTAACTATATAGAGCACCCCCTACCGCTGATGATTATTCATGGCGAAAAGGATGATTACGTCAATCCGCTGAATGCTGAACAACTTAAAAAGTGGTTTAGCAGCCTAAATCGCAAAGCAGGACGGATTCATCAAACAAGTGCCCAGCCAGTACGCCTTAAAATGATCCCCGACTTATGGCATGGTTGGGCTAATGGCAACCCTGATTATCGCTATAATGAAGTATCCGACTTTGACGCTAGCAAAGAAATTTTAAAATTTTTTCATCTGCATAATACTAAATGAACATTAAAAACCTGCCGCAGCTACACCCTGCCGAATTGGAGCACACCCAAAGGCTAGCTGAGCTTTTAAAAAAAGAAATCGAGTCCAATGGACCGATTTCTTTTGAGCATTTTATGGCTCAAGCGCTTTATCACCCCCAATACGGCTACTACACCAGCGGTAGGCTAAAACTAGCCAGTCATCAAAGCAGTCAGGAAGCGATTGCCGCCTCCAGTCTAGCTTATCTTGAACGAGGTGAGGCGATTCCGCTAGAGGGCGATAACCCCTCCATCGGTATGAGTCGCGTTGATAAAGGTAACCCTGCGGCCATGAGCAGCGCTTCCGCCGTGAGTGGTGACTTTATTACTGCACCTGAGTTGAGCCCTTGGTTTGGTCGTACGTTAGCACTTGCGGTTAGCGATGTGCTAAGTCACTGTAGCGAAAAAAATATTCTCGAATTTGGTGCCGGCAGTGGTGCTTTAGCGGCACAGATTTTGGAGAGTTTAGACGATAGCTCGGTCAAGTATTTCATCCTTGAAGTTTCTTCCGACTTAAAAGAGCTACAACAGCAAAGCTTGTCGGCCTATGCCGACCGCGTGGTCTGGTTAGAGCAATTACCGGAGAGCTTTGTTGGTTGTGTAATAGCCAATGAGGTGCTGGATTCAATGCCAGTGCGCCTTTATATCTACGACGATGAAGAAAAGCTCAAGGAGAGCCATGTCACGCTACGTCCTACCTCCACCAGCGAGGAGGAGACGGTAGCAACCCAGCCTCAAAACCTCTTTACTTGGGCTGATGAGGAGGTGACAGCCGAACGCTTAGCAGATGGGATTGAGCGTATGCCTAAAATTGCCGGTTATAGCTCTGAATTCAATCAACAAGCCAGAGCTTGGATTCGCAGCCTGGGTGAGTGGCTAAAGCAAGGCGCAGCCATCATTATTGACTACGGCTTCCCTGCTGCCGAGTACTACCATCCCCAGCGTGCTCAGGGTACCTTAATGTGTCATTTCCGCCATCATGCGCACCCGGATGTACTATCCTTACCGGGCATTCAGGACATTACCGCTCATGTGGACTTTTCAGCAATCGCTGATGAGGCTTTCAAAGCCGGTTTAGAGCTAGCTGGCTACACCTCACAAGCCAATTTCCTCATCAATTGTGGTATGTTGGATTTATTATCCACGCTGGATCCAGAGGATGTTGAAAGCTATGCATTACATATTGGTCCGGTGCAAAAGCTACTCTCCGAATCGGAAATGGGTGAGCTCTTTAAAGTGATGATACTTAGCAAGGGGCTGCAAGGTTTTTGCCCCATTGGCTTTAGCCACGCCGATCGTCGCTCGCAGTTGTAATGAGGAGCGAAGCTTAAGCGATTGAGACCCAGTACTATCAAACGAGAAATCTATGCTTTTATACTATCTTTTGGCCTTTACTGCGGCCATCGCCATTGCACTGCAAGCACCTATCAACTCTAGACTGGGTCAGGATTTATTAGGGCAGCCTTTATTGGCAGCCCTCATCTCTTTTTCCGTGGGTACCATCACCCTCTTTATTATCTGCTTATTTCGTGCTGACTTCAGCCCCCTGGCTCCTACCCTCGGACAACAGCCCTTATGGAAGTTTTCCGGTGGTTTACTGGGGGCCTTTATGGTCTTCTGTAGCGCCTTTTTACCCTTAAAAATGGGTTTAAGTAATTTTCTCTTTGTGGTGGTTTTTACCCAAATTATGGTGGCAATTGTGGTGGATCATTTCGGTTTAATCGGCATGCCGACTAGACCAGTGGATGTATGGCGTATCCTGGGCGCAATCATTAGCTCCATCGGTCTCTTTGTGTTTTTCTTTGGAGAAAAAATCACTAAGCAGCTACTCGCTTAGACTTGATTCGCCCCACACACTAAGCACAACGGACCTGTTCCAATGCCCTTAGACGTGCACTATAAATTGCCTCTTTAATTGGTCGCCCCTCTGCCGCACAAGCTTTAGCGATCGCTCCCGCGTCAACCGCTTGTACAGCGGCAAGTAGTCGACGCCATTGACCCAGTTCCGCCTCAATTTGCTCAGCCGACACCCCTTTGACGCTTAATAGTAAGGCAGAACTCTGCAGCAACTCCTCAAAGCGCTCAGGCTTTCTAAGCGGATCGGTAGCTAATATCGCCCGCAATAATTGCTCGGGTGGCGTGGTAGCGTTCAAAGGATACTGCTGCATGGCTTGCACCCATTGGGCAATTAACTGCGCCGCTTCTTGACAGGCATGAGGCGCTCTCAAGCGCTGAGAAAACGCCATAATATCGGCCACACGATAAAAGATCAAACCATAGCTAAAGGCTAAACTGAGCTCGCTGTTAGCTACTAAATGTAGCAATTCAGCCGCCTCCCTATCCCAAACAAAGCCTGGTAACACACGCTCCAAGGCCGCAATCTCTGCTAAAAACCGGAACGTACGGTAGGGTGCGGGCTGCATCAAAGCGCGTGATAACTCCTGCCACACACGCTCGGCCACCAAATGGTCGACCTCGCCATTGTCCACCATTGTTTGACAGTAACTCAAGGTTTCAGGGGCTACCCTAAAGTCCTCAAAACGCGCCAAAAAACGTGCCAAACGTAAAATACGAACAGGATCCTCAATAAAGGCCTCACTGACATGCCGAAAAACCTTTTGTCGTAGATCCTGTAAACCACCAAAGGGATCGCTTAAAAACGGTGGACTACCCGCACTGAGTCGTTGGTCTAAGGCACCGCTTTGCAATAAGGTATTAAGCTGCGCTTCTCCCAACTCATCACTTAGTTGCGCCAAATAACGCTGCCCCGCTTGACTCAAGGCCATGGCATTGACCGTCAGATCACGCCGCAATAAGTCCTGCTCCAAACTAACATCGCTGCCAGTATAAAAGGTAAAGCCTTGATAACCTCGACCAGACTTACGTTCGGTGCGGGCTAAGGCGTATTCTTCATGGGTGCTAGGGTGTAAAAACACAGGAAAATCACCACCCACGGGTAGGTAGCCATTGGCCACCATTTGTTCAGGGGTAGCACCTACTACCACCCAATCATAATCACCCGCAGGTAGACCTAATAAGCGGTCACGCACCGCCCCACCCACCGCATAAATGGCTGTGGGGTCTAGGGTATTTTGATGACTCGTCTGCGCTGACATCCTTAGCTACTAGGGATGAATGGTACCCAAACGCTGCGTGAGCGAGGCAGGTCTACCGTGATTAAACTTAATATCGTACCAAACAGCATTAGACAATACATGCTTCACATATAAGCGAGTTTCGGTAAAGGGGATCGTTTCCGCAAAAATCGCCCCCTCTACTGACCGTGTCAGGCTATTACGCCAACGTACAGCACGGTTCGGACCTGCGTTATAACCCGCAGTGGCCAAGACTTCAGAACCTGCCTGCTTATCTAAAATATCCTTAAGGTAGGTCGTACCAAATAAGGTATTGGTATCGAAATCGTTAATCATGCTGTGATTATAATTTTGCACCCCCAGCTTACGCGCCACTAATTGCGCCGTACCCGGCATCAGCTGCATCAAACCAGAGGCACCGACACCAGAACGAGCCACCGGCACAAAGCGCGACTCCTGACGAATTAAGCCATACACCCAGGCTGGTGATACCCCAACCCGACGAGCTTGCGCAGTCACTCGCCCATCAAAGGGAGCCACATAGCGTTGCTCAAAGTTCACACTGTGTTTTGTCAGTAAGGAGGTATTAATGGTGCGATCATAAAAGCCCACTTGCTTGGCCCACTCAGCAGCTGACATTAACTGCCTATCGTTGAGACCACGAATGGCATGATTCCACTCCACCACCGCATACTCACGCGCCCCAATCCCTAGAAGCGCTACCGCATTTTGTAAGCCGCTATTGCGCTTAATCGCCGCTAATTCGGCCGCCGTGACCGGCGCTGCTTGCTCTGGCCAAGTGATCTGCTGCCCCAATGCCTCACGGGCCAATTGACCATAAAAATCATAGTGACTCCATAAACTCTGATAGCCCGTATGCGCCGCTGCCGTCTGGCCTAAGGCTGCCAAGGCACGTGAATGCCAATAGACCCAAGCCGTCTCTTTTTGCTGCTCCTTATTCATCATCTCGATGGTGTCTTTCACACGGCGCCAATCAACTGTGGGCTGACGTAAGGCAGCGCGAACCCTCCAAGCCGCATTGTAATCGCTTAAGGCCACATCCTCCGACTGCCGATACCAGCGATCCGAGCGATCCTCCAGATTGAGGGCTGAGACTAATCCAAACTGAGCATAAGCCCATTGCTTATCCTGTTTACTGAGCAGATTAGTGGCATTCAACAGCTGAATGCCTTGCTCACGATCCTGACGTGCCAAGCGGCTAAAAGCAATGGCACGCAATTCCGCCTCCAGTGGTGAGGCGGCAGCACCGGATTGGCGACTAATCCAAGCGCGCGGATCGGCCATAATGGCACGATACTGTGCTAGCTGTGCCGGTGAAAAAACCAGTGCCGCATAACGGGCCGCAGCGTTTTTATTATCATATTCTACTGCCGCTCTCAAGGCTGGCTGTAATTGCTCAAAGCTCAAACGCCCTTGACGATTCAAAGTTTCTAACATCGCCCAACAAGACTCACCTGGACTAAAGCTTGCCAACGCTTCACGAATCCCAACGCGCTGACCTGTCATGGCGTGACTTTGGATAGAGGCGCATTCAGCTTGGCTCAAACTTACGTTTACCGGTCCCAAGGCTGCTGCCGTTTGATAGTCACCCAAAGCCGCAGCCTTGATAATCCATTCTGCCTTAAGGCGCTCAGCCATATAGCTGTGGGGGTGCGCTTTGATAAACTGGTCTAAGGCAGCCGTATCCAAAGCAGCTAACGTGCTGCTACGATTGAGATGATTGCGTAAAAACCAATATTGCGGATAAGCACCAAGCTCATGATCCGCTTTGGCTGCATGAGCAAAACTCGGTAACAGCTCCCACTGGCGATTCTGCAAAGCCAGGTAGGCATTGGCCACTGCTGCTCTAGCGGCAGCATCAACTGGCTTTAAATCGCGCTCAGGCAGGCGTGAACGTGTTTGTTGTGCTTCAATCTCCGCTGCGCTTAGCTCCGCTTCTTCATCCACAGCGCCTGTCGTTAAAGCGGATTGTGATTGAGCTGTCGAACTGCATCCGCTCACCACAAATAAGGCGGAGGCCAAAATACCTGCCAGCAGTGTATACTTCCAATAAGGTGATAATGATTTTTGAGTCATGGTTGCTCCACGCATCAGATGGCAGTGTGCCAATTATTAAATAGTCTATGCAGCAGAATAACACAAACTACTATCAATCCATACGATCTAAGTTATTGAATCAACGCATGCAACTGAGCGAAGTGGCATATCAAGCACGCTCCAAGGCGCTGAGCGAGCATTTTATGGGTTGGCTTAACAGCTTAGAATACGAGACACAAGCGCAACACGACTTTGATGCCCTAAAGATCCTCCCCGCGCGTCATAAAATACGCCGTCAGGGACTAGTGATTGCCGCTTATTGGCCATTTCGGCAGGAACCTGATATCCGGGCTTTACTAGATGAGCTCTATGCCATGGGGCATGAAATTGTGCTACCCAAAATTGTAGAAAAAAACGCAGCCTTACAGTTCTTTTACTGGGACCCGGGTGCCCCCTTGGTTACGGGTCATTTTGGCATCCTGGAGCCAGAAGCCAAAGAAATCGCCAATACCCCCGATATTGTGTTGTTGCCCATGCTGGGTTATGGGGAACAAGGTGAGCGCTTAGGCTATGGCGGTGGCTACTACGATCGCACCATTGCCGCTTGGGAAGCACAAGAGCAGTCCCCTATACTACTCGGCGCAGTGTGGTCGGATGCGCGTTTACCAAGCGATTATGAGGCATTAGCGCATGATAAATTACTCGATGGTATTGTGACGGAACGTGAGCTACGATTTTTCTAGTAATGGCTAAAGCATATTACTCACCTAATCTGCATGGCAAAATTTTTTGAAGTAGATTACATTATTAGAACAAATGATCTTAACTAAGGAGTGAATGCTTTATGAAGCTTTATTATTTACAGGGTTCTTGCTCAGTCGTACCGCACACCGCATTATATTGGTTAGACGCAGATTTCGAGGCATATCAGACACCACGGGACTATTTGAAGTCGCCCGAGTACCTGGCCAAAAATCCGGCCGGCTCAGTGCCTACCTTGGAGGATGGTGATTTTACAATCACGCAAAATATTGCGATTCTCACCTATTTGGATGCAAAGTTTCCTGATGCCGAGCTATTTGGTGCAAAAAACAATTTGCAGCAACGAGCTTTAGCATATCGTTGGTTAGCCTATGCGAACTCCGACATACATAAGCAATTTACACCTTTTTTCTCTACCCCAGGCTTTATTGAGGGCGATCAAGCACTGCATGATAGAGTAAAAAAAGCAGCCGAGCAATCCCTAATAAAAAGCTATAAAATTGCCGATGATCACTTAGCCAATCGTGAGTACTTAATCGATCAGATTTGTATTGCGGATATTTACTTATTTGTGACCCTGCGATGGGCCAAATTGGTCAAACTAGATCTCTGCCAATTAGCAAATCTGCAAGCCTACTACGAGCGTGTGGCGCAGTTTGAACCATTACAAAAGGCACTACAAGCTGAGGGCATCAGAGCCTAGTTTGCTAAACGCTAAAGCAAACAAAAAACCCCGTTAAAACATAGCCTATGGCTGATTTTAACGGGGTTTTTATACTATCCATCTTAGTGATGAGATTTGAGATCTCGGTAGCGCTGGATGGCAACCACTTGTGCTTGTAATAAAGCAAGTTCAGCTTCAATTGCTGCCGCTTCTTGTGGCGAAGCAGCGTTTTTAAGCGTTTCTTGGGCTTTCTTACGAGACTCTTCAGCTTTGGCTGCATCTAGTTCCTCTAGACGAACTGCCACATCGGCCAACACAGTCACTGCATAAGGCTGTACCTCTAGAATACCACCAGCAACGAACACCACCTCTTGTGAGTCATCTTCGCGCGTGATTCTAACGGTACCTGGACGAATACGGGTAATCAAAGGGGTGTGACCAGGCAGTACACCTAGCTCACCCGCTTCACCCGGAAGCACGACCATTTTGACCGTGCCCGAGTACAATGACTTTTCCGCACTCACTACATCGAGTTTCAGAACTGCCATGACAATTCCTTATTTAAGGGTTTTGGCTTTTTCGAAAGCTTCGTCAATCGAACCAACCATGTAGAATGCCTGCTCAGGTAGTGCATCACACTCACCAGAAACAATCATCTTGAAACCACGAATCGTTTCAGCTAATGGTACATACTTACCAGGTGAACCGGTAAATACTTCAGCTACGTGGAACGGCTGAGATAGGAAACGCTGAATCTTACGAGCACGTGCAACCACTTGCTTATCTTCAGGCGATAACTCATCCATACCAAGAATCGCAATAATATCGCGTAATTCCTTGTAGCGCTGTAATGTATGCTGTACTGACTGAGCTACATTGTAGTGCTCCTCACCAACGATCTGAGGATCGAGCTGACGGCTGGTTGAGTCTAATGGGTCAACCGCAGGATAAATACCTAAAGAGGCAATATCACGAGACAATACAACAGTAGAGTCTAAGTGCTGGAACGTAGTCGCAGGTGACGGGTCAGTCAAGTCATCCGCTGGTACGTATACCGCTTGAATTGAGGTAATCGAACCGGTCTTAGTTGAGGTAATACGCTCTTGTAGTACACCCATCTCCTCAGCAAGTGTCGGCTGATAACCTACCGCTGAAGGCATACGACCTAGAAGTGCAGATACCTCAGTACCAGCTAGGGTATAACGATAGATGTTATCCACGAAGAATAGAATATCACGACCTTCATCACGGAAACGCTCGGCCATGGTTAGACCAGTCAGTGCAACACGTAAACGGTTACCTGGTGGCTCGTTCATCTGACCGAAAACCATTGCTACTTTATCAAGAACGTTAGACTCTTCCATCTCGTGGTAGAAGTCATTACCCTCACGAGTACGCTCACCAACACCAGCAAACACGGATAAACCAGAGTGCTGCTTAGCGATGTTGTTAATTAATTCCATCATGTTAACGGTTTTACCTACACCGGCACCACCGAATAGACCAACCTTACCACCCTTGGCGAATGGGCAGATTAAGTCAATTACCTTAATCCCGGTTTCTAATAGCTCAACTGATGGAGATAACTCGTCAAACTTAGGTGCAGGCTGGTGAATTACACGTTTTTCGTCGTGCTCAATCGGACCCGCTTCATCAATCGGACGACCCAATACGTCCATAATGCGACCTAAGGTACCCTCACCAACTGGTACAGCAATACCAGAGTGCGTACGCTCAACCGCTAAACCGCGGCTTAAACCGTCACTTGAACCTAAAGCAATGGTACGAACAACACCGTCGCCCAATTGCTGCTGTACTTCTAAAGTTAAGCCTGCTTCAACAAACTTATTGCTGCTATCTTCAGCCACCTTTAATGCCTCGTAAATCTTAGGCATATTGTCGCGCGGGAACTGTACGTCCACTACTGCGCCGATGCACTGAACAATTGTACCGTTACTCATGTTGTATCCTTACCTTTATAACGATTGAAAGTTACTACTTCATTTAACACTCATGTGATGAATATTAAACGGCAGCAGCACCCCCCACAATTTCTGAAATTTCTTTTGTAATTGCTGCTTGACGTGTTTTGTTATAGACAAGTTGCAATTCACCAATAACCTTTTTAGCGTTATCCGATGCAGCCTTCATCGCTACCATACGCGCTGACTGCTCCGATGCCATATTTTCCGCAACAAACTGATAGACCAAACTCTCAACATAACGCTGTAGAAGATCATCAATTACGCTGCTAACATTCGGCTCGAAGATGTAATCCCAGCCATGAGAAGATAAACCACTCTCCCCTTCTTCGAGTTTATCGTCGTAAGAAGTGGTATAGGGATCCTCTAGGTTAGACGGCAATGGCAATAAACGAATAAATGCCGGCTCCTGCTTCATCGTATTCACGAAAATCGTGGTTGCTACATAGAGTGCGTCAATCTTGCCCTCTTTATAGTCGTCCAACTGCACTTTTAGTGCACCAATTAGGCTTTCCATATTTGGCACATCACCTAATTGTGTTTGTTGTGAAACGATATTGGCACCTAAACGGCTTAAAAATGATAAGCCCTTTGAGCCCAAAGCGGTTGCCTGAACACCGACATTCTGAGATTTGAACTCTTGCAGACGATTTAAGGCTAAACGCGTAATATTGGTATTTAATCCGCCACAAAGACCCTTGTCCGTTGTAATCAACACTAGACCCACATTTTTTACCTCCTTTCTAGCTTCGAGGTAAGGATTTGAGTAGTCAGATGTTGTCAACATCAAGTGTCTGGCAATATCACGTACTTTTTTGGCATAAGGACGACCGGCACGCATACGATCCTGTGCTTTACGCATCTTGGACGCAGCTACCATCTCCATGGCCTTAGTGATTTTGCTCGTATTTTGTACGCTCAAAATCTTAGTACGGATTTCTTTAATTCCAGCCATATTAAATTCCTATTAGAATTAGACCTCAGTCAGACCTGATTCATCCCGGTCTGACTGTGCTAAATCACCTTATTAAGCGTAAGACTTTTTGAAAGCTGCGATGGCATCTTTCAGTGCAGCCTCGTCTTCTTTGCTCAACTGCTTAGTTGATTCAATGCGATCAATTAAATCAGCATTTTTAGACTTCAAGTGCTCTTTAAGCGCTTTTTCAAATGGTAGAATTTGTGTAACTTCTACATCGTCTAAATAACCGTTGTTAACCGCAAATAGCGAAACCGCCATTTCCCAAACTTTGTAAGGAGTGTATTGTGGCTGCTTCAATAACTCAACCACACGCTCACCGCGCTCTAGCTGACGACGAGTTGCTTCGTCAAGGTCAGAAGCGAACTGCGCAAAGGCAGCCAACTCACGATACTGTGCCAAGTCAGTACGAATACCGCCTGATAAGCTCTTAATCACCTTAGTTTGAGCTGCACCACCCACACGCGATACCGAAATACCTGCGTTAATTGCAGGACGAATACCAGCGTTAAATAAGTCAGTTTCAAGGAAGATCTGACCGTCAGTAATTGAAATAACGTTGGTTGGTACGAAAGCAGAAACGTCACCTGCTTGAGTTTCAATAATCGGTAAGGCAGTTAATGAACCGGTTTTACCCTTAACCTCACCATTAGTGAATTTTTCTACGTAATCAGCATTTACACGTGCAGCACGCTCAAGTAAACGAGAGTGTAAGTAGAATACGTCACCCGGATAAGCCTCACGACCCGGTGGACGACGTAATAATAACGATACTTGACGATATGCCCAAGCCTGCTTAGTTAAGTCATCATAAACAATTAAGGCATCCTGACCACGGTCACGGAAGTACTCACCCATTGTACAACCGGCATAAGGGGCTAAGTACTGCATAGCAGCGGAGTCAGAGGCGTTAGCAGCTACCACGATGGTGTACTCTAAAGCACCTGTTTCTTCAAGTTTACGAACAATATTGTTTACGGTAGATGCTTTTTGACCAACAGCCACGTATACACAAATTACGTTTTGGCCTTTTTGGTTAATAATGGCATCCACAGCAACCGCTGTTTTACCTACCTGACGGTCACCAATAATTAACTCACGCTGACCGCGACCGATAGGTACCATTGAGTCAATCGCTTTAGAACCTGTTTGTAAAGGCTCAGATACGGATTGACGTGCAATTACGCCCGGAGCAACCTTCTCAATAACGTCTGTTTGAGTCGTGTTAATCGGGCCTTTACCATCAATTGGATTACCTAAGGTGTCAACCACACGGCCACATAATTCCGGACCAACAGGTACCTCAAGAATACGACCAGTTGTTTTAACCAGATCACCCTCGGAAACGCTGGTGTAATCACCTAAAATCACCGCACCAACTGAATCACGCTCTAGGTTTAGCGCCAAACCGAAAACATTGTTGGGAAATTCGAGCATTTCGCCCTGCATCACATCGGATAAACCGTGGATGCGAGTAATACCGTCGGTTACGGATACTACCGTACCCTGCGTACGGACATCGGCAGAAGTACCTAGACCCTCAATTCGGCTCTTTAGTAATTCGCTGATCTCTGACGGATTGAGTTGCATAATCAGACTCCTGAAATCCTATAGTTATGGCGCTTATTCAGCAACCAACTTATCGTGCAAACGTGTAATTTGCGCTTGCACCGAAGTATCTAAAACTTGATCACCCACGATCACTCGTACCCCACCAATTAAGGCTGGATCAACCTTCACCTCGGGTTCTAGAGATACGCTAAATTTTTTTTCAAGACTTGCAAGCAAATCTTTTAATTGTTCTTGAGTTAACTCAAAAGCGCTCGTAATTTGGGCGATCGCCTTGCCATCATGCTTATTTTTAAGTTGAATAAATTGTTCAGCAATCTCTGGCAATACTGCCCAGCGATCGTTTTCCACTACTAATTGAACAAAATTCTTAACATCAGCAGGCATATCAGGCAATAGTGTGTCAAAAATAGCCAAGCTGTCAGCTTCGGTCGCTTTAGGATTTGATAAAAGCTCCTTGACTTCAGCGACAGAAACTATTTCTGACAATTGTTTTACAGCCTTAGCCCAAGTCTCTAATCCGACTTGACTGTCCTTTGCCGCTGCAAATGCAGCGCTTGCGTAAGGACGGGCAATAGTTGAAAGTTCAGCCATAGCAATCCCAAATTAAAGCTGTGCCTTCAGTTGATCGAGCAACTCGGCATGTGTTTTCGCATCCACTTCACGGCGAAGAATCTGCTCAGCACCTTGTACTGCTAATGTTGCAACTTCGTCACGTAACTCATCACGTAAACGTGTTACCTCAAGAACAGCGTCCTGTTTGGCCTGGGCAATGATGCGGGCACGTTCTTGCTCAGCCTCTTCACGAGCGGCTTCAACGATTGAGGCAGCGCGTTTTTCAGCTTCAGCAAATCTTGTTTGATTCTCGGTCTTTGCTGCATTTTCGATTTCGGCGATACGACTCTGGGCTTGAGCTAAATCAGCCTTACCCTTGTCAGCAGCCGCTAGACCATCGGCTATCTTCTGTCGGCGATCGTCAATTGCTTTGATTAGTGGTGGCCAAATAAACTTCATAGTGAACCACACTAATACTAAGAAAACGATTACCTGGAAAAAGAGCGTCGCATTTAAATTCACGGTCGTTTCCCTTTTGCTAATTAAGGTCTTGCACTATGCACTACCTATCCAAAACTATACTGAATTTTTGGATGCAGAGACTGACTCAACAGCCCTGCACCAATCCATCCAGTTCACAAACCATCAAGCGATGGTGTTAAATCTATCGCTTAGACGAATGGGTTAGCAAAAGCGAATAACATAGCAATACCAACGCCGATTAAGTAGGCAGCATCGATAAGGCCGGCTAATAAGAACATTTTGGTTTGCAAAGCGTTCATCAACTCAGGCTGACGAGCAGATGCTTCTAGGTATTTACCACCCATCATACCGATACCTAAACACGCACCGATAGCACCTAAACCAATAATAAATGCGCAAGCAAGAGCTACTAAACCTGCAACTTCCATGACAACTCCTTGTGGTAATGAACCAATAGTTAAAAGATGGATAAATTAATTTATAAAATTAAACAGACTCTGATGAACGAGATGCCACTCAAAATCTGCTACTTAGTTGACTGAAAACATGCACTAAGACCATTTCAGCCAACTAAATTCTAGTGATCTTCATGCGCCTGACCAACGTACACGAGAGTCAACATCATAAAGATAAATGCTTGTAATAAGATAATTAAAATGTGGAAAATCGCCCAAGCTGAACCAGCTAAAATGTGACCGATACCTAAACCGATACTTAAGGCATTAAAACCACTCCATGCCGCACCCATCAGCGCGATCAGCATGAACACTAACTCACCGGCATACATCGTTGCAAAAAGTCGCATACCTAGTGATACGGTTTTAGCAAAGTACTCAATAATATTTAATAGTAAGTTAGCTGGTGCTAATAAAACCTTAGCAACCACACTCTCCGCACCGAAAGGTGCAGTAAATAAACTCTTAATAAAACCGCCTGGATTTTTGATCTTCACACCGTAATATAAAGAAATTAACAACACGGTGATTGACATACCTAAGGTCATGTTGAGGTCAGCCGTCGGTAAAATACGGTGGTAATAAAGCACACCGTGATTCTCAGCCGTACCCGCCAAACCAGTCCATGAGTAGATTGATGGCATCAAATCAATTGGCAATAAATCGAGGGCGTTCATCAAGGTCACCCAGACGAAGATTGTTAGCGCTAATGGCGCAACAAACTTACGCGAAGTGGCATTGTGCACGATACTTTTAGCCTGCTCATCAACCATACCGACCAACATCTCAACGGCCATTTGGAAGCGACCCGGTACACCAGAGGTAGCGTTTTTAGCAGCCTTATACAAGAAGAAAAGACCGATAACGCCTACTAACACAGCCCAGAAAATAGAGTCAAAGTTAATGACACTAAAATCAGCAATCGATTCCTGTGGCTTATTACTAAAATGCTCCAAATGGTGCTGAATGTAATACTGCTGTGGTGATGGTTTAACTAAAGAAGCATCCATTTTGCTCCAATCTCCGTATGAACCACCCTCTTAATCAACATAACTCAATCAAGAGAGTAACAACTAATCAAATCTACTACTCTAGCCTGGCTATCAGAAGCCACCGCCCAAGCGGCTTTGAACTATAGCTTTTTAAAGACTAAAAGTAATACGTATGCCTTTAAAACTACTAATAAGCCAACAAAAAACGCCGGCCATACTAAATTCGTACCAAATACCTTAATGACTAATACCATTAAGATCATCGCAACACCGATTTTAATCGCCTCACCCACTAAAAACATCGTGGCCGTGGCCGGTTTTTGCGATAACAGCCTTAACACCAAGTGCAAGACAAATAAAGCAGTCGGAATCAAATAGGTCATACCGCCTGCAATGATTGATAGCGCCGCCCAACTTGTCGATACAAGCAATGTAATTAGCGTAGCTATCAGCAATGCTACCAGTTGAGCAAGCACTGTATTTAGTAGCCCCCGAACGGCTGCCGCACTCATGCGCCGCCTTTGCTCTGGGGTTAAGCTTATCGCTTCAAATTGCTCCTGATCCATAGCGCCCTAAGTATAACCTTTTTTTTACTACTTGTCACATTCAGTTGATGTGCTAGTTACATATTTTGTTGCAGTGCCGTATCAGCTTAATACGCTGTCAGTTTAAACGCTCAGCGCCTAAGCTTCACAAGCCCATCAGTAAAAATATGTGCAATCATCATGCTGAATAAATCCCTGCTCAGAGCTTGTTTATAATACTAAAGAAGTACTAAACATACGCCACAACGCTTTTGATTTGCAAAACTTTCAAAAAGCTGTCAAGAATTTAAGAACTCATGGATTTTATCAGAACTAAAGGCATTACATAGATGAATAATAAAATGTTTGACGATAAAGTTTTTTATCGCATTACCTCAGATGATTTAAGCGGTCACCGTTTTAAAGTCTCACTGACCATTGCCGAACCTAACCCTGCGGGTCAAATTGTCAGCCTCCCACGTTGGATCCCTGGTAGTTATATGATTCGCGATTTTTCTAAGCATATTGAGACCTTGCGCGCCACGCATAATAACTATCCTTTGAGTATTACCCATCTGGATAATCACACATGGAAAATTGAGGCGGTACGAACTGGTCCGATTCAAATTGACTACACCGTTTACGCTTGGGATTTATCGGTACGTAAGGCGCATCTTGATGAAACGCACGGCTTTTTTAATGGCACCAGTGTCTTTCTTAAAGTCCATGGACAAGAGCATTTACCTTGTTTAGTGGAGATTAAAGCGCCCAAACAAAGTAGCAAATGGCGTGTTTATACCAGTCTACCACCGGCTGAGGGTCACCCTAAAGCGGCAGCACATACACGCTTTGGTTTTTACCGCGCCAAGGATTATGATGATTTAATCGATCACCCAGTCGAAATGGGTCGCCCTAAGGTCATTAGCTTTGTGGTGGCCGGCATTGTCCACGATATGGTCTTTACTGGTGTCTTACCCAATATTGATTTTGAGCGCATTGCAGCCGATACGGCTAAAATCTGCGAGGCACAAATCCGCCTATTTGAACCTGAGAGCAACACCCCTCCCTTTGGCGATCATGGTGCACGCTATGTTTTCTTAACCACGGTCACCGGCAATGATTATGGCGGTCTTGAACATCGCAATAGCACTGCCTTAATCTGCTCGCGTAAATCCTTACCGATCATTGGTCAGAACGAACAGTCCAAGGAATATCGTGAGTTCTTAGGTTTAGTCAGTCACGAGTACTTCCACAGTTGGAATATAAAACGCATTAAACCTGCGGTATTTGCGCCCTATCGCCTAGATAGAGCCACCCCTACCTCCCTTTTATGGATTTTTGAAGGCTTTACCTCCTACTATGATGATTTGATGTTGTTACGTAGTGGTTTAATCAGCGAGCAACAGTATTTTGACTTAGTAGCAGAGACCATTAGTCGGGTTAACAATGACTCCGGACGGATTAAACAAAGTGTGGCTGAAAGCTCTTTTGATGCGTGGACTAAGTTCTATCAACAGGATGAAAATGCCCGTAACCAGATTGTTAGCTATTACACCAAGGGCTCATTGGTCGCGCTTTGTTTGGACTTATTTATACGTCAAAAGACCGAGCATGAAAAATCACTTGATGATGTGATGCGCTACTTGTGGACACATTTTGGCAAAAACTTCTATTTAGGCAGTCAACTGGGTTTACGTGAGGCGGATGTTCCCGAGGTCCTGCATCAAGCCACTGGCATCAGTCAAGATGAACTACTCAATTTCCTTGAACGCTATGTTTATGGCACGAAAAAGCTCCCACTAAAAGCATTGCTCGAGGCCGAAGGGCTTAAACTAACGACGCTAACTAAGAAAAGCAACACACCGGTGAGCTTGGATATTCGCACGGCCAATCGTGAGGGTCAATGTGTGATTCAAAGTGTAATGCAACATGGCGCGGCACATCAGGGTGGCTTATCGGCCGGTGACGTGCTGGTGGCCATTGATGGCTTACGCGTAAATGCTAGCAATCTGGAAGAGCTTTTAAGTCGCTACCAAAGCAAGCAAAAAGCACTAGTACATGTATTCAGACGTGATGAGTTACGCAGCTTTACGGTGGAATTTAATACCCCACTCTATGCGGAATTTCAGCTTCAACCTAAGAAAGACCGCCTTGCTACCATGGCGCCAACGAACGAGGTTGAGGACACTAGTGAGCAAATGCCTAGCCAAGTCGAAAGCGAGCAATAGCAAAACACTAGCTGCTTCCTAAGCTAAATTTATAAGCAGCAAGGGCTTTTCTTTCATCGGCGCACAAGCCGTGATAGAGAAGCCCTAAACTAGACTTTATCGCGATGTGTTGGCACAAACACGACACTGTGGGTTTTTACTGAGTTTAAACTCATGCCAACGGGTATTGCGCCCATCAAACATCAATAAACGCCCCTGCAGGGACTGACCTATTCCCAACAAAAGCTTTAGCGCCTCATGTGCCTGCATCATACCGATACTCCCCACCACCGTGGATAGCACACCTAAAGTAGCGCAGTTATCGGGTTGTAAATTCTCACTGGGATCATATTGACAGGCGTAGCATGGGCTTTTTTCATCCCTAAAATCAAACACCGTCACCTGTCCATCAAAGCGAATTGCTGCCGCTGATACCATGGGTACACGATGCTTGAAACACATGCGATTTAGTTGCTGGCGCGTAGCAAAGTTATCGGTGCATTCAAGCACCAAATCGACTTGTTGCATTAGCGCATCGAGCTGCTCATCATTGAGACGCCCATGATGGGGGATAAGCTCCACCTCGGGATTTAGCGCTTGCGCCATCAATTTAGCCGACGCCACTTTAGGCATAGCGATCCGCTCATTGGTGTGCACAATTTGGCGCTGCAGATTGCTTAATTCAACCGTATCATCGTCCACCAAATGAATGGTGCCCACACCGGCGGCTACTAAATACATGAGCGCCGGTGCGCCCAGGCCACCCGCTCCCACCATCAGGATACGGCTATTGATTAAACGCTCTTGGCCCTCAAAACCAAAGCCGTCCAGCATAATATGACGGGCATAGCGTAACAACTGCTCATCATTCAGCTGACTCAAGATACTCTCCAATCAAGTAATTCACTGCTTGCTGCAGCTGATAGTCCTCAGCCGAACCAAAAGTATACATCTCAAGCTCTGAAGCATCGTCTGCCGTCTCAGACTCAATCGCATCAACCTCTTCAACGGTAGTTGTCGCCTCATCTGCAGAGGTACTAGCAGCGGCGGACTCGGCACTCGCCTCAGCGGCTGGCTGCGAACTCACAACTTCCTCATCGCCGACTAAATGGTCTTTTAAGTCTGACTCGCGCGGTACACTGAAAAAATTACCCTTTTCAGTGTCAGTCACCACAATATCCGGCTCAATCCCAGTGGCCTGAATAGAACGGTCCTTAGGGGTGTAATAACGTGCAATGGTCAATTTAACGCCAGTGTCATCACCTAATGCCATCACCACCTGCACAGAGCCTTTACCGAAACTGCGATTACCCATAATCGTGGCGCGTTCATAATCCTGCAAGGCACCCGCTACAATCTCTGAGGCCGAGGCAGAACCAACGTTAATTAGTAGCACCATTGGGATCTTGCGACTCCACGTCGGTAAGTTCTTGAGCGGATCACGATGATTTAAACTATAGTCGCTAGGTACCACACGATAACGTAAGTTCACCTCACCACGGCTTTTGGTATAAACAACCAACTTTTCAGGTTCAATAAAGGCGCCAGCCACACCTACCGCAGCATTTAATAAGCCACCGGGATCATTACGCAAATCAAGCACCAATGCTTTAGGCTCTACTTTAAAATCATTGAGATGCTTCACCAAATCCTCAACCGTGCGCTCTTGAAACTGAGAAATTCGGAGATAAGCAATATCACGCTCAAGCATTTTGCTACGAACACTTTGCACCTTAATTAAATCTCTAACGATCTCAAAATCCAGTATTTCCTCGCCACGACGCACCGTCAACACAATACTTGAACCCGGCTCCCCACGTAGTTTTTTAACCACCTCAGCTAAAGGCATCTCGGTGACAGCCATGCCATCGACTTTAACAATCACATCACCGGGTCGAATACCAGCTTTGGCAGCAGGACTATCCTCAATCGGGGAGATAATTTCAATTTCCTTATTAGCCCTGTCCTCAATCTCGATACCCAAACCACCAAAAGCACCCTCGGTTGCCTCTTGTAAACTAGTAAAGGCCTCTTCGTTAAGATAACTGGAGTGTGGATCTAAACTATCCATCATGCCGTTAATGGCCGCCTCGACCAATTTAGAATTTTCCACGGGCTCAACATAACGATTTTTAATAGCGGCAAAGACCGAGGCAAAGCGACGCAACTCCTCATAGGGCAAACGATCGTCTAACTCGGGAATCGCTTCAATCACAGGGACCTGCTCGATCACTTCAAGACTAAGTTGATCCTGCTTTTGCGCCTGCAAGGAATCCGCTCTAGCCACCGAGGTGTAAGCCAGCAAAACCAATAGACACAGCGCCGAGCCTAATGCCGTAAACTGCTTGGAAAGCGATTGCTTAGAGATAAGATTAGAAATAGAAAGCATGATGCACCTTTGCTTTTAAAAGCTATTTTGCCAGCATCCGCAGGGGATCAATGGGCTGCGTACCGCGACGAATTTCAAAATATAAAGCCGGCTCCACTTGACCACCGGTTGAACCTGCACGAGCGATGGTTTGACCAGAGCGCACTGTCTGACCAACCTTTAGCGATAAGCTCTGATTGTAGCCATAGACACTCATATAGTCATTACCATGATCGACGATGATTAAATTACCAAAACCGCGCATCCAGTCCGCAAATACCACCGTACCACCCGCAACGGCTTTTACCGGGGCCCCTGCCTTGGCCTGAATCAAAATACCGCGCCAAACCCCACCCGTATCAGGACGGGTACGACCAAATTTACCCTGTATCGTGCCGCGTAAGGGCCAAGGCGCACCTTGGGGAATACCGGCAGTGGTTGAGGCAGCCAGGGCTTTGGCCTTACGTTCATCCTCACGTGCTTGAGCTTCCAAGCGTTGTGCTTCTAAGGCTCGCTCTCTTGCTAGCCGCGCCTTGGCCGCTTCAATTTCGGCATTTTCCTGCTGCTGACGGGCTGCGGCTAATTGCTGCTGACTTTGCGCTCGCTGATTCAACATCGCCGTCATCCGACGCTTGGCTTGATCTAAGGCCTCAGGACCTATGGCACGGGCAATATCATTTTCAACGGCGCGAATCTGAATTTCAGTTAAACGCTGCTGTGATAGGGCCTCTTGCTGCTTTTGTTGAGCTTGGGCACGCAAGGCTGCTGCACGTTCAGCCTGCTGTTGTGCGAGCGCAGCCTGCTCTGCTGCACGCTTGGCTTGTGCCTCACGTTCTTGCGCCAACTGCTGCTGATGCGCTAAGGCGCGACGTTGACGCTCTATGGCCGCTTGTTGTGCTAGCTCCCTTTGTTGAGTAATGGTACGACCAAGCTCACCAATAAGACTATCCAAGCGCTGCTGATCGCCTTTAAGACGCCCCTGTTCGGCACGACGACGCTTCAGATCGCTTTCAATCTTAGCCAACTCACCCTGATACTTTTGCTGCTCTTTTTCTAATTCATTTTTACTCGCTAGGCTTTGCTGTGCTAGGCGTTCAATCTTTTGCTGCCGTCCCTTAATCTCGGATTCGGTTTTTTGCAGGCTTAATAACGCCCGGTTTAACTCTTCGACGGCACGCGCCCGAGCTCTAGCCACATAACTTAAATAACCCATATCACGACCGATTTTCTGAGCATCGCCACCGGATAATAGCGCCGACCACGGTGATAAACCAGAAGTGTATTGGGTATAAATCTGCTGCCCTAGATCCTCCTGCCGCTCCGCTAGCAGTATGCGCTGACCATCCGCTTGTCGGCGCAACAAGACGATCTCATGCTCTGTTTCATCCTGCTGCTCTTGTAAGCGATCGAGCTCAGCATTAATGCGCGAGATATTGCGCTCGGATTGACCAAGCCTATCCACCACATCCTTTTTCTCAGTTTCCTGAGACTGAATGGCTTTTTTGATGGAGTCGATCCTTTTCTCCAGCTCGGCACGCTGCCTTTCAGCCGATTTTTGCTGTTGACTTAAATCGCTAAGTGATTGCGATTGTGCTATTGCCACCTTGGCCAAGGCAGAACAGACCAAAAAAAGAGCGGCACAGGCAGCTACTGCTGCTCTGCTCGCTCTTTTTATCTGCTTAGCTCGAATTGAATTACGTGTTATCGGTACCACAGCCATTCATTTAAATATAAACTAAAAATCACTCGGCCTTGTGGTAACTACTTCGCCTTACCCTGAGCGGCCACCTCAGCCATCGCCTTAGCAATTTCCTCTGGATCGCCTAGGTAGTAGTGACGAATTGCCTTAAGATTTTCATCTAACTCATACACTAGCGGCTGACCGGTCGGGATATTTAAATGCACAATATCCTCTTCGGAAATTTCGTCAAATAAGTTAATTAGGGCACGAATGCTATTCCCATGCGCTGTCACCAAAATACGCTTACCGCTCTTAATGGCAGGGGCAATTTCCTCATCCCACAGTGGCTTAACACGCACAATCGTATCTTTGAGACACTCAGCTGCCGGCAACTCCTCCGCTGGGATCTGCGCATAGCGACTATCAAAACGTGGGTGACGCTCATCATCCAAAGACAAAGGCTCAGGACCAATCGCAAAAGCACGACGCCAGATGAGCACTTGCTCATCACCGTATTTAGCCGCTGTTTCAGCCTTATTCAGGCCAGTCAGCGCCCCATAATGACGCTCGTTTAAACGCCAACTCGGCGTATAGGGTACATACATCGTCTCCATGCTATCTAAGGCAATCCATAGGGTGCGAATGGCACGCTTTAAATACGAGGTATAGGCCTGATCAAAGACATAACCCTCCCGCTTTAAAAGCTCACCAGCCTGCTTTGCTTGAGCTCGACCCTCCTCCGTCAAATCCACATCCGCCCAACCAGTAAAACGGTTTTCTAGGTTCCACTGACTTTGACCATGACGCATTAAAACGATTTTATACATAATAATTGCTATCCTTAGATTGATAAATAAAGCGTTTCTATGATTAATTTCATCTATTTTAGCCAACTTAGCTTATTGTGGCTAAGGCTATTTTATAATCGACAAATTAATCTTATTAATATCGCCATTTTGGCAGAGTCAGGTAGCAAACGTGGAATTTATTACTTTTAACAACACTTATTTATTTATTATTGCTGCGCTTTTGTCTGGCGCTGTACTGGCTGTTCAATATAGCCGTGCCGGCAAGGGTCTTTCACCGGCTCAAACCGTCTCCATGACCAATAGCAAAGCGCTGATTATTGATATACGAGACAGCGAGCAGTATCAAGCAGGCACCATCGCTAACGCCATCCATATCCCCATGGATCAACTAAAAGCGCGAGCTGCGACCCTCGCTAAAGACAAAGCTGTGGTCGTGATTGATCAGGATGGACGCCGTGCGCCTGCTGCTGCCAATCTATTAAAAAAAGAGGGTATTGAGGATGTACACTACCTCAGTGGTGGTTTGGTCTCTTGGCTCAAAGAGAATTTACCCTTAAAAAAACCCACTGGCGCTAAAAAGCTCAAATAGTGCTCTCTGAACACTATAATACGCATACACTTTCAACTTATAAGAGGAAACAATGGCTCAAGTTACGATGTACTATAAGGTCACTTGTCCTTACTGCACTCGCGCAGAAAAAATTCTTAAAGAACATCAGGTCACCGATTTAGAAAAGATCAGCATCGACACCAACCGCGAAGCGCGGGCTGAGATGATCGAGCGATCCAACGGTCGCACGACCGTGCCACAAATCTTTATTAACGGCCAGCATATTGGCGGTTGTGATGATTTACAAGCCTTAGAGCGTGAGGGTAAACTAGCCGACTTATTGGCTTAATTTATTCGCTTTTTTAAACCTTTTTATCTTATTGGGATTTATTTATTATGGCCGAAGAGCAAAACACACAAAATCAGGACGCTGCAGCTCAGCAATCGCAACAACCGAGTTTCGGTATGCAAAGATGCTATCTCAAGGATCTATCCCTCGAGATGCCTAATGCGCCACACATTTTCTTAGAGCAAGAGCAACCCGCCGTTGATATCAGCTTAAACATTGGTGCTGAGCGCTTGGCCGAGACGATTTTTGAAGCCACTGTACGTGCTACCATCACCACTAAAATCAATGACAAAGTCTTGTATTTAGTTGAAGGCACCCAAGCCGGCATTTTTGAGATCGCCAATATCCCTGAGGATCAGGTTGACCCGCTACTTGGCATTGTTTGCCCATCCATGATTTTCCCGTACTTACGTGCCAACTTAGCGGATGCCATTAATCGCACAGGCTTACCGTCTATTCATATGGCCGAGGTTAACTTCCAAGCTTTATATGAGCAACGCCTCCAAGAGGCAGCACAGTCTGCAGCCAACGGTGACACGGCGACGGACGACAATCCGACCATTAACTAGGCCCTTACCTCTTAAGCACGCATGCAATTATCTAGTAGCACCCCAAGCAACACGCCTGTCCACACCTTAGTCATCGGTGCAGGTAGCTGGGGCACCGCACTAGCCATTGCCGCCGCACAGACGGGACCGGTACTGCTCTGGTCTCGTCATGCGGAGCAAGCTGAACACATCAATCAGCAAGCTTATAACCCCTCCTATCTACAAGACATCCGGTTACCGGCGTCGCTCCAAGCCACTGCCGATAAAAATACGGCCATTGCTTTTTTACAGCAGGGAATCGGGGCTAATGCCTCAGGTTCCGCCTTAATTATTTTTGCTTTGCCCGTCAAGGCAATGCGCCAAGGTATTCAAAGCTGGCTGCCTTTATTCAAAGAGGCTGGCCTTGAGCATGCACCTTATGTTTGGACCTGCAAGGGCTTTGAGGAAGACTCTGCCTTGCTGCCGCACGAAGTGATTGCCGCTGTCGCACCCGACTCTACGCAGCCTAACGGCGTTTTATCAGGTCCCACCTTTGCTAAGGAAGTAGCCCAAGGCCTACCCGTTGCGATGACGGTTGCCAGTCAAGACCGAATCGTGGGTGAGCGGGTGATACAGGCTCTCCACCATAAGCAAACGCGTGTGTATTACAGTAACGATATTATCGGCGTTGAGGTTGGTGGTGCTATGAAAAATGTCATAGCCCTCGCCTGTGGTATCAGCGACGGCTTAGCCCTAGGCAATAATGCACGCGCTGCACTGATCACCCGCGGTCTCTATGAAATTCGACGTCTTGGTTTAGCCATGGGCGGTCAAGCGGAGACCTTTGCTGGCTTAACCGGATTAGGTGATCTCGTACTCACGGCGACAGGTGATTTATCACGTAATCGCCAAGTAGGTCTAGCCCTGGCAAAGGGACAACGTTTGGATGAGATTCTCGCCACTGGTTTAACTGCTGAAGGCGTACGTTGTGCGCGTGCTGCGCTCGCTCGCGCCAACAGTCTCGGCATCGAAATGCCGATCACTGAGGTAGTCTGCGATATTCTCTTTGATGATCTAAACTCACTAGAAAGCGTAGCTAAGCTACTCGCCCGTGAGGTTAAGGCAGAAGAGATTTCAACACTGCCCTAGCATGGGCGCCAACTGCCAGCATACATAGACAAACGCTACTTTCTCCCAATCGAGCTGATAGCAATATGCGCCACACCGTCACTGTGCAAGCTAGCGCCACGCCAGGCATGACCATTAATCAGCTCAAAGCTCAGATGAATTAAACCATCGTCCTTGCGTTGTTGCTCTAAGGCCTGATGCAAACGAGCTAAGGCCGCACGGCTAAGCAATCCGGGCTGTCTACCAATACTAGGATTACCACCCAAAGCACGCACATCGGCTAACAGCTTTTGAGTCGTTTTATAGGTCAGTGTAATCATTTGCTGATCCATGACCGGATCGATAAAGCCACTTTCCATCAGCATATCACCAAAATCATGCATATCCACAAAGGCCATGGTACGCGTCTGCCAGCCCGCCACCTCCAGCGCTTGGCGCAGCTCCAGCAATGTCGCTGGACCGAAACAAGAAAACATTAATAAACCATTCACCTCTAATAGTCGGTACCACTCCTTAAATACCGCCGGTGGATTGGCATGCCAATGAAGTGCCAAATTAGACCAGATAAAATCAAAGCGATTTGGCTCTAAACCACTGGCTGCCAAATCTGCCTCAACAAAGTCCACTAAGCCTGAGGGCACAAACGATTCAGCTGCATTAGCACCTAAAGCAGCCACCCTAGCCAACAACTTTTTAAAGCCTCTAACGCTCTGTTGCTTAGGCATAAAGCGCGCTTTGGCAGCTTCCAAAAATAGGGCTTGATTATCTAAACCGGTGAATTTCGCCTCGGGATAGCGCTTTTGTAAAGCCTCTATCCCATGCCCTAGGCCACAACCCGCATCTAATACTGCCGTAGGCTGCTGCTTAATATACTGCAAACGATCCAGCATCCTCGCTGCCACCTCATCAAGTAAAAAACGCGCCGGTTCAAGCAACTGGCGACGCGCAAATTGCTGTTGTACATGCTGATGATTAATCGCTAAAACGGCTGGGGACTGAGTAGAAGACATAACAAAACTATCTGTAGCGGACAAATTAATCCTATCATACTCTAGCCACCGCAGATGATGTTAAAACGACAAGAAGCCATCGGCTTTTGGCGATGTTTACCCATCTCATGGAGGAGGATGCTATGCGACATCTGAGTGATATTATGACAGCTCAGCTACGGCGACCCAGCGCAGTGTTTAAAAATATTATTCCTTATATTGGTGGGCGTTGCCCTCTGTGTCAGGAGCTCTGCCTTGCTGGCAGCTTTTGTGCCGCATGTAGTGAGGATATTTTGACCGCCAGTGACAGCCATCAGCATCGTTGTCCACGCTGTCATCTTGCGCTTAGGGGCTTAGACTATTGTGAGGCTTGCTATTTATTGAAACCGCGCTATGACAAACTGAGCATTGCCTTTGACTATGTGCAACCCATGAAATCCTTAGTTTTACGCTATAAAAACTCTGGTCAATTGGCTTTGGCTAAGCCATTTGCCAAGCTTTTACAAGCACGCTTACAGCGGCAAGGCATTACTATCCCACCGGCAACTTTATGTATCCCCCTTCCCGCCAGTAATCAATCCCTTAAAAAAAGGGGTTATAATCCTGCATCAGAAATTGCCAAGGAACTTGCTAGGCTAAATGCATGGCGCATTGACCACCACAGCCTACATCGAGCGCAAGGGCATCACTCTATTGAGCAAAAAGCCTTAGACAGTGTGGGACGACGGCTCAATGTACGTGATCTGTATTATTGTTCAGCACGCCTTGAGGTGCCCTTGGTGATTTTAGTGGACGACATCATGACCAGTGGCGCCACCCTGGATAGTGCGAGCCAAGCTTTAAAAGCCGCCGGCGTTAAGCGGGTGCATGCGATAGTCTTGGCACGTGCTAGTTATTAGTATTTTAAATTCAAATTATTGTGTTTCATATTATCCTTGTTTGCCCCGAAATCCCCGCTAACACCGGCAATATTATCCGGCTAACAGCAAATACCGGCTGCACCTTACACCTCGTCAAGCCCTTTAGTTTTGAGCTCGACGACAAGCGCCTAAAGCGTGCGGGTTTAGATTATCACGAGTGGGCGGAGTTAAAGACACACGATAGTTTAGCGGAAGCCATTGGCACCACCGGCGCTGCCAAGGATCGCTGTTTTGCCCTGTCGAGTAAGGGGCAGCGCAACTTGGGGCAAATCAGCTTTCAAGATGGTGATTGCTTTATTTTCGGTCGTGAAACCGCTGGTTTAAAGACCGCTGAGTGGGACCTTATCGGCAGAGAGCAATCCATCCGCTTACCCATGGTGAACACCAGTCGCAGCCTTAACTTGGCCAATAGTGTGGCCATTACCGTGTATGAGGCTTGGCGCCAGATAGGCTTCGTGGGCGGTATTTAACAGCAACAGCGCAAGCTTCAAGCGACACTTAGCCCGCCCCTAAGAGCCGTTAGCGCCGCCAGAAATGTGGCGTAAAAATCACAAAAGCGGTTAATAATTCCAAACGGCCCACCAGCATCGCCGCACTACTCACCCACAGCTGAAAATCATTAAAGTGGGCATAGTTACTCATTGGTCCAACCGAACCGATAGCCGGACCAATATTGGCTACCAAGGCCACAGCAGCACTGGAAGCCGAAATAGGGTCGGCGCCACCTAAGGCCAAAAGCGCAAAGACCACCATCAAGGTCATCATATAGAGCGCAAGAAATGTCATCACTGATAACAGCACCGAATCGGACACGACGGTTGTTTTAAAACGCACCGGAAACAGCCCGTGCGGATGCAGGAGCTTTAACATTTCCACCCGAATCCGTCGAAAAACTAATAAGATGCGAATTAACTTGATGCCCCCACCCGTCGAGCCGCCGGACGAAGCAAACGAACCCAGCGCTAACATATACACCGGTATCACAAAGGGCCAAGTCAGATAGTCAACATTCGCAAAACCGGTGGTGGTGGCAACAGACACTGTATTAAAAATACCGTAACGTAGCGCTTCAAACCAGGTAGCATAGTTACCATTAAAATAAAGTATGGCACTGATAATCAAGCCACTACCCAATACCAGCTTGAGAAATGGTAGGGCCTCAGGACAATAAGCATACAAGCGTAGGCTGCGGTTGCGTAAGACCTTAAAGTGGGTGGCAAAGTTAATCCCAGCAAACAGCATAAAGACCACGGCCACCGCATCCACAGCGACATTATCAATGCTTTGAAAGCTAGCATTAAAGCTAGAAAAACCGCCCAAGGCCATGGTCGAAGCCGCATGACACCAGGCGTCAAACCAGTTTAAGCCGGCAACTCGATAGGCAATCAGGCAAAGCACCGAAGCCACAAAATAGATACCATATAGCGTTTTAGCCGTGCTCGCAATCCGTGGCGTCAAACGCTCATCCTTAAGCGGCCCGGGCATTTCACTCATCATCACCTCACGTCCACCGACATTAAAGAGCGGCAAGATCGCAACGGCTAATAATAAAATCCCCATGCCACCAAACCATAACAGGGAGTGACGCCAGATATTAACCGAGATAGGCAGTCGCTCAACCTCATTAATCACCGAGGCACCGGTAGTGGTTAGACCAGACACCCCTTCAAAAACCGCCTTGGCAATACCAAAATCCTCTTGCAAGAGCTGTTCAGCAAAATAAATCGGCAATGAACCGATAAAGGCCAAGCAGATCCAAGATAAAAAGACCACCAAAATCCCTTCACGCCGGCGTAAGGCACCACGAAAGGGAAAGCACAGTACGGTCAACAACAAACCAAACACAAAAGCACCCACTGCTGGCATCACAAAATAGCGGGCGGCTCCGTCATCAATCAGAATCGACAACACAAATGGGAAAACTAAGGTCAGTGAAAAAGCCATCACGACCATGCCTAATTTATGTAGAGAATTTAGGGTGTGATACATAAAAATTCGCCTACGTCTTCCTATTCCTTTGCAACTGCATCATGCGTGTGCTTACAGCACTAGCGCCGAGACTTGGAAGAGCTTATTGACTTGTTCCATGGTGCGCGGATCGCTTGCATACATAATCACATGATCCTCGTGATTGATGGTTGTGGTAGGCACTGGGATAATCACTCGACCCTCTCGCACAATAGCCGCTACGACAGCGTTTTTAGGCCAACGAATTTCGCCCACGGTGCGGCCCACCAGTTTAGAATTCGACGAGTCGCCCAAGACCTTAAACTCCACCGCCTCAGAGCGCCCTTGGCGTAAGCGGTGTCCGCGCTCAACCGACCCCTGCTTTAAATCACGCATTAAGGCACTAATCGTGGTCCAAATGGGTGATACGGCAATATCAATCGCACTACCGCGAATCAATTCACCGTACGATTGACGGGAAATTAAGGTGAGCACCTTTTCAGCACCGAGACGCTTGGCTAATAAGGAGGCCATGATATTATCCTCATCGGCATTAGTCACTGCCAAAAAAGCATCCATATCCATCACATGCTCATCTAATAACAAGGTCTCATCGGTGCTGTTGCCATGCAGCACGATCACATTTTCTGGCAAGCTACGCGCTAGCTCATGACAACGCTCTTCATTCATCTCAATGATGCGCACATTATAATCGTCATTAGCCAAGAGGCGGGCCAAGCGCTCGCCAATATTACCACCACCGGCAATCATAATATTTCGGACCCGATGCATCCGCTTATGTAATTGCTTAATGGCTTTACGCGCCTCCGCCGTATCCACCGCTAAGACCACCTCATCATCACGCTCCAAACTGAAGGTACGCTCCAATGGCAATGTCTTTTCCTGCCGGATAACCTCGAGAATACGACCATTGGAGTCCGGCAAATTTAAGTGGTTTTCATTAACCTGCAACTTAAGAAACTGGCTTTTACCACCAACCTTTAAGGTTAATAGTGACACTAAGCCATGCGCAAAGTCGACAATTTCCAAGACCTCGGGAAACTCGACTAAGTGAAAGAGATAGTCGGTGATACTTCGTTCGGGGTTAATGATGTGATCCACACCGAACTTTTCTTTGGCAAATTCAAGATGCGTATGATAGTAATGAGTGCGGATGCGGGCAATTCGGCGCGGGATATTAAACACCTCACGTCCTAAATAACACGCCATCAAGTTAACCGCATCAGAAGCTGAGCAGGCTACCAGTAGGTCAGCATCATGTGCGCCAGCCTCCTCTAGCACTTGCGGTGAACTGGCATCACCGTACACCGTGCGTAAATCAAAGTGCTCCTGCAGCTCGCTCAGGCGCTCACGGTTAATATCCACCACGGTAACGTCATCTTTGCCGCTGACCAAATTTTGCGCTAAGCTGCAACCGACACGGCCCACACCCACAATAAGAATTTTCATAATTAAGCCTAATCAGCTCGTCATGCGAGGACAGAGCGATGACAGAACCGTCATCGCAAGATAGACATAACTAGTTACCGCTATTGCGCTTACGTGATGTATCGATCCCTAACTGGCGCAATTTACGATACAAATGCGTACGCTCTAGACCCGTACGTTCAGAAATGCGGGTCATACTGCCATTTTCCTGTACCAAATGATACTCAAAATAAGCACGCTCAAACTCATCCCGTGCTTCGCGCAATGGCAAATCTAAGGAAATGCGTCCCAACATGCCTGAGCTAATATGATCGTCGGGCGCTGTAACTGCTGCCACCGCCGGCGCTGTTGCAGTCGGTGCTGTAGCCGGGCTACCACTATCGGCCTTTGAAGCCTCAGTCGCCGTGGTCGCCGGCGCTGCTGCCGCTTCCTTACGAATCACCGGGCGCGACAAGCAGGACTGCACCGTCTTCAGCAGCTTTTGCATGGTGATCGGCTTTTCTAAAAAGTCCACCGCACCAATACGCGTGGCTTCTACCGCCGTATCAATCGTGGCATGACCACTCATCATCACCACCGGCATATCGAGTAAGCCCTGAGCCCCCCACTCCTTGAGTAAGCTCACCCCATCCGTATCCGGCATCCAGATATCTAATAACACCAAATCTGGGCGATAACGCAAACGCGCAGCGCGAGCTTCGGATGCATTTTCCGCTAGCTCTACCGTGTGACCCTCATCATACAGGATCTCAGACAGTAGCTCGCGAATACCAATTTCATCGTCGACCACCAGAATTTTGGCCATATAAAAATACCTCAACTTTTTTCTGAACCAATCAAGTGCACAAGCATGTGACGACTTATCGATAGGCCCTAGATTGTTGTAAAAATGTGATTAATCTAATTATAACAACGCTTTGTTACTTTTTTCCTAGCGGAGCGAGTCGAGTCAACAAAATTGATATACGAGCGCCACCACTTTTAGCATTCGCTATCTCAATCTTGCCATGATGCTCCTCAATGATTTTACGCACAATCGCCAAACCCAGACCGCTACCAGTTTTTTTCGTGGTGACATAGGGCTCAAAGACATTTTGTAACACATGCTCAGGAAAGCCTGTACCCCTATCTTCAATTATAATACGCACCATATCTTGCTTTTGCTTACTCAGCTGCTCCGACGCCAAGTACTTCGTGCTGATTTTAATACCGGGCTCATCCCCTACTAGCTCCAAGCCTTCCATCGCATCACGGGCATTGGCGAGTAAATTATTCAGAACTTGTCGTAATTGGCTTTGATCGGCCTCAACCAAGGGCAGCTGATCATCCAGACACAGCGCGAGTTGGCGCGACAAAGGCTCTTCCTTGTGCTTTTGCTCCGGATCCCACCCATAGAGTACGGCCACATCTAAAATCAGCGCATTAATATCGACCGCAGTAAACACGGCTGGTGGCGTCCGCGCATAATCACGGAAGTCATTGACCATGTTTTTCAATGAGGTGACTTGATTGATAATGGTATTGGTTGAGCGCAGCAACATGGCCGCATCTTTTTCATCCAGCTTGTCCTCTAACTTCATCGCTAAGCGTTCAGCTGAGAGCTGAATCGGTGTGAGCGGATTCTTGATCTCATGCGCCAAACGCCGTGCCACTTCGCCCCAAGCCACGGTACGACTAGCCGACATCACTTCAGAAATATCATCAAACACCACCAAATAACCCGTGAAATGATTATCTACCATCAAACGTGTACCACGCATTAATAAGGTGGTGATGCGATGCTGATCCAAACTCTCAGTGGAGGTATTGGCCTCATCAAAGTTTAATTCAATCTGCTCTTGCCAATAGTCACGCTCCGACTCGACCGCTGCGTGCTTAGCAAAGGCGTTGCGAATGGCTTTGGTAAATTCATTTAAGCCCTTAATAAACTCCAAAGGGCGCCCCTGCGCAGCGCGTAGCTCCGTACGTAAAATATCACCAGCGCCTCGGTTAACCGTGCTCACATTAAAACGTGTATCAAAAACAATCACGCCAGTGCTGAGACTGGCCATCACATTTTCTAAATACACATTGGACTTTTCCAATTGCTGACGATTCGACTCCACCTGACGACGCGCCTCATCCAGTTGATAGGTCATCACATTAAAGGAGCGGGTTAACTGGGAAATCTCATCACGCAATTTAGGCTCGGGCAAGGGTCTATAGTCACCCGCCGCCACGGCTTGCGTCCCCTCTGCTAGTGTTAATAAAGGTCGCACCACACGTCTAGCCAAGCTTAATGCGACCGCTAACGATGCTAATACCGTCATCACCAAGGCTAAGGTTAAGGTAATGGTAAATAAGCGCCGTAAACTGCTGCGCGATAAAGACAACTCCTCGTAATCGCGTATCCCCTGCTGCACCTCATTCATATTAAAGGTGACATTATCCGGAATGGCGCGGGTGATTTGTAGCCAATACCCCTCTGCAGGCGTGGCACTAAAGTTTAAACTGTCATAACGCAATTGCTTGGCAACGACTGGCACAATGACCCGAATACGATACAGCGGCTGTTCTGGATCGGAATTCGGCATCAGCTCCGCTTGGGCATAGCTATTTGACAGACGCAGCTGATTCATCAAGGCAGCCGAAGGTAGCTCTGGCAATAAACTACCAAATCCGGAACCAGCAAAAGCAATCACACGATTACCCGATGCGCCAGAAAACACGAGGGCATCAGTGATCACTGGATTGGCCTCACGCTGACGAGCGAGGCTCAACGCCATGTCCGAGTCATTTAAACCACTTAGTTCCAAAGACATTAGTCGAGCACGGGTCGCTAAATCCTGCACATAGCCATTCATCGTGGCGCGACCCAAGGATAATCCGGAGTCTAAGGCACTATCCACTTTTACGTTAAACCATGACTCCACTGACTTTGCCATAAATTGCACGGAAATAATATAAATCAGCACCCCCGGAACTACTGCCATTAAGGCAAAAACAAAGGCAAAACGACTGGTTAAACGGGCACCAAACTGCTTTCTACGAATTTGTCGAATCAAACGTACCATTAAGATGCTGACCCACAACACCATAATCAGTGTCAACACACCGTTTAACATCAACAATAAATCGAATTGCCGCGTCAATCCCGACACATTATCCGTCGCTCGAAATAACATAAACAACAAGGTAATCAGGCTTAACACGCCCAACACCAAGCCTAGTTTCAAAAGCCAACTGATGAGTCGCTGGATTTTTAGATGGATGGTTGAAATAGTAAGCTTTGCCATTCTGATGAAAGTGACCAAACACTGCGGAAATTAAATAAATTAAACTGAAAAGCACCAGGTAATTGGGTCGTATCTAGGTGCAGTCGCAACCTGGCCGTATAAACCTTATCCCGTGCTAAAGGGGCATCCAAGCTCAGGGTCCAGGTCTTGGTGCTACTAATATGCTCTAGCGAATCTTCGAGTGAGATTTCCTGATAGGTACGCTGATTGTCTTTAACACTCCACTGCCTTAGCAATGGTTGATAGTTAATTAACCACGCTTGCGATTGATAAGCGACTTTTTTCTTAAAAAAATACCAATAAGGCTCGCTAATCTCAATCTCATAGACAAAGTTTAGCGGCACACCACGTAAGGCAGCATTCACTAACTCAGGGTCTGGCTGTAGCGCCAAATCAGCTTTTAACTGCAGCTGGGGGCCATTTTGTCCTACCTCATAAGCCAGTACCTCAATCGCTTCAACCGTTGCGCCTGAGCTACTCGCCCCGGCTTCATCCTCCTCAGTGGGCTGCGTCGTTTGCGAGCAAGCCGCCACCGCAATACATATTAGCAGTAGCAACCGCCACCTCAGCTTAAAGAATAATTGCTTAGCTTGCTTCATCATCCGGAAAATCACTGCTTGTGGCAGTCTTTAGTCAGACTTCCTAAAAAGCGCATAAAAGAAACCGTCATGCTTTACTATGCCATGTTCATCCGGCAATGCCAATAGCTGCCCCAAGGCTGGCAATCGCTGCGCCCCCGGCAAATGCTTGGCTAAATAAGTAGCTTGCAACTCACCCTCTTCAGGAAAAATGGAGCAGGTAATATACAGTAAATGTCCGCCCGCTTTAAGCGTACTCCAGAGGGCCGACACAATACCTCGCTGCAATGCGGCGGTTTGGTGAACATCCTCAGGACGACGTAGCCACTTGATATCCGGATGACGTCGCACAATGCCAGCCGCCGTGCAAGGCACATCCGCCATAATCACATCAAAGGGCTTGCCGTCATACCAACGATCGAGAGCCGCCGCATCAGCTGCTACGGTACGAATTTGATAGTGCGGATTATCCGCATGATCGGCTTTAAGCAATTTTAAGCGCGCCAAATTCTCATGCACTTGTGCCAAACGTCGCGCATCCACATCCAAGATACTCATATCCAGATCATAATACTCAAGCATATGTGCGGTTTTACCACCAGGCGCTGCACAGGCATCTAGCACCCGCATCCCATCTTTTAATGGCAACATTTTAATGGCCTGCTGGGCCGCCAAGTCCTGTACTGAAAAATGACCTTCGGCATAGCCGGGTATTTGCGGCACAGGGATTGCTTGCTCCAGCATCAGCGCATCCTCATCTAGCTGCTTAGTGCGTATACCTGCCGCTGCCAACTTCGCTTGAAATTGCGCTAAGCTCACTTGACGCCGATTAACCCTGATGCATAAAGCAGCTGGCTGATTGGCTGCCTGTAAAAGCGCCGCATAGTCCTGAGGATAGGCTTTAGCTAGGGCATCAATCCACCAAGCAGGAAAGTTATAACGCACCTCCACCTGTTGCATCACCTGCGCTACTAAACTCGCCGATTCGCGTTGATAACGTCTTAGGCAGGCATTTAGCAGACCCTTAAAAGGGGCGGTTTTACGATGCAGCGTAACGGCTTTGACCGCCTGATTCACCAAGGTAAAGGCCTCATATACCGGATAGTCGCTCGCCTGGGGCTCATCCTGCGCCAACTCAGCAAAATCCTCAGCACTTAAGAGTGTCAGTGAAAGCGCTAACAAGGATTTAAACAAGGGGTTCGGCGCTTTTTTACTTAGCAACTGCTCACTTAGGGCTAGGCCACGATGCCAGTGCCTTAACGCAAAAAAACTAAGTGCCTGCACACCGGCTCGATGACGCTCATCCATCGCAGGTAATAAACGGGACAGGGACTGACCTTGCATCACCTGATGGATGATTGTGGTAGTTTCAGCAAGCAGCTCGGATAAAGGGATTTGTGACATAGTTAAGGGTGTGAGAAATTCAGCCTCTAGTTTACTCTGTAAAATGCTAAAATCAGCTTCATCAGTCAAAAATTCAATTCTTTATTCAATAAATTAGCATTAATTATGAACTCTCCAAAAGTCGGCTTTGTCAGCTTAGGCTGTCCTAAAGCCTTGGTAGATTCTGAGCGTATTCTGACGCAATTACGCTTAGAGGGTTATGAAATCTCGCCCACCTATGAGGGCGCTGATGTGGTCGTGGTCAATACTTGCGGCTTTATCGACAGTGCCAAAGCAGAGTCCTTGGACGCGATTGGTGAGGCCTTGGCAGAAAATGGCCGAGTGATTGTAACCGGTTGCATGGGGGTGGAGGAAGATACGATTCGCCAAGTCCATCCGAGCGTCCTATCGGTTACCGGCCCTCAACAATATGAAGAAGTGGTGCGCGCGGTACATGAAGCAGCGCCACCGATGATTGAGCATGACCCCTTTGTGGATTTAGTGCCACCTCAAGGCATTCGTCTAACACCGCGTCACTATGCCTATCTCAAAATCTCCGAGGGCTGTAATCACTCCTGTGCCTTCTGTATTATCCCCTCCATGCGTGGCCGCTTGGTCAGCCGCCCCATCGGCGATGTGATGGATGAGGCCCAACGCTTGGCTAATGCTGGTGTCAAAGAGATTTTAGTGATTTCTCAGGACACCAGTGCCTATGGTGTGGATGTCAAGTATCGCACCGATTTCTGGCAGGGGCGACCCATCAAAACTCAAATGACAGCGCTGTGCGAGGCCTTAAGTGAGTTAGGCCTGTGGGTGCGCTTACACTATGTTTACCCCTACCCTAATGTGGATGATGTGATTCCATTGATGGCTGAGGGCAAGATCCTGCCCTACTTAGATATTCCGTTTCAGCATGCCAGCCCCAAAATCCTCCGTGCCATGAAACGACCGGCCTTTGAGGATCGCACCCTCGCCCGTATTCATCAGTGGCGTGAGCAATGCTCGGATATCACCATTCGCTCCACCTTTATTGTGGGCTTCCCTGGTGAGACCGAGGAGGACTTCCAGTATTTACTCGACTGGCTAACTGAAGCCCAACTCGATCGTGTGGGCTGCTTTAAGTATTCAGCGGTTGAGGGTGCACCAGCAAATGAACTCGCCGATCCGGTACCCGAGGAGGTGAAGCAAGAGCGCTGGGAGCGCTTTATGGCCCATCAACAAGCCATTTCTGCCGCCAAATTACAAAAGAAAATCGGTACCACCATCGAGGTGCTCATTGATGAATTAAATGAGCAGGGTATTGCCATCGGTCGTTCCGCAGCAGATGCGCCGGAAATTGACGGCGTGGTGTATGTGGATAGTCCCTATGAGCTGGCACCCGGCGATATCGTCAAGTGCGTCGTGACCGATGCCGATGCCTATGATTTATTTGCTGATACCGTTGAGGAAGCCTAAACAAACCACGCCTTGAGTAGCAGTTTTGGCAGGTGAAGCAAAGGGGCGGACGCTTAAACCGCCCGCTCGACCCTGCCATAACCTATTAATTGCGCCAGCCCTGAATAAATTGCTCAGCCGTCTGGCGTCGACCGCCTGCTCGTTGCAGCTCAGTTAAGCGGAGCGCACCTTGACCACACGCCACATCCACCCCCTCTGCTGAGCGCGCCAAAATCGTACCCGGCGCAAGCTCATGTGCTGTCTCAAGCAGCTCAGCCGACCATACCTTCACCGGCTCATCAAAACCCGCTAAATTAACACGCGCACCCGGCACTGGTGTAAAGGCACGAATCCGGCGCTCCAACACCATCGCCGACTCAGCCCAGTCTAATAAGGCATCTTCCTTTGTCAGCTTAGCAGCATAGGTCACGCCCTCCTTCGCCTGCACGCTAGGCTCAAAGGCCGCATCGCCCTCGGCAGCTAATTTAGTTAACACCTCCACGATGGCCTCAGCACCTAGGCTTGCTAAGGCATCATGCAATTGAGCCGCATTCATACGCCCAATCTTAAGCTGCTTTTCTAATAGCACGGGCCCCGTATCCAAACCAGCTTCCATCTGCATAATACCGATGCCACTATACTCATCACCCGCTTCGATAGCGCGCTGAATCGGTGCGGCACCACGCCAACGCGGCAATAAACTAGCATGAATATTTAAGCAACCATAAGGTGCTAAATCCAAGGTCCACTGTGGCAGAATCAAGCCATAAGCAGCCACCACGATCACATCTGGTTGCACCGCTTTCAATGCCTCCCTGGCTGCTATCGCCTCTTCAGGGTGCTTACCATCTAAACGCAGGCTCAGCGGCTGTATCAGCTCTGCGCCACGCGCTAAGGCCTCCTGCTTCACCGCACTGGGACTTAACTTCATCCCTCGCCCCGCACGCCGATCCGGCTGCGTCATCACGAGAGGAACATCAAAACCTGCATCAGCTATTGCCGCATAAGCTAAGCGTGCAAACTCCGGGGTACCGGCAAATACTACTTTCATCGACTCTTCCTAGCGCATTGTGCGACTTAAGGCTGATCCGGCCAAGGCTGAAATAATTAATAAAAAGCTAATGCCCATACCCTCTTGAAAATGCTCTGGATCATCTGAGGCAAACACCAGCACACCGATATCAGAACGTTCGTCATCTAAAGGCAAAATCGCCACAGAGGCTGGCGTACGCTCAAACCAAGCATTCATCTCCTCAGGATAACTACGACCACAATAGGGCTGCTCCATTTGCTGCACATAGGCTATCAACTCCTGTGATGCGCCATCAAATTGTGACTGAATCTGCTCCGGGCAAGGCCATAGCTTAATGGCTACCTTTAAACCGGGGAAGCAATGCTCTAAACTATCAATACAGAGTTGAGGTAAATAGGCGGCATCATTTTCAGCCAACATATACACACACCATTGCAACAGCGACTGGCTAATGTCCTGATTTTCCATGGCGTATAACGACAATTCTTTTAAATGAAAATCCTGCTTTTTTAATTTACTGCGCAAATCCGCAAGCTGGCGTTGCGCCAATGACAAGGTGCCGCCACCCGTCTCATCCTCGATCGTCATTGACAAAAAAACATCCGCATGATCTTTAAAAAAACTAGGATTTTGTTGTAAAAAATCAGCCACTTCTTGTGCTGTAAATGCGGTCTTGTCCGTCATCTCTAAACCTCTAAACATTGAAATTCACTATGCGCTAACAATTCGTGAAACTAAATTAGCCTCAAGCATCATACTACCAAGACAAAAGGAATACTTAAAGTCAGCGCTCTAAATTTAAACTAAGAAATTAGAAAATGCGGTTGTGTCACCCGTCCAAAGTTGAGCCTAGTAATGGAATCAAAAAAAACCGACGGCCCCTCAACAGAAGAACCGCCGGATCAACGACATCAGTCTTTAAAAACTACTTTAAGGCGTCTAATAAGGTATCGGCATTTTTCTTAATCATGCCAAGATAGCTAGCACCCTCACCCTCTTTTTCTAAGGCATCGGCCACCAAGGTGCCACCGACCTTCACGCCCGCATCATGTGCCACTTGCTCGATTAAGCGATTATTGGTGGTGTTTTCAAAAAACACAGCCCTAACCCCTTCCTGCTTAAGGCGTTTAGAAACGGCTGCCACTTGTGCCGCAGATGGCTCGCCCCCACTAACACCGGTAACAGGGATTTGCGTCAAGTCATAAGCTTCAGCAAAATAAGCAAAGGCCTCATGATTCGTACCAAAGCGACGTTGTTCCTTAGTTAAGGCAGCAAAGGCTTTTTTAATCTCGGCATCAAGCTGCTTGATTTGAGCCAGGTATTGCTCAGCATTGGCCTCGTAGCTAGTGGCATTCGCTGGATCAGCTTTTTTCAATGCGTTCAGAATATTATCTACGTAAATCACGGCATTTTGAGGATTTTGCCATGCGTGCGGATCCCATTCGCCATGGTTATGCCCATCATGCTCGTGATGATCGTGCTCGTGCTCATGATGATGGTCGTCTTCATGCGCATGATCGTGATCGTGTTCATGATCGTGCTTATGATCATGTTCGTGTTCGTGATCGTGCTTATGATCATGTTCGTGTTCGTGATCGTGGTCATGATCGTGATGAATATCATCGAACTTAAGTGGCTTAATCCCCTCACTCACCACCACAGTCTCACCCTTAAAGCCTGACGATTGCTTTAAGCGCTCAGCCCAAGGCTCCAGCTCAAGACCATTAATAAATAGCAATTTTGCGCCCTCTGCAGGAGTTAATTTTTTGACATCACTTGGCTTAGGCTCAAAATGATGCAAATCAACATCATGACCAGCTAAATTGCTAACCACAACGTGTTCACCACCCACATTTTTTACTAAATCACCAATAATACTAAAACTACTGACTACCTTGAGCTGCTCAGCCTGAGCCACAGACCAGTGACCAAAGCTAGCAACGGAGGCGGCCGCTAGCACTGTTAAAATACGCGATAACTTCATATCATCTCCATGTGTTTATAATGGCTGTTTTGAAAAAACTTAGGCTTGATAACGCTTGCGCACACTACCATAAGGACCAAATAGCATGGCCAATACCGTCACAATGCCATTAATTAAAATGATGATGGCTGATGTTGGCAAATCATAAGCATAGGAAATCACTAAACCGACATACTGACAAAACACCCCAACAAGCGGCGCTATAATCAGCTGGAAGCCGAGCGTTCGACCCAAAAAGCGGGCTGTGATAGCAGGTAAAATCACGACGCCCACCACCATCAAAGTACCCAAAATCTGAAATCCTGCAACCAGATTCACTACCAGCAGCACAATAAAAACACTAAACACCCACGAGCGTCTACCCAACTCCACCCTTAAAAACACGGGATCAAAACAATCCAACACTAAGGGTCTATAGATCAAGGCCAAAATCAAAATCGAGACGCTACTGACGCACATCGTGGTGAATAAAGACTCATCACTGATGGACAAAATCGAACCAAAAAGCACATGCATCAGATCCACATTCGTGCCGCGCACGGAAATCAGAAAAACGCCAAGCCCCAAGGAAATTAAATAAAAGGCAGCAAAACTGGCATCCTCTTTTAGACTGGTATGACGGGAAATAAAACCCGCCATTAAGGCCACCACAAATCCAGTGATCAAGCCCCCCAGCAACATCGCTAGCATCGAATTACCGGCCCAGAAAAAGCCCAAAGCAACGCCCGGCAAAATAGCATGCGTCATTGCATCACTAACCAGACTTAAGCGTCTCAAAATCAGAAAAATTCCTAGTGGTGCGGCAATCATGGATAAAAAGATGGCCCCAAACAAGGCGCGCCGCATAAAGGCAAATTCAACAAAGGGCTGTACTAATAACTCATACATCGTCGCCCCCTATCCTATCGCACGACATCGACGTTGTGCGGTACGCATATTAGCCGTGGTAAAGGTCTCTGCGGTCGGCCCCCAAGCCACAACACCACGCCCGATCACTAAGGTTTCCGGGACAATGCGCTGCACCAATTCCTCATCGTGCAAAACAATCAATAAGGTGCGACCATCACGATGCCATTGCTGCAAAATAGGAATGAGCCCCTCTTGCGTTTCTTCATCAACCGCAGCAAAGGGCTCATCTAAAATAATCAATTGCGCATCACGCACTAATAATCGGGCAAACAAGGCCCGTTGCAACTGCCCACCGGATAAACTACCAATCAAATCCTGCGCCTGCTCTACCAAGCCGACTTGTACTAAAGCCTGCATAATCTGCTGACGTTGCGCCGAAGATAAGGATCGAAAGGGGCCTAAATGACGCCATACGCCCATGCTGACTAAGTCAAAGGTGGTCATGGGAAAATCGCGATCCAACTCGCTTTGTTGCGGCAACAGTGCGATATTACGTTTGAATTCTGGTGCCAACAGAATCTCCCCCGACTTAGGTGCTAACTGACCAGCCAGGGCCTTAATTAAGGTGGATTTGCCTGCACCATTAGGTCCTACAATAGCAGTAAACGAGCCTTTTCTAAAGCCGCCACTAATCTCCTTTAGAATGGTCTGGTTACCCCATGCTAAAGTGACATTATTCAGGCGCAAGACATCACTGCTCATAAAACCCTATAAGCTTAAAACAATAACTCAGAATCACAAGAAATGCATGCCGCAAGATCTCGGCGGCATAAAGACTAAAACAGACGGGTCAAATCCCAACCCATCGCTACAAATACCACGGTCCAAAGCAAAAGCAACACCAAAAACACAGCTGAGGTCCGCTTTAATGCTGACATGGTCAAGCATGAGCGGCAACGACAACCGATGTCATGGACTTGCTGGCTGGTAAAAACGCTGTCAGAACTGTTCATATCAACATCTAAGGAGTTGGATTGTTATAATATAATGTATTATACATAGATTTTGTTTGATTTGTTATATTATAACTAGAACGACTATTTATCAATCCATTCATCTTCGATTTTGGATAGGCACAAGGCAATGATTCAGACTAAAGCTGTTCTACCTCTTGACGACTTTCTTCATCAAGCAGAGACCATTTGCCAGTCTCGGGGTAAGCGCTTAACACCGATTCGTAAGCAGGTATTAGCGCTGATCGTCAGTGATGAGCGTTGTATGAAGGCCTATGAGATTCTTGATCTGATGGTCAAGGACTTCCCTAGCGCCAAGCCTGCCACGGTTTACCGTGCCTTGGAATTTCTTGAAGCCGAGGGCTTTATTCATCGTTTAGATGCGCTTAACGGCTGGACTGCCTGTAATGACATCGAGTTGCACGGACATGATCATAATTTACTGATCGTCTGTACTGATTGTGGCTTAGTATCCGAAGTGGATGTACCAGATGTTAGCCACAAATTACAAGCCTTAATTACGCAAACCGGTTTTGTGCAAAAAAGCGCCCAAACTGAGATTCGTGCCATTTGCAAAAAGTGTAGCCAGCAAAGCGCTTAAACTCCCAGCCGCTGCCCACCCATGAGGCCTAGCCTAGCGCCGGGACACACACTTATGGCAAGATTATTACAATTGCTTAAGTATTTTTATCCCCATTCAGCCTATTTTATTTGCTATATCTCTAAAGCTGTGCTGTAATCTTCTATTAATTTTTGATTTAATTAGAAGAATTGTATGGCTGTTACTGAAAAGCAAGCTGAGCAAATGCTGCCTGTGACCATTCTTACCGGGTTTTTAGGCGCCGGCAAAACCACATTACTTAAACGCATATTAAGTGAGTTTCACGGTCAACGTATTGCCGTGATTGAAAATGAGTTTGGCCCCGAAAGCATTGATAATGAGCTCTTAGTGCAGGAAAGCGATGAGCAGATTATTGAGCTCAATAACGGCTGCATTTGTTGCACCGTTCGCGGCGATTTATTGCGCACGCTGACAGATTTACGCCATAAACGAGAAAGGGGCGAGCTACAGTTTGACCGCGTGATCATTGAAACCACCGGCATGGCCAATCCTGGCCCTGTTTGTCAGACATTTTTTATGGATGACGTGGTGGCCGAATACTACCGTTTAGACGGAGTCATTACGATTGTTGATGCCAAGCACGGGATGGATATTCTTGATCGTCAGAACGAGGCCCAAGCACAAGTCGGTTTTGCCGATCGCATTTTAATCTCTAAAAAAGACCTGGTGACTGAGGATGAGTATGAGCGCTTACGTCAGCGTCTGATTAAAATGAACCCGCGTGTCAATATCACGGCGGTGCATTTCGGTGAGACTGATTTAAATGAATTACTGGATATGAAGGGTTTTAACCTAGACTCGGCGCTAGACATTGACCCCGACTTCCTCAAAGCAGAAGATGAGGCTCACCATCACCACCATGATCATGAATGCGATGAGCATTGCGAGCATGACCATCATCACCATCATCACCATCATCAAGATGATATCGGTGCCTTTGTCTTTAGCTCCGAACAACCCTTTGACCCCTATAAACTGGATGATTTTCTTGGGGGGTTGGTACAGTTTTACGGTCCTGACATGTACCGCTATAAAGGCATTTTATTTTTCAAAGGTGTCCGTCAGCGTATGTTACTCCAAGGCGTACATATGTTATTGGGCACCGAGCCTGGCAAAGCTTGGGGCAAAGAAAAGCCATATAATAAATTGGTTTTTATCGGCAAGAGTCTTCCTAAGGATGTATTTCTAGCTGGCCTCAAGAATTGTTTGACTAAGTAATGATGTATGATTGACTATTAGCTGGGAGAATAGCGTAATGGCCAAAGCAAGTAAGCAAACACCTGAAAAATTAGAAGAGTTAGCCGCTGCCTTAACAGAGGAGCAGTTATTAGCGATGCCTGAAGAGGATTATATGAATGATCTGCAACTGGCCTTTTTCAAACATCGCTTAAAAGCTTTAGAAAAAGAAATTCTCGATAATGCTAACCAAACCACGGACAATCTACGTGAAACGCAGTTCGTACCGGATCCTGCCGACCGCGCTACCATTGAGGAAGAGCATGCGCTGGAACTGCGCACACGGGATCGTGAGCGCAAGCTCCTCAAAAAGGTACAGCAATCGCTCGCCTCAATTGATGAGGGTGATTACGGTTGGTGCGAAGAAACCGGTGAGCCTATCGGTATCCCTCGTTTACTGGCGCGCCCAACCGCTAATTTATCTTTAGAGGCCCAAGAGCGTCGTGAAAAGCGTCAAAAGCAATTCGGTGATTAATTGCTGCACACTTAATTAAGTTGCGCCCTATTCACAGCAACCGAGCTCAAGCTGCCCGTATCATCCGTGTGATACGGGCTTTTTTATTTTGGCATTCGCTCTTGAAAAATCAACAAAGCACTCCATCTAGCCATGACCCTTTATGAAAAATCAAAAAGACATTATGGAACAATTTCACGCTACAACAATTATCTGTGTCCGCCGCGGCAATGAAGTCGCTATTGGTGGTGACGGTCAAGTCACCCTCGGCAATATTGTGATGAAGGGCTCGGCCCGCAAAATCCGCAAATTGCATAATGACACGGTGCTCGCAGGCTTTGCTGGTGCCACAGCGGATGCTTTTACCCTGATTGAGCGCTTTGAAGCCAAACTCATTAAGCATTCTGGTCACTTAATGCGTGCTGCGGTCGAGCTTACTCGCGACTGGCGCACCGATCGTATGCTACGCCGTCTAGAGGCGATGCTGATCGTTGCGGATAAGGAGCACACGCTCGTCTTAACAGGTAATGGCGATGTATTGGAACCAGAACACAGTCTTGCCGCCATTGGCTCCGGTGGTGCGTATGCCCAATCGGCTGGTCTGGCACTATTACATAACACCGATCTAGCCCCTGCCGAGATTGTTAAAAAATCGCTAGAAATCGCTGGCGACCTATGTATTTATACCAATCAAAATCACGTGATTGAAACTCTTTAATCTTAAATCGAATTGCTAGAATGACTTATAAAATCAACGAAAGTATCATGACGCCCCAAGAAATTGTGTCGGAATTAGACAAAAATATTGTGGGTCAAACTAAAGCTAAACGCTCCGTTGCAGTAGCCTTAAGAAATCGCTGGCGCCGTCAACAAGTACCCGAGCCTTTACGCCATGAAATTGCCCCTAAAAATATTTTAATGATTGGCCCAACCGGCGTGGGTAAAACAGAAATCGCCCGTCGCTTGGCAAAACTTGCCAATGCACCTTTTATTAAGGTAGAAGCGACAAAATTTACCGAGGTCGGTTATGTAGGTCGCGACGTGGAGACCATTATCCGTGACTTAGTGGATATGTCTGTGAAGCAAACCCGCGAGCAGGAGCTTCAACGGGTGCGTACACAAGCAGAAGAAGCGGCTGAAGAGCGTATTTTAGATGCTATTATCCCGCCCTCCTATGATGCGCAAAACCAGCCTATCCGCCAAGAGGGTGCCGCTCGTCAAAACTTCCGTAAGCGCTTACGTGAAGGGCAAATTGACGATATGGAAATTGAAATCAGTGTTGCCAACACGGTTCAAGCGCTCGATATCATGGGCCCTCCGGGCATGGAAGAAATGACCGAGCAGTTGCGCACCATGTTTGCTGGCCTGCAACGTGATAATACCAAGCCTAAGAAAATGACGGTACGTAACGCCTTTAAACTCTTAGTCGAAGAGGAAGCGGCGAAACGTGTAAATGAAGAAGAAATTCGTAATGCCGCCATTCTAAACGCTGAACAAAACGGTATTGTGTTTTTAGACGAGATTGATAAGATTGCTGCGCGCCAAGAGAGTCAAGGAGCTGATGTATCACGTCAAGGTGTACAGCGGGATCTGCTGCCGCTGGTAGAAGGCACCACGGTAAATACCAAATACGGTATTGTTAAAACCGACCACATACTCTTTGTCGCCTCTGGTGCGTTCCATCTATCACGCCCATCGGATCTCATCCCAGAGCTACAGGGTCGCTTCCCAATTCGGGTGGAGCTAGAATCCCTCAGTACGGATGATTTTGTAGAGATTCTATCCGCTACCGATGCCTCCCTCACCAAGCAATACAAAGCGCTGCTCATCACAGAGGGGGTGGAGCTGGACTTCACTGAGGATGGCATTCGACGTATTGCTGAAATTGCCTTTGATGTGAATGAAACCACTGAAAATATCGGCGCTCGTCGTCTTTATACGGTAATGGAAAAACTGCTAGAGGATTTATCCTTTAGCGCCACGGCTGCACAAGCCGGCACTGTGGTTAAAATCGACACAGCTTATGTCAATGAAAAACTCGATCAGACCGCAGCCGACCAAGATTTAGCACGCTACGTGCTTTAACTGACTGCGTTCAAGCCAACAAAATCCGCCACGGCAAACAATGCTTGATGGCGGATTTTTTTGCTTACTAGCTACTTCTTAAGCTCAATCACTTCATATTTATTATCTTGGTGACGCACCTTAAAGCGCACCTGATCACCCGGCTCAATGCCTTGTAAAAGCGCTGGCGACACCTCATAGACTAAGGTCATGGCGGGTAAATTCAAATCTGTAATCGCACCATGCTTAATGGTCACTGTACCCTTGGACGTATCTAGGCGGCGCACCTCACCGCGAGCAGAGGCCTCATCCTGCGCACTACTCATGGTAGCCGCCCCCAACACACCTAAGCCGACCAAAAGACCTGCGAATATCTTTTTCATCTTCATAATTATCACTCCATTAAATCGTACTGACAGTTTAACTCTTGCTACGCTTGGCTATAATAGATTTATTTTCAAAATTACACCCTTTAACAATTTACTCAAGGACTATGACAGATCGCCTCAGTACCATCGTCACCAAAAGTGGTGACCAGGGTAGCACCAGCTTGGCTGATGGCCAACGCTTATGTAAAAGTCACCCGCGCATTGGCGCCATGGGTGATATTGATGAACTAAACAGCCATATCGGTTTATTAATCACAGCACTACAAGGTATGAAGCAGCGCGAAGTACCAACCCATCTGCGCTTATTGTCATCAATTCAGCATGCCTTATTTGACCTTGGTAGTGAGCTCGCGGTTCCCGGATTCAATGCCTTAAGTCCAACCATCGTCACGACACTTGAAAGCTCCATTGACACCATGCTGCAGCAATTACCACCGTTGCGAGAGTTTATACTGCCTGGCGGCTGCCACCAAGCAGCACAAGCACATATATGCCGCAGCGTCAGTCGTCGCGCTGAACGCTCCTTAGTCTTACTGAATCGTGAGGAGCCTGTGAGCGATTTATCCCTGCAATTACTTAATCGCTTATCCGACTATTTCTTTGTGTTAGCGCGTGAACTAAACCGCCTGAACGAGTACCAAGATATTTTCTGGCAAAAAAATGAGCGCTAATGCGTTAAACTTATGCTTAGCTTAGCTCGCTTAAATTCAACCATTCACACATTTGTTACTACAGCGCATGATCATTCAACACCCGCAATTTAATCCCATCGCCCTCTCCCTCGGTCCGCTGCAAGTGCATTGGTATGGGCTAATGTATTTACTGGCTTTTGCGATTGCGTGGTTTTTAGGACGGCAACGGATTAAACAAGGCTATTTTGATATTACGCAAAAGCGCTTTGAGGACTTACTCTTTTACGGCATCATCGGGGTGGTTGTCGGAGGTCGCCTAGGCTATGTGCTGTTTTATCAGTTCAGCTACTATCTACGCCACCCCTTGGAAATCTTTGCGGTGTGGGACGGTGGCATGGCCTTTCATGGTGGCTTAATCGGTGTTTTGGTAGCAATGCTTTATTTTGCGCACAAAGAGGGCAAGACTTTCTTTCAACTGGGAGATTTTGTCGCACCCTTAATCCCGCTTGGTTTAGCCTTCGGTCGTTGGGGCAATTTTATGAATGGCGAGCTCTGGGGACGCCCGACCAATGGTAATTGGGGCATGATTTTCCCAATGGTAGATAATGTGCCACGCCACCCCTCACAGCTTTATCAAATGGCCTTAGAGGGGATATTGCTGTTTGTGATTTTATGGTTTTACTCAAAAAAACCGCGCCCCACGGGATGTGTAAGCGCAGTCTTTTTAATCGGTTACGGCGTATTCCGCTTTATCGCTGAATTTGGTCGCGAGCCGGATAGCCATTTGGGCTTATTAAGCTTCAACCTCAGTATGGGTCAATGGCTCTCCTTGCCGATGATATTAGCCGGAATTATTCTTTTTGCCATCAGTATAAGGCAATCTCCCCGCTCACAGTAACCGATACTCGCTCCTTGCCTGCGCTGAGTGTCGGACCACTGTAGTCCTCACTCTGCACCATGGCCGCTTTAGCCATCCCAAAGCGTGGCGTCGGTGATTGGACCATACTCGAATCATCTACACGTACCTGCTTAATCTCGTAATTATCAAAACCGAACTCTCTAGTCACCGCTCGTGCTTTGGCTTGGAACGCTTGAATGGCGGCAGCACGAATCTCACTTTCCACGCTCTGACGCAGCTCCGTACTCATTTCAAATACGATATTGGATAGCGTCATGTGCTCACTTACCTGCTCTACAAAACGTGTCGCTTCCACCAGATCCTGAGAGCTAACAATCACTTCGCCATTGACCACATAGGTCACCTTGCCAGTGCGCTTAGCGTTGTCATCATAATCCTGCTGCGGCCAAAGATTATAGGTACCGTTTTTAAGCTCCAACTTTTGATTATCTTTACCGCTTGCCATTACCTGATTAATGGCTTTATTGACCGCATCTGACAAGACCTTAGGATCATCGCCACGCGCTTCTTTGCTTAGGGTCAATACCACCCGATCCTGCACCACTTCCTTGGACGAGTCAGCCGCCAAACTGAGCACGGTCCGCTCATCCGCCGTCACACTGGCACTTTGAGCCAAACTTGGCTGCGCCGCCAATAGCGTAGACAATAGAATCACTAAATGAGATAACTTCATGAATTTCTCCTAGGCTAAATGAAATTATTTTAAAACGATTTGACCTGACACTGACACCCGCACCATTTGCTTACCGGCCTCTAAGGGTGGTGCTTCAGCATAGCCCTCCTCCACACGCTCTGCCGTCATGGCACGTGCCATCATGGGTCGCAACGGTGGTCTTCTAATCGGCGCAGTAGCGGCGGAGTCATTAACATCAATATTACGCACTTCAAAACCCTCATAACCTAAGCCTTTGGCCACGGTTTCAGCCTTGCCTCTAAACGATGCGATCGCCTCTTCGAGGATTTCTTTTTCAATGGTCTGGCGCAACTCGCTTGATACATCAAAGCGAATATCATCCACCAACATATCCTCATGTGAGGCTTCGACAAATTTTAACAACTCATCAAAATTCTTTGAGCGCGCTATCATTTTACCCACTGCCGTGTAGGTAATTTTCTCAATTTGATTAGTATCTTTTTTATACTGAGTATGTTTACGAACCGAGTAATCCCCAGTCTCTAAGCTCAGTTCGGGATACTCCTTGGCACGTTCTGCCACCCTACGCATGGCCAGATTCACATCACGTAATAATTGACGCTCATCAGCGCCATCAATTTCCTTAGTCAGGATAACATTAGCGCAATCCTCAGCCACTTCTCGAAAAGCCTCTGCCCCCACCCGCACATACGACTCAGACTCCCTCTGCTCTGCGGCAAATGCCATTGAGGTGCTTAAGAGTAAGGGAATAAAAACAAGTGCTTTAAAATATCTCATCGTTCACTCCTTGATATGAATACTGCTTAGAGTGAACTAAGGCAAAATAGTTCGATGCCTACTTTTTGCGTGCAATCAACTGCACCACGGAAGATAAGCCTGTATGCCCCTGCCCCTCATGCACCTCACGCTCTAGCTCAGCCAAATGCAGAATATCCATCGCCGCAAAATCGCGTGCTAACTCCTCTGCGCTATACAACAAATCCACATGACTCGGGCCACCTGTCTGATACTGTGGTTGCTTGGTGCTATAGCATTCAAAAATTAACAGACCGCCAGGCTTTAAGCTATCCTGTATTTGCTGATGAAATTGAGCACGCTCAGACTGGTGCATATGACAAAAGATATTAATCACCGCATCCCAAGCATTTGCGCTAAATTGATATTGGCTCAGATCGGCGTGTACGGTTTTAAGCGCCACCCCTCGTGCCTGTGCCAGCTTTGAGGCCTTTTGTAAGCCGGACAAAGCGATATCTAGCGCCGTCAGACGGTGACCCTGCTCAGCCAAGAAAACGGCGTTACGGCCTTCACCCTCGCCTAGTGAGAGCACCTTAGAATGTTCAGTCAAATAAGAGCTGGCTTCGACTAAAAAGTCATTTGGCGTGGTGCCATAGAAATACTCATCATCACTAAAGCGTTGGTGCCAGATATTATCCAATAGATTGCTCATAGCATAGACCGTGATAGATTGAAAAATACCCAACACCGTGGTGGCAGTGTTGGGCACTTTATACAAGATGGGTAACCCGCAGTACCGTCAAGGTCGGCATCTCGAACCCAAAAAGTTCAAGTTGGCGGTCGGCTCGTATGATGCGCCGGGATTCTCTGACGAGAGAGATTCACTCCTGCATCTGAGCTAACTACCCTAGCCATAAGCATCGGTAAGAGATGTATAACCAAGGTCACGAATACCGCAGGAAAACTGTTAAAGCAATGATGCTTTGTTGGATTTATTATAGCATTGTCAGCCGCTACGTCAAAACGATAAATTGCGCTTACTTGAGACGATTAATACCCTCATCCAGTAAGGCATTAATATGATCCACCTTGGCTTTATAGTCGCCGTACGCAACACCCTGAAACGGCCCCTCGGTCGACTCGGCAGACAATAGTTGCGAGGCTAACTGGATACACGCCATATAAGCAACCCGCTCATTGCTCATCTTACTGCTTTGCTTGATCATCGTCATTAAATCGTTCGCCTGCTTGACTGCAGCTAACAGCTTGTCCTTTTCGCTAGCTTCGCACGCTAAGGTCAGCTCTTTATCTAAAATCGTAACTTCTAAGTGCTCCATCTACACACCCTCCTGAGTCGCACCACCGGGAAGATTAGCTAAAACATGAGCCACCCGGTCTCGCGCATGACTAACACCTGCTCTTAACTGCTCGGACTGTGTTTTTTGCTGCTGTAACTCCGATGTGACGGAGCCTAATTCTGCCTGCACTGCTGCGAGTTGCTGCTTTAATTGCTGATTCTCATCGCTCAACTGCTGCTGATCACTTAAGGCAGACTGCTTAAGCTCATGCAGCTCAGCACTTAAGCGCTGCTGCTCACTGGTCTTGGACTCAAGCGCTGCACGAGTATCTGATAATTGAGTACGAAGCTCATCTAACTGCTGATTAAGCTCATCACGGTCTGTCACTAAGCGCTCACTCAGCTGAACTAACAACTCGACGCGCGCTGCCAATTGATCTAGGTCTTGTAACATAATGGACGTCTAAAAAATAAATAAACAATACGCCTATAAGTTTAACTTAAGCCTGCCAAGGTGGAAAGCAACGATGACAAGTCTTGAGCTTTGCCTATGCCTATGGATGGTCAAAGGCAAGGGCACTGACTAGTACCCTACTAAAAATTCAAGCTCAAGAGCTAATGTTATAACACGCTTGAGCTTGAGGTATATTTAATCAAAAACTAACAATAAGGATTAATTATAAATCAATTACTTAAAGGATTGGCAGGGTCTTCAGCCTGAGTTGGACTAACCGTACCGACCGCACTATCTTGCTCAGGCACTTGCTGATTTAAAGGCACTTCCTTAATGCTAGGCTGTGGGGCAGCAGTTTGTTCAGCAGCAGGTGCCTCACTTGATGCAGCTTCTGTAGCAGGTGCGGCTTCTTCAGTTGCTGACGTAGCCTCTTCGGCTGCGGAGTCGGTCGTAGCAGCAGGAGCACTTTCTTCGGCGGTAGATGCATTAGCATCGCTCGTTGCAGCGTCAGAGCTGCTAGCCTCATCACTTGTTGTAGTATCGGTTGCGGCAGCTTCATCGCTTGCAGCTGCATCAGCTCCAGCGGCGCTATCAAACGCAATACTTCCACCGGAAGCATTAACCATAAAGACCACGGCGTTTTTTACCTCATCATCAGATAAAGACAGATCGCCACCCTTGGCAGGCATCGCATTAAAGCCCTCTAAAGAATGCTTAAAGAGCGTATCCGCGCCCTGAGCAATACGAGGAGCCCACGCACTTTCATCACCCTTAATCGGAGCACCAGAAAGACCGCTGTCATGACAGGTCATACAGAGTTTGCTATATAATTGCTCACCAGTTAAGGGCTCAGCAGCTTTAGTTTCAGGTAATGGTGCTCCTGTATTGTAGTGAGCAACCGGCGCAATACGACTTAATACCATCTCAGGCGCCATTGATGCTCTGTCAGTACCGCCATTATCCAAATTCATTTTAATCAAAAAGATAATTACGATGATCGGCACAATAAAAACTAAAGCGCCTACTTTTAACATTTCGCCGGGTGTTTTGGACCCTTTATGATTGGTAGAACTCATATGCGTTTCCTAGATATCACTTAATAATTATGAGATAAACTTATCCACTAAAAAACTGACAGCGATTGGGAAGCAAACCGCCAAAGCAGGCGACAGTCCCTCTCCCTTTCCTCTCTTAACAGGCTATTATAACTATATCCTTGCGATTTGTAGGAGTTTAATACCTCTTTTTACGATACTTGCTTAAGTGGGCTGAATATATCCGATAACTTGTAGCCAAAGAAACAACAGCAAGCGCTTTTAAATGCTAAGCCTTAAACTTGAAAAGAGAAAATGTGCTTAATTAGCAATCTTCGCTAGCTAAATAGGCTAAAATGGCAGACTTAAAAATAAGTCTTCAAAGTCGCCGTAGTTCAATGGATAGAATTAGAGTTTCCGAAGCTCTCGATACAGGTTCGATTCCTGTCGGCGACGCCAAGCCCCCAATTTCTAGACAACTCTAAGCAAGGCTTAATTAGCTCAAAACCAGCAAAAACAAAGGCTATACGCCCTGTTGGTTTTCTCACAGCACACCATGCCGCATCATAAAATCTCATAAAATATTGGGAGGCATACACCCCAACTGGTTTTTGAATAGGGGCTTTTTTTTGCTTACACCATGTCCGGATAATGCTTCTTGATGGTTTCTCGAAGAAGCGTAAAAAAATTGCTTACCGAAGCGATTTCAACCTCTGGCGAAAACTGCTCCTCAAAGGCAGCATCTAGATCATTACGAAAATCCTCTTCAAAACGGGCAATATCCTCCAATAATTCACGTAATACTATTTCATCCACATACGATACATAATATTCTACGGCCTCCTCGAAAGTATCACAATCACAGATAATAAAGATATCTTGATTGAGATATCCTCCCATTAACTGATATATTTCTTCATATTCATGCATTTAAATCACCATGTTTTGGATACGCTGTTGGTATGTAGTATGGCTTCCCATTATAGTTTTCTGACTTGAGCACTACCCTAATTTTTGAAGTTTGGATGTAGTTGGTAGTTCCTTTCTTAATATATCCCCCCACCTTATAGTTGCTAATTTAATGCTCAATCGTTAACGTTCTTTTCGAACCAGACTTAACCCACTGCGCAATGTAAAGCTTATTCGCATGCAGCGCTTCAGAAATTGCCTGCTCAGCTACCCTTAAGTTAAAAAAAAAACTTGCGGCAGGACCTACTCTCGGATCAGTGGCCAGTCGATGCAAAAGTTCCTTTTCTGCTTTATTAACATGCTTGGAAATTGTATGTCCACCAATCTTAGAACCAGCAACAGCCTCATGTTCAACCAACCTTATTCTACCCGTCCGAATAGCAGCCACCCTAATCGCACCTATAGCAGAGGCGAATCCAACAGGAACTGCCAAATCAACCGTCAGGGCAATTATATTTGCTGTCCCTTTTTCCTTACCTCACATTTCTGCTGTTGCGGCAACTGCTTGAGCGGTTGTTGTGTTGCTTGACTTGCCTGTTATGATTTGATTAAAAGAAGAATGGACCACATCTGCAGCATGCCCTCCAACTACGACACAAGCTGCTTTTGTCAACATAGTAGGATCTGGCGCAGCACACATACCACCAGCGACGAGCATTTGAAGCATGCCACCAGCAAGACCTACCCCTCCCCATAAGCGATTACTCAGCACTTCTCCTTCGCTAATCGAGGCATTATGAAGTATCCCAGCCATCTGAACCGGCGACAGTACTATTTGTAACCCTTCTGCTTCCGTTACCATGAACACACCTCAGTTAATAAATACTGTTGCTCATTCTAACCACTAATTTTTACGCTATTATGATGCCGTTTATTAAGCTTATCCGTTAAAACTCACCCTGTCTTACTAATTGAGACCAAAGCAGCGAATCAAGATTTAAGCAAGGGGTGGAGGGATGTTAACCTTTATCTCCATGAAATCCACCGCTTATACGACACCCAGTTTCACCATTTAGGTACATTATTCCTGTCAGCGACGCCAAGCCCCCTTTCACTGACATTTATAAACGCCCATATACTGTCATACATTTTCTACTTTAAATCACCCTCCTAAGACCTAGATTAGATCGTTATCTTGATGATTTCAGTCTTTTTGCTTGCAACATATAATAAGAATCATTATCATTATTATTAGTAATAAGTTGTGCGATCTATTTACTTACGGTTAAAAGGTTTTTATACCTAGCCATGAGACAAGTGATGCTTGCTCTCAACACAGAGTGTTCAAAACACTGGACACACCACGTCTACACCCACTCTCTTTACCTAAGCTAAACATTGCGATCGAATAACTTGCATTGCCCTTAGTATCCGTTTAAGCATTAATTTTGATGAGGTTAAGTCGTTCTATGTCACGCCCGCTATTTAAAGAATCCATCGTCCTAAGCGCCATTTTAACTGCGCTCTCTAGCGCCGCTTATGCGCAAGAGCATATGGAGCATTTAGGTGAAGTTAACGTTGTTTCTACCTCTGAGCTTTTACCACTAGAACCTAGCAACGTTCAGAATGCTTCAATCACATTGCTCGGCATTAAAGACATTGATCGCAGTACCAATCATAGCGCAAGCGACCTTTTCCGCTATACGCCGGGAGTACATTTTGAGCGAAGTAATACAGCCCGCGTTTCAGATATCGTAATTCGAGGTATGGGCGGCGCAGGAAGCGAAGATGGCACAGGTCAGAACCGCATAGCGATTAATATTGATGGCATCCCGGTAAATGATACTTTTGTGCATGGGCATATTACGCGCAACACACGAGCAACCTTTGATATCAGCGACCTAAAACAGGTTGAAGTACTTAAGGGACCTGGCGTCATTGGTCCAGGCAAAAGCGGGCTAGCTGGAACGGTTAATTACACCACCAAAGATCCCCAAGACTACTACCAAGATAACAACCGCTACGGTGGTAATATTCGCACGGGCTATGACTCCCAAGATCGCAGTAACTTTATCGGCGGCACCGTTGCTAGTGATTTAAGCGATACGCTATCTGCAATGTTTTCCTTTACACACCGCACCCTACATGAGCTCAAAAACAAGGCCGGACTTGACGTTGTAGGTCCCGACCGCACCCGTAGCAATCCCTCACGCGGCAATTCACAAAACTACTTAGCTAAGTTGGTCTTTCAGCCAAGCAATGCTCATAAATTCACATTAAAGATGGAGCATTTTAGACTCAGCAACCGCATTGATGAGTTAGACAACCAATACGCTCTAACGGGCAATTATGAGGATTACAACAAAAACAAACGCTCCGCCTTTAGCTTACGTCATGACTTTAACGCTAACACCATGTTATTTGATAGCGGTTACTGGCAGATTTACACGCAAAAAACCAAGCAAACACGCGAACAGGATCTTGCTTACGGTATACCTAGTTATGCCATCACTGGCTATGACGTCAAGAGTAGTGGCGCCCAGCTTGGACTAAGTAAGCGATTGCATACGGGCTCAGTTAACCACAATCTACAGTACGGCTTTAACTATGAGAGAACTTCCACCGAGGTAAGTTGGTTATGGGATGCCAGAGTATTCCGTATGGGCCTTCTCAATGCACCGTTCCAACCCAAAACGGTAGTCAATAACTACAATTTCTACCTAGCGGATGACATTGACTTATTAAATGGTCATTGGTTCATCACACCAGGAGTAAGCGTTGGGCACTACAAGCTCAGCCCTAAAGCCACTACGGGCTACGATGATAAAGCTCCATTTACCACAAGCAGCCGCAATTATGTCAATGCAGAAATTGGCACACGCTTTAATCTCAATGACTATAACCAACTCTTCCTATCCTATCGTCAGGGTCTCAGAGCACAGTCATTTGCAGAAATGAACTCAGCTGGCTTCCATAGTAGAAGCTTACCCAACCCAGATCTAAAACCTGAAAAAAGCCGTGGTTTTGAACTAGGTTTACGTAGCTATGGTCGCTATGGCAACCAAACTATTACTGCCTTCCATACCACCTATACCGATATGATTACCAAGACCACTTTTGGCCGCTACCCCAACAACGCTAGTACCATGATCAACAAGTCTGGTAAGGTCGTTATCTACGGTCTAGAGTATGAGGGCAACTTAAATCTTGCTGAGGCTTTCGGCACACCTGAGGGTTGGAGCCTGACTGCGGGCTTAGCCTATGCTAAAGGTCGAGATCGCGAACTCGATCAACCATGGTCTGCAGTCGATCCCATTAACGGCTTCCTAAGACTTGGCTTCGATGATCCAAGCGATATATGGGGCGTTGCCACCACATTAAACTTTGCTAAGGGCAAAAAAGAAAAAGATATTGATGCGGAGCAACTCCAAAGTAGTAATGGTTACCGACCTGTTGGTGGCTATGGCACCTTGGACATCACTGGCTACGTACGAATGGCTAAGCACTTCCATATCAATGCGGGCGTTTACAACGTGGGCGATCGTAAATATGTGACATGGAATGATGCACAATCAGCAGCCTTAGTAGGCAATGACTACAACCGCATGACGCGACCTGGTCGCACCTTTGCCATCAACCTACGTTACGAGTTTTAAGCAAGATGAACATAAAACGCCTAATTAGTATTCTGACCTTAATTAGTGCGGGCCTAACAGCACAGGCCCAAGAGCGCATCGTTTCTGCCACAGGCAACGCCTCAGAAATTATCGCTAACTTGGGCTTGGCCGAGAGTTTAGTAGGCGTGGACACCACAAGTACAGAACCCGCTGAATTAATGGACTCCCTACCAAAGGTGGGCTACCGTCGCAACCTATCAGCAGAGGGTATCTTGTCACTCAATCCCGATCTGCTTATCTTAGCGCCTGATGCAGGACCGCCAAATGTACTAGAACAATTAAAGGTGGTCAATGTACCTCTACTCCAAATCCAGGATGATAAAAGCATCAATGGCTTAGTCAATAATATCGAGCTGATTGCCAACACCTTGGGCGCCCAAAAACAAGCTAAAGAACTCATCGCCATGATCCGTCAAGAGGAAAAGGTAATAGCCAAAGAGCGGATGAACTATAAGCGCAAACCAAAAATTGCCATTCTGATGGATGGTACGACCGGGCAACTAACAGGTTTAGGCAGAGAGACTGCTGGCGATAGTCTAGTACACATTCTGGGCGGTGAAAATGCTTTTACCGAGCAATTCAAAGGCATGAAAGCAGTATCACGCGAGTCGTTGATCGCAGACGCAACAGACATGATTATCATAAGTACTTTCTCTGAAGAAAAAAAAGTAAATGAGCTAACCCTAGCCAAAGCACATTACCCAGAAATTGCCTTGAGCCAGGCAGGTAAAAATGATTGCATCTTCCGTATTGATGCTGTTAAAGCCTTAGGCTTTGGTCCTAAACTCACCGAAGCTGCACTACAAATTGCGCAAGCAGTGAATCGCTGCTTGCCCTAGGTGGAGTTGACTGTGGTTTTAATGGAATATTTGAAAGCATATACCGATTACACTATTTTCGGCATCTTAGGTCTAATGAGTTTAATCATGGTGTATGCCGCCATTGAGCGGAGTCTATTTTTTGCAGGCTTAAAACCCGCTAGCTATCAGACGGTGTATGAGCTTGAAATCGATATGCGCAAAAACTTGAGCATTATTTATAGCACTGGCTCTATTGCCCCTTATGTAGGGCTTTTAGGCACCGTGATCGGCATTCTGATTACTTTCTTTGATATGGGTCAGGCGGGTGGCAACATGGATGTCACGCAAATCATGATTGGGCTTGCCCTTGCGTTAAAAGCTACTGCTGCAGGCATTGTGGTCGCCATTCCTGCAGTGATGATTTACAACCACTTTCAAAGCAAGGTAGATACGGGCAAACTGGCTTGGCAAGCGCTAAATGAAAAAAGTCTCATAAACTGTCAGGAGACCTCTGATGCAAAAATTTGATGGTATAAATGTGGTCCCTTTTATCGATATTATGCTGGTATTGTTGGCTATTGTATTGGCGACGGCGACCTTTATCTCACAGGGAAAAATCCAAGTGAATTTGCCCCAATCAAATAACAGCACCTCACTCGCCTCGCAAGATTTGGCCGTGGTCGTTGTAGTCGACCAAGCAGGGCATTACTTTATTGATGATAAACCACAAAGCCTTAGTGAGCTTGAGGCGCTCATGACGCAGCAGAGTGACCAGCCAATCACCATCAAAGTTGATGCGACCGCCCCCTTTCAGAGCTTTTTAAGCCTGACGGATATTTTGAATAAGCAAAACTTAAGCAAGGTCACTGTTATCACGGAAAAATCAAGTACGGAGCAGCACTAATGCGTAACCTTTTTGCGGCGACCTCATCAACCCTCATTCATCTATGCTGTGCTGTGGTCATCTATAGTCTGTGGCATGGTGCGGATGACCTTATCCCTGTGCAAGCAGCCGAGGCCAGGGTCGTGGATATCGGCATGTTAATGGCGGTCGAACAAAGTGACAATATACAAAAAACGCAAGCTAAACAAGCCAGTGCCTTGGCAGCAGTAGATTCTGCGCCTAGTCAAAAATCAACTGAACCAGTCGAGCCTGAAGCGAAACCAAAGGAGCAGCCCAAGAAAAAAGCACCAGAAAAGATTACAAAACCTAAACCTACGCCCACACCTAAACCCAAAAAGGCACCCATAAAACACAACCACTCGACCCGAAAGCACAATACTGACACCATTCAAAAGACAGCAAGCCAAGCACAACAAGGCAGTGGGCTTGCTAAAAGCAATCAAATCGCCCAGCAAGGCACGACCAACAAGTCACTTGGTGGTCAAGGACATGCACAACAAGGCCATGGCGCTTCCTACCTAGCAGGCTTACTGAACACCATCTCCAAACGGGCGGCGCAGAGCTATCCACAACAAGCCAGACAAATGCGCCAACAAGGAAGGGTTAAAGTGGCTTTTACCCTGCAGGACGATGGTCGTTTAAGCAATATCCGCCTGCTACAAAGCAGCGGCTATCACAGTTTAGACCAGGCCGCACTCAACACCTTAAAACGCCTTGGCAAGTACTCGCCGCCTCCAGCTGGCGTTAATCGACAAATTAGTACCACCATTGTGTTTTCACTTAAATAATAACTGATAAGAGCAAAGGAATAGTTATGCTTCATTCACATACCGAATCAACGAACCAGCTTATCGACGATAAAAACTTATCCGACTTCGATAGCTACACCACCGAGCAAGGCCTACAAGACGCCTTAAAAATTTATCAAAGCACCTTTGCTGGTGACTTAGCCACTATTATCCGTCCAGGTAGAGAATTGTCTGGTTACCCCATGGGTTCAGTTGCCCCGTTTATGCTGGATCACACGGGTTGTCCTGTCATTTTTTCAGCACGTATTGCCGAACATAGCAAAAACGCTAAAAATAACAGTCGCGCTTCCCTGTTGGTGCGCGATATCAGCTGCAATCATCGCATCGAAACGGGTTGGCGTCTCACCATCGTTGGCGACTTAGAAGAAGTAACAGCGGATGAACGTGAACGCGTGGCTAAGCAATATGAGCGTTTTTATCCAAACTCCGCCTCCTACAGCAAAGTACACGACTTTATGTTCTTACGCTTAAGACCTAAGAAACTCCGTCTGATTAAAACCTTTGGTCAAATTAAATGGCTAAATGTCGAGGAGGTTGCGGTGGCATCCCCCTTTACAGAAGCACAGGAAGATCACATTATCGGGCATATGAATGAGGACCATGCGGCGGCCATTCAACATTATATGAAAGTCCTTAACATTGAGAACGCAGCCACAATCACACCCGTCATGGTTGGCGTAAATCAATTCGGTGCAACCCTGCGCTATGGTCAGCACCTTGTACAACTGCCCTTTACTGAGGTATCAATGACGACTGAAGCGGTGAGAAAGCAACTCGTTGCCTTAGCTAAACGTTAGGACATGTGAGCTTATGTTTTTATCGATACACGGTACGTCACATCGTATCTATATTTTTGTGATTTTGGCTTGTCTGTTTTCTATCACCATCTTTGCTGGCATTAGTACAGGTGCGGTTAAATTCGACCTACAAGCTTTTATTCACTTACTACTAAGCGACTCTCAAACCTCAAGTAATGACTATGCAAAACAAATTCTTTTGCATATTCGTTTGCCGAGGGTGATTGCCGCCATTTTGGTGGGTGGATCCTTAGCCATCTGTGGTGCTGTGATGCAAGGCTTATTTCGCAATCCCTTAGTCGATCCAGGTATTGTAGGGGTAATGTCAGGCGCGTCTTTGGCGGCGAGCTTTAGTATCGTGTTAGGTGGTGCCTTTATGCCTACACTTTTCAAAAGCCTAGGCGATTATGCCCTACCCTTTATGGCCTTTCTAGGCGCTTGGTTGATGACGCTAGTACTGTATCGATTCTCAAAGCGCGGTGGTAGCTTAAATATTGCCGCCATGCTTCTCATTGGTATCGCCTTAGGGGCACTTGCTGGTGCCCTAACAGGCTTACTGACTTATGCCGCTGATGACAATCAATTGCGCTCTCTGACCTTTTGGGGGATGGGGAGTTTAGCTATTTTTGACTGGCACAAAGTATCCATTTTGTTTGTTGTTATCCTCTTTGCTACACCACTTTTAGCCCGTGAAATACGACTACTTGATGCACTGATGTTAGGGGAAAAAGTTGCTGGGCATTTAGGCTTCAATATTGAGCGGGCAAAAAAACGTTTAATCTTTTTAGTCGCTTTACTCGTTGGCACCTCGGTTTCTTTTGCCGGAGGAATTGCCTTTATTGGCCTAGTGGTACCGCATATCGTCCGTGGCTTAGTAGGCAGCCACCATCGCTACGTCTTTCCTGCCTCGTTTATCTTTGGTGCCACCCTCCTCTGCCTAGCCGATATGATGGCACGCACCGTTGTCACTCCCGCCGAACTTCCCATCGGCATTATTACTGCAATGATTGGTGCCCCCTTTCTTGCTTACCTAGTCTGGCGTCAAATGGGAGGACTACGCGCATGACACCAATTATCTCAGCACAAAACCTTGGAGTTCAGGTGGGCATGAAGCACCCGCGCTCACTCTTACGTGATGTTTCAATCAGCATCCCAGCCGGGCAACTAACGACCATTATGGGCCCTAATGGGGCGGGCAAAACAACTCTACTAAACCTACTTAATGGTGACAACAGGCCCGACACTGGTCTGGTTCTTTTTAAGCAGAAAGCGCTTGCAGACATCAATCGTCTTGCTTTGGCTAAACAGCGCGCGGTCTTGCCACAGTTAGATCACGTGCCTTTTTCCATTAGTGTTATGCAAATTATCGAAATGGGACGAGAGCCCTACCGCGATACTGCTAGCCGTCATGATAATGCCAGCGTGATCAGGCAAATCATTGAATGGATGGAACTAGAGGATATGCTTGAGCGTAACTACAGCTCATTATCGGGAGGCGAGCAACACCGTGTGCAAATTGCTCGTACCTTAGCGCAAGTTTGTCGTGACAGTGATTTTAATTTACAGGGTCAGGTGTTGTTCTTAGACGAGCCAACTAACCACTTAGATATACGTCACCAGTATGCCTTGATGTTACTCTTGAAACAACTCCAAGCCAAAGGACTCACGATTATTGTAGTGATTCATGATATTAACTTAAGCTTGCAGTTTTCTGATCAAATTATCCTGCTAAAGAATGGCCTGCTGATGGGACAATACACGCCCGAACAACTCGTGCAATGCGACGCCCTATCGCACGCCTATGATATCAATATTCGGGCGGCATGGCATGATAAATTTGAGCGCTATTTGATTGCTCCCCAAATGCAGACTTAAACTATTAAAACTTGACATTTAATTAGGCAGTTCCTATGTCACACTATCCTCACTTAGCTAGACTTGTCTTTCAGCGGCAGCGTGTGCTTTGGTGTATTGAGTGGCGAGGGGTTTATTGAGTTGTATTACGCTGCCTAGTCACCACCTCGGCTTTCGAGTTGGCGCTTTTTTGTGAGCTAACGAGAGAACCTGAGCACTGTATCTCCCTCTCCTCCAATGATGTAAGCCCTTCTAAACTTACCAGATGAATACCATCTTTTACCGACAATCGGGTCATAGCCTTCGTGATACCCTAAGGACAAAAGATATTCCTCAAGCTCTTTAATGTCTCGTCTGCCATCATACTCTACTTGGATGCCCTCAGAACGTGTGCCGTCTTGTGGATAATATGAAATTATTGATTTATCCGTCATCCCCGGTGCATTTTTAATTTCGTCTGGGGTAAACATTTCATAAGGGATTCGATCCAATCGCGTGTAATGCTGGGAGTCAAATGAGAATATGTAAGGACCATACAAAACAGCCCAGCGACTGATAAACACAATACAACAAAATAGTATGACCCACTTCAACCATTTAAGGCTTTTGTTCGACACAAGCAAACTCTTCTCCTAATCCATTTGGAAAATCTCTCATACTAA
>NZ_AQVB01000014.1 GCF_000372065.1 Oligella urethralis DSM 7531
CGATTTAATCGAACCTATCGCGAAGAAGTGTTGAATATGCACCTCTTCAGTACACTAGAGCAGGTTCGTTGGTATACCGAAGAGTGGATAACCATTTATAATACCGAAAGACCTCATGAGTCGTTGGAACGCTTAAGTCCTGTTAACTACAGGCTGAGAGCACATTCTACTTTCGGGCTGTGTTAAGAATGGGGTAGGTTCAAATGGATTGTGTTGTTACTGCATTGATTTATCTATTCAACCGATGGTGGCTACTCGCTATCATTGCGATGCCATTGGCTTATTTTATTTTTTATAAAAGATCGGGCAGTCCATCCCTTTTGGCACTCAGTGTGTTTTCTTTCTTAGGTCTTATCATTGTGTTGTCTTTTTTTCTCAGCGGGGTATTGTCGGCGCCAGTGATTCATCATTTTGGGAAGTTGGGTATTGGCTACGTCACCGCTTCAGAGAAGACGATGTTTTTCTCAGCAACGTATAAGAATTACTCCTCTGTTAGTGCAAGACTTGAGGCTTTGGATGGTGAGACCCAGCAAATTCGTTATTGGGATATGCGTTGGCGCGTGTATCCGGTCTTTGAGGGTTACGGCATACCGACGGGTAAGGAGTCATTTTTTGTGGCGAAATACATGCCTATAAAGCCCAGTGAATTTGTGTTTATTGCTAAGTTTAGCGAAGGTGATAAAAAGCGCTATTGCCCTCAAATAAAGGACGAACTAGCTAAGATACTGCAAGAAAGAAAGCTTGTAGATCAGGAGGTTCAGCACCTGCAGCAGAGTTTATTTGGGAGTTTATCGGAAGAAGAGACAGACGCTAGGCTGCGTAAAATTCGTCGCGCCAAGGATTTGGATGAGGCTGAGCAACGCTTTAAAGCCTTATCGGAAAAACGAGATTATCTGTGGTTAAAGCGTGATTATTTAGAAAGGCTACTGTATGGCGATAATTTTTGTGAAGAATGAGGTAGTGTGGTAACCATCCTCTAGATAAAACAGCTTTTACATTGTCCCTAGCATAGGAGCGTGATTTGTCTTTTGTAGCATCGCTCATTGTTTTTTTAATTAAACAGATTTGGCCATTTGTTATTATTGGCTTGCTTGTGGGTTTTTGGGCGACGATGCGTTTTCAACCATCGATCCAGCAGCCGCCAGCTGAACAAAAGAGGCTGAAAAGACTGCGAGCATTTTTTCAGTCATGGGTAGTCGTGTTGCCAAGCGTAGTTTATTTGCTAGGCTCATATATTAGTAATCCTTTGATTTATTACACGGGCATAGAGGCAAGCGCTAAAGTGATCTCTCAAGAGCAAACAAGGACATTGCGTAATTACGAGCGAGTCCTGCAAATGAACGTGGTGTTTGTGAGGGCGGATGGCGAATTGCAAAGGAGCTCTTTTAGAACTGATGAGTTTAACCTCTACCCTAAAGATGGTCCTGCCGTTTATCCTAGGCCAGGTGAAGAATTTAAGGTGAGGTACCTGCCTAAGATACCGCGTTATTTTGTTATTCTAAATACGCTACCGATTCGGTGATCATACAATCGCAACATGTTCCAATCTATTTTACAATCGTTGATCTGGGCTATTGATAAAGTATGGCCAGTGCCGATCCTGGTTCTTATTAGCTATTTATTATGGCATGTCATACGTGTCGCCTTATATTCCACCTTGCCCATCCTGAATAAAAATCGTGGGCGCTTGTTGAGGCCAGAGTTAAGTGATATTTGCTCTGTTTTTTGGTGGATCATACCCCTATGCCTTTGTTTTGTCTGCGTATTATGCTCCCTTTTATTGGTAGAAAACACGGTGGTACGTGCGGTTAGTCGCTTGGGCCAAGCGACTAAAGCAACGGTGATTAAGCGTGAAGTGGCAGATGTTGAGGTCAATTATCAACCCACTGACAGGCTCACATTGAGTTATACCACCGCCGATCAGCAAGTGGTTGAGAGTAGTTATTTGTCCTCGTCTTATCGCTATTATCCAATTCGAGAAGTCTATCGTTTACCCGTTGAAGGGAGTGTGATCGATATTAAGTATTTGCCATATAGACTGTCTGTGTTTATTATTTTGCAAGCCAATGAGTTCAATCAAGAGTAGGGAGCAAGAAGCCCGGTGATGCCCCAAGCAATTCATAACAAGTAGCAGTAGCGTATTTTAGGACCTTAAGTCATCATGAAAATTCTATCCATAGCGATTATTTGGGCGCTTTATAAAGTCTGGCCTTTATTTATAGTTATTGTGCTGGCATTAGTTATTGTGAATCGGCTAGCACCGCCTCCTAAGCGCCACGCCATGACCGTAGTTGTTGGCTTTTTGTTGCTTGTGCTGTGTGTAGTGTCAGCATTTTTTTTGCGACCAATGATTGTGGGCTTTTTAACCAATTATTATGGTGAGGTGGCGCAGGGCAAGGTGGTTTCAAGTGCTGGGCTTAGTCGTATCCATAATGAGCAACGCGTTTTTAGAAGTCATATTATTTATAAAACGGTGGATGGTCAATTGATTGAGACCTTTTTTGATAGTGATGATTTTAATTTCTATCCTTTCCGCAATTCGGTGCGCTACCCGGCGGTGGGCCAAGAATTTAGCTTAAAGTATATTCCGGAGCTACCACAATATGTGATTATTTTGAGGGATGATAAGAAGGAGCAATGCGAGAAATTGCGTCTTAAACTGTATGAGCTACAAAATAAATTGGAGTTTGCGCCGGGTAATGCCGACTTTTTACGTGAGATTCAGGAGCTGCTTGCGCAAATTGAGGTTCAAGGCTGTTAACGGCGGTTTTGAGACTCAACTTAGGTCGTTTAGATTTCTTTGCTTTGCCTAAAAAATCCCCGCTTGCTGAGTTGCCAAGCATTACAATAGGAGCTTTTATTAGCTCCTTTTTTCGTGAGTCATCGCAATGGATTTTGTCTTGTCGTGGGAAGTGCTATTGCTGTTGTTTGCATTAGCAATGCTTGCTGGTTTTGTGGATACTTTGGCCGGTGGGGGTGGCTTAATTACCGTGCCGGTATTATTGTTAAGCGGCTTGCCACCAATTCATGCCTTAGCGACGAATAAAATTCAAAGTGCTTTCGGGACCATGGTGGCCACTGGCAATATGCTGCGCAGTCGTTTAATCCAGTTTGAGACGATTCGATTCCCTTTTATGATGTCCTTAATCGGCTCCGCATTGGGCACCTTATTGGTGCAACAGCTGAATGTGGCGGTGCTGGATATTGTGATTCCTATCGTGCTGGTATTGATTGGATTGTATTTTTTATTAGCCAAAGGGGCGGGTGCAGTTGAGCGTAAACCACGCATGGCAGAAAGGTCTTTTAATCTGTCGGTGGTGCCTATCATCGGCTTTTATGATGGTTTATTTGGTCCTGGCACTGGTTCGTTTTTCTCCTTGGCAAATGTCGCCCTGCGCGGTGAAAAAATTATTCAGGCTACTGCCCGCGCTAAGGCCTTTAACTTTGCCAGCAATATTGCTTCGGCGGTGGTGTTTATTGTTGGCGGTAAGGTGGTGTGGTCGGTCGGTATTGCGATGATGATAGGTCAAGTGATTGGAGCAACCTTAGGCTCCAAGGTGATGATTAGTCATGGCGCCAAAATCATTCGCCCCATTATTGTGAGCGTCTGCTTTTTGATGGTGCTACGCTATTTATGGGACAAATTCTGATTTTCTCAGTTTTACAATGGCTTAGCACGCTACTGCGGTCGCTTTTCCCTTATGATAGATAGTATCTTTAAATTAGCACAAGGATGATTGTGAGTAATCGCAAAGCAGATTTAGACGCCGAAATCCCTTTATTACTGATACCGGGCGATCAGGCCTCTGCCTATGATCCGGATGTACCAAGCCGTGAGGATATTCTGGCGTATTTTAGAGCGCATACTGATGGCCTTGCCTTAGATGATTTGATAGCGCACTTTAGGGTCGAGCGCGAAGCCACTTTGATTGGTCTGAAGCGTCGCTTGACGGCAATGGCACGTGACGGTCAGTTAATCACCCGTGCTGGTGTTTGGCATATGGTCAAATCCAATCCGGCCATTTTAGAAGGTAGGATTCAAGGTCACCGTGACGGTTTCGGCTTTTTTATCCCGGACAACCCAGAGTTGCCGGATATTTTTTTACCACCCATTGAAATGCGCAAGGTATTGCACGGTGATCGGGTGCGTGTTAATCCCACGGGCAACTATAAGGGTAAGTTAGAGGGCAGTATTGTTGAGGTGTTGGAGCGTGGCACCACTGCCTTAGTGGGACGATTATTGCACGAGGACGGTGGTTATGTGGTGGTGCCTGAGGATCGTCGCATTAAGCATGATGTGTATATTGCACCTGGTGATTTAGGCGGTGCGGTGCATGGTCAGGTCGTGAGCTGTGAAATTATCCGTCAACCGAGTCGCCACTTGCCACCGCAGGGCAAAATCACTGAGATACTCGGAGAGATAGATGACCCCGGTATGGAGATTGAGATTGCGGTGCGTAAATTTGATGTGCCGCATCAATTTAGTGAAGCGACTTTAGCCGAAGCAGCTAAACTACCGACGCGGGTGATGGCGGCCGATCTGCAGGGGCGGGTAGACCTGCGTGAGGTGCCATTTTTTACCATTGACGGTGAGGATGCACGTGATTTTGACGATGCTGTGTATGGTGAGCTAACGGAGATTCCTAGCGGTCGTGGCAGCAAGCAGGCATGGCGTTTATTAGTCGCCATTGCCGACGTGTCGCATTATGTTAAACCAGATCATCCTATTGATGAGGATGCCTTGGAGCGGGGTACTAGTGTGTATTTTCCGCGCCGAGTGATACCAATGCTCCCCGAAAGTTTGTCTAACGGCATCTGCTCTTTAAATCCGCATGAGGATCGTTTGGTCTTAGTGTGTGACATGATCGTGCATGCTAGCGGTGCGCATGCTGGCACGGTGCAGGGGTATCAGTTTTATCCGGCGGTGATTTGCTCACACGCTCGTACCACCTATACCCAGGTCTGGAATATGATTCAGCAGCCAGATGGACCGACGGCTAGGGAGTTTGCCGAGATCAAAGAACAGGTGCTACAGCTGTATGAGTTATATCAGCTGTTTGCGCAGCAACGAGTGAATCGTGGCGCCATGGATTTTGATACGGTGGAGACGCAAATTATCTGCAATGAGATGGGTAAGATTGAGCAGATTGTACCCTTACATCGCAATCATGCGCACCGGATGATTGAGGAGTTTATGTTGGCGGCCAACACTTGCGCTGCTGATTTTCTGACGCGTCATAAGCGCTTGGGTCTTTATCGCGTGCATGAGAGCTCAACGCCTGAAAAACTAGGTCAATTACGTGAGTATCTGCGTGCTTTGGGATTGCATTTGGGCGGTGGTGATGAGCCAAGTAGCTTGGATTTTTCAGCCCTCTTGGCTAAAGCCAAGGAGCGTGAGGATTATGAAGTGATCCAAACCATGATTATGCGCTCCATGTCGCAGGCGATTTATACCCCAGAAAACTCTGGTCATTTTGGCTTAGCTTATAGCGATTATGCGCATTTTACTTCGCCGATCCGACGCTATCCGGATTTGTTGAATCATCGGGTGATTAAGGCGACCTTAAATCGTCGCAAATACACTCCCAAGGCAGACGGCGTTGTGCGCGCTAAGGGTGAACCGCTCAAAGAGTATGAGTTCAGTGTGTGGGATCGTTTAGGGGTGGTGCTGTCGGCGCATGAGCGTCGTGCAGATGAGGCTTCCTATGATGTGCAGGCCTGGTTAAAGTGCTGGTATGTGCGTGAGCATATCGGTGGCGTCTTTAGCGGCAAGGTAACCGGTGTCACCAGTTTTGGATTATTTGTGACTTTGGATAGTTTGTATGTTGAAGGCTTAGTGCATATTTCTGAATTGGGTTCTGAGTACTTTCAATATAATGAGGCGATGCATGAGTTACGGGGTGAGCGTACGGGTAAGCGTTATCGCTTAACGGATGAAGTACATGTGCAAATTAGTCGGGTTGATTTGGAGGCTAGACGCATTGATTTTAGCTTGGTTAAAAACCCCCTAAGCTACGAGGCGGTGCAGCGCGAGATTCAACGAGGCGGTGAGGAACCGAGTCGACGCTATAAAAAACCCGCCAAGCCTAAACCCGAAGCATTGCGTGGCACAACGGCTAAGCAACGGCGTGAGGCACAACGCCAAGCGGCTAAGAAAAAAGCCGCCGCTGCTCGTAGTAAAAGTAGTAAGAAGTCCGGCCGAAAATCACGTTAACTTTGATATCAATTAATCTACATGAGTGAAACACATATTTTGGCGGGCTTCCATGCGGTACAAGCCCGCTTACGTCATCATCCAGAATCCATTAAGGAAGTGTATTTTGATCAAAAGCGTCGCGATAAGCGCATGCAACAATTAGTGGATCGGGCGCAGTCAGCTGGTGCAGAATTAGTACCACTAAGCGCTGATGCGCTCAATGACTTAGCCAAGGGGATGCGTCATCAGGGCGTCGTCGCTTTGGCAACGCCTAGTCCCTTAGCGGTGACGGTGGATGAAGTACTGGACGTGCTAGATGAGCCGGCCTTGTTATTAATTTTAGATGGTGTCACCGATCCGCACAATTTAGGCGCCTGCTTACGAACGGCGGATGCGGCTGGTGTGCATGCGGTGATTGCTCCCAAAGACCGTGCCGTTGGCTTAAATGCCACGGTGAGACGGGTTGCTTGCGGTGCTGCGGAGACCGTACCCTACATCACGGTGACTAATTTAGTGCGTACCATGCGTGCTTTAAAGGAGCGCGATGTGTGGTTAGTCGGCACCTCTGATCAGGCTGAGGGTGATTTGCACTCAATCGATGCTAGGCGTGCTATGGCGTGGGTGATGGGCGCTGAAGGTGAGGGTATGCGTCGTTTAACTCAAGAAACTTGTGATGAGCTGGTGAGTATCCCGATGGCGGGCACGGTAGAAAGTTTAAATGTCAGTGTTGCCAGTGCGGTTTGTCTTTATGAGACCGTGCGTCAGCGCAAGCCATAGTCTATATAAACTGCGGTTATAAGTTTATTAGCCCTAAATAAAAAAAATATTGAATAATACTAGGATTTAGCAGTCGATTAAATCCCGAGATAGTGATGGAAAAATACGGATTAAGCACGGAAATCGTGCATGCAGAGCGTCGTCAACAGATTGAAAACGGTGCTGTTCACAAAGCCATTTATACCTCCAGTCAATACGCCTATGACGATGCCAATGATTTGGTAGCGGTATTCCAAGGTCAACCAGGTTTTTCCTATGCGCGTCAGGGTACACCCACCACGGCCAGCTTAGAAAAAGTGATTAATCAGATGGAAGCTGGTGCAGGTACTTGCACCTTTGCTACGGGGATGGCCGCACTAAGCGCGGTATTTTTTACCTTGTTAAAGGCTGGCGACCATCTGATCAGCAGTCAGTTCATTTTTGGTAATACCAATAGTCTATTAATCAGTCTGGCTCGCTTAGGGGTTGAGGTAACGCATGTGGACGGCCGTGATGTGGCGCAGGTTAGAGCCGCTATCCGTCCTAATACTCGCATGGTGTTTATGGAGACGATCGCTAACCCCGGTACGCAGTTGGTTGATTTGGCGGCGATCGGTGATTTATGCGAAGAGCATAAGCTCTTGTATTTAATTGATAACACCATGACCACACCGTATTTGCTTAAGGGCAGGGAGGTGAAAGCTGGTCTGGTGGTGAATTCGCTCTCTAAAATGATTTGTGGTCATGCGAATGCGCTCGGCGGCGCTGTGACCAGCACCGGTCTTTTTGATTGGAGCGAGTATGACAATATCTATGAAGACTATAAAAAGGATGATCCAAGGACTTGGGGCTTGCTACAGGTACGTAAAAAGGGGCTCCGTGATATGGGAGCGACCCTCAGTGCTGATGCGGCACATCGTATCGCGGTGGGGGCGGAGACCTTTGAGCTAAGAATGCAAAAAAGCTGTGCCAATGCCTTGGCTTTAGCGCATTTCTTAGAGCAACATCCGGGCGTGGTGTCCGTCAGCTATCCAGGTTTAGCCTCACATCCGCAACATGCACGCGCTAAGGCCTTATTTGGTGATAAAGGCTATGGTACCTTATTAGCTTTTGAATTAGCAGAGGGTATTGATTGTATTGATTTTCTGAATCGATTAGATATCGTGTTGTTGGCAACACATTTGGGTGATACCCGTACATTAAGTTTACCCGTGGCCAAAACGATTTATCACGAAATGGGGCCTCAAAAACGTAAAGCGATGGGAATTGCCGACGGTTTACTTAGGGTTTCAGTGGGTATTGAAAATGAAAGTGATTTAATTGGTGATTTTGCGCAAGCTTTGGACTATTATAGCTAGTAGAGCAATCAATAATCGCTTAATATAGGGGTGAGGATATGGCGATGATGAGCGTTTTTGAATGATCTGACTCAGATTTACCATATTCTGCGGTTGTTAGGGAAGTTTAGATGTTATTTTTCTTGACAACTCCCTGAATTCTAGCGATTATAGTGCTAGTGGCGCGGTAGGCATTAGTATTGCTGTCGCATCTTTTTACTACTTTTTTATAATATTAATGATATAAGGGGTTACCTGAATGAATAAGACAGAGTTAATCGAAGCAATCGCTAACGAAGCTGAAATTTCTAAAGCAGCTGCAGGCCGTGCATTAGATGCCATGATCAACCAAGTTAAAGCGTCATTACAAGCGGGTGAGGCTGTTACTTTAATTGGTTTCGGTACATTTGATACTTCTGTTCGTGCAGCACGTACTGGTCGTAATCCACAAACCGGCGCTGAGATTAAAATCGCTGAGGCCGTTGTGCCTAAATTCCGTCCGGGTAAAGCACTTAAGGATGCGGTTAACAGCAAGAAGAAGAAAAAGTAATTTTTAAGAATTACTTTACTAAAAGCTCGATAGGTTTATCGGGCTTTTTTAATGTCAATTTATGGTAAATAGCGTTGTAAATAGTTAACTATATTGTCGCTTTTTTGCCATTTAATCCATAGAAAATCATTTTTTAGAAAAAAGGGCTTGCGTTAAATAAAAAACCTACCTATAATTATATCTTTAGTTCAGCACTGATGGGTGCTTAGCTCAGTTGGTAGAGCGGCGCCCTTACAAGGCGTAGGTCACAGGTTCGACCCCTGTAGCACCCACCATCAATTCCATCAAGTGCCCCGTCATTGCAGCCATAGCGCTGCTTTTTTTATGTCTATTTAATTTGTCCCTTGAGCATTGCGTGGCCTATTTTGTGGCAAGTGTCAAGTGATGCAATCGCTCGCCTTATAAGGTGACACCGTACAAATTCAGTCCTCCTTCGGAATTTTTTCCTGTCATAAGCGTATAATCAACTAAGCAATCAATAAGGAAAGATTATGCGATTATTACTGGTCGAAGATGATGTTTTCTTAGGTAGTTCCCTAAGTGAATTTCTTGCGCGTGAGGGCTATGAGGTGGATTGGGCTCAACGTGGTAGTGAGGCATTGGAGCGGGTGCGGCAAGCGACTTATCCGTTGGTTATCTTGGATTTGAATTTGCCCGACATGAGTGGCTTAGAGGTGCTGCGCATGATTCGTCGCGACAAAATGCAGATGTTCGTGATGAGTTTGACTGCGCGTGATACCTTGCATGACCGAGTCGAGGGTTTAGATGCGGGGGCGGATGATTACCTCACCAAACCATTTGAGTTACAGGAGCTAGCGGCACGGCTGCGCGCCCTAAGTCGTCGTGCCGAAGGGCAGCTGACGGATGTGTTGAGCGTCGGTGAGTTGACACTGGATTTAAAGCATCGTGAGGTGTTGTATAAAGGTGCGCATTTAACACTTTCGGCACGTGAATTTGCACTATTAGAGCGTTTGATGGCCAGAGCTGGGCATGTGGTGACGAAGCAGCAAATGGTGCAGTCTTTATCGGCGGCTGACGGTGAAATCAGTGATAATGCCATTGAGGTTTATGTATATCGCTTGCGTAAGCGTCTAGAAGATGTCAATGTCGAGATTCATACGATTCGTGGTTTTGGTTATTTGCTTGATGTCCAGTGATGATTGATGATGTCTAAACCCATCAAAAAAAGTTTTGCCGACCAAGCCAAGCGGCTGTGGTTTTTATACCGACATGATAGCCTTTTTAGTCGTTTAATTAAAACCCTCGCCAAAAGTCTAGTGGTGGTGGTTGTGCTGGATTGGTTTTTGACCTGGTCCTTTGTGCGTGCGATTTCTGTGCGTACGATGGATGATAATAATTTACTCTTATTAGTACTGAGTGGTCAGTTATTTTTATTCATTATCGGTGCAGCAGCGGTCACTTTTTTTGTGCGACAAGCCCTAGCCATCATTGACGATTTGGGGGTGCAGTTATCGCAACGTAGTCAGGATGATTTATCACCTATTGAGGTGGCGGATTTGCCCTATGAGCTAAAGCCCTTAGCCACTCGTACTAATTTACTGCTGGCGGATCTGCAGGAGGTGCTACAAGCGCAACGGCGTTTTGTCTATCAGGCTTCGCATCAATTTCGTACGCCCTTAACTGCCTTGCGGATGGAGTCGGAGCTGATGCTTAGTCAGGATTACGACGAGGAGGTGCGAGAGCGTGCCGAGCGTATCCATCAAATTTCCGATCGTTTAATCCATTTAGGTCAGCAGCTCTTAGTGCTTGCCAAGGCCGACTCTGGTCAGCATATTAAGGACAGCTTTATTGAGGTCGACTTAAGTCAATGGGCCTTAGACGTGGGTTCTAGTTGGGTGCCTAAAATGCGTAAAGCGGGCATGGCATTGCAATTTGAGGGGCCTAGTGATGGTCTGCCGGTTATGGTCAAAGTGGATCCCATGTTGTTAGAGGAGCTGCTGAGTAATTTACTGGATAATGCTTTAAAGTATGCCAGCAATGCCAAGTTGGTGACGATAAGCGTTATGTCTCAGCCGCCACGTTTAGTGCTTGAGGATGATGGTATTGGCATCAAAGCGGGTGATGAGCATGTGGCCTTTGAATTGTTTTATCGGGGTAATGATAACGATGCCTCCGGTTCAGGCTTAGGGCTTGCGATAGTGCAGGAAATTGCGCGCGCCCATGGGGCTGAACTACGTTTGGAAACGCGTCCGCAGTTTGAGGGTACTCGCTTTACGATTGAGTTTGCAAATAGCAAAAAGCCTCATTAAATCGCTTAATGAGGCTTAGCAGTGAGGCGCCTTGAGTGGCTTATCTGAGGGATTTAAGAAGCTTGGGTAGCCTCTTCCTCCTCATCTAAACGACCGAGTAATAAAAACTCCATCAAGGCTTTCTGTGCGTGCATACGATTTTCAGCCTCATCCCACACCACGCTTTGTGGACCATCGATCACGGTAGCAGTAACTTCCTCTCCGCGATGTGCTGGTAAGCAGTGCATAAAGAGTGCGTCAGGTTTGGCACGTGACATCATTTGACGGTTTACCTGCCAATCGGCAAAGGCACGACGACGAATCTCATTTTCCTCCTCATAGCCCATACTAGTCCAAACGTCTGTGGTGACTAAATCCGCATCCTTACATGCATCGAGTGGATTATCAAACTCCTGATAATACTCTTGTGGAATGTTTTGAATACGTGCAGGGTCTAATTGATAACCGCGTGGGGCAGAGATATGCAGTTTAAAGTTAAGCATATGCGCGGCTTGTAACCAGGTGTAGGCCATGTTGTTGGCATCACCAATCCAAGTGACAATCTTGCCCTCAATATCGCCGCGCTTTTCAATGTAAGTCAGCACATCGGCCAGAATCTGGCAAGGGTGATATTCATTGGTCAGGCCGTTAATGACGGGGACGCGTGAGTGATGGGCAAAACGCTCTAAACGCTCTTGGCCAAAGGTACGAATCATCACTAAATCGACCATGCGTGAAACCACTCTGGCAGTATCCTCAATCGGCTCTGAGCGACCAAGTTGTGAGTCGGAAGAGGTTAGATTAATCACCATACCGCCTAGCTGGTACATGCCCGCCTCAAAAGAAACGCGAGTGCGGGTACTGGCCTTTTCAAAGACCATCGCCAAGGTACGGTCATACAATGGCATATGCGGCTCATAGCGCTTAAACTTATTCTTAATAATTTGTGCACGCTTGAGAACATATTTAAGCTCGTCCAAGCTGAGGTCGGTTAATTGTAGAAAATGGCGAATCGTACTTTTACTTTGATTTGAGCTCATGATTTACATATCTCTCAATAGTCATAATCGTAAAGCTTAACATAAAGAGCACAGCTTTTTCTACGAAAAATGCAGGCGCTTAAACTAAATTTTGGAGGCGATTTAAAGCAACTTAATATGGGTTGAAAAAGAAAAAGGCGCATCGGTCTGATGCGCCACTGGAAGAAGAGAAGGCTTAGAATCTCTTAGGCAGAGATAGCCTTAATTGCTGCTGATAAGCGGCTTTTCTGACGAGCTGCTTTGTTTTTGTGAATGATGTTTTTATCAGCAACGCGGTCGATAATGCTAGTGGCCTTAACAAAGGCTTCATTTGCCTTGGCCTGATCGCCGCTTTCGATAGCTTGACGTACGCGCTTGATAGCAGTGCGCATCATAGAGCGTAAGCTAGAGTTATGTTTGTTGCGCGCATCAGCTTGGCGTGCGCGCTTACGAGCTTGATTAGTATTTGCCATAGTAGTAAAACTTTCCTAGAAATCTTCTCTTCGTGAGTAAATAAAATGCTTGCGTGGCAAAAGGACGTACCACTGCCAAAGATAATTATTGTTGTGCTAACGGTAAGCTATAAATTTTAGCATAGCACAGGATAATTTCAATTAAATGGAGCCATTTCTGCTAATTAATTGCTTTTTTTAGCTTTTTTGTAGGGATAAGGGCACAAAAACTCCTGCTTTGCTTTAGATTATCGCTTCAGAAAATCTCGCACTCTGAATCCACTCAGCAATAAGGTCGCAAAGTAAATCGCTACGCAGCATAGTAATACTAGCGCTAATATCACTAAGCGCCACAGCACAAAGCTATTTTGAGCGGCTAACGGCCATTGCTGACTAAGATAGTAAATCAGACCGTGACTGCTGTCTTGCTCCCAACTAATCACATGGCCACAGGCTACGAGCCAGAGCGCCATGAGTAGTAGCGCAGGTAGTAAGCGCAAAAAGAAGCTGAGCCAAGCGCCACTTGGTTGATAAATATTGCGTTTACGTAAGCCACGATAGAGCAAAAAAGCATTAAGTGTCGCACCCAAACCGATAGAAAGTGCTAAGCCACTATGCTGTAACAAAGGCACTAACACTAAATTCATTGCTTGCGTCATAACTAACACCAACACGGCGATTTTAACGGGCGTGCGAATATCTTGCTTAGCGTAAAAGCCAGGGGCTAGGATTTTGACCGCTAAAATCCCTAAAATACCAAAGCCGTAGGCGATGACAGCCTTTTGCGTTTGAGCCACATCGGTACTGCTAAAAGCGCCATAGTTAAATAAGGCGGCCACTAAACCGTCACTCAGTAAGGCAAGGCCCAGCATGCAGGGTAAACCAAGTAAACAAATTAAACGTAAGCCCCAGTCCATCAATTGACTGTAGCGTTGATGGTCTTCATTAGCATGGGCAGCCGCCAGATTAGGCAGTAGCACAGTGCCTAAGGCAATGCCTAGGAGGGCTGTGGGAAATTCCATCAGGCGATCGGCAAAGGAAAGCCAGCTGACACTGCCACCCGGTAACCAGGTGGCGATATTGGTATTAATCAGAAGGGAAAGCTGCGCTACCGAAACGCCGATGGTGGCTGGCCCCATCAGCTTGATAATGCGGCGCACCGTGCTATTTTGCCAAGCCGCTTTAAAGTTTAAACTGGGGCGTGGTAGCATGCCGATTCTTGCGAGTGCTAGCCACTGTGTGCCAAGCTGCAGCACGCCACCAATCATCACCCCTACGGCGAGGGCATAAATTGGTAAGGCAACGTGCTCGACCAGTAAAAGCGCAGCACCGATCATGGAGAGATTTAATAAAATCGGTGTAAAGGCCGGTATTGCAAATTTGCGCCAAGTATTTAGTACCCCAGAAGCCAAGGCCACCAGGGACATACAAAAGATGTAAGGGAACATCACCCGTGTCATCCAAATGGCCGCCGCATAAGGCTCGCCACCATCACGTGCAATACCGCTTGCCATCAAGGTAACAATCAACGGCGCAAAAATTGCCCCTAAGATGCTAATCAGGAGAAGCGTAGCGCCTAGAATTAAGCTCACGTGATTAAGTAAACCTTTGACTTCAGCCTCACTGTACTGCTCCTTATAAGCCCCTAAAATCGGCACAAAGGCCTGTGAAAAAGCCCCTTCGGCAAAGAGGCGACGGAGCAGATTGGGGATTCTAAAAGCGACCCAGAAAGCATCGGTTAAGGCACTGGCACCGAAAGCACGCGCAATAATAATGTCGCGTGCCAGCCCGGTAATGCGTGATAAAAAGGTTAAGCCACTAATGGTGGCGGCAGATTTGAAAAGACTCATTATTTAGGTTGTAAGCGTATCGCACCGTCAAGACGAATGGTCTCACCGTTAATCATCTCATTCGTAATGATGGCTTGCACTAATTTGGCAAAGTCCTCTGGTTGACCGAGGCGAGATGGAAAGGGGATATCCGCAGCCAGTGCATCCTGCACCTCTTGCGGCATACCGTAAAGCATCGGTGTGCCCATAATGCCGGGGGCAATGGTCACGCAGCGGACGCCATGACGTGCCATATCGCGAGCAATGGGTAGGGTCATGGCTACCACCGCACCTTTAGAGGCAGCATAAGCCGCTTGGCCAATTTGTCCTTCATAGGCGGCCACTGAGGCAGTATTAATCAAGACACCGCGTTCGCCAGTGTCCAGTGGCTCATTATCCACCATACTAGCAGCTACTAAACGGATCATATTAAAGCTGCCGATAAGATTGATGTTAATGACTTTTTGGAAGGTTGCCAGATCATGCGGGCCGTTACGACCGACCACACGCGCTGCTGGAGCAATGCCTGCGCAATTAATTAAACCGTAGAGTGGACCTAATTCGAGCGCAGCATCAACGGCGGCCTGCGCATCGTCTGCCTGAGTAACATCGCAGTGAAAATAGCGCTGGCCGAGTTCCTGGGCCAAGGCTTCGCCAGCGGCGTCATTCAGATCGGCGATCAGCACCTTGGCGCCCTGTTGGCTTAGCATCTTGACTGTACCTGCACCTAGACCTGAGGCGCCACCAGTGACGATAAAGACTTTATCCTTAATTTCCATGAGTTGTCTCCATTGTTTTACAAAAAATAATAGCGGTAAAAGGCAACAAATGCTGTTTGCCTAATCCGCTATCATCTCTTTCTTATGAAAAATGAATAATTACTTGCCGCCTTTTAGGGCGTCCATAATTTGCTTGGTAATCTCTTCTACCTGACCCACACCCTTGATACGCACGTATTTAGGGGCTTTAGGGTCGGCCTCAGCAGCCCACTGAGAATAGTAGTCGACCAGAGGGCGGGTTTGTTTTTGGTAAACCTCTAAACGATTGCGAACGGTCTCTTCTTTGTCGTCATCACGCTGAACTAAAGGCTCACCGCTCACATCATCCACACCCTCAGTTTTGGGTGGATTAAAACGAATATGGTAAGAACGACCGCTTGCAGGGTGAATCCGGCGACCGCTCATGCGCTCAATAATATCCTCGGCAGGGACATCAATCTCAACCACAAAGTCTAGATCAATGCCCGACTCCTTAAGCGCATCTGCTTGAGGGATCGTGCGCGGGAAACCGTCAAATAAATAGCCGTTTTTACAGTCGTCCTGCTGTAAGCGCTCCTTGACCAGACCGATAATAATATCGTCAGAGACTAAATCGCCTCGATCCATCACCTCCTTGGCGGCGATGCCTAATGGCGTCTGATTCTTGATAGCGGCTCTTAACATATCGCCGGTAGAGATTTGGGGAATATTGAATTCCTGAGTAATAAAATTGGCCTGTGTGCCTTTACCAGCACCCGGAGGGCCTAATAAAATAATACGCATGGTTTTTCCTCTACTTATATAATTATAATTGCATCAAAAGCATATGCTTCAACCTAAGTTTAATTGAAGTCCTTAATCAAGGTTGCTATCTGTCTCAAGATATTAAAAAAATTTACGAACGATTTCAAGATCCTCTGCGCTATCCACGCCCGGTGCGGGTGCGGAATCGGTGAGCATGACTTGGATTTTATAGCCGTGCTCTAGGGCTCTTAATTGCTCCAAGGACTCAAGTTGTTCTAAAGGGCCTTGGCTTAAGCTAGGAAACGCACTCAGAAAATGGGCACGATAGGCATATAAACCGATGTGATGATAGGCTTGCATCTGCTCAGGCAAGCGCTTAGGTTCTGCGTTAAAGCTATCGCGTGCCCAAGGAATCGGCGCACGAGAAAAGTATAAGGCCTCAGCAGTTTGCGTTAATACCACCTTAACCACGTTGGGATTAAATAGCTTCTCAAGTTGTTGGATTGGATAGGCGGCAGTGGCAATGGCTGCCGCTGGAGAGGCAGCTAGCGTGGTCGCTACTTGATTAATCAGCCTTGGTTCAATTAAGGGCTCATCGCCTTGTACATTCACCACTATCGTGTCGGGGCTAAGCTTTAATTGCTGTACTACCTCGGCCAGCCGATCGGTGCCAGAGGGGTGCGCTGCACTGGTCATCAAGGCTTGAAAGCCATGGGCAGTGACGACCTCAAAAATGGCCTCATCATCGGTTGCTACATAGACGGCTTTGGCCGCTGAGGCTTCAGCACGGCGTGCCGTATGGACCACCATCGGGGTGCCGGCAATATCGGCCAACATCTTACCAGGTAGACGACTTGAGGCGGCACGTGCGGGCACGACGGCAATAAAATCGGGCTGTTGCTTGGCTAAGCTCATGGCGCTATGGTCTAACTACAACTACTTCGATTTCAGTGTAGCGCTATCAATCGCACGCTCGGGTAGCAAAATAGGCAGCCCATTTTCGATAGGGTAGGCCTTGCCATTTTTATCACAAATTAGGTAGTTGCGATCCTCGCTTAGGCGTAGCGGTGCTTTGGCAATAGGGCAAAGCAATTTTTTAGTAATTAGTTCGTGCATTTTTTTAATTGATTCAACAAATAGAGGCTTAAGTATAAGTCAATTCTGAATCAGTTGCTCAACCCTATCGAAGAATTTGCTATCTGAAAATTCTGCGCGCACTTTTAAAAACCAAAAACGGGCATCGGCAAAGTCGCGACATTTGATGGCATCCTTTTCCGTCATTAGAATAATTTCTTCTTGTATTCCACTAAAATCCGCCGCGCTAAAGGCATGATGGTCAGGAAAAGCGAGTTGCTTTTGCATAGGGATTTGCAGTTCTTTTAAGCTGTTAAAAAAACGTTGTGGATTACCAATACCGGCTAAGGCAGCGATAGGGCGGTGTTGGAACTGCGCTTGCCACGCTGCGACGGCGATGGATTCACCGCTTTGCAGATTGATCATGTCGGTCGGACTTAAGTGCATCGCTAGCTGATAAGGCTTAGTCGTTGAGCTTGAGCTGGCACTGGGTGCGAGTTTGTGGTTGCGATTGGTGATAATAAAATCGACTTCAGCAAGCTTGTCGGCAGATTCTCTTAATGGACCCGCAGGTAAAAGACGACCATTGCCAATGCCACGCTCATCCTGCAGCAGGATTTCTACGTCACGATGCAAGGCGAGATGTTGTAAGCCATCGTCAGCAATAATCACATCAGTCTGGGGGTAGTGGGCGAGCAGGGCTTCAATTGCCAGAGCGCGTTTAGGGTGCACGGCAATGGGTGCGTATTGCGCAAGCAGCGCTGGCTCATCACCAATAAGCTCGGCTTTAGCATGAGGGCCAGCGGCGAGCCTAGCCTCCTTGCCAATGCTTACCCCATACCCTCGGGAAATAATGCCAGGTACTCGACCTTTGCTTTTTAGGGCTTCTGTCAGCGCTGCCACGACTGGCGTTTTACCCGTGCCGCCAACGTAGATGTTGCCCACGACAATCACGGGGCAGGGCGCCTGATAAACACGCAAACAGCCTGTTTGATAGAGTCGCTTTCTAAGCTTTTGAAGCGCGCCGTTGAGCGCTGCCAGGGGAAGTAGGGCTGTACTCAATGCACCACCACTTTGCCACTGCGCCTGCAAGCGCGTGCTGAGCGTGTTGTTCGATTGACTTGTGGTGGTGTAAGAATGCGTTTTCATTGGACAATCAATTAGCTAGGGAACTTACCCACAAAAGCTGTGGATAACTTTGTGAATAAATCACAAGATGTCTGTTATTATACGTAGCCTAGCGATGATTGTTCAATTACTGGGCAAAATCTCAAAAATGGAATTTACTATTTAAAATCAATAGCTTGTGATGGTTTTATTAAGCGAAGCTTGAGGAGGTTGCTGTAAACTAGCTGTTTCTTGATAAAAAACAGACATTCTCTTAGCTTGTGGACAACTTCAAATAATTTTTAGAAAAAAGCGTTGATACTACCGAATAAAATCGCATCAAGCAATCGCTATAATTAATTTTCAAAAAAATCCTCCATCTCATCATTTTTTAAGAATTCTTGTAAGATAGTAGAAGCCAAATAGGGGTGAAGTTTGAGGATGTACGTGTAAGTGCTTAGTTTCATGAGCGCTTTTGGGATTTGATTTTGTAAAAATCATTAATCCACAAAAAATGTGGATAACTTTGTGAATAACTTAGCGAGTATCCGTAGTTATACGTATCCTCAGGGCAGTTGCTTAAAAAGGGCGCAATATTTTTGAAATATTAATATACCTTATTTTTCAATAGTTTATGGGGATTTATTAAGGTATTAAATTAGAATTGAGCGCTAAGGAATCAATTTTTTCTGTGTTAAACCACTATTTTCGCAGTTGTGGAAAAGTAATTGTCTTTTTTAATAAATGAGTGGATTTTTGCGTAATTATTTGCTATGGACTTGGAAAAAGTACTTTCTGTTACAGAATTAAGTCATCTGATTAGTCAAACCTTGGAGTATCAACTACCCCTATTCCGGGTGGAAGGCGAAATCTCTCAAATCACCAAAGCCTCTTCAGGGCATTATTACTTTTCGATAAAAGATGAGTTTAGTGCTATGAATGCAGTGATGTTTCGCGGGCGTGCGATGGCCTTGGATTTTCAGCCGAAACAGGGGGATATGGTTGAGCTCAAAGGCAAGTTGTCTTTATTTGCGGCCAGAGGTTCTTTGCAAATTCAGGTCGACGAGATGCGGCGCGCGGGTCTAGGCACGCTCTTTGAGCGCTATTTGCAGATACTGGATAAGCTTAAAAAAGAGGGCTTATTTGATGAAGATCGTAAACTCGCCATTCCCGCCTATCCTCGGCGCGTGGGCATTATTACATCCTTACAGGCCGCTGCCTTACACGATGTGCTAACAGCGTTAAGGCGTCGAGCGCCGCAATTTCAAGTGACGATTTATTCTAGTTTGGTGCAGGGGGCAGAAGCGGTTGATGCATTGATGCGAGCCTTAGCGCAGGCTGAATTACGTCAGGAAGTGGATGTGATTTTACTGGTGCGGGGTGGTGGTAGTTTAGAAGATCTATGGTGCTTTAATGATGAGCGCCTTGCGCGTATGATAGCCGCTTGTACGATACCGATTGTGAGCGGGGTAGGGCATGAGACGGATGTGACTATTGCGGACTATGTGGCCGACTTACGTGCGGCAACGCCCACGGCGGCGGCTGAGCTTATTAGTAAAGCGGCCTATACCTTACCAGCGATCTTAAAGGATTATCATCAGCGGATTGGTCGGGTGATGCTGCAGCTGCTAGCTGAGCGACAAGCTCGTTTTGATGAATTGCAGCCACGTTTAAATCGTCATATGGAACGTATTTTGCTAGATAAAAGCTTGCGTTATGATGAGTTACAGCAGCGTTTAGTGGCACCGCAACGTTTATTGACGCAATATGATGCACAACGCCTACAAATGCAACAAGCGTTGCAACGTCAATGGCTTAATTTATTTACAAATAAACACAAGCTATTGGAGGGGTTATGTTTGCGTTTAGCATCTAGAAAGCCTAATATAGAAGTAGAGTGCGATCGCTTAAGCCAGTGGCAGGAGCGACTCCATCGAGCCGTTGCGCAGCAATTAAAAACTCATCAACAAGTATTTGAGCAACAACGTCAGCTGTTGCATAATATGAATCCGAAGCAGGTTTTGCAGCGCGGATTTTCCATTGTGTATGATGCTGAGGGACAGGTAGTCCGAGATGCGGATCAATTGCGCGTTGATGATGAGCTTCAGTTAGAGTTTGCCAGCGGTCGTGCTGCAGTACATGTCAAATCATTAAATTTTAAGGAGCAATGATTTATGAGTAACTTTACTTTACCTCCATTACCCTATGAGATGAACGCTTTAGAGCCCCACATTTCTAAGGAGACACTTGAGTACCATTACGGTAAGCACCACCAAACCTATGTGACTAACTTAAATAATCAGGTACCTGGTACTGAGTTTGAGGGTAAATCGCTAGAGGAGATCGTTAAGTCTTCAAGTGGTGGTATTTTTAATAACGCAGCTCAGGTATGGAATCACACCTTCTACTGGAACTGCTTATCGCCTAATGGCGGTGGTCAGCCTAGCGGTGCTTTATTAGATGCGATTAATGCTAAGTGGGGCAGTTACGATGCCTTCGTTGAGAAGTTTAACGCTTCTGCTGCGGGTAACTTTGGTTCAGGTTGGACCTGGTTAGTGAAAAAGTCTGACGGTACAGTTGATATTGTGAATACTAGCAATGCCGGTACGCCTTTAACCACGGACGATAAGCCCTTACTTACCTGTGATGTGTGGGAGCACGCTTACTACATCGATACGCGTAACTCTCGTCCTGAGTACTTAAAGAACTTCTGGGCACTTGTTAACTGGAAATTTGCTGAGGAAAACTTCGCTTAATTGCTAGCTTAGTTTAAGTCTTTCGCAAGGCGCCTTAACTGTCTACCAGTTGGGGCGCTTTTTGCTGTGCTTATCTTGCGGCGCTTATATCGCGACTTTTTATGCCGCCAATCATTCAACATCATGAGTACAAATAAAGCGACTTTAATCGGTCTTGTGGCTATTTTTCTCTGGAGCTCAATCGTCGGCCTAATTCGTAGCGTCAGTGAGTATATGGGTGCTACCGGTGGGGCCGCTATGATTTACACGGTCGCTTCGGTGTTATTGCTGTGCTCTGTGGGTTTTGTGCGGCTTAAGGACTTTCCTAAGCGCTATTTAGTTTGGGGAAGTGTGTTATTTGTGGCCTATGAGCTGTGCCTGGCTTTGTCCATTGGCTATGCCTCAAATGCCATACAAGCGATTGAGGTGGGGATGGTGAATTATTTATGGCCCACCTTTACCATTGTGGCAGCGATCCTATTTAATCGTCAGCGAGCCAATCTCTTAATTATCCCCGGTTTTTTAATTTCAATCTTAGGCATCTTCTGGGTTTTGGGGGCTGAGCATGGCGTCGATTTTTACCGCATGCTGAGTAATATTCAGACGAATCCCTTAAGCTACGGTTTAGCTTTTTTAGGCACATTGATTTGGTCGGCTTATTGTGTGGTGACGGCAAGAATGGCGCAGGGGCATAATGGTATTACGCTCTTTTTTATGCTGGTGGCGCTCAGTTTGTGGCTTAAATACGGGCTAGAGGCGAACCAAACCATTCACTTTAGCACTGAGGCATTGATTTATTTGATATTGGCTGCCATTGCCATGGGTTTTGGTTATGCTGCATGGAATGTGGGTATTTTATACGGTAATGTCACTATTCTTGCGGGCGCTTCCTACTTTATCCCTGTGTTATCGGCTGCCTTGTCGATGGTGCTATTACGTACACCGCTCTCATGGACCTTTTGGCAAGGGGCGATCATGGTCTGCGTCGGGGCGATTTTATGCTGGTTAGCTACCGGTGCAGGCAAAAAATTATCGCATGGTCGCGCTGAGGCGCCGGATGAGGGCGAGGCCTCATCCGGATCAAGTCGCTGTTTATAAACACGCTCGAATGACATCATTAATTGCAGGCACCACAGGCTCACGCTGAAATACCTTGAGGTGCGCATGAATGGCGCCTTGACCATGGGTGGGGAGGGCAATTTCAATGATGGCTTGTGGTTGATTGCTGTCTGGGCTAGGTACCGCACCGCTCCAAATATCGGTTGTGCGAGGACGTACATAAGCGCTTTGCTGATAGGCTTTGAGCTTGTCATTTAAGCACATGGCTAGGACTTCAGGTACTTTGTCGGTGCCTTGATCGAAGGTACGTACATACGTTTCATTGCCCACAGTCTGGGTACCGAATGAGCCACACGCCGTGAGTAATAAGCCGCTAGCTAAGGCAACTGCCGGTAATAATCGTTTTTTCATAAATATCATGCTCCAAATCGTAAAAATACAGTGCCCCTAAGGCACAATGCCTTCCACGCGCTGCCCCACCTGAATATGATGACGCTCAAACCAGCCCTGATTTACCTCTAAGGCAAATTGTGCCGGTGCAGTGGAGCAAACACTACGCTCATCAAGCGCTTGCATATCGAAAATCTCAATAATAGTGGCATCTTTATCCAGATAAGCAATGCTAAGCGGGATGTAGGTATTACGCATCCAAAAGCAGAGGCGCTCTGCTTGCTCAAACACAAAGAGCATACCGCGCTCCTCCGCCATAACATGGCGATGCATTAAACCACGTTGACGGCTTTGATTGGTAGCGGCAATCTCCACTTCTAAGGTACTGTTGCCAAGCCGTAGCAGTTGCGTTGGTAGTTGAGGCGCTGACTCAGTAGTGGCAGCTTGGCTTGTGGCTGGCATCAGCACGCTAGCCAGCATTAGACTAAGACTAAAGAAGAGGGGTTTAATATATCGCATTGACCGCCGACCTATTCCTTTGTAAATTAATCCTAAGTTCAACCACATAACTTGAATTATTCGTGTTTAGACTTCATTTTAAACATCGTATTAAGATAATAGACTACTCTAGTATTTATCGCTTGTTAATTATCGGTGCCGATTTGATTTTTAATTTAGAAAATGTCGACCAATACAGAAATTTACCACGCAGCTAAAAAGCAAAAAGCCAAGCTTAAGCCACCATCTTTTTATCAGGTTTTGATGCATAACGATGATTACACCACCACGGATTTTGTGGTGGAGGTGTTACAGCGGTTTTTTGCCTTAGATATTGAGCGTGCGGTGGCCATTATGCTTAAAGTACATCATGAGGGTAAGGCAGTGTGTGGCGTCTTTAGCCGTGATATTGCCATGACCAAGGTTGAATTGGTTAGGGATTATGCTAGGCAGCATGAGTATCCCTTGCGTTGCAGCTGTGAACCGGTTTAAATAAACGAGTAGCATAGTCAGTAGGTAGCCCTACGTCGACTCAATTTACAGAGGTATATATATGATTTCCCAAGAACTCGAAGTGACGATTCACCTAGCCTTTGTCTCGGCTCGTACGCAACGTCATGAGTTCGTGACAGTTGAGCATTTGCTACTGGCCTTATTGGATAATAATGAGGCGCTTGAGGCTTTGCACGCTTGCCACGCCAATATCCCTTTATTGCAAAAGCAATTACGCAGCTTTATTGAGGATAATACACCCACGCTACCCGAGGGGGATAGCACGGATGCGCAGCCTACGCTTGGCTTTCAGCGGGTGATTCAACGAGCGGTGATGCATGTCAATGCGGTCCAGGGCTCTGCCGCCGATAAAGCCAGACGTCAGGTCACCGGAGCGCATATTTTGGTGTCTTTGTTTTCTGAAAAGGATGCGCATGCGGTTTATTTCTTGCAAGAGCAGGAGATTAATCGCATTGATATTATCGAGTTCCTATCGCACGGCCAAAGCAAGGATAAAGCGAGCAAGGATCCAGCATCGCAGGCCAATGCGCAGGAGGGAGCGGGGGCAGCTGAGGAGGAACAAAGCACGCCCTTGCAGCAGTGGGCGGTTGATTTAAACGAGCTGGCCGAGCAGGGTAAGCTGGATCCGGTATTGGGGCGTGAGCATGAACTCGATAGAGTGGTGCAGGTGCTATGTCGTCGTCGCAAGAATAATCCGCTACTCGTGGGTGAGGCTGGCGTCGGTAAAACGGCCATTGCCGAGGGCTTGGCACAGCGTATTGTCGCTGCCAAGGTACCCGAGATTTTAAAAAGCGCCAAAATTTACTCGCTTGATATGGGTTCCTTGCTTGCTGGCACTAAGTACCGCGGTGATTTTGAGCAACGTATTAAGTCTTTGCTCAAGCAATTAGAGACGATTGATAATTCTATACTCTTTATTGACGAGATTCACACCATGATTGGTGCCGGTTCGACCTCTGGCAGCACCATGGATGCCAGTAATTTACTTAAACCCGCCTTGTCTTCAGGTAAGTTGCGCTGCATGGGTGCGACTACGTACAAGGAGTATCGCGGTATCTTTGCAAAGGATCACGCCTTATCACGCCGCTTCCAAAAAGTTGACGTGGTTGAGCCTACACCTGAGGAAACCATTGATATTCTCAAGGGCTTAAAAACACGCTTTGAGGATTATCACGAAATTCGTTATAGCCAAGCAGCGATTGAAGCGGCGGTGGAGTTATCCGTGCGCTATTTAAATGATCGCTATTTACCGGATAAAGCCATTGATGTGTTGGATGAAGCCGGTGCCGCTCAGCGCCTATTGCCTAAATCACGCCAGAAAAAGCTCTTAGGTAAGGCCGAGGTGGAAGCCACGATCGCTAGCATGGCACGAATTCCGGTGGCTGCTGTTTCTAATGATGAGCGAGCGAAGTTGCAGGGCTTGGAGTCTGAGCTTAAATCGACGATTTTTGGTCAGGACGATGCAATTGTGGCCCTGGTTTCAGCAATGAAGATGGCGCACTCGGGTTTAGGTAGAGAGGATAAACCAATTGGTTCATTTCTATTTAGCGGTCCAACCGGTGTGGGTAAGACTGAGGTGACTAAGCAACTCGCTCAGAGTTTAGGCATTGAGCTGATACGTTTCGATATGTCTGAGTATATGGAAGCACATGCGGTATCACGCTTAATCGGTGCGCCTCCGGGCTATGTGGGCTACGATGATGGGGGTTTATTAACCGAGCAGATTAATAAGCATCCACACAGCGTGCTGCTACTTGATGAGATAGAAAAAGCCCATCCAGCCATTTACAACATCCTATTGCAAGTGATGGATCACGGTACCTTGACTGACACCAATGGTCGCAAGGCCGATTTCCGTAATGTGGTGATTGTGATGACGACTAACGCCGGTGCGCAGCATCTTAGTAAACGCAGTATCGGTTTTGCTGAGAGCTCGCAGCAGGGTGATGAGATGCAGGAGATTAATCGCACCTTTACACCGGAGTTCCGTAATCGTTTAGATGCCATTATTTCCTTTGCACCGCTAGACCGCGACATTATTCTGCGGGTGGTTGATAAGTTCTTAATTGAGCTTGAGCAGCAGTTACGCTTAAAGCAGGTTGAGGTGGTGTTTAGTGATCGATTGCGAGAGTATTTGGCGCAGCATGGCTTTGACCCGCAAATGGGGGCTCGTCCAATGCACCGCCTGATTCAGGATAAGATCCGCCGCGCCTTGGCTGATGAGTTGCTTTTTGGTCATTTGGAAAATGGCGGTTATGTCAGCGTGGATATTGATGAGGAGGCCAAGGTATTGCTTGATTTTGAGCAGCCAAAAGTCAAACGACGCAAAAAGGCCGAAGTCGTCGATTAGTAGAGGCGTTTAGAAGCTACCCGGTTATTTGTTTTAGGGCATCTAACCGGGTATTTTTGTTTTTAAAGGCTTATAATTTCTATCTATTCAATTATTTTAATTTTGTCTTATACCATGAAAAAACAATTCCTTAGCACGCTCTTAGCATTCAGCCTAGCTGGCGCCGTCAATGCAGAGGTGGTCGTTGGGGTGACTGTCTCTAGCACGGGTCCAGCGGCTGCCATCGGTATTCAATCGCATAATGCGATTAAATTATGGCCTGACACCCTAGGGGGTGAAGCGGCGCGTTATATTGTGTTGGATGATGCGACGGACGTGAGTAAGGCGGTGCGCAATGTACGCAAACTGACGTCTGAAGATGGTATTGACTTACTGGTAGGGCCTAATATTACCGCTGGTGCCTTGGCCATTTTAGATGTGCTGGTGGAAACTAAAACCCCGATGATTTCTTTGGTTGGCTCTGGTTCCGTGGTGCAGCCGGTGAATGAAGGCGGGCGTGAGTGGGCCTACAAAATGTCGCAAAATGATAACCTCATGGCCCAAGCCTTGGTAGAGGATATGCAAAAGCGCGGCTTTAAAACCATTGGCTATATTGGCTACGCTGATGCCTATGGCGATAGTTGGTGGCGTGAGTTTTCCGCAGCAGCCGACGGCAAGCTTGAAATCGTTGCTCGAGAAACTTATCAGCGTACTGATAGCAGTACCATGGGACAGGTGTTAAAGTTGCTCAGCGCTAAGCCAGATGCGATTTTGATTGCCGGTGCTGGTACGCCCACAGTGTTGCCGCAAAAGACCTTAAAAGAGCGTGGTTATGAGGGTCAAATTTATCAAACACATGGTATTGCCACACCTGAATTTTTGCAGGTAGGTGGTGCCGTGGTTGAGGGTACCTTATTCCCTACTGGCCCCAGTGTGGTGGCCCGTACGCTACCGGACGAGCATCCAGCAAAGCAAAAGGCCTTAGACTTTGCTGAAACTTACGAGGCAAGCTATGGTGAGGGTACCGCTACGCAGTTTTCCAGCGACGCGTGGGGCGCGTGGGTGCTAGCGGATTCCGCTGTGGCGCGCACCTTGGCCGAGGGCTTAAAGCCTGGTACCACAGCTTTCCGTGAGGCCTTACGTCAACAATTAGAGCAGACTAAGGATTTAATTGTACCCACTGGTGTGTTAAATGTGACGCCACAGGACCATCAGGGTTTTGATGCACGTGCAGTGGTGATGGGCCAGGTCAAAGACGGTCAATTTGTGTACGCCGAATAGCTCATTCGACACCACGGTATTGTTGCGTTACTTAGTAGAGGCAGAGGGTTGTTGACTTTCTGCCTTTGCTTTTTTGGAACGTAGGGTGATGGAGACGATTTCTGATTCTACCCCAATACGCACGGGTAAGCCGCCCCATAAGCCTGCCCCTCGACTAAGGTAGAGGTACATATCGCCAATGTGATAAAGCCCCATCAAATAGCCTTGATTCGCCATTTTAGTGACTAGATTCAGCCCCAGTAGTTGGCCGCCATGGGTATGCCCTGAGAGCTGTAGACTCACGCCTTTAGCGGCATGGCGCTTGGCGTCAGCGGGGCGATGACTCATGAGAATAATCATATCCTCAGCACTAGTCCCCTTAAGGGCTTTATCAATATCCGGCATCTCTTTGCCAAAGCGCTTGGCCACCGGATCCGTAATGGCGGCAAGCACTATTTCATCACTGCCACGGACAATGCGCACATTTTCATTGATTAATACCGGTAAAAACAGCTCTTCTTTAAAGGTTGTTAGCCATTCGTCTAGGCCTGAATAATACTCATGATTGCCTAAGGAGATCCACACCCCATCTTTGGCAGTGATGCTCTTAAAGGGGCGAATATCGCGGTGACGGTGTTGCGGGGTACCGTCAATTAAATCACCAGTGATTAGGATTAAGTCAGGATTCTCACGCATGGCGATTCTCAGTGTTTCCTCAAGCCATGATTCCGGCAGTAAGCGACTGGCATGGAGATCGGTGAGATGCACCACCTGATAACCATCAAAGGCGGGGGGCAGTTTATCAAACTCTAATTCCAGATGGGTGACATTGGGAAAACTCACCGCACGCCACACACCGACAGCACACACAAAGGTTGAAAACATCAACATAAAGCTGCTGTTGAGCGGTGATAAGAGTGCACGTCGCACTCGCTCACCTTTATCGAGGGTATAGCTTAAAGCCAGCAGGGTGTCGCGCAACAGTAAGGCAATGGCCAACACCATCATGGAAGCATAGGTCCAACCCATGGTCATGACGATCCAAGCGGGTAACTCTGGCGCCGCTAAGCCGCCGGGGAGCAGTTTTTGGATAAGGTGAATCTGAGACGCAAGCAGTACGATGCCCGCATAGCTCAGCTTAAACCACCAACGTAGCGGCAGTGGGCGTATCAGACGTATATAAATATAAATAAAAAGCAGTAGACCAACGAGGTGAATTAACATTTACATCCTTTTGATAGATTGCTTTGCTGCTTTGCTAATTGCTTTTTTAGCGGCGCTTTTGCGGACAGCGGGGTGTGGTAGCTTGTCTTTGAACTCGCACAGATCACTAATCCCACATTGCCAACATTTGGGTGAGCGTGCCGTACAAACGTAGCGGCCATGTAAAATTAACCAATGATGCGCATCCAATAAAAACTCCTTAGGTACCAGGCGCAGTAAGCGTTGCTCCACTTCCAATACGTTTTTGCCTTTGGCAATGCCTGTACGGTTGGAAACTCTGAAAATATGCGTGTCCACCGCCATTGCAATCTCGGAAAAGGCCGTATTAAGCACCACATTGGCGGTTTTACGACCTACGCCCGGCAAGGACTCAAGGGCAGCACGATCATTAGGTACTTCACTGCCATATTGCTCAACTAGAATCTTGGCGGTGGCTAGGGCATTTTTCGCTTTAGTTTTGTAGAGTCCAATGCTTTTAATGGCTTCAGTAAAGCGCTCTAGGCCCATATCCAATAGGTCTTGTGGGGTTTTGACGGTAAGGAATACTGGTTCCATCGCCTTATTAACCGAGACGTCGGTGGCTTGTGCTGATAGTAATACCGCAATTAATAATTGAAAATTATTGTGGAATACCAACTCAGTGGTGGGTTTAGGATTGGCAGCACGAAAACGCTCAAAAATTGCTTGACGTTTTTGTTTATTCATCAGTTCTTATCGTTTGAAGTAGCAATTGCGTTACGGCGTGCCCGTGCTTTAGCTAGGGCAGCGGCAATGGCAGCTTGCTTGGGGTCAGTACGCTCATCTGTCTTGCTGACGGTGTTAGCGAGTTGGGCAGGGCGACTTTGATTTAGACTGCGTGCAGCGGCGGTGGCTAAGCGCTGTTGCTCTGCAGCGGCTTCTTTTTCAAGGCGCGCCTCTCGTGCTTGGTAATGTTGCCAAGCGGCGCTTGCATCGTCCTGGGTCCATTGGCGCTGAGCCGGCACCATGCTAATACAGTCGACAGGACAGGGGGCAACACAGAGTTCACAGCCGGTACAGCGTGAAGCCATAATCGTATGCATGTATTTATTCGCACCAACAATGGCATCGACTGGACAGGCCTGGATACAGAGGGTACAGCCGATGCAATGACGTTCCTCAATCCGTGCTAGTTGCAATGGCACATGTTCGCCGCATTCCTCCGTATTTAGAGGTAGCGTAGGGCGAGACAAGAGTGCGGCTAGTGCAGCAATGCCGGCTTCACCCCCTGGCGGGCAGCGGTTAATTGCCTCGCCCTCTGCAATGGCTGTCGCATAGGGGAGGCAACCGTCATAACCGCACTTGGTGCATTGGGTTTGAGGTAAAACAGAATGAATTTGTGCGACTAATGGATTCATTGCTTTAGCTTGTTTTGCCTCATGATTGTGCGTTTTTAGGGGCGGCTTTATTAGCAGCTGCTGGACTTGTCTTTGTTGCTGCCTTGGTGGCCGTAGTAGACGCTTGGGTGGAGCGTTGAGCTTCAGCCGGAGGCGTGACCGCCGTGCTTGGCGCAGCTTGTGCTGGGGCAGGCGCTTTGGCACTTTGCTCTACACCCTCGAGACTGCCTTGTTTAGCGGTCGGGGTGTTGGAGCTGCTTGCTTTCGTTGCCGCCTCGGCCGTTGCTTTCGCTGTGGCAGTGGCTTTCTTCGCAGCGTCAGCACGGGCGCGCGCCTCAGCCGCTTGGCGTGCTTTTGCTTCGGCAGCAGCCTTTGCTTCAGCCTCAGCTTTCGCCGCAGCCTCTGCCTCTGCTTTTTTCTTGACCTCGGCGGCTGCTAATAACTTAGCTTCGGCCTCGGCTGCTTCAAGCGCCTCTTGCTTGGCTTTTTCAATGGCCTCTTCGCGCTCTCGCACTTTAGCTTGCTCTGCTTCTTTGGCAGCCTTGCTTGCTGCCCGAGCCGCTTGGCGGGCAGCTGCACGCGCTTTGGCCTCATTTTCTCGGCGAATGGCGATTTCTACTTCAGCTCTGAGGCGTGCCAACAGCTGCTCCTCTTCATCAATTTGAGCCTCATGAATAAAGTCTGCAACCACAGGGAAAATATGATTACGCCAACGGCTACCGGAGAAAATACCGTAATGACCGCTGCCCTCAGCCACAAAGGCCTTTTTCTTATCTGCTGGGATATTAGGCGTCAGTTCAAGGGCCGCACTGGTTTGACCGATGCCAGTAATATCATCCAGCTCACCTTCAACCGTCAATAAGGCGGTTGCTTTGATGCTGCTAGGATCGATTAAATGATGACCTACATACCAAGTGCCGTTAGGTAAGGCATGATCTTGGAACACGACTTTGACCGTTTGTAAGTAGAACTCTGCCGGTAAATCACACACGGCATTGTACTCATCATAGAAGGTACGGTGCTTTTCTGCTTCGGGTTCATTACCACGCATTAGATCAAGGTAGTACTCGTGGTAGGACTTCAAATGTAAGCGTGGGTTCATGGCAATAAAGCCCATCAGCTGCATAAAGCCTGGATAGACTAAACGACCATTACCGGGGTAGCGGGGCGGTACGCGCTGAATCATTTGCGTCTCAAACCAAGCGAGCGAATGGCGGTCGGCCAGGTTATTGACAACCGTCGGTGACTCGCGGGTATCAATCGGTCCACCCATTAAGATCATGCTGAGTGGCACGAGTGGGTCATCTTGTTGAGACATGAGGGAAACCGCACCCATCACTGGCACGGCTGGCTGACACACCGCCATCACGTGTACACGCTTATTGATGGAGTGTAAGAAAGAGATTAAATAGTACACATACTCGTCAAGGTCAAAGGCCCCTTGGTTGACTGGTACCGTACGTGCATCCAACCAATCAGTCACATACACATCAAAATCAGTCAACATACGGCGTACGGTGTCGCGCAACAAGGTCGCATGATGGCCTGAGTAAGGCGCCACAATTAGCACAGAAGGATCGCCGCCAGGGTCTTTGGAGGCACTGCGCTTAAAATGCAATAAATTACAGAAGGGCTTATTAACCAAGGTTTCAATGCTTACCTTAGCCATTTCACCGTTAATTTCAACCTCATCAATCCCCCATTCTGGCTTGGCATACTCCTTGCCAAGCCGGTTAAAGAGATCAAAACGTGCAGCAAAGCGACGTGAACCCGGCACATAGGAATAGGGGCTGAAAGGGTTGGTAAAGGTTTCTGCTACTAGTGACGATGCATAGCTCAAAGGCGACAGCATCAGACGATTCATTTCATAGATGTTGTATAGCATGATTGCTCTCTCCAGCGTGTGCCATAAAAGCCGTCAGCACGAGCGCAAGTTGAAGGTGATGATGATAGAACTACCAGTATTTTTCTACAGCTAAGTTGCCTAAATTACCACGGCGACCGGATTTAAATCCTAACTCGCCCAAGCGCTTACGCGCTTCAGTGGTCATGCCTGGATTGCCGCACAGCATAATGCGTGCGACCTCCGGATCCATCGCATGTCCGGCAAGCTCCGCTAACTCACCACTAACAATTAAGTCAGTGAGACGCTTTTGCGGATAGTCTTGATGTGCTTCGCGCGTCGAAATGGCTAAGTAAACAAAACGATCGCCATATCGCTCCTTGACATCTTGTATCAAGTCAGTATAAGCAAATTCATTAATAAAACGAGTACCATGGCATAAAATCACACGATCGAAGCTTTGCCATGTTTTTTCATCGCTCAGCATGGGTAAAAAGGCGGATAAGCCGGTGCCTGTTGACAGTAACCATAAATCGCCGCCTTGAGGGAATTGATCAATGGTTAAAAAGCCAAAGACCGATTTGTCTATATAAATCGTATCACCGGCTTCTAATTCATAAAGACTGGGACTGAACAGACCGTCGGATACCAAGGTGGCAAAGAATTCAAGCTGTTCATCGTCCGGCTGATTTACCATAGAAAACGCACGCCACGTCATATCCGCAGCGGGCGGTGTTTTTTCATCCTCGTCTAAACCCAGGGCTAGACCTAAGCGTGCGTACTGCCCCGGCTTAAAACTGAACTCAGGACTACGTGTGGTTTTAATTGAGAAAAGTTTGCCTGGAACCCAGATCTTTTTATCTACAACAGTCTGGACGGTATAAGGTAAATCAGAAACTTCAGTCATTGCGATGTCATTATCTTTCTAAATATTGTAGTTTATTCTCAACCCCGTTCCACTCGTCCGCATCAGGCAAGGGCTCACGGGTACGGGTAATGGAGGTAAATAAGGGCGTCAACTCAGCGTTTAACTGGATAAAGTGGACTTGATCCTCAGGCACATCCTCCTCCGCAAAAATTGCATTTGCCGGACACTCGGGGACACAGACGGCACAGTCAATGCACTCATCAGGATCAATCACTAAGAAGTTAGGACCCTCTAAGAAACAGTCCACAGGACAGACGTCCACACAGTCGGTGTATTTACACTTAATACAGTTTTCAGTTACTACATGTGTCATGATGAAGACAACTCCAAATAAAATCGGGCGATAAAAGTGCACCCTTTAGAATTACGTTATTTTAACCAATCCTAAGCACTGAAGTGTTGAAAACCCTTTACTGTGATAATGTATTGAATAATTGCGCTTTTTATCGGATATGAAATGATTATTAATTCATTATTGGACACGGATTTATATAAATTCAGCATGATGCAGGTGGTGTTACATCAGTTCCCTGCTGCTCATGCAGAGTATCGTTTCAAGTGTCGTAACGACAATGTGAATTTACGTCCCTACATTGATGAGATCCGAGAGGAGGTCAGGCATTTATGCAGCCTGCGTTTTAAGCAAGATGAGCTAGATTATTTGCGCAGTTTACGCTTTATTAAGTCGGATTTTGTGGATTTTCTCGGCTTGTTCCAACTCTCCGAGCGTCATTTCTTTATCGGCGAGGGCGACTCACCTAATGAAATTTCAATTGAGGCAAAGGGACCTTGGTTACATACCATCCTTTTTGAGATCCCCGTTCTTGCCATTGTAAACGAGGTTTATTTTCGTAATCACTACCCAAGCATGGATTTGGCGGAGGGGCGGCGGCGTCTACAAAGTAAAATTGAGCAGGTGCATGCCTTTGACCCAGAAGCGGCGTTTTTCCGAGTCGCGGAGTACGGTACACGGCGTCGTTTTTCTCGTGAATGGCATTATGAAGTGGTCAGAACCCTGCGTGAGCAGATGGGTCAATGCTTTGTGGGTACCAGCAATGTGCTATTGGCGCGTGAATATGATACCTTGCCCTTAGGTACTATGGGGCATGAGTATTTGCAGGCGTGTCAGGCATTGGGACCGCGCTTACGTGATTCGCAGATATTTGCTTTTGAGCGTTGGGCTCGAGAGTATCGTGGTGACCTAGGGATTGCCTTATCCGACGTTTATGGTTTAGATGCGTTTTTACGTGATTTTGATCTCTATTTTTGTAAGCTCTTTGACGGAGCGCGGCATGATTCAGGCGACCCCTTTGAATGGGGTGAGCGCATGCTGGCTCACTATCAATCGCATCGTGTAGACCCTAAAAATAAGTCCTTAATTTTTTCCGATGGTTTGGATATCCCTTTAGCCATGAAAATTGCCGAGCGCTTTAAGGATCGCTGCAAAACCTCCTTTGGTATTGGCACGAATTTGACGAATGATATGGGCGTGCCGGCCTTACAGATTGTGATGAAGATGGTGCGTTGCAATGGTCAACCGGTGGCTAAAATTTCCGATGAGCCTAGCAAAACCATGTGTGATGATCCAGCCTATTTGGCCTATTTACGGCATGTATTTAATATGCCGACACCCGATGAGGCTGCCACCATCGCAAGAGATCCAGGTTAAGTGCCTAGTTTGAGATAAGTGCCATCAGGGTGGCGCCGATTTCCTCAGCCTGAGCGACTTGCGCTACACCGAGTTGCTTGGGCGCTAGGATTTGCGCTTGGCTTGCTGCCGCTGTGTTTAGGATAATGGCAGGCACCGCCTCATTTAAGCGCCATCCTCTGCAGATACGTTGTAGTTGCTTCAGCGCAGCCGTGCCATCCGTACCCGCAGCGATAATGGCACTATAGTAGCGCCCCTCGATCTGCCCCAGTAGTGGATAGTAGTAATGGTCAAAAAACTCTTTCATTTGACCGCTTAAGCTAGCGAGATTTTCTGGTGCACAAAATAAATAGGCGTGCGCACTGAGTAGCTCCGCCAAGCTCACCTCAGCCGCCTTTTTTACGAGCACTTGGTACGGCGTATCATCCATACTCGCTAACTCATCAATCAATGCCTCAGCGGCTGCCGCTGCCGCCTTTGCCGCCTGTTCGGAGGCGCCCGTGCGGCTGTGCCAAATAATGAGTAGCGTTTTATGTTTAGTTTGCATCGGCAACTCCATGCTAAGGGGCAGTGTGATGAAATATCAAAGCCTTTTCAATAATCTCGGTTGCAACGAGTGTAAGCGGTACAATAGTTATCATGGTAATGCACTACCGCCATGGTTAATGACCCTGGTGCATAAGTATATAGCCTAAGTTTATCAATCCTTATTGTAGACTGATGGCTTGCAGTAGCAAACTACATTCATTGATCCATTTTTTAAGTAATCTACATGATTAAAAAAGTGCTTGCAGGTGAGGATGACCACCATTTTAGTGAGTCTTGGTTAAGCCCTATTTATGAAGACTTGACTGAGGAAGACGCAGCGAAACTACGGCTGGCGATTGAGTGGGCTGAAAAGCATCTCACTGGCAAGTCCATGTTTACGACTGAGCCTTGTGTGCGTCATGCCAAAGGCGTATTGCACTCCTTATCCTTGTTGCAAATGGATGTGACCTCAATGATTGCCGGTATCTTGGCTTCATTGCCGAGCGAGCCGGATCCAAAGCAAGCACACGAGATTCGCCAAGAAATTTTGGCGCTTTTTGGGCTAGAGGTGCTGAATTTAGTCCAAGGCACTCGTACCTTAATTCGTATTGGGGCTCAAGCCACGCTAGCTGAAAAAAAAGACAGTGAGCAAGTGCAGGATCAGCAGGAGATGTTGCGTAAGATGCTGCTGGCTCTGGCTAGTGATTTGCGCATTGTCATCTTGCGTTTGGCTTCACGCCTACAGACCTTACGTTGGTATAGTGATTCCAAGCGGCCATGTCCACTGATATTGGCTCAACAAACGCGTGATATTTATGCTCCCTTAGCTAATCGCTTGGGGATCTGGCAGATTAAATGGGAGCTAGAAGATCTTTCCTTCCGTTTTTTAGAGCCGGCAATTTATCGTGATATTGCCAATAAATTAGAGGTGCGCCGGACTGAGCGTGAGGAATTGGTGCAGCGCTTTATTGATAAGCTCAATACCAATCTGCAGCAGCTTAATATTCATTCTGAAGTGACGGGGCGAGCGAAGCACATCTACAGTATTTACAATAAAATGCGCAATAAAAATCTCTCGTTCGAGGAGATTTATGATTTACAGGCGATACGTATTATCACCGAGACCGAGCGTGATTGTTATACCGTATTATCATTGACGCATTCATTGTGGACCCCGGTGATGGATGAGTTTGATGACTATATCGCCCGTCCTAAACCCAATGGTTATCGCTCTCTGCATACGGTGGTGCAGGACGAAAGCGGACGTAATTTTGAAGTGCAAATTCGCACCCACGAAATGCATCAGTTTGCCGAATACGGTATGGCAGCACATTGGCGCTACAAGGAATCCGGCGCCAAAGGGGGCGAAACCACGGCATCTAGTCTTTACGATCGGCAGATTTCTTGGATGCGGCAGTTATTGTCGTGGCGTCGTGAAGAGGGTATTTCTGAACAAGAGGCCACGCAGTTACAAGAGCAGGTCTTGGCGGCAGGTGATACGGACGAGGTGCTGTCGCTTGAGCCTGCGGCAAGCACTAGCTGTACGGCAAAGGCAGCCACCACCGATACCCCTAAAAGTAAAGAGGCCAAGCCAGTTAAGGCAACGCTTGACAAAGACAGCGAAGCGCCTGAGGCGGCGCCGGCACGGATTTATGTACTAACTCCGCAAGCACGAGTGATTGAGTTGCCTGAGGGAAGTACGCCGGTTGACTTTGCCTATCGCTTGCATACTGATTTAGGGCACCGTTGCCGGGGCGCCAGGGTCGACGGCCAGCTAGTGTCTCTTAATACGCCTTTACAAACCGGGCAAACGGTGGAGATTATAGCGGCTAAATCAGGTGGTCCTTCACGCGATTGGTTAAATCCGCAATTGGCTTATCTGGCCAGTCCGAGAGCCCGTGCCAAAGTGCGTCTTTGGTTTAATGCCATTGAATTGCAAAAACGCATTGTGAGCGGTCAGGAATTGGTTGAAAAGGAATTGCAGCGTCTCGGCAAGACCGCCACCAATCTTGAGCACTTAGCTGAAAAGCTGGGCTTTAGCCAAGCTGAGGATCTCTTTGTGGCGGTGGCAAAGGATGAGTATAGCCTTAGAAATATCGGCTTAGCCTTTACCGAGCCTGAAGCGGTGGGACCAGATGATGAGGTGCTAGCGCGACTCCAATATAGCCACAGTCAGAGTGATAGTAAAAACGGGGTCTTAGTGGTTGGGGTGGATTCATTGCTGACGCAATTAGCACGTTGTTGCCATCCTGTGCCGCCGGATAAAATTCATGGTTTTATTACCCGTGGTCGTGGTGTGACCATTCACCGTGAGGGCTGCCCAAGTCTTAAGGCTTTGCAACTAAAGTATCCAGAGCGAATTATTGAGGTAGATTGGGGTAATACGGCGGACCGTATTTACCCGGTCAATATCGCCGTGAGCGCCTCCGATCGTCCTGGTTTGATTCGAGATATTACCGAGCTTTTTGCTAAGCACAAAATGAATGTTGCCGCTTTAAATACACAAAGCCGTCAAGGGGTGGTGAATTTATTATTTACCGTTGAGATTAAAGACGGTGAGCAAGTGCCTAAGGTTGTGAATGCCATTGCGGAAATGCCTGAAGTGCATTCTGTGAATCGTTCTTAGTCTGAAATATCTTCGGGCAATTTAGGTTAAAATCAAGAGTTTATATGAATACGATGAATCTGCGGAGGTCTCTTGAGAGAGTATAACTATCCTGATGAATCAGGACATTTCGGGCGGTTTGGCGGTCGTTTTGTGGCCGAGACCTTAGTGCACGCCTTGGATGAACTAAAGGAAGCCTATGCTAAATACAAGGATGATCCCGATTTTCTAGCTGAATTTCATTATGAATTAAAGCATTTTGTCGGTCGTCCTAGCCCCGTGTACCACGCTAAGCGCTGGTCAGAGATCTTGGGTGGTGCGCAAATCTGGTTCAAACGTGAGGATTTAAATCACACCGGAGCGCATAAGATTAATAATTGTATCGGTCAGATTTTACTCGCCCGTCGTATGGGCAAGACGCGCATTATCGCTGAGACTGGTGCTGGTCAGCACGGCGTCGCTACCGCTACCGTTGCCGCTCGTTATGGCTTAGAATGCGTGGTCTATATGGGCGCCGAGGATGTACGTCGGCAAGCGCTTAACGTCTACCGCATGAAGCTGTTAGGCGCTACTGTGGTGCCTGTCGATAGCGGTTCCAAGACGCTTAAGGATGCCTTAAACGAAGCCATGCGTGACTGGGTGACCAATGTCGATAATACTTTCTATATTATCGGTACGGTTGCTGGCCCCATGCCTTATCCAGAGATGGTGCGTGATTTCCAATGCGTGATTGGGCGTGAAGCGATTGAGCAGATGCAGGAAGCGGCTGGTCGTCAGCCCGACGTGGTGACAGCGGCTGTGGGTGGCGGTTCGAATGCGATCGGTATTTTCCATCCCTACCTGAGTAATGAGCATGTGCGCTTAGTCGGGGTTGAGGCAGGCGGTAAGGGGGTCGATACCAAGCTCCATTCAGCCTCGATTAATGCGGGGCAAGTTGGTGTGCTGCATGGTAATCGCACCATGGTGATTCAGGATGAGAATGGTCAGGTACAAGGCACCCATTCTATTTCGGCGGGTTTAGACTATCCCGGCGTGGGCCCTGAACATGCCTTATTAAAAGAGCTTGGTTTGGCGAGTTATGAAATCGTTAATGACGACGAAGCCATTCAGGCTTTCCACGATTGTTGTGCGATTGAGGGCATTATTCCGGCTTTAGAGTCTTCGCACGCATTAGCGTATGCGGTGCGTATCGCACCGCAAATGGCGCAGAATCAGATCATTTTGGTGAATTTATCTGGTCGTGGCGACAAGGATATTCACACCGTTGCCGACTATGGCAATATCCAGTTGTAGTAGGGGCAATACATGTCTATTAAACGAATTGATGAGGCTTTTGCACGTTGTGGTGAGCGCACGGCATTAATCCCTTTTATTACTTGCGGTGACCCGAGTGCTGAAGCCACGCTAGCGATGATGCATGCGATGGTTAAAAGTGGCGTGGATGTGATTGAATTGGGTGTGCCTTTTTCCGATCCAATGGCTGACGGTAAGGTGATTCAATTAGCCACCGAGCGGGCGATTGCTAATGGCATGACGCTTAAGGGAGTGATTGAGGTGGTGCGCCGGTTCCGTGAGGATAATCAGCATACGCCTATTGTGTTTATGGGTTACGCTAATCCGATTGAAGCGATGGGCTGGGAGCAATTTACGCAAGCGGCAGCAGAGGCTGGTGTGGATGGTGTGCTAATCGTGGATTATCCACCTGAGGAGTTCGCTGAGGTAGCGCCTTATTTTGAAGCAGCTGAGTTGGCACCAATTTTCTTGATCGCACCGACCTCTACGGATGAGCGTATTAAAAAGGTCGGTGAAATTGCCAAGGGTTATGTATACTATGTGTCACTTAAGGGGGTGACAGGCTCCGGCGCTTTAGATACGGATGATGTTAAAATCAAGGTTCAAAATATCAAGCGCTTTGTTAATATTCCCGTCGGTGTGGGCTTCGGGATACAGGACGTTGACAGTGCTCGCGCCATTGCTGCCGTGGCAGATGCGGTGGTGATTGGTAGTAAGTTAATTACGACCGTACAGGATGCACTAGCGGGACAAGCTGAGGAGCGTCATGCCGAGTTGGCAGCTGCCGCTGCCGGCGCTTGGTTAGCCGATATTCGCCAAGGCCTTGATACATTTGAAAAAGAGTAATATTCATGAGTTGGTTAGATAAGATTTTACCCCCGCGAATTAATCGCGAAGATAAAAATACTAAACGCGTCCCCGAGGGTGTTTGGGTTAAGTGTCCAAGCTGTGACTCGGCACTTTATAGTGATGAGCTAAAAAAGGCCCTGAATGTGTGCCCTAATTGTGGTCACCATATGCGTCTTAATGCCCGTGCCCGGATTGATTCTTTATTGGATCCCGAGGGCAGGGTAAAGATTGGTGAGCATTTACGCTCCGCCGATCCGCTGAAGTTTAAGGACTCTCGCCGCTATACCGAGCGTCTTAGTGAAGCGGTTAAAGACACCAAGGAAAGTGATGCGCTGGTGGTAGTGGGTGGCACCATTATGCGGATGCCGGCAACCCTTGCTTGTTTTGAATTCGGCTTTATGGGCGGTTCAATGGGCTCGGTGGTGGGTGAGCTATTTGTGCGCGGGGTCCAGCATGCGATTGAAAATCGCACTGCCTTTGTCTGTGTCAGTGCCTCCGGTGGGGCGCGTATGCAGGAGAGCTTGTTTTCGCTCATGCAAATGGCCAAGACTAATGCGATGCTAACTCGTTTGTCTGAGGCTGGTTTACCTTTTATCAGCATTCTGACCGATCCGACCATGGGTGGTGTGTCCGCTAGCTTTGCGTTTATGGGTGATGTGGTGCTGGCTGAGCCTAATGCTTTGGTGGGTTTTGCTGGTCCACGGGTGATTGAGCAGACAGTGCGTGAGCAATTGCCTGAGGGCTTCCAGCGTGCCGAGTTCCTGCTGCAAAAGGGTGCCTTAGATATGGTGGTGCATCGTAAGGAGATGCGCGAAACAGTTGCCCATCTGATTGCTTTATTAACCCAAAAGTCTGAACAGGCAGTGGGCGAATAGCCCGTCATTTTTTGTACGGATAGTGTAAAGGCCGGGATGCTTGTGTATCTCGGCCTTTTTAGTTTGTTCAGGGAGATTGGTAAAGCGTTTGGCTTGGAAGAGACTTATCAGCAGCCGCAGCCTCCATAGCCCCTAAATTTGCAGAATAATAATTCCCATCACAATGATCGCCACGCCAGTGATGCCTTGTCTGCCTAAGCGCGACTTAAAGAGGATGCGATCAATGGCGACGGTACCTAAAATACCCAAGCTGCCCCAAACAGCATAGGCGATGCCCAGAGGAATATAACGTACGACAAAACTCAGTAAAACAAAGGCCAAGATAATAAAGATAATACTGCCTGCGGCCCAGACTTTTTTCTTAAAGCCTTTGGAGCGTTTAACGCAATAATTGGCGAGGAGATCGAGCGTCACGGATCCTAATAATAAAGAGGCGGGAATAATCATAGCGCCACCTCCGTGCTTGTGGATTGTTCTGCTGATGGTTTTGCTTTACTAGCGCTTTCATCCGCTGTGCTATCAAAGGTGATAAGCATGAGTCCTAGCATCATTAAGCCAATGGCAATAATCTCTTTGAGATTAAGGTACTCGCCAAAGAGCATTATACCCGCCATGGTCGTTAAGCTTAAGCCCAAGCCCTCCCAAATGGCGTAAGAAACGGCCAGTGGAATGCGCACGACGGCACGGGAAAAGGCATAAAAGGAAAATGAAATCATGGCCACCATCAAGGGGTAACCAAGGAGCGGCGAACTTAGGGATGCATACTTCATGCCAATAGTACTAATTACCTCTGCCACGATTGCCAGAAATAACATGAGCCAATAATACATGTGAACCTCGTTTAGACGTCGCTTTTTGCTGTGATGGTACACGCCATAAGCGTCTTGTAATTGCAATACGTCTGAATTGTTAACTAGATGGTGTGTTAATGACGATTAAACACACAAAGGGAAGACAACTAAGAGGAAGGAATTGACGCTATCGGCCGCCGCGCCAGCCGATTTCGTAGAAATGGTGATGTTGAAGAAAGGGTGTAGAGAATTGAGGAACGATGCTTAAAAAAGACATAAAAAAGTTTCAGGAACCATTCGTGGTGGCAATTATAGCATGGATTCTATTCAAAGAAGGATGTCGCTGCTACATCGATGATTTCTGAAAACAATAAGCACTCCCTTAACTTAACACTAGCGCACATACGGCCTCTCTAAACTGGTGTATTCATTGATTTTGCTCAACGTTTGACAGTGAGTCTAGGGTTTAGAATACAATTGTTAGGGTTAGCCCTAGTCTTTTAATTGTCACGCAGTATTTCTCTTTACAAAAATCTGCCATTGTGATGTATTAGAACGATTAGCGATGGTTTTCGACACAAAATTATGTAGCGCCAATCTTAAGTCCATTGTTGTATTTATTGACTTCATTGCGTCATTTGATTTGCTTACACTATAAACACCTTTGTGTTATTGTGATTTTTCTGTTAGCCTACTTTTCGTTGTTGTTTGAAGTTTTTTGGAGTCCGCTATGAGTCAAACTCAATCTACCAATATCCAGGATCAAAAGACGCTTCAATCAGACGGCAAAAAAGTGTCAGAGTGGAAGCGCTTCTTATTAATGGGCTTTATCGTATTGCCTATTTTTACCTTGCTCCTCATCTGTGCTTATGGTTTTGCGGTTTGGTTCGGGCAAATGCTGTTTTGGGGGCCGCCTGGACCATAAGCAGGAGTTTTTATCGCCGTGTTAATGACGCTTGTGGAGAGCATAGGCGGCGGTTTTCTATTGAGAGTAGATGGGCTCAAAGTTAAGGGGTTGACTCGTCTGCTTTGTCTTTGCACACATAATTAAGGGTAATTTAGCGATGAAAATTATCAAAGCTATATTTCGTGCGATCGCGAATCTATTTCGCTGGATTTACGACTGGTTTACGCGTCCAGCGCGTCGCATTGGTTTAGGATTGTTGGTCACCGGCGGTTTTATTGCTGGGATTGGATTTTGGGCCAGTTTTAATGCCGGCATGAATTACACCAACACCGAGGAATTCTGTATTTCCTGTCATACGATGGGTGATAACTTATTACCAGAGCTTCAAAAGACGGTGCACTGGAAGAATCGTACAGGGGTTCGTGCCTACTGTATGGATTGTCACGTACCACATAGCTTCACGGATAAAGTTGCACGTAAAATGCAAGCCTCACGTGAGGTCTTGAGCCACGTGGTGGGAACTATCGGTACCCGTGAAAAGTTTTTAGAGCACCGTCTCGTCTTGGCGCAACGTGAATGGGCACGTTTCAAGGCAAATAATTCCAAGGAATGTCGTAACTGCCATGACTACGACAGTATGGACTTTGACAAGATGAAGGTTACTTCGCAAATGATGATGCGTAGTGCAGCAGAGCGTAATGCCAGCTGCGTTGATTGTCACCGTGGTATTGCGCACGAATTGCCTGAGATCAAGGGTGCAGGTAACCCCGCCTTTGACTCCTTGTTATCTGAAGCCAGCCATGTGTCGGTCAAAGCGGGCGGTCATTATGTTTCCGTGGTACCACAAAAAATCTACGCAGATCAGACCTTAACTAAGGAAATCGGTTCTATTGAAGTCAGTACGCCTGTCAAAATCTTACAGAACGTTGATGGTGCTTTAGAAGTTGAATTGGATTTGTGGCGTAAAAACAAGGGGCTAGCGCGTGTTTGGTATAACAGCTTCGGTATGAACGTGACCAATGCCATTTTAAATCGTGATGTTCTCAAGGATTCAGATTTTATTGAGGTACTTGAGTCACGCATGGATGAAATGACTGGCTTGGAATGGCAAAAAGTCAGTGCGAGTGTTTGGATTGAGCCCGGTACCTTGTTAAACAGTGTGGAGCCAATTTGGGATATCGCACGTCATAGTTATGACAGCGCATGTAGTGTGTGTCACCGCCAGCCTCAACCTGCGTCGCATGATGCGAACCAATGGCCGGGCCTATTTGCCGGTATGGTGGGTTTCACCAATATGGATAGTGAGACAGCCGACGTGGTGCTTAAGTACTTACAGCTGAATTCTTCTGACTTTGCTACCGCGAGTCAATCAGCGCTTGAGGGTACGATTCAATCTGCGCGTCCATAGGGTTTAGGAGGATTTTTATGTTTACACGTCGTCAATTTATTAAGGGGTTGGCAGCCACTGCGGGTGTGGCTTCAGTGCCTAGTTTTTTACTCGGTTCTTCCATTGTTAAGGCACAAGAAAGCACGACCATGCCTGATGCCAAGTTGGGTCGTTGGCGCTTTTCTGGTGCTCACTGGGGGGCTTTCCGCGCCCGTGTGGTAGCTGACCGTGTGGTTGAAATTAAGCCTTTTGAGTTTGATAAGCACCCGACGCCTATTTTAGATGGCACCATGGATGTGATTTATAGTGCCTCGCGTGTGCGTTATCCTATGGTGCGCTTGGATTGGTATCGTAAGCGTCAACATAGCGATCGTAGTCAACGTGGTGATAATCGTTTTATTCGCGTCAGTTGGGATGAGGCGCTGGATCTGTTGTACGAAGAGCTAGAGCGCATTCAAACCCAATACGGTCCGTGGGCTTTACACATTGCTAACGTCGGTTGGCGTTCGGTAGGTCAGGTACATAGCTGTGGTAACCACATGTTGCGTGCGGTGGGTATGCATGGTCATGGTGTTGGTACCGCAGGTGACTATTCTACTGGGGCTGGGCAGATGATTATGCCCTATATTTTAGGTTCGACCGAGGTTTATTCTCAGGGTACCTCCTGGGATATTATCTTAGAAGAAACGGAGACCTTGATTTTCTGGGCTAGTGACCCGGTGAAGAATTTGCAAGTCGGTTGGAATACCGAAACACACGAGGCCTTTGCCTATCTTGAAAGGCTCAAAGCACGTATTGCCGAGGGCAAGATCAAGGTGATCACGGTTGATCCGGTCAAGAGTAAAACGCAAAATTACCTTGAGTGTGAGCAGCTCTATGTTAATCCAATGACAGATGTGGCCTTGATGTTGGCGATTGCGCATACCCTCTATACCGAAGAGCTGTATGACCGTCAGTTTATTGATGATTACGCTATGGGCTTTGACGACTTTACACCGTATCTGATGGGTAAAACCATTGATATGGTTGAAAAGACGCCAGAGTGGGCTGAAGCGATTTGTGGTGTGCCGGCTGAACGCATCCGTGAATTAGCACGTTTAATGGCCGGTAGTCGCACGCAATTGATGTTTGGTTGGGCTATTCAGCGTCAACAGCATGGTGAGCAACCATATTGGATGGGGGCGATTATTGCCACCATGCTGGGTCAGTTTGGTTTGCCGGGTGGCGGTATTAGTTACTCACACCACTATAGCTCGGTGGGGGTTAACTCCTCCGGTGCCTCAATGCCGGGTAGCTTCCCCTTAAACTTGGATACCGGACGTACGCCAAAGCATAATAGCACCGACTATAAGGGTTATAGTTCAGTGATTCCAGTTGCTCGAGTAGTTGATGCCTTGTTGGAGCCTGGTAAAAAGATCAACTTTAATGGCAATGAGGTGACCTTACCACCTTATAAAATGGCCGTTTTCTCCGGTAGTAACCAGTGGCACCGTCACCAGGATCGTAACCGCATGAAGCGGGCGTATTTAGAGCTGGAGACAGTACTATCAGTAGACTATAACTGGACCGCTACATGTCGTTTTGCCGATATTGTGTTGCCGGCGTGTACCCCCTATGAGCGCAATGACTTAGATGCTTATGGTTCCTACTCGAACCGTGGGATTATTGCGATGCATAAATTAGTCGATCCTTTGTATCACTCCCGTTCCGACTTTGATATTTGGCGTGATTTTGCCCGTCGTATGAATCGCGATATCGAATACAGTCGCAATATGGACGAGATGCAATGGGTGCGTTTCTTGTACGATGAGTGTCGTGCAGAAAATATGCGCAAAGATATCCCGATGCCGCCGTTTGAGGAGTTTTGGGAAACCGGCTATGTGCTGTTTCCAGAAGGGCCGAATTGGGTACGTCATGCCGCCTTCCGCGAGGATCCAGAGGTGAATGCCTTAGGGACACCGTCTGGCTACATTGAAATTTTTAGTCGTCGTATTGCGAGCTACGGTTACGAGGATTGCCCGGGCCATCCGATTTGGATGGAGAAGATCGAGCGTTCGCATGGGGGACCTGGTTCTGACAAGTATCCTTTATGGTTACAGTCGGTGCACCCGGATACGCGCTTGCACTCGCAAACGAATGAATCCGAAACTCGTCGTGCCGTCTATACGGTGCAAGGTCGAGAGCCAATCTATATGGGACCCGAAGATGCGATGGCGCGCGGTCTTAAGTCTGGTGATTTAGTACGGGTATTTAATGACCGCGGCCAATTGCTCGCCGGTTTGGTGGTGTCGCCTAACTTCCCTAAGGGTATTGTACGCATTCAAGAGGGGGCATGGTATGGTCCGACAGGGCCAGAAATCGGCGCCTTGGATACCTACGGTGACCCGAATACCTTGACCCTGGATATTGGTACCTCGCAGTTAGCGCAGGGACCAAGTGCCAATACTTGCTTGGTGGAAGTGGAGTTTTTCCGTGGCGAAGCGCCGCCAGTCACTTCTTTCGGTGGTCCGATTGAGGTCGATATCCATGGTAACCCAGTGGAGCGACAGCCGGAGCCGGAAGAGGAGAAAGCGCTTTAAGCCTTGTCTTAGGGCGTGTAATGGCTCCTGCGTCGTCAGGAGCCTTACAGGTCAAGCCTTTCGCTATTAGTACTTAATTACTAAAAGGCTGCACAAGTGGCGCAGCCTTTTGTGACTGAAGCATTCAATTACATTATCCGCTAACAACAGGCTGGATTTTCTATTTTTACGCTAAGCAAATGATGGATTTAGAGCTAGAACAACACTGGAAACAAATCAACCAACAACGCGCCGCTTTTTATGGCTGGTTTGCTGGCGCTTTTGCGAGCGAGTTATCAAAACAGGCCTTTGCCTTTTATAGCAGCGCACAGCTAGATAGCTTATTGGCAGTGCTTGAGCATATTGGTTTCGAGCAGGAAGTGGCACGCTTGCAAGCTTTTACCTCAACACTTGAGGGAACAGAGGATGAGCGCATTGAGCTAATGGCGGATTTTGCCTCCTGCTTTTTGTTGGATAGTCGTCAATCCGCCTTACCCTATGCCTCCTATTATTTGAGTGAAGAAAAGTTGCTTTACGGCGAAGCCAATCAGCGCATGAGTGATTTTTTACAAGGGAATCAGTTGCAGTTGCACGAGGATTTCAGAGAACCGGCTGATCATTTGGTGGTTTATTTGGCGGTGATGGCGGATTGGTGTAGCGAGGTGGCCGAGTTAAACGATCCGCACGAGATTGAACGTCAGGTCAATGAGCAGTATGAATTCCTCAGCGAGGCCTTGCTTTCTTGGTTGCCGCAGTGGGCAGAACGGCTCGAACAAATTCCACATTTGCGTTATACCTTTTATCCTGCCATGGGTCAGTTACTCTTAAGCTATGTGCGTGCTGATGCCCAAGCCATGCGTTATGAGCCTGCGAATGAGCAAGCGCTGACTGAAGACGATACAGCAGTTTCAGCCTCCCCGAGTCACAAGCAGACCCTCCACTAATCGTGGCAAAGGCATTATTAAAGGCACAAGACCTGAGTCTTAGGCGCCGAGACCGATTGCTTTTTGAGCAGCTATGCTTTGAGATTTACCCGTCGCAGCTGTGGCATCTACGTGGCCCGAACGGTAGTGGTAAAAGCTCCTTATTGGATGTTTTAGTCGGTTTAACGAGCGCTGATAGCGGTGAGGTGCTTTGGTATGAAGCAGGCGCTCAAGCGTCCCGGGACGGTGTTTTTGCTCCGGCTCTCGCAAGGCGCCGTGCGTGCTTTCACTATTGCCGTCAACAAACGGCGGTGAATCTGAGGTTGAGCGTGCGTGAGAATATCGAGCGACAAGCCCTGTGGGCTAATAGTCGCTTCTCGACAGCACAACTTTTGACGTGGGCTGAGGAAGTGGAGCTGTTAGCACTGTTAGATGAGCCGGCTGCCTTCTTATCCCAAGGTCAAAAAAAGCAAATCGCCTTAGCGCGACTGCGTTTATTTGGACAACGGGCTTTGTGGCTTCTGGATGAGCCGTTTAATTCCCTGGATCAGCTAGCGGTTGAGCGTCTTGAACATTGGATAGCTGAGCATATCGCTACCGGTGGGGCGGCCATTTTGGTGAGTCACACCGAGCAATGTCAGACCTTGCCGGTGCATACATTGCGGTTATCGGGCACGGTATGAGAGAGGGAGTAGCGGCGTGATGTTGTTTTTATCATTGACTGCGCATGAAGTGCGATTGATGCTCAAAAATCGTTCAGCGATATACCGAAGCGTTTTCTTTTTGTTATTGGTAGCAGCCTTATTTCCTTTAGCCATCAGTGGCGAGCCGGCGTTTTTGCGACAAATCGGCTTAGGCGTGATGATGATTGCAGCTTTATTAGCTAATTTATTATCACTTTCACTGATCTTTGAGGACGATTTTCAAGATGGTAATTTAGCGCAAATGTTGTTGTCGCCGATTGATGCGGTTTACTTTATTTATAGTAAGATGCTTGCGCACTGGTTGTGCATTTGCGTGCCTTTATTACTCGGGGCCTTGTTATTAGCGCTACAGTATCATTTTGAGTTTGAACAATTTGTTCTGGTTTTGCCCTTATTGTGCTTTTTTAGCTTGATTCTCACAGCGATCGGTACCTTAGCGGCGGCGTTGACGGTGGGTTTATCGCAAAGTTTATTGCCCGCCTTGTTGTATATTCCGCTGTGTGTTCCTGCGCTGATTTTTGCGGCAGGGGCCTTAGATGAGCAGAATTATTTAGCCCACTTGCAATTATTAATCGCTTGCGCTTTATTTTCTTGGTTATTTTTTCCATGGGCATCGCGTTTTGCGCTTAAAACTACCTATGAATAAACACATGAGCTCTTTCAATCAATCCTCAGCTCAACCGAGCACTTGGCGTCGTTTTGCCAGTCCTCTGTACTTTGAGCGCTTTGCTAAACGTGGCGCAGTCGTGGCTTGGAGCATTGCCATCGTGCTTGGTATCATTGGTTGTGTTTACGGCTTTTTATTTGCGCCCTTAGATGCAGTACAGGGTAATAGCTATCGAATCATGTTTCTGCATGTGCCCAGCAGTTGGATGGCAATGATTATTTATGTGGCGATGGCTTTTTGGTCCATTATTTATTTGGTTTGGCGCACCCATACTTCCATTTTATTGGTGCGCGCTATGGCACCTACAGGGGCCTTGATGTGCTTATTGTCGTTGCTGAGTGGGGCCATTTGGGGTAAACCAACGTGGGGTACTTATTGGGTCTGGGATGCGCGCTTAACCGCCATGTTATTGTTATTGTTTCTGTATTTGGGTTTAATTGCTTTGTTGCAAAGTATTCGTAGCGAGCAAAGAGCGAACTTAGTGGCTGCGCTGTGGTCTATTGTTGGGGTCGTGAATGTGCCGATTATTTATTTCTCCGTCATTTGGTGGAATACCTTACATCAAGGCGCCAGTATCACCATGAGCCGTGGCATTTCGATTCATCCCGATATGTTATATGCCTTGCTTTTTATGAGCTTTGCGGCGTGGGCCTATGCGATTGGTATGATTTTGGCGCGTGCGCGTTGGCTGCTCTTAAATAAATATGCCCATAGCGATTGGGCACAGCAAATCATCTTGGCGAAGGAGGGTCATTAATGCACTGGCAATCCGTCAATGAGTTTTTAACCATGGGTGGTCATGGGGTATATGTCTGGTCTGTTGTTTTATTGTGCGTGTTGATGCTAGTCGTCGAGGGGCTGTCCCTGAGGCAATTAAAGCAGAAAACACGGAAGCGTGTTCGTAGAATTCAGCGCTTAGCTTCAAAAAAGGTGTTCAATGAATAAGCGACAAAAGCGATTGCTTTGGGTGTTGGTATTTGTGCTTGGTTTAATTGCTTGTACTGTTTTAGTGGTTAATGCCTTACGCAATAATATGGTGTTCTTTCACACGCCTAGCGAGGTGCGGGCGCACAAAGTCGCCCCCCATCAGTACGTGCGTGTCGGTGGTTTAGTAAGACCAGGCAGTTTAGTCAAGCACAAGGACTCGGTACAAATTGACTTCGAGTTGGTTGATGATGGCGATGCGATTCCAGTCAGCTATGAGGGTTTATTGCCAGATCTCTTTGGTGAGGGGCAGGGGGCAGTGCTTGAAGGAGAGTGGAATGGTGAGCGATTTATCGCTCAACGGGTGTTTGCTAAGCACGATGAAAACTACATGCCTCCTGAGGTAGAAAAAGCTGCCTCCACGATGCATCAGCAATATACTGGTGGTGCGCTCCCGCTTGAGGGATCTAAGGCAGGGGAGACGCAATGATTTGGGTGAATTTAGGTAGCTTTGCCTTATTGCTAGGATTCATGTTTTCATTGTTTGCCGCTGTTGCTGCCTTTTATGCGGCAGCGAAGCGACAGGTGCTGATGCCCTTGGTTAGACTAAGTGGCAGTCTCACTAATTTACTGGTTCTAATCGCCTTTATTGCCCTCATCGTTGTGCTGTTGAATGATCTGTTTTATGTGCGCTATGTGGCTCAGCATTCGAATAGTCAATTGCCTGTGTTTTATAAAATCTCAGCGGCTTGGGGTGGCCATGAGGGTTCGCTCTTATTCTGGGCGCTGCTCTTAGGTATCTGGAATCAAGTGTTTTTGCGTTGGGCCAGGGCTTTATCAGCAAGCATGGCACTGAATGCATTGGGCGTGTTGAGCGCAGTGATGAGCGGTTTTTTGCTGTTTATTTTGGCCGGTTCCAGTCCCTTTGAGTTAATTGAACCCGCACCACCTGAGGGGGCTGATTTAAATCCTTTATTGCAAGATATCGGTTTGGTTATCCATCCGCCCTTTTTATATCTGGGCTATGTGGGTACAACCCATGTCTTTGCCTTATCCTTAGCCGCTTTAATTAGCGGTGATGCGGGAAGAGCTTGGGCAGCCAGTTGTCGTCCGTGGGCATTGGCGGCTTGGGGCTTTTTATCGATTGGGATTTTAATCGGCAGTATGTGGGCCTATTATGAACTAGGCTGGGGTGGTTGGTGGTTCTGGGACCCAGTGGAAAATGCCTCCTTAATGCCCTGGTTTTGTTTGACCGCATTGATTCATTGCTTGTTGGTGGCAGAAAAACGGCAGGTATTCCGCCATTGGAGCATTTTATTAAGCATTGCCTCCTTTGCCTTGGCTTTATTGGGTACTTTTTTAGTGCGTTCAGGTGTGTTAACCTCGGTGCATGCCTTTGCTAGCGATGCGACTCGCGGGGTCGCTATTTTAATCTTCTTATGTGTGGTGATAGGTGCGGCTTTAACACTGTATGCTTGGCGTGCTCCGAAACTACAGGAAAATGCACAAGGTTTTGCCTTATTTTCGCGCGAGTCGTTATTGCTGCTGAATAATGTGTTGCTGGTGGTCTCCTGTGTCAGCGTGATGGTGGGCACTTTATTTCCACTTCTTACCGAAGCTTTTCAACTTGGTCAGTTCTCGGTAGGCGCACCGTATTTTGAGTCGGTGCTTGCACCCTTGTGGTTATTGTTGTTATTGCTGATACCGCTGGCTATTTTTGCCCGTTGGAAGTATGACAGCGTTGCACGTATGTCTAAGGATTTAATTATTCCGCTAGTACCAGCCAGCTGCATTGGTATGAGCATGCCAATGTGGTGGGAGGATTTTTCTTGGTGGCTAGGTCTAGGTTTTACAACGGCCTGGTGGGTAGCTTTTGCCTCAATTTATTTGTTAATTGATCGGATGCGACGGAACCAGCAACCACTGTGGAAGTTGCCGTTACATTTTATAGGCATGAATTTAGGGCATTTGGGCTTGGCAATTTTTGTGATCGGCGCCTTAGCAGCTAAAAACTATGCCGTCGAATATAATCGGGTGATTTATCCGCGTCAAAGCCTACAGATCGAGCACTATGAGATTCGCTTTATGCACCTAGAGGGTAAGGTCGGCCCTAATTTTGATTCGCTTATCGGGCATTTTGAGGTGTGGGAAGATGATAAGCTATTGGCACGCCTACGGCCAGAGAAGCGGCAGTATTTTTCCGGTGGCGAACCGACCACAGAAACGTCGATTAATCGGGGTGTATTCCGTGATTTATATATGAGTTTGGGCGAGATGCAAGGCACGGATTTTGAAACTAGTCCTTGGACCATTCGTTTTTATTATAAACCTTTAATGAATTGGGTCTGGGCTGGGTTTATGATGATGGCCTTAGCCGCTTTACTGTCCTTTAAAGGGCTACGGCGTCCAAAGATGAACACGCAGCGACAGCAAACGGAGTAAGTATGTGGCTTAAACGTTTTTGGCCCTTATTGTTATTGGGCGCCCTAGTACTGTTATTGGCGATAGGCTTGGGTAGGGAGCAAAAGCCGCTGTCATCGGCCTTGGTCGGTAAGGCGATGCCAGCATTTAATTTACCGTCGTTGAAAAATCAAAATCAACGCTATGATCAATCCTTATTTCGTGGACAGGTTTTTGTGTTGAATGTTTGGGCATCTTGGTGTGAGGCGTGTCAATACGAGCATAAAATTTTTGTTGAACAGCCATTACCCGAGAATGTGGCCTTGGTGGGTTTGAATTATAAGGATCAAAGTGGCCCAGCCTTACGTTGGTTGCGTGACTGGGGTGATCCTTATCGTCTTAGCTTACAAGATGAACAGGGTCGTTTGGGCTTGGATTTGGGTGTTTATGGTGTGCCTGAAACCTTTGTGATTAATGAGCGTGGCATCATTACACATCGTCATGTGGGTGCTTTGGATGAAGAGAGTTGGACGCAGGATTTGTTACCAGCGGTACGGCGTGCCTTAGCGCAACAGCAGGCAGATTAATTGTTGTCATTTTGATATGAAAAAATTATTTAATCATACATTATTAAGCCTCCTTTTTGCGGCTGTTTTGAGTTTAATGACCCTAACTGCGCAGGCTCAGGAGGGCATGGCACCAATCACCTTAAGTCCGGAACTGGAGCAACGTGAGCATCAGTTGGCGAAGAATTTACGTTGTTTAGTCTGTCAAAATCAATCCATCGCAGATTCGGGCGCGGGGCTGGCCGATGATCTGAAGGCAGAGATTCGCTTACAGCTTAGCTTAGGCAAAAGTGATGAGGAGATCGTGCAGCATATGGTTGAGCGTTATGGTGAATTTATTAATTACAAACCCGCCTTTAATAGCACTACTTTTTTATTATGGGTGGGCCCTGCTCTGGTGTTAGGCCTTATGTTAGTGCTTTTAATCAGAACCATCCGTCAACAGGGTAAGGGTTTAAATATGCGAGATTCGGAGTCAGCAGAATAATGAATAGTTCTTATTGGATTATTGTCGGCGTCATTTTAGCGCTGCTTATTTGTAGTGTATTGTTTTTGCGTTTACGACCTAAAGAAAGTGGTCGTAGTTGGTATTTGGGCTTTTTAGTGATCCCCTTGATAGCCGGTGGGGTATTTTACTTTCTTTATCTTAAGGATCAACGGGATCCGGCGGCCACTTTTGAGCGAACGGGTAATGTCGCGCAGTTTATTGATGCGGTGTCCTTGTTAGAACAGCGCGTGGAGGCCAATCCTGAAGACTACAAGGGGCAGTTGATGTTAGCGCATAGTTATCGGGCAATGGGTCGTTACGAGGAGTCTGTCGCTCGTTTTGGTAAGGCTTGGCCCTTAATCGAAAAGGATCCGAATAATTTGGCCCTTTTTGCCGGTGCCCTAGCTATTTACCGCGGTGGCTTTGAAGGTAAGCCATTGGAGTTGATCGGTCAGGCATTGGCGCTGGAGGCGGATAACCCTGATGCCTTGATGCTCTTAGGTGGGGCCATGTTCCAGCAGGGTAATTACGCTGAAGCGATCAAAAGTTGGGAGCGATTATTAGCCGATAAAAGCATCCAAGAAGAAGATAAAATCTGGATTAAAGAGCAGCTTGAGGAAGCCAAATTAGCCGCTAGTGATCCGGAAGCCTATGCTGAATTAATCAAACAGCGTGAGGCGGATATATTTGGTGCGGGTGGGGGCCATCCGAGTGGTGCCATGGGCAGTATGATGTCGGAGTCCGTGATGGGTTCGCCTGCGACTGGGACTCGCCCCAGCTCAGGCTCAGGGCATCCTGATTTTATGTTAGGTGCCCCAGTGAGCGGGGCAAAGCCGCACTAATTGAGTCTTGAATCAGACGATAAGCGCTGCCTCTGATGATTCAGGGCAGCGCTTTTGAGATTGCCGAAGTCAGCTAAGCACTCCGCTTAATACACGCCTTGTTCAATCATGGCATCGGCCACTTTGCGGAAGCCGGCAATATTAGCACCTAAAACCAAGTTATGTGGTTCACCGAACTCCTCAGCGGTATTAGCGCATTGGCGGTAAATATTTTCCATAATGATTCGGAGACGGTGATCAACCTCTTCAAAAGTCCATTGTTGCATACTTGCGTTTTGTGCCATTTCCAGTTGGCTGGTGGCGACACCGCCGGCATTAGCCGCCTTACCTGGACCATAGAGGATTTTTGCCTGTAAGAATTTATGCACCGCTTCAGGCGTGCTTGGCATATTGGCGCCCTCTGAAACCAAGATACAGCCATTGGCTAAGAGTGTTTCTGCGTCATGCTCATTAAGCTCATTTTGCGTTGCGCAAGGAAAGGCTAATTCACAAGGCACCGACCACACTGGATTTCGACCCTCTGGATAGTCCTCAACAGGTGTATACACAGCATCTGGACGGTATTTAAGATAGCTTTCTAGGCTCTCATTGGCCCCTTCTTTGAGACGTTTAAGCGTATTTAGGTTGATGCCGTGCTTATCCCAAATAAAGCCTCTGGAATCACTACACGTCACTGGAATGGCGCCTAATTGTTGCAGCTTTTCAATGGTGTAAATGGCTACGTTACCGGCACCGGAAACGGTACAGATGCGACCTTCTAAGTCCTTATTATGGGCTTTGAGCATGTTTTGTGCAAAATAAACGCAGCCATAGCCCGTGGCCTCGGTGCGTGCTAAGGAACCACCCCAAAGCGGGCGCTTACCAGTCAGTACACCCTCGTAGTGACCGGTGAGACGCTTATACTGACCAAACATATAGCCGATTTCGCGTGAGCCTACACCAATATCACCCGCAGGCACATCAATGGTCGCACCGATATGGCGATAAAGCTCTGTCATAAAGGCCTGGCAGAAACGCATAATTTCAGCAGGGGATTTATCTTTGGGGTCAAAGTCTGCACCCCCTTTGGCGCCACCAATGGCTAAACCAGTGAGTGCATTTTTGAAAATTTGTTCGAAGCCTAAAAACTTAATCACACTGGAGCACACGCTAGGGTGGAAGCGAAGACCGCCCTTGTACGGGCCTAAGGCTGAGTTGGACTGCACACGAAAGCCGCGGTTAACGCGAACCCGACCCCTATCATCAGTCCAAGCAATACGGAAAACGATTTGTCGCTCCGGCTCAACAATGCGCTCTAAAATACCATTATCTTCGTATTTTGACTCACGAGCAAATAAAGGCTCTAAGGACTCCAGAACCTCGTGTACCGCTTGTGTGAACTCTGGTTCATGCGGGTTAATTTTGTGAAATCGAGTGAAAGTATTTTCTAAATAGCTCATGATAGTGATAGGAAAATAGATTAAAAGGCCGTGGATAAAGATAGATAAAATGCATCTATATCTATCCTTATCCAACGATCCATTTTCCTATTTTAAGCTACTTTTGTGCAAGTAAAATGGCTTATGCGGCTAAATTTCTCCCGGAAATTAATTGTTTTAGCAACGTCTCGCGTTTTTGCTCCATTGCCTTAACCGATTTCTCTTTGATGTGGCCATAACCGCGAATATCATCCGGATAATTGGCTAATTCCAAGGCTAGGTCATAGTTATTCTCATTGAGTGATAATTTGAGTTGATCTAGCATGGTCAAATAATCCGTGATCAGTCGACGCTCTAAGACCCGGTCTGGATGTCTACCAAAGGGGTCAAAGGCGGTACCGCGGAGGAACTTCAGTTTGCTCAGCACCTTAAAGAGGGTAAAGATATAGGGGCCGAACTTTTTCTTGCGCGGCGCACCCTCACCATCTTTAAGCTTTAAGCTCGGGGGCGAGAGATGTACATAAAGCTGATAGTCTTTACCAGGCTCACCCTCAAACTGACGTCTTAAGCGCTCAAAGAACTCTGGTCTTAAGTAGAGCCTAGCCACCTCGTACTCATCCTTATAAGCCATCAGCTTATGCAGATTACGCGCCACCGTTTGTGTCAGACGGCGGGCGTGCTTACCAGCAACACGCTGTTCTACCTCGCGCACGGCAGCCACCGCCTGCGTAAAGCGATCGGCATAGGCTTGGTTTTGATAGTCCACTAAACGCTTAGTTAAACGCTCAATTAAACCATCTAAGTTTTCCGCAAAGTGAATGGCTTGGGTCGAGCGGCCTTGCTCATCTGCAATGTTCAGCTGTGCCTCAGCTGCGGCCGGTACAACTGAATCGGTGCCGTGAACCGCTAGATGACGGCCCCATTCAAAGGCCTCTTTATTTTTATCCACGGCGACATTATTCAGCTCAAAGGCACGCATAATGCTTTCGTAATGAAGCGGGATTTTGCCATGTTGCCAAGCAAAGCCCATCAAGAGTGGGTTGGCGTAGATGGTGTCGCCTAGTAGCTTTAAAGCCATACGATTGGCGTCAAAGAACAGCACATTATCTTCACCGAGGACATCTTGGATGTCATGCTCTGTGATTTTGCTTGGATAACGCCATTTGCGGTTGGCAATAATCTCTGCGGTTGGCGTTTTAGCCTGGTTAATTGCACCCCAGGTGCGGCCTTTTTGTGCTTTGGAGGTAATTTCCTTAGAGGCTGCAACCAAGGAATCGCAACCTAAAATCACATCTGCCTCACCAATACCAATCCGTGTGGCATAGAGATCTGCGGGTTGTTCACCGATTTGTACGTGACTGATCACCGCCCCGCCTTTTTGGGCAAGACCGGTAATATCCAACACATGTACGCCTTTACACTCTAAATGCGCCGCCATGCCTAAAATCGCACCCACTGTTACTACGCCAGTACCACCCACGCCGGGTACTAGAATATTGAAAGCACGGTCAATGGCCGGTAGTTGTGGTGCGGGCAGGTTTTTATCAAGGCTAGGCAGACTGGTGCCGTCAACCTTGGGCTTGATCATTTGTGCACCTTCAGCGGTGACAAAGCTTGGGCAAAAACCCTTCAAACACGAGAAATCCTTATTACAGCTCGATTGATTAATCTGACGCTTGGTGCCGAGCGGTGTTTCATAGGGCTCAACCGATAAGCAATGCGATTTTACACTGCAATCACCGCAGCCCTCACAAACCTCATCATTAATAAAGACACGGCGCGCCGGATCCGGGTAGGTGCCACGCTTACGGCGGCGACGCTTCTCGGTGGCACAGGTTTGGTCGTAGATGATAATGGTAGTACCAGGCGTGCTACGCATTTCCTCCATGACCGCATCGTAATCATCACGGTGACGAATTTCTGGGTTATTAACTAATGAAACGCCTTTGTATTTTTCAGGCTCGTCCGTGACAATCACCACCTTTTTTACCCCTTCGGCAACCAAGCTGGCATTAATCATGGGGACCGTCAGGGTGCCGTCGACTGGCTGTCCACCCGTCATGGCAACAGCGTCATTGTATAGAATCCGGTAGGTGATATTAGCCTTAGCGGCGATGGCGGCACGAATGGCCAGAATGCCTGAGTGGAAGTAAGTACCATCGCCGAGATTGGCAAAAATGTGCTTGGTATTAGTAAAATGCTGTTGGCCAATCCACGTCACGCCCTCACCACCCATTTGGGTAAAGGTGTCGGTATTGCGATCCATCCAGATGGTCATATAGTGGCAACCAATGCCCGCAACGGCACGGGAGCCTTCAGGTACCCGAGTTGAGGTGTTGTGCGGACAGCCAGAGCAGAACCAAGGCTTGCGCTCGCTCACCACAGAGATACGGGCCGCATCCTTTTCCTTGGCGCGGATAATGGCAATGCGTGCCTCAATGGTGGCACGGATTTCTGCCGGTATCTCACGCTTTAATAGACGTTGAGCAATGGCTTTGGCAATAATGGCTGGCGATAATTCGGCATTTGGCGGTAGTAACCAAGGCCCACGCGGTACCGACCATTCACCGCCACCACCGTCCTTGGCATCATACTTACCATAGACCTCAGGACGTACATCATCACGCCAGTTATAGAGCTCCTCCTTAATGGCATACTCCATAATTTGACGTTTTTCTTCAACGACTAAAATCTCATCTAAACCCGTCGCAAACTCGCGCGCCCCTTGTGCCTCTAGGGGCCAGACACAGCCTACCTTATAGAGGCGAATACCAAGGGTAGTACAATTTTTTTCGTCTAAACCTAAGTCAATTAAGGCCTGACGCACATCCAGGTAGGCCTTACCGGCGGTCATAATGCCGAATTTAGCATTAGGTGAATCAAACACAATACGGTCAATTTTATTGGCACGTACATAGGCAAGGGCAGCGTACCAACGGTAGTTATTAAGACGTTCTTCTTGTGCTAATGGTGTATCAGGCCAGCGGATATTTAAACCGTCTGCTGGTAATTCAAAATCCTCAGGATAAATTGGCTGTACTCGATTTACATCAATGTCAACGGAAGCACTGGACTCCACTACATCGGTGACGCACTTCATGCTCACCCATAGACCAGAATAACGGCTCATGGCCCAGCCGTGGATGCCGTAGTCTAAATACTCTTGTACGCTAGAAGGGTAGAGGACCGGGATACCGGCAGCTTGTAAGATATGCTCTGACTGATAAGCGACGGTGGAGGATTTTGCACCATGGTCATCACCGGCGATTAATAGCACGCCACCATGCTTGCCCGTACCGGCGTTATTCGCATGCTTAAACACATCCATGGAACGGTCTAAGCCGGGTCCCTTACCGTACCACATCGCAAATACGCCTTCGCGTGTCGCCTCAGGGAATAAATTTAATTGCTGCGTGCCCCAAACACTGGTGGCTGCTAAGTCTTCATTAAGCCCTGGCTGGAACACAATATCATGCGCTTCGAGGTGCTTTTTAGCAGACCATAGCGCTAAGTCAACATTGCCTAAGGGCGAACCGCGATAACCGGAAATAAAGCCGGCGGTGTTAAGACCGTCTTGCTCATCTCGCAGCTTTTGAATCAGGGGAAGTCTGACCAAGGCCTGGGTACCATTCATAAAGACACGCCCTGAACGTGCGGTGTACTTGGTGTCTAAGGTAATTTCCTCGTGGCCGGGTGCTAACTGGCAGCTCAAGGCAGCACTATCTACCGTGTCTTGAGCTGTGTCTGTCTCTTGTATGTCTACCGTGGAGGTAGCATCATCAAACGGATTATGAATTGCTTTATTCATCCGTAGGGTCTCCTAAAACTGATCTACGCAAAATGGGTAAAATTGCGTTTATAATCTTTGCCATCTTGTGAATGGCCGTCCCATATTATGCGTGATTCAAAAGATTTTTTTTATTAGGGTTAAGCCGAAAACTTCTATATGAGTAACAATTTGTTGTTTGCTTGATTTAAAAAGAGATGGGTTAGGGATGAGTAAGTTGAAGCGCCAAGTGGTGAGCTTTTTTGCTTGGGTTAGTCGTCGTTGGATGCTTTGTGTGCTGTTATTAACGGTGGTGTTTTGGATTCTCAGTCAAAACATTTTGATAGGCTTTATGAGCGCCTTTTTATTGGTATTGTTACTGCTAATGATTCATGCTTTGATTCAATTAAGCAAGTCAAATCACAAAGGTCCTGGAGAGTCATCATAAGCAGCAAAAAGCTCCGTCGCCTAAGCGAACGGAGCTTGATAAAAACGCTGATTAGTATGTGGGCACTAGAAGCGTTCGCTAATCACGCGTAGGATACGTTTACCCGTTTGTGAGTTTTCCGGCTGGCCTTGTTGGTTATACACGGAAATCATTGAACCACCAGCTTGTGGAGTCACTTTGACGGTGTAGGGTAGTGGCGTGATATTGCCGTGATCACCCCAGAGGCGACTGATAAAGTTACCAGCCTGACGCTTTTCACCCGTATCCGTATCTAGATAACGTACCACATAGCTACCCTCAGCCAGATCGGATTGATCAATGGTAAAACCGGCGCTATGCAGGGCGTTGCCGACACGACGCCAAGTATCATCTGCGGAAAGCGATGAGCTTAAGGCGCTTTGTCCATCGACTGGGGTCAGTAACTGCTCTTGTGCTTGTGCTGTCGCACCGACGACCTGCGCTTCACGCACAGCGTTACGAGCGCGTTCCTCCTCAGCACCAAGATAGACCATTAAACGTGATAGCATCACGGCGTTTAAGCCTGGGTCCTCTTCGGCAGGCAGCCATCTAAAGGTGGTGGCGTCGCGATCCATCGCTGTTTCAACCATGCGTTGGTGGTTGATGTAGATCTCGGTCTGATTGCCATTACGCTCAAGACGGGTAGTAAAACGCTCACGCTCACCACTGTCAGACACCATATCAATAATGGAGCCTAGGGCACGACGTAAGAAGTTGCCAGGGATCTTGGCACGGTTTTCAGCCCAGTCAGTTTCAATAATACCTGCTTGAGGATTATCACGATTAATGGTAAAGCCCTCGTTGTTCCAGAAAGAAACTAGACGTGGGTACACATCATTGGCATCGGCATTAATCTGTAACCAACGGGTATCGCCACTACGCATCACCTTCATGCCGGCAACCTCTGGCAGTACATTGACCCCCTGATTGGCAGCGGCTTTTTGCTGTGCTTCATTATAAACTCGTGCAGACGCCGTGCCGCCAGTCAGGCTGTATTGGGGATTACTGATTTGGGCGTTAGATAGATCGGGCGGTAAGCTTAACGGATCGCCGCGCACCGTGCTCTTATAGTCAACTTGATCTTGAGTCAGTAAGTCTTGGACTGAACTACAACCAGTAATTGCCACAGTTGCACCGGTAGCTAAGACCAAGAAACGAAATTTTGTGTGCAGTTTTAGCATGTATGGTAATTCCTTATGGAAAGGCTTTTTAGACCATTAAATAGATATTAAATAAGACCGACTTCTTTGAGCGCCGCATCCACCAGTGTCTTAGTCGCCTCGCTAGGCTCAACCAAGGGCAAGCGATAGCCTAACTGCGTCTTGCCCATCTTGGCTAAAGCGTACTTAACCGGAATTGGGTTGGCTTCAGCAAAGAGCACTTTATTAAGTGTTGAAAGCTTAGCATTTAATTCGCGCACCTTGGGTAAATCACCCGCTAGTGCCGCACAACACAATTCATGCATAAGACGTGGTGCGACGTTTGCCGTAACTGAGATATTGGCTTGACCGCCCAATAAAATCAAGGCGGCCGCCGTTGGATCATCACCACTCATAATTTGGAAATCGGCTGGCTTATACTTCATCAGCTGACCGAGGCGTGAAATATCACCCGTCGCGTCCTTGATACCAATAATGCCGGGCACCTCGGCTAAGCGCAGAATCGTGTCATTTGACATGTCGGCGACGGTGCGGCCAGGCACATTATATAAAAGAATGGGTAGCTCGCTATGTTCAGCAATGTATTTAAAATGCTGATACAGACCCTCTTGGGTTGGCTTATTGTAATAGGGGACCACGGATAAGCCCGCTTGGGCACCGGCCTTTTGCGCGTCAATCGTTAACTGCAAGGCCTCTTTGGTGCTATTACCGCCCACGCCGGCAATAATCGGGATGCGACCGTCAGCAAACTCTACCGCAGTAGAAAGTAGGGCGGCATGCTCTTCAAAGTTAATCGTGGGCGACTCACCGGAAGTGCCAATCACTACCAGACCATCACTTTTTTCCTCAACATGCCAATCAATCAGCTTTTTAAAAGCCTCATAGTCTACATCGCCATTAGGGAGCATCGGCGTCACTAGCGCCGGGATACTGCCCCTAAAAACGGGGTAAGAGTTGCTTGACATAATCACATCCTTAAATAACAAAACGTATGAAACTGAATAATAGTCTTAACCCCTTAGTTTACATGAAAAATTCATCTTAAAATAAAGAAAATCGGGGCACTAGCTAATAAGCTATAGACCAATGGCGGCTGGGTCGCCGGAGCCTCGACGCACAATCTCTGCCGGGTTTTGGGTTAAATCGATCACGGTAGTACCAACGCCACGACATGGACCAGCATCGATAATACCAGCAAGCTCGTGCTTGTACTCTGCAGCAAAGTCCTCGATATTGGTAAAAGGTTCGTTCTCCTCAGGGGCGATAAAGGTGGTGGCTAACAGTGGCTCACCCAGGGTTTCCAAAAGCATCAGCGTGACTTTATGAGCGGGTACACGAATGCCAATGGTTTTACGAGAACGATGGTGTACCCGGCGCGGCACGTCCTTGGTCGCTTCTAAAATAAAGGTCCAAGGACCTGGGGTGGCTGATTTTAATAGACGGTATTGTTGATTATCCACATGAGCAAATTTGGCAATCTCTGATAAATCGCGGCACATTAGCGTCAAGTGATGGCGATCGTCTAAACCGCGTAGAGAACGTAATTTGTCGGCGGCGTTTTTATCATCTAAGCGGGCAACAAGGGCATAACTGGAATCCGTCGGTATGGCTAAAATACCGCCATTCGCTAATAGCCCGGCGGCTTGGTTGATGAGTCGTTGTTGCGGATCGTCGGGGTGTAGTTCATATACAATAGCCATCGCATATCCTCTTGTGGTTGTTGTGAACAATACCATTCATCTTAAATTAATCAAATCAAGATTGCTAGACCTAAATTTGCTTCAATAGCGCTTACTGTTAGGGTGGACAAATAGCTCCGCCTACAGATGGCAACGCGCGCTCTTTGCTCTAAAGTGATAAATGAGGCATCAGCCTTGGCGCAGTCCATGAGCTAGCAACTCAGCGAGCCGCGCCTTTTTTAATCCGACAGTAGAGGAGATGGATATGACATCTTGCATTAATGAAGTTGTTTTGATGGGTAATTTAGGTCATCAGCCGGAGCTTAGATATTTTCAAGATGGTAAGCCGCACTTACGGGTTTCATTGGCAACCACTGAGAAGTGGCGCGATCGTAGTAATGGCGCTTTATTGAGTGATACCCAATGGCATACGGTGTTGTTTAAGGGTGCCCTAGCAAAGCGCGTCAGTGACTATATGGATGTCGGCGATAAGCTATGGTTGCGTGGACGCATTAAAAATCGTCAATACACGGATGATGAGGGTGTGGTGAGGACGATTTGCGAGGTCCATGCGCGCGAGCTTAAGATGATTTGGTCAAAAAATCGCAGTCAGGCGATGGAGTCCGAAGCGATTGAATTTGAAGATGGGATATCGGAGTTTTTTGAGAATGAGGAATCGTCGCCATTTGCGGAGGATGCGCAAGAGAGCGTAAATTAGTTGTGAGCTAGTGGTATTGGGGGCGACGATTGCTGATGCCTTCCCACTAGCGCAATGCTTAGCAATCGTCGCATGGCTTAAGCTTCTGTTGTATGGCGCAACGAGGCTCAGATGGTTGTACCCGTTGCTGTTTATTTGAGCACTATAGGCTTAGTTAGGCTTAAGCGTGACCTTAATATCAGCAGGCTTAGCATAGTAGGGTGAGGAGGTGACTAGCACAGGTACTCCCGTGGCTGCATAGTCCTGGATGTTGCTGAGCTTAATACCGCCAGCGGCAATGAGTTGCCCCCGAAATCCTTGTTGTGCTGCTAGATTCAGTGCTTCAAGGATCTGCTGTGGGCTGAATTTATCAAGTTGGATGATGTCGGGCTTTGCTTTGATAGCTAGTTCCGCTTCGCTCATGTTGTCCGCTTCTACCATGATTTTTTTCTCGGGCGCGCTGTGACGTAATTGTTCAATATGCTGCTGCCAATCAAAGGGCTGCGGTAGCCAACAGCCGAGTGCCGGGGATGCTTTTGCGGGTGCAGGCGATTTGTAGCTGTGGGTTTTGCGTGCGTGCTTGTTGTACCAGTTCAGAGGCAGCATGGGCCACACCACAGCTCCATTCGAGGATGTTTTGTACCACTTTCCAGCCTTGATGCAGGGCGGCGATATCACCCTCTGCACACAAAAGTACTTGCGGCTCAGTGATATTCATGCCATCTGCAAGCGCTGCGGTGACCTTTAACCCGAGTTTGTTTAAAAGACGCTCGGACAGTTTAATGCCGCTTGTGGTTGTGGGCCGGCGATTAGTAAATGTCATCCGGCCTAGTTTTCCGTGTAGGCCAAGGCTGCGGGTCGTTAGGTCGCCCATACTGATATCTTCAAGTAAGTAATACTCAAGCAAACTATCTGGCATATAAATCATCTATCTATCCTAAGGATTAATATCGAACTCGATATATTTTTAAAAATATATTGAAATGATTGCGTTTTGAATGTCACATATCATAAAATACCATTATTGGTAGATAGTTTGATAGTGATATATTTTGATTAATATATCGTATGCTGATGGTTTTTACCCGCCATCATCATTCCCCCTTAATTCGATTCCCCCTTAATTCGATTAGGAGCTTTTAGATGAAGCGTACTTTACTTTCAATGGCAGCACTTGGTGCTGTTTTGATTTCTCCACTTGCGGTGGCGGATACGATTGCGGTTTCTGCTGCTGCTAGCCTGACAAATGCTTATACCGAACTCGGTAAAGCCTTTGAAGCTAAAAATCCTGAGCACAAAGTAGAGTTCAACTTCGGTGCTTCAGGTACGTTATTGCAGCAGATTCTTCAGGGCGCACCGGTGGATGTGTTTGCCTCAGCTGATCAGCAAACCATGGATAAGGCCGTGGAAGAGGGTATGGTCAAAAAGGATAGCCGTGTCGATTTTATCGGCAATGGCTTGGTATTGATTGTGCCTAAAGATAGTAAGCTTAGCTTTGATTCATTAGAGCAATTAACAGCGGATAATGTTGAGCATATTGCGATGGGTAATCCGGATACCACGCCTAATGCTCGTTATGCGCGTGCCGCCCTGCAAAAAGAGGGTCTATGGGAAAAGGTTGAGCCTAAATTAGTACTTGCATCTAACGTGCGTCAGAGTTTGAGCTACGTGAGCCGTGGTGAAGTTGAAGCAGGCTTTGTATTTTCTACCGATGCCAAGCAGGATGAGGATAAGGTAAACGTGGCTTTAGTTATCCCTACGGTGGCTGCTGGTGAAAAAGCTGGTGAGTGGGTACCTAATCCTATCGTTTATCCTATCGCTGAAACCACACAGACTAAATCTAAAGTTTCTGCTGATTTTATTGCTTATGTCCTATCCGATGAGGGTCAGGCGATTTTAGCGAAGTACGGCTTTATTCCTATTAAGGACATGGATAAGTAGTTTGATTGATAGCCGTTACAACAAGGTAGTATTGCATGGAGTGGTTTAGTCCTCAAGACTTAAACGCCTTAAAGCTGACGCTTAAGGTGTCTATCTACGCAACGTTTTTCGCCTTTCTCTTGGGTATTATTTTTGCGTGGGTCCTAGCCCGTTTTAACTTTTTCGGAAAAAACGTGGTGGATGCGATACTTACCTTGCCTATGGTCTTACCGCCAACCGTCCTAGGTTATTATCTATTGGTGCTGTTTGGACGTCGCGGTACTTTTGGTCCGTGGTTAGAAAAGGTCTTTGGTCTACAGCTGGTCTTTACTTGGCAGGGCGCAGTGGTGGCTGCGACGGTAGTAGCAGTCCCCTTAGTCTTTAAATCGGCACGGGCGGCCTTTGAGGATGTACAGAAAAATCTCGAATATGCGGCACGCACGCTGGGTTCCAGAGGACTTGGCGTGTTTTTTCGGGTGAGTTTACCGCTGGCAGCGCGCGGTATTACCGCCGGTGTCTTATTAGCCTTTGCCCGCGCAATGGGCGAATTTGGTGCGACTTTAATGCTTGCTGGTAATTTGCCAGGGCGCACGCAAACCTTGTCGATGGCGGTATATGATGCGGTACAGGCAGGTGATGATTTCCGCGCAAACGCTTTAGTGCTGCTGATATCTGTTGTGTGCGTGACTATTCTTGCGGCATCCGGTTATTGCTTGGCACCGAAGCGTTAGTGGACTAGAACGATGCATTTAAGCGTTAAGTTTGAGCTCAATCTTAAGCAAAAATCGGGCAGAAATAAGCGTGAATTCCCTATGTCGGTGGAGTTTGAGACAGCCACGGATCGTACGGTGGTTTTTGGCCCCTCGGGTTGCGGTAAAAGCGTAACATTGCAGGTGATTGCTGGATTGATTCGACCGAGCAAAGGCTTTATAAAACTCGCTGATCGAGTGCTATTTGATAGCGAAAAAAATATTTTTGTGCCACCGCATCGACGACGTATTGGTATTGTGTTTCAGGATTACGCACTTTTCCCCCACATGAATGTCTTGGAAAATACCGCTTACTCCCTGCGTCACTGGCCTTTGCCGCTTGGCGCAGCCGCTAAAGAAAAAACCATGACCATGCTGGAGACTTTAGGTATAGCCGATTTGGCCTACAGTTTGCCGAGTCAATTATCTGGTGGGCAGCGTCAGCGCGTGGCGTTGGGAAGAGCCTTATTAACCGAGCCAGATCTGTTATTATTAGATGAACCGCTGTCAGCGCTTGATGTGATGTTGCGTGTTAGAATGCGCGAGGAATTAGCTCAAATACAAGAGCGATTTAATGTGCCGATGCTGATGATTACCCATGATTTAGAGGATATCAAGGCATTGGCTGATCATATAATTCTCTTTGGGCGAGGCGTCATTAGCGAGCGTCTGCCTTTCCGTCAGATGCAAGCGAAGCTTGGCAAAGAGCACGCTTGGCAACAAATTATGGACGCCTGTCAAAGAGATTTTGATAGTTTTAAGCTTTAGGAGAGTTTATGATAACCAGCGCACGCAATCAATTTGAAGGTACCGTAAAATCCATCACTTCCGGTTCAGTTAATGACGAGGTGACACTCGAAATTGCTAATGGTGCTTTAATCACAGCCATTATCACTAAAGAAAGTACGGCGCATTTAGGCCTCACTGAGGGTGCTAAAGCCTTTGCTTTGGTGAAGGCTTCGTCGGTGATTCTAGCAACAGACTTAGAAGGTGTTAAGCTTTCAACGCGTAATCAATTAACCGGTACCGTGACCGAATTAAATAAGGGCGCAGTGAATGCTGAGGTAGCACTTGAAGTAGCGCCGGGCATGGTGATTACGACCATTGTGACCAATCAAAGTGTGGATAATTTAGGCTTAGCACCCGGTGTTAAGGCGACAGCTATTATCAAGGCCTCACACGTGATTGTTGGCACCAAGGTCTAAACAGCCATCAACTGATTAAAAGGTGGCAATAATCACCTGCTTAGGATCAAAGGCGGCGTAAACGGTTGCGCCGCATTCTGGGGCTTGGGATGCATCATCAATCATGGCAGCGATGGTTTGACCGCTTTTAAGATGAATTAGTAGTTCAGCCCCGCCTGCCTCATCTCGATCAACTGCCTCTAGTACGCCCTCTAAGGCCTCTGTACTGTCTTGACTGAGCGAGATCATGGGTGCTTTAATTAGCGCAAAGACTTGTTGACCTACAGAAAGCTTCATTTCATCAATGCTTTTTTGGGTAATCATGGCCTGAATTTCTTGCGCTGCGCCCAGATTTAAGCGCACCATAATACGATGTCCCCGTTTTTCTAGGGCTTGGATACTACACGATAGCTGATTTCTAGCACTGGTACGAAGTTGCAAGCGTGGACTTGGCTCAACGGCAAAATCATTAATATTAGCGTAGCGCTGCTCTAGGGATATCAGCATCGCCTGGTATTCACTTTCAATGTGACGATAAAATGCAATCAACTTTTTACCATAGTCAGTGATGCGAGAGCCGCCACCTCGTCGACCACCCTTAATACTAATCACCACCGGTTCATCCGCGAGGGTATTAATCGCATTTAGCATATCCCATGCCGTTTTATAGCCCATGCCAAGTTGTCGAGCGGCTTCGGCAATGGAACGACCTGATTCGATTTGTTCCAATAGCTCAATCCGACCAGGGCCTAAAAAGGTACCATGATGGCGCTCAATCCAAAAGCGACCTTGAAAGCGGATAGCATCATCGTGATTTTGATTGCTTTGACTCATGACTATAAATTGCTCAGTTACTATGCTATATGCTAGCATTTTTGATGGCTTTTGGCTTATCAGTGAGAGTGAAGAGCGATTGTATGTCTCAATAAGTAGTGTCACTCATTTGTTGTAAAAAAGACCGGTAGTACTTGAGTTTGATAATGAGAACCGTTATCATTATGTATAGTTTTAATGATGAACACAATGATATATTTTAATCTGAGTCGATCTTCTATTTGCAGTAGCTTTTGATTTAGTTGTTAGTGATAGGCCGCAAGCATAGAAGCATCAGCAGTATAGTACTGTTTCAGGGGGAGACTTTATGTACGTTTGTCTTTGTAATGCCATTACAGATCGCCAGATTCAGGAGAGTGTGGCAGCAGGCACAGTAAACTCATTCAGTGACTTGCAGGCGGAATTAGGTGTAGCGACCTGCTGTGGCTGCTGTGCTGAGGTAGCGAGTTCCTATCTCAAAAACCCTCAGCTACGTTCAGTGGAAGTGAGTGATTTGAGCGAGACAGTTAAACTCTAGTTAGATTTCAGTTTGTAAGCAGTAAAATAGCCGAGATAATAATTTATCTCGGCTATTTTTGTGTTGGCTTTAAATACGCTATTCGGGCGTTCTTTCTACCACGGTTTGTAGATAGTTTTCTGTGCCAAGCTCCTCGATCAGCTCAAGCTCCATCTGTAGCCAGTCCCAGTGGTCTTCATTATGCGTTTTTAGCTTTTCTAAAAGATCACGCGTCACGAAGTCCTCTAACTCCTCCGCTAGCTTGATCGATTCCATCAGCACCTCATCCTTAAGCTCTTCGGTTTTGATGTCGCAGCTAAGGGTTTCAACCGGACTTTCACCAATGTAAAGCTTACCGAGATCCTGTAAGTTTGGCAGACCCTCTAGCAGTAAAATGCGTTCAATGATGTCGTCGGCAAACTTCATATCAGCAATGGATTCCTTGTAGATATGCTTGCCTAAGGCATCAAAGCCCCAGTTTTTATGCATGCGACCATGCAAAAAGTACTGGTTAATTGAGGTTAAATACACTCGTAGCGTTTTATTTAAAGCCTGTATAACCTGACGATCGCCTTTCATACAAGCTCCTTATTAAACTTGGCTCTGTAAGTAGTTTTTAAGACCCATATGGTCAATGAGGTTTAACTGCTGCTCAAGCCAATGTGCATGATCCTCTTCAGTGTCTTTTAACTGCTCAACCAGCATTTGACGAGTCACATAGTCTTGGTGCTTTTCACAAAGCACAATGCCTTTTTTAAGATTAGCCTGAACCTCTAACTCGAGTTTCAAGTCATTTTTCAGCATCTGCACCACATCCGAGCCGATGTTAACTTCTGAAGGTGCTGCCACAGGGGTACCACCAAGCATCAAAATACGACGAATAAAGTCATGTGCGTGACCTGTTTCATCATCCATTTCATGATCGATGCGTTCAAATAACTTGTTATAACCCCACTCAGCATACATGCGTGAATGGATAAAATACTGATCACGTGCCGCTAATTCACCGGCTAATAACTTGAGACCTTTGCAATAACCCCTCAAACTTCCTAAAATATGGCTTATTTCCTTGCTTTCTTACTTCAGTCCCATGAGTAGTTTTTTTCAACAAACCGCCAAAGCCCGTATTGCCAAACACCTCGACCGTTTTCCGTTGCTTAAGTTAGATCAAGTGATTGATTGGCGACCGATTGAACGCTACCTCAATTCACAAAAGCAGCGTCGATTGACGACTCAACAAGGTCGTCCGAGTTATCCCGTGCTCGCCATGTTTAAGGCAGTCCTATTGGGTCAATGGCATAGCCTCTCCGATCCGGAGCT
>NZ_AQVB01000015.1 GCF_000372065.1 Oligella urethralis DSM 7531
TCAATCTGAGCCAGGATCAAACTCTTCAGTTTAATCTCTGCATTGACTGCGATAGATAATCACCGTAGCAACTACCTATCTTCGCTTAATTACTTTAGTACTCAAAAGAAATAAAACAGNTCATATCACACAAGGATATAACCTTACTATTTCTTCATAACTTAAGCATAAGCACTTAAAACATAATTTATTTCGCTCACCGTCGTGAAACGGCGGTCGCTCACCATGTTAAGTGCCCACACTTATCGGTTGTTTAAATTGTTAAAGAACACTTGGTTGATTTCAACCAGCTAAACCATCCTAACGAATCGCTTAGCTTGTTGCCATCAGCGCTGCTTCGTGAGCAACAAAGATTTAAATTATGAATCATCTAAATCTATTTGTCAACACTTTTTTAAAAAATATTTGAAAATAAATTTTAGCGTGTTGCTTTGAAGCCACCGCATCTGACTGAAACTTTGCTTCGCTAGGGGTTATCCCTAGCTCCCTTAACTGGGAAAGATATGAATTATGAGCTATATATTTTATGCTGTCAAGCGTATTAGCTTTTGTGGCTGAATTATTGTTGTGTAAAAACACACACATCATCCATGAATCACTTTTAGTATAGCCTTTTTCTCAATTAAAACAAGTACTTTTGAGACTTTTATCATCTCGTGTTTTTCTGGCTTTTTATTTTATCTTGATCTGAGTCAACAAGCCAAAGTTTCCTTGCTTGTTTTTATCAATACACCTAGTAATAATCACTAAAACACTACATATAGTTATTTTTTATAAACAACCACAATATATAGTGATATGAGAAATTTAAGATACCAACATGAGGAGGTTGTGTGGATTGAGGTGCCTGGTGAAGTATCACTCGCCTATCAGTTTACAGGCTGCCCACTACGTTGCAAAGGGTGTCATAGCGCTGACACTTGGAAAGCGAACTCAGGTGAGATATTAAGCATTGAACATTTCAGTCGACGCTTGCAGCAATATCGTAACTTAATCTCTTGTGTTTTATTTATGGGCGGCGAATGGCTCCCCGATGAATTAACAGTCTATTTAGCCTTGTCCCGCCAAGCTAATTTAAAAACTTGTTTATATACTGGTTTAGAAAAAGAGCAAGTACCTGCGCAATTACTGCCGCTATTAGATTATTTAAAAACTGGGCCATGGATTCCGGAACTTGGTGGCCTAGATCAATCAAGCACTAACCAACGCTTTATCGATTTAAAAAACGGCACGCTCCTAAATCACTTATTTTACAAATAGTCAGTTACCCACTCATCTACTTATTGGAAGGATATTAAAAATGATACGCCTCAGCCCCACTCAAATCAGCGCTAAACTCGATTTTATGCGGAACTATATGGCCGCTCATAATGCGGCCGACGGCTCAACCATGGATGCCAATGCTAATGTCACCCATAAAAATATTGCTACCATGGAAAGTGAGCTACTTAAAGACTTTCTTATTCAAATTAATCGTGCACAGGTGAGTGCAAAAATCAACGAGATTTTTGGCCAAGAATGGGCTGATGAATATATTCGCCAAATTGAAGCGCATGAAATTTATGTGCACGATGAAACCAGCTTAAAGCCCTATTGTGTATCCGTAACGCTTTATCCATTTTTACATGATGGTTTAACTAAACTGGGCGGTGAATCAAAAGCACCAAAGCATTTAGATTCTTTTTGTGGCTCATTTGTCAATCTAGTCTTCGCAATCAGTGCACAGTTTGCCGGTGCCGTAGCCACAGTTGAGTTTCTAAGCTATTTTGACTATTTTGCTCGACAAGATTATGGCGATAATTACTTAGATACACACTCCAACGAAATAGCCAATCACTTACAGCATGTTGTTTATAGTATCAACCAACCAGCTGCCGCACGAGGTTATCAAAGTGTTTTTTGGAATATCTCTATTTATGATAAATACTACTTTGATGCTATGTTCGGCAACTTTGTGTTTCCGGATTTCAGCAAACCGGTTTGGGAAAGTGTCTCGCGCTTGCAGGACTTTTTCCTAACGTGGTTTAATCAAGAGCGCACAAAATCTATTCTGACCTTTCCCGTCGTAACAGCGGCCATGCTAACAGGAAACGGTCAATGCAAAGATCAAAGCTTTGCCGAACACTTGGCAAAGGAGCTGTCAGAAGGTAATTCCTTTTTTATTTACCTCTCCGACAACCCAGATTCATTAGCCTCTTGCTGCCGCTTACGCAACGAAATCGAAGACCACACCTTTTCCTATACCTTAGGTGCAGGTGGTGTTGCGACCGGATCAATCAACGTCATCACACTTAATATGAATAGACTAGAGCAAGATGGACGTGATCTTGCCACTGAAATAGATAAAATCCACCGTTATCAATACGCCTACCGCCAATTAATGGAAGACTATTTAAAAGCTGGTATGCTCTCAGTTTATGATGCCGGTTTTATCAGTATGGACAAACAGTTTCTCACGATTGGCATTAATGGTATGGTTGAGGCAGCAGAATCTCAAGGCATTAAAGCGAGCTATAACCCCGAGTATATTGACTTTGTACAAAGCCGCTTAAAAACAATTTTTGAAGCCAATAAAAAAGCATCGGCACATTATGGTGTCCGCTTTAATACGGAGTTTGTCCCAGCAGAAAACTTAGGTGTTAAAAATGCCAAATGGGATAGCGAAGACGGCTATAAAGTTTCTCGCGAATGCTATAACTCCTATTTTTATCCGGTCGAGGATGAACGGCTTAATGCGCTAGATAAATTTTTACTGCATGGTAGCGAGTTAGTCGATTACCTAGATGGTGGCTCAGCACTACATTTAAACCTAGATGAAGCACTAAGCCAACAGGGTTATAAATCACTCTTTGATATTGCTGCTCGCACAGGTTGCAATTACTTTTGCATTAACGTCAAAATCACTATTTGTAATAGCTGCAATCACATTGATAAACGTACCTTACAGACTTGCAGCCATTGTGGCTCGACGGACATTGATTACGGCTCCCGCGTCATTGGTTACTTGAAACGAATCTCAGCCTTTAGCGAGGGACGTCGTAAAGAGCATGCTTTGCGCCACTACCATAGAGATGCGGCGTAATCATTCATCCCTTTTACAGCAATCAACGGCGTGAGTTAATTCACGCCGTTTTGAATTAATCTCCCATCATATCAATATCGAAGTTTTCGCCTCACGTAAATAGCGCTGCCAAACTCCTAAACCATATAAAAGGCAAAACACACTCAGCATCAGTGAAATCTCATACGAATGCGGTTACAAGCACGTCTCTAATTTCACTCAAGCTTTTAAACAATATTTTCACTGCACACCGGCTGAAATTCGAAAGCCTTAACTTGCTGTTTCGAATCAAGACACTGAGCTCTCCCGGACTCCTCTTTTTCCATTCATGAAACTGAAATAATACATTGCTAACATCATGTCATTAATCGACACTTTACTTACAACCAACTGAAAAGGACACGGAATGTTCAACTTCAAAAACCTGGCACTAGCCACCTTACTTGCTGTTTTACCCTTTAGCAGCCACGCCCTCGACTCACGTTTTACCGATGCGGACGGTGATTTAGTGGCAGATGCGCCAACCGATCCTAAAGATTGGATTGACCCAGCGACCTTAGTATTTTCTTATACACCCGTTGAGGATCCGGCTGTTTACGCTGAAGTGTGGAAAGAGTTTATTGATCACTTAGCTGCCGAAACCGGTAAAAAAGTTCAATTCTTCCCAGTACAAAGCAATGCCGCTCAATTAGAGGCGATGCGCGCTGGTCGTTTACACGTTGCGGGCTTTAACACTGGCTCTAACCCATTAGCTGTTAACTGCGCTGGTTTTGTACCGTTTGCCATGATGGCTTCTAACGACGACCGTTATGGCTATGAAATGGAAATCCTAACCTACCCCGGTAGCGGCATTGAAAAAGTAGAAGATATTCGTGGCAAAAAACTAGCCTTTACCTCAGAAACTTCCAACTCTGGTTATAAAGCGCCCTCAGCGCTATTAAAACAAGAGTTTAAGATGGAGGCCGGCAAAGACTTTGAACCCGTATTTAGCGGTAAGCACGATAACTCTATCTTAGGTGTTGCCAATAAAGACTACCCTGCTGCTGCCATTGCCAACTCCGTCTTATCTCGTATGCTTGAGCGTGATGTTGTAAAAGCTGATCAGCTCGTATCTATCTATAAATCGCAGTCATTCCCAACCACAGGCTATGGCTATGTGTATAACTTAAAGCCAGAGTTAGCTGAAAAAGTAAAAGCTGCATTCTTCAACTTTAATTGGGAAGGTACAGGCTTAGCTAAGGAATTTAACCATGTGAACCCACCACAGGAAAAATTCATGCCTATTTCCTTTAAAGAACACTGGAAAGTTGTGCGTGACATTGATGCCGCCATGAACGTCAGCTACGACTGCAAATAATTTAAAGGTATATTAATGCTTAAACTTGTTGACCTTGAAAAGCGCTACAACACTAATGAACCAGTGCTTAAGGGGATCAACCTTGAAGTCCAATCAGGTGAAGTAATTGGCCTGATTGGACCTTCAGGCGCAGGGAAATCAACCCTTATCCGTTGTGTTAATCGCTTAGTCGAGCCCAGCAATGGCGCTATTTTGCTTCAAGGTAACGATCTCAACAAATTATCCAAAAAGCAACTGCGACATGAACGTCGCCGTATTGGCATGATCTTCCAAGAATATGCCTTGATTGAGCGTCTAACGGTGATGGAAAATGTCCTATCCGGTCGCTTGGGACAGATGGGCTTTTGGAATAGCTGGTTTCGTCGCTTTAACCCAGAAGATATTAGCGAAGCCTATGAATTATTAGACCGCGTTGGTCTAAAAGGTAAAGAAAACAACCGTGCTGATGAGCTGTCCGGCGGTCAGCGTCAACGTGTCGGTATTGCCCGTGCCTTAATTCAGCGCCCCGATCTATTACTGATTGATGAACCGACTGCTAGCTTAGACCCTAAGACCTCGCGGCAAATCATGCGTCTCATTATCGAACTATGTCGTGAACGTGGCCTTGCTGCCATTATTAATATTCATGATGTGGTGCTAGCAAGCGAGTTCTTGCCACGCATCGTCGGTTTACGTGCCGGTTCAGTGGTATTTGATGGGCCTGCTAAAGCGCTCAATGACACCGTACTCAGTACCATTTATGGCGATGAGGACTGGACCGCTATTTGTAAGAAAATCGCTGCTCAAAGCACCGTTGACTCTGAAACCGAAGATAGCTCAACGGCGCTAAAAGATGCTGCCGTCTCTGCGGCTTAAAGGATTGACATTGATGAATAATCCGTCTAATTCCTTGATGCCGCCCGCCTATCCTAGCCAATGGAAAAAGCCACCTTTTATTCGTAATCCATTAACTCGCTATGGCTTACTGCTTGGGGCTGTTATTTATTTGGCCTTAAGTATCGGCTCCCTTGAGATTAACTGGGTCCGCTTAAGCCAAGGTTGGGAGCGTGCGTGGATTTTTATTAAAGGCTTTTTAAGCCCTGACTTCACTACCCGCAGTGCCGATATTTGGCAAGGCATGGTAGAGAGCTTAACAATGGCGCTGACCTCAACCGCGGCCGGCATCATTATCTCTATTCCCATTGCCATCGGTGCCGCAAAAAACTTGAGCCCCACCTGGATTTATCTATTATGCCGCGGCATTATCGCTATTTCCAGAACCTTAAATGAAATTATCGTGGCCATTTTTATGGTGGCTTTATTTGGCTTTGGGGCTTTTGCGGGTTTTCTAACCCTAAGCTTTGCCACTATCGGCTTTTTAGCCAAGCTCTTGGCAGAGGATATTGAAGAAATCCAAACTTCTCAATTGGAAGCGATGGAAGCCACGGGTGCTAGTTTCATACAAACCTTAGACTTTGCCGTATTGACTCAATGTCTGCCGCGCTTAGTCGGTCTCTCACTGTATCGTCTCGATATTAATTTCCGCGAATCGGCGGTCATTGGTATTGTCGGTGCAGGCGGTATTGGTGGTACCTTGGGCACCTCCATGGATCGCTATGAGTACAGCTCTGCTGCGGCGATTTTGCTCTTAATTATTGCGGTCGTCATGATTGCTGAATACTGCTCCAGTATTGTTCGTAGGAAAATGTTATGAGTAGTAGTTTAAGTGTTAATACTCAAACAATGCGCCAATGGCATAAGCGCACTCCCGTACAAAATGCCACTGTTTTTATGCTTTGGTTGGTGACCATTGCCTTTGTGCTATGGACCTTCCAAGTAATGACCAAAGACACGATTTGGGCCTTTGTAATGGATGCGCCACGCCAAATGCAGGATATTGGTGGTCGCATGTTCCCGCCCAACTGGCAGTCCATGAAAGAGCTTTGGTGGCCTCTCTGGGAGACCTTAAATATCGCTACCCTAGGTACCTTATTGGGCGCAATCTTGGCAGTGCCTGTGGCCTTTTTAGCAGCACGTAACACCACACCGAGTGCAGCGCTATTAAGACCCCTTGCGCTACTGATTATCGTCTCTTCACGCTCGATTAACTCATTAATTTGGGCTTTATTATTGGTGTCAATTTTAGGCCCCGGGGTACTAGCCGGCATCATTGCGATTGCACTACGTTCGATCGGCTTTATCGGTAAATTGCTGTATGAGGCGATTGAGGAAATTCGTCAAGAACCAGTGGAAGCAATTATCGCCACGGGTGCCAAACCATCTCAGGTGATTACATGGGGCGTGTTTCCGCAAATCGCACCTACCCTAGCTGGTATTTGCGTTTTCCGTTGGGATATTAATATCCGTGAATCCACCGTACTCGGTCTAGTCGGTGCGGGTGGTATGGGTTTAAAGCTGAATGCAGCCCTCAATACACTGGCTTGGCCTAAAGTGACGATGATTCTTATCGTCATCTTTGCGACGGTGATCGTGAGCGAGTGGGTGACAATGAAGCTCAGACAAAAACTCATTTAAGCCAACCTCCCGCCATACAAATCGGCATCAATCTCAGAAAAGCATTAAGCATGCGAAAAATCATGCTTAGTGCTTTATCTGATCTGTAAATTTTCAGCTGCTAATGATAGAATCTGTAGTGGCTATAACCAGCCTAATACTTTAGTCGCAGATTGGCGTATTAAAGCGGTTATAAAAGCTTACAAACTGAAGCATCCTATTGACAGTTAAGACGCTGAATTAGCCTGAGAAACAGTATAATTTAGAGTTGCTGTTAGGAGTTTTCCCTTTAACCTTGATTTGTATTTCACAATATACTAAAATAGCAAAAGATAATATGAACATTGAAGCCAAAGATTTAGAAACTTTATCCAAAGACGCTGCGGATTTTATCAAAACCCTAGGTAATCCGCATCGACTGTTAATTCTCTGTCTACTCGCTGAAAATGCTGAGATGAGTGTTGGTCAGATTCATCAGTATTCGAGTCTTAGCCAATCCGCCTTATCCCAACATATTGCGATTATGCGCAAAGAGGGTTTGATTGATTACCGTCGCCAGGCGCAAACGCTTAACTATCGTATTATCGATGAGCGTGTGTTTAAGATCGTGACTTCGCTCAAGGAGATTTTCTGTCCCTAGTCCGCACTAGGACACCATTAACCTTATTTATTTTTGATTTGACCTATGACTTTAGCACTCATTACTGCCGAGCAGGCTGCTCAACTGGTTAAAGAAGGCGCTATCTTAGTTGATATTCGCTCAGCGGCTGAATATCGCAATCGCCATATTCCTGACTCCATTAATCACACGGTAGACGAGTTATCAACCGTCCAACTACCGGCTGACCGCGTTGTGATTTTCTTATGTCAATCCGGTATGCGTACCCGCACAAATGCAAATAAACTAGCTGCCGCCGCACAACAAGCAAAGGCATTTTACATTCTTGAGGGCGGTATTGACAGCTGGCAAAAGCAAGGTCTTCCTGTGGAAGTCGTCGCTAATGCACCGTTAGAGCTACAGCGCCAAGTTCAAATCGCTGTGGGTTTGATGGTAATTTTAGGGGTTGTTTTAGGTACATGGATTAATCCAGCTTGGTACATTTTAAGCGCCTTTGCCGGTGCGGGTTTATTAGTCGCTGGTCTAACCGGGTTCTGCGGTTTAGCCAGACTGTTGATGTTAGCCCCCTGGAATCGGGTCTGATCTTCAACGCTACTAGCATAGCGAGTCGCAAGTTTTGCGCTGCAGCCATCCGTATTTTCAGCCTCTCACTGCTAGCACCCTAGGGGTGCTTCATATCACCCCTCACCACCATTCAAATGATGCAATGCATCACCTCGCTGCCAATGTGCGCACAACTGCCGTCCCTCAGGCAGCGCCTTTGACAAAAATTTCTCCACAGGCGCCAGTTTAAAACACAGCTTTCTTTGCTTACGTTATGATTCAAGCTTTACAATTTGAATTACACACTCACGGAGTATGTCATGAATGCTGTCGTCCTCGCGGTACTTGTTATGCTGATTCTATCCTTAGCTCGAGTACACGTTGTTTTAAGTTTATTAGTCGGTGCCTTATCAGGCGGACTGCTAGCGGGTCTAGGTCTTAAAGCGACCTTGGAAGCTTTTCAAACCGGCCTAGCTAACGGCGCTCAAATCGCCCTCTCTTATGTGATGCTTGGGGCGTTTGCGATGGCGATTGCCTACTCTGGTTTACCACGTGCCATTGCCAATCGTGTTATTGAGAGCTTAGATAAAACGCAAAGTGCCGGTGCTCGGGTTAAGTGGTTGCTAATTGCTATTCTGGCGATTATGGGTGTGATGAGCCAAAACTTAGTACCGATTCACATTGCCTTTATTCCTTTGATTATTCCACCGTTAATTATGGTATTTAATCGCTTAAATATCGACCGTCGCGCGATTGCTTGCGTACTCACCTTTGGCTTAGTGACGACCTATATGTACCTACCTTACGGTTTCGGTGAGATTTTCTTAAAGCAAATTCTTTTAGGTAATATCGATAAAGCCGGCATGGACACCTCTGGTCTAAATGTCATGGGCGTGATGTCAATCCCTGCCCTTGGAATGGCTTTTGGTCTATTGGTTGCGCTCTTTATTAGCTATCGTAAACCACGCCATTATGAAAATAAACCTCTGACTAACACCAGTAATGACAAGCAAGAAAGTGGCAATAATAAAAGCCAGCGCTACAACAATCTAATTGCTTTAATCGCCATTATTGGTTCCTTTGCGATTCAACTCAGCACCGGCTCCTTACTATTAGGTGCGATGATTGGTTTTACCATCTTTATTGCCTTCGGTGTTATCAGCTGGCGTGATGCTGATGCCGTGTTTAATGACGGCCTACGCATGATGGCAATGATTGGTTTTATTATGATTTCTGCTCAGGGCTTTGCCGAAGTGATGAAAACTACCGGCGAAATCAATAGCCTGGTTAGTGCCTCGGCTGAGCTCTTTGCCGGTAATAAAGGCATGGCTGCACTAGCGATGTTATTGGTTGGTTTATTGGTGACCATGGGTATTGGCAGCTCCTTTTCCACCCTACCCATTATTGCGGCAATTTATGTGCCGATCTGCATGGCCATGGGCTTTTCAACCGCTGCTACCGTCGCCTTAATTGGTACCGCCGGCGCCCTCGGTGATGCGGGTTCACCCGCTTCAGACTCAACCCTCGGGCCTACCATGGGTTTAAATGTGGACGGTCAGCATAACCATATCTACGATTCAGTGATCCCGACCTTTATTCACTTTAATATCCCGCTCTTAGTATTTGGCTGGATTGCGGCGATGGTGCTATAGGCTTTAGACTAAGGTCTGACACTAGATAACTAGCGGAGAGATGTTATGAATTATATTTTGCAAGTAGATTTTCCATTTGATGGACCGTGGGATAAGGCCATGTATACGGCGATGCAGGATTTAGCAAAGTCAATTAATAATGAACCGGGCTTAATCTGGAAAATCTGGACTGAGAACCAAGCCGATAAGTCAGCGGGCGGGATTTATTTATTCGATAGCCGACACAATGCCCAGAAGTATTTGGAAATGCATTCAGCCCGTCTAGCCGCGGTCGGCATCAAGGATATCCGCGGTCGAATCTTTGCCATTAATGATAAGCTCTCCGAGCTTAATAAAGCACCCCTCGGTTTTTAATCAATCAATTAAGCCCTTAGGACAAGCGACCTAAGGGCTTAATTTTTACTACTGGGCTTGCAAGGCACGGCAAATTTTCAATACTGGCTCTGCTTGATTGAGCGTATAGAAGTGTATGCCCGGCGCACCACCACGACGTAGATCATCACATAGCCTGCTCACCACTTCATGACCAAAGTCACGAATTGATTGCACATCATCCCCATAGCTCTCTAGGCGCTTAGCAATCCAGCGTGGGATTTCAGCACCGCACATTTTTGAGAAACGCGCCAATTTGCTATAGTTGGTAATTGGCATAATTCCTGCCACAATCGGGATGGTTACGCCCTTAGCCTGCGCTCTATCCACAAAATCCCAATAGGCATCGGCATTATAAAAATACTGTGTAATCGCCATATTGGCGCCAGCATTGACCTTGGCCACAAAATGATCGAGGTCCTCATCAAAGCTTTCCGCCTGGGGATGCATCTCTGGATAGGCGGCCACTTTGATACTAAACCAATCGCCACTGTGCTCCCTAATCAAACGCACCAGATCCACGGCATTACGCAAGGGTGAATCGGCCAAACCCATACCGGAAGGCATATCCCCCCGCAACGCCACAATACGACGAATGCCTTTGGCCTGATAACTATCGAGAATCTCCCTAATTGCCTCCGGCTGACTGCCCACACAGGCTAAATGTGGTACCGCCTCACAGCCTAAGTTCGACACCATCTGCACAGTATCCTCAGTGCCTTCACGGGTGGAACCACCCGCACCATAGGTCACGCTGATATACGCTGGATCAATTTCAAGTAGCTGCTTGGTGGTTTCTACCAGTCGCTCACGAGCGTGCTGCTCTCGCGGCGGGAAATACTCCAAACTAAAAAAACGAGAGCCCTCAGTCTCAATTCGATTCATGCTGTTATCTCATAAAAATATAGCTGAGGATGGAAGTAAAGAGGGAGTATAGGATTGGCGCCAAGAAAAAGGCAACTCCACCTCGTACTTCAAAGCCTTTTAAAAACTTACTACCTAACCAAAATAAAAAACCGTTGATGACCAATAAAAACAGCCCCAAGGTCACGATGGTGATGGGAATGGTTAAAATCACCAAAATCGGTTTGACCAAAGTATTAAGCAAAGCCAACACGGCTGCAGCAATAAAGGCCGAGAAGTAGTTTTCAACGTGCACGCCCTTGAGCACAAAGGCTACCGCCATCAAGGCAAAGGCATTTAACAGCCAAACAATAATAAAATCCATGGTATGCTCCTATCCTCAGATTGAGTAAAAAAATCTAAAACAGTGATCCCGACTGCATTGCAATCAGGATCACCTTAAATCATTGATAGTATGAACGCTTAGGAAAAAAATTTCCTATACCATTAGTAACGATAGTGGTTAGGCTTATACGGTCCGTCCACCGACACGCCGATATAGTCGGCTTGCTCTTGGCTCAGTGTGGTGAGTTGAACACCGAGTTTTTGTAAGTGAAGGCGCGCCACTTTTTCGTCTAAATGCTTAGGTAACACGTAGACTTGACCATTTTCATACTTATCACCATGACAAAAGAGCTCAATTTGCGCAATGGTCTGGTTGGTAAAGGAAGCAGACATCACAAAGGATGGGTGACCGGTAGCACACCCTAAATTTACTAAGCGACCCTGCGCGAGTAGAATAATCCGTTTACCATCAGGGAAAATCACATGATCCACCTGCGGTTTAATCTCTTCCCACTCCAGCGACTCTAAGCTAGCGACATCGATTTCATTATCAAAGTGGCCAATATTACATACAATCGCTTCGTTTTTCATTTGTTCCATATGCTCACGCGTAATCACATGGTAATTACCGGTAGCGGTCACAAAAATATCTGCTTTAGCGGCAGCTTCTTCCATGGTCACGACTTTGTAACCCTCCATTGAGGCTTGCAGGGCGCAGATTGGGTCAATTTCCGTTACCCATACTTGGGCTCTTAGCGCCTGCAGTGCTTGGGCGCAGCCCTTACCGACGTCACCAAAGCCAACTACCACGGCGATTTTACCGGCAATCATGACATCGGTTGCGCGCTTAATGCCGTCGACCAAGGACTCACGGCAGCCGTAAAGATTATCGAACTTAGACTTGGTTACGGAGTCATTCACATTAATGGCTGGGAAGGCTAACTCACCCTTTTTAGACATTTGATAAAGACGATTAACACCAGTAGTCGTCTCCTCGGTCACACCCTTAATTTGAGCAAGGCGGACTGAGTACCAAGAAGCGTCCTCGGCTAATTTCTTTTTAATCGAAGCAAATAAGGCTTTTTCCTCTTCACTGCTTGGATTATCCAACACCGACGGGTCCTTTTCGGCCTTAGCACCTAAATGCAATAACAGCGTCGCATCGCCACCGTCGTCTAGAATCATATTTGCCTGCTGATCGGCACCGCCCGGCCAATTAAAGATTTCATGGCAATAAGCCCAATACTCGTCCAAGGTCTCACCCTTAATGGCAAAAACCGGGATATTTTGAGCAGCAATCGCGGCAGCCGCATGGTCTTGGGTTGAAAAAATATTGCACGAAGCCCAACGCACCTCGGCACCTAAGGCAACCAAAGTCTCAATTAACACGCCGGTCTGAATGGTCATGTGTAAGCTACCCGCAATACGCGCACCCTTTAGTGGCTGACTGGCTGCATATTCTTCACGCGTTGCCATTAAACCTGGCATTTCTGTTTCAGCAATGGATAACTCACGACGCCCCCAGTCGGCTAAGCTAATATCCTTAATCACATAGTCCTGGGCCTTGATATTGGCACTCAGTTGATCGGCCATTTGATACTCCTAAGAATTTTTTAAAAAATAAAATTGAGAGTCAGTAGACACAAAAACGCCCACCAACTCTGAATCTAGAGATATGGTGAGCGCCGTTAGGATAATAAGATGGTTTAGTGCTGACGAGCCTGGCAGATAATCAATCTGTCGCAACGCCCCTCGTCAGCCTAAGTAATTGATAATTATAGCAGATTATATTAGAGCTCTGCTTTTAAGGCAGGCACACGGTCTAAGGCCTCCCAAGTAAACTCAGGCTCATTACGACCGAAGTGACCGTAAGCAGCTGTTTTGTTATAAATCGGACGTAGCAAATCAAGCATCTCGACAATACCGCGCGGTCTGAGATCGAAGTGCTTACGCACTAGCTTTGCAATCTCATCATCCGGCATCACACCGGTACCCTTAGTATAGACGGTGATATTAATCGGCTCAGCAATACCGATAGCATAGCTGACTTGTACCTCGCACTGGCGCGCCAAGCCGGCAGCCACCAGATTTTTAGCGACATAGCGCGCTGCATAAGCAGCAGAACGGTCGACCTTAGAGGGATCCTTACCAGAGAAAGCGCCACCCCCATGTGGGCAAGCACCGCCGTAGGTATCCACGATGATTTTACGACCAGTTAGGCCCGCATCCCCCTGAGGACCGCCAATCACAAACTTACCGGTAGGGTTAACAATAAACTTCGTATCCGGTGTAATTAGTTCAGCCGGAATACTCGGTAAAATAATCTCGCTTTTAACCTGCTCTTTAAGCGCTTCTTGCGTGATATCCGGGTGATGTTGAGTAGAAACTAATACCGTATCTACTTCGGCTGGCTTACCATCGATATAGCGGAAGGTTAGCTGTGCCTTAGCGTCAGGGCGTAACCATGGGAGACGACCATCCTTGCGTAGCTCACTCTGGCGCTGCATAATGCGATGAGCATACCAAATCGGTGCTGGCAGTAAATCCTCAGTCTCATCACACGCAAAGCCGAACATCAAGCCCTGGTCACCCGCCCCCTGATCGAGGATGTTCTCCTCGCTGCGATCAACGCCTTGGGCAATATCAGGTGACTGGCGGTCATAGGCCACCAGCACTGCACATGTTTTATAATCTATACCATATTCGGGGTTATCGTAGCCGATACGCTTTAGTGTCTCACGCGCCACTGCTTGATAATCCACATTCGCCGTGGTGGTAATTTCCCCGGCCAAGACCACTAAACCAGTACTACAAAGCGTCTCAGCGGCGACACGTGCATTAGGATCCTGCGCTAAGATAGCATCTAGCACGGCATCAGAAATTTGGTCGGCAACTTTATCCGGATGGCCTTCAGAAACAGATTCTGACGTAAATAAAAAATCGTTATGCGCCATTTTAAGTAGCGTCCTTATATTTTTTAAAAAAACAGTAGAAAATTAATTTGGTATTGTATACCAATTGACAAAGCCATAGCGCTGAGAGTGGGCGGATTGCGCTTTTCTTATCACTTGATTGGTGCTGAGGCATGGTGGTAGCGCCCTAACTGCCATGGCTTAGCTCTTCACTTAGGCTTGCACATCCAGCGCAATTTATTCAGCTGGCATCTAATCAATCGTCTTGTTGTATACTGCTATTTTTAACCTAGCACGATGACCATTCGCTGCATTTCCAGTGTTCATGAAGCATTCCTTTAAATATAAAGCACTTAATCAGTTATTTCATTTTTTAGGGCAACTCTCCCTAAAAAATCGCTTACGTGTGGGGGCTTTTTTAAGTCTAATTGCACCCTTGGTGATGCGACGACGCATTAGGATTGTTAAGAAAAATTTAGAATTAAGCTTTCCTAAGGCCAGTGAAGCAGAGCGCGCCCAATGGCAAAAACAACATATTCGTGCGCTTTGCCAAAGCATTGTGGACCGGGGGTTAATTTGGTATGGGCCAGAGGAAGAAATCAAAGCACAGGTTCAGCTGAAGAATTTTCACTACTTGCAACAAGCCATGGATAATCAGGAGTCGATTATTCTTTTAGCACCGCATTTTATCGGATTGGATGTGGCCGCTTCGCGCATGACCATGATTGTGCCGGAGAGTGCAACCATTTATTCAGCACAGCGCAACCCACATATTGATGCCATTATCCGTGATGGTCGTGCCCGCTTTAATAAGGTGCATATGATTGAGCGCAAAGAGGGTGTGCGGGGCATGTTACGCTACCTAAAGCAAGGCTTTCCCGTGTACTACTTACCGGACATGGACTTTGGCCGTAAAGGCAGTATTTTTGTGCCCTTTTTCGATATCCCTGTCGCCACCCTACCCACCACCGCTGTACTGGCAGAGAAATGGGGAGCCACCATTATCCCTATTTATAGCCATTGGGATCCACAAAGCGGTCATTATGAAGTTGAAGTATTAGCGCCTTTGCTGAACTTTCCCGGGGAGCAATCAGTCGAAGAAGCAACCCTTTTTATTAATCAATTAATTGAAAAGCTCATCCTGCGTGATCCGAGTCAATACTACTGGGTACATAGACGTTTTAAAACCCGCCCAGATCCAGCCGCGCCCAAGTTCTACTAAGGGACCGATGGTGATTCGACAGCACGCGGACGGGGAGAACTATCATGCACACACTTTTTCGTATTCTGAGCACCTTGTTATTTCTAAGTCTCAGTTTCTTTAGTTTTTCAGCGCATAGCGTCGGCGCAAGCAGCCAGCAACATGTAGGTCAACGCATTGCTAAGCTCAAAGACTTCCAGGGTAAACCAGCGACGGATTATCTTAAAAAAGGGCAGCCAAGCTTGGTGAAGTTTTGGGCCAGTTGGTGCCCGCTATGCTTAGCTACGCTTGAAGAAACCCGTGACTGGCGGCCGGATCCCGATTTTGCTGGGGTCAATATCATCAGCCTCGCCTCCCCCGGCTATTTAAATGAGCAAAGCCCCAAGGAATTTAGACAATGGTACCGCGGGGTTAATTTTGACAATTTACCGGTCATTGTGAATGATGGTGGTGAACTAACTCGTGCCATCGGTATCTCGGCCTATCCTAGCTGGGGCTTAATTGATGCTGAGGGTCGTTTACAACGTGTGGTAAAAGGTCATATTACCAAGGAGCAAGCACTTGCGCTCGTGGCGGATAAAGACTACGAAATTAAGCGCAAGATCCCCGATTTTTATCGACCGAGTAAGGACACGGCACAGCAACAAAAGGACAAGGCAAATCTTATGAAAACAAAGGAAATCTATCTAGCAGGCGGCTGCTTTTGGGGCGTGGAAGCGTATTTTGAACGTATCCCTGGGGTTGTCAATGCCGTCTCTGGCTATGCTAACGGCAAAACCCGCCAGCCGACCTATGAGCAAGTCATCTATATGAACACCGGTCACGCTGAAACGGTGAAGGTGGTCTACGATCCTGAGCGTATCGACTTAGAAACGATTTTACGTCACTATCTACGCATCATCGATCCCACCAGCTTAAATCGTCAGGGTAATGACCGCGGCACCCAGTACCGCACTGGTATTTACTACAGCGAGCCGAGCGATAAAGACATCATTACGGCCGTGCTAGCACGTGAACAAAGCAAATGGGAGCGCCCAATTGTGGTTGAAAATCAGCCCTTAATCGCTTTTGATGAGGCTGAGGAATATCATCAAGACTATCTTGCTAAGAATCCTAATGGCTATTGTCATATCGATTTAAACCTAGTTGATAAGCCATTAGCCGAGGAAAAAACGCCATTGAATCTCCAAAACGGCAGTAACACTAAAGCTATGCAAGAGCATAACGCACAAAGCTCGATCACAGTGAACCCTGCGGACTATCATGTACCCAAGGAGGAGGAACTACGCAAAACGCTAAGTCCTCTTTCCTATCAGGTGACTCAACAAAATGCCACTGAGCGTGCCTTTACTCACCCCTATGATCATTTATTTGAAGCGGGCATTTATGTGGATATTGTGAGCGGTGAACCTCTTTTTAGTTCGGACGATAAATACGATTCCGGCTGCGGTTGGCCCTCGTTTACCAAGCCCATTGTGCCAGAAGTGATTACCGAGCATCTGGATACTTCCTATAATATGCAGCGCATTGAAACGCGTAGTCGCGTTGCCGACGCGCATTTAGGACATGTTTTTCCTGACGGTCCGCGCGATCGTGGCGGCTTACGTTATTGCATTAACGGCGCTGCCTTAAAGTTTATCCCTAAAGCCGAGATGGAGGCGGCCGGCTATGGTTATTTACTCCCTTTAGTGAGTGATAAATAGCATGAATCAGGCGCTTAACCGTGAGCAGTTAAATCAATGGCTCGACTATATGCAGCAGCAACGTCGCTGCTCCGAGCATACTTTAGCTGCTTATCGGCGGGATTTAATGGCTTTGATAGCACTTTATCCTGAGCACCATCTCCAAGCGCTCAGTCATGACTTATTGCGGCGTGCGGTGGCGCGTTTGCATGCCAGCGGCTACAGCCCTCGCTCCATCGCCCGTATCGTTGCCGCATGGCGCTCTTTTTATCAATGGCTTAGCGAGCGGGTTGAACTTAAAAGTAACCCCGCAGCGCATCTCAAGACGCCCAAAGTTCCCCGACCGCTACCCAAGGCGATGACGGTCGATCAGACCACCGCCTTTTTAGACCGTAGTCAACAGCTTAGCAACGCCACTGAGGCTAAGGATGTATGCGATGTGGCCATGTTTGAATTGCTTTATAGCAGTGGCTTACGGCTCTCGGAATTAGTGCAGCTTGACTGCCACTATGTCAAAACAGCGAGTTATGAATCCCTCGGTTGGATTGATTTAACTGAAAAAGAGATTAAAGTCGTCGGTAAGGGCAATAAAACCCGCATTGTTCCCTTGGGCGAAAAAGCTGCTGAGGCGATTCGTCATTGGTTGACAATGCGTGAGGCTAGCTTGGCACCACAGGCTAATGAAAGCGATAGGGCTGCCTTATTCTTAGGTGCTAGAGGTCGTCGCATTAGCCCTCGGGCGGTGCAACTTCGCTTAAAGGCCATGGCGCTCAAAACCGGCGCCGACAGTGCTATTCACCCACATATGATGCGACACAGCTTTGCTAGTCATCTACTGCAGTCGGCACAAGACCTGCGGGCAGTGCAAGAGCTGTTAGGGCACAGCAATATCTCCACTACACAAATTTACACCCGTTTAGACTATCAACATTTGGCTAAAGCTTATGATGCTGCCCATCCAAGGGCGCAGAGAAAAGGCAAAGAGGATTGATAAGGGGCTACGCTTATTAAAAATAGGGTGTGTGAATAATGTAGCAGGTTTACACGGTTTAAACATCTAGTATTTTGAAGCGGTAACTCTCTTTTATTAAGTGACGTGTCAGATCAAGTCGTAAATACAAGATCTCAAGTCAGCAGCAATCCTAGTTACCAAACCAGCTCTAGGTGTTAAATCCCAATAACTCACGCACCTCCTCTGCCGCTTCCTCCATAACTACACGGCAAGACAACAATCGACTCAAGCAGGTTCTCGCAGTAACGGCATGGCAAGCAACGGTGGCAATAATACGCGATTTATGATACGGATCATAAACAGGCACAGCTAATGCCACCATGCCAGTAACAAACTCCTCTTTATCAAGCCCGAAGCCTTGGCGCTTGGTTTTTGCTAACTCTTTTTTAAACTCTTCTAAATCAGTAATCGTATTATCAGTAAAAGCGGTTAATTCGATATTTTTTAAAAAAGTGCTTTGTTCAAAATGAGATAAGTTTGACAAAAACAGCTTACCACTCGCTGTGCAATGCAAGGGCACAGATGTATTAGGCTTAACATTCAATTGCAAACTCCATGGCGCTGTATTCTCTACTCTAACCAAGTAACGCACCGAATCCTCATCTAATACCGTTAAATTGCAAGTCTCATTAATCTTACTGACGGTCCTCCTTAAAATCGAACGAGCAGCAACACTAAATCTTGTAGTTCTCAAAGCATTAACGCAAAAGCTCACGCTTCTCGCGCCCACCGTGTAACCCAACTGTTCGGGCAAGCGAACAACAAAGCCCGCCTCACATAGGGAGTTTAAATTTCTCATTAAAGTGCTTCGGGGTATTGCTATCTTGGCGCATAAAGCATTTAGCGATAACGGTTCTTCTGAGTTAGCAAGTACCTCAACGATCATTAATGCTCTAGTTGCTGCTGAATTTGTAGTCACAACATTTATATCCTTCAATCGACGATGATCAGCAAAACACGCTCACCATAAACCGAAAATAAATCAAAAAAACAATTTGTTGTGTCAAAAATGGTTTTTTTAGCACAAACCCTATGATGTCAAATTTTTTCATGTCTTAAATTGATTAAACAACTGATTACAAAGGAGACTTTAATGAAAGAGCAATTTGACTACATCGTGGTTGGCGGGGGTTCCGCAGGTTGTGTATTGGCGAATAGACTTAGCGAAAATGGAAAGCACAGTGTTTGTTTAATAGAAGCTGGACCTGCCGATAAAAACATTTGGATCCATATTCCTATTGGTTATGGGAAAACCATGTTTAACAAAAAGCTAAACTGGCAGTTCGAAACTGAGGCTGACCCATCCATGAACAACCGCAAGTTCTATTGGCCACGTGGTAAGACCTTAGGAGGCAGTAGTTCTATTAATGGTCTAATCTATATTAGAGGCCAAAAGGAAGACTACGACCACTGGGCTACATTAGGCAATAAAGGCTGGAGCTGGTATGAGTGTTTGCCTTATTTCAGAAAATTAGAAAACAATGACTTACCTACTTCTGAAACTCGCGCTAAAAATGGCCCCCTAAGCGCTACAACAATACCTGCTAAACATGAATTGGTAGAAGCCTTTATTAAGTCAGCAGTATTAGAGGGAATTCCGCACGTTAATGACTTCAACTCAGGCGATCAGTTCGGTGTTGGTTACTTCCAGTTAACCACCAAGAATGGACTGCGTCAGTCAACGGCCGTCGCTTATTTACGCCCAGCAAAAGAGCGCACCAATTTGACCATTAAAACCGAGCACTTGGCGCATCGAGTTTTATTTGAAGGCAATCGTGCTGTAGGCATTCAAGTAAGCGATAAAAACAAGAACAAATACACTATTAAGGCCAATAAAGAAGTAATTCTAAGTGCTGGCGCTATTCAAAGTCCCCAACTATTGATGCTATCTGGTATCGGTCCCGCTGATCATTTAAAAGACAAGGGCATTCCCTTGCTCAAGAATCTAGATGGGGTAGGTAAAAACCTACAAGACCACTTGCAGTTACGTTTAATCTACGAGGTGTCTAAACCCATTACTAATAACGATCAATTAAAAAACGTCTGGACCAAGAGTAAAATTGGCCTACAGTGGTTACTTTCTAGATCTGGTCCTTTAGCTATTGGTATTAACCAGGGAGCTGCTTTCTGCTATGCACTACCAGATGAAGCCAAAACGCCAGATATACAATTCCACTTCGGCACTCTTTCTGCCGATCAGGCAGGTGGTGCAGTTCACCCATGGTCAGGTTGCACCATTTCTGTTTGTCAATTACGTCCAGAGTCTAGAGGTCATATGGAGCTCAGAAGCTCTGACCCTTCCACGCCATTAGCGATTCATCCAAATTATTTAAGCACTGACTTAGACAGACGCACTGCTGTTGCCTCAGTTAAGTTAGCTCGACGCATCGCCACAACAGGCCCTCTAGCTGACTTATTGATTAGAGAACACCGCCCTGGTGTTGAGCAGCAAAGTGATGACGAAATCTTAGAGTTCTGCAGAAACTACGGTGCCACTATTTTCCACCCAGCAGGTACTGCAAAAATGGGCTCTGCGAATGATAGCTCAGCGGTAGTGGATGACAGACTTAGAGTCCACGGTTTCCAAGGCTTACGTGTAGTTGATGCATCCATTATGCCGACGCTAGTTTCCGGCAACACTAACGTACCTGTAGTGATGATCGCCGAAAAAGCCTCTGAGATGATACTCAATGATGCTGAGAGTATGTTAACTACATCCTACCTAGAAAAATCTATCGCTTAAAAACTAAATAGTTAAAAACCCAGGAGACAAAAATGAGCAATATGACTAAAGAACAAAAGAAAGAGGTGCACCAGGTCATACGGGCATCTTTAATCGGTGCCACAATCGAGTGGTATGATTTTTTCCTATACGGTGTTGTGGCTGGACTAGTTTTCAACAAACTCTATTTCCCATCAGACAATGAGTTTGTTAGTACCATGTTAGCCTACACTACTTTCGCAATCGGCTTCTTGGCGAGACCTTTTGGAGGGATTATTTTCGGCCACATTGGCGACAAAGTAAGCCGTAAAGGGGCGCTAGTAGCGACTTTATTATTGATGGGTGTTGCCACTTTTATTATCGGTTTAATCCCTTCCTATGAAACTATCGGCATCTGGGCACCCATTCTACTCTTATTGATGCGTATTCTACAGGGTATCGGCATGGGAGGCGAATGGGGTGGCGCAATATTGATGGCATATGAGTACGCCCCCAAGCATAAGCGTGGCCTATATTCTTCCTTACCACAAATCGGTTTAGCACTAGGTCTTTGCCTTGCATCAGCTGTAGTTGCTATATTAACGGCTGTTTTAAGTCCTGAGGCCTTCTTCGCATGGGGCTGGCGTATTGCCTTCCTTCTTTCAGCCTTGTTGGTATGCGTGGGCTTGTATATTCGCACGCATATTAAAGAAAGCCCAGAATTCCAGAAAATGAAAGCTAGAAATGCAGAAACAAAAATTCCTTTCTTCACCATGCTCAAAAACTATCCAAAAAACATTCTTCGCGGAATGGGCGCACGTTACATAGATGGTGTTATCTTCAACGTCTTTGGTGTCTTCAGTATTAGTTATTTGAGTAATGACCTTAATATGGATAGAACAACTGCCTTAACGGGCGTATTGATTGCTTCCTTTATCATGTGTTTTTTCATTCCACTATTCGGAGCCCTATCTGATAAAGTAGGCAGAGCTAAAACCTATATTTTGGGCTCATTAATCACTGGTGTTTCAGCTTTCCCCGCTCTATTTTTCATGACAATGCATGTTGATAGCACCCTAATCGTATGGACATCCATTATTATCCCATTTGGTATTTTATATGCTTCAGTATACGGTCCTGAAGCAGCTTTGTTCTGCGAGTTATTCGACACGGATGTTAGATATACAGGTATTTCTTTTGTATATCAATTTTCAGGTATATTCGCGTCGGGAATCACGCCAATGATCGCAACTGCACTACTACATGCTAATGACCATAAACCTTGGTATATCGCGACCTATGTCTTTGTGGTGGGCCTCATCTCAGCGTATAGTGCATGGTCTATTAAGAAAGCTGATGCTAAAGGTATACTTCTGAAACCTAATCTCGCATAAATTGTTAAATTTAAGCTTGGTAGCAGCCTGACTCATAACTTGATTGTTGAGTCAGGCTGACTTAAACCATCGTAACTGTTAACAGTAACTCCTACACCAGACCTAAATACTACAAACAATAAAAACTTTAAGAATACGTTTCTCCTATCTAAACCCTCTGCAAACATTTAAACCACCTTGACTGTTTCCCTTTGGGGTAATTACTACTATTACTTCTTATACCATCTGAATAAACTAGATTAAATATCAATAATTGATACATATAGTTTCACTAAAGGAGATTTTGATGAGAGGTTTGACAACTAAAAGGTTACTCACGGCCATTGTTGGAGGATGCCTATCTTTAATGGCACCGTTAGCCTTAGCTGATTATGAAGGACCAAAACTTAAGCTTAGACTAGCTCATACGGCGCCACCTGGTAATCACATCACCCTAGCCTATCAAAAGTTCGCAGATCTAGCTAAAGAAAAATCTAATAATAAAATTCAAATTCAAGTTTTACCTAATGCAATTCTAGGTAGCGATAGAGTTCTAATCGAAGGTGCACAACGTGGGACATTAGAGATTGGCGTGAGCTCAACACCCAATCTAGCAAACTTCTCTAAAGCGTTTCAAACCTTTGATTTGCCTTATATTACATCAATCAAAAACCAAAACAAACTCTATGAAGCTATTAACCCTGGTGGTCCTATATATGAATATCTAGAGGCAGAGTCGAACAAGATTGGTTTACAACCTATTATGTATGCTGAATATGGTTATCGCCATTTTGTATCGGCCAATAAACCATTAAATAGCGCAATTGATCTAGCGGGATTAAAAATGAGAACCACCGACTCTCCCGTTGAGATTGATGTAGCTAAAGCTCTCAATACAAATCCAGCACCTATCGCTTGGGGAGAGGTATATACCGCCTTGCAACAACGCACAGTAGACGCAGAGGGGAACACTTTCCCACATCTAACTGGAGCTAAACACGATGAGGTCTTGAAATACGCTATTACCTCTGCTCATAACTACGGCATGCAGGTAGCAATGGCAAACAAAAAATGGTGGGACGGCTTACACCCTGATACACGCAGAGTACTTCAAGAGGCCGCATTAGAGGCTGTTACTCACCAACGCAAGGTCTTGTGGCCTGAAAATGAAAAACAAGCACGCGCAAGCTTTGAGGAAAAAGGGATAAAAATTCATGATGCTACGGAAGAAGATCTAGCAGAATTCAAGAAGCTAACCCAACCTGTTTACGACTCATACGCTGCGCAGTTACCAAGCGAGCTTATCGAGCTTATAAGGGCTACTCAAGAATAACACGCAACTAATTGCTTAAGCAGTCCCCGATTTCTTATCTCAAAGATCGGGGACTCTTGTCTTTATTTATAAGAGCAGGTATAAATCATGAATGAATCTAGCACAAATCCCCATTTAACCCGATGGTATAACAACCTAGAAAAGCCTCTGCTGGTGATTGGTTTGATATTAATGATTCTTGTCATTAATTATCAAACCTTTTTTAGGTACTTCATGTCTGGATTGATATCATTTGCCTCTAACCCAGCAAATCATTCATTGATATCTACCTTTGTTGATCCTGAGTATTTTCTTGCTTCTTTAAAGGCTAAAATTGGATGGGCAGTATGGTCAGAAGAGCTTGCTCGATATATTTTTATCTGGATATCTTATTTAGCTGTTCCAATCGCCATCCTAAATAAAGGCTTAATTAGAGTTGATGCCTTCCACAATTGGTTGAAGCCTAGCAACCAAAACGCATTGTGGGTGACAATCTACTTATTGACATTAGCTTTAGCATTAACACTATTCTGGCTTGGTTTTTCGCATCTCCAGATGCAATTAGAGTTTAAACAAACCACTCCTTCTTTAAAACTGAATTACGCCATTCCATACTTTATCCTACCCTTAGGATTTAGCTTAATCGCTATTCGCACAATTCAATGCTTAATTGAAGTGATGCGTAACTCAAGAATTAGAGAAATAGTTTTAGGTATCGTTATTGCCATCGTCCTAGTGGGCGTCGCTTGGATACTACAAGATTACTTTGTTAGCACTGCTGCAGTGCTTTTTGGCTATTTTGCTATCTTTATTATTATCGGCTTACCCATTGCTTTTTCACTAGGCCTAGCAAGCCTATTAACTATTGTTGTATCCCAAGCATTGCCCATCGACTATACCGCTCAGATTGCATTCGTGTCGATTGACTCCTTTCCAATTATGGCAATTCCTTTCTTTATTGCAGCTGGCGTTTACATGGGGGCAGGTGGTTTATCTGAACGCTTATTGAATGTAGCCGATAAATTAGTAGGTTCATTACCTGGTGGTCTTGCTCTTGCAAGCATCATGACCTGTATGTTCTTCTCTGCAATTAGTGGTTCAGGACCAGCGACTGTAGCTGCTATTGGTGCTATCACTATTCCAGCAATGGCACGTCGAGGTTATAACATATACTTTGCCGCAGCGATCGTGGCCAGCGCAGGCGCGATTGGTGTAATTATTCCACCAAGCAATCCATTCGTTGTTTATGGTGTATCTGCTCAAGCCTCTATTGGAAAACTATTCATTGCCGGTATTATCCCTGGCTTTCTGATAGGTTTCTTATTAATGCTAGCCACATACTTCATTTCAAAAAAGAATGGTTGGAAAGGCGAAAAGACAGACAACTCACTTAAGTCTATCCTGAAAGCGGCCTATGATGCGAAATGGGCCCTACTTGTACCTGTTATCATTTTGGGTGGAATTTATGGTGGCATTATGACACCTACCGAATCTGCTGCCGTAGCAGCCTTATACGGCATCATTATAGGCATGTTTGTCTACAAAGAGTTGACTTGGACGCGCTTATGGAGCTCAACCATAGAGGCAGCCTTAACCTCCTCAATTATTATTGTCTTAATGGCCATGGCTACTATCTTCGGTAACTTAATGACATTGGAACAAATTCCTGAAACTGTAGCTGCCAGTGTTCTTAGCTTAACTGAAAGCAAAGCTATTATTATTCTCTCTATGCTGGCTCTTCTGCTTCTCGTAGGGCTCTTTATGGAGGCACTAGCTGCTATTGTCATCATAACGCCTGTTTTACTACCTTTAGCCACACGCATTGGTATTGACCCAATACATTTCGGTGTCATGATGGTTACAGCTCTGGCCATTGGATTTATTACGCCGCCAGTTGGTGTGAACCTTTTTGTCGCAAGTAGTATCTCAAAAGTCAAAATTGAGACTGTGGCAAAAGCTGCTATTCCCTTTTTACTCATGATGATCTTAGCGTTAATCATAATTTCATTTGTTCCTCAAATATCCCTCTTCTTAATATAAGGACTAGTAATGAACATTCAGGAAAGCTTAGAACTTATGAATTGGGCAATGCAACGCTCAAGCGAAGCTTTTAAAACGCCCGTATGTATCGCCATCTGTGATGCAAATGGCGAACTTCTTTTGTTTTCAAGAATGGACGAGGCCCCAGCTCGAACTATCAACATTGCCCAAGCTAAGGCCTATACAGCAGCGAGAATGTCAATGAGCACAATTAGCTTCAAAGAGAGATTAGAACGTGAGAGCCTGGCAACATCTGATTTTATGGATGACAAACTATGCTCATTGCCAGGAGGAGTCCCCTTGCTTAAAGATGGTAAAACCGTCGCTGCTGTTGGAATAAGCGGTCTGAGCCTTGAAAACGATCATGCCCTAGCCTCACTGATTGCACAACAATTCATCACTTAGCCTGCTCTCCATTTCTTACATTTATCTAGCCACGAACCTATGTCATTAATTCATTAGGTATCGTGGCTTTTTTTACGCTTTTATGTAAATTTATTTACATTAGGGTAAATACTCTTACAGAGCTATCAACAGCTATGCTACTCTTTGTATATATTTAGCTATTTACTTACCAGTGGAAATAGATGGTTAACTCATCACAGTATTTAAGTCTTCTTCCTAAAATCAGAGAAAAGAGTCAACTGATGACTGCCAGCGAAAAAAAAGTTGCGCAGTATACGCTCGACAATACCTATAAGGTTGCCCATATGAGCATTAATGAGCTAGCGGATGAGGTTAAAGTATCTATTGCCACAGTCAATCGATTCGCAAAACGCTGTGGATTTTCTGGTTTTTTAGAATTTAAAAAAGTTATAACTGACTATTTTTCCAAAATCCATGAGCCTATTGAAAAAGCCAAAAGAGTAAGAACAGGACCACATGAGGTCGCTACCAGTCTCGACACTTCTTTTAATAACGCAATGGACAATCTTACTTTAACGAGAAACGAGCTTAATCAAGAAAAAATTAACTCCTTATGCAGTCAATTACTTACAAAAAAAAGAGTCTTTATTGCGGGCATAGGAGTCAGCTCAATGCTTGCTTCTTTTTTAGCAAATGCTATTGAGCCTTTTTTGCCCGATAGCTATATCAAGGAGTTAATTGGTTTCTACGGCTATGAAAGCGCCTTCAGGCAAATCAGTCATTTAACAAACGACGATTTGGTGATCATAATCTCCATTCCGAGGTATTCGCAAACCATTGTTGATTTAGCAAAAGCAGTTCAAGAAAAACAATGTACGATTATTGCGATAACAGACTCAATACATTCACCTATAGCTCCCTATGCCAATGAATGTATTTTTGTGGGCACTGAACACCCAGTGCTATATGCATCAAATGTGGCAATGATTGCGATCATTGAGACCATTTCTTATGTTTTAGCACTACGTACCCCTGAGTTAGACGATTTACTCAAACGACAAACTGAGGTTATTTATCCGCTCTTTTATAAAGGTTAACTATCATGCGCAAAAAAGATAATTTCCAAAAAAAATGGATGATTGTTTTCGCAATCAGCTATTTCTTAATCATGCTACCCCTACCCTTCTACTTCAACACGGAGTATGTTGCTGGTTGGTTTGGAGTACCAATTTTTGTTTATGGCTGGCTGATTCACGGTGCTATAGTAATCACACTTATCGCCATTTATGCTTATCAATGTCTACAAAGACCTGAATACCAAGACAGTTATTTTGAAAACTTAGGAGAAAAAAATGAGTAGTACTGTTGATGAGTTAATCCAGCCTATGGCGGGCTCCTTTATTTTCATTATGCTAATTTACTTTGGCTTAATTGGAGCTATTGGATATATTGCCGCAAAACAGACAAAGAGTCTTAAAGATTTCTTTGTTATGGGAGGTAAAGCGGGTTTTATCGTTTCAGGCATTGCTTATTTTGCCACTCAGTATAGTGTGAGCACCTTTATGGGCGTGCCCGCTATAGCCTACAGAGAAGGCTTTGCAGGGTTAAGTATTTCAGTTCCAGGCATTGCCTTCTCCATGTTAATCCCAGCATTAATCGTTGGCAAAAAGCTAATGCAATTATCCAAAAAAAATGATTTCTTTACCATGACCGACTATCTAGGTGACCGCTATCAATCAAACCTTATCCGGGTAACTCACGCAGTGATTATGGTTGTTTTCTTAATAGCGATGATGGGAGCCCAAATGGTCGGTGCTGGGGTAATCGTAAAAACATTCACTGGTTTTCCTGAGTGGACCGGCGTACTCATTACTGGTGTCATTGTAATTCTATATTGTATGTTCGGAGGTATGCGGGGTGCTATGCTAACCGATGTGTTGCAGGGCGGACTAATGATTCTTACAGCAATAATGACCTTTATTATGTCCTTAAAAGCTGGCGGTGGTTTAGAAAAGATCACGCAAGAATTGGCTGACACCAGTGTTTCGCACCTGACCCACCCTGGCGCAGAGGGCGGATTTGGCTTTGGCGTATATGTTTCTATGATTTTACTCTGGTCGTTTTTCAGCATTGCACAGCCAACGCTTTTCACCAAGTTTTACACTATGAAGAACTATAGAGTCATGTTCAAAGGGGTTCTATTAGGCACCTTGGGCATGTTTGTGTCAGCCACACTTATTGAATGGTCTGGTGTCAATGCCTATATTTCTATCCCAGGATTAAAAGGCTCCGAGGCGGATTTTGTCGTACCTATTCTGATCCAACAAAACCTGCCTAACCTTCTAGCAGCGATTATGATTGCTGGCATTGTCTCTGCTGGAATGTCAACTGTCTCTGCGTTAATGGTGGTGGCAACAGGTGGAATCTCACGAGATATATACCAAAAACTCATCAACCCTAACGCTAGTAATGATACCGTCTTAAAGCTATCGCGCATCATTACAGTAATCGTTGGTCTGTGCGGCATTGCTATTGGTATCTATAAACCCGCAGGCATTTTTGCTATTGTGCGCTTTGCATTTGGTGGTTTAGGCATTTGGGCTATTGCTGTCATTCTAGGCATGTATTGGCGACGTGTCTCAACCGCTGGGGTTATTGCAGGTATTATCGTTGCAGAAATCTATTATGTTTATCTTAAGCTTAATGGTTTAGATGGCTCTCTCTATGCTTTAAAGCTAGATTCTCTAGTTGCCTCATGGCTGCTAGGTATGATTGTCGCTATTGCCATTAGTCTAATAACCAAACCAGTCAATGCAGCTGTTGTCGAAAGGCACTTTAAAGACCAATCCATGACTAGTTAAAGGAGGATGTTATGTTTATTAAAGATATGAATTGGATGCAAGTTGAGGAATACCTCAGTAAAGATGACCGCATCATTGTTCCGCTAGGCAGCACCGAACAGCATGCTTATTTAAGTTTGTGTACAGACCTACTCCTAGCAGAGAACATCTCTCTTGAAGCTGCAGAACCCCTTGGCGTCCCAGTCATGCCTGGCGTTGCATTTGGCATGACACCATACTTTAGTGCATACCCAGGCACCGTTTCATTAAAACCAGCCACCTATTTTGCATTAATAAGGGACATTCTTGACAGCCTACAACTACAGGGGTTTCGACGCATTCTCTTTGTCAATGGACATGGTGGCAACAGCCCTGTCGCTGCTGAGATTCAAGAGTGGCTAAAGTCTCGTGATGAGATGCAAGTCAAAATTCATAATTGGTGGGCAGCGCCAAAAACTATGGCAACAGTCACTGAGATAGATCCCATAGCATCGCATGCGTCATGGATGGAAAACTTTCCCATCACCCGTATAGAAGGCGTAACTATGCCTACAGTGCAAAAACCTATGATTAATTTAAAAACCAATAAGCTTTTAAGTGCCAAACAGGTGCGGGAATATTGCGGAGATGGTAATTATGGTGGCGACTACCAAAAAGATGATCTCAGTATGGAAAAAATTTGGCAAATAGGCGTTTTAGAAACTCGCGAGGCTTTAGAAAATGACTGGATTTAACGAGTCAAAATTTGCTTTTCCAGCTGTTCCCATTCTTTCTGCAACTATTGAGGAAGATGACTATCTGCTAGCTAAAGAGCTTTTAGCAAAGATTGAGTCCCTGACCCATGTTGGGGACGATGTTTTAAAGCTAGAGTCAGAATTCTCCAAATGGCTTGGCGTTAATACAAGTATTGCTTGGACTGGTGGCAGAACTGCCCTATATGCTTCGATTAAGGCACTTAATCTTCAACCTGGCGATGAAGTTATTGTGCCTGCTTTCACCTGTCAGGCCGTGATTAATGCCTTCAAGTTTCAGCAGGTGGTGCCTGTTTATGCTGATATCGAAGAACAGAGTTATGGGCTCTCCATCACAGAGGTGCGCAAAAAGTTAAGCGCTAGAACCAAAGGAATACTCCTGCAGTATACCTTTGGTCTTATTCCTAAAGATATAAAAGAAACTATAGCTTGGGCAAGGGAGAACGACTTATGGATCATTGAAGATTGTGCCCATGCCTTAGGAGCTGAATGGGAAGGACAGAAACTCGGTGCATTAGGAGATATCTCCATTTTCAGTTCAGAGCGTTCAAAAATCATCAACACGGTCCATGGTGGTATTAGCTCTACTGACAACCCCACTATCAGTGAGTCTTTATTAGCCTTAAAAAGACAATCACCAACAATCTCCACAGAAAAGACTAAAAGTTTATTAGAAACTTTTCTATTATTATATGAACAAAACAATAACCTGCCCTTAAGCATACAAAAAGAGCATGCTATCCCGCAAATGTTTACGGATGAGCTAGAAGGCAAATTCATAGCTCATTACAAGGAATTAATGAGCCCAGCCATTGCTACATTATTCTTAAAACAATTCTCTAAACTAGAGAAGTTTCAAAGCCAACGGGATAAGGCGACACGGTTTTGGAACCAATGGTGTGATAACAATGGCTATGAAAAGCCACTGGTCGTGAACAATAGTCGACCCACATTTTTGCGTTACCCGCTTTATGCAGGCAAGCATGTAAAAGATAACATACTTGAGCTTGAACGAAAATTAAACGTAGATTTAGGCGTTTGGTTTACCACACCTGCACACCCTATGCCTATCAAGGTACCAGATTGTCCCGTAGGGATGCGACTAACAGCTGGTTGTATCAACATGCCTACCATATTGCCTCAAGCTTTCTACGACCATTTTAATTTTAAGGATGCTTAAACTTATGACTGAATCTTTTCGCCCTGTTCTAGTGATTCACGGAGGAGCTGGCGCTATCTCAAAAGAAGTAATCACCACTGAACAGGCTAAAAATTACACCGAGAGTTTAGCCAATATTGCTAAGGCGGGAATAGAGATAATCGAAAACGGAGGCAGTGCTGTTGATGCCGTCACACATGCTGTTTCATTGCTTGAAGATTGTGAGCTGTTTAATGCTGGAAAGGGCTCAGTTTTTACCGCTGACGAGACACATGAATTAGATGCAGCCATCATGGATGGCTTAACATTAAAAACTGGCGCCGTAAGCATCGTTAACCGAATTAAGAATCCTGTTCAAGCGGCAAGAGCAGTGCTACGACACAGTCATCATGCTTTTTTTGTTGGTGAGGGTGCTCATCGTTTTGCTAAAGAACATGGGTTAGAGTTGGTAAGCCCTGACTTTTTCAATACTGAATTTAGATATGAGCAATTGTTGCATTTAAAGAAAACTAATACTAAAAAAGCAGTATTAGATCATAATGCTCAAACATTAACGTCTAAGAGAAAGGCACCTCTGGATGAAAACAACAAAATGGGCACGGTAGGAGCTGTAGCTCTTGATAGCTATGGTAATTTAGCCGCAGCAACCTCAACTGGCGGCCTTACTAACAAGCAAATAGGACGAGTAGGTGATACTCCCATCATCGGCGCTGGCACGTATGCTAACAATAGAACCTGTGCAGTCTCATGCACTGGTGAAGGAGAGCGTTTTATTGAGCTTGTTGCAGCCTATGACATTTCTGCACTTATTGAATACTGTCAGCTCACCATTAACGACGCCGCACACAAAGTGATTGAAAAGCTAACAGCAATTAACGGCGTCGGTGGCCTCATAGCTGTTGATAGTCAAGGCAATATCAGCTTGCCCTTTAACTCTGGTGGTATGTATAGGGCATTTGCGTATCAAAATGAAGAGCCCAGAGTCGCCATCTATGACGAGGAGCCATTCTGCATTTGACGCACAAAGAAACAATACACGTTTAAGAAAGACTTACGCTCAAGGAAAATTACTCTGAAACTGGTAGGCTTTAAACAAAGCGTTTAAAGGAAAATTCACCATAAAATTACCCGATATAAGAACGCTGTCTTATATCGGGTTCACTAAAAACAAGAGTTTATTGTTCGGCTGCAAAAGCGCTAACAACGACAACGTCGTCATCTACCAATTGATAGTAGGCATGCCTTTTTTCTACTGATTTATTCCTTGAACTAAACCACCAGTACTCCTCATTTAGAATCTCTTCAGCGTTAGCGCTATCAGCAATTTTTGTTAAAAAGGGCTTCCCCTGGACATCAAGCACTTTATCTAGAGAAGTATGAACTAAATCACGCTGACTCGGGGCAAAAATGATCTGTCGACTTTTAGTGTCCAACACAAAAATATATTTATCTGGATTTCTAAAACCGCTCTGATGATTACGGAACTTACGCATGGCAGCAATCGGGTTCTTACGATATTCACTCACTGCCTGTTTTAACAAATCAACAACTTCCGAATCGGTGGCAACGTGAGGCGTATAGCCTACGGCAACGATAATATCATCGACTACTTTAAAACGGGTCAGTTTGTTTTCATCCCTACCTAAGCTCATGCTGTACCAGAGATACTCAACCTCCCCGGCCCCCTCTGCTTTAGCAATATCAATAATACGTTGAAACAAGGGAACACCTTGAGCATCAATGTAATTAATCACATTATCACCAACCATACCAGCAGACCAACCGCCGCTGGAAAGTAAGATCCCCTCCGTACTTAGACTGAACACATAGAGGTCTCGATCAGTAAAACGCTCGTCATTATTAAAGTCGTTAACGCCGCTTAAGCCATTTTCTTGAATATGCGCCACAGCCTTGTCCAATAACTGAGCAACACGCGCCCGAGTAGACTCCTCGGATTTAACAATATCAACCGTATCGTTTTCAGCCTGCACAGGCGAGTTTTCAGCTGTTGCTACTGTTGAGAAAGCCAATGCCAAGACACTGACGAGCATCGCTTTTCTTGTAAACTTTGTCATATTAGTACCCCATCAAACTCGGCAACCACAAAGACAACCCAGGAACGAAGGCAATAGTAAAGATAGCAATCGTTAGGACCAGAATAAACGGTAGAACCTTAACCACAATTGACTCGACAGATGCACCTCCAATCCCCGAAGCAACGAAGATATTTTCACCTAACGGTGGTGTGATAAAGCCCACCGATAAGGCGCAGATAACCACGATACCCACGTGTGTCGGATCCGCACCCAACATATAAGTCACTGGTAACAAAACTGGCACCAGAATCATAATCGCTGCTAAGGTTTCCATAAACATGCCGACAAAGAGCAAAAACAGAATCAATAAAGTCCAGATAAGGTACATATTATCCGTCAAATTAATCAAGGTCTCGGCAATGTGAGCAGGAATTTTCTGCTCCACTAACAAGCGACCGAAAACGGTAGCAGCAAATAAAATTAACAAAACACGACCAGTAATCCAAGTTGTCGTACGCAAGGAGTTAAAGACTTTTTTGAAAGTTATTTCCCGGTGGATAAAAATACCAACGAATAATGTGTAGAAAATCGCAACAACCGCTGATTCTGTCGGCGTGAAAAAACCGGCATAAATACCGCCCAAAATAAAGAGCGGAGCTAATAAAGACCAAACCCCTTGTACCAGTGAACGTCGTAAACCAGCACCGTTCCAACCGCTATCCATACCCTTATAGCCATGCTTGCGTGAGATAAAATAATTCATCACCATAATACTAGAAGCCATAATCAGACCAGGAATAACGCCGGCGATAAATAATTTCGAAATGGAAACACTGGCAAACTCTCCGTGTAGTGTAACGGCCTCAGCCGGCGGTCTTAAGCCAAGCGCAGAAATACCGAAAATCACCATGGGAATCGATGGCGGAATAATAATGCCTAAACCGCCAGACGAAGCTGTAATCGCCGAAGCATAGCTTAAATTATAATTACGCTTGGTCATGGCTGGAATCATTAACATACCCACTGCGGCTGTGGTAGCCGGACCCGAACCGGAAATGGCACCAAAAAACAAACACGCTATTACTGTTGCAAGACCCAAACCACCGGTAATCGGTCCAGCAAGACTTTCTGCAATATCGACTAAACGCCGAGAAATGCCCGCCGCTTCCATGAGCGCACCGGCCAATATAAAGGCCGGCAAAGCCATTAAGGGGAAATTACCTACGGAGGTAAAAGCAATTTGTACAAATGAGATAGGATTTTTGTCCAAAACCAGATATGCCACCATCGCTGCACCGGCTAAGGAGACCGTAATCGGTGCGCCTATCAGCAGCAAGAAAATAAAGCCACCAAATAGCAATAAGACAATTTGTTGTTCCATCGTTACGCCCCTTTAACCAGTTGATTTTTAGATGCTTCCTCTTGAATCTTGGCGAGTTCCTGCGCCTCAGGATCGATGATTTCAACGTGCTTAAACCAAGTAAGATAGTTATTCCATAAAATACGGATGGACATTAAAGCAAAAGCCAAGGGCAATACCATAAAGAAATACTTCATGGGGATACCGGTTGTCTGAGACTTCCAAAACATATTCATGCGATTAAAGACGAAGTCATAACTTAAATAGGTAAAGAAAATATTAAAAGCTACCCATAATAAATCGGCAAACGTTTCCACCACTTTTTTAACAATGGGTGGGAATAGCTTAAATTGCACAGTTACACGATTATGCGCTGACATTTTGGCGGCAACCACCGCACCCAAATAAGCGAACCAGACAAACATATAGGTCGAAACTTCTTCGGCCCAAGGGATGGAATACGCAAAGAAAAAGCGCATGACAATTTGCGCGAAAAGAATAATCACAAAAGTTGAGAGAAGCAGACCGCAAACATACTCTTCGATGTGATTAACAAGATGCAGAAAGAACTTTTTAAAACTCATTGAAATCTCCGTCTTAAAATAGCTACGCTGATAATCAGTTGCCGCTATTTAGGCGACCACCGTCCGACCGAAAACCACATGATGCGGTCGGACAGCTTTACCGGAAAATTAATTGATTTAATTAACGGCCTAACGATTTCAGAATTTTATCTAAGCGCTCTTTACCACCCACTTGGTCGTAGAATTTAGGCCACACTTGGTTAGTCGCCGCCTCGATCCATTCTTTTTCATCATTGGCAGGATCGTTGATTTCCATGCCCTTAGCCACTAATTCTTCTTTAATCTTTTGCTCAGTGTCTTGCAAAAACTGATAGCTATGCTCAGTAGCCTCCATACCGGCATCTAAAATTGCCTGCTGAACTTCTGGTGATTGTGACTGGAACACTTGTTCGCTCACAATTAAGGGCTCTAAGGAGAATAAATAACGAATATTGGTGATGTACTTTTGGACTTCATCAAACTTCATTGCAGCAACGGTGATGTACGGATTATCCTGACCATCCACGACACGCTGTTGTAATGCTGTAAAGGTCTCATTCCAGGCTAAGGGGCTGGGATTAATACCCCAAGACTTATAGGTTGCAATCATTAATTCATTTTTAGGAACTCGGATAACCATGCCCTTTAGATCATCTAACGTTTTAACCGGGCGCTTGGAGTTTGTTAACACACGGAAGCCTGAATAAGACCAACCGATAATGCGCACACCCGCATCACGGATGGTATTTTCCGTCAACTCCTTACCAACATCCCCTTGTGTTAATTGCTTAGCATCTTCCAAACTTTGAATCATGTAAGGTAGCGTTAAAATAGCAACGGAGGGTGAAAATGGCGTGATATTATTGATGGCCAAAATCGAGAAATCAAGTAAACCCATGGCCGCATCATTTACTGTGTCTTGCTCGTCACCTAGTTGGCTATTAGGAAATAGGTCTGCGGTGTATTTGCCATCAGTTTTTTCTTTAAGGCTAGCCGCAAATGCCTTACCCAATTCGTGTTGGGTACCGCCAGCCGCATCACCGATTGCGACTTTAAATGTCGCTGCGCTTACCGCAGTTGCTAGAAAAAAGCCGAAAGCACCGACCACGGTTTTTTTGAATAGTTTATTAAGTTTCATTTTCTGTCTCCGTACTATGTACTATGTTAAGTAACTATAGTTATTATTTATTTAAACTGCACCGTCTACTGACTACAACACCTCGTCTTTAAGGTGATACCAACGATAAAGAAAGCGTTGACCAAGTCGGCGGAATGGCGCAAAAGTTTCAGACTCCACTCTTTCAAATAGGTTAGGAAAAGGCAGTCGACTATTGAAAATTGGTAGATCCAATTCCGATCCATGACCAGCGATCCACTGAGCTAAGCGCTTACCAGCTTGCGCTGAATACATGACCCCGTTACCGCCATATCCTAAGGCATAATAAATGCTCTGCTTAGGATCGGGCTGTGTAATGCGTGGCATCATGTCATGACTAACATCAACCCAACCCCACCATGAGTATTCCAATGGAATATCTCCTAGTTCGGGGAATTTACGTTTAATTGAAGCTCTAAGCAAGTCTTCATACTTTTGCTCAGGCGCTACACGACCTGTAATTGCGCTACGGCTACCAATCTGCAATCGATTATCGGGCAATAATCGATAGTAATGACGAAGCACTCGTGTATCCGTCAAAACTTGATGCGTATAAAAGCGGCACGCCTCAATTTCATCAGCTGTTAAGGGGCGAGTCACTACGGAGTTGGATAAAATTGGCAATAACCGATTTTTAAACTCCTTATGTAAACTGTTGTTAGTATAGCCACCTGTAGCCACCCCAACGGCTTTTGCTTTAACTACGCCACCAGGCGTATGCAAAAAGTGATAACCATCACGGGTTTCCCAGGATTGCACTGGACTGGAGGGGTGCACTTTTACACCTAAGGCTCGTGCCTTTTTGACATAGCCAAAAGCGAGTTTACCAGCATGAATACCAATCCCTTCTGGCTCGTGCATAGCACCGCAAGCCTCATGATCATTGACATACTCATTGCGCAATGTGGCGGCATCTATAATTTGTGCGTTATAGCCGAAAGTATTACGCAGCAACTCCGCCTCCTGCCTTAGGGCTGACATAATTCTTTCTCGGTGTGCGATATAGAAGTGACCGCCTGGCTGAGGATCGCAATCAATATCTTTGATTAACTCCTTAAAAGTTTCCATGCCATCAACGCATTCCTGATGCATTTTCTTGGCCGTTTCTAAACCCCAACGTTGAATCCACTGAGAACGCTTTAAACGTCCTGACGCACATTGCGCTTGACCGCCATTACGTGTACTACATCCCCAAGCAGTGCGATTAGCCTCTAAAACAGTTGCTTTGATACCATATTCTTGAGCTAGAAAGATGGCTGCTGTCAGCCCTGTAAAGCCAGCACCGATAATGGCTACATCTACTTCCATCGTTTGAGTCACCGGACCATCATCTGCCGGTGGCTCACCCGCCGTACCAATCCAATAGGTGGGCGCATAGTCTCGACCCAGTCCAGGCGTCTTGTCCATCAAAGGGTCATAGCTTGGATCATAGGGTACCCGCGCCTGGGTTGCACTCTCGGTAGTGGTCACCTCATTTATCTGCATGACCATAACTTACTCTCCGCTGATTGGTGGACGATTTTTACGGAACGCATTTTTGACCTTAATTTTATCGCCGTCAAACTCAAACAAATCGACCATTTGAGCATCATGTTTGGCACCGTTTAAATCAGTTCCTTTAAATCGACTAGTAGACATCGCTTTATTTTCATCAAGTAGATAAAACTGACCATCTAACCAAGCTGCATCCGGAAAATTTTTCCACGCTGATTCAAAAGCAGCGCGTACTTGTTCAGTCCCACGATGTTCAGTTCCCATCGCCGTGGGTCCGGCAATGGTGTAAAAAACACAATCCTCCGCCATCATGCTCATAATGGTATCGATATCATGATCATTCCAAGCTTGGGTGTAGGCTCTTAAAATATCTAATTTATTCTTACTCACTATATACCTCCTTTTGAGAACTTTTTAGGCGAGGTGGAAACACCACTAACTCGCCCAAAAATTCGCTCGATAAGCTTATACGTAATCTTTGTACTTGTCTAATAGACGCACAGGCTTACGTAACGCATCACGACGGAACGGATCACCTAATTCGCGAGTACACATAATTTCGATAACGCAAGTCTTACCCTCGTTCATTTGCATATCGATCGCTTTTTTCAGTGCTGGACCAACGTCTTCGAGACGATCAACGACGATGCCTTCAGCGCCCATTGAACGAGCGATTTCTGCAAAAGAAGAGTTATCAAGTTCACCCGCAACAAAGCGACGATTATAGAACTCAACTTGGTTTTTCTTCTCTGCGCCCCATTGACGGTTGTGGAACACCACAGCAGTCACTGGAATATCATGACGCACCGCAGTCATAACTTCCATCATGCTCATCCCCCAAGCACCATCGCCAGCATAGGCAATAGCAGGACGATCAGGAGCGGCGGCCTTGGCACCGATAATTGTAGGTAAAGCGTAGCCGCAGTTACCAAAACTCATCGGCGCAAAGAAGCTGCGCGGCTTTTCAAAACGCAAGTAACTATGTGCAACCGAGTTAATGTTACCGATATCAGTCGACACCATCACATTTTCTGGCATTGCCTTTTCTAACTCACGTAACACTTGACGTGGGTGGAGATAATCACCACCGTTAAACGTTTTTTCCTTGGCGTTTTCAGCGATCATGTCCAAACTATACGGGTCAGTTTCATGAGTCCAATTATCCAACTCTTCTTCCCACGCTGCTTTTTCAGCTGCAATTTTCTTGGCACGCTCTTCTTTAGTCGCATCGCTCGCTAAGTTTTCATCAGCTAAACGTTTAACCAATTCTTGCGCTACTGCTTTGGCATCACCGCAAATACCGACGGCAATCTTTTTAACTAAACCAAGCACCTTGTGATCCGCATCAATCTGAATGATTTTGGCATCGGCAGGCCAATAATCCATACCATACTGCGGTAAGGTACCGAATGGCCCTAAACGTGAACCTAAAGCAATCACGACATCAGCCTGAGAAATCAGCTTCATACCTGCCTTAGAACCTTGGTAGCCTAAAGGACCACACCACTGAGGATGACTGGCTGGGAATGAGTCATTGTGCTGATAGCTGTTAACAACGGGTGCACCCAAGCGCTCAGCTAAAGCAATACACTCCTCGACGGCATCACCCATCACCACACCGCCACCAGAAATAATGACTGGGAACTTCGCATTTTTCAAAAGCTCAATCGCCTCTTGAAGCGACTGCTCACCACCATAGCCACGATCAATCTCGCGCGGCAATGGAATCTCACACGTAATTTCACCATAGAAGTAGTCACGTGGAATATTTAACTGTGTAGGACCCATTTCGCTCTTAGCGCGATCAAAACAACGTGCTGTATACTCAGCCATACGACTTGGGTTAGTGACATGACCCTGATACTTGGTAAATTCTTGGAACATCGGCAATTGATTACACTCTTGGAAACCGCCTAAGCCCATGGTGTTGGTACCAGCTTCGGGGGTAATCATCACGACAGGACTATGAGCCCAGTAGGCTGCAGCAATACCAGTCACACAGTTACTGATACCAGGGCCGTTTTGACCAATCACAACACCGTGACGACCCGATACTCTAGAATATCCATCCGCCATATGCGCTGCGCCCTGCTCATGAACTACAGGAATCAATCGGATGCCTGCTGGTGCAAAAATATCCATTGCGTCCATAAACGCTGAACCCATAATACCGAAGATATCTCTAACACCGTTAGCAACCAAAGTCTCAACGAATGCCTCCGAAGGAGTCATCTTTGTCATACCGGTAACAGGCTTGCGATTATCAATTTCTTGACTCATTTTTTCGTCTCCTAAAAAACCTGTCGCTTTAAGCGGACAGACTAAAAACACATAAGTTTAATGTGCTTGAAACACCAAGCGATTTAAAAGTGATATTTATACAACTCAGAATCAAAACTAACACATAAAATCAAAAAAAGGAACAAAATATTCCATTTTTTATTGAAAAACGGGAAAACCCTAGGATTTATTCCATGAAAATCGTTCATAATGAATATAAACGAGACAAACTAATGCAAATATTTGATTTGGGGTAAGACATGAATGATTTTCTTGAAAAACCAGAACTGGATGTATCAATAACTGATTTGTTTGGTATAGATAACGCTTTGAAAGTTAAGGCGTTTAGCGCAAGAAATGAGTATGTGCCTGCGATTGATGAGGCCTATCGTTTTAATCCGGAGGTCACTTTGGCGATACTGGCCGGTTTCAACAACAACCGTCGCGTTATGGTTCAAGGCAGACACGGCACCGGTAAATCAACGCATATTGAACAAGTCGCAGCGCGCTTAAATTGGCCATGTATCAGAGTAAATTTGGACGGACACATCAGTCGCTTGGACCTAGTGGGCAAGGACACGATTCGTATTCAAGATGGTCTACAAATTACAGCTTTTCAGGAAGGCGTAATTCCTTGGGCGTTACAGCGACCCGTCGCCTTAATTCTGGATGAGTATGATGCTGGGCGCCCCGATGTGATGTTTGTTATTCAGCAAATCTTAGAACATGATGGACAATTTACTTTACTTGATCAAAATCGTGTCTTAACACCACATCCCTATTTTCGTATATTTGCTACTGCTAATACAGTAGGCTTAGGTGATAGCACTGGTTTATATCATGGCACGCATAGCCTTAACCATGCACAACTTGACCGCTGGAATATTGTGACGACCCTAAACTACTTAAGCCCTGAAGAAGAGGTCGCCATTGTGGCAGCTCGCGTACCCATCAAGAATCATGCACAGGGCTTAGCAGATATTAATGCGATGGTTGCTTTAGCCAACCTCACGCGCAATGCCTTTGCCGTCGGCGACCTATCCACCCTTATGTCGCCTCGTACCGTCATCACTTGGGCTGAAAACTGTACGATTTTTAAAAATAAGCAGCATGCTTTTATGGTGTCATTTTTAAATAAATGTGATGAATCTGAACACGCCTTGGTAGCAGAACTTTATCAGCGTTGTTTTAATGAGGAGTTACAGCTAAAACCTCGGTTATAAATAGTGAGTTATTGTCATGAACACCACCGACCAGTTAAGACAACAACGACGACTGCGTGAATTGAATGCCTCCACAACGAGAGCGTTAACAGCCGATCCCAAGGTGCATATACGACAACAGCAGTTTTATCAGGGCAATCACGTGCTAAATTACGGTCCGCATTTACGCTTGCAGGAAGTAGAAGAAGCGGACTCCTTGCGTGGTGTGGCTGACAGCTTGTCACTGCGCTTGAACTATAGCGATAAACAACTGCATCAAAAGCACCGCCCCGAATTACCCATTGCTCGCCTTATCTTTGATTGGCTAGAAACATTACGTTGCGAATCACTGGTGCCAGATAATTTACCTGGTGTAAAACACAATCTTCAGCAACGCTTTTATCATTGGTCGGCGGGCTTTCATCATGCCGCCCAAAGTCAAACCGAGATCGGCATTCTACTCTACACCACTGCTCAAATGTGCTGGAGTCGCTTACTAGCTTTACCAGTGTATCCTGAAACAGAAGATTTTATTGAGTCAACGAGAGCAGCGTTAAGCGCCTCTTTAGGCGCAGATTTAGCTGGTTTAAGACGCTTTAAAAGCAGTCAAGCTGACTACATCCCCTATGCGCTATCCATTGCCGATTTTATTGCCGCATCCGTAGCACATGCACATCAAAACCATGGAAAACAAACAATAGATGATAAGGAGGATACCGAAGAGGAGCATTTTGCGTTACTCCTGGACATGGACGATTTTGATGAGTCCGAGCAGGAACCGACACATGAGAGTAATACCTCTCGCATTTTGAGCGATGGCGTGAGTCATGATTACCAAGTTTTTATGCGTGATTTTGACACCACTACCTATGTAGCGGAAGGTATACGTCCAGAGCTACTGGAGCAATATCGAGAACTTATTAATCAACGTCGACAGCACCAACAAATCTCTTTTCACCTGCTGATTCAACGTCTACGTAAAGTATTATTAACACCTACCGCCACACAATGGGAATGGGATCGTGAAGAAGGCTTGATTGACGGACGACGAATAAGTCAACTCATCAGTTCACCAACAGAGCGACGCTTATTTAAAGAAATGCTACCGCAATGGAGAAATGAATGTAGCGTCAGTTTCTTGATCGACTGCTCTGGCTCCATGAAGCATCACGCAGAAACACTTACTCTTATGATAGATATCTTGATTGAAGCCTTGGAAAAAACTGGTACCAAAACCGAGGTTTTAGGCTTTTCTACGAATGCTTGGAATGGCGGTCGTCCCTATCGCCGTTGGCAAGCAACCGGTCGCAAAGCCAACCCAGGCCGCTTAAATGAAATAGACTTCCGAATCTTCAAAGACGCTACCACGAATTGGCAACAAGCCAATCGCAGTATCATGGCACTACTAAAACAAGACTTGTATCGTGAAGGTGTGGACGGTGAGGCTGTGATATGGGCTGTACAACGTCTATTAGAGCAAGACAGTAAACGCAAGGTGTTATATGTTATTTCTGACGGAGAACCAATGGATAGCGCCACTGCACTAGCCAATCATGACAAATACCTTGTCCATCACTTACAACATGTTTTGGCTCAACAACAACACTTGGGTATTGAGATTTGGGGTATTGGTATCGGCTTAGACCTGGGGCATTTGTATCGGAACTGTCTAATTGCTGATCTAGAGAAAGGCTTGGACAATCACTTTATAGATGACTTTGTACAAAGCCTTAACCCATTTAGGCGCGCTTATTAAGCAAGCCCGCGCTCAAAATCATCCTCGACCATCATCAAAGACTTTGCGGCACGTTGCAAGGCAGGCAATGCTGCCAAAGCCTTATCAGGTGTCATACGCATGATCGGTGCCTGCGTTGCCACTGCCAAATTTGAACGGCTACCATCACGGCGTGGCACTAAAACCGCTACACAAAACAATCCAGGTAAAAATTCCTCGTTGTCAAAAGCGTAACCCTGTTCTTTAACGCGGGACAATTCGCTATTTAATGCATCGAGCTCCGTAATCGTATTCTTTGTATAAGCCTTAAAATTAGCATTACCCAGCATGCGCTTACGTTGCGAAGGAGAGAATTGAGATAACAAAACCTTACCGCTCGCTGAACAATGTACTGGCACTCTAGATCCGGGCCTTAAATAAAACCGTAAGGGCTCATCACTTTCAATGCGATCAACATATAAGACCTCATTCCCAGACAGTGTCGTCAGATTGCAATTTTCACCCAATTCCTCCCCCAATGCACGCAAAATCATATGGCGTGCGCCATAGCGAGTGTCATTGATCAGCAGATCCTCTGCCATGCGCCGGAGGCGCGAACCAATACAATAATGACGCCCATCAACTTCTCGCGCCAACATACCTGAAGCTTCTAACTGTTGCAGCATACGATGCAGGGTGGGCTTAGGCAAATCGGTACTGTCAACCAAGCTTTGCAAGGAAAACTTCTGCTCCTGACTAGCAATCAACTCTAGAAGGCTCAACAAGCGCAAGGTCGGCGTATCGCCCGCAATACTGATTTGCTCTACAAATTTTCTATCTGATAAATTGTCCATAAAAACAAATATCCTCCTTAACAATCCCTTGTTATTAGATTATTTTAATATAAAAACTTGACTTAAATATTAATAAACGGTAGATTTTACATATAATCATAAAATTCGATATAAATAGTATCATTAAATGAGATTAGGGATTATTCGTGTCAATATTACAACAAATCATCAACAGAGCCAAACAAGCTCCTGCGACCATTACGCTATGTGAGGCTGAAGATATTCGCATTTTAAATGCAGCCTTAAAAGCTCAAAATGAAGGTATAGCAAAGATCATCTTAGTGGGAGATGAGAATAAAATCCAAAATAAGGCAAAAGAATATGAGCTGGATATTTCTCTTCTCGAAATCGAAGATACTAAAAGCTCAAAAAATCGTCCACAACTTGTGACCGCCCTAGTAAAACAACGTGCCCACAAGGGTATGACAGCGGCACAAGCTGAACACGCGCTTGACGATCCCTTATGTTTTGCCAATATGATGGTACACAGTGACTTAGCTCAAGGCTCAGTGGCAGGCGCTGTGTATAGCACCGCAGATGTCGTCAGAAACGCTTTGCAATTGATAGGAAAAAGACCTGATACAGCGATTGTGTCGAGCTTTTTCTTGATGCTTTTAAAACAGTCGCCGGACGCACAAGAAAGACCTGTTATCTTTAGTGATTGCGGTCTAATCATTGATCCCGATGCCGAAGAGTTAGCTGCGATTACTATTGCTGCCTCAAAAAGCGCAAAGGATCTTTTGAATGTTGATCCCCGTATTGCAATGTTGAGCTTTTCTACTGCCGGAAGTGCTAAACATCCTGCTGTCGATAAAGTTACACAAGCAGCCACCTTGATTAAAGACAAGCTCCCCAACATCGCCATTGACGGTGAGGTACAATTTGATGCGGCTTTTGTACCTGACATTGCGGCTAAAAAAATCAAACATTCCAGTGTTAACGGTCAGGCAAACGTGTTTATTTTTCCAAACCTAGATGCCGGTAATATCAGCTACAAAATTGCTGAACGTATTGGCGGTGCGACGGCGATCGGTCCCTTACTTCAAGGCTTACAAAAGCCAGCCAACGATCTATCTCGCGGCTGTCATGTGAATGATATCTTTTATGTTATAGCGATAACTTCACTACAAGCGCAAAGCGTTAATAACTAAATCCTAAATCAATCGTTTAATGGATGGTGCTGTGATGAGTTTGAGCATAGTCAGTTTACTTTTACTGATTGTTGCCGTAGCCACTTACTTTCAGACGGTTACTGGCTTTGGATTAGCCATGATCGTCATCGGTGTGGTCAGTGGCTTTCAAATCACAGAGGTAGCTTTTATTGCCACTGTTGTCAGTTTAATCAGTATTGTCAATAGTGGCGTTGCGCTGCCTAAACACTTACATAAGATTCAATGGCGCAGCGCCTTTATTTGTTTAGCGGGAATAATTCCTTCAAGCATCTTGGGGGTGATTTTATTAGATTATTTAGGTCATCAAGCAAGTGCAGCCTTAGAGCTGTTACTTGGCGTAATTATTGTCTATAGTGGCGTGCGCTTTGCGCTTCGCCCAAAGCAAAGAGAAACTATCTCTAGCGACAGTTCCTTCTTTATTGTTGGTTTTATTTCTGGACTATGTGGGGGTTTATTTGGAATGCCGGGACCACCATTAATCTTCCATATGTATCGTCAACCATTAAGTATAGCGGTGGTGCGTAATATGCTGTTATTACTGTTTTGCGCCACCTCATTTACACGAACGCTATATGAAGCGACAGCCTATGGACTTCCTGCCGAAGCACTTTATATTGCGACAATGGCTATCCCTTGTGTGGCTATTTTTACCGTAATAGGGCAAAAATTTCCACCGCCGCTAAGCCCTAACAATATGAGACGGATGTGCTTTATTACCTTAATTTTGATTGGACTAGGTGTCATCAAAGGTAGCTTCGGTCAACTAATCTAATCACAAGATCCTGCAAAACAAGACGCCCATACAAACATGATGTATGTATGGGCATTTAAAAAGGGCCAAAACTCAAGCTCCAACTAGGAAGATCATAATGTCCCAAACAAAACTGCTTGAGTTACGAAAAAAGGTTTTAAGGCGCCTTAACAGGTATCACCGTACCCTGATACTTATCCTCAATAAACTTCACGGTTTCAGCACTTTGCCATACCTGATTTAGCTTTTTAATGGCTGCGCTGTCCTTATTATCTTCTCGACTTGCGCAAAGATTGGCATAGGGAGAGTCTGCCGCTTCCATAAATAAGCTATCACGTTTAGGATTTAAATCAGCATCTAGCGCATAATTGGTATTGATCACTGCTAAATCCACATCGCTTAACACACGAGGAATGGTGGCCGCCTCTAATTCTAAAAACTTTAATTTTTGGGGATTGTCGGCAATATCACGCGCAGTGGCGAATAAATTCTCTGGATCCTTAAGCGTAATTAAACCCTCTTTTTGCAATAACAATAAGGCTCTGGCACCATTGGTCGTATCTGAGGGAATCGCTACCGTGGCGCCCTTTTTAAGTTCAGCCAACGAACTAATCTTGGTGGAATAAGCACCTAAAGGCAGAACATACATGTAGCCTTGGGGCTGTAAATTCTGACCCTCATTTTTATTAAACGACTCTAAGTGCGGCAAATGTTGAAAGCAGTTGACATCAATTTGCTTTTCCACCACCTGTTGATTAGGCTGGATAAAGTCGGTAAAGACATGCACCTTTAGATCCACGCCCTGCTCCGCCATTTGTGCCGTCATAAACTCGAGAATCTCCGCTGCTGGCACTGGGGTGGCGGCAACACTCAACTGCTCATTAGCAGCGACAGTATTAACGCCGAATAAAGCACTTAAACCATAAGCAACTACACTAGCCTTAAAAAATTTTTTCATCAAACATCCTACAACTACTTCTGTTCAGTAGCACTTTCAGCTACCGCTTTCTCACCCTCTGCCGATGCCAATTTGACTGCGGCTGCGGGACCAACTGCTGCCACCTGCTCTTGCGCTTTTTTTAACTTACCATCGTTATCAAAAGCTTCGGGGTATTTTTTACGAAAATGATTGGCTAGCATCTTCATCGTCACTAAGTGAATAATGATCAAAAAAGCCACCAGAACCAAGGCAACCCAAAGAATATTTGGATAAGTCAATAATGAATTCATTGGCAATACATCCTCTTAATAGTTAACTTCTAAGTTATCAATTAATCGAGTCGAACCCAATTTAGCGGCACCTAGCACCACTAAAGGTTCCTTGTTGGCGAGCTCTTCGGGGGTGGGTTGCCATAAGTCACGCTGACGGCGTACGCTCAAATAGTCTACGACCCAGCCACGCTCACTCAAATAGGCACAGGCCTCACGCTCGATTTGCTCAGTTTCAAGCACACCAGCGGCTAAACGAGCCTCCATTTGCTTGAGTGTTTGATAGAGCTGAATCGCCTCTGCTTTTTCCGCATCCGATAAATAACGATTTCTGGAGGACAGGGCTAAACCATGCTCATCACGCACCGTTTCATGAGCCACAATCTCAACTGGCAGTTGAAACTGACGACACATTTGGCGCACCACCATCAGCTGCTGATAGTCTTTTTTCCCAAAAACAGCGACTTTAGGTTGCACACAGGAAAAAAACTTCATTAAGACGGTCGACACTCCCTCAAAGAAGCCGGGGCGCGACTCACCTTCCAAAATATGCCCTAAATTATCTGGTGTTTGTACACTAAAACTCTGTGGCTCTGGGTAAATCTCATCGAGAGTCGGCGCAAACAGCACGTATACATCGCGCAAGGCCTCTAACTTTTCAATATCCTGTTCAAGCGTGCGCGGATACTTATCGAAGTCCTCATTAGGACCGAATTGCAAGGGATTCACGAAAATACTGGCAACCACTGGATCACCATATTGACGCGCCATGCGCATCAGGGATAAATGCCCCTCGTGCAAATTACCCATGGTCGGCACATAAGCCGTACGCAATTGGCCGCTTAATTGCTGCCTTAGTTCCTCAATTGTGCGAACAACCTTCAAATTAATTCTCCATGACCTCCGTCACGCTGATATATGCGAGACGAACATAAATCGGGGCATAGGGCTCGACTTGCGTAATTTCTACCAAGCTTTCACGAGCCAACTCTAATAATGCTAAAAAATGAACAACTACCACCGCCGCCGCTTCTCCGGCCTCAATGCGCTCAATAAAAAGCTCCTTAAACTCCATAAAGCGCACCCCGCCCAAACGGCGCAAAATATGACCCATATGCTCACGCACCGAGAACTGCTCACGGCTAATATGGTGACGCTTATTTAAACTGGCTCGACGCATAATCTCTGCCCAAGCATCACGCAGATCCTCAGCGCTAACCTCGGGCAAAAGCTGTGCCACGACCACGTCCTTATGCACTTTGGCTCGCTGAAAATCCCGACCAATTTGGGGCAACTCATCCAAATGACGCGCTGCCAACTTCATCTTCTCGTACTCTAATAAGCGTCGTACCAGCTCGGCGCGCGGATCCTCCACTTCCTCATCTGAATCCGCCTTTTTAACCGGCAACAGCATGCGCGACTTAATCTCAATCAGCATTGCTGCCATCAACAAATACTCTGCCGCCAGTTCCAAATTATGCTCACGAATCTGCTGCACATAGCCTAGATACTGTCGCGTGAGCTCTGCCATTGGAATATCGAGTACGTTAAAGTTTTGCTTACGAATCAAATAAAGCAAAAGATCCAGCGGCCCCTCAAAGGCCTCTAAAAAGATCTGTAGCGCATCAGGCGGGATATATAAATCCTGCGGCACATTGAATAAAGGCTCACCATAAAGACGAGCAAGCGCCACATGATCAACCGTATCCGGTGTACTATCATGCTGAGGAAGATGTAGCTGCGCTAGTTGAGACTCATCAACAGGCATGAGCTTAATGCGCTAACGACAGGACTTATTTATTGTAGTAGACATAGGGTTTTTGAGGAACACGAGCGGATTTATACTGCTCCTGCAGCTCTAAATCGATGGCCTTATCCCACAGGCGTAGACGACCCTCACGCTGCTTTTGCTCGGTCTCAGGGTGATCCTTTTTGTATTGCTTGATAAACTGAGTCACATCAGAAACATAACTACCCATCATATTTCCTTTTATAAATAACCATAAGTAATTTTAGAGTTTAGCAGAAAGCAAGGCATGGGCTACGCTAAAAAACCCTCTTTACTGTTAAAATCATGCTATCAATAGTTTTATACAGCTTTTTCTCAGGCAGCAATGATTGAATTCCAACACGTTTTCAAATCCTATGGACAGGGACCGAATATCCTCGCCGATCTTAATTTTAAAATTAATGCCGGTGAGTTTATTTTTGTCTCCGGACCTTCAGGTGCAGGTAAGTCCACGCTATTGAAGCTTATCGGCGGCTTAGAGAAGCCTAGCCGCGGCATGATCTCTATCAAGGGTCAGCGCCTTGACAAGATGCAGTCCCGTGAACGACCCTTTTTACGTCGTCGAGTCGGGATTATTTTGCAAGATACTCACCTACTCTACGATCGTAGTGCCTTGGCAAATGTGATGCTGCCGATGGCGGTGATGGGACACAGCACGCAAAGCGCCGAGGCCCGAGCACGTGCTGCCATTTACAAGGTCGGTTTAGGTGGCAAGGAGCGTATGAATCCAATTGAGCTATCAGGCGGTGAGCAGCAACGCTTAGCCATTGCCCGTGCCATTGTTAATCGTCCGGCCATTTTGATTGCTGATGAGCCTACGGCTAACTTAGATCAAGAAAACGCACGCTTAATTCTGGATGTGTTTAAGGACTTTAATCAAGTCGGTGTGACTACCCTCATTGCCTCCCACGATAAGCCTTTATTACAGCAGCACGCTAACCGCACACTTTTAGTTGAACCGGGTCGCTTTGTTGATTTGGGGGTACATTATGCGTAGTTGGCTTAGACAACACGGCTATGCCCTTAAGGTGGCATTACGTCGCATTATCCAAACGCCTTTTTCTTCCTTGGCCAATATCTTAGTGATTGCCTTTGTGCTATCCCTACCCTTGATTGCCGCCTCCTTGCTGGTCTCTCTGGAACCGGTCACGCGCACGGTGTCGGTTAATCCAGCCATCACGCTCTTTATGAAGGACACGCTCAGTCTAGACGAGACGAATGAGCTATCTCAACGCATCCGTGCAGATAGTTCAGATCTGATCCAAATGATTGAGGTGGTTGATAAGAATAAGGCCTTAGAGGATTTAAAAAACACCCCAGCTTGGTCCGAGTCACTCAGTGTGCTCCCTAAAAACCCCCTACCCCACGCCATTATCGTCACCCTCAGCAATTCCGGTCAGGACTTTGTGAATTCCGAACGGGTACTGGCATTAGCCGATGAGTTTGCAGGATACGATGAGGTTGATCTTGTGCAATTCGATAGCGAATGGGTACAAAAGTTACAGGCCATCATGACCTTTATTAAGGTCGTCTTAATATTATTGGCTATCGGGGTCTCCGTGGTCGTTATCGCAACCGTCTTTAATACGGTACGGATGCAGGCCTTGGTTCAACGGGATGAGATCTCCGTTGCCCGTCTTGTTGGCGCTACCGAGAGCTTTGTCCGTCGTCCTTTTTTATACTTTGGGGCGGTGGTCGGCTTTGTGGCTGGGATCGTGGCTATTTTATTAAGCAGTTTTGCGCTAATGCTACTCAATAACTCGATTCAAGAAGTAATTAGTCAGACCTATGAACAGCCCTTTATGGTGCAACTCCCCGAGACTTTTTGGCTGATTTTTAGCATTGTGTTAGCCATGATCGTTGCTGCGGTTGCGGCGCGTTGGTCAGTCACTCGCCACAGCAAGTTTTAATTATTAATGACTAGTTTTGTGCATACGCTATGTGCTTGGCAACAAGCACATGGTCGTCATAATTTACCGTGGCAAAGCCAGGACCCCTACAAAGTCTGGCTTTCTGAAATTATGCTGCAGCAAACGCAGGTCACGACAGTGATTGATTACTATCAACGCTTTCTAGAGCGCTTTCCTGATATTTTTAGTCTTGCCGCTGCCGAACAAAGCGAGGTCTTAAGCTATTGGGCTGGCCTGGGTTACTATGCACGAGCACGTAATCTACACCGTTGCGCCCAGATTGTGGTGGCGGAGTATCAGGGCGTATTTCCACAGACACCGGAACAGATCATGGCGCTACCGGGCATCGGTCGCTCCACCGCCCATGCCATCATGGCCTTTTGCTATAACGCCCCTACGCCCATTATGGATGGCAATGTTAAACGGCTATTTACCCGCTACTTTGGCATCATCGGTCCCACCACTAGCGCTGCCGTGGAAAAGCAGTTATGGGCTCAAGCAGAAGCAACACTACAAACGGCGCTTAAGCAAAACCAGCACACGCTTGATATGGCTTGCTACACGCAAGCCCTGATGGACTTTGGATCCTTGATCTGCACTCGCTCAAAGCCCCAGTGTGAGCGTTGCCCACTAGCTGCAGACTGCTATGCCAAAATGCATCATATGCAACAGCAACTACCGACACCCAAGGCGAAGAAGTCTACGCCCACACGCCATACGGTCATGTTAATGTTAGTGCATGAGGGGCAGATACTATTAGAGCAACGACCGCAAGCAGGGATTTGGGGTGGGCTGTTATCATTACCCGAGTTTGCTGACGAAGAAACACTGCTGCGTTATTTACAACATCGCGGTTTAGCCCCAACAAGCAAAAAAGAGCTAATTAAACTCGCCGCTTTTGAGCATATTTTTAGTCATTTTAAGCTGCATATTCAAGCGTATTTAGTTAGGATTAAGGAAGTCAATCAACTACAGAGCTTTGAAGCTGAGCGCCAATTTTACCCTCTCAGTCAATGGCAAACACTGCCTTTACCCAAGCCGGTGAGCAGCTTACTAGACACCCTAAGTGAGCTGAGTGACAGCGCAAGCTAGCGCTCTAGATATTCGCGTTTATCCTCGCTACTCGGTACATAATTCGCAATACTCATTAACATACCGCAAGCCAGCCCCAAGGTCACCAAAGCGGTACCACCATAGCTCATAAAAGGTAAGGGCACGCCCACCACCGGCAAAATCCCCATGACCATGCCCATATTGACAAAAATATAGACAAAAAATGTCATGGTAATGGCACCGGCTAACAAACGTCCAAACTGGGTTTTGGCCTTTAAGGCAATGATAAAGCCACGCAACAGCAAGATGGTATATAGCGCCAGTAATAAAATACAGCCATATAAACCAAATTCCTCAGCATAAACCGCAAAAATAAAGTCCGTGGTACGCTCAGGAATAAAATCCAAATGCGTTTGCGTACCTTGCATATAGCCTTTACCATAAACCCCACCGGAACCAATCGCGATCATCGCTTGAATCGTGTGGAAGCCCTTGCCCAAGGGGTCTTTAGCTGGATCCATCAAGGTGCAGACGCGATGCTTTTGATACTCACGTAAAACCACCCAGTCAAACTCCGGCTGACAAAGTGTTTCTTGAAATGTGATAATCAGGGTCAAAGCGGTCACGCCAATCACAAACACCGGCAAAATCAATTTAAATGAAAGGCCGGCAAAATAAATCACAAAAAAACCGCTAGCAAAGACCAATAAGGCCGTACCTAAATCTGGCTGCTTAATAATCAAAGCAAATGGCACTAATAAAAGCAGCGTCGCCACCATAAAATCCATTAAGGATAAACTGTTGCGATAACGGTCAAAATACCAGGCCAACATCAACGGCATTGCAAGCTTCATTATCTCTGAGGGTTGTAAGCTAAGCACCCCTAAATCCAGCCAACGCGTCGCCCCCTTTTGAGTGGTACCAAATAATAATACCGCAAGCAGCAACAACAGCCCCAAGCCATAGACTGGCACGGCCAAACGCATCAATAGAGGCGGCTTAACCATGGCCATAAACCACATCGCAAAAAAGGCCACGGCAAAGTTTCTGAGCTGGCCCGCAAAACGATAGTCGGTACTACCGACTGCTGAATGCATCACCAACATACTTAGACCGAAAAAGGCCAATAAAATAAGCAGTAGCGGCCAGTCAAAACTGCGTAAAGAACGCAGTATTAGATTCATCAGCTTAGTCATCATCCGCCAACGCCTCCCTCAGCTGGCGTCAAAGCACGGCGACGCGTTTGCTGATTCGTAGTGGGATTACCGACAATCTCCGGTAATGGCTGCTGTTCATCCTCTTCTTCAAGATTTGTCGGTGCCGCAGGAATTTCGATATCGGGTGACACACTTTCGGAGAGATCGCCCTCCTCCAAGAAATTCGGCACATAGCTTTGTTGATTGCGATGCTGTACATCATCGGCTAACCAATAATCAAAGACCTTTCTGGCAATCGGTGCGGCGACCGTAGAGCCCCAGCCGCCATTTTCAACGATCACTGCCACCGCAATGGTGGGATTTTCAACCGGTGCGTAGCCCATATACAACGCATGGTCATGTAAACGCTTATTAAGATTACGGGCGTTATAAGTGGAGCCACGTAAGCTGAAGACCTGAGCAGTACCCGTTTTACCGGCCGACTTATAATTTGTGCGTTGAAACACGCGGCGCGCCGTACCATGGGTTGGCACCTCCGCCAAAGCCCTTTTAATCACATCAATATCTGCCTGCCTTAGATCGATTTTATATTCAGGCGCTCGCACCACCTGCTCAGCTCGTCGTTGACTCGGATTTTCCAACCAATTAACAATATGCGGACGCGTATAAACACCGTTGGCAGCCAAGGTCGCCGTGGCTTGGGCTAATTGCATAATGGTAAAGGAGTTATAACCCTGCCCTACCGCCACTGAAATCGTCTCACCCGGGAACCAACTTTGTTGCTTCGGATTTTTAAAGGCACTTTGCTTCCATGCGCGTGACGGTAAAATACCTTTTTTCTCATGTGGCAAATCAATGCCGGTTTGCTTACCAAAGCCAAACTGAATGGCAAAATCATGGATAGCATCGACCCCCAAAATCGGTCCTAAGCCAAAGAAATAGGTATCTGAGGACACCACTAAGGCCCGGTGCATATCCAACGAACCATACACCGCACTACCTGCGTTTCTAAAACGCTGTCCGCCAAATTCAAAATAACCGGGGTCATGAATACGGGTTTTAGCATCGCGCGCATTGAGGGTTAAGGCAGCTAAGGCAATAAAAGGCTTATAGGTAGAGCCAATGGGAAAGGTACCGTAAATCGGTCGATCAATCAAAGGATGATCGGGTGAATCCGATAAACGACGCCAATTCTCTACATCAATCCCATCAACAAATAAATTGGGATCAAAAGATGGGGCCGATACATAAGCTAAAACCTGGCCATTTCTCGGATCAATCGCAACCACCGCACCACGTTGAGGATTTTTTTCATCATTAAATACCCCCTCAATCATGCGCTGTAGTCCCATATCAATGGAAAGTCTGAGGTTATCGCCGGGAATGGGATCACTACGCTCTAACACCCGTACCGGACGGCCAGAGGCGGCAATTTCAACTTGCTCCCAACCGGGCTTACCGTGCAACTGCTTTTCATAGCTGAGCTCAAGCCCTTTTTTACCAATTACATCGGTGCCCCGATAATCACCAATTAAGCCTGCCTCCTCAATGCGCTCACGGTCTTTTTCAGAAATACGACCAATATATCCAATTAAATGCGCAGCCGACTCACCCTGCGGATACTCTCGCACCCAACGCGCGCGAATGCTAACACCTGGATACTTAAAAGCGCGCACTGCAAAGGTGGCTGCCTCTTCATCCGTCAAATTACTGCGCAGAATAATTGAGGTATAGCGGGTATTGGCCTCCATCCGCTGCTTAAAGCGACGTATATCCAAGGCCGAGATAGGGATGATGTTCGACACTTCCTCGATCAGCGCATCAATATTTTTAACCTGTCCGGGCACCACCTCAAGGGTGTAATCTCTATAGCTATGCGCCAGAATTTCGCCATTGCGATCATAGATATTACCCCGTTTGGGCGTGATCGGCACCAAGGAGATACGGTTATTATCGGCCCGTTCAGAAAAGCCCTGATAACGTTCTACCTGCAACACCCAAAGACGGTAAATCAAAATCGTAAAACAAGCCAACACAAAAACCGCCGCCACTGCAACACGCAAGCGATTTCTGCTACGCTCGATTTTGATCCGTCGTCTTTGTTCAAACATCGTTCAGCCCACTACACTACCGCATCTTCATCATTTGCTAGCTGCCAAGGTAGCTTCAATACCAGATGTACACAGAGCCACAAAAATACATTAAGAAAGCCCCCCAACATCCAGCCCCAACCGCTCCAGGTACCAGCGGCCCAGGCATGAATCATATGCTGCGGCATCGGCACCAATAAAAAAACCGGTAGCATATAAACCATTTGACCGATGACGTCAAAATTCATCATCACTTTGCGGATTTTAACCACGCAATACATGGTAAACACATAGGTCAATGCACTACTGCCTAAGATGGTCGTATCATGCACGTCCAGCAAATAACCAAAGATAAAAGCCGCTACCAAACCTACGCCAGCTGCACTATGCGCCCCCCAAAAGGCTAACACCACGAGCAGTAAATCGGGTGAGCCCTCCCAATTTCTCCAAGGCAGAAGCGAGGCCATTGCAGCAAAGAAAATACTGATCCACACATAATAAGGATTAGCGTAAAAGGTATACTGCACGGCGCGTAAAGGACGTAGACTCTCTAAATTACGACGACCCTGCTCGCGCTCATTTTCTCTACGTACCATCGCTATTGCTCCTTGAACAGTGCTTCTTCATCCACCTCATCAGGGGGTGTATGTAATAACACCAAAAAATGACGATGACGGTCTGGGTGAGCACTAGGCTCAGCAATGGCCCGCACAAAACCTTGGGCACTATTCGTTTCGATGGAGGTAATACGTCCTATCATCAGCCCGGCGGGATAATAACCACCAATCCCGCTACTGACTAACTCATCGCCCACCTTGATATCAACATCGAGCGATAAATAACGCACTTCAATCTGTCCCGGTCTACCGCTTCCAAACACCAATACTCGGATGCCGTTCCTTTGTAATAGTGCCGGTACTGAGGTCTTATCATCGGTAACCAAGGCCGCTTCCGAGGTCTGTGCAGTGACGCGACGAATTTGACCAACAATACCGCCCTCGGCAATCACCGGCATACCCGGTTGAATCCCGTCATGACTGCCTTTATTTAAGATAATGGTTTCCTTAAAGGGATGCGCTGGTGTATACAAGACCTCCACCGCCACCGAAGGCACTTCAACTGAGGCCTTAACCCCCAAAAGACGGCGCAGCTGCACATTTTCCGCCTCCATTTGCATCGCCCGCATACTTAAGCGGGCATTTTCGATGCGAGCGCTTTCGCTCGTGCGAATTTGCGCCTCGGTCTGGGTCACAAAGCGTGACCAATCATAGACGCTGCTAACCAAATCCTTGGGCCAAATCGCCACCCGTTGAAAAGGATAAATTAAGGTCGCAGAAAGGCGTCGAACGGGTTCTAAAACAGACCAATTCGCATCAACAATCATGAGAGCAACACATAGCAAGGCTAGAAAGAATAGCTTCACCTCACTAGCTATTCCCTGCCTAAAAAGATGTGGTGACTTTTTAGTCGACATTGTAAAAGCGGAGAAAAAGAGCGATGGCTAACACTTACTCATTAACAAAAACAGTGCCTAAACGCTCTAAATGCTCTAAGGCCTCACCGCAACCATTAACCACACAAGCCAGTGGATCCTCGGCCACCACTACTGGAATACCTGTCTCTTCTTGCAGTAAACGATCGAGGTCGCGCAATAAGGCACCCCCACCGGTTAAGGCAATGCCTTTTTCCGTAATATCTGCACCTAACTCAGGTGGTGTCTGCTCTAAACCAATTTTGACCGCTGACACAATCTGATTTAAAGGATCACTTAAAGACTCTAAAATCTCTTTGGAACTGATGGTAAAGCTGCGCGGAACACCCTCGGTCATATTACGACCCTTGACCTCAATCTCCTTATTTTCGGTGGAGGGGAAAGCTGAACCAATCTCTTTTTTAATCAGTTCTGCTGTCGGGTCACCAATCAGCATGCCTTTATTGCGACGAATATAGTTGATGATCGATTCGTCAAACTTATCACCGCCGACACGTACGGAGCCCTTATACACCATACCACCTAGCGAAATCACGGCAACCTCAGTGGTGCCACCCCCAATATCGACTACCATTGAACCGCTGGCGTCGGAGACATTAAGCCCAGCACCAATTGCTGCTGCCATGGGCTCTTCAATCAAATACACCTGACTAGCACCAGCACCCAAGGCCGCCTCGCGGATAGCACGACGTTCGACTTGAGTTGAACCACAAGGCACGCACACAATAATGCGCGGGCTTGGAGAGATCAAGCTACGCGGATTGACCATACGGATAAACTGCTTAATCATCTGCTCAGTCACCGTAAAATCGGCGATCACACCGTCCTTCATCGGACGAATGGCTTCAATATTGCCAGGAACACGGCCTAGCATCTGCTTAGCTGCCTGACCGACGGCCTGGATAATCTTACGACCGTGGGGACCACCCTCGTGACGAATCGCCACCACCGAAGGCTCATCTAAGACAATACCCTTACCCCGTACATAAATTAAAGTATTGGCGGTTCCGAGGTCGATCGCCATATCCGTTGAAAAATAACTTCTGAGAAATCCAAACATGATTAAGAGTCTTTGCGATTACAAACAATAACGTGCCTACGGTGTGAAACAGAGGCGTTTAGTGCGTCGAGAAATGCCTTTATAGGTAGCAATAGCAGAATAAAAGGCACGACTTAAAGTCAAAACCTGCCCATCAATACGAGCCATTTGCCCATACTAATCTGAGAGTTAACATATGATAACGTATTATGATAGCGAATCGACAGGATTGCGCCTCAATTCTGAAGATGTAACATTAGACTGAGCGCCTAGCCTACTCAGCTAATCTCAGCGATGATTTCCAGATGCATGAGCCGCTTAATCTGCGTTCTATCGTTGATGCTATCCACACGAAAATTACGCTCATGGCTTAAGCTAGGCGTATCCTCGCAAAGCGCCAAGAAGCAATGCCGCAATCAGCTAGCTTCTCAACACATCAATGCCCTAGATAACTTATAATAATACCCTTAACGCTATAATCCCAGGGCCCAGGATACCTCCTGACTAGCCCTCAAAAACACTATCGATAAACAATCATGTCCTTATCTAATCAAGATGTTAAACACATTGCCCAGCTGGCGGCAATTGAGCTTTCAGCTGAGGAATTACAGCAGTACGAAGGTGACCTTAACTCCCTACTGACGCTATTTAATAGCTTAAAAAGCATTGACACCGAGGGTGTTGCACCCCTAACTCACCCTTTGGCCATGTTGGCAGAGGTGCAGTTGCCTTTGCGTGATGATATTGTCACCGAAGCTGATACGGTAGCCCATCGCACAGCCCTGATGAGTAATGCACCGGCCCAAACCGACGGGGTCTTTTTGGTGCCCAAGGTTATTGAATAATTGATTGAGTTAGCTATGTCATTTCCTACCATTGCCGATTTAAATAAAGCACTTAGCAAGAAGCAAGTAAGTGCGGTGGAATTAGCTCAGGAGGCACTTAACAAGGCCTCGAGCTTAAAGCAATTAAATGCGTTTATTGAGATAAATGAGGAATTAAGTTTGGCCCAAGCGGCCGCTGCCGATGATTTATTAGCCCAGGGACAAGGTGACTACCTCACCGGTATCCCCATGGCTCACAAGGATAATTTCGTCACCGAAGGCTGGAAAACGACAGCCGCCAGTAAAATGCTCGCCAACTATCTGAGCCCTTTTGAGGCGACGGTGGTAGAGGATTTACGCAAAGCCGGCACAGTCAACATTGGTAAGCTAAATCTTGACGAGTTTGCGATGGGCTCAAGCAACGAGACCTCCTACTTCGGAGCCTGCTTAAACCCTTGGGACCACAGCAAAATTCCCGGCGGCTCATCGGGCGGTTCGGCCGCTGCCGTTGCTGCTGGCATTATTCCTTTCGCTACGGCAAGCGACACCGGTGGTTCTATTCGCCAACCGGCAGCGCTTTGCGGAGTAACCGGTCTTAAAGCCACCTACGGCGCCATCTCGCGCTGGGGTATTATCGCTTATGCCTCCAGCATGGACCAAGCAGGTATTATCGCTCGTAGCGCTGAGGACATCGTACCAGCCTTGGATCGTATTTGTCACTATGATGCGCGCGACTCTAACAGTGTTAATTATTGCCTTGCGGATAAGAATGAGATTGGCCGTGTACAGGCTCAATACGATAATCAGCGCCGTCAATTTGATAGCGCCGGTGATAAGCCACTCAGCGGTTTACGCGTCGGCGTACCACTCGAGTACCAAGGTGATGAGCTAAATGCAGAGGTTGCAACAGCAGTTAAGGCGGCCATTCAGCAACTAGCGGATCTGGGCGCAGAGATTGTGGAAATCAGTCTACCGCATACACCTGAATGTATTCCAGCGTACTATATTTTATCGCCTGCAGAGGCTTCTTCTAATCTCAGCCGCTTTGACGGCATTCGTTTCGGGCATCGCAGCACCGAAGCTGACAATATTGAGCAATTGATTGCCCGCTCCCGTGCCGAAGGCTTTGGTCATGAAGTACGTCGCCGAGTTTTACTGGGCACCTACGCCTTGTCCGAGGGCTATTATGATGCGCTCTATGTCAAAGCACAACGTGTACGCCGCTTAATTGCTGACGACTTTAAACGCGCCTTTGCCGAGCAATGTGATGTGATCGTAGGCCCTGTAAGTCCTAATGTAGCGCGTAATATCGGTGACAATAAGGATCTCAAAGCAGAGTGGCTAGGTGATATTTTCACCCTCAGCGTCAATCTTGCAGGCCTGCCTGCCATGTCTTTACCATGCGGTTTTAGTAGCGATGCCAAGCCTTTGCCCATCGGTTTACAACTGATTGGCAATTATTTTAAAGAGGGGCAATTGTTGGCCATCGCTGACCGTTATCAACAAAGCACAGACTGGCATACACGTAAACCGACGGAAGTTTAAAAAATGAAATGGGAAATTGTTATCGGTCTGGAGACGCATGTACAGCTCTCGACCGCTTCTAAAATCTTTTCCGGCAGCAGTACCGCTGTTGGTGCCGCACCTAATACGCTAACCTGCGCCAATGACTTAGCGCTCCCGGGCACGCTACCAGTGATGAACCGTGCTGCCGTCCATAAAGCCATTCAATTTGGCTTAGCGATTAATGCCAAGGTGGCCGAATTTTCGCAATTTGAGCGCAAGCATTATTTCTACCCTGATCTACCTAAAAACTATCAGACCTCACAACTGGCACACCCAATTGTCAGTGGTGGTCAAATCAGCTTTATGGTGGGCGATGAATTAAAAACATTAAATTTAACGCGTGCTCACCTAGAGGAAGATGCGGGCAAATCATTACACGAAAACTACCACTTTGAGGACGGTCGTCCGGCCACGGGGATTGACTTAAACCGTACTGGCACACCGCTATTAGAGATTGTTACCGAGCCTGATTTACGCTCAGCTGCTGAAGCTGTCGCCTATGCACGTGCTTTACATAGTTTAGTGGTGTGGCTTGGCGTGTGTGACGGTAATCTGCAAGAGGGTAATTTCCGCTGCGATGCCAACGTTTCCGTACGCCCCATGGGACAAAAGGAGCTCGGTACACGTACCGAAATCAAAAACGTCAACTCCTTCCGCTTTTTAGAACGAGCCATTGCCTATGAGGCGCAGCGCCAAATCGAGGTGCTCGAAGACGGCGGCAAAATCGTTCAGGAAACCCTTCTTTACGACGATGTCAATGACGAAACGCGCAGTATGCGTAGCAAAGAAGATGCGCAAGACTACCGCTACTTCCCTTGCCCCGATTTACCCCCTCTCATTGTGAGTAAGGAGTGGATTGAAGAAGTTCGTGCGGCTTTGCCTGAATTACCGGCAGCTTGTCGCCAGCGCTATGAATCCGAATTAGGGCTATCAGCCTATGATGCGGCGCAAATGACGGTCAATCGTGAGACCGCTGATTATTTTGAAGCAGTCTTAGCTGAAGCTGGTCAAAAACAAGCTAAAACCATCGCTAACTGGATTATGGGTGATGTTAACGCCACGCTCAATAGCTCCGGCTTGGAAATGGCTGAGATTCCAGTGACCCCAACTGCGCTTGCCAAGCTCGTTACTCGCATCAGTGACGGCACGATTTCTCATAAAGCCGCACGCGATGTATTTCAAGCGCTATGGGCAGGTGAGCATGAGGCTGATGTTGATAAAATCATTGAAGCCAAAGGGCTTAAGCAAATTAGCGACAGTGGTGCCATTGAAGCCTTAGTTGATACCGTCCTAGCCGCTAATGCCGATATTGTTGAAGAATACCGCTCAGGCAAAGACAAAGCCTTCAACTCACTAGTCGGTCGCGTCATGCGCGAAGCTAAGGGTAAGGCCAATCCGGCACAAGTTAATGAGATTCTGAAGCAAAAATTAAGCTAATAGCTTTAACATTGATTTGACCTCCTTCCCCACAAGAGCCAAGATTCTCGTGGGGAAGTTTAAGCTGATAACCACAGTCTTAGCTCATAACACTATTTAAAAACTCTGGCACTCAGCTTAGAGAAACTCATCCGGCTCCCTTCTCCCAGACAATAAGCCGTTCAATCCAAGTCAATGGCCAACGATAGGTCGTTTAATAACGTCGTCATATTATCCAGTTACATTATGGTGACCTTTACTAATTAAAATAACGACTCCATCAATCAACGGCTCATATGAACAGTTTTTCTAGCTATCCGCTAATCTTTAAAACTCAAAGACCATTTAACGACTTTGCTCATGACGATATGCAATTTGGCGATATATCAGCTGATTTGCTACAAAAAAAATTCGGTCTGCGCAACGTATCAAATTATGTTGATCCCTATAAACTAGTAAAGAAGAAACCTACAGGTATTATCACCACCCCCAGCCTACATCTCTTAGAAAAAATAGGACAATACTCCACCGATATCACTTATAAAGAATGTGCTAAGCTCATGTTTAATGAGTTTATAACACTAACTCGGGCTTTTAATGGGATTGGTTCAGGCACCTACGCACCTCTCATCGAGCGATTAGTCCGACATATGCAATATGGTCAGGGGACGCCCTATTTTGATCCAATGTTGGATCTCGCATTCGAAAGGCAAATCAATAATGACTCTAAAATTAATGCCTCAAAAAGAATGTTAGCGAACTCTCTCTCAGAATTTGTTGATTGGAATAAAAAACAGCTACTACTCAATGAAATAATAAAACCAAACTCAGCTTTTTTAAACTCAATAGCTGAATCTATACTCCCAAAATTCAATCGAACCACAGACAATTTCAACGGCATGCGAATCTCAGTGCATGATGTATATGCCATTAGTATTCGAATCAATCCCGCCTCGTTTAAAGTTCAAGGCAATCGTTTCGGTGTCGATGTGTATTATCAAGGACAAGATCATTTTGGCCTAGATCAAGAGGATATTTTAAACCCTCGTTTTAAACGTTTACGAATATTCCCCATCTGGTTTGTACTGCAGCGTTACGACAAATTTAAACCATTTTGCTTTAAACCTTTCTTTACTAACATGAAAGCAAAGATAAGAATTGAGGGACAACGCAACTAAGACGATTAGCCACTCCCCTTTTACTATACCAATGAAACAACTGCACTGATTATTACGAAAAACCACAAGGAGAACAACAGTGACAACGCCCAAACACCAACCTACATCAATCACCAAAACAATAGGTTTTCGTGTGTTTATCTTTCTATTGCTACTGGCCGTTGTCTCGTTTAGTTATAGCTACCTCAATAAAACCTTCTTCAATGAACGCCAAACCAACATCCTAGCGGACGCAACTCGCCTTGTTTCAAAGGCCTCAGGAGCGGACTACATCTTCTTAACAAACCCACCTAAAACGAGCCAAGGTCTCATTGGTTGGTGGATTGAACATCGCCAACTACTAGCGGATTCCTACGGTATCCCCAAAAATGAGCGAATGCAAATTTTTATCTGGGATGCCACGAAGGGATTTAGAGAAACGGATGAACATGATTTCTTCAGTACCGCCAACCTATCCTGCTTCAAAGCCATTACGAGCAAAGAGAACTGCCTGGATTTTGATTACCTAATCATGCGGATCTCCACAACACATGATGGCACCTTTGTTTTCAGGACTATCCATGACGACACCTATCATCAACGTCCTGGCGAAGAAATTAAAAAATCAATATTTGATAATTAAAAAACTTTCTCGTTATGTTCGTTTTCCGAGAGATCTATTTTCTTATCAACGCTGATAAACTGAAGAAGTGTCCAAATTTCCATACCAGACTAACCTTCGCTCACAAAAAAAGCTCTGCCGTCATCACGCACAGAGCCCTAGGTTTTGTTTTTAGTTCTCCTGTCTTCAGCGCTTTTTCTTGGGTCACCCAACAGTTCTTATATAAATCAATGACTTAGGTTAAAATCGTGGTGTTTTTGGGTGACCCGCGAGGTTTAACATGTTTATTCGTGAGAAGAAAAACAAGTCAGGTTGAGACCTTTGCAATAACCCCTCAAACTTCCTAAAATATGGCTTATTTCCTTGCTTTCTTACTTCAGTCCCATGAGTAGTTTTTTTCAACAAACCGCCAAAGCCCGTATTGCCAAACACCTCGACCGTTTTCCGTTGCTTAAGTTAGATCAAGTGATTGATTGGCGACCGATTGAACGCTACCTCAATTCACAAAAGCAGCGTCGATTGACGACTCAACAAGGTCGTCCGAGTTATCCCGTGCTCGCCATGTTTAAGGCAGTCCTATTGGGTCAATGGCATAGCCTCTCCGATCCGGAGCT
>NZ_AQVB01000016.1 GCF_000372065.1 Oligella urethralis DSM 7531
TGACTCCCTGTAAGATATGCCATCCTCAATCACATGTTAGGGCTGACTAAGTATTGGGCTTTGCGAGATTGTGCACGCTTACCCCCCTAACCTGCCGAATCAGGTTCACTAACGCTATGGACATCTTACTTCCTATGGCTTCCTTCAGACCCTGCCGTTAGCCGGCAACGCCCTTGCCATTCGGATTATCTTCCCCTTAGTCAGGGTGATACAGGTCTCTTGCAACCTGTCGGGTTTGCCAACCTCGCTGGGCAAACATACAAAAAAGCCGAGAAATCCATTCTCGGCTTTTAAGTCACAGCGCTAAGCGTAATTACATCTTACTATCGTTAGATGCCCGTGCTAAGCGGCGGGTAATATACTGCTGCTGCATGATGGAGAGGATGTTATTCACAACCCAGTAAAGTACTAAACCGGCTGGGAACATAAACATCATGGCACCGAAGACTAACGGCATAATCATCATGATACGCGCTTGCATTGGATCCGGTGGGGTAGGATTCAATTTAAACTGCAAGAACATGGTTGCTGTCATGATGGCCGGTAGGATAAAGTACGGATCGGCCACGGCTAAGTCCTGAATCCATAGAATCCATGGTGCACCACGTAGCTCCACACTGGCTAAAATCACGCGATAGAGGGTTAGGAAAATCGGGATCTGCAATAGTATGGGTAAGCAGCCGCCGAGGGGATTAATTTTTTCCGTACGGTATAGCTCCATCATGGCCTGATTGACTTTTTGACGATCGTCACCGTATTGTTCCTTAATGGCTTGCATGCGTGGACCGACATTTTTCATGCGGGCCATGGAGCGATAGCTTGCGGCTGACAGTGGGTACAGAATAATCTTGATGATAATAGTCAAGACCACAATGGTCCAACCCCAGTTACCGATAAAAGAATATAACCAGGTCATGAACTTAAACATGGGTTTGGCGATGATGGTTAGCCAACCGTAGTCAACCACTAAATCTAAGCCTGTACTAATTGCAGACAGCTGTTCTTGCGCTTGTGGACCGACCCAAAGGACAGAATTGCTGCTTACTGTGGCCTCAGGCTGAATGGTGCCTAAAGGCTCAATTGCACTGATGGCGTAGAGATTACTAGCAATTTTACGTATATTGTAATGACGCTCTTTCCCTTCTTCAGGCACCCAAGCAGTCACAAAGAAGTGCTGAATAAAGCTAATCCAGCCGTCATTAGTGTGACTAGCATGGGACAGATTGTTTTTATCAATATCGGAAAAAGAGATTTTTTCGAAGCGATTTTGATCCGTGTACATGGCAAAACCGGAGAAGGTCTTATAGAAATAGGTACCGCCGGGTGCGTCATGATTATCACGGGTGATTTGTAAGTAGAGCGAAGGTGTTTGTGGTTCAGCGCTGATATTACTTACGCTGTCATTCACATCGATTTTAAAAGAACCGCGATGGAAAGTGTAGGTACGGGTCAGTTTTAAACCGTCGCTTTCAGCTTCAAACACAACCGCTAGGGTATCACCGCTCATTTCGGTCTCGTTGGAGACCATACGGAAAATGGTGTTTTGATTAGGGTAGTTTTTACCTGCATCACCGATCAGGCCGCTCTGCACGGTGTACGTATTTTCACCGTTTTCCAATAGTACAAAATTATGTACGGCATCAGGATCTTCGGGGCGGCTCAGATACAGTTCAGCACCGACAATTTGCGCTCCCTTGGTATCAAAGGAGAGATTAAATAAATCGGTACGAACATTAATAATTTCCTGTCCAGCCGTTGCTGCGCTGTCAGCCATGGGTGTCAGCTGTTGAGTACCATTGGTACCACTGGCGGAAGGAATGGGGGTAGGCGTTGCAAGATCGGGTTGACGAGCGTCCTGCAATTGTTGTTCAGTCGGTTGTGGAAGGGGTGGATTGCGATAGCTCATCCAGTTATTCCAAATCATGAACAAAGAAAATACAAAAATCATCCAGAGGATGGAGCGTCTAGTATCCATTAGTTATTTCTTGCTAAATCGATGGGAAAATGTGCTGTCAAACAACATAACAGTTTAACCCACATTAGTCCTTTGCTATTTATAAAAAGCGTGGTTGATGGAAAAGCCATAGCCTTTAGCTACTTTTTTTAGGGGGTACCGGATCGTGTCCGCCTTTAAAAAAACCATTGCAGCGCGCAATGCGTTTAGTCCCTAACCATAATCCCTTGCACACGCCATGCGTTTCAATTGCCTCAATCATATAGTTTGAGCAGCTCGGTGTAAAGCGACATGATTGGCCGATCCAAGGGCTCAGAAAATATTGGTAGCAGCGAATCGGCAAGATAAACAGTTGTTTTAAGCGCATCACCGTCTCCTTCTATTTAGCTGAATCAAATAAGCTATCAAGCTCTTGGCGCGTGATTTTTTTTAATTCAGTCAAAGAACAAGCGGGAATTTTGCAATGCAGTCGAACCACATAGTCTCCGGGCGCAAGCTCGTGGCGACGCACTCGAAAGGATTCTCGAATGACGCGTTTGATGGCATTGCGACTGGCCGCCTTTGGCGCATGACGTTTGGCAATAACTAAACCTAGTCTGGCGCTGCTGTCGGGCGCAGCGTAGTGGATATATCGATTGAGCATAAAAAACGCCCCTCGACCAATTCGCTTACCCCGTAGGGCTTGAGTGAATTCGTTGGGGCGCAGTAGGCGCGCAGATTTAGGAAATTTGGCGCCACTCATCGCTTTTAGGACCTGTTATTGCAGAGATCTTGGAAGTACCGGAATAGCTATCTCACCAAGGGTGCGACAGGAAAACTGCTTAATCTGAGCTTGAGCTATGATTAAACAGCTAAGCGCTTACGACCTTTAGCGCGACGTGCATTAATCACAGCACGACCGCCTTTGGTTTTCATGCGAACACGGAAACCGTGAGTGCGTTTGCGACGAGTAACTGATGGTTGATAAGTACGTTTCATGTCAAAATTCCTTAATTTTTAATAATTAATTAGGTGAGGCAATTAATTTATTGGTCGCTACTTTTTTGCTTTATTTGTATGCTTGATATTAGAGCAATAAACTAATGACCTAAAAGCTAAATTAGTGAAAACTATAAATTATCGCTAAAAAAACTAATAAAGTCAATCGACTACGTCATAATTATGACTTAAAAGCAGCAAATAGGTGGCGAATACCGTCTTGTTTTTTGATTTATCCACAATCTATCCACATTGTGGATAACTTTATCTCGGCAGAGTAAAATAGTCTACTCTTTTTAATCATGCCTACGGTGATTTGTTGTATGAGTGATTTTTGGTCGCATTGCTTTTCTGTGCTTGCTCAGGAGTACCCTGTTGAGCAAGTCAATGCGTGGATTGAACCGTTAGACTTCGAGTCTTTTGATGAGGCTTCGGGTGTGTTGACGCTGTCGGCACCTAATCCGATTAAGCAAAAGTGGGCCAGAGACTCTTATGCGGCACGTATTAAGGCGATTGCTGAGGCGTGGTATGAGCGTTCAGATATTCAGGTGGATATTTTATTAGCTGGTGCGCGTGCTGCACGTCCAGCAACTAGAGCGCCGGCGCCTACCCCATCCGCGGCGACGATTGCGGTGGAGTCTGCCACTGAGGCGGTTGCCGAGTCTACTGGTAAATCGACAAAATTACTTGAAGCGGTTGAGTTAGCACGTCAAGCCGCCGCCTTAGCACAAGCTAAAAAGCAGCAAGCGGCCGCTTCTGCCGATCGTGCTAGCGAGTCTGCGCCTGATTTATCGGAGGTGATTGGAGCACTCAAGGAGTTGTATCCTGAGGCAGAGAGCGATAGCGCAACGGATGAAGACATCACGATGCCCGCAGTGCGTATTGAGAGCTTGGATGAGGATGCCTTAGTTGCCGAATTAAATTACCAAGACGCCTATGAAAAAACCAATTTATTAAAGGAATTAAGCTTTGATACCTTGGTTGAGGGCCGTTCTAATGCACTTGTGGTGACCGCCGCTAAAAAGATTGTGGATGATTATTCGGGTAATGAGTTGAGTTATAACCCTTTTTATATTTATGGCGCCACGGGTTTAGGTAAGACGCACGTGATGCATGCGATGGGCAATGCCATTTTAAAAAAGAAGCCCGGTTTACGGATTCGTTATATTCACGCCAATGAGTATTTCACGAGTATGGTGGATTCGATTAAGCGCAAGACCAATGATGCTTGGCAGCGTGATTATTTAAATTTGGATGTGTTATTAATTGATGATATCCAATTCTTTAGTGGTAAAGAGCGCACGCAATTAGAGTTCTTCCATATTTTTGAAAGAATGGTGCGGGATAATAAGCAGATTGTGATTACCTCGGATACGTATCCGCGGCAGTTGCAGGATATGAATCCGCGCTTAACCACGCGCTTTGATTCCGGTCTATCGGTTAGTGTGGAGCCGCCGGAGCTAGAGTTGCGGGTGGCGATTTTACATAAAAAGGCAGAGGACCATCGCGATTTTAGATTACTGGATGAGTCGGCATTTTTTATTGCTAAGCATGTGCGTAGTAATGTACGAGAGTTGGAAGGGGCCTTGACCAAGGTCATTGCTTATGCAGGGTTTTACGGTAATAAGGACTTAACCGTAGAAATTTGTCGCGGCGCCCTTAAAGATTTATTAAGTGCATCCATTGGACAGATTACAATTGAGAATATTCAGAAAACCGTTGCAGAATACTATAAAATCAAAGTATCCGATATGCAATCAAAGCGTCGTCAGCGCAATATCGTTGTACCACGTCATATTGCTATGTATTTAGCCAAGGAATTGACACAAAAGAGTCTTAACGAAATCGCTGATTATTTTGGTGGCAGGGATCATAGTACAGTGCTTAGTGCGGTCAATAAAATCAGCAAGGAAAGAATGAGTGATCAAGAGCTTAACCATCATTTACGCGTTTTAGAGCAATCACTAAAGGGATAATTACAAAGGGAAAGTCATGCAATTACTAAAGGCGAGTAGTGAAGTTTTAATCAAGCCGCTCAACACGGTGATAGGTATTGTTGAGCGTCGTAGCACGATGCCGATTTTAGCCAATATTTTAATTAAAAAAACTGGCAATCGCGTGGAGTTTACCACCACTGACTTAGAGGTAGAAATTACCACCACCGCCGATATTGGTGTGGGTGAGGAATCCGCTTTAGTGACGGTGTCGGCACGTAAGTTTTTGGAGGTTCTACGCACCTTACCGAGCGGTGGCATGGTGGATATTACACTAGAGGATGCGAAGCTACAAATCGTGTGTGGTCGCAGCCGCTTTAGCTTGCATACGATGCCAGGCGAGGACTTTCCGCAGGTGGATCAGCCCGAGAGCTGGCAACAGCCAGACAGCGCTGAGGCGATTCCAGATACCTTTGTATTACCTCAAAAAACGCTTAAACGCTTATTTAATATGGTGTCCTTTGCCATGGCTAAGCAGGACATTCGCTACTATTTAAATGGTATCCTGTTAGTGGTGGAGCCAGATAGCGTGCGTGCCGTGGCCACCGATGGTCACCGTTTGGCCCATCTAGCTGAGGCCATTGAGACCCCACTTACAGAGGAGCGACAATTGATTTTACCGGCCAAGACGGTGATTGAATTGCAGCGTTTATTAGATGAGTCTGATGAGCCGGTATCTATTAGTCTCAATAAGGGCGCTAAGCATTCACAAATTCGCTTTGCCTTTGGCGATGTGGTGTTGGTGTCTAAGCTTATCGAGGGTCGTTTCCCTGATTATAAACGCGTTATTCCGACCGATTACGAGCGTCATTTGACCATTAATCGCGAGGAGCTACAATCGAATCTTCAGCGTAGCCGTATTTTGGTGGCAAATGACCGTCTGCACGGGATTAAGCTAAGCTTTAATGACAATCAACTCAAGATTTTCGCTACCAATCAGGAGCAAGAGGAAGCGATTAATAGTTTAGCCATTGATTACAGCTACGAGCCGTTGGAAATTGGCTTCAATGTGAATTATTTACTCGATGCACTGTCCGTGATCAAGGATGAGGATATTATCGTATCGCTCAAGCCTATCTCGGGTTCATCAGTCATCATCAACTTAAAAAGCGACGATAACTTCAAATATGTCGTGATGCCATTGCGCATTTAATCAATCAGTAAAATTATGAGCGAAAACACAGAAAATATTCAATCCCAAGGCTATGGTGCCGGTAGTATTCAGGTCCTCAAAGGACTGGAGGCGGTGCGTAAACGTCCGGGGATGTATATCGGTGATACCTCCGACGGTACGGGTCTACATCATATGGTCTTTGAGGTCGTCGATAACTCAATTGACGAGGCCTTAGCTGGTTTTTGTGATGATATTGTTGTCACCATTCATACGGACGGTTCAATTTCTGTTGTGGATAATGGTCGCGGTATTCCGACGGATGTGATGCCAAGTGATGAGCATCAACGTAGTGCCGCTGAAATTGTGATGACCGAGCTGCACGCCGGTGGTAAGTTTGACCAAAACAGTTATAAGGTGTCTGGTGGCTTACATGGCGTGGGTGTGGCGTGTGTTAACGCGTTATCCGAGTGGTTGCGTTTAACCATTCGACGTGACGGCAAGGTGCATCAAATTGAATTTGCTAAGGGGGTACCACAGGGTCCTTTAGAGGTGGTGGGTACCACGGACAAAACAGGCACCAAGGTGCAGTATTTAGCGGATGTGGGTATTTTCTCATCGATTGAGTATCACTGGGATATCCTCTCCAAGCGTTTACGTGAGCTGTCTTTTTTAAATAACGGGGTCAGTATTCGTCTAGTTGACGAGATTAACGGTCGCGAGGAGAATTTCGCCTACGCCGGTGGGGTGCAGGGTTTTGTGGAGTTTATTAACAAAAGCCGTAGCATCATTCACGATACGATTTTTTATAGCTCATCGGAGTCTGACGCTGGTGGGGTTAATGTCGGCGTGGATGTGGCGATGCAGTGGAATGACGGTTATAACGAGCAGGTGCTTTGTTTTACCAATAATATTCCACAGCGTGATGGTGGTTCACACCTGACCGGCTTGCGCGCTGCAATGACCCGCGTGATTAATAAATACATCGCTGATAATGACTTAGCTAAGCGCGCCAAGGTAGCCACTCAGGGTGAGGATATTCGCGAGGGTTTAGCGTGTGTCTTATCAGTCAAAGTACCTGAGCCAAAGTTTAGTAGTCAGACCAAAGACCGCTTAGTATCTAGTGAGGTGAGACCAGCGGTTGAGGAGGCGCTCAGCAAAAGTCTAGAGACCTGGTTACTAGAAAACCCGCAGGATGCACGTGCTATTTGTGAAAAGGTGGTGCAGGCGGCAACGGCGCGTGAAGCCGCTCGCCGTGCGCGTGAAGGTACCCGTCGCAAGGGCTTATTAGAGGGTGCCGGTTTACCGGGTAAATTAGCGGATTGTCAGGAACGGGATCCGGCTAAGTCCGAGCTTTATATCGTGGAGGGTGACTCGGCGGGTGGCTCGGCTAAGCAGGGCCGCGATCGTAAGTTCCAAGCGATTTTACCTCTCCGCGGTAAGGTCTTAAATGTGGAAAAGGCACGCTTTGATCGCTTAATCACAAGTGATCAAATTACGACCTTGATTACTGCCTTGGGCACCAGTATTGGTCCAGAGTTTGATATTTCCAAGTTACGCTATCATCGCATTATTATCATGACGGATGCGGACGTGGATGGTGCGCATATTCGAACTTTGTTATTGACCTTATTTTATCGTCAAATGCCAGAGTTAATTGAGCGCGGTTATGTGTATATTGCGCAGCCACCACTGTATAAGGTGAAGCTTGGCCGCGAGGAGCGTTATCTCAAGGATGAGGTGGAAGAGCTAGCCTTTATGGAGGAAGTGGCGCTGCGGGATGCGGCAATTATTCCTTATGAGGGGGCAGAGCCGATTGAGGGTGAGACGCTAAAGAACATGTTCGAGCTTTACAATGAAGTGGCGACGGTCACCGAGCGTTTGTCGCGTAACTACGATATGGATACCTTATCGGTGATCGCCGAGGGGGTAGCGATTGATTTAAGTAGTGAAGCGGCGGCTCAACGGAGTATGGATGATTTGGCTGAGGCACTGGTCGATCCGGCGCATCCACATTTGCTGAGCTTTAGCTTGGATTACGATCAGGAGTTGAATAAGCATCGTATTTTGGTGAATCGTAATCATCACGGCAATATCCGCGTGACTGTGTTGGACAGTGAGTTCGTGCAGAGTAAGGACTATGCTTTGTTAAAGCGTGCTGCCGAGACTTTCGCTGGTTTGATCGGCGAGCGTGCGGTGGTTTATCGGGGTGAGGGTGAACGTCGTCGTCAGGAGCGTATTAATGACTTCCGCGATGCGGTCAGATGGCTCACTGCCGAGGCCGAGCGTCAGGTCACTAAGCAGCGTTATAAGGGTCTGGGTGAGATGAATCCCGAGCAATTGTGGGAGACGACGATGAACCCTGAGGTACGTCGCTTACTACGTGTGCAGATCGAAGACGCCATCACGGCGGATATCGTCTTTAGCACTTTGATGGGCGATCAGGTGGAGCCTCGACGTGCCTTTATTGAGGAAAATGCGCTATTGGCGGCAAACTTAGACGTGTAGTTTAGGTGTAGGTTTCTCCAGGCAAATGGCTGAGTTTCTTAAGCGGAACTCAGCCATTTTTCAAATAATTAATAACCTAAAGCGGCACCGTCCGGATTGCGTGGATCAGAATAACCGTACATGGTACCGTCAATGATTTGAATGGTCTGGGTGCGACCCATGCTTGGTTTAATACTGACCTTATAGCCTGCATCTTCGAGTAGTTGAACGGTATCCGGGCTAAAGCCTAGTTCAAGGCGTAACTCATCCGGTAACCATTGGTGATGGAAGCGCGGCGTGTTGGTGGCTGCGGCAGGATTCATGCCGAAATCGACGGCATTGATAATTTGCTGCAATACGGTGGTGATAATACGCGCACCACCGGGGCTGCCAGTAACTAACCAAGGCTTGCCATCTTTTAACACCATGGTTGGTGACATTGAAGACAGTGGACGTTTATTTGGCTCAATCGCATTGGCTTTACCGCCAATAAGGCCAAAGGCATTTGGTACACCCGGTTTGGAGGAGAAGTCATCCATCTCGTTATTCATCAGAATACCGGTGTTGCCTGCCACGATCCCACTACCGAAGTTTAGGTTTAAAGTATAAGTCACCGCAACCGCATTACCCTCTTTATCAACCACTGAGTAATGAGTGGTTTGATCGCTTTCATAAGGTGTTAAGTCGCCTGGTTTGATTTCTTGAGCTGGGGTGATATTGCCTTCGAGGACGGTCTCAGCAATGCTTTTGGCATAGTCTTTGCTAGTTAATTGCTTGGTCGGTACCTTGACAAAATCACTGTCACCGAGGTATTCGGAACGATCGGCATAGGCACGCTTCATGGTTTCAGCAATTAAGCTGATGGTTTTAGCGCTGTTAACACCGGATTCCTTAATGGGAATATGCTCTAAGGCATTTAGCATTTGTACGATATGAATACCGCCAGAGCTGGGTAGGGGCATGGAAACAATTTCATAACCGCGATAATCACCGCGTACCACCTCACGCTCAACTGCCTCGTAATTTGCTAAATCCTCTTTGGTGATTAAACCGTCATGGGCTTGCTGATCACGCACGATTTCATCGGCAATGGCGCCCTTGTAAAAGGCATCAGCGCCTTCGTTGGCTATTAATTTTAGGCTGTTAGCGAGGTTCTTTTGTACTAGGGTGTCACCGGTAGTCAAAGGCTCCTCACCATTAAAAAAGATCGCTTTGGTCGTAGGCCATTTGCCTAGGTTGTCTTTTTCTACTTGCAATAGTTTAGCCATGGTTGGACTGACTTCATAGCCTTTTTCCGCCAGTTCGATGGCTGGCTGCATAACCTCGGCTAATGGCAGTGAGCCCCATTGCTCAAGTGCTTTTGTGAGCCCGGCCACGGTGCCGGGTACGCCAATGGCTTGGTGGGTGTACCATGATTTACGCGGGATAATTTCACCATGCTCATCCTGATACATGGTTTCTGAAGCGGCTGCCGGGGCCTTTTCGCGGAAATCCAAGGCGATGGTTTTGCCGCTTTTAGCATCGTGCACTAACATAAAACCGCCACCGCCAATATTACCGGCATTAGGTAGGCTAACGGCTAAAGAAAAACCGATCGCTACCGCGGCATCTACCGCATTACCCCCTTTTTTGAGTATCTCTAAACCGACTTGGCTGGCTAGATTTTGCTCGGTTGCCACCATACCATTCGTCGCTTCAATCGGATGAAAGACATTCATCTCATAATCATAATGATGGGTGGCGACGGCACTGGTGGGAGCGGTGATTTTAATATTTGCTTCACGGGCAAAGGCCGCCGAAGATAATGCTAAGCTTGTAGCTAATACACTTAGCAGTAGGGCTTTGCCGGGGCGCTTTGTATAAGGTGCTGAGGGCCAGAAATTGCTCATGCTGTCTCCTTTGATTTGAGTAAGTTATTATTAATGGTCCGATTTTAATGAGTTTTAGAGACTCGTTCAATGAGGGAAAAAGCGTATTTATCCTTAGTCCTAGTGTGTTGGAAGCGCTCCTCCTCAAGCGCTATCGATGAGATACGTTATACTTAAGGAATAGAATTGCCTGTGATTTAAATCTATGAAGCATCAAGTCTTGTTTTTCGGTGACCTCCATGGTGGTTTCGATCATTGCTTGCCGATTGTGGAGCAATATCGACCGCAGGCTATCGTGTTGCTTGGTGATTTAGAGTTGGCGGCACCGATGCAGGAAGTATTTCGTGAGGTGCGGCAATTGACCCAGGTCTGGTGGATTCCTGGTAATCATGACACGGACGAAGAGCAGTATTTTGATCATTTGTATCACTCTGAGATGGCCGACTTTAATCTTGATGGTCGTGTGGTGGAGTTGGCCGGTATTCGTATTGCAGGTCTAGGCGGTGTTTTTAGGGGTAAGATCTGGCATCCTGCCGCTGAGTGTTGGAACTACTTTTCGCCCGAGGATTATGTGAGGGACTGTCATCCACGTCAGCTTTGGCGAGGTGGCGTGTCTTTACGTAATCGCAGTTCAATTTTCCCCGAGACCTTTATGGCGCTACGTGCGCAAAAGGCAGATATTTTAGTAACGCATGAGGCGCCGTCCTGTAATCGCTTTGGTTTTGCGGTCATTGATCGCTTAGCTAGACAGATGGGGGCCTGTGCGGTTTTTCATGGGCATCACCATGATAATTATGACTATAGCCCACATTTTGAGCGTTTAGGTTTTGAGGTCTATTCGGTGGGTTTGCGTGGTGTGACGGCTTTAGACGGCTCGGTGATCCGCCCCGGTGAGGAGGATGGTGTTAATGAGTCGAGGGTCGCTCGGATCGGGTAAAATCACACGCTGGATTGGTGATAATCGTTTTTAGGAGTTGAGGATGCAAGAGCAATTTATTCGGATTGATGGGATGAGCTGCAATCACTGCGTTAAGCATGTAAGTGAGTTGTTAGCTGCGCTTCCCGGCGTGGAGCATGTGGCGGTGAGTCTGGAAAAGGCAGGTGCCACTGTTCAGTCCACGGCTGCGCTGGACTTAGAGGTGGTCCGTACGGCGCTGGATGAGGCTGGCTTCGACTTAGTGGACTAAGCGCTTATTATTTTAATTTTATGAAAGCACCATTGGCTATGCGGGGTGGCGTGAATCCCAGTCGTTTATACCTACCGCGTGAGGGTCAATGGCCGGATTTGCTGAGCTTTTTGCTCGAGCGCTTTCCCTATATGCCGGCTGAGATCATAGAGGCACGTCTTGCCGCAGGTGAGATTGTTAATGCAGCCGGTGAGCCTTATCATCGTCATAGTGCCTTTGTACCCGATAGCTGGCTCTGGTATTACCGTGAGGTACCGGATGAGGTTGAGGTGCCGTTTGAGCTGGATATTCTATATCAGGATAGGCACTTACTGGTGGTGGATAAGCCGCATTTTCTAGCCAGTATTCCCAGTGGTCGTTATTTGCATGAAACGGCCTTGTCGCGTTTACGTAAGCAATTGAATCGACCGGAGATTTCTCCCATTCACCGCTTAGATAGAGAAACGGCGGGGGTGCTTGTGTTTAGTTTAAGAGCAGAGGATCGTGGTGCCTATCAAAGTCTCTTTCAAGGTCGGCATGTGGAGAAGTACTATGAAGCCATTGCTCCAACCGTAGCGACTTTGAATTTTCCTGTAGTACATCAAAGTCATATCACCAAAAGTCCGCAATACTTCACCATGATTGAGGTGGACAAAGCGCCTAATAGTGAGACCGTAATTGAGTTGCTACAGCGTGGCGAGCGCTTCTCGCATTATGGTTTGAAGCCACTAAGTGGTAAAAAGCATCAACTGCGAGTGCATATGAATGCCCTGGGCATGCCAATTTGTCATGATAATTTTTATCCCGTACTGGCACCGGAGCGGGCGGCAGATGATTTTAGCAATCCGCTACAGCTTTTGGCGCGAGCGATTGGGTTTAGGGACCCGATCACGGGTGCAGCGCATTTTTTTGAAAGTCAGCGAAACTTAGATTTACTTGCGCTTATCCATGAAAGGCAAGATGTGAACCATGAGTGATGTATCCTTTTTCGTACAGCAAAATAAGCGCGCAATCCTAATTGAAGGTGTGGCTGGTAGTGGTAAATCCACCTTACTGGCTAAGCAGATGCTGTTGCATCGAGATGAAGTCGGTAAGCGTTTGATGCTGAGCTTTAGTCGCGCTGGGGCTGAGGTGCTGAGAGAGTATACCGCTCAGATGGGTTTAGTGCTAAACGATGAGAATAAGATTAGCACGATTGATGCCTTAGCCATGGAGGCTTTGCATGAACTGGGCGATGAGCGTAGCTTACTCAGTTCGTATGAGGTTGTGGAGCGGATTTTGCCGGATTTGGTCGAAGCGGTCTGCGATGAGTTTGAGGTGATGGACTTTTATGCGCCTCAATTAAGTGAGCAAGATATGTGGTTGCTGTTAGAGGACTTGGATTATTTTCGGGCTAGTCTGGCGTATAAAGCGAGTACCTTCGAAGAGCAGCAGGAGATTTGCGGGGATCGACTGAATTTTGATTTGCGTTTGGTTGCCGCTTGCTTTGAGCGTTATGAGGAATTGCGTTGGACTTGGTATCGTCGAAGTGAGACGAACTTAAGCGGTTATAGAGAGCGGGAAGGCTTTAGGCGAGCGTCTGAAGCGGTCAGTGATTTATATCATCATGATTACTTTGAGCAGAGTAAGACTTTGCGTGCTTATCACTTTATTTTTATCGATGAGTTTCATGATGTCTCGCCCTTACAGCTAGCGTTTATTCAAAGCATGATTGGCAGTGATAGCTTTGTGATGGCGGTTGGTGATCGCGCTCAAAACGTCTTTGCTTGGCGTGGTGCAGATACGGAGCTGGTCTTTAATCAGTTTGTCGAGACGTATCAAGCCGGGGTGGTGACACAATATTTTAGTTATCGTTTTGATCAGGGCATTGCTGATTTGGCGTCCAAAGCGAGCGGCAAGCGTATTGAGGCAGCCGCTAAGCCAGCAGTTCAGATAGACTATCGGGCGAAGCATGTTTTTCCGGAGTTGTTAAGTAAGCCACGTAACCGGGTTGCATTAATTGCACAAAATCAATTGCAATTGATGAAAGCAGCTTGGCAAATTTGGATGCATACGCGTGGTGCTTATCGCTTCAGTTATCGTTTGTCGCAACTGCATGTGGTGAGTTTGGTAAATGTGCTGTATGCCTTAAAGACTGCGAAGTCTCCTTTGCGCGCAGTGCTTAGTGAGCAAGCAGAGAGTGCGTTTGAGCCAGGGTTTAATCTAGCAGCAGCACCACAGATTGCAATGAGTGCTGCAAAAAAAGCATTTTCCTATGATGTGAAGCGTTTTTATCAAGGCGCGTACTGTTTGCTTAGTGCGGAGGCCAAGGCTGAAGTTATTAAGGCTGCGGATCCGAAGAGTTTTCAAAGTTATACATTCATGCATTTATCACGTAGCGACGGGGATCCGGTTTTTAGTGAGGCCATGATCATGGCCCTAAGAGGCATTTTAAAAAGTAGTATGCAGCAGCCGCTAGCGCCATTATTAAATGACTTTGCTGAGCAAGCGGGATTATTTAGAATGATTGAATCGGCAGGCCTCTCGTCGGAATATCATTTTAGTTCGTGGCAAATCTTATTGCGCATCCTTCATTCCTTAGGCACGAGTTTTGAGACGTGGCCGCAGATCAGTCAATCCCTATACCGCGCTTGGAATGATCGTTCTGGTTTGCAATGCTTGACCGTGGCGCAAGCCAAGGGTAAAGAGTTTGAACATGTGGTGCTGTATAGTGCGGATGAACATAGCTTTTTACCTAGAAAAGCCGGCGTAGAGAGTGCACAAAATGAGTTCTATGTGGGTTTAACTCGGGTGAAAAAGCATTTACAGTTTTGGCAAAGCTATTTTTAGCGCATAAAAAAATGGCAAGGTCATTTAATGACTTTGCTGTTTGAAATAATCCGCCGGCATCATATCCTGCATAATGTAGTCCGCTAATACCTGATCGCAGCCGCTATTAAAGGCTAATTGCGCAAGTACGGTATGACCATCTAAAGGATCGACAGCGGTGACGCTCTCAAAGGAGCTCAGGCGTAGCTTTAAATGTTGTCTTAGCCGCTCTGCAAAATCTTCATAAATATTAGGAAGACTCAGGCTGAGTTCACAATGTTGAGGCGATGATTCTGTTACTGTGCTTTGCGTCTCGAAGGCTTGATTATGCTTAAAAAATGGCTCCCTCACATGGTCGGGATATAGCTCATATAACAAAAAATAATTAAAGACGGTAGGACATTTTTTCTCAAATCCGAAGCTCACTGCATGGTCGTAGATGCCCTTGCGCGAGCCACCTATCGCCTCGCTAGGGAGTGGGAAAAATAAGATGCTTTGCCAAGTGAGGTAGTTAACTTTGGAGTTATTGTCACCGGTCTCATTAACTAAAATAGGAATTTCAATCTCACAAAGTGCTTCATAGGGCTGATATAGTGATTCATCCCAACGATCCGCTTGTGTTTGAAGTGGAAAATAACGATAAGCAAAGAAAGCCGCAGTAAGTAATAGCACAAACAGCAAGAAAATAACAATACGCTTCGTCTTCATCGTAATTAGCCGTAGAATGTGTTCTTTCTATAAGTAGCCTAGTAGACTCTTGGAAAGCTATTTTTAGCGCATAAAAAAATGGCAAGGTATTTAATGCTACCTTGCCATGTCTTATAAATTACTGTTCAGCAAATGCTCGCTCAATCACGAAATCGCCGGGTGTTGAGGTATTACCCTCAACAAAGCCACGTGCTTCAACCATGGCTTTAAGATCACGTAACATATCCGGGCTACCGCAAATCATCACGCGGTCTTCTGCTGGGTTAAGCGGTGGTACGCCTAAATCCTCAAATAACTTGCCCGTTTCAATATGCTGGGTGATGCGACCGCGGTTAACAAAATCCTCGCGCGTCACTGTCGGGTAGTATTTAAGCTGATTAGTGACCATTTCACCTAAATACTCATGATTTTTGAGATCCTTAGTGAATAAATCGTAATAGGCTAATTCAGCCACAGTACGTACGCCGTGTACTAAGATCACCTCATCGTATTTTTCATAGGTCTCAGGGTCACGCGTAATACTCAAGAACGGCGCTAAACCAGTACCAGTAGACAGTAGATATAGGCGCTTACCAGGTAGTAAATAATCGAGCACTAGGGTGCCGGTAGGCTTACGGCCGATGATAATACTATCGCCGACCTTGATATGCTGTAAGCGAGAGGTTAATGGACCATTAGGCACTTTAATACTTAAAAACTCTAAGTGATCCTCGTAATTCGCACTAGCCACACTATAGGCACGTAAAAGCGGTTTGCCATCAACCGGTAAACCAATCATAATAAAATGACCATTTTTAAAACGTAGCGCCTCATCACGGGTGGTGGTAAAGCTGAATAAGGTATCGGTCCAATGGTGAACGCTAAGTACCTTACCTTCTAAAAAAGCTGACATATTGTGAATTCCGTATTGTGAAGATTATGCTTTATTAAAAACAATGGACTTAATTGATAGCTGCCAGTGTTTAAAATAAATACAGTAATCTATAGATTAGTTCTTTATAATACAATCTTGGTTTTAAACGTTTAGATTTTAAATCATTTATTAGAGGTAGTAAACGATGGCCCGTCTCTCAAATTTATTTAAAGGCGCCGTACTCAGTCTTTTTTTGTTCAATGCACCGATGGCTGTTGCTAAGGAGGTTATTCGGGTTGGTGAGATTAATAGTTATAAAACCATTCCCTCCTTTTTAGAGCCCTATAAAAAGGGCATTGAGTTGGCCGTGCATGAGGTGAATGCAGCGGGTGGTTTGCTTGGCGGTAAGCAGTTGGAAGTGATTATCCGTGATGATGGTGGTAGTCCTGGTGCCGCCGTGCGCGAAGCACAAAATCTCTTAAGTCGTGATCGGGTCGATCTGTTGTCAGGCAGCTTTTTATCACATATCGCCTTAGCTTTAGCTGATTTTGCACGGCAGCGTCAGGTTTTCTTTCTGGCAGGTGAGCCCTTAAGCGATAAAATGACCTGGGGTAATGGCAATCGTTATACCTTCCGCTTACGTGATTCCACCTACATGAAAACGCGCATGTTAGTACCCACAGCCTTGGAATTTAAGAAAAAGCGTTGGGCTCTGATTTATCCTAACTACGAATATGGTCAGTCAGCGATCGAGACCTTTAAGGCCGAGATGCGTAAGCATCAGCCCGATATTGAGTTTGTCTTAGAACAGGCCGTGCCTTTAAATAAAATTGATGCCGGTAGTGTGGTTCAAGCCCTAGCGGATTCCGGTGCCGAGGCGCTCTTTAACGTGCTTTTTAGTACGGATTTGACGAAGTTTGTGCGTGCCGGTCAAACGCGCAAGGTATTTGATAATCTACCTACTGTCAGTATGTTGAGTGGGGAGCCCGAGTATTTAGATACCTTGGGCAAGGATACGCCAGTGGGTTGGTTTGTCACAGGTTACCCGTGGTATGCCATTGATACCCCCGAGCATGATGCCTTTTTAAAAGCGTATCAGGCGCGATTTAATGACTATCCTCGTTTGGGTTCTATCGTTGGTTATATGATGGTGCAATCGCTTGCTGCCGGTATTGAAAAGGCTGGCTCCACCGAGACCGAGGACTTAATTGCTGCTTTCAAAGGGCTTGAGCATATGTCACCGCTCGGGCCAATTTATTATCGACCGCAGGATCATCAATCGACCATGGGCGCTTATGTGGGTACCTTGGATGTCAAGGACGGTGTAGGCGTGATGACGAATATTCAGTATGTAGACGGCAAGGATGTGCAACCTACGGATGAAGAGGTCGCCACATTACGTCCCACACGCGATTAGTTAATGTGACTAAGTCGGCCTCAGGCAATTAGCAACAGAGGCCGATTTTAATTTAGAAGTGCACCATGGAAGCGTTATTAATTCAGCTGCTTAACGGTTTAGCGAGTACCTCCAGCCTCTTTTTAGCAGCCTTAGGTCTGACCATTATTTTCGGTGTTTGCCGTGTGGTGAACTTTGCCCACGGCTCTTTTTATATGTTGGGGCTGTATCTTGCATACAGTTTTAGCATGCGTTGGGGCACCGAGTCGGTATTGGGTTTTTGGGGCAGTATTGTTGTCGCAGCTGTGATTGTGGCGGTCTTGGCTGCACTCATTGAGATGTTGGTATTGCGTCGTATTTATAAGGCGCCGGAGCTGTTTCAATTATTAGCGACCTTTGCCATTTTATTGATTATCAGTGATGTTGTACTGTGGCAATGGGGGCCAGAGGATTTACTTGGTCCTAAAGCACCCGGGCTAGAGGGGGCGATAAGCATATTAAATCGTTCCTTTCCCGAATACGATGTATTGTTAATTTTGTTGGGGCCAGCGATTTTGTTGGCAGTGTGGGCCTTATTGCGCTTTACACGTTTTGGTTTATATGTGCGGGCCGCTACCCATGATCGGGAAATGTTAGCTGCGCTGGGGGTTAATCAAGCGTGGCTCTTTACAGCGGTATTTGCCTTGGGTAGTTTTATTGCTGCCTTGGCCGCGGGATTGGAATTACCGCGTGAGCCGGCGAGTTTAAGCATTGATTTAAATTTAATCGGCGATGTGTTTGCGGTGGTGGTGATTGGTGGCATGGGTTCAATACCGGGCGCCTTTTTAGCCGCCTTATTGATATCTGAGATTAAGGCTCTTTGTATCTTCTTAGGTTCACAGACGCTCTTTGGTGTGACGGTAGAGTTTAGTCAACTGACCTTAGTGATGCAGTTTGTGTTGATGGCCTTGGTGCTGATTTTCCGACCTTGGGGGCTGCTCGGTAAGCCACAACAAAGTCTGCCGCGTGCCTTACATAGTGAGCCACCGCTGAATCCAGGTTCTACCCTATATCGGCTTGGCGCTTTAGCAATGTTTGTGCTGTTGGCTACTTTCCCTTCCTTGGCTCAGCAATGGCCGTATTTAATGCTGATTATGCAAGACGGCTTAATTATGATGCTGTTTGCCAGTAGTTTATATTTAATTGCTGGGCCAGCAGGTATGGTGTCGTTCGGACATGCGGCCTACTTTGGTGTGGGGGCGTATACGGCGGCGCTGTTAGTGACGCAACTCGCTTGGCCAATGTGGTTAGTGATGTTGCTCGCACCCTTGGGCGGACTGGTGGCGGCGATGATTTTCGGTTGGTTTAGTGTACGCTTAACAGGTATTTATATGGCCATGCTGACCTTGGCCTTTGCACAGTTTATTTGGTCGGTGATTTTCCAATGGGATGGTTTTACCGGCGGCTCCAATGGGCTGATCGGAATTTGGCCAGAAGGAGTATTGGCTGAGCCACGTTATTACTACTACTTTAGCTTGGTGGTGGTGGCGATTTCCTTACTGCTGATTCGGCGCTTGATTTTTACGCCCTTTGGCTATGCCATGCGCGCTAGTAGAGATGCGCCGCTACGGGCGCAGGCGATCGGTATTCCGATTAAGCGAGTGCAATGGCAGGCTTTTATTGTGGCGGGCTTTTTTGCTGGTATCAGTGGGGTGTTATTTGTTTATGCCAAAGGGAGTATCTCGCCGGATGAGCTGAGTGTGGGGCGCTCGGTTGATGGCTTGGTGATGGTCTTATTAGGTGGGATTCAGGCCATTAGTGGTCCGGTCGTCGGTGCTGTGAGCTATGTGGTGTTGCATGACTGGGTCAGTTTATTTAGCGAGTACTGGAAGGCCTTATTAGGGGTCATTATCTTATTTTTGATGTTGCTATTACCCGGCGGTTTGGTGAGTATTAAACATCGCTTCAGCTTTGCGCCTAAGCGCACGGCGCCACCTGGATCTCAGCCCTTGCAGTCAGTGGGGTCAAGTGCCACTGAGGTACTAGAGGCGTCGGCTCCAAGTAGCGAGCACGCTGTGGCTGGAGAGGTGATTCTGCAGGTCAAGGATATTGCCAAGCGTTATGGTGCGTTTTGGGCGGTAAACGATACCTCATTTGATATTAAGCGCGGTGAAATGCTCGCTTTAATAGGTCCTAATGGCGCTGGTAAATCGACGATTTTTAATATGGTGGGTGGTCAGTTAGTGCCGAGTAGTGGTGAGATTTATTTTAAAGGGCAGTCACTCAAGGGCTTAGATGCAGCCGCTATCTGGTCTAAAGGCATTGGTCGGACCTTTCAAATTGCGACCGTGTTTCATTCGATGAGCGTCTTGGAAAATATGCAGGTTGCCTTAAATCAAGCGCGCCGTCAGGGTGTTAGCAGTCCTGAGGCTGAAGACATGCTCGCTCAGGTGGGGCTGGAGCATGTCGCCCATCGTTTAGCCAGTGAGTTAGCTTATGGTGATGTGAAGCGTCTGGAATTGGGCATGGCATTAGCGCATCAACCGGCACTGTTGTTGATGGATGAGCCGACGGCGGGAATGGCGCCGGGCGAGCGTCATTTGCTGATGCGCTTAGTCAAATCCCTCTCCTTGCAGCGACACATGGCGGTCTTATTTACCGAGCACAGTGTGGATGTGGTTTTTAACTATGCCGATCGCATCTTAGTCTTGGCTGAAGGGCGTTTAATTGCCGAGGGTACAGCAGCTGACATTGCTGAAAATGAGCAAGTTCGTGCCGTGTATTTAGGTCAGCGTGTGCTGTCAACAGAGGCGGGGGTTTAAATGCAAAGTTCAGCTAGCTTATTGAGCGTTAAGCAGCTTTCTGCTTGGTATGGTCGTGCTAGAGCGCTGTTTGATCTGAATTTAGAGCTAAAAAAAGGTGAGGTGGTGGCATTGATGGGCGTCAATGGGGCGGGTAAATCTACCACGCTCAAAGCCATTATGAATCTACTGGATCATAAAGCGGGTCAGGTGCTGTTTAATGGTCAGGATATTAGCAAATTGCCAGTCTATAAAATCGCCCGTGCTGGCTTAGGTTTTGTACCAGAGGATCGGCGTATATTTACTGAATTGACGGTTAAGGAAAATCTACAGACTGGGCGTCAGCCTGCGCGTTATTGGCCTGACGGTGAGCCAGTGTATTATTGGAACGAAGAGGCTATATATCAGTTTTTTCCAAATCTTGGCAAGATGATTGACCGCCCGGGCGGTAAGATGAGTGGGGGCGAACAACAAATGTTGAGTGTGGCCCGCAGTTTGATGGGTAATCCCTTGATGTTGCTATTGGATGAGCCCTCTGAGGGGGTAGCACCGGTGATCGTTGATCAAATGATTGAGATGATTATGCAGCTAAAGCAAAAGGGCATCAGCATGTTGATTTCTGAACAAAACCACCATCTGGCTAAGCAGGTCGCCGATCGTTATTACACCCTGAGCATGGGTGAGATTGTTGATGCAGGGCGGATGTAGTACAAATCGCTAGCGGCTGAGAGGGAGCTTGTTGCCGGATAAAATGCTTTCTAAGAGCACGGTATCTTTGAAGCGATAGCGTTGAGCGGGGCGACCGCGACCCAGCACAATGCTTTGGCCGGTGGCTTCTAGTAGCTCCTGATGCTGTATTAGGCGGCGGAAGTTTTGCTTATGCAGCTCCATACCTGCTAGCGTCTCGATGCATTCTTGCAGTTGCAACAGGGTAAACTCCCGTGGCATTAATTCAAAAATCACCGGTCGATACTTGATTTTAGCGCGCAGCCGGGAAATGGCGGTGGCCAAGACGCGCCGGTGGTCATGCTTCATAAATCGGCCGACCGATGCGGCAGCCAGCGACTGCTCTCGGTAGGGGGACTCCGGTATTAGGCCCACTTCATACATTAACTCGTAGCGAGATAACACCTGCTCATCTAACCACGCATTGCCATTTAAGCCCCAACACATGGCGACCCGAGCTTGACGTTGCTGTCTGTTCTGCTCATCTGTTGCAGCCTCAATCCATGTCTGAAAGCGAGGGATAAACAGCTCATCAATCATGGTAGGTCGGCCTTGGCGATGGTCCTCCCATGGGAAGTAAAGATACCAATCAAGCCACTTGGCTTGGCTTTGTAGCAAGGACTCCGCTGCTTCACGTACCAGTCCTAAATAGCTGATATAAATTACCGGATGACCAGAAGCACGGCTACGCGTGGTATCGACAAAGGTGTAAAGCTGCTCCACGTAGCCCATGGGTTGTCGTGTCTGCTCCTGCACCCACGCTCTAACACCACTTTGCAAGGAGCGATGTACTGGCGTAAAGGGACCATAGGGCAAGGCGCAACCACTATCGACGGTAAGTACCCTCGCACTTAACTCAGTGACTGCCACCAAGACCGCCACCACTTCCGCTACCCCTTCAGGGGCATTTGCCGTAGAAAAATCAGTTCCGGATTCCATCAGTCCTTCCTTTAGAGATGTTGATTAGTTTAACAGAAGGGCTTTAGGGCAAATGCTTGGAAAAATACACAAAAATAAATAAGGCTTTGCATATTATGCTCAAATTGAGCATAATATGTGGCTAGTGATGATATTGAATAAAAGGAGTATCTGTGAGCGTATTATCGACTTGTAGCGCTGGTGGCGCGGAAATTGCCATCCCGATTGATGTGCCAGCGACGGCGACCGAGGCCAGTGCTGGTTATACCGTGAAGGAGGCTTGGGCACGGGTACCGGAGCCATTATCTAAGGAGCTAATGGAGGCGCATAAGCAAGCCATTATTAAGCAATTAAGAGCGCAAAACGCCGCCTTAGTCGCACATTACTACGTGGCTCCGGAGCTACAGGACTTGGCGCTGGAGACCGGTGGCTGTGTGGGTGATTCGTTGGAAATGGCTCGTATCGGGCGTGAGCATCCGGCCAGCACCTTAATTGTGGCGGGGGTGAGATTTATGGGGGAAACCGCCAAAATTTTGAGTCCGGATAAGCGTGTCTTGATGCCAGATTTGGAGGCTAACTGCTCTTTGGATTTAGGCTGTCCGCCGGATGAATTCAATGCCTTTTGTGATGCACATCCTGAGCGTACGGTGGTGGTATACGCTAATACTAGCGCTAAGGTAAAGGCGCAGGCCGATTGGGTCGTGACCTCCTCAATTGCGCTTGAAATCGTGACGCATTTACATCAGCAAGGCAAAAAAATTCTCTGGGGACCAGATCGTCACCTTGGGCGCTATATTCAACAAGAGACCGGTGCGGATATGCTGATGTGGCAGGGCTCTTGTACTGTGCATAATGAATTTAAAGCACAGGAATTATTGGCGCTTAAACAGCAATATCCTGAGGCAAAGGTATTGGTACACCCAGAGTCTAATGCTGAGGTAATTGCACTCGCTGATGTGGTGGGTTCAACCAGTCGTTTAATTCAGGCGGTGACGGCATTGGATGCGCCGACGTATATTGTGGCAACGGATCAGGGTATTCTGCATGCGATGCGCCAACAAGCGCCAGATAAAAGCTTTATTGCTGCGCCGACCGCTGGCACGAGTGCTACTTGTAAGAGCTGTGCTTTTTGTCCATGGATGGCGATGAATGATTTAGTGGGCATACGTCATTGTTTAGAAGCAGGGAGCGGCGAAATTCATTTAGATCCTCACTTAGCTGCGGCGGCCGCTAAACCCATTGATCGCATGCTGGATTTTGCAGCGGCTCATAAAAAACAGATTCGTGCCAGTGGTGATTTGAGTCAGGATATGCATTTGTTTGCTAAGCTGGGTCCAGCATAAGGGGCTCCTGAGTGGCGTTTGTCTAACACTCGGGCTTAGCCTAGCATTGAGTCATAAAACAGCAATAATCTTGTGTGAGAATACCGCTATTTGTTCATTCTTTAGACAGGTATTGCCATGAAGGATTTTGACTTAGATGATATCGCCGCTAACCCGGTAGAAACAACGCCATTTCACGACTTAGTGGTTGCCGCACAATCACGTCGTAATTTTTTAAAAGCCGGTTTAGGTCTTGGCGCCATCGGATTTTTTGGTTTGGGTTTAAATCCCTTTACTAATGCACAGGCAGCAGAGGGTGTGAGTGCCTCTCAGGGTGCCGCATTAGCCAAATTTAATCCTGAGGAGCTGAAAGCCTTTGCAGGTTTGGAAGCGAATGGGTTGGATACGATCACCTTACCTGAGGGCTATAAGTATGCGGTAATTAATCGTTGGGGTGATAAATTACATAGTGACTCACCAGAATTCCGCGGTGATGCCTCTGATAGCGGCGATGATCAGTTAAAGCAAATCGGCTTTAACCACGACGGCTTGCACTTTTTCCCGATCGATTCAAAAGACAGTGTCAGCGGTAGTAGCGTGGAAGGCTTATTAGTGACCAACCACGAGTATGTGACCCCGCACTATTTCTATCCTAAGGGCGTGGTTCCTGGCGGTGAGGGTTGGAATGCGGATTGGGTGCGTAAATCACAGCACGCTCAAGGTGCTTCAGTGGTTCATGTACGTTTAAATGATAAGGGCTTATGGGAACCAGTACTAGACTCTAAATACAACCGCAATATTAATGCCAACACCTTAATGCAATTAGTGGGTGCGGCAGCTGGTACCGATTTAGTGCGTACCAATAAGGACAGCAGTGGTCGTGAGGTGTACGGTACCTTCGGTAATTGTGGTAATGGCTATACCTTCTGGAATACTTACTTAACCTGTGAGGAAAACTTCACCGATTATTTCGGTGTGGGTAATAAAAACGCCGACGAGGTTGAGTACAGTGCCTTTTTAAATGATAAACAAACCGCTTTATTACAGCGCTATAAGGGTTCAAGCAAAAGCTCTGATGAAGGTTATCGTTGGGATACCCATGACGAGCGTTTTGACTGGACAGTCGAGCCGAACGAAGTGAATCGCTTTGGTTGGGTGGTAGAAATTGATCCCTTTGATCCAGAGTCAAAGCCTAAAAAGCTGACTGCCTTAGGTCGCTTTAAGCATGAAAATGCTGCCATTACGCTAGCACCGGATAATCGTGTGGTTGTTTACATGGGTGATGACCAGCGTAGTGAGTATATTTATAAATTTATCTCTAGCGGCAAGTTTGATCCGAATAACGACAAAGCTAACCGTGAGCTATTGCATGAGGGTACGCTGTACGTCGCCGTATTTAGTGATAATGAAGCCAGTGAGGGCTATATGGGTACCGGTAAATGGGTGCCGTTAGTATTGGAGACGGCGACCGTTGACGGTGGTCGTTTGGCTGATTTATTTGCGGATATGGGTGAGTTATTGGTGCATACACGTCAAGCGGCCGATGCGGTCGGCGCCACACCGATGGATCGCCCGGAGTGGGTGGCCGTGCATCCACATAGCAAAGAGGTATTTGTGACCTTAACGAATAACTCAAACCGTGGTAGTGATAAAGCACGTTATCCAGGTGGTCCTAAGCACCCTGGTGTGTATGGTCCTAATCCACGCAATAAAAATAGCTATGGTCAGATTGTACGCTGGCGTGAAGCAGCGAATGATGCCACGGCTGATAGCTTTGAGTGGGATGTGTTTGTCCTAGCCGGTAACCCAAATATTCATCAGGATGATAAAGCGGGTTCGAGCAATATCGATAAGCGCAATACCTTTAATAGTCCGGACGGCTTAGCGGTGGATCCGCGTGGTTTATTATGGATTTTGACCGATGGTAATTACTCTAATCAGGGAGAGTATGAAGGTCAGGGTAATAACAGCATGTTGGTAGCGGATCCCGAAAGTAAAGTGCTACGTCGCTTTATGGTGGGTCCACGCGGCTGTGAGGTCACCGGCATTACTTGGACGCCTGATATGAAGTATATCTTTGTTAATATCCAGCACCCAGGTGAAGGGCCGATGCTTAAAGAGGCGCAAAATAGCACCAAGGCACCAACGGTTGAAGAAGCGCAGAATAACCCAACCGGTTCCTCTACTTGGCCTGATGGCGACCAAGCAACCCGCCCTCGTCCTGCCACGGTCGTGATTTGGCGCGAAGACGGTAATGTTGTAGGTAGTTTCCCAGCCTAAGTTTTTAAAGGGTAAGCTAAAAAAATGACTGATAGTTGCTGATGCGCTATCAGTCATTTTGTTTGGTGCTACTTGCCATCAATCGTCTGTAAGTATCGATGGCTGGATCGCTGTGATGCTTATTCCTATTAGCTCCGGCTGTTGCTAATTACCTACGTTTTACCCCCCCCCCTTTAGGTAGTGCTGGTTTTAGTGGTAAAATCAAGTTTGGATTTATCATCACTAGGTACAGTTCAATGAAAGACAATATGAAAAGCTTGCAAAAAAGGGTGCTAATTGCAAAAAAGGGTGCTAACCATGAGCGTCACTCTTTAGATAAGAATAAGAAGAATTTGCAAGGCGTTGTAGTGGGTACTGCCCTGCTAATCGGGGGAGGGTTGACACTAAGTGCGCAGGCTAATAACGTACCAGATGGTACAAATCCTGTTGTTAGGTACTATGCTTTATATAAGATGGGCCAATCTACGTATCAACTGCGTGAAGTGATAAAAAAAGCAGACGGTACTTATGTTTTTATGAACGACCCTGATCGCTCCGTGCCTGAAAATCAAGTGCTTGCAACTAATGAGCAGCATTATATTAGTATCAAGAGTCCTTCGGCGGGCGCTGGCGATGGTAATGATGATAATAAAGGCGCCAAAGGTGCTGGGGATATTGCTATCGGTGTGGGTGCTTATGCAGATTCCGTCTATAAAGAAGGTCAGGCCGGGTCTGGGGCAATAGCCATCGGTTCTGACGCTAGAACAAATAAACCGGATAATGTGGTCATTGGGCACAGAGCCCAGGATATGAAACTGACCCTAGCTGATGGCAGTGAACTGCCCAGTGCTGGGGGGTCTGTGGTGATAGGGGAAAAGGCTGGACGAATCGAAGATAACCTTTAGCAAGTTCAACGAACGGGCCGAAGAGTATAAAAAAGTTGGGAAGGAAAAAAAAGACGACCCATTTGATGAAAAGAAAAGGAAAGAATGGCTCAAAACCAAAGAAGGTAATTATGCTGTTGCTCGTGCCGCTCTCGAAGGTAATGTCTTTTTAGGTAAAGAGGCGGGGATAAATGCGTTCGGCACAGAGAGTGTATTAGTTGGGGCAGGCTCGGGTACAAAGCTTTTTGGTTATTCAAATACCATGTTAGGTGCATTTAGCGCTACTAATCTGGTAGGTGACAATAATACAGGTGTTGGTAAGCATGCAGCCTGGCAATTAAAAGGTAATGAGAATATTGTCCTTGGGCGTCAGTCGGGGCAAGAATTGACTGGTGATTATAATCTATCGGGCGGTACAGAATCGGGGAGAGAATTAAAAGGAAATAATAATATTTCCCTAGGACCTTTCTCGGGGAAAGCTTTAGTTGGTAGTCATAACCTTTCTAGCGGTACAGAATCAGGGAGAGAATTAGAAGGTAATAATAATATTTCCCTTGGGCATTTCTCGGGGAAAGCTCTAGTTGGTAGTCATAACCTTTCTAGCGGTACAATCGCGGGGCAAAACTCAAAAGGTGATTACAATATTTCGCTAGGATACGCCTCAGGAGTGGAGTTAGAAAAAAACTATAACGTATCCGTCGGCTATGCCTCAGGGAACAAGTTAAAGGGTGAGGCTAATGTGTCGAGCGGGGTGGCTTCTGGACTAGGTCTGAAGGGAGACCATAATATCTCAAGTGGTACAAACGCAGCACGTGACCTAAAAGGTAATAATAATATTTCCTTCGGATACAGCTCGGGCAATGAATTAGATGGTGACGGTAATATTTCGAGCGGAGAAGGTTCAGCACAAAAATTAAAAGGTAGCAATAATATTTCCCTTGGTAGGCTATCAGGGTCACGGTCAGAAGGCAGCGATAATATTTCTCTAGGAAATAAAGCTGGATATAATGTTCCAGGCACTAAAAATATTGTCATTGGTAATAACACTAATTCTTTCGACAAAAGACCACGTGGTATGCAAAAAATCGAAGGAGCTATTGCTATCGGTAATGACTCAGAAGTGAGGGGCAATAATTCGGCGTCTATTGGTAATGAAAACAAAGTTCTTCAAGGTGTTACTAACACCTTTGTGCTTGGTAGTGAGGTTGTAGCTGACGTTGAGAACTCCGTTTATTTGGGTCATCAGTCCGTAGTTGGGGATGGCGATGCAATAGGAGCACCGAATTGGACAGCAGATGGTGTAGAGGGAGATACCACAACAGCCGGTAACGAAGGCAAAGTAGACAAAGCTATATTTACAGTAAATGGTGAAGAGAAAGAGCAACCATTCACTTTTGCTGGAGCGAAAGCTTCTGGGGCAGTGAGTGTTGGTTATAGTGGCGGTGAGCGTCGACTCCAAAACCTAGCTGCCGGTGAGATTTCGGCTACTTCCACAGACGCTATTAACGGCAGCCAATTATTTGCAGTTGCAAGTGAAGTCTACAAAGGTCTTAACTTTGATGCCAACACGGGTGGTGTTCAGACGTCTAAGTTAGGTTCTACCGTGACGATTAAAGGTGCTGATGCGAATACAGATGCGTCTAAGTTCGATGCGGGTCAGAACCTCATGACTTCTATTGAGAAGCAGGGTGAGGATAGTGTCGTTCGCATTGCCTTAGCGAAAGATCTTGACATTGATAGTGTCAAAGCCGGTGAGACGTTACTGAATAACAATGGTCTAAGCGTCGGTGATAAGGTAAAAGTGAGCAACACAGGCATTACCGCCGGTGCTGTTAGTCTAACCACCGAAGGCATTAATGCGGGTAATACGAAGATCACGAACGTGGCGGCTGGCGAGGATAAATCCGATGCGGTGAATTTTGGTCAGCTAACAGCGGTTGCGGATCAAGCCAAGGCGGCGGCGACGAAGCTGGTTGCTGGTGATGGTGTGACTGTTGAGTCTAAACAGTTAGCGGATAAAAGCACGGAGTACACGGCTTCAGCCAAGACGGACGGTACAACCATTTCGACAGTTGGTGGTGCCATCGCAGCGAAGACCACGACCTTTAACACGACGACAGATGGTACCGTGGGTACACCGGTTGCTTCGGGTGCTTTAGTGACGGCGGATACCGTTCAGTCAGCGATTAATAGCGCAGGCTTTAACGTGATTGGTGCCGGTAATAAAGCAGCGGATCAAAGTGGTGACTTTGGTAAACAGTTGGTGAAAGCAGGTAATACCGTGACCTTCGAGGCGGGTGATAACTTAACCTTGAAGCAAGATGGCGCACAATTTACCTTTGCGACGAAAAAAGACGTAAGCTTTGATCGCGTGACGGTTGGTGATGTAACCGTGGATAGCAAGGGCATTAATGCGGGTAATACGAAGATCACGAACGTGGCGGCTGGCGAGGCAGATACCGATGCGGTGAATGTTGGTCAGTTAACAGCGGTTGCGGATCAAGCCAAGGCGGCGGCTACGAAGCTGGTTGCTGGTGATGGTGTGACTGTTGAGTCTAAACAGTTAGCGGATAAAAGCACGGAGTATACGGTTTCAGCCAAGACGGATGGTACAACCATGACGACAGTTGGTGGTGCCATCGCAGCGAANACCACGACCTTTAACACNACGACAGATGGTACCGTGGGNNCACCGNTTGCTTCNGGTGCTTTAGTGACGGCGGATACCGTTCAGTCAGCGATTAATAGCGCAGGCTTTAACGTGATTGGTGCCGGTAATAAAGCAGCGGATCAAAGTGGTGACTTTGGTAAACAGCTGGTGAAAGCAGGTAATACCGTGACCTTCGAGGCGGGTGATAACTTAACCTTGAAGCAAGATGGCACGCAGTTTACCTTTGCGACGAAAAAAGACGTAAGCTTTAATCGCGTGAAGGTTGGTGGTGTAACCGTGGATAGCACTGGCATTAATGCGGGTAATACGAAGATCACGAACGTGGCGGCTGGCGAGGCAGATACCGATGCGGTGAATGTTGGTCAGCTTAAAACTGTTGAGGCAAATGTAGACAAAGGTCTTAACTTTAATGCCGATAAGGGTGGTTCTAAAACCTCTAAGCTAGGTTCTACCGTGGCGATTAAAGGTAAAGATCAGAATATTCAGACGGAGATTAGTCAGGATGCTGAGGGTAACACTAATATTAGTATTGCCTTAGCGAAAGATCTTGACATTGATAGTGTCAAAGCCGGTGAGACGTTACTAAATAACGATGGTCTAAGCGTCGGTGATAAGGTAAAAGTGAGCAACACAGGCATTACCGCCGGTGATGTTAGTCTAACCACCGAAGGCATTAATGCGGGCGGCAAGCAGATCACGAATGTTGCGGCTGGAAAGGCAGATACCGATGCGGTGAATTATGCTCAGCTAAAAGAAATTGAGGCTCAAGTGAAGGCATCGTCCACCAAGCTAGTTGCTGGTGATGGTGTGACTGTAGACGGTGGCAAGCAAGGAGATGGTAGCAGCCAGTACACCATATCAGCCAAGACGGATGGCACAACCATCCAGATCAATGATAACGGTGCCATCGCAGCGAACACCACGACCTTTAATACCACGACAGATGGTACCGTGGGTACACCGGTTACGCCCGGTGCCTTAGTGACGGCGGATACCGTTCAGTCAGCGATTAATAACGCAGGCTTTAACGTGATTGGTGCCGGTAATAAAGCCGATTCAGGTGCTGAGTTTAGCAATCAGCTGGTGAAAGCAGGTAATACCGTGACCTTCGAGGCAGGTGATAACTTGACCTTGAAGCAAGAAGGCACGCAGTTTACTTTTGCTTTAGCCAAGGATGTTAGTTTTGATAGCGTCAGTGTTGGTGATGTAAAAGTGACGAATACCGGCATTACAGTAGGTGATGTTAGCTTAAGCACGGAAGGCATTAATGCGGGTGGCAAGCAGATCACGAACGTGGCGGCTGGAAAGGCAGATACCGACGCAGTAAATGTTAGCCAGTTAAAAGCGGCTGTCGGTGGTTTTAATAATGTAGTGAACCACCTAGGTAATGAAATTCACCGCGTCGATCGTGAAGCTCGCGCTGGTACCGCCTCTGCAGCAGCAATGGCTAACTTACCGCAAGCCTATCTACCTGGTAAGAGCATGTTTGCGATTGCCGGTGCTGGTCATCGTGGTGAGCATGGTTACGCCGCAGGGTTATCCACCATCTCCGATAACGGTAAGTGGATTATTAAGAGCTCTGTCTCTGGTAATACACGTGGTGATGTAACTTACGGCGCCGGCGTGGGTTATCAGTGGTAACTTGCCATTGAGGACCTGAATAAGCTGACTTCAAACTGCTCAATCGTCCGCCCATGCGGTGGTATCAAAGCTTAAATAGTAAGGCACCGACGAGTCGGTGCCTTAATTCTTACAAGAAGCAATCGCTTTATATCGAGCGTAGCAATTAGCTAGGCACAATGTCTAAGCCTTGCGACGCTCAGCAATATCGGCAGCAGCGGTGAAAAGTACGTCGGTTGAAGAGTTTAAGCCCGTTTCAACCGAGTCTTGAATCACACTGATGGTGACACCAATAGCAATCACCTGTGCTGCGATTTCATTACTGACACCGAATAAGCTACACGCCATTGGAATCAGCAGTAATGAGCCACCAGGAACGCCGGAGGCACCACAAGCAGCAACCGTAGCCAGTAAACTCAGTAAAAAGGCGGTCGCAATATCTACCTCAATACCTAGGGTATGCACAGCGGCTAAGGTTAAGACGGCGATGGTAATTGCTGCACCAGCCATATTAATGGTGGCACCTAAGGGGATGGATACAGAATAGGTTTCCTCACGTAAGCCGAGCTTTTTAGCTAAATCCATATTGACCGGGATATTGGCTGCGGAGCTGCGTGAGAAGAATGCCATTAAACCACTTTCAGCTAAACACTGCATCACCAATGGATAGGGGTTTTGGCGGATTTTGAACCATACGATGAGTGGGTTGACAACTAAGGCCACAAAAGCCATCGCACCAACTAACACCACCACTAATTTGGCATAGCTTAATAAACTACTTAAACCAGTCGCAGCTACTGTGGACGCAACGATACCGAAGACGCCGAAAGGCGCTAAACGAATAATCCACTGCACGATTTTGGTCATCGCAAGCGCCAGATCCGATATCACTGCTTTGGTTCCAGGTGCGACCATCCGCAGGGCGAAGCCAAATAAAATAGCCCAAGTTAAAATGCCGATATAGTTAGCAGACAACAAGGCATTGACCGGATTGTCAACCACCTTTAACAACAGGGTATGTAAGACCTCGGTAATGCCGGTCGGTGCATCACTGACGCCACTCTCGGGGTTTGGTAGCGTTAAGGTGGTCGGGAATAAAAAGCTTGCAGCCACGCCCACAAGGGAGGCGGCTAAAGTACCGATAAGATATAAGACAACAATCGGTCGCATATTGGAGCTAGTATCAATCGTTTGTGAGGCTAGGGCAGACATCACCAAAATAAATACCAAAATCGGTGCTACCGATTTTAAGGCGCCCACAAACAGTGTGCCGAGCAACGACATTTTTAAAGCCAAGGCCGGTAGCGCCACGCCGATAATCGCCCCTAATATCAAACCGATAACGACTTGCTTAACTAGGCTGCCGCGCAAAAATGCAGCGGCAAATGCATTTACCTTCATTATTTTTTTCCTCTCTGATTAAATTCTTCGTATTGTAACTGTATATGAAAATTAAGGTCTAGCAGCCAATGAGGACTAGGCGATTTGATCGCATTGCTTTGATCCAAATCGACTTAATGTTAGTAGAAGCCCTTATTAATTTATGCATGAGTTAGTTATAATTTAATAAGGTAGTAATACACATAGTGTATAAATAAGTAAGTTCATTTGTCACAACGTTTTATACAAAGGAAGATAGTATGGCAGCACAATTTTTTATGCCTAGCAATAATGTGATCGGTGCGGGTGCACTTGATTCAGCGGTGGATATTATCGCCTCTTTAGGTTTCAAAAAGGCCTTAATCGTTACCGATAAGCCCTTAAGCGATTTGGGTTTTGCGGCTCAGGTAGCGGATCGTTTAAAGGCTAAAGGCGTTGAGAGCGATATTTTTGATGAGGTTCAGCCTAATCCTACGGTAAAAAATGTTAACGACGGTTTGGCTAAGCTGAAGGCCGCTGGCGCAGACTGTGTGGTGTCACTGGGTGGTGGTTCACCGCATGACTGTGCTAAGGGTATCGCCCTCGTAGCCAGTAATGGCGGCAAAATCGAGGACTATGAGGGTTTAGATAAATCCGCTAAGCCGCAATTACCGCTAATTTCTATCAATACCACGGCTGGTACTGCGTCTGAAATGACGCGCTTTACCATCATCACCGATGAAAGCCGTCATGTGAAAATGGCGATTGTCGATAAGCACGTGACGCCAATCTTATCGGTTAATGATCCGAAGTTGATGGAAAATATGCCTGCTTCATTAACGGCCGCGACGGGTATGGATGCGCTAACCCATGCGGTTGAGGCCTATGTATCAACGGCAGCCAATCCGCTCACGGATGCCTGTGCGGTTAAGGCCATTGAGTTAATTGCGAGCTATTTACCAACCGCCGTTAAAGAGCCTAAAAATGCGGAGGCGCGTGAGCAGATGGCTTATGCGCAGTTCTTGGCCGGTATGGCATTTAATAACGCCTCGCTCGGTTATGTGCATGCGATGGCACATCAGTTAGGTGGTTTTTACGATTTACCACACGGCGTTTGTAATGCGCTATTACTACCTCATGTTGAGGAGTTCAATATGCGTGCGGCTAAAGCGCGTTTAGATGAAGTGGGCGCGATTCTATCCGCTAACAACCAGGAGCTTGAGGGTTTAGGCGTGATTGATGCCATTAAAAAGTTGGCAGGCATCGTAGGTATTCCAAAATCACTACGTGAGCTAGGTGTCAAAGAAGAAGACTTTAAGGTCCTCGCTGAAAATGCGATGAAGGACGTGTGTGGTTTAACTAACCCGGTTCAGCCTACACTTGATGAAGTAATTGCTATCTTTAAAGCAGCATATTAAGCTTAACTCGTTTAAGTTTTAATTAAATAAACCCGCCACTGAAGCGTGATATTGCTCAAGTGGCGGGTTTTCTTATCAAGCGACTACACTATCTTTAGTCCTCAACATACCAAGTATCTTCGGATAGCATCACTTGCTGATGACCATAGCCTGCAGGCATCATAGGGAAGCAGTTTTCCTGTGCCTGTACACGCACATCCAAGAAATAAGGTCCCTCCGAATTAAAGCATGCCTCAAGTGCCGCATCTAAGTCTCTAGGATCGCTGACGCTAGCGGCTTGCCAGCCAAAGGCTTGGGCCACGCTCACAAAATCTGGCATGCAATCGTTATAACTGTGACTGTAGCGACCCTCGTGAATGAGCTCTTGCCATTGACGTACCATGCCCATATAGCGGTTATTACAGAGCACCACTTTAATTGGGGCACGGTGCTGTACTGCGGTAGCCAGCTCTTGGATATTCATCAGAATCGAGGCATCCCCGCTAACACAAATCACCAGTTTGTCGGGATTGCCGATTTGTGCGCCAATTGCAGCGGGCATACCATAACCCATGGTGCCAGCACCGCCGGAAGTTAACCAACGATTCGGTTGATTAAATGTTAAGTATTGGGCAGCCCACATTTGATGCTGACCGACGTCAGTACTCACAATGGCATCCTTGTTCTCAATCTTTTGATTGATGCGAGTCAGTAAGTCTTGCGGTAGGATTTCCGTGGTTGAGGGCGTAAAGCCTAAACAATTCTTGCTACGCCATTTTTCAATTGTTTGCCACCAATCATCCAGACGTGAGCGTTCCATGGGGAGCGCCTTCACCTCATTAAAGAGGCGCGTTAAGAGAGTGTGGCAATCACCTACCAGGGGCACGTCAGCGCGCACCACCTTATCAATGGAGGCAGGGTCAATGTCTAGATGAATTTTAAGGGCGTGTGGACAGAAATCAGAGAGACGACCCGTGATGCGGTCATCAAAGCGCGCGCCGATACAGATAATCAGATCAGCATGGTGCATCGCTAAATTGGCTTCGAGGGTGCCGTGCATGCCCAGCATGCCGACAAACTGCTCGTCATTGGCGGGGTAGGCGCCCAGACCCATCAGAGTCAGGGTGCATGGCGCACCGGTATAACGTACTAAGTTGCTAAATACCTCAGCCGCCGCTTTACCGGAGTTAATTAAACCGCCACCGCCGTAAAACACCGGGCGACGAGCATTGACAATTAAATCGGCTGCACGTTTGATATTGGCTAACATCGCAGGTGCAGGCACTTCCGGCGTACTTTCAGCCCGCTTTTCAATGGTGAAGGTCGATTTATCAATGGCTTGAATTTGAATGTCTTTGGGGAAATCAATTAACACCGGTCCTGGACGCCCCTCGGTGGTCATTTGATAGGCTTTGGAAACAAGCGGCACCACATCCTCGGAGCGCTTGATCTGCGCATTCCACTTAGTGACGGGGCGTGAAATACCGATCGCATCACACTCTTGGAAGGCATCGGTACCAATGGCACTCGTGGCTACTTGACCGCTGATACAGAGCACAGGTATCGAATCACACATCGCATCCAATAAACCGGAGGTGGTATTAGCTATGCCGGGACCAGAGGTCACTAAGACCACGCCTGGTTTACCCGTGCTGCGCGCATAGCCTTCGGCGGCATGGACCGCACCCTGCTCGTGGCGTACCAAAATATGGCGAATACGCGGTTCAGCATAAATGGCATCATAAAGCGGTAAAACCGCACCGCCGGGATAGCCGAAAATGGTATCAACACCCAGCTCAATTAAGGTCTCCAGTAAGGCTTGAGCGCCATTAAAACACAGTTTTTGTTGGAGGCTTTGCTGTGTATCCATATAAAAACCCTCGCTTGTTTTATTCTAGTTTGATTAGTTAAAAAATGAGTAGCTTGATTTTAACCCTAAGTCAGTAAGAAACTTGCAATGCACAAGTGCTATGCTTAAACTAATATAATCTTTAGCGGTTTCCCATTGACTAGAGCGGGTAAACTGGCACGCTATTATCAAATTGAGGATTGTTATGAGCGTTCATACGCAGATTAAGCGTCTTACCATCCCCCAATTGCAAGCCATGAAGGGCGAGCAAAAAATTGTTTCACTGACTTCTTATACGGCGCCCTTTGCACGAATTTTGGACGAGGTGGTGGATTTTATTCTGGTTGGTGATTCTACCGCAATGGTTGGCTATGATATGCCGGACACCTTATCCATTACGGTGGATATGATGGCACAACACGCTAAAGCGGTGGTGAGTGCGACTCAACGTTGTGCGGTGGTGGTGGATATGCCTTTCGGTAGTTTTCAGGAGTCCCCTGAAATGGCATTTCGCCACGCTGCTAAGCTACTGCGTGTGAGTGGCGCTGACTCGGTCAAAATTGAGGGCGGGGAGTATTTGGCGGAGACTACGCGATTTTTAGTTGAGCGCGGTATTCCTGTGTTAGCCCATATCGGTTTGATGCCTCAATACTTCCATACCATGGGTGGTTTTAAAGCGCAGGGTCTGAGCGATGAGGCAGCCGAGCGTATTTATCAAGACGCCTTGGCACAAGAGGCGGCCGGCGCTTGGGGTATTGTGATTGAGGGTACGGCAGAGCCTTTAGCACGTCGTATCAGTGAGGCGGTGAGCATTCCCACCATCGGTATTGGTGCCTCCCCGGCCTGTGATGGTCAGGTGTTGGTGGCGGAGGATATTTTTAATCTTACCCACGGGCGCATTCCTAAGTTTGCGCAGCAATTTAGTGATGTGGCGGCTGTGATTCGTGAGGGTGTGACAGCCTACGCAACGGGTGTTAGAGAGGGTAGTTTCCCGAGCTTGGATCACTGTTTTGGCGTTAAAAAATAATGTCCAAGACCTCAACCAAGCCTAAAAAGCGCTATCGAAAAGCTCGCAAAATACCCGGTGCGCCATGGGTTGAGGTGCGCCAGTCGCAGGTCCATGGGCGAGGGGTGTTTGCCATTCGTGATATACCTAAAGATACCCTGATCATTGAGTATACCGGTCGTCGGATTAGTGCCGAAGAGGCGGATGCCATGTGGCCAGTGGATCCAGACGATCCCTATCATACCTTTTTCTTTTCCTTAAGTAGTGGGGAAACCATTGATGGGGGTACCAAAGGTAATGCGGCTAAGTGGATCAATCATAGCTGCGAGCCGAACTGCGAAGCACGTGAGGGTAAAAACGGTTATCGGGTGTATATCTATAGCTTACGTGATATTAAACAGGGCGAGGAGTTGTCCTTTGACTACGGTTTAATCATCGATGATGAGCTCACGGAAACGCTTAAAAGTCATTATCGTTGTTGTTGTGGTAGTAAGCAATGCCGCGGTACTATGCTGAATCTTGCCTCATTTGAAGAGGGTGCTGAGGACGCAGAATAAGTTTAGCCTTAGCCTTAAGCAAAGCGACGTTCCTCGCATGTTGATTGAGAGACGTCGCTTTTGCATTTGCCTTGAGGCGGTGGGTTAAGGCTACTCGACTTGCGTGCTTGCTTCAGTTATTGCCGCATTGCCATTCTCACTGGTCGCCACGCTACTGAGTGTTTCATCAGTATTGGTGCTGCTTACCAACTCCGCGACTTTACTACGTGATAGCACACCGACCAGCTCATCGTTGTCCGTGGTGACGACCACGGGTTCATCACTATCGGTTTGGATCATATGTGGTAGCACCTCTTCCAAATTGACATCAGCAGACACCGTGGCGGCTTCAACAACTACGCTGGAGATATCTCTGAGGCCACGCTGCATGGCTTCTTCGGCGGCGGCGAGCTTGATAATGCCGGCAAAAATTTGGCCATCTAGGACGGGGGCAAAGCTCAGCTGCAAGGCTTTCATGCGCTCATAGGCATGGGCTGGGCGAGCACGCATGGTGAGCTTTAGCGGTGGTGTATTAATCGCATGCGCTGTATTTAGCGCTTTACCGCGATTCACGTCTTGGAGGAAGTTCTCAATATAGCTACTTTGCGGTGATAATAAAATATCTTCCGGCGTGCCCTCTTGCACTAAGGCACCATCCTTTAAAATCGCAATGCGGTTACCCAAACGTAGCGCTTCATCCAAGTCATGGGTAATAAAGACAATGGTTTTATTTAAACGATCCTGCAGTTCAATCAATTGATTTTGCATTTCTCGCTTAATCAGCGGATCAAGCGCTGAAAAGGCCTCGTCCATCAGGATAATGTCGGTATCCGTGGCTAGGGCACGCGCTAAGCCTACACGCTGCTGCATGCCGCCAGATAATTGATTGGGGTATTGCTCTTCAAAGCCTCGCAATCCCACTTGCTCTAGCCAATAGCGAGCTTTTTCATGGGCCTCTTTTTTAGGTACTTTTTGGGTGATGAGCCCGTAAGCGGCATTGTCTAACACGGTTTTGTGTGGCAATAGCCCAAAGCGCTGAAAAACCATGCTCATGGTTTTGCGACGGAATGCTTGTAATTCTCGCTTATTTAGACTCATCACATCCACGCCATCAACCAAAATTTGACCGTCCGTCGGATCAATCAGTCGATTAAAATGGCGAATGAGGGTGGATTTACCAGAGCCTGATAAACCCATAATCACATAAATACTCCCTTCCTCAATACTTAAACTAATGTCTTTAAGTCCCAAGGTATGACCGCTTTTTTCTAAAAGTTCTTGCTTGCTCATGCCGTTTTTAACCGGCTCAAGCCATTTTTTCGGTTCCTTACCGAAAATTTTATAAATATTTTTTACTTCGATTTTACTCATTTGGACTCTCGATTTTGAATGCGTTTACCATAAGACTGTGAGATGCGGTCAAAGAGTATGGCTAAAATCACAATGCCAATACCTGCTAATAAGCCGCGACCGACTTCTAGGCGGTTAATGCCGAGAAGTACCTCATAGCCCAAACCTCTGGCGCCAATCATGGATGAAATGACGACCATGGAGAGTGCCATCATGGTCGTCTGATTAAGACCGGCCATGATATTGGGTAAAGCTAAGGGTAATTGCACGCCAAATAATTGCTGTAAGGAATTAGCGCCAAAAGAGCGTGATGCTTCGAGTACCTCTTTATCCACTAGTCGAATACCTAAATCAGTCAGACGAATCAGTGGCGGTACAGCATAAATAACCGTTGCAATAATGGCGGGGATTTTGCCCAAGCCAAATAGCATCACGACAGGAATTAAATACACAAAGCTTGGCAACGTCTGCATCACGTCTAACAAGGGCAACATCACCGAGCGGACGATTTTGGATTTGCCGGTGATAATCCCCAAGGGGATGCCGACCAAGACGGAGAGCACAGTGGCCATAATCATCAGCGCCAGGGTTTCCATACCCGCATCCCAGAGGCCGATAGAGCCCATCAGAAAGAGCAACAAGCCCATGCTGAGTGAAAAGAAGACGCGGCGACTGGCTAAATAGGCGAGTATCACTACCGCTAAGATGATGCTCCACCACGGTGCGCCGCGAAGAAGCTGTTCGATCCAAACCAATATTTTTAGAAAAGGTTGTGACATGGCGGTGAGGGTATCGGCATAATTGACGACTAAATCATCGACAAAGCCGTCAATTGCTCGTCTTGCCTCACGAGCGGAGAATATTTCTGGAAACATAGATTGAAATTATTTTAATAAGATTGTATAGGTGTCGATTTGTCAGGGGGGCGATCAATGCAAACAACGATGACTCATCCTGTGTAGGATTGCTTTTTGCATCAAACTAGCTGCCTCGCTAGCGCTCACTAGCAAGGCAGCGCTCATTAGAGCCTAAGCGACTAAGCTCAGCGACTTAGAGTGACTTTTGAACACGTTCGGCTACCTCTGCTGGTACCCACTTAGTCCATACCTCAGGGTATTCGGCGAGGAACCATTTGGCGACATCCATGGATTCATCACCGGATTCCTCCATTTCAGCCAGGGTGGCATTGATCACCTCTAAAGGCACTTCATTTTTATCGAAGAAGGCTTTTAATTGCGGCGCTTCTTCTGAAAACTTTTTATTTAAAGCAACAAAGACCGGGTTACTAGGATAGGCATTCGGCTCGGGGTTTTGACAATCCACATCGGTTAAGCACTTATGCTTGGCTTCATCATATTCTGGTAATTCTAATTCGACCAAGTCTAATGAGCCCACAAGCGGGGTTGGATACCAGTAGTAGAAGGCGATATTGTTTTTGCGACGATAGTCGGACATTAAGGCAGCTTTTTGGGCAGCCCCGGTGCCGGGTTGATAGTAGGTGAAATCATCGCCGAGTTCCAAGGCATTAAAGAGGTTGGTGCTGACGACCTCACACGCCCAACCAGCAGGACAACCATAGAAACGACCTTTGCTCGGATTCTCTGGATCTTTGAACTCCTCTTTGAATTTCACCAGATCAGCGGCTGACTTTAGTTCAGGGAAACGCTCTTGTACGTATTTAGGAATAAACCACGCCTCACCACCTAAAAATAAATCACCGGAACGAACCACGCGACCACGCGCTAAGGCCTCATCCCAAATGGTGCCCATGGAGTTTAACCAGATTTCAGTATTAACATCCAAGTCACCGCGTTCTAAGGCAGCTAAGGCCGGTAAAGTCTCCGTTGGTAAAACCTCGGTTTTGCAGCCGTAGCCGTGCTCTAGAATTAAGCGCTGTACATCCGTTAGTACTAGATTGGACTCCCAGCTCATGCCGCCGAAATTGATGGTGCGATCAACTTCGCAGGTCGGCGCTGCGACTGCTGTATTAAACGCAGCGAAGCTGAGCGTTGCAGCGGTGAGTGCGCTGCATAATAGATTTTTATGCTTGATTTTCATGCGTGAAAAGCTCCTTAAGTATTACATTGTTCATACAAAAATATTTGTAGCCAACTACGTACGCCAAGAGTTTTGCGGAAAACGAACAAAACGAGTTGCTCGTCAATACAAGGTAGGGATGATGATCCCCAGATTGACAGATACCGTAGTAGAAAATTTAAATCCCTTTAACTCACCTAAGTAGCATGTACAGCGATGAAAAACCCACTTAAAAGTTTATTCTTAAAGAAATTTGAACTAACTACAAGTACACAGAAGAAATTTTAAATAATATATAACCATAACCCAGATCATGTTAGATTGCAAATTCGCTGTTGAGGGCGATAGCACCCAAGGGCTCCCAGCCATTTTCGTCTCACGTCGCGTAAGTTATAGGCTTGAGCTCTTGTCTAAAGCGCTGACAAGGTTCAATTGATGGCATAAATTGTTTACAATATTTAATAATTGCTATTATTTTTTGGAATAACCTTGATACGTCTAGAACATATTTATAAACGTTTTGAGACTCGGGGTAGACCGGTACATACGGCGCTAAGTGATGTAAATTTAGGCATTGAGCGTGGCGCTATTTACGGCATTATCGGCCGTTCGGGTGCTGGTAAATCTACTTTAATTCGTCTCTTAAACCTACTGGAAAGACCGAGTAGCGGCAAAGTCTACTTTAACGATGAGGATATTAGTGCCTTCAGGGGCGCCCAATTACGTCAGTTGCGTCATCGTATCGGCATGGTGTTTCAGCACTTTAATTTATTAAGTTCACGTACGGTCTTAGATAATGTCTGCTTACCCTTACGCTTACTGGGTGTGTCTAAACAGGACAGAGAGGCGCGCGCGCTGGAGCTGTTGGAGATTGTTGGTTTAACCGAGCATAGGCATAAGTACCCGGCCCAACTATCCGGTGGGCAAAAGCAGCGCGTGGGGATTGCGCGCGCATTGGCTAATAACCCAGAGCTGTTACTGTGTGATGAGGCGACCAGCGCTTTGGACCCCGAAACCACGCAGGCCATTCTTGCCCTACTTAAGGATATTAATCAGCGCCTTGGTATTACCATTGTGTTGATTACCCATAGTATGGATGTGATTCGCAGTGTGTGTGATCGTGTGGCAGTCTTAGATCAGGGGCATTTAGTCGAAGAGGGTGAGGTGATTGATGTCTTTCTGCATCCGCAGCATCAAACCACGCAGTCATTATTGCAGGAGAGTAGTGGGGTGGATGCGCAAGCGTGGAAGCGCCTGGTTAAGGACAGTGGAGTTCAGGTATTACGCCTCAGCTATCGTGGTGAAAGTACTTCACAACCCATTATCAGTCATTTATCTCGGGAGTTGGGGGTGCAAGTCAGTATTCTGCAGGGTACGGTTGGCCAGTTAAAAGACACGGCCTATGGACAGCTGGTGGTGTCAATTGATGGTGATGCTGCACAACAAGCACAAGTGACGCAATTTTTAGCAGCAAATCATGTGACGTATGAGGTATTAGAGGCGTGAATTTTCAACGAGTTGATTGGAGCCTGATTCTTGAGGCGACCCTAGATACCTTGATCATGACCGGCTGGTCCTTGCTATTTACAGTGATTATCGGCTTGCCTTTAGGTATTTATTTGTTTTTATGCAGTGAGCGACAGTTATTGGCGAATAAGCCCGTCTATCAATTGCTATCCTTGGTGGTGAATGTCCTACGTTCAGTACCTTTTTTAATTTTATTAATTATTTTAATTCCATTTACCCGCTTTGTAATGGGTACGGCGTTAGGCGTGCCAGGTTCAATTCCACCGTTGGTGGTGGGGGCTGCGCCGTTTTTTGCGCGTTTAGTGGAAAATGTCTTGCGGGAGCTAGATCCAGGTATTTCAGAGGCCTGTAAAGCCATGGGGGCGACACCTCGACAAACGGTGTTTTATGCCTTATTACCTGAAGCAACCACCGGTATTATCAGTGCGGTGGTGGTCACCGCCATTACCCTCATTGGTTATACTGCCATGAGTGGGGTGGTCGGCGGTGGCGGTCTCGGTGATATTGCCATCCGCTATGGTTATCAACGCTATCAGGTTGAAGTGATGTTGATTACCGTGGTCATTTTGGTGGTGCTGGTGCAAGTGATTCAGATGTTTGGCGATCGGCTGGTTGCTAAAATGAATCGTAAATAATCAGAGCTAGCTATCTATATAGCTTCAGGTTATATAGCGCCTTGTTTTTATAGCTTTTTTCTTGGGCTTTGTATATTATTAAAGGGATTTTTCAAACATTGGAGTTTTATATGAAGTTAACATCTATTTTTTCAGCGCTGGCCCTAACTGCCGCTGTGGCTTTACAGCCAGCCCTAGCAGCGGACAAATTAAGCATTGCGGCCACGCCGGTACCGCACGCCGAGATTCTAGAGCATATTAAGCCAGCCCTTAAGGAGGCGGGCGTGGACTTAGATATTAAGGTATTTACTGATTATGTGCAGCCTAATCAGCAAGTGGCGGATGGTCAGATTGATGCGAATTTTTTCCAGCATAAGCCCTACTTAGATAGCTTTAATAAGGAGCGCGGTACGGATTTAGTGAGCGTGGGCTTAGTTCACGTTGAGCCTTTCGGTGCCTATTCTAAGAAAATCGATAACATCGAGAATCTGAAAGAGGGTGCTCGCGTGGCCATTCCTAATGACCCATCCAATGGAGCTCGTGGCTTATTGCTATTAGAAAAAAACGGTCTTATCAAGTTAAAAGATCCAGAAAATTTATTAGCCACTTCACGTGATGTGTCTGAAAATCCTAAGCAGTTAAAGTTTACGGAATTAGAAGCAGCAACCTTAGCGCGTGTGTTAGATGATGTGGATTTAGCCTTGATTAATACTAACTATGCCATTGAAGCTGGTTTAAACCCCTTAGAGGATGCCTTAATTATCGAGGGTTCTGAGTCACCTTATGCGAATTTAGTCGCAGTGAAAGCGGGTAATGAAAAGGATGGGCGCGTAGAAAAGCTACTGAAGGCCTTACAGAGCGAGGATGTGAAGAAATTCATCGCAGATAAGTATAAAGGTGCCGTTGTGCCAGCCTTCTAATCGCTGCCATTATTCTAGTTGACACTGCTCAGCTGATAGCCTCACTTAGCCAACAAGCTAGGTGAGGCTTTATTTTTATATTAGCTTGATGTCATGGTGTAGTCATTTGCAGCTGTTAAAATTATATATATGGTCAGTAGACTGTCATTTATTAATAAAGGAATTTACATTATGCGTTTAGTCAACCGCACCTTTGATGAGTTGCAAGTAGGTGAAAAAGCTGAATTACGTCGCCTCATTACAGTCGATGATTTGTATGTATTTGCTTCAGCTTCGGGTAATTACAATCCGAGTAGTTTACCTAATTACGATGTTGACGGCGATGGCGAGCCGGAAAATATGGCACCTACCATGTTTGTGGCCTCCATCGTCTCCGCGGTAGTTGGCAATATCCTACCCGGCCCTGGTGCGGCTTTTAAAAATTACAGTTTTGAAGCGCATGAGCGTGCTCATCCTGGTGATGAGATGTTAATCAAGGTCGAGGTAACGGACAAAAAGGACAATCATGTGGTGACCCTCAAATTGTCCGTGACTCGTGTTTCAGATAATCAATTAATTCTGGATGGTCACACTGATGTGATCGCACCGACGGTTAAATTTGAACGGGACAATATGGACGTACCGGGTCTATTGGTACAGCGTCATCGTCATTTTGAGGAGCTCTTAGCGCGCGCTAAGCAATGCGACCCGATTCCTGTGGCGGTGGTGTGTCCCCACAATAAAAACTCCTTAGGCGGTGCGCTACTGGCAGCCAAAGAGGGCATTATTATCCCGATTCTGTTAGGGGATGAAAATAAGATTCGCGAAACTGCCCAAAAGATGGGCGAGGATATTTCCCAATTTGAGATTATTACGGTGCCCGGCAGCGATCAGGAGGTCGTGATTGAAGCGTGTAAATTAGTGCACGAGGGTCGTGCCGCCTCAATTATGAAGGGGCATTTACATACCGATGATTTATTGCGCGGCATGCTGAATAAGGAGCATGGCTTACGGGTGGGTCGTCGCTTTACTCACGTCTTTATTATGGATGCGCCGAGTCGCCCAGAGTTACTGTATATCAGTGATGCGGCGATTAATATTTACCCAGATTTAAACACGAAGGTCGATATTGCTCAAAATGCCATTGATCTTGCGAATTCACTAGGAACAGAGGCACGGGTGGCGGTGTTATCGGCAGTGGAAATGGTGAATCCAGCCATTCAGTCGTCGGTGGATGCGGCCCTATTATCCAAAATGGCTGATCGTGGTCAGATTACCGGTGGTTTGGTGGAAGGACCTTTGGCCATGGATAATGCCATTGACGAAAATGCCGCTCGCACCAAGGGCATTGTCAGTGAGGTGGCCGGTCGAGCAAACATCCTAGTGATGCCGGATTTAGACGCCGGTAATATGTTTATTAAGCAAATGACCTATGTTGCGCATGCTGAAGGCGCTGGTTTAGTACTGGGCTCCAAGGTACCGGTGATTTTAAACTCACGTGCGGATAGCGAGATGTCGCGCTTAGCCTCTTGCGCCGTGGTGTGTTTACAGTATGCAAATCAACAAAGTAAATAAATGATTGTTTAAAGGAGCGTTCATGACTGTTAAGAAGGTAAAAGCCAAAGGTTTTTTAGCACTGAATTCTGGTTCATCTTCTTTAAAGTTCGCCCTCTACCTTGATGAACAAGAAAAAGAGAGTATGGTAGGTCGTTGCGAACAGATCGGTACGGGTGGTAATGTTCGCATTAAGGATATTGAGGGGCAGCCTTTGGTGCTACCTAAGACGTATTCATTGGACACGCATGAGGCCGCCATGCAGGTGGTGTTAGATGCGATGGCTTACTTTTTTCCTGATATTGAGGTGCAAGCGGTTGGTCATCGCGTGGTACATGGTGGCAGAAGTTTCGATGGACCCATTTTTATTAGCCCAGAGGTGCTAGAAAATCTTGAGCGTTTGGTTAAACTTGCGCCGCTACATGAACCACACAATATTGCGGGTATTCATGCGGCCATGGAGGCTTTCCCTGGAGTGCCGCAGATTGCTTGCTTTGATACGGCATTTCATCGTAGCCAGAGCTTTGTGGATAACGCCTTTGCCATTCCTTATCATTATTATGAAGAGGGGATTTTGCGTTATGGTTTCCACGGTTTAAGTTATGAATATATTAATGCGGAGGTAGCGCGTCTCGCACCGGAATTGCATCAGGGCAAGGTGGTGGTAGCGCACTTGGGTAATGGCGCCTCCTTATGTGCTATTGAGGCAGGCCGGAGCAAGGCATCCACCATGGGCTTTACTGCGATTGATGGTTTGCCGATGGGTACTCGCTGCGGTCAATTAGACCCCGGTGTGATATTGCACTTCTTAGAGACCGAGGGGATGAGTATCAAGGACCTAAACCGTATCCTCTATAAGGAATCGGGTTTACTAGGTTTGTCTGGCGGTTTATCCAATGATATGCGGGTCTTGACTGAGGCTGGCACAGAGGCAGCGAAGCGGGCGATTGATTATTTTACCCACAAGGTATGTGCCGGCGTGGCATCGATGGCTGCTGCTATGCAGGGCATTGATTTATTAGTCTTTACTGCCGGTATTGGTGAGCATTCATCCTTGGTGCGACGTAAGGTCTGCGAGGGTTTGGCTTGGATGGGTGTGAGCTTAGACGACATCAGTAATACGCAGGGTAAAGGTACACGACTCATTAGTGCTAAAGATTCCAAGTTTAAAGTGATGGTGATCCCGACCGATGAGGAGGTGATTATTGTCCGTGCAGCGCGTGCCTTACTTGCTGAAAAGGCTGTTGCCGAAGTCTGTTAAGTCAGTCTATCAAGGAGGTGTCTATGCGCAGTGGAAAGAAGCTTACACTAAAAGACGGGACCCAGATTTTTTATCGTGATAGCCATCCCGAGGGCTATCAGGGGCTGACGGTGATTGCTTTGGCGGGCTTAACGCGGAATAGCCTGGATTTTGAGTATTTAGCTGCTCATTTCGATCCTAAGATACGCTTATTGCGCATTGATAGCCGCGGTCGTGGTTATTCTGACTGGCGTGAGGCCTCGAGTTACACGGTGCCTCAAGAAACGGCGGATGTGCTTGAGGTGATGGAGCAGTTAGGGATTGAGCGTGCCGCCTTTATCGGTACCTCACGTGGTGGTTTGATTGCGATGGGGCTGGCTTATGCTGCACCAGAGCGTATTGTGGGTGTGCTTTTTAATGATATTGGTCCGGTGATTGAAATGGCGGGTTTGCTTAATATCGGCGATTATCTAGGCATTGCACCCACGGCTAGGACTTTAGAAGAGATGGCGGCGCACTTAAAAGCGGCGCGTGTCGGCTTTCATCAGGTACCTGATTCGCGTTGGTTAGAGGAGGCGCAACACCAGTATTTACAAGCTGAGGACGGGGTGAAGCTTTTTTATGACCCAGCCTTGCGTCAGAGCTTTGTAGAAAGCAATATTGAGCAAAATCCAGTGCTGTGGGACTTCTTTGATTTACTCGCGGATAAACCAGTGGCTGTGATTCGTGGTGAAAACTCAGATATTCTCTGTGCTGAGACGGTGTTGGCGATGCAGCAAAGACGAGCTGATATGTTGGCGTGTACGCTCAAGGACCGTGGGCATGTGCCCTTTTTAGATGAGCCTGAGGCATTGCAGACGATTGAAGCGTGGTTGGCGCAGTGTCAGCGTAAGCGTCCGGTGAACTCCGATTGACTTCCGTTTTTAAACGTTCAATGCCCCGATTTTGTCGGGGCATTGTGTTAATTCTTGGTGTCGTTTGGCGCTTGCCAACGATGAGGCAGAAGCTCAGTAATGTCCTTCGCTTTCTGTGTCGGCAATCGTTCTGAACCTACCCCATTCTTAACACAGCCCGAAAGTAGAATGTGCTCTTAACCTGTAGTTAACAGGACTTAAGCGTTCCAACGACTCATGAGGTCTTTCGGTATTATAAATGGTTATCCACTCTTCGGTATACCAACGAACCTGCTCTAGTGTACTGAAGAGGTGCATATTCAACACTTCTTCGCGATAGGTTCGATTAAATCG
>NZ_AQVB01000017.1 GCF_000372065.1 Oligella urethralis DSM 7531
TCATATCACACAAGGATATAACCTTACTATTTCTTCATAACTTAAGCATAAGCACTTAAAACATAATTTATTTCGCTCACCGTCGTGAAACGGCGGTCGCTCACCATGTTAAGTGCCCACACTTATCGGTTGTTTAAATTGTTAAAGAACACGTGGTTGATTTCAACCAGTTAAACCATCCTAACGAATCGCTTAGCTTGTTGTCATCAGCACTGCTTCGTGAGCAGCAAAGATTTAAATTATGAATCATCTAAATCTATTTGTCAACACATTTTTAAAAAATATTTGAAAATAAATTTTAGTGTGTTGTTTTTATTTTACTTCGCTTTTACTCGCTATCACTAAATATCGCGAAAGACAGCTATTATGCTGAAGTCTTTTCTTCTTGTCAAGTCTTTTATCGAAAAGCCAAAACATCCTAGTGAGTTACCACTCAAAAGCAAGGCTATTTTAAATAAAAGTGATTTGATAGAAAGAGAAGTGGTGCCGGCTACAAGAGTCGAACTCGTGACCTTCTGATTACAAATCAGCTGCTCTACCAACTGAGCTAAGCCGGCTGAAGATTGAAATTATAGACGATTTATATTTATTTGCAAGTACTTTTGTTGTTATTTTATAAAAAAGTCGAATTTAATGCTTTTTTTGCAACAAAAATGACTTATTTGATAATTTGCAGTATTGAGGCTTTTTTGGTTTCAGGTTTTTCGGAAGCTGCGCCAGGCTCAACTGCGTTATCAACTAAATCATAATCCTCCTCAAAGGGAAAGCCCATACCCTCTTGTGTTTCTCGCGCAAAGAAACTCACCACGGTAGCCACCGGAAACATCACCTCTTGTGCTTGACCACCAAAACGCGCACTAAATGAGACCCAGTGATTATCCACATGAAAATCCTTGGTTGCTACTGGACCCACATTAAAAGTGATATAGCCATCTTTAACAAAGGCCTTTGGCACTTGGCAGTTTTTATCGACGCGCACCACAATATGCGGTGTTAAGCTTTGGTCATAACACCACTCATATAATGCACGAATCAAATAAGGCTTACTGGATGCCGGAAACATACAATCACTCCTTGCACTTAAATCACGCAAAATACCCGAACTTCATCAAACTGACAGCTCGGGTACTAAGCATCATAAAAACTAACGACGCATTACCTTTTCACTTGGGGTAAGCGCCTCAATAAAAGACGGTCTGGAGAAAATACGCTCAGCATACTTCTGAATTGGTGCTGCGCTGCGCGGCAACTCAATCCCATAGTGCTCTAAACGCCATAGTAGTGGCGCAATCGCTACATCAGGCATTGAAAAATCATCGCCTAACAAATAGTCATTTTTGCTCATCACCGGTGCTAACACAGTTAACTGATTGCGAATACGGTTACGCGCCACTTCCACTTCCTTGGCATCTGGACTTAACTGGCGATCCTCTAACACTAGCACGTGTGAAAAAAGCTCACGCTCAAAATTATGTAAAAACAAACGCGTACGTGCACGCATAATCGGTTCGGCTGGCATTAATTGTGGATGAGGAAAGCGCTCATCAATATACTCATTAATGATATTTGACTCATAAAGAATCAAATCACGCTCTTCCAAAATAGGTACTTTGCCATAAGGGTTCATCACTGTAATATCTTCCGGCATATTGAATAAATCAATATCACGGATTTCAAAGTCCATGCCCTTTTCATATAAAACAAAACGACAACGCTGAGAAAAGGGGCAAGTTGTTCCCGAGTGAAGAATCATCATATAAATTGGTCTCCGTTTAAACGAATTAAGGTCAGCGCCATAAGACACTGACCTCATTTGCATTACACAGTAGTGTAGGTACAAAAAACTGTCGGTGTTGAACTATTTTACATTTTTCCAGTATTGCTTGTTCAAGAACCAAGCGACAACAAAGAACAGTGATAAGAATAGCATTACCCAAGTACCGAGCACTTTACGGAAATGCTGATCCGGCTCAGCCATCCAACCCAAGAAAGCACTTAGGTCGGCCATGTTCTTATCAAAGGCCTCACGCTTAGACTCGTCTAAGTATGTAATTTCAGCAGAAGAACTTTCGCCGCCTTTATAATCACTAAGCACTTTTTCACTTACTAAGGTAGCAAAACCATCTTTGTCGAACTTAGTCACCGTTTCAACCCATTTGCGCGTATCGCCGTCCTCAACTGATTTGATATCAGTAATGGTGGCTTCAACCGGACCCTGCATTCTCCATAATGGATTAGGCATTGCCGCATTTGGGAATACGATATTATTCCAACCCGTTTGGCTGCTTTGATCACGATAGAAAGTACGCAAATACGTATAGATGTAGTCCGTACCCGGCTGGCCTAAGTTAGCCGCTCGAGAACGAGCAATCACAGACAGATCGGGCGGCGTCACACCCATCCACTTTTTAGCATCCTGTGCCGGTAAGGCAATATGCATCATATCGCCTACACGCTCACCAGTAAATAATAGATTATCCTCAATCTGCTGCTCAGTGAGACCCAGATCCATCAACTTGTTATAGCGCACATAATTAGCGCTATGGCAGTTCAAACAGTAATTAACAAATAGCTTAGCGCCATTTTGTAAGGCAGCTTTATCAGTTACCTTAACAGGCATCACATCCCAAGCTGGGCCTGTTGTTGCTGCTCCAGCTGAAGTAACAGCAGCAACTGTTAAAGCTAAAACGCTTAATATTTTTTTCAACATGATTCACCCTTGCTCTTAGTGTGGCTTGTAGGTAACACGCTCAGGTACTTCTTTGAACGTACCTAAACGACTCCAAATCGGCATAAAGAAGAAGAACGCTAAGTAAATAACTGTAGCCACTTGCGACGTCAAGTTTAATAAATCTGACGGCGCTTTAGTACCGATGATACCTAAGATAATAAAGTTAATCATGAAGATGGCGTAAAGTAGCTTGTGCCAACCTGGACGATAACGAATCGACTTAACTGGCGATTTATCTAACCAAGGTAAGAAACCAAGCATCACCACCGTACCGCCCATGACCACAACACCCCAGAACTTCGCATCAAACACACGAAGTAGCACAGCCACAGCAATTAAAATCACTGGCCATACAATCTTCCAAATGCCACGGGTATTTTTACTGAAGAATAAGCCAATCGCAAAGAGGATACAGAAAGCAACTAAAGCCCAAGTAAACTCATCCGTGGTGGCACGCAGCATCGAGTAGAATGGCGTGAAATACCATACTGGCGCAATATGCGGCGGTGTCACATAAGGGTCAGCAGGGATAAAGTTATTAGCCTCTAAGAAGTAACCACCCATGGTCGGCGCAAAAAACATAATAGCCGCAAAGACTAATAAGAAACCGGCCACACCTAAAATATCATGCACCGTGTAATAAGGATGGAACGGAATACCGTCAAGAGGACGACCGTTAGCATCTAATTTTTCTTTAATCTCCACACCATCAGGGTTATTAGAACCCACTTCGTGTAAAGCAATGATGTGCGCCACAATCAAACCGATAAGCACTAATGGAATCGCAATCACGTGGAAAGCAAAGAAGCGGTTTAAGGTAGCATCAGACACCACGAAGTCACCGCGAATCCAAGTAGATAAGGCTTCACCTACAAAAGGCACAGCCGCAAAAAGGTTAACAATCACCTGAGCGCCCCAGTATGACATTTGACCCCAAGGCAATAAATAACCAAAGAAGGCCTCAGCCATTAAGCAGAGGAAGATGGCAACCCCGAAAATCCACACTAGCTCACGTGGCTTGCGGTAAGAACCATAGAGCATACCACGCAACATGTGCAAATACACCACCACAAAGAACATGGAGGCGCCGGTAGAGTGCATATAGCGAATCACCCAACCAAAGGGTACTTCACGCATGATGTACTCAACTGAAGCGAATGCTACATTACCATCTGGCTTATAGTGCATCACCAAGAAAATACCGGTCAAGATCTGAATAACCAGTACTAGCATGGCTAATGAACCGAAGAAATACCAGAAGTTAAAATTCTTGGGGGCATAATACTCCGTCATATGCTCCTTGACCATTTTGGTCATCGGAAATCGGCGATCTACCCAACCAAGAAGACCTGTTGTTTCAACAACTTTCTCGCTGGCCATGTAAGGCTCCTTTTTATCAAAAGCTAACAATCAAAAAAACCCTGCAGGTTCCCAAGCGATTAGGCCGGAGAAACCATCCCAATCATGATGTTGAAATCGTCAACAAAGTAATAAGGAGGTACCAGTAGGTTATCAGGGGCCGGTTGGTTTTTAAACACACGACCGGCAAAATCAAAGACCGAACCATGACAAGGACACAAATAACCGCCCAACCAATCGGCGCTCATACCTTGAGAACTACCAGTGGCAAAGCGAGCGGAGGGAGAACAGCCTAAATGTGTACAAATACCCACCATCACCATCCACTCAGGGTTAATTGAGCGGTGCTCATTTTTGGCAAAGTCAGGCGTAAAACCAGGACGATCGGACATTGGATCAACCAGTTCATCATTAAGCTTGGAGAGCGAAGCAAGCATCTCGGGTGTGCGGCGCAAAATCCATACCGGCTTACCCTGCCACTCAGCAGTAATCATCTGACCCGGGGCCACTGCTGAGATATTTACCTGAACCGGTGCACCGGCAGCCTTAGCTCTATCTGATGGTGACATTGATGCCACAAAAGGAATTACCGTAGCAACCCCTGCAACGCCACCGACCGCACAGGCGGTACCTAACCAAAAACGACGAGCGGGATCATCAGGCAACACACTGGGTGAGGCCTGCTCAACGACCATCTCTTTTGAAACTGTAGATTCTTGACTCATATCATTCCCTATTTCTGCCAAGGTCTAAAAAATAAACGATGTGTGGCACCAGAAACCTGCGCTACAATCGTACAAACATAATCTGAAAAATATACAATATTACTATACGCAATACTATTTAACCCCTTATTATATACTTTATAAACCTGTTACATCGATTAAAAGGAAATTTTTTATGAGCAAGGCCTCCAGTTTTATTCAAGAGTTCAAGGAATTTGCTGTTAAAGGCAATATGATCGACCTCGCCGTCGGGGTGATTATCGGTGCCGCTTTCGGCAAGATCATCGACTCATTAGTCAAGGATGTGATCATGCCGCTTATCAGCTTTATCATTGGCGGTTCGGCCGACTTCTCTAATATGTTCGTAGTGCTATCTCGCCCTGAGGGATACAGCGGCCCTGAAACCTACCAAGCGCTGACTGAGGCAGGCGCTAACGTCTTTGCTTATGGTAATTTTGTCACCATTTTAATCAACTTTATCTTACTGGCATTTGTGGTCTTTTTAATGGTAAAAGTCATTGCTAAAGCACGCGCTAGCTTTGAACACGAGAAAAAGGTCGAAGAGGCGGCTCCTGAAGCTGAACCAGCTGATGTTGCACTGCTCCGTGAAATCCGCGATTTACTACAAAAGCAGGAAGCACAGTCGCAAATTGACAACAAATTGCAGTAGTCGTTATTAGCGCTCATCATTGCATCAGCCCGAACCTAGCTTGTTCGGGCTAATTTTTTGCTAAGTAACGCCCCATCAAACTGGGTTTTCAATATTCACAAACTCTAACTGCAGCTGTGGAAAGCGTTCCTGCATCACCCGCATCAAACCCTGCACACCATAGCGCTCAGTCGCATGATGGCCGGCACCATAATAGGCCACACCATACTCTCTGGCCAGATGAAACACTGGCTCTGAGGCCTCACCAGTGATATAGGCATCGGCACCAGCTAAAACCGCCTCTTCAAACATACTTTGAGCGCCGCCGGTACACCAAGCAACGGTGCGAATCCTTTGCTCCGGGTCGCCAATAAAGAGCGGTGCGCGACCCAACGCCAGCTGAAGATGTTCGCTGAATTGCTGCGCAGTCATCTCGTCCTGTGGCGTCTGCCCCAACCAAATCAAATTATCCCTGCCCACGGTGTGTGGTTTATTATCCACATAGTCAACACGCAATCCCAAGACTTGCGCTAACATGGCATTATTACCCCATAATGGATGAGCATCAAGTGGTAGGTGATATGCAATCAGATTGATATCATGTTTGATAAGCTTAGCCAGTCGCTGATATTTTGCATTGATGATTCTGGTGTCTTCATTTTTCCAAAACCAGCCATGATGCACGATAATCGCATCTGCCTGCTTTTCAATCGCTTGTTCCACCAAATCCAGACTGGCAGTGACACCGAAAACCACCTTTTTGATCTCAGGTTTTCCCTGCACCTGCAGTCCATTTGGCGCATAATCCTGAAACAAATGGGGTTGCAGCTGAGTATCGAGCCAATGCATGAGCTCTTTGACTGTAATTTTATTCACGATCGATTCCTACGTTATTTATGTACCGCTATTGGTTGATTTTTACACAAGCCGTCACGATTGTCTTGGCACTGATATTTACAATTAGTACTATCAGGCCCGGATGGCTGGATCGACAAATAGAAATCCAAACTCAACCAACCGCCATGGTCAAGATACAACCCGAGGCGATTCCCAATCAAAACAGCTCCACTAAGTCTCAAAGCCCCATCACAACCACGGTGACGGTCTTTACCTCCTATGCGGATGCAGTGAAACTTGCCGCACCCTCAGTGGTTAATATTTATACCACTAAACGCGTTGCTTCGCCGCTACGCGAACTGAATGATATACCCTCGTTACGCCCCTTTATTCAGGAGCAAAATGAGCGTCAGCGTCTAAGCGATCCAACCAGCCTAGGCTCAGGCGTGATCGCCTCAGAACAAGGCTATATCTTAACCAATTATCACGTCGTTGAAGCGGCGGATGCGATTGAGGTGCTGCTTCATGACGGGCAAAGAGCAGGCGCTAAATTTATTGGCGCCGATCCAGACACCGATCTGGCGGTACTACAAATTGATTTACCAACGATCCAACCCATCAAAAGCGATCCTAATCAAACGCTTAATGTCGGCGATGTGGTGTTAGCGATAGGCAACCCCTTTGGTGTTGGCCAAACCACCACCATGGGCATTATTTCTGCCTTGGATCGCTCAGGCCTCGGCATCAATACCTATGAAAACTTTATTCAAACCGATGCGGCGATTAACCCAGGTAACTCCGGTGGCGCCTTAATTAATGTAAATGGCAGTTTGATTGGTATTAATACAGCGATATATGCTGAGTCTGGCTCTGGCGGTTCTTTAGGCATTGGCTTTGCAACGCCAGCCAGTACGGCCTTAAAAATCATGGCCGAGATTATTGAAACGGGTAAGGTTTCACGCGGCTGGCTAGGAGTTGAGCCGCAAGACGTGACCCCAGATCTAGCCAAAGCCTTTAATCTGCCCCAAGTGCGTGGTGTGATTATTGCCTCGGTAGGTCAGCAAAGTCCTGCAGCCACCAGTGGTTTAGCGGTGGGCGATATTATTTTAAAAATCAATGACAAAGAGGCGATTAACACCCGCCAAATGCTGAATGAAGTGGCCGGACTAAAGCCCGGCACCCTGATTAAGCTAGAGGTCTTAAGAGGTGGTCGTAAACTTAGCTTTGATGTGACTTTAGCGCAGCGCCCTAAAAGCTTTGAGTAGCACTGATTACGACTCCTCTGCTACCGCTTCGCTCTCCGGCTTTCGGACCTTGACAAAGCGGCATAAGAAAATGCCAAACTCATACAAAATACACAGTGGCAAGGCCATGAGTAACTGACTGATAACGTCCGGTGGCGTCACGATAGCGGCTACGACAAAGGCACCGACAATCACATAACCACGAATGGCTTTTAGCTTTTCAACCGTGATAATACCAAATGAAGCTAATACCACGACCACCACCGGCACCTGAAAAGTCACACCAAAGGCCAAAAACATCGTCATCACAAAGCTGAGATACGCTGCAATATCAGGCGCAACAGCAATCGACTCTGGCGCAACCATCGCAATAAACTGAAAGATGGTATGAAATACCACGTAATAGCAGAACAGCATGCCCAAGAAAAAGAGCAAGGTACTGGACACAATTAAGGGGATGATTAAGCGCTTTTCATGCAAATACAATCCCGGTGCAATAAAGGCCCACGCTTGATATAAAACCACCGGCAAAGCAATCACAAAGGCCACCAACAGAGTCACCTTGAGCGGCACCAAAAACGGCGTAATAACGCCTGTCGCAATCATGGTGCGATTTTCTGGTAGGGTACTGATCATGGGTTGCGCCAAAAAATCATACACGGCACCAGTACCAGGATAGATGGTCAGCACCACAAAAACCGCCAACACCGCCAACAACATACGGATGATGCGTGTGCGCAACTCAATTAAATGTGAGAAAAAACTTTGACCCGGATCGTCTGCCGCTGAACTTGCTTGTTTAGACATGTGAGCCACCCCTATCACTACTTGATGTGTTCTTATTGCCTGCTTCGTCGGCAGCGGCCTCCTCATGCTGCGCAAGGCTAACAGCAGCCGATTCAGCACCAGGCTTTTGCTCCCATAGCGCTAAGCCCGCTAAACTTTTATCAGCATTTATAGGACTCTCATGCTCCGCCACATAGGCATCCCAAGCGGCGTTATCTGCTTCAAGCGCCTCCGCATCTCGCTCAGGCGCTAGCGGTGGTTCGTAGCTTGGTCCATCATAAGCACTAGTCAGCTGCTGCCTACTAGCACTCACGCTAGATGCAGCGGACTCCCCACTTGCGGTTGATTCATCAGCATCAGGTATCCAGCGCTTACGCAATACATCCGCGCCGGCGGCTAGACTCTCGTCCTGCTCTTCGGGATAAATTAAGGCCTCCGCCACCGTCGAATCAACGGACCTCATACGCGGCGCTGGCGCCTGCTGATGCTGTGCGGCATCAGGCATTGTGCTCTTAGCCCCAGCCCCCGTCACAGCCTCGGCAGAAGCACTGGAAGCGCCAGCGCTTACCGCAGCCGCATCACGACTGACAGTGCTTGAGGCCACTGTCTTTGGCGCCTCCGTCAGCGGCACCGAAGCCGCTGTCTTCGCTGCTTCGTCTAATTTTAAGCTATCTAAATTTGGTAAAGGGTTTAATGAACCCTTTAGCTGCTGCTCCAGATCCTTTACCTCAGATTTAACCGTATCTAAGGGGTTTGTGATGCTTTTAATGGGATTGGTAATGGAGGTAATTTCACCCTCCACTGAAGACTTAGCTTTGGAGACGTTTGAAGCCACTTCGTCCTTAAACTTTTTAATATCATCAACGTGCATTTCACGCTCGATATCACTTTTAATATCGTTCACATAGCGTTGTGCACGGCCCATCAATAAACCAAGCGCCCTTGCCGTTTTCGGCAGGCGCTCAGGTCCAATCACGATTAGCGCAACCAGCGCAATAATAATTATCTCGGAAAAGCTAAGACCAAACATAGTAACTCGGCACGACCACCTACACCGAAGTGCTTAAGCAGATGGCTTATCCTTGTCCTTAATCTCGGTAAATTCGGCATCGCTAACCTGATTTACGGGCACTGCTTTAGCCTCTTCGGTAGCCGCTTTTTTGGCTACTGTGCTTTCTTCTTCGGCATCACCAAGGCCCTTTTTAAAGCCTTTGACCGCCGTACCTAAATCCTCACCGACATTACGCAATTTCTTGGTACCAAAGACTAAAGCCACTACGACCAAAACGATTAACCAATGCCAAATACTTAATGAACCCATCATATTCTCCCAAAAATTTCTTTGCTAATAGTATAGCATTTGCAAGTTGATACCTTTATGACTAAAAGCAGTCCGACCTATTCAGGACGTGACGCTTTTTCAACTAAACCGGATAAGCCCTCACGCCGTGCCAATTCGGCTAGTACCTGTGCCGGTGAAACGCCATAATAGATCAAAGCAAGCAGACTATGGAACCATAAGTCGGCCGCTTCATAAATAATTTCTTCTTGATTGCCATCTTTGCAGGCCATAATCAGCTCAGCGCCCTCTTCGGCAATCTTTTTCAAAAACGAGTTCTCACCCTTATGGTAGAGCTTGGCCACATATGAGGTGTCGGGATCGCCACCATTTGCCGGGAGACGGCTTATTAAGACCTGCTCTAAATGCGCTAACACCTGTTGCGCTTCAATTTGCTTTTGCTCTGACATTTACCACTCTAACTAATTACTCAGACTTGTACATAAGCGCTGGATCCATCAGCACAGGGTCTACCGCATCCCAATAGCGCTCACCCTCAGCAGATGTCTTTAAGACTCGAAAAAAACAACTCTCGCGACCGGTATGACAAGCCACACCGCCCTGTTGCTCGATCTTGAGTAGCAGCACATCAGCATCACAATCCAGAATAATCTCATGCACAATTTGTGTATTGCCTGAGCTTTCACCCTTACGCCACAGCTTTTTACGAGAGCGGGACCAATAAACACCGCGTTTAGTGGTCACCGTCTCAACTAAGGCTTCATGGTTCATCCAAGCCACCATCAGCACACGATTTGTTTGCCAATCCTGCGCTATCACAGGGATAAGCCCCTGATCATTAAAGTTGACTTGAGTGATCCAGGTCATTTAGTCCATCCTAACTGCAATACCTTGATCGCGCATAAACTGCTTGCACTCTTGCACCGTAAATTCGCCAAAGTGGAATACACTGGCTGCCAACACGGCGCTAGCGCCACCCTTTGTAACCCCATCAGCCATATGCTGGAGCGTACCCACACCACCAGAGGCGGTAACAGGAATGCTCACCGCATCGCTGATGGCGCGCGTTAATGCCAGATCAAAGCCATCTTTGGTGCCATCGCGATCCATACTAGTCACGAGAATCTCACCTGCGCCCTTTGTCTCCATGGTTTTGGCCCATTCAACTGCGTCCATACCAGTGCCCTGACGACCGCCGTGAGAAATAACCTCCCACCGTGGTGCTTCGCCCTCGGCATTCACCTGACGCGCATCAATCGCGATGACGATGCGTTCGGAACCAAAACGCTCGGCTGCCTCCCTAATCAGCTCGGGATTGGCAATGGCCGCACTACCGATGGATACCTTAGAGACGCCAATATCAAGCAGGCGCTGGATATCCTCCAGACTACGCACACCGCCACCGACTGTCAGCGGAATATTGATAGCCGCTACGGTTTTTTCAATGACCGGAAAAATCATCTCACGATCGTCACTAGTCGCAGTAATGTCTAAAAAAGTCAGCTCGTCGGCTCCCTGTTGACAATAGCTTTTCGCTATTTCAACCGGATCGCCGGCATCTCGTAAGCCGACAAAATTTACACCCTTAACTACACGACCACCATTAACATCTAAGCACGGGATGATTCGCTTGTACACATTTGATTGCTGGTTTAATTGGTCGTTTTGCATTATTCCTCTATCTCTTCAAAATAGTCATCAACAAAATCGAGGGCTTCTTCAAAATCCAAAGTACCTTCGTAGATACTCCGGCCGAGGATCACACCCTCAACGCCTTCATCTGCCACCTGACAAAGTGCCTCAATGTCTCGCAAATCAGTCACTCCGCCGGAAGCGATGACCGGAATTCTGGTCGCATTGGCCAGACGTACGGTTGCTTCGATATTAACCCCGCTCAACATACCATCGCGGCCAATATCAGTATAGATAATCGACTCCACTCCGAAGTCTTCAAAACGCTTTGCCATATCGATCACATCATTTTTTGTGATCTTGGCCCAACCATCAGTGGCTACCTTACCATCTTTGGCATCTAAACCCACAATAATATGCCCGTGAAAGGCGCTGCACGCATCCTGTAAAAAACCTGGATCCTTAACGGCTGCAGTACCGATAATGACATAATCAATGCCGCTATCAAGATAATGCTCAATGGTTGCCATATCCCGAATACCGCCGCCAATTTGTACGGGAATTTCGCGATCAACGGCTTTTAAAATGGCATCAATAGCGGCTTTGTTTTTAGGGCGTCCGGCAAAAGCACCGTTTAGGTCAACCAGATGCAGGCGCTCCGCCCCCTTTTTGAGCCAAGCTTCAGCAACTGCGGCTGGGCTATCAGAGAAAATCGTGGTGTCGTCAAGATCACCCTGTCTGAGACGAACACATTGGCCGTCCTTTAGGTCGATGGCTGGGATGAGCAGCATGATATTATAGAATAGTAGAGTAAATAGTTTAAATTTAAATCAAACGGCGATGGATAATATTTATCGCCCCGCAAATAGTATTTATACCTTATTTTGAGTGTTTTGCACTAGCAATTACGAGGATCAATACAATTAAATTTGATGCTTCCTCAAATTGTCGTCCAAAGCCCACGCAGACCCTGGACGACACAGGCAAGACTAGAGCACACCCTTGGTTGAAGGAATTACCCCGGCCATACGCGGATCCTCGGCTAAGGCCATGCGTAGCGCCCGTCCGAATGCCTTAAATACCGTCTCGGCTTGGTGATGTGAATTAATCCCTTTAAGATTATCAATATGCAAGGTCACTGCGGCATGATTCACAAAGCCCTGAAAAAACTCTTGGAACAAATCCACATCAAAGCGACCAATCAAAGCCCGCGTAAAAGGAATGTGGTAGTACAAGCCTGGGCGACCTGAAAAATCAATCACTACGCGTGACAGCGCCTCATCCAAAGGCACGTAGGAATGACCATAGCGGACAATGCCCTTTTTATCACCCACGGCTTTGGCAAAGGCTTGCCCCAGCGTGATACCGACATCCTCCACCGTGTGGTGATCATCAATATGTGTATCACCATCACAGTAAACCTCTAAATCAATCAGACCGTGACGTGCGATTTGATCAAGCATATGATCGAGAAATGGCACGCCCGTATTAATATCCTGTTTACCCGTACCATCTAAATTAATGGCAACACGAATCTTCGTCTCTTGGGTATCACGACTAACTTCAGCAGTACGCATGACATCTTCCTTATAATAAATTAATTCTTATAGCGGTATTCAGCACTACGGGCATGCGCCTGTAGACCCTCACCATACGCTAAACTACTTGCAATCGGCCCTAGCATCGCAGCGCCTGCTTGCGACACCCTAATAAGGCTAGAGCGCTTTTGGAAATCATACACGCCCAACGGCGATGAAAAACGAGCCGTACGTGAGGTGGGTAAGACATGATTAGGACCTGCACAATAGTCGCCTAAGGCTTCAGAGCTATAGGGTCCGACAAAGATCGCACCGGCATGGCGAATTTTATCGACCAAGGGCTGCGCATCTGCGACCGAAATCTCCAAATGCTCCGCAGCGACATAGTTAGCGATCTCACAGGCCTCATCCAAGTCTTTTACTAATATCAAGGCACCGCGATTGGCTAAACTTGTAGCAATAATCTCACGCCGCCACATGTTGGGCAACTGGCGTTGGATCGAAGCCTCCACCTCGTCTAAATAGGCCGCATCAGGGCATAATAAAATGGCTTGTGCCAATTCATCATGCTCAGCTTGCGAAAAGAGATCCATGGCAATCCAGTCAGCTGGCGTTTTACCATCACAAATAATTAAAATCTCACTGGGACCGGCAATCATATCAATACCGACCACACCAAAAACTCGACGCTTTGCCTCAGCCACGTAGGCATTACCCGGACCGACAATTTTATCGACCTGTGCAATCGTCTCAGTACCATAAGCTAAGGCAGCCACCGCTTGCGCACCACCAATGCTGAGCACGCGATCGACACCGGCCACCGCCGCTGCGGCTAGCACTAAAGGATTATGCTCACCGCCCGGAGTCGGGGTCACCATCACCACTTCCTGCACCCCGGCCACCTTGGCTGGCACCGCGTTCATCAAAACCGAAGAAGGATAAGCGGCCTTACCGCCAGGCACATAGAGCCCAACCCGATCCATGGGGCTGATTTTAACCCCTAGCACCGTACCATCCGCCTCCTCGTAATGCCAGCCCTCGCTTTTTTGATGCTCATGATAGCGACGAATACGCTCAGCGGCTTTCATCAGGGCCTGACGCTGCTCCTCAGGCAGACCCTCTAATGCGGCCTGACATTGCGCCTGAGAAATCTCCAACTCAGCCATGCTCTCGGCCTGTACGCCATCAAATTTGCGGCTATACTCAAGCACGGCCGCATCACCACGCGCCCGCACATCCGCTATAATTTCGCTGACCACCTGCTCAATTTGAGCGTCTTGCGTCTCGTCATAGGCTAATAACTGAGCTAACTGCTCACCAAATCCTACACTACTAGCATCTAATCGATTAATTACTGACATAACTATTCCAAGGCAGCCTTTTCAAATGCATCAAGAAAGGGCTGCAAGCTTTTACTACGGGTTTTTAAGGCCGCTTGATTCACAATCAGACGTGATGAAACTGGCATCACATCTTCCACATCAATTAAATTATTCGCTCGCAGGGTACCACCCGTGGAAACCACATCCACAATGGCGTCAGCCAAGCCAGTCAAAGGCGCCAGTTCCATGGAGCCATATAACTTGATTATATCAACGTGTACACCCTTTTTAGCGAAGTGCTCGCGCGTGATATTGACATACTTGGTGGCGACCCTTAGGCGACTCCCTTGGCGCACCGCCTTTTCATAATCAAAATCCTGACGCACCGCCACCGCCAAACGACATTTCGCAATATTTAAGTCAATCGGCTGATAAAGACCACCCGCATGATCCTGACTATATTCATACAGCACGTCCAAACCGGCCACACCAAAATCCGCCGCACCGAACTGCACATAGGTTGGCACATCAGAAGCGCGCACAATCAAAATCTGCAAATTCGGATCGCTAGTGGCTAAAATCAATTTGCGCGAGGTACTCGGGTTTTCTGCCACCTCAATCCCAACACTGGCCAATAATGGCAAGGTGTCATCAAAAATACGTCCTTTGGAAAGGGCAAGCGTCAGCTTATCCATGCTTAATCTATCCTTTGAATTGTTGCGCCCACGGCGCTCAGCTTTTGTTCCATATTGACATAGCCGCGATCGAGGTGATAGATACGATCGACAATTGTCTCGCCCTCTGCGACTAAACCAGCAATCACCAAACTAGCCGAAGCCCGTAGATCGGTTGCCATCACCATGGCTCCGGATAGGTGCTCAACACCGTTAACCACGGCGGTGGGACCATCAAGTAAAATATCCGCATTTAAGCGCAGCAGCTCAGAAACATGCATAAAGCGATTTTCGAAAATATTTTCTACAATCACAGCAGTCCCCTCAGCAACACAATTCATTGCCATCATTTGCGCCTGCATATCCGTAGGGAATCCTGGATGCTCGGCGGTACGAAAACTGACGGCTTTAGGCCGTTGCTTCATGGTTGCATGAATCGTATCCGCCCCAATCTCAAGCGCAAGCCCCGCTTCGCTCAGCTTATCCAGCGTGGCACCCATGGTGTCGGGATTCACATTGCGCAACAACAGCTCACCCCCGGTCGCCGCCACCGCACATAAGAATGTCCCGGCCTCAATACGATCCGAAATAATGGCATAGTCGGTGCCATGGAGCTGCTCAACCCCTTCGATCACGATTCTATCCGTGCCGTGGCCACTGATTTTCGCCCCCATGGCAATCAGAATATTGGCCAAATCAACCACTTCCGGTTCCCGTGCGGCATTTTCTAAAATCGTTGTACCTTTTGCCAATACAGCGCTCATTAAAAACTGCTCAGTACCACCAACCGTCACCATATCAGTACGAATTGAGCCGCCAACCAAGCCTGTCGCACCAGCCTCGCCATAAACATAGCCATGCTCCACCGCTAATTGAGCGCCCAACTCCTTGAGCCCCTTAAGGTGTTGATCCACAGGGCGTGAACCGATGGCGCAACCACCAGGCAAGCTGACCTTAGCACGCCCAATCCGTGCTAGCAACGGCCCTAGCACAAGAATTGAGGCACGCATGGTGCTAACCAATTCATACGGCGCCTCATGCGATGTGACTTCAAGCGTCTGCAACTTCAGTACATCCTCAGCCAACCACTCCGCCACCACACCGAGCTGCTGCAACACCGCAATCATCGTTTCCACATCCTTGAGACGCGGAATATTACGTAAAATAACCGGCTCTGCGGTTAATAAGGTTGTACATAAAATAGGCAAGGCGGCGTTTTTAGCGCCAGAGATCATCACCTCACCGTGCAAAGGCTGACCGCCGATAATTCTTAATTTAGCCATGTTGAGAAAACTCTGCCGGGGTTAAGGTCTTCATTGAAAGCGCATGAATTTCCTCCTTCATGCGTTCACCCAAGGCGGCATAAACTAACTGGTGACGCTGAATTAAGCGCTTACCCTCAAAGGCTTTGCTAACAATGACCGCTTCAAAATGCGAGCCATCACCGACCACATGCACATGCTCACAGGCTAAATTACTCTCGATATACGTTTTAATCTGCTCTGGTGTAGGTAACATCTTGATTAACCCTTTAAAAATTAATTTCTTAGCTTATAACCACTGACAATTAAACGCAAAGCGATCAGTGAAACAATCACAAAAAACACACTAACCACCGCCAAACTTAACCAGGGGGAGGTGTCTGCCACCCCAAAGAAGCCATAGCGCATGCCGTCAATCATATAAAAGATCGGATTCCAATGGGATACGGCTTGCCAAAACGGCGGTAATGAGTGAATTGAATAAAACACACCGGACAAAAAACTCGCCGGCATAATTAAAAAGTTTTGGAATAGGGCTAATTGGTCAAACTTCTCCGACCATAGGCCCGCAATCAATCCCAAGGTAGACATAATACCGCAAGCTAATACAGCAAAGACTAAAACCCACAGTATATTGTAAGGTAGCACCACCCTAAAAATCAGCGCAAAGAGCCACAAGCTCAGTCCCACCATCAAACCACGGATAACCCCACCCAGCACATAAGCACCATACAGCTCATAGGCAGATAACGGTGGCAATAAAATAAACACCAGATTACCGGTGATCCGACTTTGCACGAGCGACGATGAGGCATTAGCAAATGCATTTTGCTGCATACTCATCATAATTAATCCCGGAATCAAAAATGATACATAGTCAATGCTAATATCCGAGCCTGCGTAGCTTTGTACCCGTCCTTGCAAGACATGGGAAAAAACCAGTAAATAAAGCACAGAGGTTAACACCGGCGCCAGGATGGTTTGTAGAGCCACACGCCAGAAGCGCATCACCTCTTTGGCTAAGAGCGTAGGAAATCCAGAACGATAGTCTTTATGCTGGCGCAGTCGTTGATAGGCACTACTTCCTAACGCGCTGTTCTCTACGGTCGACGACACTTGACGATCACTAGTCCTAGTCATGAGACACCTCCAGCGAGGAATCATACATAGCGCGAGAAAATGCGGCCTCAAGATTCGCACCACCATAATGCGCCATAATCGCTTCTGTTGTATCTAAGGCGATTAAATTACCACGTTTTAAAAAGGCCAAGCGATGGCACATGGACTCGGCCTCTTCGAGATAATGCGTCGTTAAAAGTACAGTATGACCCTTTTTATTTAGTCTTGAAATAAAATCCCAAAGCCCACGTCGTAAATCCACATCCACGCCAGCGGTAGGTTCATCCAAAATAATCACCGGCGGACAGTGTACCAAGGCTTGCGCAACTAAAACACGCCGCTTCATACCACCTGATAGGGCGCGCATATTTGCCTCGGCCTTATCGCTTAAGCCTAAATTAGCAAGCACCTCATCAATCCAGTCGTCATTATGGCGAATGCCAAAATAGCCAGACTGCAAACGTAAGGTCTCACGCACGGTAAAAAAGGGGTCATATACCAGCTCTTGTGGCACCACGCCCAAGGCTCGGCGTGCCTGTCTATATTGCTCCTGCACATCAAAGCCCATCACCTTGGCGGTTCCAGCACTGGCTCGCACCAAACCCGACAGCACCGAAATCAGGGTAGTTTTACCGGCGCCATTAGGACCCAACAAACCAAAAAACTCCCCCTCTTTTACCTCAAAGGACACATCATTGAGCGCCTGAAAGCCGCCAGCCTCCACATCACGCCCCATGAGACGGCGCCACATTGAGCTTTCCTTAGGGTATATCTTGGAGACATGCTCAAATTGAATTGCAATAGACATAGATTTATTAACGTTAAGATTCTTATAAAGCAAGAAGTGAGACTAAGCTATTTTAGCCTAATCTCACTTTTAATCAGTTGACAATCCTTAAGCCTAACTCAAGGATGTCTGAACGACGGTAGCTACCCTAAACGCTTAGCACAGCAATCACTAGCGTTGTAGACTCTTAATCAAGCCATCGATACCATTGCGACTGATTTCACCAGCAAACTGGTTGCGGTAATTTTGAATCAACCAAATGCCCTCGATATTCATATCATAAACTTTCCACGAGCTACCGGCTTTTTCCAAACGGTAATCAACCGCTACCGGGGTATTACTCACACCAGTTAAGGTGGTACGCACGACCACATCGGCGGCATTAGGATCACCACGGAATGGCAACACATTCAGCTTGGTACTATCAGTCACGTCCTTTAAGGCACCACTATAGGTACGCACTAAGGTATTTTTAAAGCCCTCAACCAAGGCCGCTTTCTGCTGCTCAGTGGCTTGACGCCAAGGTTGACCGGTGGCTAAGCGGGTGGTTTTTTCCATATTGACATAAGGCACAATGTACTTATCCACCAAGCGATTGGTCGCCCCTACGTCACCGCTACGCGCAGCTTGGTCTTGTAATAAAGCGCTTAAGGCTTGATTAGCGACTTTCTCAACAAAGGCGTTAGGACTTTCAGCTCGGGCCTGAGCGCTAGCAAAAACACCTAAACTGATCAATGCTGCTAAAGCACCACGATTGACGACCTTTCCGGCTGTTAATTTCATAAAACTCTCCATAATCATTTGAGCTATCCATTGATTGGACTCGATTTTTTACAAGAGTGATAGCTCTGTCAGGCTAATGTACAGCATTTAATGCTGTACATTATTTAGTCTTTGTGTAGATATGTAACCCAATCGCTAACTACTAAGCCTCTGGATCCTCATACTGTGGCAAGTCAGCGCTAGTATCTGGCGTTGATGCTGTCGCTGTTGCATCAGCCTCAGGATCCTCGTACTGAGGTAGAGCGGAGGCACTCGCAGCCGTATCAGCGCCGTCCGGGTCATCGTAGCTTGGCAAGCCATCATAGCCTAAATCATCCGTGGTTGGACGATACTGATCCATGGTCGGCTGCATAAACATATCCTCACCCGGACCATAACGATGATCGTCCTCCTTAGTCCATGCGGGTACCTTCGTGCCATCGGTGATTTCAGGAGCCATTTTTTGAGCCACCAGGGCGCGACGATTCTGCAAATAGGCATCACGCACAAAACTGTACTTATCAATGGCAATACTATCTGCCAATTCATCCGCATCTAATAAACTAGCACGGCTATCAATCACACCAAGTCCCACAGCAGGATTACGCAGCCTAACATTATCAATACTCCATGGGGATAAATAAGCCTCGGTTTTAGCTAAAGAATCCACTGCCAAACCAGCCGTATCACGGAAATTGCTTGGGCCAAAGCCAGGCAATACCACATAATCCCCTTCACCTGCACCCCAAACCGCCAAGGTGGTACCGAAATCATTGCGAATTTTATGTGCGCCGTTCATTGAGGCAACATCAATACAGCCCCCTAAGCCCACGGTACTATTAAAAAGTACGCGCCCAAAGGTGTTAACCGCATCCAAGCCGCGTCCCTGTAACATACTGTTGAAACCGGACCAAACATCGCCCAAGTTACCAAAAATATTACTGACACAAGTTCTGACTGGATTCGGCACCAACACCTCGTAGGTACGCGCCACCGGTTTAAGAACCGCACCATCCAAGGCCTCATTTACCTCAAACATAGTGCGGTTATAGCTCTCAAAAGGATCATTTGGATCCGGTTGGGGCACAGACACGCATGCCGATAAAGCAAGCCCTAAAGCGCCTACCGTTAGTAGTTTTTTAGTCATCGCGAGCATCATATTCTCAATCAAAATTATTGTTAGTATTTATTCGGCCGAACCCTGTTTATCAGCCGTGGAGAACAAGAACTTACTAATTAAATCCTCAATCACCACTGCACTTTGAGTGTAAGTAATCACCCCACCCTGTGCTAAATTCTCATCATCGGCTCCGGGCGTTAAGTCAATATACTGCTCACCGATAAGGCCTTGGGTCTTAATCGAAGCGGAAGTATCCGTCGGAAACTGATACTGCTTTTCTATATCCATTTCAACAATCGCACGAAACATTTGATTATCAAAGGCGATATTTTTAACGCGACCTACCACCACACCGTTGCTCTTGACTGCCGAGCGCTTTTTGAGCGAGCCGATATTATCAAAATGGGCACTGACAGTGTAGTTAGGCTGCATACTAAAGGTGCTGAGATTACCGGCACGTAAGGCTAAAAACACCAATGCCAACACGCCTAACAGCACAAAAATGCCAACCACAAACTCAATACGTTTATTCATTTCTAAACCTTTGCTTTAAAACATCACGGCGGTCAATAAGAAATCTAGACCCAAAACCGTTAAAGAACTGATAACCACGGTACGTGTTGTGGCTTGCGAAACGCCCTCGGGCGTGGCTCTACACGTCCAACCTTGATGTAGGGCAATCAACATACACGCCACCCCGAACGCCATGCTTTTTACCACGCCATTTAGCACATCATCAAACACATCAACACCTGCTTGCATTTGAGACCAGAAAGCGCCGTCATCAACACCTAGCGACACCACGCCAACAAACCAACCGCCCATCACGCCGACCGCTGAGAAAATAGCCGCCAAAATCGGCATTGCGATCACACCACCCCAGAAGCGCGGCACTAATACTCGCTCAACCGGATTAATCCCCATCACATCAATGGCATCCAACTGCTCACCGGCCTTCATCAAACCGATTTCGGCCGTAATCGAGGTGCCCGCACGCCCAGCAAACAATAAGGCCGTCACCACTGGACCAAGTTCACGCAACAAAGATAAGGCAACCATCAAACCCAAGGCCTGTTCAGAACCGAACATCGAGAGAATACTGTAGCCTTGGAAACCCAAGACGAAGCCCACAAACAGACCGGATACCGCAATAATCAGTAAGGAATAGACCCCAATAAACAGAATCTGCTCAACCAATAGTCGCGGCCGCTTAAAAATCAAGGCTGAACGCAACACAATCTGCACTAGCAGAATAAAAATATTACCCAGGTGACCAATACCATTAATCACATAGCCACCAATTGATGCAATCCATGAATACATAACTATCGCCCCCTGCGCTTAGACTTCGCTTGGCGAGCAATTTGCAGCTGCTTTTCTGCAAACCAACTTTCATAATCAGGCGTCGTCGGGTACTCAAAGCGTGTGCTACCCTCGGGCGACAGACCATGAATAAAGTTTTGTACCCGCTGATCCGACATGGCACGAATCTGTGCTGGTGTACCCTCCGCAATAATGCCACCTTGATGAAGCATATACACATAATCCACGATGCGGAAAGACTCCTCAATATCATGGGTAATTAAGAGACCAGCGGTGCCTAATTGCTTAGTAATGCCGCGTAGCATATCCGCCGTTTGATTCATGGAAACAGGATCTAGACCCGCGAAAGGCTCGTCATACAGCAATAACTCTGGCTCCATCACAATGGCGCGAGCCAAGGCAATACGTCTTGCCATGCCCCCAGACACCTCGGAAATATTTAAATGAGCCGCAGTCTTAAGACCCACCGCAGCGAGCTTATCCAGCACGCGCTCCACAATCTGCGATTCATCCAGCGTGGTTAATTCACGTAAAGGATAAGCCACATTTTCAAAAGTATTTAGATCTGTAAATAGCGCGCCCTGCTGAAACAGCACACCCATATTTTTACGTAATAGGCTCAGCTCCTTGGGGCTGATCGCATTCAGCACCTGGCCAAAGAGCCTAACCTCCCCGGTCTTGGCACGAATCTGCCCGGTCACGCCACGCATAATGGTTGACTTACCGGAGCCGGAGCCGCCGATTAAGGCGATTAACTGCCCCTTGTGAATCGAAAGATTCACCCCGCTGAGAATAATACGCTTACCATAACCCAAACTGACATCGTTAAACTCAACGACTTTTTCAGAGGATAAATAATCGGCTGCTTTGGTTGCGGCGCCTGCATGACTTAGCGTAGCGTCTGTAGGTGAACCGTCAGAGCTTTGAATTGACATTAACTAGGCTTATAAACGATTAGGTAGATCAATTGATTTTAAATAATCAAATTTTTTCTTGCAATAACTATAACATCAATTACGCCATCTCGTTACAATAGCAACATCACTTATCATCATTTACTGCTTAGGCAATGATCAAAAACGACAATTCCGCACCCGCTTCCACCTCTTCCTTTAACAGCCTCAATTTATCGGAGGCGCAATTAGCCAATCTACAACAACTGGGTTATGAGCAAATGACAGCGATCCAAGCGCTAGCCTTACCACTTGCCTTAAGCGCCCAGGATTTGATTGTGCAGGCGCATACCGGCAGTGGCAAAACCCTGGTCTTTGCCTTAGCCATACTACAAACACTGGAGTTAAGCCGTATAGAGGCACAGGCCTTAGTGCTTTGCCCAACGCGTGAGTTGGCCACACAAGTGGCAGAGGTAATTCGTAAGGTAGGTAGAAGCCACCCCTCATTAAAAGTCAGCCTTATCTGCGGTGGCGCTTCGATTAGCCGTCAACAAGCATCCTTAGCTCAAGGCACCCATATCATTGTGGGGACACCGGGACGGATTGAGGACCTTATCAATCGTGGCGCCTTGCCATTAGGCAGTGTAAAAACGCTGGTCTTCGATGAGGCTGACAAAATGATGGATATGGGCTTTTATGAAAGTCTCAGTACAATTAGCAATGCCTGCCCTTTAAAGCGCCAGACCTTAATGTTTTCTGCGACATACAGCCCGGCGTTATTGGAGCGCACTGAGGGCTTTTTAATCAATCCACACATGATTCAGGCCATAGATGAGCCAAAGCCCGAGATCCAGCAGGAATTTTATTTAGTCAACGCCAATGAGCGAGGCCAAGCGCTTATCAGCTTACTTAATCACCATCTCCCGCTGGCCACACTAGCCTTTTGTAATACCCGTGATGAGTGTGAGCTATTGCAACGCCAATTACAACGCGCCGGTATTATCAGCCATGTACTGCACGGACAAATGGAGCAACGTGAGCGCGAGGATGTATTAATCCAGTTTGCCAATCACAGCTGCAGCGTGTTGGTCGCCACCGATGTTGCAGCGCGCGGCTTGGATATCCATGCCTTAGATTTAGTGGTTAACGCACATATCTCACCGAATGCCGACACCCATCTGCACCGCATTGGACGCACCGGCCGTCAGGGCGCAACAGGGCACGCCATTACCTTCGTCACTGAGGACGAACTTTTCCGTAAAAAAAGAATCGAAGAAGTCAGCGCACAACGCTTTGATTTACTCGCTGCGCCTCCGGCGTGGCAGGGTCGACAACACTTAAAAGCGCCGATGCAAACCATCACAATCCGTGGGGGTAAAAAAGACAAATTACGTGCCGGTGATATCCTAGGTTCACTGACTAAAACGCTTGGGCTAGAAGCAGAGCAAGTCGGCAAAATCACGATTCATGACTTTGTTAGCTTTGTGGCGATCGCACGGGATATTGCCCCGCAAGTAGCACAACGCTGGCAACAAACAACCATCAAGGGCAAGCGTCGCAAAATCAGCTTACTCCCTTGATAACTTACATAAATTAACACCTTACACAGCAAGCAATCAGGGAACTAAAGACTATCTTTGCAGTCAAATTAGCACTCAGACCGATAGAGTGCTAAAATAGCATACAGCGTACTTTATCGGCGCCTATCTATTAAAGGACATATATTACTATGACAAATCAAGCACTTGCTTTACATAATCGCGCATTAGCCACCCTTGGCTCGGGTGCTATTGGCAGTATTGAGTCATATATCAGTAGTGTGAATCAGATTCCTATGTTGACGCCCGAAGAGGAGCGAGAGTATGCGGAGCGTCTACAGTACCAAGATGATATACAGGCAGCCCAAGCCTTAGTGTTATCACATTTACGTTTAGTGGTGTCAATTGCACGCCAGTACTTAGGCTATGGCCTACCGCATGCCGATCTTATCCAAGAGGGTAATATTGGCTTGATGAAGGCGGTTAAGCGCTTTGACGTTAATCGTGGTGTACGTTTAGTCTCTTTTGCCGTACATTGGATTAAGGCAGAAATTCACGAGTACGTGATCCGTAACTGGCGCATGGTACGCATTGCGACCACCAAGGCGCAGCGTAAGCTATTCTTTAATCTTCGCAGCCTACGCTTAGACAGTTCTACCCTGGCGCCCGAGGAGATTCAAGGCATTGCTGACAAGCTTAATGTCAAACCTGACGAAGTGGTTGAGATGGAGATCCGCTTAAGCGGTCGTGATATGTCATTGGATCCAGGCCCTAGCTCACGTGCCGATGATGATGAGTTTACGCCTATCGATTATCTATCCGATGAGGGTGAAAGTAGCCCTTATGAGATCATCGCTAGACGCGAACATGAGGAATTGCAGACGCATGGTCTTGCGGCTGCTTTGGAGTCCCTGGACCCACGTTCACGTCGCATCGTGGAAGCGCGTTGGTTACAGGACGACGGTGGTTTAACACTACATCAACTAGCCGATGAGTTCGGCGTATCCGCTGAGCGTATTCGCCAGATTGAAGCCGCTGCAATGAAGAAAATGCGTAGCTTCCTTGGTGAAGATGCAATGAACTAATCCACACAGCGCAAGCTCACCATTAGTTACATTTTAGGGGTGAGTTTTTGGAACTAACAGGAGATTCTCTGGACTAACACCTGTGAGCAATGGAAACGTAGTTATTACCCCGCTCATCATTCGTCCATTTTTCTCCTCTTTCCCTTCCCCTTAAGGACGAATGTTTAGACACTTCCGGCCCCCTTGCCGGAGGTGTTTTTTTGCGCTGATATTGTTAACCCCCTTTGAATCAATCAAAGTCTCACTCAAGGAGAAGCTTTTTCAAATCAGCAGCCATCTTGTCGGGTGGCGTGCCCTCGCTAAATAAAAGCACGGATTCTGCGGCTTTATCCAATACAAACACATAGGCACTATGCTCCATCGTATAAAAACCCGCTGGTCCTGGCACCTGATGATAAAACACATTAAAGGATTTGGCGATTTGTTGTAATTGTTGAGGCTCGGCAATTAAGGCCTTAAAGCTGGGATCAAAATGCGATAAATACTCTCTTAAGCGCTGAGGCGTATCACGCGCCGGATCCACCGTCACAAAGTAAAACTGCACCGCTTCTGCCTCTGTCGGCGCTAATAAGTTAAGTGCCTGTTGGATCTGCACCAGGGTATTAGGACATACATCCGGACAATGGGTAAAGCCAAAATAAACGAGCGAGAGTTTACCCTTAAAATCATCAAATTTGAAGTCATTCCCACGTTCATCACGAGCCTCTAGACCGCGACCAAAATGACTGCCCCGAATACCACTGCCATTAAAATCGCTATGAGTCAAATTAAACAGATGCTGCCATTGTGCTGCAACCGGGCTCATCGCCAGTAAGGAAAAGGCGACGCTTAGACTAATAAGCAAGGGTAAAAAATAAGCCACAAAACGCATCCTAGCTGCCTCCGATTGTTGATTGAAAAGACGCCAAGCGCTTGAGATATGCTTCGTCACACCCGGACACAGTTCAAACACTAAGGCTTGATATATACTTGGAGATAATGTCATTATTTTAATATCCTAGTATACAGAGGAAGAGTAAGTCATTGAAGCTTGAAAAAATGCAAGCGCTCTATCAGCAGTTAAGCCAGCAGGTTCAAGAGGTGCCCGTGAGCGGCTCAAGACCCTTGATTATTGCCGGTAAAATTGCCGGTTTTATCCATCCCGCCGCCATTAGTGCATTACAAACTAAGCACTACCTTAAGCAGGATGCGTTGGCGGTTTATCTGGCTGAAGCAGGTATTACTCGGAGCGAGTTAAATGCGCTCTTAGTTGATGTAGCCTATTGTTTACGTGATGCAGGCTTAACCAGAGCTTGGCGCAATGAATTGCTAAATGTATACGCCGAGGGCTCCGTGATTGCACAGATTGAGCGTGCTGCCATGCGCCCCCTTGGCCTCTTAACCATGGCGATTCATTTAAATGGCTGGACCCCTGAGGGAGATATTTATCTGCAATTACGCGCCGCCAGTAAGGCCTTCGATCCTAATCGCTGGGATACCTTAGTCGGTGGTTTATTAAATGCCGAGGACAGCCCACCCGAGGGCTTAATCCGTGAATCACAGGAAGAAGCCGGGCTCGCCACCACTCATCTCAAGCAACGCACACCGATTCGTACGATTTTGCGGATGCGTCGACGCCTTCCCGAGGGCTATCAATTAGAAGATATTTTAGTCAGTGATTGCATTATTCCGCCTGACGCGACCCTTGAAAATCAGGATGGTGAGGTAGAGCGCATTGAGACCTTTAGACCGAGCGAAGTGATACAAATGATTGAGGATAAAGACATCACTATTGAAGCCGCCATTGTTCTTTTAGATAGCTTGATTAACCAGCATATTCGTCATTTAATGCAGCAATAATCCACCCAACAAAAGCCGTAGCCTAAGGAGAAAGAGATGAGCAAAGAACCTTTTAACTTTAACTTCCCCTTTGTTAATATGATGCCTGAGGAGATGGACGATCCGAATTTGCTTTTCAATAGCATGAAGATGATGAGTCAAGCCTGGCAGAAATTTGCCAATCTCGCTCCCCAAGCGACCAGCATGGCACTCGATCCTAATGAGCTCGATAAGCGCATTGAGGAACTAAAAGCGGTGGAGTCTTGGCTCAAATTAAATCTGTCCATGCTCTCTAGTAGCATTCACAGTTTAGAAATACAAAAGGCCAATCTACAAAACTTCAACAGTTTTATGGGCATGATGAGCGAGCCGCTAAGAGCTTCGCAAGCCACCACAACAACACCAGCATCCGGGGACAGCGCTTCCTCCCCTGCTCCTGAACAGCCACCGACTGAAGCGAACAAACAGAGCTCACAGCATGCCGCTACCGGTGCCGACGAACAGCAACCAGATGTCCAAAGCGATACGCTTGAATCCAGCATTGCCAATACTGGCGCGCTGATGCAAGAGCAGGCCCTAAACTGGTTTAATCTTCTAGGCGATCAATTTAAAAATATCGTTGCTTCAGTGGCTGCCGCTACCCCGGCGGACGTTGTCGCAAAAGCTGAGACTGAGAGCAAAGCACAGCCCGCTGCCAGCAAAAAAACGGCAGCCAAAAAGGCGGCGAGCAAAAAGACAGCAACAAAAAAAGCGGTGACTAAGAAAGTGGCGACTAAAAAAGCAAGCAAAACCACAGCTAAAACTGCCGCTCAACGCACTACCACGAGCGCCACAAAAAAAGCCACAAAACGTGCGGCTAGCAAGCAGGCGAACGCCAAAACATCAAGCAACGAGTAAACTACTTTACTAACCCATTTTTTAACTATAACCAATTAAGACCATGAAACTAACTATCGTAATTTTGGCTGCCGGCATGGGTAAGCGTATGCAATCTGATTTACCGAAGGTACTCCATAAGTTAGCCGGTAAGCCCATGTTGGCCCATGTGATTGAAAGCGCAAAGCAATTAAAGCCGGCGCAGATTGCCGTGGTCGTCGGTCATGGTGCCGACACGGTAAAAGCCGCCTTTGATAAACAAAAGGACTTAGCTTTTGCCTTGCAGCAGCCCCAACAAGGAACAGCGCATGCGGTACAACAGGCTGAGCCACTTTTTGTGGGCGATGCGGAGAGCGATAAAACCTTAATTCTTTATGGTGATGTGCCCTTAGTGCAGGCAGAGACCTTAAGCCGCTTGATTGAGGCCGCTGGCGATGGGGTTGCGGTATTAACCGAGTTTTTAGACGATCCTAGCGGTTATGGTCGTATTATTCGTGATGCCCAAGGCAATGTCAGCCGTATCGTGGAGCATAAGGACGCTAGCGAAGAAGAGTTACAGACCAAGGAAATCAATACTGGGATTCTTTGTGCGCCGACCAAGCAATTAAAAACATGGCTTAGCAAAATCGATAATAACAATGCCCAAGGTGAATACTATCTTACTGATGTGATCGGCTTAGCGGTTAGTGATGGTGTGACCGTCAGCGCGGCGCAGCCGGCAGCCTCATGGGAAACACTGGGGGTGAATAGCCGTATCCAACAGGTTGAATTAGAACGTGCTTGGCAAGAAGAACAGGCACGCCGCCTATTGGCGCAGGGCGTCACCTTAGCAGACAATAAACGCATTGATATTCGCGGCACCTTAAGCTGCGGTCGTGATGTGTTTATTGATGTAGGTTGTGTATTTGAAGGCGAGGTTGAACTAGCAGATGGCGTACATATCGGTCCATACTGTATTTTAAAAAATGTCAAAGTCGCTAAGGAGGCTAAGATTGAGGCCTATAGCCACCTGGATCAAGCAAGCTTGGCAGAGCAATGCAAGGTCGGTCCATATGCACGCTTACGTCCAGGCGCGCAACTAGGTAAGGGCAGCCAAGTGGGTAACTTTGTTGAAATTAAAAACACGGAATTAGGCGCCTTTAGTAAAGCAAGCCATCTGAGCTACTTAGGTGATGCCGTGATCGGTCAGCGTGTTAATATCGGCGCCGGCACCATCACATGTAATTACGACGGTGCAAATAAATTTACCACCGTCATCGGTGATGATGCCTTTATTGGTTCTGACACCCAGCTCATTGCCCCAGTCACCGTGGGCGAGGGCGCCACTATCGGTGCTGGCACCTCGCTACGCCAAGACGCACCAGCAAATCAATTAACCTTGACGCAAAGCAGACAAATTAATGTCCCCCATTGGCAACGTCCGGTTAAGAAGAAGCATTAATCACCTATGCCTAAACTCAACGCTAAGCCCAGTAGCATCAGCCAACCACAACGACAGTCGCCTGCACTCAAGCCGGCCCAAGGCAGTGCAGGCCTGCCGAAGCCACGACGCTATTGGGCGGTAGCCGCGATCCTATTAGCCATCACCATCAGTGTGATGGACGCCAGTATTGCCAACCTGGCCTTGCCGACAATTTCCAAAGAACTCGGCATTCCTCCTCACCTCACGGTGTGGATTGTGAACGCCTATTTAGTCACCTTAATCGCCACCACCATACCGCTATCGGCCGTGGGCGAACGCATCGGCTTTATCCGGATGTTTCGCTGTGGCATCCTCATTTTTATGTGCGGCAGCACACTCTGTGCCTTAGCCACCAACCTCCCCATGCTGGTAACTGGACGCGTGGTCAATGGTTTGGGCGGTGCTGTGATGATGAGTATTTTCGGCGCCATGATGCGCCATATTTATCCACCCCGAGAAATTGCTAATGGCATCAGTTTAAACGCCATGATGGTTGGGGTATCGGCCATTTTAAGTCCAGCGCTGGGGGCCTTTATCATCTCCATTGCATCATGGCATTGGATTTTTATCTTCCCCATCCCCATTTGCTTGATTTCATTGATATTTTCACACTATCTACCAAGGGTTGATGCGCTTAACAAGCCCTATGATTTTCACAGTGCACTATTAAATATCATCACCTTTGCCTGCTTTATCACTGGCTTAAATCTGCTCACTAATCAAACCCTAATTAGCATGGCGCTACTCAGTATTGCGACCATCAGCGGCACCCTTTTGTGGCGACGTTCACAACGACAAGCCGCCCCGCTTTTCCCGGTAGATTTGCTAAAAATTCCTACCTTTAAATATGCTGTTATCGTCTCAGCCTTAAGCTTTGGCACGGCATCCTCCGCCATGCTGTCACTGCCTTTTTTCTATGAAAATATCATTGGCCTACCCACCAAAACCGTGGGGCTACTCTTTATGGCGTGGCCTATAGGCTCTACCCTGATGGCACGTCCATCAGCCCGACTCTCGGCCATCTACCCGGCTTCTATCCTTGCTGCCATTGGCTCCTGCATCATGCTCGCTAGCCTACTGCTGCTAACATTCATCCCCCATAGCGCTTGGTTAGGCTGGTATGCCCTTTGCATGTTCTGTTGCGGTTTAGGCTTTGGCTTTATTCAAACGCCAAATAATAAAACTATTTTATTATCCACCCCACTGAATCGTAGTGGCGCCACTGGCGCCATGCAGTCTGGGGCACGTATGTTTGGTCAAAGTACGGGCGCCGCCTTGGTTGCGGTATCATTTCATTTATCGGCCGAGCGGGGCGTATTTTTGGCGCTGAGCATCAGCGTACTATCCATTGCCATCGCATCCTTAATTAATTTAATACGGTTTTTTCGCGGTCAAGACATAGAGATTCTTTAAAGAGATGGTTTCAACTCCTACACCTACAGAAACAGCACCAGCCAAAGCCAGCTTAGCCGTGGCCTTGATTGTAAAAAATGAAGCACGCTTATTAGCGCAATGCCTAGAAAGTATTGCCCACTTGGCTGATGAAATCGTGATTCTAGACTCCGGCAGCACAGATGAGACGGAGGCTATTGCACGTCGCTATACCGATAAATTTTATGTTAATGCCGACTGGCCCGGCTTCGGTCCGCAAAGACAGCTTGCGCAACGCTATGTCAGCGCTGACTGGGTGCTATGGCTGGACGCAGACGAAGTGGTGAGCGAGGAGCTAGCCGAGAGCATTCGTCAAGCCATCGCCGAGGATAATCGACAAACTATTTACAAAATCAGTCGCTTAAACTGGGCCTTTGGTCAATTTATACGTCACGGCAGCTGGAATCCAGACTATGTGGCTCGCCTCTATCCCACCGCCTTAACCAACTACAATGACAATCTACTCCATGAAAGCGTGATCATCCCCAAAGGTATCAAAGTCACCGCACTCAAGGGACGACTGCTTCACTACACGTACAATACCTTAGCAGAGCATCTACAAAAATCCCTGAAATACGCAGAAATCTGGGCAGAGCAACGCGCCCTCGCTGGTAAAACATCAAGCATTACTAAAGCCATCTTTAAAGCCTTTGGTCGCTTTGCCAGAGACTATCTGCTAAAACTTGGCTTTCTGGATGGTCTTGCCGGCTTGATGATTGTGATTGTCACCATGCAAGGCACCTTTAACCGATATGCACTCTTGCACTATAAATCCAAAGAAAAAAACAATGAACATCCTACAGATTAATATGGAAAAGGGTTGGCGCGGTGGTGAGAGCCAAACCCTGTTGTGCATGGAGCAATTTAGACAAGCCGGTCATGAGGTTGAGCTATTAGCACGACGCCACAGCGAGTTGGCACAACGTGCAAGCGCTAAAGGCTTTAAAGTACATACGCAAAAAAGCGCAGCGCTGGCTGCACTCTTTTTTTTATTAGGCCGTGCCGCTAAATACGATATCATCCATTGCCAAACAGCCAATAGCCTCACTTGGCCTGCCCTCTTTAAAGGCCTATTTAAAGCGAAGTTAGTTTATACGCGACGCACCGCCTTTCCAATTAAAGCGCATAAAGAAAAGTCCACTCGCCTAAAATGGCGTAACACAGATTTATTTGTCGCTAACACCCAAGCTGGCATGGCTGAAGCCTTGCGCATCAAAGCGCTGGCTGCAGAAGCAGTGCAAACCATCGCGGAGTTTAAGCCGCAAGCGCATGGTAAAGGTCCTACAGCTATCGTGATTCCCAGCGCCACGATACCACAGAGCTATGATGACGCACGTTTTAACGACATTATCGAGCAACACCATTTGCAGGGTAAAAAAATCATTGCCGTGATTGCGGCCTTAACAGAAGAAAAAGAGCCTTTGCTAGAAATTGAGGCAATTCATCAGTTATTTCAACGCCGACAAGATATTGCTGTGCTTCATTTCGGCACCGGCAAGCTACTCCCAAGCTGCCAACAAAAAGTGCAGGCCTTAGGTTTAGCGCCGAACTATGTGTTTATGGGCTTTCAACATCAAGTCGAACAACTGTTTCAGGGCTTCGATTGCTATTTACTCACCAGTCGTCATGAGGGCGCTAATAACGGCATTATCAATGCCTTTTTTAATGAGGTAGCTGTTGTTTCCACCGCCTGTGGTGGACCGAACGAACTGATCGGTCAACATAATGAGCGCGGTTACCTCTGCCCCGTTGGCGACGCCAAAGCACTGGCTGAGGCACTTTATTTAGCCCTTGATCAAAGCCCTGAAACCGCCGCACGCATCCAGGCTGCCAAAGACTATGCACTACAAAATCACACGGTCGAAACAATGGCTAAGCACTACTTAACGGCCTTTAAGGCATTACTTGGGAGGTCTTAAGCTAGCATGACTCAACTTCACCCCCTAGTCATTCACTACAGCACCACCCAGAGCGATATCGGCGTGATTTTGCTGGCCACCCTCAAGCAGCAGATCTATAGTGTGATCCTTGACGATAGCGAAGAAGCATGTCTAGCGGCCTTAACAATACAAACAGCCAAGGATTTTCCTAGGGCCAAACTGCAAGCGACCTCCCCACACCCCACTCTCACCCTGATTAGCAACTTTATCGCTGCACCTAGTCATCAGCGCTATCAGTCATTACAGCGCATAGATTTATACTGCCAGGGCACAGATTTTCAGCAGCGAGTCTGGCAAGCCTTAAACCGTATTCCGCTAGGACAAACCGTGTCTTACGCCACCTTAGCTCAACAACTAGGCTGCCCCAAGGCCGTGCGTGCGGTGGCACAGGCGTGTGCGGCGAATCGGCATGCTATCATCATTCCATGCCACCGTGTTTTACGCAGTGACGGCAGCATCTCAGGTTATCGCTGGGGCGTTGCTCGTAAACAGCAGTTACTCGCCCTTGAAGCCACCACTAAGGAAGCATCATGAGTACTACCAAAGACTCGTTTAAGAACAGCGCCGTTTGGGAGCAACGCTTTAACACCCAGGACTCTGCCAACCGCTCCGAGAGAGAGGTTAGAACGCCTTGGGAGCGAGATTATGCACGGCTAATCCATTCTTCTGCCTTTAGACGCATGCAGTCTAAAACACAGGTACTCGGCCTAGGTGAAAGTGATTTTTATCGCACCCGTCTCACCCATTCATTGGAAGTAGCACAAATCGGTGTCGGCATTGTGCGCTGGCTTGAACAAAAACTCGAACGTAAAGAGTTTCTCGTGAGTGAGGTGGAGCAACACCATAGCAGTCAATTAAAACAGCTACTCCCTGATTATGAATTGATGAATGCGATTTGCCTGGCCCACGATCTTGGTCACCCACCCTTTGGTCATGGTGGTGAGGTAGCTTTAAATATCTGTATGCGTGACTATGGTGGCTTTGAGGGCAATGGTCAAAGCCTACGTATCCTCTCCCGCTTAGATAAATACACCAAAGCCAATGGCATGAATCCGACCCGTCGGTTGCTATTAGGCATACTGAAATACCCACTACCCTATAGCGAACTGTGTGTGCCTGAGGCCTATGGCCCTCTTGCCACACCAGTTTGGCTAAGCAAAGCCAAAGAGCAACTACCGCCTAAATGCTACTTAGATAGTGAAAAAGAGATCGTAGACTGGATTTTAGAACCACTCACGGCGGTCGAGAAAGAAGCCTTTACCGCAACCAAAGCCCGCTCAGACACAGATAGCACGCCCAAGCACCGTAAAACCCGCTTTAAATCCTTTGATACCTCGATTATGGAATTGGCGGATGATATCTCCTATGGTTTGCATGATTTAGAGGATGCGATTTCCCTAGGTTTAATCAGTCAACAGCATTGGCAGCAGCATTTTAAAACGCATCTGCACTTATTCGAGGCCCTATGTAGCGGCAGCAACCAGGGCAAAAGCCCTCAACAAATGGCCAAGGAAGTAGAGACTCAGCTATTTTCCGAGCAAAGCTACGAGCGTAAACGACAAATTGGACGCTTGGTGCATCACTGCATTACCAGTATCTTTATTGACTCCAGCGGTATTGAGCATGCCACTCAGCCATTAATTAGGTATAACGCCTATCTCGGCGCTGAGCAAAGCGATTTACTGGCGCATATTACGACACTGGTCTTTGACAAAGTCATTCGTAGCGCCAATGTACAACAATTGGAATTTAAGGGTCAAAAAATCGTGATTGAGATCTTCCAAACCCTCAAGGCCGACCCGCTGCGCTTACTCCCGGACGGCACCCGTGAACGCTATCGTCAAGCGCTAACTCAGCACCCTCAGGATACTGCGCTACATATGCGCATCATTTGTGATTTTGTGGCTGGCATGACGGATGAGTATGCCGCACGCTTTTATGAACGCATTTACCACCCGCATGAGGGCTCGGTATTTGATCGGATGTAGGGTTTAAAGAACATGAGCTTAACTCGCAAACAAGCAACGAGCGTACCGGTGCTGATGTATCACCACGTGACCCCAAGTGGCGGTTCACTTAGCTGTAGCGTGAAAAACTTTGAATCGCAAATGCGCTTTTTAGCCAAGCATGGCTACACCAGCCTCCGGGGCGAGCAGTTTGCTGCTTTTTTAGAGGGCAAGGCCGTACCTAAACGCTCCGTGCTTCTCACCTTTGATGATGGCTATTTGAATAATTATCAATATGCGCACCCCATTCTTCAACGCTACGGCATGCATGCCATGCTATTTTTAATTACGCAATATATACACGATGGACCACTACGCCCGACCATGCTCAATGGCGCCGATCAAGCGTATAGCCCAGGGCACTATGAATGTAAAAAGCTGATCGCTGAGGGTAGAGCCAATGAGGTGATGCTACGTTGGGAAGAGGTGCGCGCCATGCAAGCGGCGGATAGCTTTGAGTTTCACAGTCATACCCACACGCACAATCGTTGGGATCTAGCCGCCGACAACGCGAATAAAAACCGTCATATTCGTGAGGATCTGCTGCAATCACAACTCGAGTTCCAAACCCATCTGGGCGCCGTCAGCGATCATCTATGCTGGCCACAAGGCTACTTTGATAAAGACTATGTTGCTATTGCCAAGGCATTAGGCTTTAACTATCTCTATACCACCGACGCCTACGGCATGAATCAGGCACATGGTGCAGCTGACCATATTTATCGAATTGCCGTCCGTAATCGCCCAGGGCTATGGCTGGGGCAACGCTTATGGTTAGCAAGCCATCCGCGACTAGGACCGCTATATAATCAAGCAAAACTAAAGAAAAAACAGCGTCGTGAGCAAAAACGCTTAGCCCGCCAGGATGAGGCTTCTTAAGTCGATCACTAGACTTGAGGCAAGTAAGCAAAAGGCCACCCTCAATGGGTGGCCTTAAGCGCTTAAGCAAGGAAAAAATTACTCGACGCGCTCAAAAATAGCGGAGATACCCTGACCACCACCAATACACATCGTCACTAAGGCGTATTTACCGCCGATACGATGTAATTCATGTAATGCCTTGGTCGTAATAATGGCACCGGTCGCACCGATAGGGTGACCCAAACCAACGCCACTACCGTTAGGATTAACCTTGGCAGGGTCTAAGCCTAAAGACTTGGACACGGCTAAGGCTTGTGCTGCGAAGGCCTCGTTTGCCTCAATCACGTCCATATCCTCCACGCTAAGGCCTGCTTTTTTCAACACTTTTTCAGAGGCTGGTACCGGACCAATACCCATGATTTCAGGATCCACCCCAGCGTGAGCATACGCCACTAAACGGGCTAAAGGCTTGGCGCCGTGCTTTTTCACTGCCTCTTCGCTCATTAATACTACGGCGGCTGCACCGTCATTAATACCGGAGGCATTACCCGCAGTCACGGTACCATTTTCTTTAACAAACACCGGACGTAGCTTAGCTAAACCCTCTGCCGTCACGTCACCGCGCGCATGCTCGTCGGTATCGAATACGACCTCACCCTTGCGCGTTTTGAGCGTGATAGGCACGATTTGCTCTTTGAAATAACCGTTCTCAATAGCGTGACGGGCACGACGGTGAGACTCAACCGCTAAGGCATCCTGCTCTTCGCGTGTGATATTGTACTTCTTGGCAACGTTTTCAGCGGTCACGCCCATATGAATCACTTCGAAGGGGTCAGTTAAGGCACCGGTCATCATATCCACGACCTTATTGTCACCCATACGCGCACCCCAACGTAAGCTAGGCGTGATATAAGGACCACGGCTCATCACCTCAATACCACCGCCGATTGCCACATCCGCATCGCCCAGTTTAATCGCCTGAGCAGCTGAAACAATGGCTTGTAGACCAGAGCCACATAAACGATTAACGTTCATGGCAGGGGCGTCCTTGGTCACACCCGCATTCACAGAAGCTAATCGAGATAAATACTGGTCTCTAGGCTCCGTGTTAATCACATGACCAATCACCACGTGATTCACATCATCCCCCGTGATACCCGCTTTTTCAATTGCGGCTTTGATCACGGCAGCGCCTAACTCATGTGGTGGCATATCCTTTAAACTACCACCGAAACCACCAATGGCGGAGCGCATTGCTGACACTACATAGACTTCTGACATACCAATCTCCTCAGAAAGTTAAGACAAAATAATTTAGTCCAGGCAAACATACTCAAGGGCTGAATAAAAACCACCCAGCATAAAACTAAACTATCAAATTTATATTACACGATTAAGAACAAAATACCCCACTTAAATAAGCGGGGTAATGAATTTGTATTAACTTATTTGTCGCCAAGCTCTAAAAGCGATAAATCGAAGCAATACCGGTATCCGTTGGCATATACTGACTTGGGATAATTTTCACATCGCCACCGCGACGTAGCACCATTTCAGCCAAATCATCTAACACATCATCGGCATTGGGGTCGGAAAAGTCCGCCACTAGCTCAACCTTACGGGCTTCACGATCAATTTTGCCGGCAAGCTTTTTCTCGGCATCAACTAATAAAGTATCCACCCGACCATCTAGAATTGCCGCTAAGGTGCGATCAAGGTCGCCATTGGCAAGACCCGTGCCGTGCGTTTGCTGAAAACGACTAATTTCCTCCTGCACCCGCTTTGCCGCTACTGGTTCCACGATCGCCCACGCTTTTTCAAGCAATTGCTCTTCACTTAAAGCGCTCGGATCAACATGAATCTCTTGCTCCAAAACATATGGATTTGCATTGTGCTTGCGGAAAGCGCCCAGGTTTTCAGGTAGCCCCACTAACACCACAGGCAGTTTGGCATTTTTGCTGATATTGTTATGCAAAGCACGTGCCACCACTCCTAAAAAGCGCTCTTTATCCGCCTGTACAGCGTCTTTACGACCACCTTGATAGCGCAAGGCCTGACGCTGACGATAGGATGGACCTAAACCATAGGAGGAGCTCGGTATCATTGGCGCCGTTTCGTCGTACGTATCATCAATATGCTCAGGGAAGCCCTCAGCAAAAATCACCTGATCCAGACCCTCACGTGTGCCCTCATACATCTCAATATCGGTACGGGTAATGCAAAGCACCTGGAAGCGATCTTGCGTCTGCGTGATGCGTAGCAAAGGCTTTAAGTGAAAGGAATCAGACACAACAGCAAAGGCTTCGGGCTGACGCTGCAAGGTAAATACCTCAAAATGAGTTTCATCCGCCAAAATTGCTAAGCCATCTAAGACCTGACGCTGCCAAAAATCATGATTATCAGCCAACTGCTGAAAAGGTTGCATCAGCGACTCGATCTCACTTTTAGCATATTTCTCTGCCAAGGATTGCTCTAATGTCTTGAGCAAGTTTTTGTAGCGAATCAGATCCTGCTGATTTTCAGGGTGGCTCCGGTGTGTCGGTTGGTACAAAGATAAGCAAGGTCCCTCGTGCCTTTCTAAAAAATAACTCAGGCTTTGAAGATTAACTGGTTGCATCGTACTCTCCTTATTATGTAATTTGTGAAAAACCTCAATCAAGGCCGTGATATCAGCTACCACTAGTTATCCGCTGATTACCTATGAGCGGTGGTCCTGCGACTTGGAAATCACTTTGCTAAGACCTTGTACTAGCTTACGCGTGGCCTCAAGAATAGCAATCTGAATATCCTCTGAGCGATGCTCAGCCACCACTGGCTTCATTGCCGCTACCCGAGCCTCAACCAAGCAACGCTTATCAGTAGCACCGGCACGTGTTTCACTATTGACATCCGACAGATGATATTCAACGCGAGTTAGATGTGCTGCTTGATGCTTTAACTCCTTCGCCGCGATCGCCTCAATGCGTTGAACTAATGCCTCGCTACGTGTGGTGTGCCTGTCAGTATTAACTAAAATTTGCATAGAACCTCCTTGAACTACTGCGTTTTATTATTACTCTATTATTACTAAAGATTGAGCATTAAGCCAATCCGTAGCGCATGATTTACTCCTTTGGATCGACTATATTTTGATCAATAACAATTAACGCTGAGGCAAATAGTAGCTAATTTCTCAAGGACTTAACGCAACGCTCGGCACGATCATAACGTCGCTGGCGGTTAATATGGTACTTACAAAGTTTTGCAAAGACTTAAGTTTTGAGTCGATTATTTAAGCCTCAACTAAACACCATCTGCTACATTACAAAGCACCCCTAAATCACATGAAGCGATCGTATATGACTATGTTTAAGCCAGTGAAGCATTTCATCCAACAAAGCTTATGCCTACCCCTATTAACACTTAGTATGGTGATGCCAGCCAGTGCCGCTGCACCCTATCAGGCAATTGATTATGTCGATGCAGAGTTTGCCGTGTCCTATAACCAGGCCGCTGCAGGCGGTACAGCCAAGCTAACAATTCGTCAGCAGCAACATCACTACGATGTGAATTTCAACATCCAGCATAGCCTCTTAAAGGCAAGGCAGCAGGCGCATTTCAGTGCTGAGGGTTGCGATATCACGCCCCAGTCCTATAGCGCCAGCACGGAAGCGGCATTTAAAGGCAGGAGCCAGGAAAATTTAGGCTTTAACTGGGCGGATAAAATCGCTACTCGTCAACATAATAAAGACGGCGATACCAGCTTTCAGCTCACACAAGCTTACTATGACCCGATGAGCTTATACTTCAAAGCCCGTTGCGATTTGATGGCGGGTAAACAGCAACTCAGCTACCCTCTTATTTATAAAGGCAAAGAAAGTACCCACCGCTACCAGGTGGTTGGTACCGAAAAAGTCAATACGGGCATGGGTGAATTTGAGGCCTTGGTGGTAGAGCGTCAGCGCCGCAACAAAAACCGTCGCACCACCTTTTATGTGGCGCCAGCGCTGGACTATTTAATTGTTAAGATCGAGCATCGTGAAAGTAGCCTCGCCACCGTCAGCATGACCTTAAAACGTATGGACTATCAACTCCAATAAAAAAGCGCTCCCAAGCACTAGGATTGAAAGCACTTTAAAACTAAATTAAAAAATCGCCTAGCGACCCGCTTTGAGCTCAGCCCAGAGACGTGTTTGTAATCGCAGCAACTCCATGGACTGGGGTTGCATCAAAAACAGCGTATCACGCACTTCCTGCGGTGGATAAAGCATCGGGTCGTTAGCAATTTCAGGCTTGACGAACTTTTTGGACTCCAAATTGGCATTGGCAAAGAACATCTCATTGGTAATCTCTGCGTGCACTTCGGGGGTTTCCATGTAGTTAATAAAGGCCATGGCATTATCAAAATTAGGGGCGTTTTTAGCCACTGCCATCATGTCCATCCAAATCAATGCGCCACCGCGCGGGATCACGTAGGCAATTTCATAAGGACGATTCGCCTCTTTGGCACGGTCAGCGGCAATATAAATATCACCATCGCCCGCATAGACTAAACACACATCATTTTGCGCCAGCTCCTCAATATGAGCAGCAGGGCTAAAATGCTTAATATAAGGACGAATCGATTTTAAGACCTCAAAGGCCGCTAAATAATCATCCGGATCTTGAGAGGCCGGATCCTTGCCCATGTAGTTAAGTACCGCAGGGAAAATCAAACCCGCCTCATCGTACAGCGAGATGCCACAGCTAGCGAATTTTTTGGCCTTTTCTGGATCAAATAAATTACCCCAATCCATTAGGTCCACATCCTCACCTGCCACTTCCTTGGCACGGGTCACGTTATAACCTAAGCCCAAGGTACCCATGGCCCAAGGCACTAAGTATTGATTGCCCGGATCAACCTCCTCCAAGATCTTCATAATCTCAGGATCCAAGTACTTTAAATTAGGTAGTTGAGACTTATCGAGCTTTTCTAAAAGACCCGCTTCAATCTGGCGCTTCGCGTAGTAACTACTGGGAATCACCACATCATAACCGGAATTACCAATCAGCAATTTGGTTTGTAAGACGTCATTATTATCAAAGGTATCAAAATTTACCTTGATGCCGGTACTGCGTTCAAAGCCTGGAATCGTATCCTCTGCCACGTACTCCGCCCAGTGATAAATATTTACCACCCCCTTATCCTGAGCCGCTGCGCCGTAATTCACCGCAAATAAGGCGCCTGCCATGGCAATGCCTTTTATTAATTTATTAAACTTCATCGTATCCCCCCCTTATCAAGATGGACCAAACTACTTATAAAAATAAAAGACAATGCTGTCTTAAAAAACGGATCGATTTTATTTCATTTTCCTATCATAAAGGCTGCAATAGCGCGATTTTTAATAAAAAATATCAGCCCACTGGCGTACTAGGACGTAGTGGGCTCAGACGCTACTGTAGAAACGGCAATTGCGTAAAGATTTGCAGCACAGTGGCGTTAATTAAATCCACAAAAAACGCACCCACAATGGGCACTAGCAAAAATGCCTTATAGGATGGACCGTAGCGGTCGGTCACGGCCTGCATATTCGCCACCGCCGTGGGCGTAGCACCCATCCCGAAGCCGCAATGACCTGCCGCTAAAATCACCGCATCATAGTCCTTGCCCATGACCCGATAGGTGATCAAAATCGCATAGCACATCATTAGTAATACTTGCACCGCTAAAATCACCAATACGGGCAAGGCTAAATCTACTAACTCCCACAACCGTAATGAGAGCAATGCCATTGCCAAGAATAAAGAAAGTGAGGCGTTACCAAAGACATCAATGGCCCGATCAAACATATCGAAGCTAAAGACATGGGTCAGGATATTACGTAGAATCACACCGCACATTAAAGCCCAGACAAAGGTCGGCAATTCAAACGCCGTGCCCTTGGCCACATTCGTCATCACATCGGCAAAAGCCAAACAAGCCGCAAAGAGCGCCAGGGTCTCAATGGCTGAAGAAGCGGTGATACGACGAATCTGATCCGGTTTATCAAAGAGTGCATCATCATAGCCATCATCATCCTCATCGTGACGCGTATTGTAAAGCGAGGTCTTTTTAGCTTGTTGCTCCAGCGGGGTCAACTCCGCTGGCTCAGGTAGGCGCTCACGTTGCATTCTTTTTAATAGAAACTTAGCCACTGGACCACCAATCATACCCCCAGCCACTAAGCCAAAGGTAGCGGTAGCGACCCCCAAGGTGGTAGCACCAACGATGCCGTACTGATCCTCTAAAATCGGCCCCCACGCCGCTGCCGTACCATGTCCGCCGGTTAAGGTAATGGAACCAGTCACTAGACCCATCAAAGGATCCAGTCCAACTAAAGAGGCCATGGCGACACCCACCACATCCTGCACAATAATCAGACCTGAGACCGTAAAACTAAAAATCACCAGGGGCATACCGCCCACTTTGAGACGCTTGAAATCAGCACTTAAGCCGATGGAAGCAAAGAACATCAGCATAAAGGCGGTTTGCAGCGCCCCATCGAACTTAAAGGAGATGCCAAAGAAGTACTTCAGCAGCATCACAATACAACTTGCTAACAATCCGCCTGCGACTGGCTCGGGAATATTATAAGACTCCAAAAACTTAATGCGACGGGTCAAGATACGACCTAAAAGCAGCACTAAGGTGGCCAGAATTAAAGTGTAATAGCCATTTAGTACAATTTCCATCATATACCTCTTTGTTATTCACGCTATGCCACAGTTTAAAACACTCTCGGCAAAATGCGAAATTTAAATTTAAACTGCTGTCTTATCCTGTTCGTACTTTACCTAGGGTTACCTAGCATTTGTGCTAATGTTAAATCAGACCGATTTACCCTATGCTTTAATACATAGCCATTTATTCATCTTTATAGTTTTAGTTTAGCGCATGAGTTCTTATTACAAACTGCTTAACCGCACAATTCAGGACGATGGCACGGTGGTTGCCAACTATCAACCGACTATCCACAGTCAGGGTGCATGGAATGCACATGAGCAGCATATGGCCCCTGCTTCTGGTGTGATGAGTTATGAGTTAGAGCTATTTCAGCCGCGTGACGATATGATTTACGGTCGTTTAGGCTTTGATATTTTGGGTTTGATCCCGCTTAAAGACTTCACCATCACCACGCGTAATATTCGCCCCGGCAAAACCATTGAGCTGATTGAGAGCAGCTTAAGCTGTGAGGGCAAGGTCGCCATTGTACTCCGTGCTTGGCGGGTGATGAAAAATGACACGAGCACGGTAGCAAGTGTGGCGGATGAACCAATCACCCCACGCAATGAGATGGTCGAGTGGACGGCACTCAAAGGGGTCTGGGCCGGCGGCTATATTGCCTCCATTAGCGATCATATCCGTAGCAACCGTGAGCGCCGTCCAGGATGTGCGCAAGTCTGGTTGAGTAATGATCTCGCCATGGTGGAGGGTGTTGCAACCAGCTCCTTTGTGAAGTTAATGGGCATGGTTGACACCAGTAACGGGGTGGCGGTGTCGCAGCAGTCACCCTTTAGCCATATGTTTCCTAATGTTGATCTGCAAATCCACCTATACCGTCTACCCCAAGGTCAATGGTTAGGCCTTAATACTCGCCAACAATATGGCGCCCAGGGCGTGGGTCTCACCACCTCGATTCTATACGATGAGATGGGCCCCTTTGGTCATAGCGAGCAGATCCTCACCGTGCGCCCTATGCCTATTAAGGCTTAGCGACGGGCAGCTTCCCACACGGCGGCCCAACCAAGCGACAACTCGGCGGCACGTTCGGCCGCCATCACCAAACTATCTTCTCGGGCAATGGTTTGACCGGCAATATCAAAGGCGGTGCCATGATCCACCGAGACACGCACGACTGGCAGACCGACCGTGATATTTACCCCCTGATCACCATACACCGCTTTAAAAGGTGCATGACCCTGATCGTGATAGCACATCACTAAAAAACGCCAACGCTGATCGCGCACGGCTTGAGGCCAAATCACATCCCCTGGGATGGGACCGTGTAAATTAATCCCTCGTGCCCGACCTCGCTCAATCGCAGGCAGAATAATGCTCGACTCCTCGGTACCGAACAGATTATTTTCTCCCGCGTGTGGATTTAGACCGGCCACCGCAATGGCTTCACCCTCACGCCCCAAGGCTTTGGAAAAGGCATGCACCAACGCAAAGATGGCATCAAAACGCGCTGCTGTGCAGTCCTCAACCGCCTGCTTCATGGATACATGGGTGGTGGCATGAAACACAAATAACTCACCGCTAGAGAGCACCAGTGAAAAATCCTCCACCCCGAACTCATGCGCTAGCAGCTCGGTATGCCCTGGCCAATGATAACCCCCCAGATGCATCGCCTCTTTATTTAAGGGGGCGGTGACAATGCCGTCCACCTCACCGGCACGGGCTAAGGCACAGGCCTTTATCACAAACTGGGCAGCAGCTGCACCGGCACGGGCATCTACGGTAGCCAGCTGCACCTCGGCTAAGCTTGTCCCCACCTGTATCACCTCAATACTATCGGGCGCATTAATAATCTCTGTGGGGCTTTGCACCTCACGCACCACCGCCGCATCAAAACCGATTTGCTGTGCTGCTTTTTGCAAAGCAGCGACATCCCCTATCACCACAAAACGCGCTTTAAGCCGCAGATGAGGGTGCTTTAGCAGCATTTTTGCAGTGACTTCGGGACCGATACCGGCGACATCACCTAAGGTGACCGCCAGGATGGGTAAGCGCTTTTGAGTAGACACGATGGCTGTTCCTTGTAGCAAAAAATCAAAGGTATCGTTATTTTACACCTGCGCTATTAAAAATCGAGTAGGGTGAGGTTTGCACCTCATCCCTCTCACAGAACCGTACGTACGGACCTCGTATACGGCTCATGCACATTACCATTTAGCATATGCGCTAAACACGTAGCCAGTCTCAACTTTCCCCATATCATACAACGTTAAACTATCTAACCACTTATTCGGCATAGCATAGTGAGCTAATGGACTGGCTGAGTTTCTC
>NZ_AQVB01000018.1 GCF_000372065.1 Oligella urethralis DSM 7531
CATGTGTCGGCTGAGAACCGCCAGACGCAAGCCCGGTTCGAGTGCGTGGAATGCGGTTTCGAGGAAAACGCCGATCTCGTCGGCGCGATCAATGTTCTAAGGGCGGGACACGCCCGGTTCGCCTGTGAAGTGAGCGGTGCAGCCATGCCGCCAGCAGCAGGAACCCACCGAAGCGATTCAGGTGCGGCTTAATGCCGCACCTGAGCGCCGTAGGAATCTCCGGCCTTCAGGCCGGGGAGGATGTCAATCATCGTGCATCAGCAAGTGGCATGCTTCAGCGTGAAATTGACAGAACGATGCTAATCGTTAGCTTAGGCTTGATGCGCATGCGTTATGCTGTCGTAGCAATTAAACGCAGCATAGACTAGTGCCGCAAAGCGGATCATCAAGCTGACTGCTACCGCTGCCGGAGCTATCGCCGAGCATGGCTGAGTTATCACTTGGCTTGATTGATCTGTCCTCCGTTGCCACTTGTCCGCCACCAGGAGCTTGATAATCGGGCCGCTCAGGATAGCTACCGTGCGCACCGCCACTGCTGTTTGGCGCGCTAGCAGCTGTTGCGCCAGACGCCTTTTGGCTAGAGGATAATGGACACCAAATACCGTTACAGTTGCTGATTGGCTGCAAGCTATCCGTTGTGGAGCTAATTAAGCGCTCATTTGCAGCCAGCTGATGCTGCCAAATCACTTTAGCATCTGGACTATTAGGCCATAGTACGGGGTGTGACTGCATGCCGATATGAGCGCTTAGCGCCATTGCCAAATAACCAGCATCTTGATAGCTTTGCTGAAGTGCTGAATCACTACGCTGGAGTAACTTCATCAGGGTAGCGACACCTGGCACAAGGGGCTTATAGGGATAGATGAGATCCACGCTGAGAATATTGGCTTCAAAAATACTTTCTTGGGAGTTAAGACCGCGTGGTTTGGCTTGATGTTGCTCGGCTTGGTAATTATTATTAATGGCGGCAAAACCAGTACTGCGGGCAATCGCCAAGTCGGCCTGACTGAAATCCTTAAAATGTGCTGTGGTGGGTGAGGTAATGGTGATGCGCCAGGGCGAGGTGCCGCTGTTGCGACTTACTTCAGCTAAGTAATCATCGCGACGCGCTTCAATACTGGCGTGTCGACCTGCTGGTGCAAATAAGGGCTTTAAACCCTCTTCAAAGCTAGCTATGATACGTTCCGGTTTGGCATGCGATACCGCAGCAACCCGTTGTGCTTCAAGTAGCGCAAGCCGTACATGCTGCTTATGCATATACCAGCGAGTTGTTTCAGTGGCACCTAATCCCAGTAGCAGGATGGGTACGGCCGTGACTAAAAACTCAATCACGGCAGCACCTTGCTGAGAGCGGAGCGTGGAGGAGGCTAAGGCATATTTTTTCATAAAAAAAGTATGCCTTAATCGATGTGCAGCAACAATACACAAGACTACGTATTATGTGCTTCGCACGATGTGCCATCGCGCTTTTATGGCTAATTGAACAAAAGCGGCGAGGACAGGCGTTGCTCTATAGGGCCTCACTCAAAGCCTAGCGGCCCTAGTTGCCGTGCGGTGCTGGAGCAATTCTGCGAGCACCGCCTAGAAGGGATAAAATGCCTTGATGACTTAATGCGTGGTAGGACTGCTGTGTGCCGCTAATTTATCTTTATCAATAAAGAGCTGAGCGCATTCAATGGCATCAAAGTGATAGGGCTTGCCACAGTAATCGCAGTTCACGTCAACTGCGCCGCGCTCTTCTAAAATCGACTCGACCTCAGTAATCCCTAGCATATGAAGCATATCGGCTACCTTTTGTCGGCTGCAACTACAGTACCATTGGATGGGCTGGTCAGCATCCGTTTTGATCAGTTGATCTTCCCAGAATAAGCGATGCACTAATTCATCCTCGTCAAGCATTAATTGCTCTTGGCTGCTGACGGTCTGCATAAAATGACCTGCTTTTTCCCAGTTTTCCGCCGCCTTTTCTTTATCAATACTGATGCCACCACTACTAGCTAAGCGCTGTAATAGGATGCCGCTAGCTTTGTTATCATCGGCAGCAAGGCGTATATAGGTTTCTAATTGCTCGGAGCTACGCATGTAGTTTTCCAAGACTTCGGCAACGCTATTACCCTGTAAATCGACAATGCCTTGATAAGCTTGTTGACCCTCTTGGCGGTCTTTAAGATCTAAAATTACCACAAAACGACCACTACGATTAGGGTTCAGTAATTCTTGAAAAGTGGCATTTTCTTTAATGGCATATTCTTGACGCAACTTGACCGTCGCTCGTAAGCGCAAATCGGAGCCGCATTCAACCACAATCAGTGCAATCGGACCATCGCCCTGCAGTTGCAATACCAGGCTACCCTCAAACTTAATATTTGAAGCCAATAAAACTGCAGCGGCACAAAGCTCACCTAAGAGCTTTTCAATCACCTTAGGGTGTTGTTGATGCTGACGAGCATCTTGCCAAGTCTGTTGAAGATTGGCGGTTTGAATACGCAAACTGCGATCGGCAAATAGATACTTTTTTAATAAATCACTCATAGAATAGGGCTAATGCTGTATAGCGAAAAACAGATAGATACAATACGCTTATAAAAGGGCTAAAAGCACTATATGTGGCTATCGTGCTTTTTTTCAAGGGCAAGGGAATGGCTGGGACTGTGTGTTAGAGGCTGCACTAATCAATGCGTTTCAACTTTTCACGATAGTTATTGCCTTGCTCTACATAATGACGCGTACCTTCGTGACTACGCGCCAGATCCTCTGCAGTGACCTCGCGCACAATCTTGGCTACGCCAACGACAACCGAATTATCCGGGATGATTTTACCCTCAGGAATCAAGGCACCGGCACCGATAATACAGTTTTTGCCGATAACCGCATGATTTAAAATCGTCGCACTCATGCCAATGAGACTACCGTCACCGATGGTACAGCCATGCAGCATCACCTTATGACCTACGGTGACGTTTTTGCCAATATAGAGTGGGGTGCCGCGATCAATATGCAGCACTGACCCTTCTTGCACATTGGAGTTCTCATCAATAATGATGCTGTCATTATCAGCCCGGATCACTACCCCTGGCCAAATGCTGACATTCGCTTTGAGCGTCACTTGACCGATTAAAATCGCTCCCTCAAACACAAAGGCACTGGGATCAATGCTTGGTCTAAGATCGCCTAATTCATAGATGGCCATTTGCTCTCCTCAGTGAAATAGAATGGCTACACTCTAAAAATATAGCCGTCTTCGTCTTGGTAAGCGGCAATGCCGGTGCTATACCAGCCGTCTACTGTCTCAATTTCGTGAATTTGCGCTTGTTGCCAATAATGCGTGGCAAGACCGGGATCATCGTGGCCATGATAATCAATCGCAGCGACCGCTAATACTCCCTTGGTCCCGACGGCAACCGGCATCCCCTCATCATCAATGATACTGAAGCGACGACCGGGGTAGATATGGCCCATGCTGTTTTCACGATCAGGCCATTTTTCGGCACTGTCGCCTGCCAGATAAACAAAAGCCACATCCGAGTAGATACCATTTAGCGTGGCATTAAAACGCCGCTTAACCCACGCATTTAAGCTTGTGGTTTTTTCATGATCGGGAATGGCAATGCAGCGAATGGCTAAATCAAAGGCAGGCAAGGTCTCATCATAATCACGAATGCGCTCTAATTCCTCCGCTGTGGTGAGGATATTAGTCACTTGATAATGCTCTAGTAGGGTAAAGAGACGGGGTATGGTGCGACCGCTAGGGCAACCCACAATCGAATGGCCGAAGTATAAGGCGGGCAATAAGGCATTGATTAGGCCGAGGCCGCTATTCCAATCATAGGAGGACCAGAAAATATCATTTTCCTGAGGGAACCAGTTTTGTGAAGCAACAAAGCCGGGCAGCGCACCGATTAAGGCGCGATGACTTAAGATGGTGGCTTTGAGATTTGGATCAAAGGGAATCTCATGTTTGATCTTACGATCCAAAGGCTCCGGACTGGGTTCGGGTTGGGGATAGACCATCATGGCTGGGCTATCGGCAAGTGTATTAATCCGATTGAATTGGCTCGGCTGACGTGCCAATAAGGTCTCAAGCGAAATCAGACGATCGTCCTCGGTGTCGACGCCGATAATTTGCTTAACCAGGGTGTGATTATCCAAGGACGCCATAAAGGGTGCCAAGGTATGCTTATCGATAATGGCTACTTTAGCCTGACTATCGATGACACGAGGGGCGTATTGATAGCTACTCAAGCCAGCAGTTAGTGGTACCGCAATCGCTCCGACAGTGAAGGCAGCAAGCACCGCTACCGCACTATCAGCAGAATGCTGTAAGCTGATAATAATACGGTCTTGGGGCTGCACACCCATGCGCACTAAGCCATTGGCTAATTTATTGACACGCTCGGAAAGTTGACGATAGGAATACATCGTCAATTGACCCACTTGGTCTTCAAAGTAAATGGCAGCTTGATGACGCACTTCTTGGGGGTTAATAGCCCAACGGTGGCAACAGTAATCGGCAATATTGAATTGCTCAGGCACCAACCATCGGTACGACTGGTATAGGTCTTGATATTGATCAGTCATGGTATAAGAAGTGAAGTAAATGCGATAAAAAGCCTACGAAATACACAGATTTTTGCAATATTACTTCTAATTTTAACATTTTTAGAATTTTTAGCTAGTAGCTATTTTTTATTATTTATCAGCTCAGTGCCGACCAATACGTCGTGCAACATTTGACGATCCCGGCGAAAGAGGGTCGGCACTAAGTTTAAAAAGGGGCAGAAAATAATAAACATGCTAATCGAATTCCAACCCACCGCCAGCGCGATCTGTTGCACTATAAAGGCCCCGCTTAAGGGTAACACCCACATGAGGACATAACGAGCAATGGCTTGAAGCCAAGTAAGGCGTGGCTGTCGTTTATTATGCAGTACAATCCCCCAAGCCTTCATTGCCACCGTTTGCCCACGTTTGAACCAAGAAAGTAAAAAGTATGCGCCGAGTAATAGAAAGAGGGCTAATTGTCGTTGCCACATTAAGCGTTCTGCTTCATGGCTTTGAGTCAGTGTATCGAAAATATAGGCGCCCACAAAAATTAAACCAAAGAGCAACATGCCTTCATACATCATGCTGGCAAAGAGCTTTAAACGTCGAGGATAACGATCGGTTGTTGCGGTCGTAACAGTTACATCAGCGTGTGGACTTAGCTTGTTTTCAGTCATAGGGCTATGCTTAATTTATTGATCGCGAAAACTCTCGCGCACCATCTCAAACACAAACATGCGAGTTTCTAAATTACCATTGTAGAGCGGGATACGGCGTTGCGCTTTGAGGCGTAACTTCTTAGGCAGCTCCAAATCACTGCTAATAATATTGACTCGCCAGCCGTCAAACTGTTGCTTTAAGCGGCCAGAAAAAGGCAGCCAAATATCATCTTGACCACTTTCTAGACGCTCCCCATAGGGTGGGTTGGTGATAATTACGCCGCTTGGGCAAGGGGCCTCAATGGTTAATGCATTAGCGACTTGCAACTTAATGGTATTAGGGTTGAGATTCGCTCTTTCCATATTGGCACGTACTGCTTCAATCGCCTCAGGGGAAATGTCCGAGCCATACAATGGTGTATCCAGGCTCGGTTTAATCTGGCTAAAGGCCGCATCTCGTAATTCATGCCACAGCGGTCGGTTGTGATTGCGTAGGCGCATAAACTGAAACGGACGATGCAAACCAGGCGGTACGTTTTGTGCCCACCAAGCGGCCTCAATTAAGATGGTGCCACTACCGCAAAAGGGGTCTAGCAGTGCTTGTCCAGGTTCCCAACCAGAGAGTGCTAACATGCCGGCAGCGAGGTTTTCGCGTAGTGGTGCCGAGCCCTTATCGAGGCGCCAACCGCGCTTGAAGAGCGATTCACCGGAGGTGTCTAAATAGAGGGTGGCTTGATTGCGATAGAGAAATAGATGCACCTTGGCATCTGGTCTGACGGTATCAATGGAGGGGCGAGCGCCTTCTTTTTCACGAATGCGATCGACAATACCATCTTTTGCTTTTAGGTTGCAAAAGTGTAGGCTTTGCATCGGGCTCCGTATGGCTGAGGTATCCACTCTTAAGGTGTGTTCAGGGCCAAAGAAGTGCTCCCAAGGCGTGCGCAGTGCCAAGGCATAAATATCCTCTTCATGCTGGACTTCTGCTTGCGCTACTTGCAATAAAATGCGGGTGGCTAAACGACTGTATAAATTAGCCTTCATCATACCCAACCAATCGCATTGGAAATAAACGCCAGAGCGGCCCGCGCTAATCTCCTTAAAGCCTAAATGCTGTAGTTCCTTGCTTAATGCTTCTTCTAAACCCTGAGGGCAAGTCGCAAAGGCAGTGGCTACAAGCTCTGGTGACTCGGCTTGATAGTTAATGCCTTGTGGGGCTGGACGACCCGGTCTCGGGTCTAGGCGCGGCGTAGTGGGACGGCTCTCACTAAGCATACGACGCTGGTTACTGACGCCTCGGGCTTCACGGCGGCGCAGCGCTCCTTCATCATCGCTCTTACGTTGCGGGTTCCATGCGCTGGTGGGCACATCGGCTGGCTGACGCTGGGGGCGATGCGCTTCTTTGGCGGCTGCTTGTTTGGCTAGGCGTTGCTCCGTCATGCCATGTTTTGAAAGACGGTAGGCAAGATTTTTATCCGTTTTTAATTTTTCCGGACTGACCCCAGTGCGTGCGAGGGTGCGTGCAGAAATCTTGCCTTGACCCTGTTCGTACGCCGCCTGTTCTAAACGACGAGCGCGTGGTCCGGTACGCTGACGAGCCGCTTTACGAGCTGCGGTGGTACCCTTTTTAGCATCGGGGTTAAGTGATAGGGTGCTTCTTTTGGAAGAATCATGTGTTGACATAGGCTAATTTACCCGCCACTAAAAAGGTTTGAAAATAACTAAGTACACAATCGCCAGCATTAAAATCACAGGAATCTCATTGAACCAGCGATAAAAGCGATGCGTTTGTTGATTGCTTTGCGTCGCAAAGCGTTGATAAATCACATAGCAATAGTAATGGTAAACAAAAACAAAAAACACCAACAGTAATTTGAAATGCAACCAGCCATGCTTCATGCCGATAACACTAATGAGCAACACACCGAATATCAGATTGACCACAGCAATGATGCTCATAAAGCGTAACAGACGTTTTGCCATGCCCAAAAGCAGGGTGTAGCCCTCGGAGCCGGGTGTTTGGGTAGCCAAGTTGACATAGATGCGTGGCAGATAAAATAAGCCAGCAAACCATGAAGCAAAGAAAACGATGTGTAACACCTTATACCAGAGATAAGCCATGAGTCTTTCCTTAATAATTGAACATGAATTTGAGCTTAGCCACGCTGTTGACCATTGCCATTTAATACCCACTTGTAGGTAGTCAGCCCCTCTAGCCCGACGGGGCCACGTGCATGTAAGCGATTGGTGGAAATGCCGATTTCAGCGCCTAAACCGTATTCGAAACCATCCGCAAATACCGTCGGTAAATTGACGTAAACCGAGCTGGAATCAACGGCTAACTGGAAATGTTCGGCACGCTGCAGATTGTCAGTAATAATTGACTCGGTATGACCGGAACCGTATTGGCTGATATGCTCAATGGCTTCATCAATCGATTGAACGATGCGAATCGCAATAATTGGACCGAGGAACTCCGTGGCCCAATCTTCTTCAGTAGCATCCTTGATGGCTGCTTGCTCATTCGATTGCAAGCCCGCAGCTACCAAGATTGCTTTACTTTGTGGACAAACTCGCATCTCATCCCCATGCGCTTGAAACTTTCGAGCTAGTTCGGGCAAAATCGCTGCCGCAATACTTTCATCAATTAATAATGTTTCTAAGGCGCCACAGATACCATAGCGATGTGTTTTAGCATGAAAAGCCAAATCAATCGCCATCTGATGATTAGCATACTGATCCAAATACATATGGCAATTACCGTCCAGGTGCATAATCATCGGCACCTTGGCTTCTGCAGCCAAGCGCGCTAAGAGGGATTTACCGCCGCGTGGAATAATCACATCGACGTATTCGCTGAGACGAATTAATTCACCCACGGCAGCCCTATCGGTAGTCGCTACTACTTGCACCGCATACTCCGGCAGATCATTAGCTTTAAGGCTTTGAGCAATTAACTTAGCAAAGGCCTGATTAGAGTAAAAGGCTTCACTGCCGCCTCGTAAAATACAAGCATTACCAGACTTTAGACAGAGTGCCGCCGCATCAACCGTGACATTAGGGCGCGATTCATAAATAATGCCGATGACGCCGATGGGCACACGCATTTGCGCTACCCGCATGCCGTTTGGACGTACCGTGGTGGCTGACAGTGAGCCTACTGGATTAGGCATAGCGGCGATTTGACGCAAACCCGTTTGCATAATATCAAGGTATTTTTCAGTTAGGGTTAAGCGATCTAATAAAGCAGCCTCGAGTTGATTGGCTTTGGCTTTGGCCACGTCCTTAGCATTTTCAGCTAATAAAAAGGCCTTATTATCATTAATCAAATCGGCTAAGCTTAGCAATGCCGCTGATTTTTTTTGATCACTGAGACGCATCAGACTGCGTGATGCTTCACGCGCTTGTTTACCTAATTGGCGCAAATAGTCCTGTATGGACAAGTCGGAGGAGTGAGTAGACTGAGTGTTCATAAGGCGATTAAGTAGTTGAAATTTAAAATATAATGATAAAAATGGCTATACCGCTTGAGGATTAACGATTTTTAGAGCAAGCCGCAGCAGCTCTTGCCAGGGATCGTTTAAGCGCCCCTCCACCGGGATACCCTTTAAAATGCGATCCACATCATGTGCATGTTGAATCAAGCCCATCAGCTGCATTAAGCTTAAACGTTCTAGTGCCTGTAAAATCAAGTTTGATTTGGGTGGGCGTAGATAGAGTGAGCGTAGTTGGCTTGACGGGTTTAAGCCCTTGGAACGAGCCACGGCTAAGTGATATAGATGACGAATATCTGTCATCATAAAACCGAGGATCAAAGGCAGGGCTTCACCTTCGGCCGCCAAACCCTCAATAATCCGTCGGGTGCGAGTGGCATCCCCCTGCAGCATGGCACTACTGAGTGACATCACATCAAAACGTGCCACATCTTGAATCGATTGTTGAATCGCTTCAAAGCTAATGTCACCCTCGGGATACATCAGACCGAGTTTGATGATTTCCTGATGAGCGGCAAAGAGATTGCCCTCCACACGATCCACAATCCACGCTAGCGTTTCTCTGTCTACGCTTTGCTGTTGGCGTTTTAAACGCTCGCTAATCCAAGCCGGGAGTTGCTCTCGTTGAATAATCGGTAATTCATAAACCTCAGCTGCGGCGGAAAGGCTTTGCCACCATTTTGCTTTTGTCGTCTGAAAATCTAATTTCGGTAAGCTGATAATGACCACCGTATCCACCAAGCGTCCTTGCCTGACTTCCTCGGCTAAACGTATTAAGGCCTGAGCGCCTTTGGTGCCGGGCTTACCGGTGGGGATGACGAGCTCCAGAATTTTACGTTGCGCAAATAGTGACAGGCTTTGGGTAAACTCCTCAATCACACCCCAATCGTCGGTGGCGCTAAGGCTAAGCGAACTACGTTCGCTGTAATCATGCTGTTGCGCCCAATGCCGGAGTGTATCGACGCTTTCAATTCTTAACAGCAGCTCATCACCGGCCACACAATAGAGCGGTGCCGGCGCTGCTTGCAGATTGATGGTAGCAGGATTAAACTTGGCCATTAATGCGTGTGTAATGCTTGATAACGCTGAATTACCTCATCTGAGGTAATTCGTTGCAAAATAGAATTAGCGATATTACGCTCCATATCGGCATAAAGTTGTTGCATCTCAGCCGCTTTGGCGTCGGCATTATCCTCATCATAGGGTAATAAACGTAGACTGGAGAGGGTGGTTGGCTCTAATAAGCTATTCCCAGCACTATCAACTAGGGTAAAGCTGATGTAGAGGCCTAATTCGTATTCCTCTACCTTACCGTCTACCGTCAGTGATACCTCTTTGCGAGTACGGCGATTATTAAGTTGTAATAATCGTACTTCGGACTCTTCGGCCGTGTCGACAATTCGGGTATGCGGTGAGTTGGCACGGATACCACGAATAATCTGGCTGCCAAAAGAGCTCTGGCTATTGATGTTGGTATATAAACTAGTAAAGGGCAGGGGCGTAGCGCCACGCAGCTTAAAGCCGCATGCTGCCAGACTCACCACCAACATCAGGAGTACTAAAAAAGCAGCCGCTTGCTTAACGGTGGGTGCTAAAGCTTGAGCTCTAGCAGCGCTCAATCGCTGATAACTCATGCTTATCCTACCACGTTCACTAATCGTCCCGGCACCACAATGACCCGCTTAATCGGACGCCCCTCAAGGAAGCGCTCAACCGCCTCATGTTCACGTGCTGTTTGTTCAATCAGCGCTTGATCGGCGTCATTAGGCACCATCATGGAACCGCGTAATTTACCATTAATCTGTAGCACTAACTCGATTTCATCAGCCACTAGTGCCGCTTCATCCACGACTGGCCATGGTGCATCCAGTAAATCACCATAAGTCTCGGCAAAACCCAGGGCGCGCCAGAGATGCCAAGTAATATGTGGCACCACCGGATAGAGCATACGTAAAAGAATTGATACCGATTCACGAATTGCGTGCTGCGCCAACTCACCTGCTGGCAATTGCGCCGCTTCTAATGCATTTAACAACTTCATATTCGCCGAGACGACAGTATTGTACTGAATTCGGCTATAGTCATAATCCGCTTGCTTTAAGAGTGAGTAAGTCTCAAGACGTAAGTCTTTGATGGCTTGCGCCAGCTCCTCTTGAGCCGCCCAGTCGATGTTATCTTGAGCCTGTCGAATCTCATCTTGGTGCTTGTAGCAATAATTCCAAAGGCGACGTAAAAAGCGGTTGGAGCCGTCCACGCCACTTCCAGACCACTCAAGTGTTTGCTCCGGTGGGCTCGCAAACATCACAAATAAACGTGCTGTGTCTGCCCCCATGGTATCAATTAAGTGTTGTGGATCAATACCATTGTTTTTGGATTTGGACATGGTGCCGATACCGTCGTAGCTGATCTCGGAGCCATCACTTTTTAATTTGGCACCAATGATATTACCCTTGGCATCTAAGATATTGTCCACCTCGGAAGGGGCAAAATACTCAATGCCACCAAGTGCATTGCGGCGTGAATATATATGGTTGAGTACCATTCCTTGGCACAACAATTTAACAAATGGTTCGTCATACGCTAAGAGACCCATGTCGCGCATCACTTTGGTCCAGAAGCGTGCATAAAGCAGGTGCATCACCGCATGCTCAATCCCGCCGATATACTGATCCATCGGCATCCAGTAATTATTGCGCTCATCTACCATGGCTTCGTGATTGGCAGCGGAGGCATAGCGCATAAAGTACCACGAAGAGTCCACAAAGGTGTCCATGGTGTCAGTTTCACGCTTGGCATCTGCGCCACAACAAGGGCACGTTACCTGCAGGAACTCCTCACATTTATTTAAGGGGTTACCACTACCATCGGGAATAAGATGCTCCGGTAATACCACTGGTAGATCCTTTTCAGGCACTGGTACTGGACCGCAACTAGGGCAGTGAATAATAGGAATAGGGGTGCCCCAATAACGTTGGCGGGAAATACCCCAATCACGAATGCGCCAAGTGACTTTTTTCTCACCCAATTGCTTGGCTACCATCAAGTCGGCGATTTTATCGACTGCTTCACTAATGCTGAGACCGTTGTATTCGCCGGAATTGATCAGCTTGGCCCCTTCTTTGTCCGCATACCAGTCCTGCCATTGTGTCGTCGAATAGGCGCGGCCCTCAATATCAATGACTTGCACAATCGGTAGTTGGTACTTCAGTGCAAAGGCAAAGTCACGCTCATCGTGCCCCGGTACGGCCATAACAGCGCCGTCACCATAGCTCATTAAGACATAGTTACCAACCCAGACCTCAATGTTGTCGCCGGTAATAGGGTGAGTGACATAGAGACCGGTAGGCACACCTTCTTTTTCTTTGGTCGCTAAATCTGCTTCGCTGGTGCCACCTTTAATTGCTTCTTTAATAAACGCGGCAACCTTGTCATCACGTCGCGCCGCTTCAACCGCCAATGGGTGCTCTGGTGCCACGGCGCAGAAAGTCACCCCCATAATGGTATCAATACGCGTCGTAAAGACGTACAGACGGCCGTCTTGAATCAACTGATTAGCGCCATCACGAATGTCATGAGTAAAGGCAAAACGCACGCCCTCACTGCGACCAATCCAGTTTTCCTGCATCAAACGGACCCGCTCAGGCCAGCCGTCTAAGTGGTTTTTGGTGTAATCCAGTAGCTCCTCGGCGTAATCAGTGATTTTTAAGTAATAGCCGGGAATCTCACGCTTTTCAACTAAGGCTCCAGAGCGCCAACCGCGACCATCAACCACCTGCTCATTCGCTAAGACGGTTTGATCGACAGGATCCCAGTTAACCACTTGGGTTTTACGGTAGGCAATGCCTTTTTCCAACATTTTAAGAAAAAGCCATTGGTTCCAGCGATAGTATTCTGGATCGCAAGCACACATTTCACGAGACCAGTCAATGGCTAAGCCCATGGACTGCATCTGCTTTTTCATATAGGCAATATTATCGTAAGTCCATTTTGCAGGCGGTACCTTGGATTTGATGGCGGCATTTTCCGCAGGCATACCAAAAGCGTCCCAGCCCATCGGCATCAAGACGTTATAGCCGCGCATTCTGAGTTGGCGTGCCATGACGTCATTGATGGTGTAGTTCCTAACATGACCCATGTGGAGCTTACCACTAGGATAGGGCAACATGGAGCAAGCATAGAATTTAGGTTTTTCTTCGCCGGCGGCGTTTTTGGTGCCCTCTACCACACGGTAGACATCGTGTTCTTGCCAAATGGTCTGTGCTTCTTTTTCAACAGCAGAAGCATGGTAATGTTCTTGCATAGATAGACTTCTAGAGAGAATAGTGATCAAAGTTAGCGTTTCTTAGCTGAAAAAAGCAGTTATAATTGAGGCTGCTTTTCCTGCTAGCGCTGATTGCATGCTTAATCAGCCTAAGTAAATACTTCATTATACCCTTGATTGGCTTTTTTACGGTTCTTTATCCGGGGTGTGAATAATCAATAATACTGGCTATGACTCTTCAACGTTCCGCACATTTTTATCGCTTTACCCTTTGTGCTCTGATGGCTTTGGCGCTGACTGCTTGCAAGACCAAGCCCATGTATACCGAGGGTGATGTGCATTTTGAGCTTACTTGCGTTGAGGCTGATGCGACGGTGTGCGAGCAGGGTTTACGTGAGGCCTGTGCCAAGTATGAGGGGGAGGTGGTCGCTGTTGAGGTGCGGCGTGAACGCTATGTTAGCGAAGCCTTGAAAGCTGCGCTACGCAGCCAGGGGATACAGGCTCAATCGGTGCATTTGATTTGTCGTCCACCGGTACAAGAGCAGGAGGACATTGCGCGCCAGGGTAGCACGCACCCTGATAATTCAGCCGCCGCCCAGCGTGATAATCTGAGCGGTCCACTGAATCTGGATCCGAATGCTAAGAATGAGCCTGAGGAGGCGCCCTAACAAGCACCTGCTGAATGGGTCTTAGCGTAAGCCAAAGCAGATCGTACTTTGGCAGTATGTTTCATACCTGTCTTCTATATAGGCGACAATTTTCTCCGGCTCATCTTCAATAATAAATAAATCTAAATCAGGTGCAGAGATGTAGCCATTAGCCAGTAGTTGCTGTTTAATCCAATCCACAAGGCCGCGCCAGAACTCACTGCCTACAAAAACGATGGGCGCACGATGCGCTTTGCCTGTTTGTATTAGGGTTAAGGTCTCAAATACCTCATCCATGGTACCAAAGCCACCCGGCATCATAATATAGGCTGCGCTATTCATAAAGAAGGTGGTTTTGCGGGAAACAAAGTATTTAAAATAAAGACTTTCGGACTGGTAAACGTTATCATGCTGCTCATGCGGCAGTTTGATATTGAGACCGATGCTGTGGCCACCCGCTTCAAAACAGCCCTTATTGGCCGCTTCCATCACCCCCGGGCCACCACCAGAAATGATGCTGAAGCCCGCTTGAGCGAGCAATTTACTGATCTCAATGGTTTTGTTATAGTACAAAGAGTCTTTTGCTGTGCGTGCACTGCCGAAAATACTCACGGCCTTATTGATATGCAGTAGGTGTTGTGCTGCGGTCGCCAGCTCCTGAGAAATTTCAGCTACCTGACCATTGACCGTATCAGCTTTTGAAGCTTCGACTTGCTTCATTTCCGTGCGACTGACTTGTTTAGCGTTTTCAGCCTTATCTTCTACTGTAAGATCGGAGTCTACAGTTAAATTTTCTTTATTGATGGACATGAAAAAAACCTTATTACTTGTTGATGGCTCAAGCTATTTATATCGCGCATTTTTTGCGATGCCGAACCTACGGAATGCCCTGGGTGAGCCCACCGGGGCAATCTACGGCGTCATGAATATGATGCGCAAGATAAATCAAGATTATAACCCTGATTATATGGCTTGCGTCTTCGATGCTAAGGGTAAAACCTTTAGAGACGATATCTATAAAGAGTATAAAGGTAATCGGCCACCCATGCCCGATGATTTACGTTCTCAGATAAAACCGATTCACGACGCCATCCGTGCCATGGGTTGGACGGTGATTGCGCTCGAGGGGGTTGAGGCCGACGATGTGATTGCTACCCTCGCCAAAAAAGCCACGGATAACGGCATTGAATCGATTATCTCCACCAGTGATAAGGACATGGCGCAACTAGTGAATGAGCACGTCACCTTAATTGATACCATGAGTAATCAGGTGATGGATATTGAGGGAGTCAAGGCGCGTTATGGTGTCAAGCCGGAGCAGATCATTGACTATTTAATGTTGATGGGGGACACCTCAGATAATATCCCTGGGGTACCTAAGGTAGGTCCTAAAACCGCTGTTAAATGGCTTGAGGAATACGGTACCTTGGATAGTATCATCGCACATGCCGATAACATCAAGGGGGTGGTAGGCCAAAATTTGCGTGAGTTTATTCCCACCTTTGAAATGACGCGCCGCTTGGTCACGATTAAAGATGATTGCGATTTACCGGAGGCCATTGATACGCCGGACGATCTCCGTCCCTTGGCGCAGGACAAAGCCACTTTAATTGATATTTTTCAAAAATACGGTTTCCGCACCTGGTTACGTGAATTAACTGGTGATCCAGAAGCGATTCCGGCGCAGGATGCGAGGGTTGAGGCTGATGTGGTGCCTGCAGCACCAGCAGTGATTGACTATCAAACCGTCACCACTGAAGCACAACTAAAGGATTTGCTTGCTGTGCTTCAGCAGGCTGAGATAGTGGCTTTGGACACGGAAACCGATGGTCTTTACTCAATGGCTGCCCGCTTGGTTGGCTTATCCATGTCAGTTAAGCCGGGTCAGGCCTGGTATATTCCGGTCGGGCATCAAAGCTCGGTGTTGGACGAGCAACAGCAGCAACTGAGTAAAGCACGGGTGTTAGAGCAGCTGCGCCCTTGGCTAGAAAGTGAGCAAGCTAAAAAGGTGTTGCAAAATGCCAAATTTGACACCCATGTGTTAGCAAATGAGGGTGTACGATTAGGCGGTATTCAGCATGACACCATGCTGATGGGCTATGTGCTGGATTCCTCGAAGCGAGTCGGCATGGAGGAGCTGATGCAGCGTTACTTAGGGCGCAGTGGCATCAGCTATGAGCAGATTTGTGGCAAGGGCGCCTCAGCCATTAGCTTTGATCAGGTAGCGATCGAAAAGGCCGCCGAATACGCCTGTGAAGATGCAGATGTAACCTTACAGTTAATGCAGGTGATGCTGCCCTTAATTGAGGCGGAGCCAGGTTTTAAGCGTATTTATGAGCTGGAAATGCAGGTTTCCCCGGTGTTGACCACGATTGAGCGTAATGGGGTTAGGGTTGATGAAAAATCCTTAAATGAACAAAGCCGTGCCTTTGCTGAGCGTCTTGATGAATTGGAACAAGAAGCGCATGCGATGGTGGGGGAAGCCTTTAATCTGAATTCACCACGGCAACTGGGCGAGATTTTCTTCGAGAAAATGGCTTTGCCAGTCATTAAAAAAACACCCAAGGGTGCTCCCTCAACCGATGAGGAAACGCTTAACCGCTTAGCCGAGGACTATCCTCTCCCTAAACTTATTCTTGAATATCGTAGCCTTGCTAAATTGAAGTCTACTTATACTGATAAGCTACCCGCCATGATTTGGCCGGCGACCGGACGGGTACATACGAGTTATTCCCAAGCTTCCGTGGTAACGGGACGTCTCTCCTCATCGGATCCAAATCTACAAAATATTCCGGTACGTAGCGAGGAAGGGCGTCGTATTCGCAGGGCTTTTATTGCAGAACCGGGCAAGGTGATAATGGCGGCGGATTATTCACAAATCGAATTGCGCGTGATGGCACATATTTCTGGCGACGAGGGCTTACGCAAAGCCTTTGCGGAGGGTCAAGATATTCACCGCAGTACGGCAGCGGAGATTTTCTCGCTAGCTAGTATCGATGAGGTGACTGCCGATCAGCGTCGCTCAGCTAAAGCAATTAACTTTGGGTTGATATATGGTATGGGCGTATTTGGTTTGGCTAAAACGTTGGATATTAGTCGAGATGCAGCGAAGCTTTATATTGATCGTTATTTTGCGCGCTATCCAGGCGTTGCTGATTATATGGAGCGCATTAAACAAGAAGCGTTGGAGCAGGGTTATGTAGAAACCGTTTTTGGTCGACGTCTCTGGTTTAAAGAAATTCAGGGCGCCAAGGGACCCCGTCGAGCCAATGCTGAGCGTCAAGCCATTAATGCGCCAATGCAGGGCACGGCGGCCGATTTAATTAAAATGGCAATGGTTGCCGTACAAAAATTTATTGATGAGAAAAAGCTTAAGAGCTTAATGATCATGCAGGTGCATGATGAACTTGTCTTGGAAGTACCCGAAGCTGAAAAAGACTTAATGCGTCAAGCCTTGCCCGAATTAATGAGTGGTGTGGCTGAACTCAGCGTACCTTTGATCGCTGAAGTGGCGGTGGGTGAAAATTGGCGTGATGCCGAGTAAATGGCAGGCAGTTGATGGTATTGCTGTGAGATTAAATTAGGGTTCAGTAAGCGCCGTTGCGGCTTTTAGTAGATTAAAAAGCACCGTCTTAATCTGATTTGAGACGGTGCTTGCACTGATTAGTTACTTAAGGCTTGGATACGCACTGCTAATGGCGGGTGCGTGGCAAATAAATTTGCCATTTTGGCATGATTGGAAATGCCTAAGGCCTGAATGTTTTTGGGTAATTCACCTTCTTGCATTTGCTGCAAGCGCTGTAAGGCCTTGATCATGGAACGTGGTGTGCCCATCAATTGAGCTGCCCCCGCATCTGCTCTGAATTCACGTTGACGTGAGAACCAGGCCACGATAATTGAGGCCAATAGACCAAACACAAGCTCTAAAACAATCACGGTAATAAAATAACCGGGGCCTGTGCCTTCACGGTCATTCTTAAAGACTGCACGGTCGATAAAGAAGCCCACCACTCGCGCTAAGAAGATGACGAAGGTATTTACCACCCCTTGAATCAGGGTCATGGTCACCATATCGCCATTTGCCACGTGCGCAATCTCATGGCCTAGTACAGCGGCGACCTCTTCCTCATCCATGCTTTGTAATAAACCAGTGGACACGGCAACCAGGGCATCGTTTTTAAAAGCACCGGTGGCAAAAGCATTGGGTGCGCCCTCATAAATCGCCACTTCTGGCATACCGATACCAGCACGTTGGGCGAATTGTGCTACGGTTTCCACCAACCAGGCCTCTTGGCGATTCGCTGGCTGTTGTGGATTGATGACCCGTGCCCGCGTGCTCATTTTAGCCATGGGCTTACTCAGCAGTAGAGAAATAATCGAGCCAGTAAAACCGACAATCAAGGCAAATATGAGTAGGGCAGTGTAATCAATCCCCTGCTCAGACATCCAACGGTTTAAACCGAAGAGGCTAGTCGTAATTGACAGCACTAAAATAATTGCCAAGTTTGTTGCAAGAAATAAAACGATTCGCATCATAGGATTTTCACTTTTAATAGGTAGGAAAAGGGATAAAATTAATAGTAAATTTTAGGTGCATACGCTTCACAATGGCAAGCACCAAATGTTATCTAAATGTCAGCTTTTAGCTATTGCTAAGGATTTTCTATGCATTCCTTTTGGATGTTATTAGCATCGTTGATGTTTGCTTGTATGGGGGCGGCGGTTAAGTTTCTCGGTGGTTTGCAGGTGCCCTTAGCGCTGACAATTGTGGCCCGCGGTCTGCCCTCCGTGATCTTGATATTTGTATGGGCAGTGGTTACCAAGCATTCGCTAAAGCCGCTTAGCTATAGATTACACTTTTTGCGTAATCTATTTGGCGTGACGGCCTTAAGCTTGGTGTTTTACTGCTATACGGTGCTACCACTAGCAACAGCGACCACCTTAAACTACTCTTCTTCTATATTTATAGGCTTATGGGTCTTTATCAAGGGGGTTGAGGGAAAAAGGGATTGGTTTCGCTTGTTTACCTGTCTGCTGGGCTTTGCCGGTGTGCTTTTGGTATTGAGACCGAGTTTTTCTGAGGACCAGTTAATTGCGATTGTGATGGGTTTGGGCTCAGCGGTATGTGCAGCGGTGGCAATGATGCAACTGCGTTCATTAGGGCAATTGGGTGAATCGACTTGGTTGACCGTCTTTTATTTTGCGGTGGTGGTGACAACCGTTGGTTTAGTCTCGCTTGATCGTAATGATCTGCAAGGGCTCTCAGCACAGGCATGGGCCGCTTTGCTGGTGGTGGGCTTAAGCGGCTTGGTGGGGCAGCTTTGTATTACTAAGGCTTATGGTTCAGGTTCACCGATTTTATCAGCGGTGCTGCAGTATATGACCATTGTTTTTGCTGTCTTTTTAGGGGTGCTGTTTTGGGAGGATGTGCCGGACCTGTGGGTTTGGCTCGGTATTTTAGGTGTGATTGGCGCCGGTGCTTTGTCAGCATGGGCTACCATGCTTAACGTTCGTAAAGCGAGTGCCTCGCAAGCATTGAGAGAGTAATTCTTAAGGAGACGCATTGTTTTAGCGTGTTTTGGAATAATCTTGTCTATACTAAAGCAATAATGATAAGAGCAATCCATTTTTAAAGGAGACCACCATGAACCCCTTGATTTCAGCCGCTGATTTAAAGACCTTGTTAGACAGCAAAAGTGATGCCAGCAAAGTGCATCTGATTGATGTACGCCACAGTTTACAGGATCCTCAGTGGGGGCGTCGTGCCTATGTAGAAGGGCATTTACCGGGCGCCGTGTTTTTTGATGTGGATAGGGATTTATCCGCAAGTCCTAATGGCACCAATGGTCGTCATCCCTTACCCGAGCGCGCCGAGTTTGCGGCCTTATTAGCAAGTCGTGGTATGCAATCCAGTGATCACTATGTTGTTTATGATGGCAGTAATGGTATTTTTGCTGCGCGTCTGTGGTGGATGTTGCGTTGGGTTGGTTGTGCTCATGTGCAGGTGTTAAATGGCGATATGGCTGCTTGGCAGGCGGTCGGCGGGCAGTTGGAGCAGGGCGCAGTGGCGTATGCGGCGGCCGTTGAATGGCAAGACGCACCGCGTTTGGTCGGTGGTCGGGTCAATGCGGATGAGGTGGAGGTTAATATTCGCCTCAAGGACTTTTTAGTGGTAGATGCGCGTGCAGCAGCACGCTTTAGCGGCGAAGATGGGCAGATGGATGCCGTGGCAGGGCATATCCCCGGTGCAGTGAATCGGCCTTTTAGCGAGAATTTGGAGGCAAACGGTCAGTTTAAGTCAGCTGAGGTGTTGCGCCAGGAGTTTAGTCAGTTATTGGGTGTCCGTCCGCCCAGTGAGGTAGTGGCTCAATGTGGCTCTGGTATCAGTGCTTGTCATAATTTACTGGCAATGGAGGTAGCGGGTCTCAAGGGGGCTAAGCTATATCCTGGTTCTTGGAGTGAGTGGATTAGCGATCCGAAGCGGCCGGTAGCAACCGGTCATTAGCATAGCAGTCACTAGCATAACTAAGCCCATGCGGATAAATTGCATGGGCTTAGCAGTGACTTATTTTATCTGCATCATGCCTTTATACCACTGATGGAAGTGGAGCATACCATCTTCCATCGGTGATTGATAGGGACCTGATTCCTGCACCCCGCGCTCCATCAGCGCTAGACGACCGGCATCCATGCGCTCAGCGATCTCATCATCTTCAATGGCGGTTTCCATATAAGCGGCTTTTTGTGCTTCAATAAAATCGCGTTCGAAGGCACGGATTTCTTCAGGATAGTAAAACTCCACCAGATTAAGCGTTTTTTGTGGACTCACCGGGTAGAGTGTTGACAGTACTAAAACGTGTGGATATAACTCAATCATTTGCGTGGGGAAGTAGGTGACCCAAATCGCACCGAAATCGGGGGCGGTGCCACCACGGAACGCTAATAACTCATCATGCCAACGCTGGTAGGCGGCCGAACCTGGATTAGCTAGGGCTTGGTGTACCCCGACTCGTTGCGAACTGAAAAACTCACCATAGTCCCAACGCAAGTCGGAACAGGTGACAAACTGACCTAAACCTGGATGAAAGGGCTCCACATGGTAATCTTCTAGATACACCTCAATGAAGGTTTTCCAGTTGTAGTTACATTCGTGGACTTCCATATGGTCGAATTGATAGTCGGAGAAGTCAAACTCCTCTAGGCTAAGTAGTGCCGCCATATCGGCGCCGGGGTCACGCGGTCCCTCATAAAGCATGCCATTGACATTTTTAAATTCAAAGCGACTTAAGTTTTTACAGCTGGGTTGCTCATTAAAGTGTGGTGCGCCCAGTAACTGGCCCGATTTGTCGTAGGTCCAGCGGTGTAGTGGACAGACAATATTGCCGCCAGTTGCTTTCAAATTACCGCGATTGTTGGTGGGATCCGTGACATTACCCGCCTGACCACCTAGCATAATGGCTTGTCGATGACGACAGACATTCGATAATAACTCTAGACGGTCGCCATTACGAAGTAGGATGCGTCCAGCATTATCTTGAGCTAAAGCGAACCAGTCACCATTTTCGGGCACATAGGATTCGTTAGCAATATAAATAGCACTATTTTTAAAGATAAGCTCTTGCTCTTTGGCAAACACCTCATCATCAAAATAGTAATTAACAGGAATATCGGCTTCGGCAATGAGCTGTTGAGAAGCTTGTCGGATTTTATCGTTCATCAGAACCCCCCGAATGATAAGAAGAAAATTAAGAAGACCGACTCACCAAGGGTCATGAGTCGATAAATTGCTGTGTTTGAAAAGCAAAAATAAGACCAAAAATTATAAGGTTTTTTAATCATCTAAGCCATTGTTCATTGCTAATTTTGAAAATTAGCGACAAAAAGCACGGATTTTCGTACAATGTTGGATTAGTGAAATTTTAGGAGGCTGAGGTGTCTGAGGACAAATCAGTTTTGCACGTTGAGCAGCAGGAATTGCCCGAGCAATTTGAAGTGGCGATGAAGGAATTACAGGCCATTGTTCAATCGATGGAGAATCAAGTTTTGTCGCTAGATGAGGCGCTCAAAGCCTATGAGCGCGGTATGTTACTAAGTCGTATTTGTCAGCAGAAGCTGGATGATGCGCAGCTGCAGGTTCAGGTATTGCAGGACAATTTGCTGAGACCTTTAGCACAAGCTGAGCAAGACGGTGAGGATGAGTAAATGAGTCAGGAGTTATCCTTTGACCATTGGTTAAGTGCGTATGTAGTACCGACGATGGAGTCCTCCTTGGAGCAGGCTTTGAAGGTAGCGGATGAGAGTCCTTATCTGGTCGGCTTGCACGAGGCGATGCGTTACGCTGCGCTCGCCGGCGGTAAGCGTATTCGTGCGGCTTTAGTGTTGGCGGCCGGTGAGGTAGCGCATCCTAGTGAGCAGGTTGAGCAGTCGAAAAAGGCCTTAATCGCAGCGGCTACAGCGGTAGAGTTAATTCATGCCTATTCGCTAGTGCATGATGATATGCCCTGTATGGATGATGATGAGTTACGCCGCGGTAAGCCCACCGTCCACGTTAAATACGGTGAGGCGAATGCCTTATTAGTGGGTGATGCGCTACAAAGTCTTGCTTTTGAAGTGATTGCTACCATGCCAGTGGCGCCAGCCCTAGTGATTAAGGCGATGCAGCAGTTAGCCATCGCTTCCGGTAGTCGTGGTATGGTGGGTGGTCAGTATATGGATCTGGCTTCCGTCGATCAGCAGATTGGCAAAGCCCGCCTTAAGTTAATGCATCAACTTAAGACTGGCGCCTTGATTCAAGCGAGTGTGCTCTTGGGTTCAATTACCGTAGCGACCAATTACGAGGATCATTCTGCGCTTAAAGGCTATGCCGAGAAGTTGGGTTTAGCGTATCAGGTGGTGGATGATATTTTAGATGCGACGGCTGACACCAGTGTATTGGGTAAGACAGCTGGCAAGGATGAGCAGGATAATAAGCCCACCTATGTCAGCATGCTAGGTTTGTCAGAGGCCAAGGACTATGCCGCAGCCCTACATCATGAAGCGTTGGAGGCGATCCGTCCATTGGGATCACGTGCTGAGCGATTAAGAGCTTTAGCGGATTTGATTATTCACCGTCAAAGCTAGGGATTGTTATGAATAAGTTCTTAAGCAAAATTGAGTCCCCGGATGATTTAAGAAGGCTTAATCGCTGTCAATTACCTGAGCTGGCGCAGGAGTTGCGTCAGTATATCTTAGAGTCGGTCGCGAATACCGGCGGTCATCTTTCATCCAATTTAGGCACGGTGGAGTTGACCATTGCCTTACACTATCTTTTTAACACGCCCGACGATCGTTTGATTTGGGATGTAGGTCATCAGGCTTATGCGCATAAGGTCTTAACCGGGCGTCGTGATGAATTGCCTTTTATTCGACAGCAACATCACATTTCTGGTTTTCCTAAGCGTTCTGAATCAGTGTATGATGCCTTTGGTACGGCACATTCCTCGACCTCAATTTCGGCGGCCCTGGGCATGGCAGTGGCAGCGCGTAATCAGGGTCTGACTAAGCGACAGCATATTGCCGTGATTGGTGATGGTGCAATGACCGCTGGCATGGTGTTTGAAGCCATGAATAATGCCGGTGATACGCGTGACATTAATTTGCTGGTGGTGCTAAATGATAACGATATGTCCATTTCGCCACCGGTGGGTGCGCTAAATAAGTATTTCAGTCGTTTGATTTCTAGTGGCTTGCCATTTTATAAAGAGGCAAGTGATATGAGCAAAGTGGTGCTTAAGCAGTTGCCTGAGCCGATGGCGGAGTTTGCTCGTCGCTTTAAGGGGCATGTCAAGGATCAGGCCAAAAGCTTCATGGGGGCCAATACCTTATTTGAGGAGTTTGGTTTTAATTATATCGGTCCGATTGATGGGCATGATCTAGGGGCTTTATTGCCAGTATTGGATAATGTCAGACGTTTAGGCGGCTTGCAGTTTGTGCATGTGATTACCAAAAAAGGGCAGGGTTACGGACTAGCAGAGCAGGATCCTGTGCTTTATCACGGTCCTGGTAAATTTAATCCCTCCGAGGGGATCAAGACCTCAACTGCCCCTAGTAAACAGACCTTTACCCAGGTCTTTGGTCAGTGGCTCTGTGATATGGCGGCGAGCGACCAGAGGCTCATCGGCATTACGCCAGCGATGCGGGAGGGCAGTGGTTTAGTCGAATTCGAAAAGCGTTTTCCCGAGCGTTATTTTGATGTGGGCATTGCTGAGCAGCACGCCGTCACTTTTGCCGCTGGTTTAGCCTGTGAGGGCTTAAAGCCAGTGGTGGCGATTTATTCTACCTTTTTACAAAGAGCCTATGATCAGTTAATTCATGATGTGGCTTTGCAAAATCTAGACGTCACCTTTGCCTTAGATCGTGCTGGTATCGTCGGTGCCGATGGTGCTACGCATGCGGGAAATTATGATATTGCTTACTTGCGTTGTATTCCTAATATGGTGATTGCGACGCCTTCAGATGAGGCAGAGTGTCGACTTTTATTAAGTAGCTGTTATCAATACGATGGGCCAGCCTCTGTGCGTTATCCGCGGGGAGCAGGGATTGGTGCGGAGACGACGAGTGAGTTGCAGTGCGTCGCACTTGCTAAGGCGGTGACGCGACGCCAAGGGTCAAGGATTGCGCTGCTCGCCTTTGGTCCGTTATTGCATGAGGCGCAGCAAGTTGCTGCCAAGCATGACCTTAGCTTGATTGATATGCGCTTTGTTAAGCCACTGGATGAGGAGTTACTGCTTGCCTTAGCTGACTCGCATCAAGCCTTTGTCACACTAGAAGAAGGGGCTTTGATGGGGGGTGCTGGTAGCGCGGTGATAGAACTCCTTAATCAGCATGATATAAATTTACCGGTCTTGCAATTAGGCTATCCGGACCTATTTATCGATCATGGTGAGCAAAACGCCTTGCGTGCGGACTTGCAGTTAGATGCCAAGGGCATTGAACAGTCGGTAGAACAGCGCTTTGCTGAGCTTTTAAAGCCTTAGTGTCAGCACATAGCTGCTTAGCTTTTATTTGTAGGAATTAAATGAAATTAACTGATTCAACAGCTGCTGTGATGCCCGATGTGCAGGGCAGCACGGATTTGCGACATATCCAGATTGATCGTGTGGGTGTGCGCAAAGTAAAGCATCCATTGACAATAAAAAATGGCCAAGGGGATGTTTTGGCTACGGTGGGTATGTGGGAAACAACGGTGTTATTGCCGGCCACGGAAAAGGGCACTCATATGTCGCGTTTTATGGGCTTGATTGATGAGTACCATGCTCAGGGCATGGACGCGACATTGTTTAAGCAAATGGCGACTGCAATGTTACCCCTCTTAAATGCCGAGGAGGGTGAAATTCGCGTGACTTTCCCTTACTTTATTACTAAAAAAGCACCAGTTAGTGGTGTGGCTAGCATGATGGATTATGAGGTCACGTGGACAGCTATCGCTACCACTGACGGGGTGCGCTTGATTACCGAGGTGGTGGTGCCAGTCATGAGCCTGTGTCCTTGCTCTAAAGCGATTTCCGACTATGGAGCGCATAATCAGCGTTCCCATGTGACGGTCCGCTTAGAAGCAGGTAGTGACTATGTATTAGATGACTTAATTCGCGCCATCGAAGAGCAGGGTTCGAGTCAGTTGTGGGCGTTACTAAAGCGTCCGGATGAAAAGTATGTGACGGAGTATTCCTACGATAATCCGAAATTCGTTGAGGATCTGATCCGCGATGTGGCCCTTCGTCTGCATCAATGGCCCGGCATGATCGCTTATCGTGTTGAGGTGGAAAATTTCGAATCCATTCATAATCATTCGGCCTATGCCATGCTTGAGGGCAGGGCTGAATCATGTCGCTAAGGCTGTTGGCGGTGCTTAAGCATCGCTCAGTCGCTGAAAAAATACACAAAAGCCACAGATATCAAGCGGTTATCTCATAAGGGCTTGATATATAGCGATTAAATCTATATAATTATCGATTTCTTGCTCGATCTTTTAGTGAAGTGGTCACTAAGTTTTAAGATTAAAACCACCTCATCAGAGACGGGCTTTTTATGTAAAGCTTTTTGCATATAGGGGCTTTACTAAATATCCATAGGAGTTAATATGCGTCACTATGAAGTAGTGTTTATCGTGCACCCTGATCAGAGCGAGCAGGTGCCGGCCATGGTTGAGCGTTATCAAGCCATGATTACTGAAAAGGGTGGTAAAATCCACCGTCTAGAGGACTGGGGTCGTCGTCAATTAGCTTACCCTATTCAGAAGTTAGTTAAAGCACACTATATTTGCATGAATATTGAGTGCGGTTTAGACGTGTTAGATGAGTTAGAGCATTCTTTCCGCTATAACGATGCGATTCTACGTAACCTCATCATCAAAACTGACAAGGCCATTACTGAGCCATCGATCATGATGAAGTCAGTTGAGCGTGATGAAGCTCGCAAATCCGCTGCTGCAGACGACAGCGCTGCTGCAGATGATGATGTTGAGCTCGAAGAAGTCGACGAAGACGAAGAGGAAGAAGCAGAGGAGTAAGCTCCTTTGTTTGTCGGTTTGCTATTAGCTACAAGCCGCTAGCATGAATAGGGTTCAATTACGGCTTCTCCTGAGCGAGGTTCAACCATTGCGCTATACGCCAGCCGGTCTCAGTGTGTTAGATTTAGTATTGAGACACCAATCCGAAGTGATAGAGGCAGCGCATCCAAGGCAGTTAGACTTTGAATTGGAAGCCAGAGCAATTGGCGAAGTCGCCGAGGCTTTAAGTAGACTTGAATTGGGTAGTTTTATAGAAGTTGAGGGCTTTTTAAATAGTACTCGCAAAGACTCCCGCAGATTAATACTGCATATTCAACGCTTTACAGTCGTAGCAAGCAATTCGATTATCGTATAGTTTTAAAGAATATCGGGATTAGTATCCCAACCATATTTATAGGTAATTAGCATGGCACAAGCAAGAAGAGGAAGAGACAGAAAAAGTCGTTTTCCACAGCAAAATCCATTATTTAAACGTCGTAGATTCTGCCGCTTTACAGCAGCAGGTGTAGAACAAATCGATTACAAAGATATCGATACCTTACGCGATTTCATTACTGAAACTGGCAAGGTGATTCCAGCACGTTTAACCGGTACGAAGGCACACTACCAGCGTCAGTTAGATACAGCGATCAAGCGTGCGCGCTTCTTAGCGTTGTTACCATTTACTGACAGTCATAAATAATCAGGGGTGGCAAGATGCAAGTTATTTTATTAGAAACCATCGGTAAGGTTGGTCAATTAGGTGATGTGGTTCGCGTGCGCAATGGTTATGCGCGTAACTACTTAATCCCTCAGGGTAAAGCGCAGCGTGCTACTGATGCTGCTATCAAGGAGTTCGAAGCACGTCGTGCCGAACTTGAAAAGGCTCAGGCCGATCGCGTGGCGGCTGCTGAAGCATTGGCTAATAAACTAGCTGATTATAAATTAGACGTTACTCAAAAAGCGGGTGTTGACGGTCGTTTATTCGGTTCTGTGACCAATATCGATATCGCTCGTTTACTTGAACAAGCTGGTTTTGAGGTGGAAAGAAGTCAAGTACGTATGCCGGACGGTGCTTTAAAAGCAGTAGGTGAGTACCCTGTGACTATCCATTTATATGCAGACATCGCTGCTAACATCACAGTTAACGTGATTGGTGAGATGGCCTAGTTACAATCTCAGTTGAGATTACACTAATCTGTATAAAAATAGCAGTAGCGATATAATCGTTACTGCTATTTTGGTTTTTAATCATCGAGTTTTTTAACGCCCATGTCCAAGCATATTGAGCATCCCTTTATAGACGATTCCGAGCACCCTGTTGAAGCGCAGGGAGTTGATTTGCCTGAGGATATTTTTGCCGAACCCTTTTATGAGGATGCAACGGCAATGTCCATGGTTGAGGTGCAGCACGATGTGATGCCGGCAACGGAGCCGATTGATAGTGCGATGATGAGTATGCCGAGCCAGCCTGATCATGAATTGGATAATTTGCGTTTACCACCGCATTCGATTGAAGCAGAGCAATCGGTTTTAGGTGGTTTATTACTAAATAACTTGGCTAATGAGCAGGTTGGTGATGTGCTGGGTGAGGATGATTTTTATCGACACCATCACCGCATTATTTGGCGTCATATTCAAAACCTAATCAGTATGGATCGGCCGGCCGATGTCTTGACCGTTTACGATGCCTTAAAGCTCGAAGGTACGGATAAGGAAGTCGGTGGTTTAGTGTATTTAAATGCCTTAGCGCAAAATACCCCATCGGTTTCGAATATTCGCACCTATGCAGAAATTGTTCGTGAGCGTTCGATTCTGCGGCGTTTATTAAGTGCCTCGGATGAGATTGGGACCGCCGCCTTAAATCCTCAGGGTCGCTCAGCGCGTGAGATTCTCGATGAGTCTGAGGCCAAAATCTACCGTATTTCCGAGGATAGCAATAAAAAGAGCGCTGAGTTCGTGGCCATCAGCGATGCAATGCTGGAGGTGATTAATAATTTGACCGAGTTGTCGCAGCGCGGTAGTGACTCGGAGGTGACTGGTACACCTACCGGTTTTATTGATTTAGACGCTAAAACAGCCGGTCTGCATGGTGGCGACTTAACCATTGTGGCGGGTCGTCCTGCCATGGGTAAGACCTCTTTTTCTATGAATATTGTGGAGCATGTGGCCTTGGTTGAAAAAAAACCGGTGCTGGTCTTTTCCATGGAGATGGGGGCGGCTCAGTTAGCGCATCGGATGCTGGGTTCGGTAGGCAAAATTGACCAACAACGAATGCGTAAGGGGACCTTGAATAATGAGGATTGGGTCAAGGTAACCCGTGCCGTGGATCGTTTGCAGCATGCGCAAATCTTTATTGATGAAACGCCTGGTCTGAATCCTATCGATTTACGTGCCCGTGCGCGTCGCCTTAGTCGTAAGCATGGTGGTCTAGGCTTAATCGTTGTCGACTATTTGCAATTAATGTCGGGCAGTGGCTTTAGTCGCAATGAGAACCGTGCTAATGAGATTTCAGAGATTAGCCGTTCCTTAAAAAGCCTCGCACGCGAGCTGGATTGTCCGGTGATTGCCTTGTCACAGCTTAACCGTAGTTTGGAAAGTCGCCCCAATAAGCGTCCTATTATGTCTGATCTCCGTGAGTCCGGGGCAATTGAGCAGGATGCGGATGTGATCATCTTTATTTATCGGGATGAGGTTTATAACGAAAACTCACCTGATAAGGGGGTTGCTGAAATTATTATCGGTAAGCAGCGTAACGGTCCTATCGGCACGGTGCGTTTAACCTTTGTGGGTGAACATACTAAGTTCATGAACTACAGCGGTGCTAGCCCAGCCTTTATCGGTGAATAATGTTTCGCCTGCTATTGCTATATTGACAGGGTGCATGCATAGAGTGCACTTTCAGTGCCTGGGATCCAAGACCCTAGGCACTTAACTAACGCACCCGTGGGATGTCTTGCCATCGTGTGGTGTAAGCAGGGGAGAGGTAGCGACGTTGCATCGACCAAGTGCGGTTGTCTTGGCTAAGACCTTGACTGCCAAAGCGAATGCTTCCCGGTAGCTGATGATTTAGGCGGTCAATGGTTTGCATCAAATAGCGTCCGCGTATATTTTGCACCTCATCATCGAACAACTGTGTTTGATAGTATTGTGCTGTATAAAAATCACTGAGCATCACACCGGCTTTATAATAGTGATAGCCATCACGCCAAATCCGTTGTAGTAGGCGCAAGGCCAAGGTGATAAATTCTCTACTGTCATCACTGGCTAAAAGCAAATCACCAACGGCACTATTGTAATAATAACGTGTTTCTTGCTTATAGCGGTTGGTTTGAATAAATACACTCAGCTGTTTGGCTTGTTGCTTTTCTTGGCGTAGCTTAGCGACAGCCCGTGCTGTATACTCGCTAACCGCCTGTTGCATTTCCGCTTGCTGAGTGATGCTGCGACCGAAGCTGCGACTACTGATAATCTGCTTTTTCGCTTGCATGTCCTCTAGGTGGAGGCAAGACTCGCCATTAAGCTCACGCACTGTACGTTCTAATACCACGGAAAACTGTTGCCGCACCCAGTCTGGATGTAAACAGGCTAAATCCCATGCCGTTTTAATACCGAGTTGATATAACTGCTGTGAGAGGCGTCTGCCAATGCCCCAAACATCCTCCACCGGCGTGAGCTTTAACAGCTTGTCACGGCGTTCTGGTGCCAATAAGGTCACGACACCGCGGCTTGCAGGATACTTTTTGGCTGCGTGATTTGCTAACTTTGCTAGGGTCTTAGTGGGCGCAATGCCTATCCCGATCTGTATCCCCACCCACTGATCAATGCGCTCACGAATGCGCTGTCCGTAGTGATTAAAATCCGCAATCGACTGGAGCTCAGCCACAGAGGATAGGTCTAAAAAAGCTTCATCAATCGAATACACCTCAATGGCTGGTGCCATTTCGCTCAGTAAGGACATCACCCGCCGGCTGATATCGGCATAAAAGGCGTAGTTCGATGAAAAAAAACTAACGCGGTGTTGCTTAATAAAGTCTTTTACTTTAAAAAATGGTGCTCCCATGGGGATACCTAGTTCCTTGGCCTCCGGAGAGCGAGCCACCACACAACCGTCGTTATTCGACAGGACCACCACAGGACGATGGCGTAAATCCGGTCTGAATAGCTTTTCGCAGCTGGCGTAGAAACTATTGCAGTCAACCAAAGCAAACACTTGCTCAGCGTGCAATAGCGGGCACTGGGTAGTATCTGTAGGACTAGGCATGAGCAGGGCGCAAAGCATGTAAAACGTAGGTTACTACCCCGAATAACTCCAAGGCTTCAGGCTCCTTGAGCAAGATCGGTTGATACTGACGATTACGTGGAAATAACCCGGCTTGTGGACGTAAACGTAGCTCCTTGACAGTGAGCTCACCATAGACCGAGGCAATGACAATATCACCGTGTACTGCATTAAGCGCACGGTCGACCACTAGAATATCACCGCTATGAATCCCCGCCTCAATCATAGAATCACCCTCGCAGCGTACAAAATAGGTCGCCTCAGGATGGCTGATGCAAAGCTCATTAAGATCCAGATGTTGTTCCAGATAGTCTTGGGCGGGCGAGGGGAAACCCGCCGGTATGCGCTCTAAAAATAGTGGTATGGGTTGATGGACGGTCTTAAGCAACTCTGGCGTCAGACTCTCTCCCAAGAAACTCAGCTTCATAGCGATCACTTTTTAAAGATTATACGATATATTAAAATACTGTATAAATATACAGTATATTCAGGCAGGATAGCAATCCTTTCGTCATCGGATTGACATATTAGTAAATTAGAATTAATTGATGCTTGACTGAGTTGGTGTTTTTCAGTTAGCATGATTTTGCAGCTTAAAGACTTCCTAAGTTATTGATATATTATAACTTTTATCTCGATTTTGATACTTTATATCTAAAGTATTTTGCTACATCTACGATTAAGGAGTAGACTTTATGGCTATGATGAAAGCAGCAGCATTAATTGCCCCCGGACGTATCGAGCTAGTGGATAAGCCTATCCCCGATGTTGGACCTAATGACGCCTTACTTCGCATTACTACCACCACGATTTGCGGTACCGATATTCATATTTTTAAGGGTGAGTATCCGGTCAAATCGGGCTTAACGATTGGTCACGAACCGGTGGGTATTATTGAAAAGCTCGGTAGTAATGTGCAGGGTTACGAAGAGGGGCAGCGTGTGATCGCTGGCGCTATTTGCCCGACCTTTACCTCTTATCCTTCACAAGACGGCTTCCCTTCGCAGGATGGTTCCTGGATTAAAGAAGACGGTACTTGCTCTTGCCATGGCTATAAGGCCACTGCCGGTTGGCGTTTCGGTAACTGGATTGATGGCACGCAGGCGGAGTATGTATTAGTGCCTGACGCGCAGGCTAATCTTGCCCCCGTGCCAGATAGTTTGGCTGATGAGCAGGTATTAATGTGTCCCGATATTATGTCGACCGGTTTTGTCGGTGCGGAAAATGCCAATATTAAAATCGGTGATTTTGTGGCTATTTTTGCCCAAGGTCCTATTGGTTTATGTGCAACTGCGGGTGCGCGTTTACGCGGTGCTAGCTTAATTATCGCCATTGACGGTAATAACGATCGTTTGGAAGTTGCTAAAAAAATGGGTGCTCACGTGACGCTTAACTTTAAAGAGGTGGACGTGGTTGATGAGATCATGAAATTGACTAAGGGGCGCGGCGTAGATTCTAGTATCGAATGTCTAGGTTTGCAGTCTACTTGGGAGCAGGCGCTACGTGTACTCAAGCCGGGTGGCACCTTATCTAGTTTAGGCGTTTACTCTGAAGACGTGGTGATCCCGATTAATGCCTTTGCCGCTGGTTTGGGAGATCATACGATTAAAACAGCGTTATGCCCAGGTGGCAAGGAGCGTATGCGTCGTCTACTGAACGTGATTGAGTCCGGTGCGGTCGATTTAGAGCCTTTAGTTACCCATACGCGACCATTGGACGATATTGTTGCGGCTTATGATATGTTCATGAATCAGGAAGATGGTGTTTTGAAAATCGCTATCAAGCCTTAATTAATTGATTTTTATCTGCTTATAGTAAGAAGGCCTGCACAGATAGTGCAGGCCTTCTTACTGTCTTTGCGACTTAAGCGCTAGGCTAAAATAAACTCGGGTAGTCATTTTGTACGACATGACGCACGCGTACGGCATCGGCAAAGCGGGTTAATGTCCCTTCGGCATTAAGTAATACGACGGCTACCGGACGTTTTTCAAACTCGGTGATCATCACTAAGCTCTGACCAGACTCGCGGATATAACCGGTTTTGGAAATATGAATAGACCAGTCATTATTGCGAACTAAGCGATTGGTGTTGCGATACTTTTCCGTGCGACCGTTACTGGTAATCACACTATAGTCATCGCTGGTTGAAAAGCGTTTAATCAAGCTGTCCTTGCCAACTGCACGTAACAAACGGACTAAGTCATTGGGCGTGGAAACATTCATTGGTGATAAGCCGGTTGGTTCCACAAAGCGACTACGAGTCATACCGAGCTGACGAGCGACGGAGTTCATCTCATTCACAAAAGCCGTCATACCGCCGGGGTAGGTGCGACCTAAGGCATGTGCGGCGCGGTTCTCGGAGGACATTAAAGATAATAACAGCATCTCGCGACGACTTAGGGTGGTGCCGACACTTAAGCGAGAGCTGGATTTCTTAACACGGTCAATATCATCTGCGGTGATAGTGATTTTTTCATCTAGTGGTAGACCTGAGCGCGTGATGACTAATGCCGTCAGTAGCTTACTGATTGAGGCAATCGGGCGAATCACATCTGCATTTTTTGAATACAGTACCTGATTGTCATTGAGACCGACCACCAAGGCGATTTCTGAGTTGATAATACCGCCGCCATTGTCCACGGGGCCGATAACCGGTGCATTGCTAAGGCCGTTTAGATTTTGGGCTAATGCATTGCTGGCGCCGAAGCCGCAGCAAAGCGCCAAGAGGGCTGCGCCTGCTCGCTTAGCTAAGAAGGTTTTGTGCAAAGTCAACATAACTATATTTATTAAGGTGTGTTGTTGAGGGGTAAGAGCTTCCTATTATACATAGACACTTATCAAATGTCTTTATTTATTAATAACTTAGCGACTCTTCTTAAGCTCATTTATAGATGTTAATAAATCAGCTTAAGTGATTGAATTTTAAGATGAAATGGTAGTCTGGTGTTTTTTAAATGTTAAAACAAAGACCGCTCTCCGCCTAGATTAACAAAATTTTACAATTTTTTTTGTAAAAAGAGAAACCTACAGTAAACACTCAAAAAAGGCTAAAATACAGCTAATTGTTTTTACCAAGCTTCTGCCGCTCTGTTATGACCATTTTATGTGAGCCAGGAGCTTTTACTCCTTTTTCTTTGATTAGGTAAATCACGTGTCATCTTATTTGATTGTCCCAGGTGCAGTTGCACTACCAGAATCGACTAAAGCTCGTCTTAAGGAGCAGGTTAAAGCCTTAGGTTTAGCGGTTGATAAAATTTTTACGCGTTTTGAACATTATGTGTATAGCGAGGAGCCATTATCTGCAGAGCAACAAGCTGCCGTTATAGAGCTATTAACTCGTGATGCGAAGGTGTTGGAGCCACAAATTGCCAAGCATGATGTGGAATTACGCATTATCCCGCGTTTGGGTACCATCTCTCCTTGGGCTTCTAAGGCCACTGATATCGCCCATAATTGCGGTCTTGACAGCATTATACGCATTGAGCGTGGCATTCATATGGTGGTGACGCCAGAAAAGAGTTTTTGGACTGGCAATGGTTTAACACCTGAGAAATTGCAGCAATTTATTAAGCTGATCCATGATCGCATGACGGAAACGGTGGTAATTGGTGATGATTTTGATGCCAAGACCTTGTTTCAAGATCTAGAACCTAAGCCTTTGCGCACTGTGCCTATCTTAGAAGAGGGGGCAGCGGCATTGGAAAAAGTCAATGTCGAATGGGGTTTAGCTTTATCTGAGGATGAGGTGGAGTATTTGCTTAATGCCTTTGTTGGCTTAAATCGCAATCCTACCGACGTGGAATTGATGATGTTTGCCCAGGCCAATAGTGAGCATTGTCGTCATAAGATTTTTAACGCCTCTTGGACGATTGATGGTGAGGCTAAAGAAAAGACGTTATTCGGCATGATTCGTGATACGCATAAGCATAACCCCCGTGGTACGGTGGTGGCTTATGCGGATAATGCCGCCATTATGGAAGGTGCTGAAGCAACCCGTTTTTTTGCGACAAAATGTGCTGATGGCGGTTTTTGTTATCAGCCTAAAAAGCGTCTTACGCATACTTTGATGAAGGTGGAGACGCATAATCACCCGACGGCTATTTCTCCTTTTCCGGGAGCGGCAACCGGCGCCGGTGGTGAAATTCGTGACGAGGGCGCAACCGGTCGTGGGGCTAAACCTAAAGCCGGCTTAACCGGTTATACCGTGGCTAATTTACAGCTGAAAAATTTAGCGGAATCGTGGGAAAAGGATTCTCACGGTAAGCCGAGTCGTATTGCTTCTGCCTTAGATATTATGATTGAAGGCCCTTTAGGCGGCGCTGCCTTTAATAACGAATTCGGTCGCCCTAATATCCTCGGTTATTTCCGTACTTTTGAGCAAACCGTCGGCGGTCGTCGTTGGGGTTATCAAAAGCCGATCATGATTGCCGGTGGCTTGGGTAGTATTGACGCAGAGCTTTGCTTTAAAGATCCGATCCCTGACGGTGCTTTGTTGATTCAGTTGGGTGGTCCTGGCATGCGCATCGGTATGGGTGGTGGCGCCGCCTCCAGTATGGCTGCTGGAACTAATACTGAGTCTTTAGATTTTGATTCAGTGCAGCGTGGTAACCCTGAGATTGAACGTCGTGCTCAAGAGGTGATTAATGCGTGTTGGCAATTACTTGAAAATAACCCGATTATTGCTATACACGACGTGGGCGCAGGTGGTTTATCCAATGCCTTTCCAGAGTTGGTAAATGACGCTGGTCGTGGCGCTATCTTTGATCTAGCGCGGGTGCAGCTTGAAGAAAGTGGGATGTCTGCTGCCGAGATATGGAGTAATGAGTCACAAGAGCGCTATGTGATGGCGATTGCACCTGAAAATTTAGCGCTCTTTGATGAAATTGCTCGACGTGAGCGTTGCCCTTATGCGGTGATTGGTATTGCTACAGAGGAGCGTATTTTGCGTGTGGTTGAGGGCGAGGGTCTGCCAGGTGAAGAGGGCAGCACCAGTTCAGCGCCCGCAACCAAGTTGCGCCCAGTGGATGTGCCGGTTGATGTGATTTTAGGCAAGCCGCCTAAAATGCAGCGTGATGTTAAGAGTGAGCCTTTGGTGCTCGAGCCAATTGATGTCGTTGATTTGGACTTGCGCGAAGTCGCTTTGGCGGTTATGCGTCATCCAACGGTAGCCAGTAAGTCTTTTATCATCACCATTGGTGACCGTAATGTCGGTGGTTTAACCGCACGCGACCAGTTAGTTGGTCCGTGGCAAATTCCGGTGGCGGATTGTGCTGTGACCTTGGCTGATTTTGAACATTTCCATGGTGAAGCCATGTCCATGGGTGAGCGTACACCGCTAGCGATAGTGGACAGTGCGGCTGCTAGCCGTATGGCTATTGCCGAGTCCATTACCAATATTGCGGCAGCCGATATTAAGCATTTGGACGGCCTGAAGCTATCAGCTAACTGGATGGCAGCATGCGGTACCCCTGGTCAGGATGCAGCCCTTTACACTGCGGTAGAGGCTGCGAGTGAGTTTTGTCAGGCCTTGGATATTTCGATTCCAGTGGGCAAGGATTCGATGTCAATGCGCACGGCTTGGAGCGAGCAAGCGGCTGAGGATTCAACTGAACTGCTAGAAAAGGATGTGATCGCACCGGTGTCATTGATTGTGACCGCCTTTGCTCAGGTAGAGGATGTGCGCAAAACATTGACTCCGCAATTAGTTAGCGATGAGGGGCCAACGTCTTTAATTCTGATTGATTTGGGCGAGGGTAAGCAGCGTTTAGGCGGCTCGGTTTTATCGCATAGTATCGGTCAATTCGGTAATGAAGTACCTGATATTGAGGATGCAGACAAACTGCGTACCTTCTTTGCCTTGATTCGTAGTCTGGCAGACGAAGGGGCGATTTTGGCTTATCACGACCGTTCGGACGGTGGTTTATTTGCGACCATTGCTGAAATGGCTTTTGCTGGTCACACCGGTGTGTCAATTAATGTGGATATGTTGACTTTTGACGGTGCGGTGCAGGATTGGGGTGATTATAAAATACGCCCGGAGCAAGTCCGTGTACAGCGTGATGAGAGCACGGTTAAGGCCCTATTCAATGAGGAGCTAGGCGCGGTGATTCAGGTACGTGCCGAGGACCGCGATAAGGTGTTACAGGTATTGCGTGAGGCCGGCTTATCACTATGCAGCCATGCGATCGGTAGCTTAAATGATAAGGATACGATCGAGGTATTCCGTGATGGAGAGCTTATCTTGTCGTATCCACGTGTAGAATTAGGTACTGCGTGGAGTGAAGTGGGTTATGAAATCGCTAAGCTACGCGAAAATCCACGCACGGCGCAGGCTGAATTCGATCGTTGGAAGGACACAAATGATGTCGGTCTACATGCCAAAGTAGATTTTGATCCACAAGAAAATATCTCCTCACCATACATCAATAAAGCGCGCCCTGCGGTAGCCATTGTGCGTGAGCAGGGTTCTAATAGCCAGATCGAAATGGCTTGGGCTTTCCATCAGGCAGGCTTTAGCGTTTACGATGTGCATATGACGGATATTTTAGAAGATCGTATCCATCTGTCCGAGCTGCAGGGTCTTGTTGCTGCTGGCGGTTTTAGCTATGGTGATGTGTTGGGAGCGGGTGAGGGTTGGTCTAAGACGATTCGTTACAATCCTAAGCTATTGGATCAGTTTACGGAGTTCTTTAATCGTCAGGATGTCTTTGCCCTTGGTGTGTGTAATGGCTGCCAGATGATGGCTAGCTTAAGCGATATCATTCCGGGTGCGGAGTATTGGCCGCGCTTTACCCGTAACCAATCCGCTCGTCATGAGGCTCGTTTGGTCATGGCTGAAGTGAGTGATTCCAATTCTATTTTCTTTAAGGATATGGCCGGTACACAAGCGCCAATAGTGATTTCACATGGTGAGGGTTACGCCAACTTTACCCAGCAGGGCGATTCGGATAATGTCATTTCCGCACTGCGCTACGTAAATAATAGTGGCGTGATTACTGAGGCTTATCCATTTAACCCAAATGGCAGTATCAATGGCATTGCGGCGGTGACAACCGAGGACGGTCGCTTTACCATTATGATGCCGCATCCAGAGCGAGTCGTTCGTAGCGCCATGATGTCGTGGGCACCTAAGTCGTGGGGGCCTAAGGATAGCGGTGGCGATCTGACGCCTTGGATGCGTATGTTTATGAATGCCAGAGTGTTTATTGATTAATACAGTGCTCCATTAAGGCATTAACTTAAACGCCGGTAGTCTTTAGTGATTTACCGGCGTTTATTTATTAAGCGAAGGGTAAAGGGCGATTGATTGGCAGATGCCGCTAATATGATTGATCGGCGCTCAATTAGCTGATGGTTATTTTTATTAATAAGGAATAATGCCGATGACAGTTAAGGCTACTCTGTGGATAATAATCAAATCACGGATAGCGTATCGATAAGTTTGCAAGCGCCTTGAGTCGCGATGCTATTTTATCATCAGACGCCGTAAAACCACCCACTTCCGAGGGTGGATATAAGGCGAAAAAGTTGCTAAAATCAATCAGCTATTAAATAAAACCATCTACAAAAAACCGCTAAGACAAGTATAAATTGCGAGTACGCAGTGTTTTGGCTAGTAGATGGTATTCCACACACACTCTCAAACTAGCTCGTGTCAACAGACAATCTTAACGGTAGGGTTAGTTTGAAATAAGAATCTTAGATGCAAGGTGTGAATTGCAAGGCGGTAGCCACCTCTAAGATTTGCGGT
>NZ_AQVB01000019.1 GCF_000372065.1 Oligella urethralis DSM 7531
TACAAGTTGGCGTGGAACGGCGGATACCTCATCGCTGTGCCGCCGCAGAATACGAGCCGCAGCTGTCCGTGCTGCGGTCATGTGTCGGCTGAGAACCGCCAGACGCAAGCCCGGTTCGAGTGCGTGGAATGCGGTTTCGAGGAAAACGCCGATCTCGTCGGCGCGATCAATGTTCTAAGGGCGGGACACGCCCGGTTCGCCTGTGAAGTGAGCGGTGCAGTCATGCCGCCAGCAGCAGAAACCCACCGAAGCGATTCAGGTGCGGCTCAATGCCGCAGCTGAGCGCCGTAGGAATCTCCGGCCTTCAGGCCGGGGAGGATGTCAAAAACTGCGCTAGTACCTTAGCACTACGCTGCAGTGACTCAAGCCGTGCATCAATATCAAAAATTCGGGCATGCACCATTAACTCATCCGTCGGCACATCATTTAAAAACTGCTCTAATTGCGCTGCGACCGTCGCCTCCGAGCCCACAAAAGAATAGCGCAAATGTGAATCCACGGCATGACGCTCAGACACATTTAAGGACGCCTCATAGCCCTCGATCGGTGCCTGCAACTTCTGACTTTGATTACGGAATAAAGCCAAAACACTTTGTTGATGCGAACTAAACCAATACTTCGCCTCTTCATCCGTCTCGGCCACCACCATATTTACCGCAGGCATCGCATACGGCTCCGCTACCGCTTTAGAGGCCTTAAATTGCTGACGATACACCCTGAAGGCATCATGTAACATGGCTGGTGCAAAGTGTGAGGCAAAGGAGTACGGCAAACCTAAATACGCGGCTAATTGTGCCCCATACAAACTGGAGCCTAAGACCCATGGCTGCACTTGTGAATTCTGACCAGGAAAGGCCCGCACCTGCTGCCCCGCCTGCGGTTCCCCGAGGTACATTTGTAATTCTTGAATATCTTGAGGAAATGACTCAGCGGCTGCCCTGAGATCACGACGCATAGCTCTAGCGGTCGTCTGATCGGTGCCCGGCGCTCGACCCAAGCCCAAGTCCACCCGCCCTGGATACAGCGCATCCAAAGTACCATATTGCTCCGCAATTACTAAGGGCGAATGATTTGGCAACATCACCCCACCAGCACCAATGCGAATGGACTGGGTACCTGCCCCGATATAGGCTAAGGCAACCGCTGTCGCCGAACTGGCAATGGCCGGAAAATTATGATGCTCTGCCATCCAAAAACGGTGATAACCGTTGGCCTCAGCGGCTTGCGCCAACTGTAATGATTTGGCTAGGGCTTCACTCGCCCCCTCACCCTCAATAATGGTTGAAAAATCCAGTACCGAATACGCTTGCATAAAAAACTCCCTCACTCATTAGCTCATGCATCTTTTTTATGTGGGGCGTATTGCTAGATTATCAATAGATCATATCTCTATCACTCAGCCGCCCTATTCAGGCACATAGATCATACGACCGTCATTTAAGCGATAGGTAACACCGGCGCGCAAGCCCTCACCCTCACCGATATGTTGCGTGGACTCATACTGTTGAATTTCCTCACCCTCTTTGATGGTGATGCGCATATGCTCCTCGCCGGGATTTTCTATCACAATCACCCTATCCTGCTGAAAAGGGCTTAAAGGATTTTGTGCCATCATGATCATCAACACACCGATAATCACCAAAAAAAGATCAATTAAATTGACCACCGAGAGCATCGGATCGTTATCCTCTTCCGTGATAAATCGCATGCTTTAGGACTCCTGCTTTGCACTTTCGACACGACGCAAATCTTCTAATAACCAGCGACGCCTAAAGCTGAAAATAAAAAAGCTAAGGCTCGCAGCTAGCAGGGCCAAAATCACAGAAGAAAAGGCGACAACCATATTACGCCCAACCGCCGCCGTATCATGCTGACCTAAAGCCAGTAAGGCCGGCCCCATGGGAATCATGGTTGCAATTAAGCCCAACATGGGCGCTGTGCGCGAAATAATACGCAACCAATCCAGCGCTTTGATAATTTTCAATTCCAAATCATCGCTCTGAGAGCTCGCGCCATCACGCACAACAAAGGAACGGAATTGACCGCGTCGACGCTGCCACGCCTCCATTAAAAAAGCCCCAAAAGCAAATAGTGAATACAGCAAAGCCACCACGATTAATATCATCACCGGCACTAAAAAGAGTCGGGAGAAAGCATATAAAAAGCCTTCAAACTGTTGCATAACTTCCATTTAAACACTCATCATTTATGGCTAAGGACGTTGTTGACGATATTGCCAAAAACCACCCAAAGCGATCCATAACATTAAAAACAACACGTAATACGCCGGGCGAGGGTCGATAGCTTGCACCCTCACCCTTTCCAATACTTGTCCCTGTACCTGCTCTAATGGCGGTGCCTGCGAAGCGTCAGCTACCTCGTTCTGAGGCGGCTGTGCAGACTCAGTTGCCAGCTCAGCAGCGCTATCTGGACGAGCTCCAGTTAAACCATAACCCGCAGCCATCTCAGCTAAAAACGTCTGACTGACAGCGGCAATATCCGTGATCTCATAGCGCGCATTCAAATCCTGCCAACGCTCGGCCAAAGCCGCTTTGGTACTAGCCGAGGCCTCCCAGTAACCGTGACGAATAGCCTCTGCCATCCGCTCTAACAGTTGCGCCTCGGCATTGGGGTTATGCGCTTCAAACCATTGATTTAAACCGAGCTCATAGCGATCCATCACATAAGTATCAAACATGGCTTGCCATTGATCGTCTCGCACCGTGTTCTGATTCATCACTTGCCAACCAAATAAATTATTGGTGATATTCAGCATCGCTAGGGTCCCAGCATAGCCCTCTCCTTGCATCGCTTGAATCCACTGCGGATTCAGATAGCGTGAACGCAATTCCTGCGCTAAAAAATGTTCTAACGAGCTCGTATGAGGTGTCTGCTGACGCAAATCAGACACCAATAACTGCGGCGCAGCCCCATTTATCAACTCAATCGCAGCCGATAAGCCACCCAAAAACTCAAAGCCATGATCGGTGGACAAAACGCCGTGGACATGAGAAGAACGGCTCATAATCGCTGCATCTACGCCTGCTAATTGAGCTGACAACACCGCCTTAGCATTTTCTGCACTAAGCTGACTTAAGCCAGTACCGTTGCGATAAGGATAGGATTGACTTTGCATAAATTGCTGCGCCAACACCTCGGCATCATCCCACTGACTAGACTGCAAGGCCAAATGTGGTACGCCCGTGCCATAATGACCGGCATCATTCGAGAAAATGCGTAATTTTGCCTGCGCCAGTGCCGCTTCTGCTGATAGCGACAGACCCGCTGTCTGCCTCAAACGTGCCGCCACGGCTTGACTATTCGCAGCAATGGGATTCATCGCCGGATCCTCATCCAAGGTCGCCAACTCGGCAATTGCCTGATTTAATAGCGTCATAAAATGATCAAACTGATCACGATAGACGCCGGTCACCTGCACCACCACATCAATCCGTGCTCGCCCCAGTTCACTGAGTGGGATAATATCCAAGCGCTCTACCCGCCCACTCGGTCCCCAGACGGGGCGCAGACCCAAGGCATGTAGTAACTGCGCCTCGGTGACACCTAAATGACGAATCGCCTCTGACGACCACAAACTGAAAGCCAATTTCTTAGGTAATGCGCCCTGATGCGCAGCTTGATACGCCGCTACCAACTGCTTAAAGGCAAGCTCACCCGCCTCATAACTCTGCTTGGTTGGGATTTTAGTCGCCTCAAACGCGTATAGATTACGCCCGCTAATCAGACCAGGTTGACGTATCGGATCACCCCCATTACCCGGCAAGACATAACCACCAGCCAAGGCCCGAATTAAGGCTGCATTTTCTTCATTCTGCTGTAGGGCTTGATTAAAGCTTAATGCATCATCATAAAAACCGCTTAAGGCACTCATTGCCTCAGGCACCTCGGCGCCATTTAGCCAAGCGGCAATTTTAAGATAGGCCGGATGTTGTTGTACTGTCTCCGTATCACGTACTAAGCGCTCCTCTGCAGCTAAACCCATGGCATCATAAAAGGGCTCTCCCAATTGCTGCATCAGGGTCACCATACGCTCATGCTCGCTCGCCGGCTCACCGAAAGTATGTAAACCTAAAGGCATGGCCGCTTCGGCTATCTCATGCAAATAATCATGTAACGCTGCGCTAAAAGCCAAGCTATCTTGCTCTGCCGTCTCACGCGTCCACCCTAAATCCTCTAGGTAGTGATGCCGAGCTGCCAAATCAATCAACTGCGCAAGAGTTTGCTGCTTGACCATGCCCTCATCTAATTGACTTAAGGCATGAATTAAATCGTGCATTGTGCGCAACTGATCGTATAAACCGGCCGGCGCAAAGGCAGGCGTTTGATGACTAATCATCACGGCCCGTCCGCGGCGTTTTGCTTGAATCGCTTCACCGACGTTATCTTGAATGTAGGGATAAAATACCGGCAAATCACCCAAGGCCAACCAAGGATAATCCTCCACCGCCAAGCCTCTGTCCTTACCCGGCAGCCATTCCTGTGTACCATGCGTACCCAGATGAATTAAAGCGTGGGCGGCATACTGTTGTTGCAAATAAAGATAAGCTGCCATATAAAGATGATCGGGAATCTGCTGCACATCATGATAATGTGCATTCGGATCACCGGCTCGCGGCATTTGTGGCATCAATACTAGATTTGCTAAGCGTAAACGCGGCAGAACAAAATAGCGCTTACCGTCAACCTCTCGCAGCGCCCAATGGGCTTGAAGATCATGGTGACGCATCATGGCAGTCTGCACCGCTGGTGCTTGGATTTGCAACCATTGCATATAACGTTCGAGTGGCAACAAGGCATAGTGACGATACTCAAGCCGCTCTGCTGTTGGCACTTCCGCGGCAAGTAAGGCGTCCAGCTGCTCAGGCCTATAAATCGCACTCAACAAGGCCTGCAACTCAGTAATCAAAGTCTCTTCACTTAGCGTCTCACCCACCTCATAGGCGGCCGCTTGTAAAGCCTGTTGAATCGACAACACACTCCGCGGCACATTAAGATTAGAAGCACCGAGATTCTTTTCACCGGGTGGGTAGTTCCAAAACAATAACGCCAAACGCTTTTGTGGATTCGGCGTTTTTCTTAAGGCAATTAACTTCCTCAGTTTAGCCATCAAGGCATCCAACTGTTTTGGCATGAGGACATCACGCCCCTGACTACGCCCAGCTAACACAATCGGATCGCTTAAACCCCAGGTCTCGGGTAGCGCCAAAAACGTTGCCGCCACCGAGGCCGAGACCCCGCTACTTGCTTTGGACCACTGACGGATATCTGCCTCTCTAAAGCGCAAACTCTGAATCACCGGAATATCTAAAGCATCAAACTCACTGACTAAATCATGGCTATTTTGCAAGTGTGTCAAATTGACGAGGGCATCTAGCTGCGCCTCCTTAAATAGCGCTTGTAAGGCACCCGCTGGGGCATCATTTGCCAGCCAAAATACGATTGGCTGAATCCCCTTCAACTCCGCCGCAAGCATGATCTCATCAATTATGTCGGTGACTAAATCTGACACCACGCTAGCCGAAATTAAAAAAGCCACACGTCCTTTAGGTACGACCACTGGCGCTTGAAAATGATTGCCAGCCTCTTGTAAATAGGACTGATGCCACGCCAAATAGGCATTTAAATCGCTAAACACCGTTGCTGCGGCAAAGTGATAAAAGCCGCTTTCCGGCAAAGTCTGCACGGTCGGCAAGTCATTGACCTCTAAAGTAGCCAATGCTTGCTGCTGAATCAACTCAAAGAAATGCTGAAAATTCTGCGCCCCACCCTGTGTGTACAAGGCAATCAAGTGCTTTGCCAAGGTCGCATCCATATGCTGCCAATGCGCTGGCCCAGCGCCCATCACTAATTGCTTTTTGTCCTGTACCTCAAAGGCCGTCAAAAAACGCGCTACACTCGCCCTATCACTGGGCCGAGGCACATCCAAAATTATCCAATCGGCATCCGCAATTAACTCCGCAGCACGGGCTGCAGGCGTATTGATATTGAGCGATTGCAATACCACCTCATGCGCATCAGCAAAGCGCTGCAACACCTCGATTTTCTGCGTCGCCACAAAATCATTATGCACCACTAACAGCCGTGGTTGACTGTGCGCTGTTGGCATCGCCCCCATTAAGCAGACAATGAAACACAAGGCTTGTATAACTCGACACCACATACCGCTTAATACGCCAAATTAAAACCTGCGTAAAAACGTCTACCCTCATCCGCCGCCTGATAAAGCTCGGGCTGCTCATTGGCTAAACGTTTATTGCTGATATTTTCTACCCCACCATAGAGTCTGAGCGATTTATTCAGCTCATAACTTATATCCCAGTGGATTAAGGCATAGCTTGGACGTTTAATTGATTGATTAGCGACGACGCCACTACCTAACTGCGATCCCACATACTCATAACGCAACGTCGTCTCAAGCTGCGCCAATGGGCTCCAAGTTAAAGCCACATTCGCGCGATGACGCGAACGATCCAATAAGGGCTCATTTTTTAGGCGATCACGCGCACTTAAATAAGTGTAATTCGCACTGAGTGCCCAGTCCGTACTAATATCCCATTGCGCACTTAATTCCACCCCTTGTAGCCGTGTTTGATTAATATTTTGGTAATTTAGACAAACAAAGCCACGCTCATTGCACTTGGGTAAACGTACGGTGGTGATAAGATTTTTCACATGATTTTGAAATAAGGTCGCTGCCACCGACCAATCATCTGCACGATACGCAGCCCCTAATTCGTAGGAGGTATTTGTTTCTGCGGCCAAGTCCGGATTACCCCGAACAATACCACGCCCTCCCATGGCCGCTCGGGACTCATAAGATGGTGACAATTGTTTTAAGGTTGGTGCTTTAAAACCCTTACCCACACCGGCTCTGAACGTCCAGTTATCAGTAGGTTTAAATAACAAATAACTGCGTGGGCTAAACTGCCAACCAAAGCGCTGATGCTTATCAAAACGCCCACCTATCACAGCCTCCCACTGCTCGCCTAAACTAATTTCATCCTGTAAATAAACCGCAAAATGACTTTGCTTATCCTTTTGCTCTGCATTAATATTCGGATCTTCCACCTGTTCACGGCGCCATTCCACACCTAAGCTCAGACGCTGATAGGCTCCCACATCAATTTGCGTTTGCGCATCCCAAACCGTGTCCACAAAGCGGTTTGGTGCACTAATTTCCTTGGTATCGCTCCGCTCCACATCACGCTTTAAACGGCTTTGGTACCAGCGCAACTGCAACGATCCCCAAGCCCAATCACCACGGTAAGCCAAGCTATAGCGATGACGACGAATCAAGCTATCAATCTCATAGGGCGTGTTAGCCTTAGTCCGTCCAGCAGATGCTAAGCGCACCCCCGCTAATTCCTCTCGATTGATATCAACCCCTAAATCAATGCGTTGATTCGTATCTGGCGTCCACGTCAATCCCACATGCAAGCTTTTTGCTTGTTGTTCATCGAGCGTACTAAGACGCCGATCCTGCGCATTTAATAAAGCTTGACGACGACGCAACTCACCCCATAGATTGATCCCCAGTGTATTTTCAATCAACGGTCCACCCGCATAAAAACCGCTTTTATATAAATCCCCCTTTAAGCGCTTGGAGCCCAAGCGAAAAAGCTGATTAAAAGAGGCCTGCCATTGTTCAGTGGCTGCCCGCGTCACCACATTCACCACACCGCCCAAAGACTCGGAACCATAAAGCGAGGACATCGGACCACGCACAATTTCAATACGCTCAATCGCTTCGGCAGGGACCCATGTTTGTTCCAAATTCGAGTGTGCAATGCTGCCTGCCGTATGATTGATCCGCTGCCCATCAATTAATATCAAGCTATGCTCTGAATCCATGCCACGAATGGATATACCGCGTCCGCCCCCAGCACCCACATACTCAGAAGCTATACCGACTTGATCGTGAATCATATCGAACAAATCATTATGCGGACGACGTCGCACCACAACACCATCGACCACGGACACACTGGCCATGGCTCGCTCCAGCTCACGCGTGGACGCTGTGGTGGAAACCACCACATTAGGTAATTGCTGAATTTCCTCCAACGCTTGGGCCTGCAACGCAGTGACTGGCACCAATGAATACATGGCAAAGACGATGCCTTTTATCGCTAAAGGCAGATAACACGGTTTAAATGGAATCATTTTTAATCTTTTTATACACTCTGAAATATACGATATAACATAACAAACATTATGTAACGATATATCGTATCATTTTATGCTGATGCATTGCAATGGTTGTGAATGATTCCCAACACGATTTAGGATAAATTATCGCTTGCTAGTTGTGCTAAAAATTTAAGATCAGCCTTAGAAAGGAGGCCTTTATCCCTAGCCTGTTGCAGTAGATCGGGACGACGCTCTGCGGTCAGTTGAAGCGAGCGCTGACGGCGCCATTGCTTGATATTGGCATGATGCCCAGAGAGTAATACCGGCGGCACCGCGACCCCCTCAAACACCTCCGGCCGAGTGTAATGCTCACAGTCCAAGAGCCCTGACAGCGTCGGATGAAAGGAGTCCTGCAAGGCCGATTGCTGGTCATTCAACACCCCGGGCAACAAACGGATGGTGGCATCCAACACCGCTAAAGCGGCGATCTCACCCCCCGACAACACAAAGTCACCAAGCGAGATTTCCTCATCCACATAGTGCTCGATAAAGCGCTGATCAATGCCTTCATAACGACCACAGACAAAGGTCATGTGCGGTAATTGCGAGAGCCGCTCTGCCTGCGCCTGATTAAAAGGTACCCCCGCTGGGCTTAGTAAAATCACTGGGCCACTACTTTGCTGATGCTGCTTAATATCATTGAGCGCATCCAGTAAGGGCTGTGCTAGCATCACCATACCCGGGCCACCACCATACGGACGATCATCGACCGTTTTATGGATATCATGCGTGTAGTGCCGAGGGTTCCATGTACTTAAGGACCAAATCCCTTGCTCATGCGCCCTACCCGCCACGCCCTGCGTGCTTAGCAGCTCGAACATCTGCGGGAATAGGCTAATGACATTAACTTGCATTAGAAATCCAAGGGCCAATCAACCTCAAGCCAGTTATTTTCGAGGTCAACCTCTAACACATGGGCATCTACAAAAGGCACCAGACTTTGCTGCGGCTGCCCCTTGGCATTTAAGAGCGGTTGCGGCTCGCTATCGGGCTCGCCACTATCGATATAACGATCGATATGTAGCACGGCATGCACCCCATTATCCGATAGCTCACGTACACGACCTAGGAGTACATAGTCCTCATCAGCCACAGCTAACTCACGCACCGCCGCCTCATCAACGGTATAAACCCAGCAACCCACCAGATCGACCCAATAGAACTCATCCTCAGCCTGTACCGGAAAATCCGCTCGGGAAACCGAAATCACCATCCCTTTGAGATCTTCTGCTACATCACGATCGCTAATATCACTAAAGGCGGCAATTAAATGGTCCGCATGCCAGCGGCACTGACTCACCTCAAACAGCTGATGCGCTGCCGGCGCCACGCTAGCGGCCGTCTTGCCAGGCGCTAAACGGCGCTGTAACCACCAACGATCGACCTGCGGCAAAATGGACTCGGTAGAGTACGGCTTGATCTTGACCATACCACGCACCCCGAAGGCGCCGGTAATGTGACCTAATTCGACCAGATCATCTGGTGCTATGGAAGGACTTTGCTGCTGTGAGTGAGCTTTTTTCATAGAATTGTGCTTTTTTATAGGCATAAAAACAAGATTGACCGTCAAATAGTTGACGGTCAATCAAATCCACTAGGATCATCGCCTTTATGCTAATGAGTCAAAAGAACTACTCCGCCTCGACCAATCCCGGGCGCATAGCGATAAACTCAATTAAGCAGCTTGCTGCTGAGCGTACTCTTTAGCTAAACGAGCAACGGTAGGAGATAACTGAGCGCCCTGACCCTTCCAGTACTCTAAACGATCCAAGGCAATACGTAAGGCCTCAGTGCCCTCAGGAGCTACTGGGTTATAAAAACCGATGCGCTCAATAAAGCGACCATCACGACGGTCACTACGATTAGCTGCAACAATTGTATAAAATGGACGTTTTTTAGAGCCACCACGGGCTAAACGAATAACCACCATAGGTGTACTATCCTCATTAATTGGTAAATTGATATAAATATTGACAAAAATTAGCTAGATAGTATAACAACTTATTAGCCCTGACCGCAACAAAGCTTCACAACTAGGGGAAAAAGTGTCGCCTTTTCCCCTATGAAGCAGCACTTATCCTACAAAAAAGTAAACAAATAACGACACCGCTGCCACGCATAGTACGTTAAGCACCCTCCCGGCGCGGATCATTTCTCGCTGATGAATTAAACCACTACCAAACACAATCGCATTAGGCGGCGTAGCAACTGGCAGCATAAAGGCGCAAGAGGCACCAATACCGATCACCAACACCAAGACCTCTGGCGGCATATTCATCTGCGTTGCCACACCAGCAAACACCGGCACTAGTAGCGCAGCCGAGGCCGTGTTACTTGTGAACTCAGTCAGCACAATAATAAAGGTACAAATCACAAAGATGACTAGCAGCGGATGAGCACCGCCAAAGGTATCCGCTACCAACTGACCAAGCACCTGAGAAGCGCCGGATTGCTGCATAACCTGACTGAGGGTGATACCACCACCAAAGAGTAATAACACCCCCCAGTCAGTATTATCCGCCACCTCCTTCCAGCTAGCACAACCTAAGACGACCACCATCACGGCCGCAAAGATCGCAATCAATGAGTCAGTACTGCTAGTACCTAATAGGGCCGTGATATTGCTACTGAAAATCCAGCAAAGCGCAATAAACACAAACAAGACCAAGGTCACCAAGCGGATCGGGGTCCACTCAATATGCTCTTTAATCGCTAAGCTACCAGTCTCACCCTTAAAATTAGGACGGAAAACCAACCATAAAACATAAATCATCAATGGTAATAAAATGATCACCATTGGCAAGCCGATTTTCATCCAAGCAGCGAAATCCATACCCAGCTCACGTGCAGCAATGGCATTTGGCGGCGAGCCAACTAGGGTACCTAAACCACCGATACTGGCACTATACGCCACACCCAATAAGACAAACACGTAGCTGTTACGGTTAGTATTGCGATCCAAATTGCTCATCACGCCCAAGGCTAAAGGCAACATCATGGCAGCCGTTGCGGTATTACTAATCCACATAGACATAAAGGCTGTCACCGCAAAAATCATCAAGGATGCGAGCAGTAAATTACCGCGTGATAAAGACAGCAAATAATAGGCAATTTTGCGATCTAATTGCTGTATGTGCAAGGCAGTGGCTAAGGCAAAACCACCAAAGAAAATAAAGATCACGGGATCGGCAAAATTACTTAAGGCTGATTTAGTCGTGATCCCCTCAAAACCCAAGACCACCGCAATAATTGGCACCATCAAGGCCGTCACGGTAATGTGCACCGCTTCGGTAAACCATAAAATTGCGATAAACAAAAGCACCGCTAGGCCTTTGTTAACATCATTTTCAAAAGGCAAGAATAAATACAACAAATAAGCCAACACAAAGGCAAGCACAGCAACGGCCATCCCCTTGATACTGCCGCGAGGCATCAGACGTGTTAGTTGTTGATTCGATTGAGGCTCCGTCATTAATACGCTCCATTAAGATAGAAAATTCGATACTAGCTGTACTCATATCAGATTGAATAGCAGGCACTAGCGACGCTGAATATAATGCTCGGTCGTCGCACCGAGATCGCGCTGAGCCAGTAATTCATTTTTAGATTGCGCACAAAAAGCCTGAAAATCCCCCATCGCCTTAGGATCGGTGGTAAGCACCTTAAGCACTTGCCCACTCTCCATCGTAGACAAGGCCTTTTTAGCTTTTAAAATAGGTAGTGGACAAAGTAAGTTTTGCGCCTCAACCACCTGATCAAAATGAACCTCAGTCATATCACATCGCTCCGCAGCAGAAATTAACATATACAACAAATCATAACGACACTGCCCCGACACAATCCATCGGGGCAGTACTAAGTAGGCTAAATCAATTACAACATCAGTAAGATGGCCATATCAAGCAATGGCGCTTAAGCCAAAGCAAAGGACCGTTTAACTTAATTTATCCTGTAGCCAAGGCATTACCGCATCCATGGCCGCCGGTAAAGCAGCCACATCGCTACCGCCACCCATCGCCATATCGGGGCGACCGCCCCCCTTACCACCGATGTTGGAGCACACCAAGGACACTAATTCACCCGCCTTAATCCGCTCCGTGAGATCAGCAGTCACGCCCGCAGCAACGGATACCTTATCCGCCGAGGGTGCCGCTAAGACAATGACGGCAGACTTTAACTTATCCTTGAGCTGATCGATCATGCCACGTAAATCCTTGGCCTCAACTCCCTCAAGCGACTTGATGAGTACCTTAATACCGGCGACTTCAAGCGCTTCGGCGCTGAGATCGGCACTGGTCGCCGCAGCCAGCTTGGCCTTTGATTGGCTTAGCTCTTTTTCCAAGCCGCGTAGCTGCTCTTGGGTGGCTGTCACACGCTCAAGTAAATCAGCCGGATTGGCTTTAAGCACTGCTGCTGCTTGATGCAATTGCTGCGTGAGTGACTCCACCCAAGCAAGTGCATTGGTACCTGTGATCGCCTCTACCCGTCGAATCCCGGCAGCGATACCGCCTTCGGAAACAATTTTAAAAAGACCAATATCACCGGTGCGGGCAACGTGCGTACCACCGCAAAGCTCACGTGAGGTACCAATATCCAATACTCGCACCTCATCCTCGTACTTCTCGCCAAATAACGCCATTGCACCACCAGCAACCGCCTCATCAAAACTCATCAATGCGGCTTGTACTGGCGTATTAGCAAGAATTTCTTGATTCACAATGGCCTCAACTGCAGCAATCTGCTCGTCCGTCATCGGTGCATCATGCGAAAAGTCGAAACGGGTCTTATCAGCATCCACCAACGAACCCTTTTGCTGCACATGCTCACCTAAGACCTCACGTAGAGCCTTGTGCATAATGTGAGTGACTGAGTGGTTACGTACTGTATTTTGACGCTGTTCAAGATCAATCCGAGCACTCAGCTGATCACCCAGCTTAATCGTGCCTAAACTCACAACCCCGTAATGACCAAAGACATGCGGCAGAATCTTTTGCGTATCCTCGACCTTAAAGCTGCTGCCGTAGCCGCTCAACACACCGGCATCACCCACCTGACCACCAGACTCGGCATAAAACGGCGTCTGATCCAACACCACCACGCCCTCTTGCCCCTCGGCCAAGTGCTCCACCTGCGTACCCTCAAAATAGAGCGCTAACACCGTGGCCTCGGTCTCGGACTTATCATAGCCCTCAAAGCGCGTATCCTGACCCTCGTAGCTTAGCTGCTGCTTAACCTTAAACTTACCGCTGGCACGCGCCATCTCGCGCTGCTTCGTCATGGCAGCTTCAAAGCCTGCCTCATCCACCTCAATGCCATGCTCACGGCATACATCTGCGGTCAAATCAAAAGGAAAGCCGTAGGTATCATACAAGGTAAACGCCACCTGGCCATCAAGCCGATCGCCCTGCTTTAGCTCGGCAAGGGCACGCCCTAGGATATCCATGCCGTTAGACAGGGTTTGTAAGAAGCGCTGCTCCTCTTGCAACAGGACTTTTGTAATGCGCTCACTTTGCTCGTTCAAGGCCGGATACGCCTCACCCATCTCAAGCGCTAAATCAGCCACTAGCCGATGGAAAAACGGCGTCGTCTGACCTAAACGATAACCATGACGCAAGGCACGACGGATAATACGGCGTAACACATAGCCACGACCCTCATTACCCGGCACGATACCATCCACAATCATAAAACTGCAAGCACGAATATGGTCAGCAATGACCTTAAGCGAGCTGTTACTCAAATCATCGGTCGCCGTCTCGCGCGCAGCCGCTTTAATTAACTGTTGGAACAGATCAATCTCATAATTAGAATGCACATGCTGTAATACTGCAGCAATACGCTCTAAGCCCATCCCTGTATCCACACAAGGATTAGGCAGTGGGTGCAGCACACCGTCCTCATCGCGGTTAAACTGCATAAAGACTAAATTCCAAATCTCGATATAGCGATCACCATCCTCCTCAGGTGAACCTGGAGGGCCTCCCCAGACCTCGGGGCCGTGATCATAGAAGATTTCGGAACATGGTCCACAGGGACCCGTATCTGCCATTTGCCAAAAGTTATCCGAGGCGTAGCGAGCGCCCTTATTATCACCGATACGGATAATGCGCTCTGCAGGCACACCGATTTGCTTTGCCCAAATATCGTATGCCTCGTCATCCTCCGCATACACGGTCACCCAAAGCTTTTCTGCGGGTAAATGATAAACCTCGGTCAACAACTCCCAGGCATAGCTAATTGCCTTTTCCTTAAAATAATCACCGAAACTGAAATTACCCAGCATCTCAAAAAAGGTGTGATGGCGTGCGGTGTAGCCGACATTTTCTAAGTCGTTATGCTTACCGCCGGCGCGCAAACAGCGCTGCGACGAAGTCGCACGCACATAAGGCCGCTTATCGTGCCCTGTAAACACATCTTTAAACTGCACCATGCCAGAGTTTGTAAATAACAACGTTGGGTCATTCGACGGCACTAAAGAGGAAGAAGGAACGATCGTATGCGCTTTGGATTCAAAGAAGTTCAAAAACTTACTACGTATTTCAGATGCTTTCATGGGCAAAGGCTATAGAAATAAAATGATTAAGATTAACCCTTAATTATAACGACTTCTATATACAAGCGGTGTCTTTTCAAGTAATTAGCACCTGAACAACAGCACAATAACACTAACGATCTAAGTTAAAGCTCGCATAGGCCTGCTCACCGGCTAAATTAAACTGCAATATCGGCCAATGATCTTTGATCACTAAATAGGGTAATTGACGATGATAGCTCAGCACCTGTCGCCGCCCCGCATGGTCAATACCAACAATCACCGGCAACTCACGCTGCGCCGGCCACTGCACCCATAGCTCATCTGAAGCGCTAAAAACCTGCTGCGGCGAGGCGTAGGCAGCGCCACTGATATGCCAATCAAAGCTGTAATCATGCACTTGCCGCGTTGAGTACTCCCAGCCGTGATACTGACGCTTGCGCTGTAACCAATCGGGCTGCGTACTGCAAGCGCTTAAAAATAGCAGCAAGAGAATAAAAGAAAGAGATTTGATCATAAGTACCACCTTAAGGTTGAGATGGTACTTATTGTGAAGTAGGATTCAGACCGTGACCATACCCGCGACTACTTACATCAGCCGCAGCGCCACCCTACTCGTCATCGGCCAATTGAGTTTGGGCAATTAAGCGGCGGTTAAAACGGTTTCTAAATAAGTGGCGATACACAAAACCGGGATATGCCAACACAATATATAAGCACAGCGCAATCGCATAAAACTGCCATTGTTGGCTATGCGCATTAGCATAATAGCCCTCAATCACAAAGCCAATCGCCCCCACAAAGAAATAAAAGGCCAATAGCTCAAAAATACGCACAGCAAAGCTTTTAACCGGCACCTGTCGACTAACGGTTAATAAGGGCAAGGCAAATAATAGCAAGCTGCCGCCAAAGGCGATTAATTGATAGCTATGCGCTGCGCTATTGGCCATGAGATAGGCCGCAACAATAATTAATATCCACTGCAAAAAGGCACGCACAGCAATCAGCCAAGCTGGTGTAGCGCTTGACTCGCCCTGTTGGCGCCAAGGCACAAAGACAAAGGATTTTTCAGTAAAAAAAGGCAATAATGCGCTAAACGCTGCAATCGCAATAATCAACCAAAAGGACGACTCTGGAAACATAAAACAATCAGGTCCATATAAAAAATGACACGACGGCCAAAAGGCTAGCAGACTATTTTAACTGAAGTCTTAACAACAAAGCTCTAACAAAGCAAGCCTTTAGAGTTTATCTCGCTAGATAAAGTTCAATTAGCCAAGCATAAACCCCGAAAAGTATCGGAAATAATGACTCGCCGCATAAACTAAGGCTATAGTGGACCTTACATTATTCCTTTTAGTAGACAGGAGATCGTCATGATTAAATCACGTGCCGCCGTTGCTTTTGCTCCGGGTCAACCACTAAAAATCGTCGAAATTGATGTGGCCCCACCCAAAAAGGACGAGGTATTAATTCGTTGTACGCATACCGGTGTTTGCCATACCGATGCATTTACCCTCTCGGGCGATGACCCTGAAGGCGTGTTCCCAGCGGTGCTAGGCCACGAAGGCGCTGGTATTGTGGTTGAGGTGGGCGAAGGGGTGACAAGTGTCAAACCGGGCGACCACGTGATCCCGCTTTATACTGCCGAATGTGGAGAATGTGAATTCTGTACCTCCGGTAAAACCAACCTCTGTGTTGCTGTGCGTGAGACCCAGGGCAAGGGCGTCATGCCTGATGGCACCACCCGCTTCTCTTATCAAGGTGAGCCCATCTATCACTATATGGGCTGCTCAACCTTTAGTGAATACACGGTGGTAGCCGAGGTTTCTCTCGCTAAAATCAACCCAGATGCTAATCCAGAACATGTATGCCTACTAGGTTGTGGTATCACCACGGGTATCGGTGCCGTACACAATACTGCCAAGGTACAAGAGGGCGACTCAGTGGTCGTGTTCGGCCTAGGGGCCATTGGTTTAGCGGTGGTGCAAGGCGCGCGTCAAGCCAAAGCAGGTCGCATTATTGCTATCGATCTGAATTCAGATAAATTTGAACTGGCCAAACAATTTGGGGCAACTGATTGTATCAACCCTAAAGATCACGATAAACCCATCAAAGACGTTTTACTAGACATCAGCAAATGGGGCTTTGACCACACCTTTGAGTGTATCGGCAATGTCAATGTGATGCGCGACGCACTCGAAACAGCCCATCGAGGCTGGGGACAATCCGTGATCATCGGTGTCGCTGGCGCTGGTCAAGAAATTTCCACGCGCCCGTTCCAGCTGGTAACCGGTCGCACGTGGAAAGGCACCGCTTTTGGAGGCGTTAAGGGCCGCAGTGAATTGCCCGGCATGGTAGAAGAAGCGATGAAGGGTGATATTGAATTAGCCCCTTTTGTCACACATACCATGCCACTCGATCAAATTAACGAGGCTTTTGACTTAATGCATGCAGGCAAGTCAATCCGCTCGGTGATTGTTTACTAATTTGGAGGCTTTATGAAACAAAAAGAACAACACTTGGTTTTTGGTGGCTCGCAAGAGGTTTGGGAGCATCAGTCCGAGCTTTTGTCTTGTCCAATGAACTTTGCGATTTACATCCCACCACAAGCCAAAGATAAAAAACTTCCTGTGCTTTATTGGCTCTCAGGTCTTACCTGCAATGAGCAGAACTTTATTACAAAAGCTGGTTTTCAGCGCTATGCAGCCGAACAGGGACTGATTGTCGTCTGCCCGGACACTAGCCCTCGCGGTGAGGATGTGGCTGATGATGAGGGCTATGATTTAGGTCAAGGTGCTGGCTTTTACCTTAATGCCACCGAAGCGCCTTGGGCAAAGCACTACCGCATGTACGATTATATTGTCGAAGAATTGCCGGCCTTGATCCGTGAGCATTTCCCCGTGAGTGATAAGCAATCCATTTGCGGCCATTCAATGGGTGGTCATGGCGCCTTAGTACTGGCACTTAAAAATCCCGAGTTTTATACTAGCGTATCTGCCTTTGCACCGATTGTCTCACCTACGCAAGTGCCTTGGGGTCACAAAGCCCTTGGCGCCTATTTAGGTGATGACAAGACGACCTGGCAACAATACGATGCGGTCAAACTCATTGAACATGGCGCTCGTGTACGCAGCTTATTAGTGGACCAGGGGCTTGCGGATACTTTCTACGAGGAGCAATTGCGCACACCGCTGCTAGAAAAAGCCTGTGCGGATGCTGGGATCGCTGCGGATATTCGCTATCACGAAGGCTATGACCATAGCTACTACTTTATTGCTAGCTTTATCGCAGAGCATATTGCTTATCACGCAGAAAAACTACGATAAAACTAAAGCGTCAACAGCACAAGCAGCCGGGCCTTATTCAAACTGACTAAGGCCCTGATTTTATTCACCACTAAGACAATTCAATCCACTGTCGATCCCGATCTAAAATCCATACCGAGACCTTTGAAATCTGCTTTAAGGTGTTCTTAATCGACTCTATTGGCATTATCGAAAAGGCCGTTGCCAAAGCATCTGCTTGAGTTGCGGTTGGAGCAATTACTGTAACACTTAAATAGCGCTCATCGGATTGTGAAGTTGCGGGATCAAAGATATGATTAATACTTTTTTCATAGCTTAGATAAGTGCCTCTAGAAGATGAGGTTGCCATTGCTTGATTACCGAGTTCAAGCGTTTTTAAAATCAGACTAGCATCAAGCGGATCAGCTATCCCCAAGGACCAAGGTGCTTTGCCCAACGGTAATAAACCACGAATTTCACCCATATTGATTAGGGCATGGTCTACTCCTCGTTGTTGCATTAGATCCGTGACTCTATCGGTAATAAAACCCTGAGCAATGCCATTGAGAGTAATACGCTGTCCCGGTTTTGCTAAGCGAATACGATTAGGCGTTAATTGAATACCGTCCCAACCTAGTAAGTGCCGCACTTCTGTTATTCTTGCCTTTAACTCCTCCGGACTGGCCTGAGGATTCTCAATAAGATAATCTCTATAAGTTTCCCAAAGTATCTGAACAGTTGGGTCGAACACTCCGTGAGTTAATCTGACATGCTCATCAGCTAAAGACATTAGCCAATAAAAATCATGAGAAAATCCGGAGACTTCACCCTCATTATTTAAGTGGCTAATAACACTATCATCTCGGTATAAACTAAACAAACGCTCTTGACGCTGAACCTCTTTTAATATGGCCTGAAGCAGGTGACGGGCCTCGTGCTTATCCTCGTGGTAGATTTTTAACTGTGCATCAGCGCCTAGCGCAATCCCACGCCACTCTAACAATTCCACCTCATTGGAATTAGCAAGTGACACCAGTGGCCATTGTGATAGCGCTACTGTGCTACAAAACAAAGCAAGAATTTGTCGTCGCTTGGTCTTAAAAGGTTGCTTCATCATTTTTCACCAATTAGTGATTATGGTGCGCATCATGGGCAGAATGCTCTGCTTTAGAACCATGATTATCATGAGCACCTTGTGTGCCATGTCCTGCATGCGATTGTGGAGGTTGCTGGAACACAAAAGACTTTGGCATTTCATCAAAGGTCACCACACGTCCACCATGAGTGCTGGAATATTCTTCGGCCTTTGCGCGCTCTTTAAACGGTAAAGCATCTGAGCTACCCATCCCCCCGACAAAAGAACTTTCAATCACATAAAAAGCGGTTTTTGCGTCTAGCCATTTTTTGTTTACGCTGTGGTCAGTCCAATCTTCTACATCTGTAGCGTCATTAACGTACATAGCGCTAATATTTTTAGCCTCTTCTGGCAATAGACGGAAAGCAAAGAGCTGGTTTACCTCGGTAAACCAAATCGGATCCTCCTGATCTGTCAAGAATAAATGTGCTTTAGGACCATCGTGCTCAGACAAAAACATATGACAAAAATGCCCTGTTGAGTCATCACTGATTTGTGCAGCAAGAGGTACTTCTACAGACTCTGAACTTGGTTTACAAGCAGTCAGGCTAAAACATAATAATAAAGAAGCTCCAATCACTTTAAATGTCATTTTCATCAAAATTTCTCCGATATGTTATAACTGCTTACGATTAAATACTGCTACAGCAAGAATAAAGGGCACCATTACCCATAAGCTTAAGGCGACATACAAAACACTGACTCGCAAATTCATTTGATCACTCAACCCCGCCATTCCTGCAAAAACAGAAATATTTTCAGAGTCCACTAAATTCAGTAAACGGTAAATATCAGCTGGATTAAAGAGTAATATATAGTTCAGCGTATCAGCGGTAATCGTTTGCTGCGTATCGGCCACCAAAATACCGATCAGTGCGATATCAAAAATCACCACCATAAAGAGCCATACAAAAAGTGCTAAACCAGCAGCAGTGGCTCGCTCTTTAACCAGCGTACTCAGCAAATAGCCAAGACTTAAAAAACTCGCCCCCAAAAAAATACTTAAAGTAATCATTTTGGAGAAATCTATCCACGCCTCAGTGCTAGAACCGTAAATAAAATGCAATACGAGTCCGGCAATCCCATAACCCACGACGGTAGCAATCGCTAAAATAGCCACATGCCCAATAAACTTTCCAGCTAACACGTGCCAACGCGCAACTGGATAACTTAGCAACAAAGACATCGTGCCACGCTCAACCTCACCAACAATGGCGTCATAACTAAGCAATAAGGCAATCAGTGGAATTAAAAATATCGATAGACTGGACAAACTCACCAACGTCACGGTTAAAGGATCAACCTTGACCGTACCAGTCGGAGCTGTACCCAATAAACCAAGCACCAAAGCAAACACCACTAACAATAAAGTGGTTGCCAATACCCAGCGATTTCTTAAACCGTCACGGATTTCTTTTAGACTGATAGACAGGATTTGCCTCATACATCCTCTCTTCTTAAATAATGAGCATAGATTTCATCTAAACTCGGCGCATATGTATTCACATCCAAAACGTGGGGATTTTGTACTAGCGTACTGAGCAATGACATTTTTTCATTTTGTTCACAATTGAATCGATAAATATTAGCATCAATTCTCTGCCACTCGTGCCCCGTATCCGGTGGATTGTCTGTGACGGTTTTTATCTGAATACGATAGCTCAATCCACTGTCACTGCGTAAACTATCTAAACTACCATCAGCGACCTTAAGCCCTTGATTCATCACCACTACTCTATCAACATTACCTTCAAGCTCAGTCAAAGCGTGAGTGCATAATAAAATCGTTGCACCACGTTCACGAAGCTCACGAATGATGTCGTAAAATTGTTGTCGTGATGCCGGATCTAAACCTGTAGTCGGTTCATCAAATAATAAAATTTTAGGATCACCTAAAAGCGCCTGAGCCAAAGCCAAACGCTGTTTCATACCTTTAGAGTAAGTATTAACTCGTTGTTTAGCGGCATTAGCGATCCCGACTTTTGCCAATAACTCAGGATAAGACCTATCCTTGATTTGTTTTAGTTCAGCATAAAAATCTAGTGTTTCCCTGCCAGTCAAATTCGGGTACAAAGACACGACTTCGGGTAAGTAACCTATATCAAAGCGTAGCTTGACTGATTGACGAGCGGAAGCTTGGCGTCCGAGTAAGCGCACCTCCCCCTTGCTCGGACTAATTAGTCCCAGGATCAACTTCATTACCGTACTTTTACCAGCGCCGTTATGTCCAGCCAAAGCAACGCACTCACCTTCGTGTAAAACCATATCCAGAGAATGAATAACTGTCCGTTTACCGTAAGTCATTTCGACCTGTTCAAGACAAACCAACTCATTTGCGCTCATCCAACAACTCCTGTAGTTTTTCATAAGTCTGGGTTTGCGGCATCCGCATAATCGGTGAGCTATCCATCAGACCACCTGGTAATAAAGCAGGAAACTGTGATTGCGCCCAACGCACGACAGCGACAGCCGGACTATTTAATAAAATGCGGCTGCTGGGTGCCCGCCAAATGACTTGATCAATAATGTCATTAGGTCGATAGGCTGTATCCGAAATCCCATCGCCATCCAAATCAAAACCACTATGATCGCTCCAGTAGTTACCCCTGCCCTCATAAGCCCAGTCCTCATAACGAGTACCTACATACTTGACCTGAGTCTGGTTGTAAACAAAGGCATTATTAAAAATGACATTACCTTGAGCAGCGCCCGTATAATGAACACCAATCTCACATTGTTCAAAATAATTATCTGTGATTTTATTGATATTGGCGTTATAGAAATAAACGCATTTCTCGGCTTTATGAACTGCATTAGCTATTACCGTAGAGTGATTGGCGTAGTTCATCATCACACCCTGATCTCTACTATTAATTGATATATTGCGCAATACTTGGATGCGATCTGAAAACATAATCGCATAACCAATATCATTATCTAAAGATATATTGTCCGACACCTCACTGTCATTGGTGTACATATAATGCACCCCATAACGTAAATTTCTAAAGGTATTACCGGAAAAGACATTTTCCCTACTCGTGTTAGAGAAAATGCCATCACGACCATTGAGAATGTCATTTTTTAAAACTTGACTGCCAGGAGAGTTCCAGACCGTCACCCCATTACCACGTTCTGACATACGTAATTTATTATTGCCGACGATATAATTTTCCCGGACCACCACATTATGCGGCCCCCAAAGATAAACGCCGACCAAATTGTCCAACACGCGATTTTTTTCAATTAAAGCTCGGTGCGCTGTTTTATCCAGGAAAATGCCGGCATCCATCTGCGATAAACTCTGACCAGAATTCATGACCGTTAAAGAACGTACCGTCACGTCTTCACTTTTAATCCAGAGAGTACGTCCTTCACGAGCTCCCTTAAGCACCGCGCTATGATCATCGGGGCCAATGAGTTTGAGATTGTTAACATCAACAACAAACTGCCCTTCATATTGACCTGACTCAAGCTGAATCGTATCACCTGACTGTGCAGCGTTCAGGACGGCTTGTAAATCATCACCTTCCTGAACAACATGCACATCACTGTGGGCTGCTGAGTGCAGCATCAACGCACCAAACAACCCACTAGATGCTAGACTTATAAGACGTTGCCATCTAAATAAAGTCATAGACACTCAATTACACCTTTTTAGGGTGAACCAACATCTGACCAGACATCTCCATATGTAATGCATGGCAGAACCACTGGCAGTAGTACCACTGTACGCCAGGACGTGAGGCTTTAAAAGTTACTGAAGCAGTTTGACCCGGAGAAACCTCCATCGCAATACCATGACCTTCTAACGTAAAGCCGTGAGTCAAGTCTTCAATTACTTCCACGTTACTGACATACACAGTGACTTCATCACCTTGATTTACTTCAAACTGGCTTAAACCAAACTGAGGTGCAGTCGCCGTCATATAAACACGCACTTTATCACCATCTCTAATGACTGTGTTAGCTGTATCTAAATCAACACCATCGGCCTTGGCTTGTTGTCTTGCAGTTTCCCATTGCGGGTCATCGCGATCCCAGATATTTTTCGGATTAACGACGGAACGATGTACTAAAAGCATATCGTGCGGTTCAGCAAAACTTGGTACGTCAGCGACTAATTTCATCTCATCACCCGAAATATCAATTAACTGATCGTTTTCAGGCTTTAATGGACCAACGTTAAGAAATCGGTCTTTAGAGAATTTATTCAGAGAAACTAACCACTTACCATCAGCATCTTTCGTCTCACCCATGGTTGAGTGATTATGACCTGGCTGGTAGTGAACATCAAGTTTCTGAATAATTGGGTCAACATCTTCACCCTCGTACTGACGTCTCGCTAAATCGATATTCCATTTCACTAATTGGCTATCAATAAAGAGTGTAGTGTAAGCATTACCACGACCATCGAAGGCAGTGTGTAGAGGACCTAAACCTAACTGAGGCTCAGCCACCACACAATCACGCGGTTCGATCTTGTCATCAAACAAATCATCCAATCTGCGCACGTCAATTAAAGTGACAGTTGGGGAGACCTTACCATTAAGAGCAATGTGAATACCATCAGGAGCAGCGTTACAACCGTGCGGAGAGTTAGGGATCGGAATATAACGAGTGTATGGCGAACCATGACGTCCATCAACCATCTTCACGCCGTTTAGTTCCTCATAATCACCTTTTTCAATCGCTTCTTCAATACGCTTAATATTAAAGACCACTACCCAGTCTTGCTCATTAGCAGAAGAACCTGCTAAATTAAGTGCTTGCTCAGAGTTATAACAAGTAGCAAAGGAGTATTTACCTTGGTAATCCGCATCACCGTTATCAAGGTTACCGTCAACCTTGACCTGCCATGCAATTTCCATGGTTTCACCGTCAACCGCAGTATAGACAGCAAAGAAATTCTCTTTTGGATTATCCATCACAGTACCATCATTAGGCAGCGGGATAATATGTTCACCATTACAAAATACGTAACCAGTCTTAGGATAACGCTGTGGACGTAAACCGTGAACTGCTGCAACGTTAGGTAACTCAACAATCTTGTCGGTTTTCATTACATCACAGCGAATACGAGCAATACGGTTATTGGCCTTATCATTAATGTAAACATAACGACCGTCATAGGTTTGATCAGTGAAGGACATATGCGGGTGATGCGCGTCACCGTTAGGCAAGCAACGTAAGTTCTGATCTTCCAAGAACTGGCGAGTTTGTGGCGTAATATTCCCATTAAGTATCTCTAGGCTCTCATTGGTACGCCCCCAACCGGTAGCACTACACATATTAAAAACTGGGATACGCATAAGCTCACGCATAGAAGGTAAGCCTAGAATACGGATTTCACCAGACTGACCACCTGAGTTAAAGGCGTAGTACTCGTCCAATTCACCAGGACCTACATGATTATCCAAACCACCTTCAGCACCTTTAGCTTGAGCATGGGCGTTCTTAGCGCCAAAGACTTTAGGCAATCCGACGCCACCCGCAAAACCGGCAGCACCGGTAGCTGCTGCCGCACCTAAAAAGCGACGGCGCTTCATTTCAAGAATTGGCTTCTTGTCTGCATTATCTTTCATAGTAAACCTCATGGATTATTGTGCTTTTTCAAGCACGATGACTCAGAATAAATAGAACACCAAACTATCTACCCTCTTTCTGCTTCTTGGGCTTTGCTTCAAAAGCAGTGGCATTAGGCATAAAGCGTAATACCTCTTCTGTAAACACCGGCTCCGGACTCGCTTTCGCACCAGGTGATGGACGACGACGTTTAGCCGAACGTTGAATTAATTCAGGACATTTTTTCTCATGTAAATACAACATCTGACAATGTAAGCACTGGATACACTCATTAGGTTCAATAGGACCTTCCGGTGTAATCGCATCAACCGGACACTCCACCGCACAACGCTGACATGGGTCACCACACATTTTGTAACGGCGTAACCAGTCAAAAATTCGTAACCTAGCAGGAATCGCTAAGCCGGCACCAAGGGCACATAAATAGCGGCAATAAAAGCGTTCAATAAATAGACCTGCAACAAGTAATAACACTGCAAAAGTAACAAACGGCCAACTGCGCAAGAACTTCAAGATAATTGCCGTCTTAAATGGTTCAACTTCAGCCAATTTCTCGGCAAATGCCAGGCCATATAAAGAGAAGCCGAATAAAGCAATAAAAATGACGTATTTAATTGCAGCCGCCCGATGATGAATAGCATAAGGCACCTTGATCTGTTTAATGCCCAGCTTTTTAGCTACTTTATTCAATAGTTCCTGTAAGGAGCCAAAGGGACATAACCAGCCGCAGAATGCACCACGATTCCAGAAGATCATAGAGATCGCTGTGGCACACCAGAGAATAAAGACAACGGGATCCATCAGGAAGTATTCCCAATTAAACTCTGTCCGCAGTGAGGTGGTAAAGGTTAAGACGTTGACTACTGATAATTGTGCATTGGCGTACCAGCCGATATAAAACAGACTAAATAGTAAGAAAGCAGTGCGGAAGTAATTGTATAGCTTCTCGTGACGCGCCAAGGCATGCTGGAAGAAGAATACAAAGCCAAGCAATATCAGTGCAATAACAACCACGATAATCTGTGGCAATTTAGTTTTCCAAATAATCTGCCATAACGGTACGTCGTCCGCAAACATTTGCGCATGATCAGTGACTTGGTGATCAACAGGTCCAGCCGTTTCGGCTTGAGAAGGCGTCGCTACAGCTGCAGCGATGTCTGTCACCACCGGTGCAGAAGGATCATCCATGGTATAAATTTCTGGCAAATGATAATTTAGCTCGACTGGAATGAAAATTTTCTCATGCACGGTGATTTCACGCTGAACTAACAACTGCAGACGCCAAGGTTCAACCGGATTAAAGAAATCATAATCCTCAGATACAAAAAATAAACCAACTTCTTTAAAGCGAGGCGACCCCTCAGCCATCACATCATAAAGTCGCTTATGTTCCAAGTCGGTAAAACGGAAACTATGTTCGCCCTGAATAATATCGAAACGGTCAAAAATGCCACCGCGCACATAACCTGAGCCTTTAAAAGAATAAATGCCATTACCGGCAATCAGGATCGCTTGCTGTCCTTCCTTTAGGCGAGACTGCATATAGTCAAACTCAGCCTCTCCTAAAAGACTACGACCAATGGATGGCACAGACACCACCGCCGCATACAAATCAATAAACTCAGCGTCAGGGTCCCCACCTATTTCTTTACGCCCAGCCCCGGGACGACCAGAGTCTATGAAGCGTTGATTAATCTCACCAACGTTGATGTTTAGATTAGCAACAGCGCCCTCTTCTAATAAAACATCCCAAGACTTTATCTCCAACAGGTCTTGATTAATTACTTTAGGTGTCGCCTTAGTGTCAGTCTCAGCTCTTGCTACGGTATCGGCAACGGGAGAGACCGCATCTGGTGACATACCAATTTGATACGCTTGCCCCATAATTCTGGATGAACGCAAAATACTGTCACCAATAACCATCAATGTCACCGTAGCACCACTAATCATATCGACTGGTGGCGGCGCGCCGACCGGTAATGGGTTTTTAATTAAGTTCATACCAATGTAGCCGTTAATGAAATCGACCATCTTGGTTTCAGGAATACCAATTAAAACAATTGGTTCGTGGTGTTCAACTAATTTAGCACCGACAATCTTACCCTCATTATCCAATGCCACTAAGGTATCAATAGGCTTACTAGAATAACCACGCGTGTTCACAATATCCGTGGTCAGAAATACATAGCCCACAGCCTCCTGGCCTTTAAATACCTGAGCATAGGGCGGATTACCCTGAACGGCACCATAACCATCAGCGTCAGGAAACACCTCAGAAGCTTGAACCGTAGCGAGAAACTCACCCAAGCGCGAGTTAGCCACAGCAGCTGAGCTAAAGAACATACAGCAAACAATGAGCATAAAGCTCAGCAGAAATGGTAGAAAGGATTTAGAAAAGGGGCATGCTAAGCACTCTAACTGAGTTGACCCAGAACTATCTGAAGGATTTACTGGTATATTTTGTCGATATAGCAAGATATTCTCCTTAGCTTTTCCTCTACCTACAGCCAAGAAAAGCTCTCTTAAGCTTTAATTTTTAACTTGAAAAATATATGTATTTTAAATACATCTTTTGTAATGAATATTAACATGAAACTTCGCTAGCATTTAATCACTTATTGACAATTTTTGATTTTAATCAAAATCTTTAATGAACTATTACACTTATTAATAAGATAACTAGGGCAAATCTTAATTTACATTCATGCTTTCTAGCGTATAATCATGCTCTGTCGCAGGAGAGAGGTTTTCTACACCCGCCGAAGGCGCAAACTCCCATAAACGCTCAGGCTCATGTACTGCACATCGCAATTATCCGCCAACTGGAGAGTGGTTAGATGACTAACCCACCGAAGGAGCAAGTAGCCTTAGCTATCAAAACTCTCAGGTACCAAGAACAGAGGGAGTGGCATCACAATCTAGTAGGTCTTGCCGATGATGTTAAACTATATTTTTGTGATCGCTATTACTGCCGAAGCCATGTCCGGGGCACTAGCCGCTGGTCGTCGCAATATGGACTTATTCGGCGTTGCGCTGATTGCCTTTTTAACTGCACTTGGTGGTGGTACCGTGCGTGATATGCTGCTCGGCAACTACCCCATCACTTGGACCCAACACCCACTCTATATTTATCTCACCATTGGTGCTGGCCTGTTTACCATTGTCATTGCCAAATACATGCGTAAACTCAATCAGATCTTCTTATTAGTGGATGCCATGGGTCTGGTTGCCTTTACCATTATTGGTTGCAATGTCGCGCTGAAACTGAACTATGCCCTACCCGTGGTAATTATGGCAGGGATTACGACGGGGATTTTCGGCGGCATACTCAGAGATATTATGTGTAATCGCACGCCCTTAGTGCTTCGCAAGGAGCTCTATGCGAGCGTGTCCTTTATTGTGGCAAATGTCTATCTGCTACTGATTTACTTTAAGTTTAATGAAAATATCACCTTACTGGTACCTTTTGTACTGGGCCTCAGTATGCGCTTAGCCGCATTGAAATGGCAATGGTCACTGCCCGTTTTCTCCTACGATCCCGAGCGCTGGGATAATTAGCCACCCTGCCCTCACTTCCCCTCATCAATACAAAGCCGTTCAGCGCATGAACGGCTGATTTTTTACTACCCTAGCCCAAGTCCTCTATCCCTTAACATTGTTGTAAAAAACTTACAGAAAATTAACAATTATTGCAAATACATTAAAATCTTTGCCTTTCTTAATAGCAATCATTATAATTTGCATTAGTGTTCTTGACATAAATCAAGGGCTCCACTTTTTAACACTCAATTTTCCTCAGAGGGAAAGGGAAAAATTAATGTCTACAAAGTTTGATTTAAATAAGCCGATCACACAGACGGTGCTATTTTCTGCCATGTCTGCTGCCTTAGGCAGTGGTATTGCGCTGGCACAGGAGCAAGGGAATGTGCAACAGCTGCCGTCGCTCAACGTTGAAGCGAGCGCAGCGAGCAACTACCAGGTAACGCGCGCCCAATCACGCAAAATGACGGCGCCATTAGTGGATACGCCGCGTACAGTGAATGTGGTGACAGAAGAGCTGATGAAAGACAGAGCAGCCACTTCATTACAAGACGTATTAAGAACCACGCCGGGTGTGACCCTAGGCTCAGGTGAAGGTGGTACGCCCACAGGTGACCGTCCATTTATTCGTGGTTACGAAGCCAGTACCGATATTTTTATTGATGGTGCACGTGACTATGCACGCGGTTCACACGAAACCTTTAACCTAGAATCGGTAGAAGTAGTAAAGGGCCCAAGTTCAGCCTATACAGGCCGTGGTGGTACCGGTGGTAGCATTAACCTCGTGACCAAGAAGCCTCACTTAAACAATGCGATCGAAGGCGGTGTCACCTATGGTAACCGTGGTCAGCATCGTTTAACCTTTGATGGGAATGCAGTCTTAACCGATAGCATCGCCTTCCGCTTAAATGCCATGCGTATGGGTGGTCAGGTGCCCGGTCGTGGTCCGGTCAAGTATGACCGCTGGGGTATTGCTCCGTCTATCGCCTTTGGTTTAGGCACACCAACACGCGCTATCTTAAGCTACTCACATATTGAAAATAACGACACACCAGACTTTGGTATACCGTATCAAAATTTTCGCCAGCCTGATATGAGCGAGCCATTAAAACCTAACCGTAGTAATTACTACGGTCGTTATGGTGCGGACTTTAGAAAAAACATCTTTGATACGGCGACCATTGAATTAGAGCATGATATTAACGATAACTTTACCGTACGTAACTTAACCCGCTACGGTCGTAGCTTAAATAAGTACCTCTATACTCGCCCAAGCTTTGATAACTGCGGTTCGATGCGTCGTGGTAAATTAGCCCCAGGTCCAAAAGCCCATTTAGCAAGTTGTCGCTCGCTTGATGAGAACCTCATGTTCCGACGCGATGATCGTGCTCGTTGGCGCTTAGCAGAATCGCTCATCAACCAGACCGATATTTATGGTGAATTTAACACAGGCTCCGTAATGCACAGCATTAATGCGGGCTTCGAATTTGCTAAAGAGGATATCTATAACCGTGATACGAGCAAGGTAAAGATCGGCAGAAGTCATGATAACTTCTGGCAGCCTAACCCACACCAAGACTGGGGGCACGTCAACAAAAGCTTTGGTGATAAAAGCAAAGCAGGTGATATCAGGACTAAATCAGTCTATTTATTTGATACCATCACGTTTAATCCAAACTGGTTAGTTAACGCCGGTGTTCGCTTCGATAATTTCAGAGTGCACGATGCGCTTAACAATCAACGTGCCGATCACAATATCGTGAGTTGGCAAGCTGCCTTAATTTATAAACCTGTGGAGTACGGTTCTATCTACTTCTCGTATGCTAGTTCTGCTAACCCGCCAGGTGAAAACTTAGGTCAGGCAGGTGGTGCAGACGGTCCAGCGGGCGCAGCTAAAATCTATGAGGATCTAAAGCCTGAGCGCGCCCACAGCTATGAGTTAGGTACCAAGTGGGATCTACTGAATGAGCGCTTAAGCGTTGCTGCCGCTATCTTTGAGACCCGCAAAAATAATGCCCGTTCATCTGACCTTGATGGTTCGGTACAAAATATCGGTAAGAACCGTGTACGCGGTGTGGAGCTATCGCTTAATGGCTCAATCACCGATAAGTGGAATATTGCGGCCGGTTGGACTTATTTAGATCCTAAGATCCTAGAATACCGTAACGGCAAAAACGTCTTTGATGGCAATCAAACGAAGTTTATCGCCAAACATAGCGCTAATGTATGGACCAGCTATCAGGTACACCCTGCGGTGACCGTCGGTACAGGTATCACCTATGTTGGTAAGCGCTATGTCGATGACGCCAATACCAAAAAGCTACCATCGCATCTAGTATGGGATGCCATGGTACGCTGGGATGTGAACAAGCATGTTGAGCTCCAAGCCAATGTGAATAACATCACCGATACCCGTGTCTATGATGCTTCACATGTGGGCATTTTTGCTAACGTCGGCCCTGGCCGTTCCTACACCTTAAATGCTAGATTTAAATATTAATCCTTTTTAGCATTTAAGCTACCACCCACTTTATTTATACTAGAGTGGGTGGTTTTTTTATGGGTTATACCAATGATTATTGTAATTGAAAATCTACTATCAACCGATGAGCTGAGTATCATTCGACAGCGTTTAGAAAAGGCTAACTGGGAGGATGGTAAAAAAACAGCAGGTTTCCTGGCACAGGATGTTAAGCACAATCTACAACTCAACCCCCAAAGTGAATTAGCCTTAGAACTAGGTGATTTTTTAAGACAAGTCTTGCGTGCCAATCCTAGCTATATTGCCGCTGCCCTCCCCGCTAAAATTCTGCCACCACGCTTTAATCGCTATGAACATAGTGGCACCTACGGCAACCACATTGATAACTCCATTTTCAATCTACCCGAAGGCCAGCAAATGATGCGCAGCGATGTGTCTAGCACCATTTTTTTCAGTGAGCCAGATGAGTATGAGGGTGGTGAGCTGATCATAGAGGATAGCTACGGCAGCCATTCCGTCAAATTAAAAGCAGGTGATATGGTAGTGTATCCTGGCGACAGTTTACACCGCGTGGAACCGGTCACCTCTGGAGTGCGCTTTGCCTCATTTTTCTGGGCCCAAAGCATGATTCGCCAAGCCCATCGTCGACGTTTACTGTGGCAATTGGATCAGAGTATTCAGCGACTATCCATGAGCCAAGATGGTAGAGCAGAAGCCATTGCACTCAGTGGCGTTTATCATAATCTGATTCGCGAATGGGCCGAGGTATAGCATGGCCTTAGCCCCCTTAAGCCAAATCCCAGCTGATGTCGTCGCAGTGGACGACTATATTGAGCTGGCCAAAGCACGCATGTCACCACAAGCGTGGGCCTATTTTTCAGGCGGTGTAGCGGATGAGCGTTTATTAGTGGATAATATCCACGCTTGGCATCAATACAGCGTCATGCCCCGTGTATTAAGCGATTTTGATGGAGCCACCATCGCTTTTTCTTTACTTAATAAAACGCATCCCTTTCCGATTTTCTGTGCCCCCATCGCCTTTCAACGAATGGCCCATCCCGCTGGTGAAATCGCCTCTGCCCTTGCCGCAGCGGCAATGGAGACACCTTATATTATCAGCATGCAGAGCTCGACCCCACTAGAGCCACTATGTGAGCAGGCGCCGGGTACCAAGTGGTTGCAATGGTATTGGCAAACAGATGAGAGCGCCTCCCAAAAACTCTTGAGTAAAGCGCAAGCACTCGGCATTGAGGCCATTGTGTTAACCGTAGATGCTCCCGTAAATGGCCTTAGAAATCGTGAACAACGGGCTGGTTTTGCTTTACCAGATGACATTCAAGCAGTGCTACTGGAGGACTTTGATATGCCGCCGCTGCCGCAAGGCGCGCCCGGAGAAAGCCCCATCTTTGGTAGCGGTTTTTTAGCCAATGCCCCTAATTGGGACAAGGTCCAGCAGTTTATAGAAAACTGTCCCTTACCCGTGATGCTTAAGGGCATATTACATCCCCTAGATGCGCAAAAAGCCCTTGAAATTGGTGCGAAGGGCATAATTGTGTCCAATCATGGCGCCAGAGTCTTGGATATCTTGCCCCCAACCGCAAGGGTCTTAAAAAGCATCTGTGATCTTATTGACGGGCGCATACCCGTGTTGGTGGATGGCGGCATTCGACGCGGTAGCGACGTATTTATTGCATTGGCTTTAGGTGCCACCGCCGTCATGATCGGCCGTCCCTATCTATATGCCCTCGCCGCAGCTGGTGCTCCCGGTGTGGCGCATGTATTGCATATACTACGGACGGAATTAGAGGTCTGCATGGCACTCAGCGGTTGTACAACCCTAGCGCAAATTAAATCCATCGAGCTGCTTAGCCATTAAGCACCAGCTGATTTGGCACTTAGGCAATATAAAGCTTATAATGCCTTATATTTCGGCTAATTACATTGATTTATTTTAAATCAAAACTAGTTATAAGGAGATGATGATGCCTTTTCCACCCTGTCCTCAATGTCAGTCTGAGTTAACGTACCATGACGGTATGCAGCTCGTGTGCCCTGAATGTGCTCACGAATGGTTAGCGTCCGAGCCAGACGTTGAAGAGGACGATGGTTTGCAGGTCTTTGATGCGCACGGCACGCGACTACAAGACGGTGATGATGTGGTGTTAATTAAGGATTTACGCGTCAAAGGCAGCTCCACCGTGATTAAGCAAGGCACGCGCGTAAAATCCATTCGCTTACAAGCAGGTGACCACAACTTCTCTGGCCGCGTCGATGGCCAATCCATGGATTTAAAATCTGAGTTTTTCAAGAAAACTTAAGATTAACAGCCTAAACACATTCAAAGGACCGCTTCTCCCATGAGACCGGTCCTTTTGCTTTTTAATTCAGAAAAACAATAACTAAACAAGGATTAATTATTATTAAAACTTAGTAACACTTGACTTACATCAAACCTCGAACAATAATGATAACGATTCTTATTATGATTAATATTAAGCATGAGGTTTTTGATGCGTTTAAAATTACCGGTACTTATTATTACAGGTGCCATTACTCTTCCCGTCTACTCACAAGACACCACAACTAGCTCAACGCCTGTCATTGAATTGCATGGCATTAATCTACGCGCCACTTCTTACTATACTAATAGTGAAGTTCACGAAGACGATCTTCAGTTAAAAAATGCAGGCGATCCACAGCGTGTCTTGCGTGGGATACCAGGGGTCTTCACCAACCAATTAAGTAATCAACCTGGGATAGAGATTAGTATTCGTGGTTTAAGTGGTTATGGTCGTATTAACACCATGCTTGATGGCGTTCCGCAAACCTTTAAAAACATTGCAAGTCATACCTCATCTGGGAATAGCTTAATCTATGTACATCCTGAACTGCTAGGTGGGATTAATGTGACTCGTGGTGTTGTTAAGGGTGCTCATGGCACTGGCGCACTAGCAGGTGCCGCTAACTTAACAACAATCACTGAGGATGACGTATTGGCTTTTGGTAATACCGGTGGCCTCACTCGAATCCGTTTGGGTAATAATGGCATGCATGCCTCAGGTCTAGCTGCAGTAGGTCATCGTTTTACTGAGGTAGGTGGAGAGGATGGTACGCTCAGTATCATCGCAGCAGGTGCTTACAAAAATGAAGGTAACTATAAAACGGGTAATGGCACTAAATTAGACTCCGCCAATTCCTCAGCTAGCTCACCTAAAGGTGGTTTAGTTAAAATGCGCTTCAAACCTAATGAAAGACACCAGCTTGACTTAGGTACTGTTTGGTATAGAAATACATTTAGCAACTCTAACTACGAATGGGACGTAGATAATACCACTGTCACTGCGGATTATGCCTACACTCCTAATAATCCACTAATCTCACTACAAGCACATGCCTACTACAATGAAACCGTGCTGGATTATGCCGATCACATTGGCGGCACCTATGCCGGTAGACGTATTGATAATGAAACTTGGGGTATCAATGTCACCAATGACTCCCTCTTATCAGTGCTTGACCAATACGACTTATTACTTAGCTATGGACTAGCATGGGATCATAATAGCTTTATTCCTAAGAAAAACCGTGGCGGCAACCATCCTGGAAAAATCGACAAAGGCAGTGTGTTTACTGATCTACAATGGAAAATTGGCCAAGCCACCTTATTAGCGGGTCTTCGCTATGACCACTATCGTCTCAATGGCTATCGACCTCCGTACAATGCCGGCATCGCTGGTTGTCCAGCTGGCGGTCCCACATGTGGAGATACTTGGGAGCACAACTCAGATGGTAAAGTACTGCCAAGCATTGGCTTCCAGTATGACTTAACAGATAACTGGAGCTTATACGGTATGTACTCTCATACCTACCGTCCTCCAACCACACATGAAGTGTTCTATGCTGGAACACCTTTCGGTGATGGTATAGGTAATGGACAAAGTAATAACTTAGCACTTAAGGGTGAAACCAGTGATGGCTTTGACGTTGCTATTTCTTATCAAAATAACAATGTATTCCTAGACAAAGATAGTCTGCACTTCCGCCTTGGTTATTTTAATAATAGAGTAAAGGATTATATCTTCAATGATTTTGGTCCAGTGGCAGGTCTACCTTATGACACCATTATGTGGGTCAACTCTAAAGAAGATGTTCGCATAAGAGGTGCAGAGATAACCTTAGGCTACGATGCGCGTGTAGCCTATATAAACTTTTCTTACTCTCATAGTAAATTAACTAACCAACCAATTGGTTTTGGTACAGGTATTAATGGTGGTGCTGCGAGCTTAGCGCCTGATACTTATTGGACCATTGACCTAGGCACACGACTACTTAATGAGCGTCTTAACTTAGGTACTCAGATCCGCTATGTGAGCAGCAGTAAAGCAGCCGCTGGACAGTTTACTGATAATTCCTATTGGAGAGATTTACCAGGCTATACACTAGTGGATCTCTATGCCAATTTCAAAGTTAACAAGCATCTCGATATCTTTGCGAATATTGACAACCTCACTGATAGAAACTATGGCTACGCAGGTTCTATGAACTACGACACCTTATCCGGTCGTGGCCGAACCTTCAGCGCTGGTATTCAAGCTCGTTTCTAAGCTCTATTTAATATACAGCCACTTTCAAGCATACGCTAGGAAGTGGCTTTTTCTCTTTATTTATTAATAACTTTATGCAACGCTTTTTTTATCCTTTTTTTAGACTAATGAGATTGTGCACACAAAACAAAGCGGGTGTTTTTGGTATTGCACAATTCATTTTTGTCCTGCTGCTAAGCTTAGCTGGACTAGCCATTTCCATTCGTATGATTCGATGGAGTAACGATTTTTATAATGCGCTTCAGGAAATTAATGGTGAAGAAATTGTTCATCAAATCGGTATTTTCGTCGTTCTTGTGCTATCTAGTGCAGCACTGCATCTCATTGGCAAATACATACAAAATCTATTAGAAATACGCTGGCGGAAACTACTTACAACCTCAATCACTAACCGCTGGCTCAGTGGTCATAAGCATTGGTATCTCAAACTAGACTCAAATTCTGACATTGTAGATAACCCTGAACAACGTATTGCCGAAGACTGTAAGATTTTTATCAATCTGACTGTGACACAAGTACATGCATTAATCATGGCCATCATCTCCGTCATATCGTACTTTTCTGTTTTATGGTCTTTATCTACTTTTGCTCTTTCTTTTAATGTCTTTGGCTATGTGGTAGAAATTCCTCGTTATATGGTGTGGGCTGCACCACTTTATGTTTTGATTTCAAGTGGTGTTACGCATTTTCTCGGCTCCCCGTTAAGAAACTTAACAGTACAGCAACAGCGACGTGAAGGAGACTTTCGCTATGCTCTTACTCATGTACGTGACTCCAGTGAAGCTATCGCACTACAGCGTGGTGAAAAGCAAGAGCAAAAGCATCTGCAAGCATTATTTAAAGCAATCGAAACAAATTGGCGTCAACTCAACGTGCGCAATCTGATTTTAGGTTGTTTTACACGACCCTATTATCAAACCGTACTCAGAATTCCCATGTTCTTAGCTCTACCCGCATTTATTGCTGGAAAAGTAAGCTTAGGCGGTCTCATGCAATTGGCAAGTGCCTTCACCAATGTAGTAACTACCTTGTCTTGGTTTATTTTCTCTTACCAAGATTTGGCCGAATTAGCGGCATCTACTCGCCGTCTTGATCAATTACTCAAAAAACTCAATCATAACACGGTAAATGATTCAGACTATGCACACCAGGAGGATGGGTATTTATCAATTACAAACTTGCAACTATATACTCCAACGAAAGAACCCTTATTATTCGTAAAATCTCTCAACGTCAAACCTGGTGAGCGCATTTGGCTACAAGGAAATTCCGGTATTGGCAAAAGTACCCTATTAAAGTCCATTGCCGGTTTATGGCCTTATACCAAGGGTAATGTGCATTATCCAAGTCACCAGCAAAGTCTTTACCTACCCCAGACCCCCTATATTCCTAAACAAGGAATTCTCGCTGCTTTATGTTATCCCAACGCTAAAGAAAGTCTGAGTCTTGATGAAGCCAAGCAATTGCTAGATGCCGTTGGCCTCCCTCATCTGATCGAAAAACTTTCACTTTCGAAAGAAGAGCAACAAGCAACATTAAATGCCTTATCCGGTGGTGAACGACAACGTCTAGCCCTAGCAAGAGCAGTTTATCTAGCACCTAAATGGCTATTCCTCGACGAGGCAAGCAGCGCCCTAGATGCTGAAAGTGAAGCAAAAATACTGACTATGCTTAGCGAACAGCTCCTAGAGAGTGCCATTATTTTACTCTCGCACCATAAACCACATGGCTTCGACTATGAACGCCATATTTTATTCCGTTCGGACTCCGCATCCTCTACAGAGTCTGTAACAGAAAGCCCAAATTATTGTTAAATTTTAAAAAGGATTATAAATGTCTGAACAATCTGAATTACTAAAACATTTACAGCAATTACTACGTAGCAAACGCAGCGCCTCTTTTGCTACCCTGACCAACCAGGGAGAACCTTTTGTTTCTATGGTTCCTTTTGCAATTGACACACAACACGCACATTTTGTGATCCATATTAGTGAGTTTGCAGCTCATACACGTTATTTATTGCAGCGTCCAACGGCATCATTGATGTTATGCACTAGCGAAGAGGAAGATAAACCAGTCCATGATTTATCGCGAGTTACTTTTCAAGTTAATGCGATCGCCCAAGAACGTGGCACAACAAGTTGGGCGTATTATCGTGATGTGTATTTAAACCGCTTCCCTGATGTCGAGTTCATGACTCATTTTAAAGACTTCAATTTCTTTGCTTTAGAAATCACTCGAATCAGACAAGTGGCTGGTTTTGGAGCAGCAAAGACACTCGATGTTAGCGAAGTACAATCATTGATTAAAACGCTCTAACGTAAGCGTCCGGTGAACTCCGATTGACTTCCGTTTTTAAACGTTCAATGCCCCGATTTTGTCGGGGCATTGTGTTAATTCTTGGTGTCGTTTGGCGCTTGCCAACGATGAGGCAGAAGCTCAGTAATGTCCTTCGCTTTCTGTGTCGGCAATCGTTCCAACACATCCTTAAGGTAAGCATAAGGATCATGGCCATTGAGCTTAGCCGATTGAATTAACGACATCACAGCAGCCGCACGTCGACCCGCTTTCTCTGAACCTACAAAGAGCCAATTCTTGCGACCAATCGCGA
>NZ_AQVB01000020.1 GCF_000372065.1 Oligella urethralis DSM 7531
TGGATAATAATGCGGTAGAGAATTTGATTCGTCCACTCGCGATTGGTCGCAAGAATTGGCTCTTTGTAGGTTCAGAGAAAGCGGGTCGACGTGCGGCTGCTGTGATGTCGTTAATTCAATCGGCTAAGCTCAATGGCCATGACCCTTATGCTTACCTTAAGGATGTGTTGGAACGATTGCCGACACAGAAAGCGAAGGACATTACTGAGCTTCTGCCTCATCGTTGGCAAGCGCCAAACGACACCAAGAATTAACACAATGCCCCGACAAAATCGGGGCATTGAACGTTTAAAAATGGAAGTCAATCGGAGTTCACCGGACGCTTACACATTATCAATGGCTTAAGTGAATAATTTATTTTTAGTGCAGTCATAAATTTTTATCAATTTAAGACTATAATCATCTAATACTATATTTTGAATGAGATGTCAGCTTCAGACCGTTGTTGATGCCATTTAGTTTTTCTTTCACCACACACACGGTTTTTCTTGCTGTTTGTATTGTTCTTTCATTTTCATGGGGTGTGTTGATGAGAAGTCGTAATTCCCTTTATTTTAATAAACTACGCACACTCGTTCTTAGTGTTGCGATATTGCCTCTATTACTAGCTTGTCAGAGCAAGTATTATCAAACAGAGCAAAAGCGCACCGAGTTACCAATTCATCAGATGATGGAAAAAGCAGATAAGACCATTTGGCGAGAAATTGCTCGCCTTGATGCTTATTGTCAAGAAGTCATTGATGCGCATACATTGGCCTTAAAACCTAGCACTGAGACGGCGGCAACCTATCAGTATCGTGATCATATTTGCTATCAACAACGCGAGTGGTATGCCGCCAACAAGCGTAGTGATGAATTTAAGCGGGAGCGCTATTTATCACTACTTAGTAGTCGAGTGCCAATCACATTGGAGCGCTCAGCTGAACAACAACGAGATCTTAAGTCGCCGCAAGATTTTCTTTATGAGCAACAACTTACACAGGCGGATGCAAGTAACGACAATCCAATTTTAAATCGCTTGTACGCTAAGGATTCCCGTGTGGATACCATGTTGTATGAGTGGTTTCGAGTCAATCAAGCGCTTTCTGTGATAGAAGAAATCAAGACATGCTTAGAGCAGCGTGATGTTAGCCGATTATTGGCGACTGATATGGCGCAGGCGGGTATGTTATCCCCTGAACCTTTATCTGCAGGCTCATGTGATGAACTTTGGAACACTACGCAAGTAAGTCAATAGGCTGGTGTTTCATCAGATTTGTGTGCAAAAGCACAATACTCATTTAATCAATCTTTCCTTTACCAGTTAGGTATGGAGGTGAAACAATGACTAATGTGTCGAATAACAGTAGAAATTCGTGGTCAACGGAAGTATATACATTTGAGCCTAAGATTTTATCCAAATCAATTGCATATGCCTTAGTGTATGGGGCCGGGTTCCCACTGATTTTTTCTCCTGCTGCCATGGCACAGACCTTAGATTTAAATTTGAAGCCTGCACTTAATGCACGTAACAAAAAGAATCTTAATGAGTTCAGTGATAGGATTCGTAAGGTTGTCGTTAATCAACAAACGGGTGATGTTGATTGGGATGCTTTGCAAAATGAGCAGTACAAACTGATTGAGCAAGGTCGTCAAGTGATAAAGCCGTGGGAACCTGAGTTGCAAATAGGTCTAAACTACTGGTATATGGACTCATGGGAAAGTCATAGCAATCCGAAAAAGCCGTATGTGAACGTACATTTCCCACCAACATTCGGCGGTGATGTACCGATTGGTGGAACACCCTCAGTCACCCCCCCCCAGCCCAATTGGCCGCATGATAGTACGATAGAATCACGCGTTGATATCCCAAGCGTTATTAGTAAAACAATTGATATCAACAGTAATAGCAGAACGAACAATGGTGTAGATTTAGGTGTTTTAAAGCCTATCACCCCACCTGCAGCACTGACTACAGAGTTAACGGATGCTGCTCAAATTAAGCCAGGTTTAGAATTGCCCGAGCCTGATAAACCATTAGTGACTAAGAGTCTATTTACGCCGCTTGCTCCTCAGGTTTCGGCACCGGCTATCGCCTCACCTAAAATTTTATCTTTCCAAACATTTGCAGACTGTAATTTTTGCACGAGCAGTTTTACTGTGAGCGGCTATGGGCAGCACATAGTTGCAGTGGATGAAAATGGTGCGGCCAGAAAACCCTATACTGATGAGAATTATCATCGATTTCACAGCACTTGGGTCAGTAGTGGTTATGAATATGAAGCTTTAGTCTTTAAAGGTAATTACATCAGCCAATCAAGCTCAGAACCAGCGAGCTACGAGTCGAATGCCAATCGGAGTAATATTGTGCGGTTGGATTCGTTTAACCCTAATAATCCCAGCAAATATTCTACTTCGAATAAAGGCATCGTAGAGTTTAAGCGTGCAATGATGCCAGATTCAGCCGTTGAAGTTGAAAATATGTCGCTTGAGGGTAAGGCTCGTAATCGTCAATATTTTTTAGTGGGTGGTAGTCGTGCTTTTGAGGGAGATCAGAATGTTAGCGTCACTTTTCCAAAAGGGCATACCATCCAGTTGGCCGGTCCATTAACATTTGGTATCACTCAACAGGATTTGAGTGATAACACTAAAATAACAAAAAACGTAGGCACTATCACGGATAGTGATGAAAACACGCGAGACTTTATTAAGAATATGCCGGTAGACGCAGAGGGTTATTTACAAAATAAAGCGTGGGTAAGTAATTCCGAAGGCGTTCTTGAAGAAAAACTGATAACCGGTACCGGTGACAATGATGGTAAATCTGTTTTACTGGGCCCTCGTTTACCCTCCAGTGTGGCAACTACGACGGGATCTAGTTCATCAGAATATAATAAATGGAAGAGTTTTGAAAATGGTCAAAAGTTTATTGAGTACCGGATTCAACGCTCTAAAGACGGTTATGTAGGTTATAAGATTGGTATCTCGCGTGTTGAGGAGGATAATAACAGGGTAGCCACCATTAGTAATCAGGGAACGATTGATTTCCGCGGTGCTAATAGTATTGGTGTGTATGGTTATACACCGTACAAAATTGTTGTTGACCCCACAAAATATGGCTTCTTGCTTAATGAGAATACCTCAACAGAACGCGGTAAAATCCTGTTGAGCGGTGCCGACTCCTTTGGCATGAAGTGGTCCTTAGTGATGGGAACTAGCCACAATGCAAGTCCAAAGTATGTCGGCTTTGAGAATCAAGGCGATATTATATTACGCCGTAATCCTGACGGCGAGGATCGTGCGGATGGCTCAGTCGGTATGGCCGTTGCGGTTGACTCGTCCCTATCGCCAGGTCGTTTTGTCTCGATTAATTATGATGCGGCGAAAAACACCAAGACCGGTGTGATTAAGCTTCAGGATAATATCCAAGGCGCTTTGGGCGCATACATTGATGTCGCATCTAATTTTACGAATGAAGGCCTAATCGAGGTCTCTGCCATTGCAAAACCGTCAGCCGCTCAACAGGAACCGGCTTATAACGTGGCACTGTATGCAAAACAAGTGCAATCAGACAATAAAGGCACCCTACCTTCGGTATATCAGCAAAGCAAAAAGTATCAAACTGGATTGATTAACGCTGCTGGTGCTCAGATTGTGCTTAGTGGTGATTATGCTGCTGGGATGCTTGCAAGTGGCAAGGAAAGCGGTGTATTTAACGACCTAAAGGAGCAGCATGCAATTGCTGAAAATATGGGTAGCATTACAAGTGGTACCGGTAGAACCGTGGTTAAAAACATCGCGATGCTTGCGGATAAGCAAGCAGAAATTGTTAATCGTGGTCAGATTGAGTTTAATGAGGCCAGAAGGTCTATCGGCATGATGATCACAAAGGGGGCCAAAGGTAGTTTATTAGACAGAGGCAGTGTTATTGTGAAAGGTCCATCAACAGGCGCTTCTTCGCCTGTTGGTGTCCTGAATCAGGGCGGTGATTTTAAAATGGGGCGATCTGCTGCTGCTACGTCAGATAGGCCTACGCTAAGTGTTAGCGGTTCAGGAGGGATCGCTTTGTATGCGTCTAATGATGACAGCGGGAACCCGTCAACTACCACGATTAATGCCGGTACGATTAAGGCTACTAACAATGCCATCAGTGTTTATGCGGACGATACAAAGATTTCTTTTCAGCCTACGAAAGCGGGTGATGTGCATCTTATGGCGGAGAATAACAGCCTTTTATTTTTCCAGCACGGTAACTTAGGTAAGTTTGATATTCATAATTATGATATTACAGCTGAGGTGGGTGCTAAATCCAGTGCATTTTACTTAAAAGAAACCAGTCTGTCAGAGGGTCAGGCGGCGGATATCGGTCAGGCACTTAATAAACTATTTGCTGGTTCTACCAAGGATCTGAACGTTTCCTTGAAAGATAAGTCGGTCGCTTTTGTACTAGATAAGCCCGCAGCAACGTTAAAGCTGAGTAAGGTTCAAGGGCAAGCTAGTGGCAATAGTTTTCAATATGGTGATCACATTAAATTCACGCCAGAAGCGGGCGCTGACTATCAATTATTTTCGCTTTATCGTGGTCAATTCTCAATTGACCAAGATGTGGATCTGGATAATGCCAATGACCCCTATTTTAAAACAACGGTCATCGCCTCTTCTCAAACGATTGAGAAGGATAAAACCATTCATGGTAGTGGAGCTGGGTTAATTGCCTTGGATGATGCTAACTATAAAGAAACAGATGAAGTTGGAGGACTTGATGATTTAGTGTTAACGAATCATGGCACGATTTCTTTAAGTGGTGATTCAACGCAAAATAAATCAACGATAGGTATTGTTGGTGGTTATGGGACGATTCGCAATAGCGCCACTGGTAAAATTGAAATCACAGGCAAGGATGCCTTTGCAATAGTCGGTTATGGTGGTAGCAAAATCAACAATGAGGGCGAGATCGTCATTAATAATGGTAGCAGCGGCATTTATGCGGCTAGCGAAATAGTCAATGATTTTAATTTAGGTACACTCTCTATTGATGTAGAGCATACGGGTAAGATTACCAGTCTCAATAACAAAGGCGGTGTTTACGGTATTTGGACAGATTACCAACCTAATCTTAAGCCTAACCCCAATGGTACGGCAGCTAATAGCGCCAAAGTACTTAATCGTGGCAGCATTGATTTTAGCAATACGAATAAAAGTGTTGCGGTACACCTGAGTCAGGGCGTTAACTATGTGGCGGAAAACAAAGCCAAGATCGTATTAGCTGATGATTCTATAGCAATCCGGTCTTTAGGCGGCGATTTGAAGGATGAGGGTTCTACCATCAGCCTTGCTAAGAATTCGGTGGCCTATCAGTTACATGGTGATTTCAAGGATGCTACGCTTGATATTAAACCGGTAATTCGTTTAGGTGACGCAAGTGCGAATAATATTATTTATGATATTCGCGGTGTGGATTTAAACCAAAGTAATCAAGCCAACTTATCTGTCAAGGCTGTTCAGCAAAGTAAGCCAGCAAGCAACAGTTTTGTGTTACTTAGTTTGTCCAAGGACGGTGCTAAGCATACAGTAAGCGATGCTGTCACGCTCGAAAATGTGCAAAACGGCGTGTTTGCTTCCCTCCAAGATCAAACTGAGTTGACGTTGAAAGAGCAGGTTACTATCAATGGTAAGCATAATGCTGGAGTCATTCTTCGAGGTGATAATACAGCCCATCTCAAGATGGAGGGTGCGGCTCAGCTTAATGTGAAAGGTGAAGATGCTGTTGCTTTATATTTAGATGGTTTTGTTGCACCATATCAAGTTGATAGCTCCCTTGTGCTTAATGTGGATGGTGGTGGTGTCGGTGGCGCTGCGATTTATACGGATAAGGCAGACGGTAAAACACTTGCGTCCGCAGCTACTCTAAGTGTGACAAATAAAGCCACTGGTATTTTCGCAGATAATCTAGATAGCTTGACTAACACAGGGAAAATCACAGTTGGTAAAGATAGCCACGGTATTCAAAGTACGGGTAGTAAAGCCGTCACTAATAACGCAGCGATTCATTTAAACGGTAAAAATGCCGTTGCGATGCATATTCGTCATGCCGATAGTCTAAGCAATCAAGTTGATGGTCATATTTCGACTGATGGTGAGCAGGGCGGTATGGCGATTTTCGCTGAACAGGTAAGTGAGATTGAGCAACTCGCCAATATTACGCTTAGTGGTGAGAAGCTTACTGGCATTTATGCAATAGGTGATCCTGCTTCTGCTACGGATAAGTTAATTAACCGTGGTGCTATGAACTTAAGTTCCAAGGCGACCAACAGTAGTCAAGCCAATGCGATTGTTACGGAAGGTGTGGCGGAGATTACTAACCATGGTGAAATCACTGTCAGCAATGCAGCACAAGCTGTGGCCATGCAGACTCAGCAGTTCGGTCGCACGATCAATAGTGGGGTCTTTAATGTTCAAGGTGATTTGGCGGTAGGCGTGTTTGCTGATCGTGGTTTAACTTTGGATAACACGGCAAAAATCACGGCGACCGGTAAGGCACAAGCCATTGCTTTAAGTCTCAATGATGTGAAGACGGTGACGAATTCTGCCGAGTTAGTACTTCAAGGTCAACGACTCGTTGGGATCGCTCATCATCAAGGTGAAACTCTTAACAATAACGGCGCTATCCATTTAACTGGTACAGCTGACAGTGCTGGCGCTGCGATTACGGCAACTGCTGTGAATAATGTACAAAATGGTGGTGAGCTCAGCGTCGATGTCACTAAAAACGGCATGGGTCTACGACTGCAGGATGTTAAAACTGCACATAACACAGCTAATATTCTAGTCAAGGGTAAAGACTCAACCTTGCTTTGGGTACAAAATACCGGCTCTCTGACGAATGCCCCCAGTGATGATATTCAGCTCAACGAAGAGGGAGCCATTGCGATTTATGGTCAAAACCTTAGCCAGTTGGATAATCAAGCTAATATCCATGTGGCTCATGCAAATGCCATTGGTTTAGTGGGGGACCTTACTAAAGCAGCAAGCACTAATTCAAACTGGCTCAATCAGGGCGCCCTAAATGTACAAGCAGCAGGTGGCGTGGGTGCATATTTGAGTGGTGATGATGAGAGTCAAGTGACACAGAAACATCACTTTATTCAGCGTGGTCAAATTAGCGTGGCAGATACCTCAGACAAAGCGCTGCCAACTATTGGGATTTTGGCTGATAGGAATTATCATCATGTGACCTTGGATGGTGTCATGCAGGTGGGACGTGAAGCCATGGGTCTCGTGGTTCATGATGTTGAGAGTACAGCGGCTTCTAGCTCTACCGTTGCTGCTGGTGGTATCGCAGCGGTTTCACAAGGGGATGTGAAGCTCCAAGGTGCGTTTAACTTGGCGGCCTCTGATGCGAAGCGTCCGACCATTGCGTTATTGCATCAAGGCTCAAAACAGCGCATTAGTGTCCAACCAAGTTCAGTGACGATGGGGGCTCATGCCGTTGCCTTTAGTTTGAACGGCAGCGACAACACGGTTAATGTCGGGGTAGATTCCGTGGTTAATCTTGACAACAATAATATCTTCCTACATAGCGCTGATACCAAAGGCACAGTGACTAGCTCAGCTACAGTGTCCACCAAAGCCCAGGCGGATCGAGGAGTAAATAGCTTAGGTAAGAATATTGCTTATCATGTCGCTGGTAATTTTACCAATAATGGTTTGATTGATATGGGCAATAGTTGGGAGAATATCGGTATTGCCTCTGTTTACAAAGACGGTCAGGGCATTGCCACAAACGCTGGTACCATTAAGGTCGGTCGTAGCTATGTCGGAGCGGGTGGTTGGGATAGCCCCGAGCTTCGCATCAGTGCTGGTATGGTTGCGGGCGGCACAAGCGGTTACAAGGGTAGAATTGTCAATACTGGCACCATTGATTTACATCATCCCTATAGTATCGGTATGGTGGCTAAAGGGGCTGGCGCTGAAGCTATTAACGAGGGCACTATTCACCTCCATTCAACGGCGAATCATGCCGTGGGTATGTTGATTACTGATGGTGCTAGCGGGGTTAATGCGGCGACTGGTACGATTACTATCGACGCTAAGGATGCGATTGGTGTTTTCTCAACGCTTGGTTCTACTTTCAAAAACTATGGTAAAGTCACAATCACCGCTGGAGCGGACGGTTCTTTAGATATCGTGGAAAATGCCACAAAAGCTAAAGGTAGTTTGACGACTGATGGTCAGCCTAGCTATCGTAGCAGTGATGCGGTCTTACAAAAGGCTTTGAATTTGAGTTTAGCCGATTTGGCTCCGACAGACATTAATGTACGACCAGATGCGTGGGCAGATCGCATCAAAAAAGTAGCAGAAATTAATGATCATATTAGTGCTGTTGAGCTCATTAACCAAGATGAGATAGCTGAGCGCTTACACGCAGCAGGTATTAATAAACCGGCTGCTCATCGCCATCCAGATCTCAGTATGTATGTGGATACTTCGGGTAAGTATTTTACTCAAGCGATTAATAATCTTCATTTAATTCAAGCAGCGAAACCGGTCCATATCGATTTAGTTATGGGACCAGAGGCTAGTGTACACTCAAATGCTAAGGCGCTACGTATCGGTGAAACAATTCTTGAGCCGTTTAATAAAATGGTGCAGGATAGTAAGTCAATTGAAAAGCTCAACATCACTTCTGGTAGTTTGACTTGGGTTGCTGTGCCTGAAAAACTCCGAAAAGACGGTGGGGGCGTTGAAAGCGTGTTGATGGTGAAAATCCCTTATACCCGGTTAATTGCAGCTGATGACCGTAATTATCAGTTTATGGTGGGATTAGAGGACCGCTATAGCAAAGCTGCGTTAGGCAGTAAAGAGAAAGACATGTTTAATTCGCTGAACCAAATCGGTGTTGGTGGAGAAGCCGTCTTTCAAAACGCTGTTGATGAGTTAGTGGCTTATCAGTATGCAAATACCAACCGTCGTGTAGCGAGTACTAAGGACCTCTTTGATCGCGAATTTAAAATGATTCGTGATTGGGATACTAATACCAAAGATACAGCCAAGATGAAGTTTTTCGGTGAACGTCAACGCTACAAGACAGATCGTGCAGGTTTCTACTCTTATGACAAGAATTCTATAGGCTTTATGTATGTTCACCAAAAAGAAACTGTCAAATTGGGTGATGCTCAGGGTATGTTCTTTGGAGTGGCTGCCGATGAGTTCAAACTCAAAGATAGCGGCGGTAGTAAAGAACGCGCTATTGCTTTACAAGCTGGCTATTATTGGGATAAAGCCTATGGTGATAATCGTGATGAAGTGCTCTCCTTACGCACTGGCGGTGAGTTTTCAAACCGTGAAATGAAACGTCGATTCAATGTAGTCGATAAAGGCTATCAAAACGAAGCAGATTACAATACCGTTGGTGCTTTTGCGGATATCTCTTATGCTTGGAATAAGCGTTTAAGTCCAAGTGTGTTAGTGAGTCCTAGCGTGGGTATGGATGTAGGCGCACGCTATATCGAAGGCTTTACCGAGAGTGGTGAAGTGTTGCCAGTGAAATTCAAAGGCGGAATGTACTATACCGTAAAACCAAAGATAGGGGCTGCACTAGAGCATCAGGTGGAACTCGACAAGGGCCGTTGGGTTAATAACCTGGATGTGACGGTAGCTTATGATTTTGCTCAGCATATCAATAAGAGTAGTGCTCGTGTCGCCAACAGCGTTGGGTCTTATTATGATTACCGTAAGGATACTCAAGGTGCATTTGGTGTTGATGTATTAGCCAAGACTCGAATTGAAAAGGAGCATTGGGGTGTGGGTGCTTTTGCTGGAGCAAAAATCGGATCCAAGCAATGGGTTGCTGGTCTCGAAGCTAAAATTAAGTTCTGGTAATAGCAGGCTATATGTTTAAGCCTTAAACACTAAGCAGCCCCTAATAATTCATATTAGGGGCTGTTGTGTTTTGATGCCAAGATCTCGCTATCGATGGTTAAAGCAATTTATCTCACTGGGTCGGCTGCCGTCTTCACCCGTGTGATTGGGACGACTTTATCGACATAAATGCCGGGGGTGATAATGCTTTCCGGATCCATCTCACCGAGCGCCTTGACCTCAAATACAGTGGCAATGGTTTGCTTTGCAGCGGTCGCCATGACTGGTGCGAAATTACGAGCGGCCATGCGGTAATTAAGATTACCCCAGCGGTCACCAGATTCGGCCTTAATCAACGCCACATCGCCGTAGAGCGGCGTTTCATAGACATACCAACGACCATCAATAAGGCGAGTTTCTTTGCCTTTGGCCAATTCAGTACCGTAGCCAGTGGGACAGAAAAAACCACCAATACCAGCGCCTGCAGCTCGTAAACGCTCCGCCAGCGTGCCTTGCGGCACCAGTTCTAACTCGATCTGGCCACGGCGGTATAAGTCATTAAAGATATGGGAGTTTGCTTGGCGCGGGTAACTGCATATGATTTTGCGGACCCGACCCGTTGTTAAAAGGGCCGCTAAACCGCGATCGCTATTACCTGCGTTATTACACACCACGGTTAAGTCGGTAGCACCTTGGACTATTAAACCTTCAACTAATTCGTCCGGAAAACCAGCGCTGCCAAAGCCACTGATTAAAATGGTGGCACCGTCAGCAATATCCTTTAAGGCTAAGGCGATGCTATCGACGATTTTATTAAGCAATTAGGGCCCCCAGAGGATTTAAAAACAAAGGTAGCCACCATTTTATAATAAAACGCTAAATGAGCTAAGCTAGGTTTAATAAGGCATTGCTTTTTAGTGATAAGACCTCATTAAAGGCCTTGATTTGCTCATCGATACGGTGAAGCGAAGGACTGATCGACTCTTTTAAGTCCTCAGTGACTTGAGTAAGCAACGCTTTTAGACTTTGCTCAATGGCTAAATAAAATGATTCATAATGCGCTAGGCTAAGCTGCTGCTTCAATGCTAGCTCAATGGTGTTGGAGGGTGTGCTTAAGCTTGGCTCATAGTGCCTAAGCTCTTGACTGATGGCCTGCTTGAGCGAACTAGTTATCAGCGCATTAAATTCAGCAAAAAATGCCTCTGTGCGCTCATTTTCTGCGGTATCCAGGTGCTTGTCCATCATGTTCGCTAAGTTGGCAAGCGTCTGCTGCCAGACATGGTTCTTAATGCGATGAATGGCATGATCGAGTGACTTGAACTCATTACTAAGCTGCTGCTCGAGCTGAGATAGTGAAGTCTGTAATTGCTTCACATCCCGCAGCACAACTTCCTCAAGAAAATGGATAAAAACCTGCAGTGATTTAGTCTCTTTATAATTAACCACCGGCGCTGATAAATCTAATAGTGCTTGATATAAGCGATAAAAACCGGCTTCAGCCAGCGCCTGTTCAGTTAAGCCGTGACTGCGAGCACTATACACAGAAATAGAGATGGGCGCTTGCAATACCTGTGGGTCTAAGTCTAATGCACGTAGTTTTTCTTGAGCGCGTTGCAACACATCGTTTTCTTGTAAAGCACGATTTTCTGGGCTTTTGTTGCATAGTATTTTTTGTATATCATTGTCCACGATAAGTTCATCCAGAAAATCACTACGAGTGATCACTGGCAATAAGGGCTTATGGCGACGCAATTCTTGTGCTAATTCTTGTAGTTCTTGCACTTGACCCGGTGAGGTAGAGTTGCTTAACCATAAAATGCCATCGGCGCTTTCTAAAAATCGTTGTGTTAATAAGGCGTTTTCAGTGGTGATGGAATGCAGTCCCGGTGTATCTATCAGGACTAAACGCTCATCTAGAATGACGCCTTGAATGTGTGCCGTCGTTTCAGTATTGCCCTCCTGAAAAGGCCTATCGTGATAACTAAGTACCCCATCTTCGAGGGTAAAACTCTGCACCGCTTTTTGATGAAACGTAAAACGTTCGGCAATAAAATTACAAAACGAGCTTTTACCGGCATTAAATTTACCGAAGACTAAAAACATGATTTTGTCGCTAAATTGCGCTGCTAAATCCAAGGCGGGTTTGAGTGCTTGCTTCGCTGCCTCCCATGCTGGGATATATTGTTTAGCGTTTTGAGTGTAGTGTTGTAAGCCTACGAACAAGGGGTGTTGAGGCTGCAGTCCGACAGTCTTAAACTCGCTAGCTAGTAAAAAAACTTCCAATTCATTTAAGCGAGTGGTGAGTTGTTGCTGCTGCTTGCTAAGGTCCTGTACCCCGAATTTAAACGCTTCTAAGCCCTGAATAAAGTCCTGCTCTTGTCTAACACTCATTTTTCTACCTTCACTAAGCATGGTTAAACGGCTTGTTGCCATTCAGCAAGCATGGTTTGTGCTGTTTCAATTTGCCTGAGCACAGTGGCAGCATCGTCAATCGCTGCCAATGCCATTAAGCGAGTATTGGATTTATCAAAATAGCGTTTGAAATCATTTAATAAGCGCTCACGGCCAGCCGCTTCACCAAAGAGCTTACGCAGTTGAGCGCGGTACTTAACCGACACACCCATCACGGCAACCATGACCGTATTTAAACTGGCTGCACCGACTTTTTGATCGTCGTTGAGGCTTTGCATGCCGTATTTAGTCAGTACGCTGCGGATTAATAAGCAAGCACGTGAATAGGCAATTTGGATACGTGAACGATCTAATTTGCCAGCCGACATTTTAAACACATCATCAATCGAACCGGGGTCTAAGGAATGATCGACGTCGGGCTCTTGCATAATGTCATGCAATAACTCAGCGCCTTGCTCCAACGCTATTTTCAAATCCTTGATAAAACTTTCCTCGGTCTCGCTAGCGGCACAGCGTAACTGAGCTAATGCCTTTGTTTGTGCTTGTTGTTTTTCATTAAGCTCATGCGCTAACTGAGTGAAAGAGCTTGTTTGCTCAAAAACACGTGCGGCCTTAACTCGTGTGAGTGCCTCTTGAAGCTGCTGTTGTAATTCGGGAATACCACTTTTTTCTATAAAAATGGGGAGATTATTCTCAATACCCCGACGATATCTAACGGAGGAAACCGGGAAAATCGCTTTATCACCTAGTTGTAAAGCCAAGGTATGAAGAATGTTGTTTAAGCTTTCATCATTTTCTAATTGATCGCTTTGGCTCAAGACATAAATCGTTTGTCTGTGGGTTTGCTCCTCATCGTGTCGTAGTGCTTTACTCAAATTGAGCTCAGCAGCGTCTAACTCACCCTCTTTGGCAGCGTGGACAAATAAACGGATATCGGACTTTAGCCACAGTGCTTCAGCTGCGTGTTGATCGTCTATTTCATTGACATCCGCATCCAATCCGGGGGCGTCTATCCAACGCACGGCATCCTGATCTACTTGATGTAAGGCTACAGTCTCTCTTTTATCGGCAACAGCAAATACATTATCACCAATTAACTCATTTAATAAACGGCTTTTACCATGATTGTATTTACCTAACACGGTAATCACGGGAAGCGCATTAGGCTCAGCAAGCACTGCCAGACGTTTTAGCGTAATCTCATGATGCGGTAGCACGCTTATAATGGCTGCTTGTTTAGTTTGTATGTCCTTATGAGTCATTTTTTATTTTCCCTTTTTTAATATTTGAAATCCCATAGGCCGCCATCCCTATCATAATGCCCCAAAACGCTGATCCTAATCCGGCGATACTCATATTGGAGGCGGTTACTAAAAACGTAATCACAGCAGGCTCGATAGAATCGCTATTAGCGCTCAGTAAGCGTATATTGGCCACGATGGCACTGATTAATGCTAAACCGGCTAAGGTAGCGACAACTTCTGAGGGAATTGCGTTAAAGAGTAAAACAATGGTGCCGGCAAAGGTGCCGCCGATTAAATAGAAAACACCATTAGCAATACCGGCAACATAGCGTTTCTTAGGATTAGGATGACTTTCTTTACCGGTACAAATGGCCGCTGTGATGGCAGCCAGAACAATAGAAATACCACCAAAAAACGCTGTAAAAATAGAGATAAAACTGGTGCCACCAACAATCGCACGTGAGGGCTGTTGATAACCATCTAAACGTAAAATCACCAGTCCAGGTAAAAATTGCCCCGTTAAACTGACCACCACCAGTGGAATACTAAAGCTGAAAAACACGGACAGATTGAACTCTGGAAAAGTAAATATCGGCTGCGCCAGTGCGATTTTGACATCGCTCAGTGAGGCAATATCTAAGAAAACAACGCAAGCAAAACCGGTAATAGCTACCAGAACCACTGTAAAGGTCGGAATAAAACGGCGGGCCAGTAGATAGACTGCGACCATCGCCATGACCACGCCGGGTAATTCACTGGCGGCGAGAAATGCTTGGATGCCGAATTGAAATAGAATCCCTGCAATCATCGCTGCGGCTATGCCTTGGGGAACGAACTTGACGATGCGTTCAAAGTAGCCACTTAAGGCAATGATGGTGGTGATAATCGCTGCGGTTAAATAGGCACCCACCACCTCAGGCATAGTGATGGCGGGGAATAAATGTAATAAGAGGGCGGAGCCTGGTGCTGACCATGCAGTAATGATCGGTGCTTTTAAAAGCACACTAAGAATAATACCGCTAAGACCAGCACCGATAGAAATAGCCCAGATCCATGAACTTAACATCTCATCCGAAATGCCACCTACGTGGGCGGCTTGAATAAAGATGACCATTGGGCCGCTGTAGGAAATCAGTACAGCCAAAAAGCCAGTCATCCAAGCGGTAAGAGACCAATCGCGTAACATAAACAGCCTTTATAGATGAAGTTAAGCTCAGGTTTTGAGCGGCTTTAGCTATTAAATTGCGGAAGGATGTTTAGCTAAAGGCGTAACCTTAATTTCCATAAAGGGGAAGAGCGGTAGTTTACTCAAAATATCATGGAGCTCGTCATTGCTTTCTACATCAAATACGCTGTAGTTAGCGTACTCACCAGTGATGCGCCATAAATGTACCCATTTACCTGCGCGCTGTAGCTCCTGTGAGTAGGCTTTTTCTTCAGCAATGATTTTCTGTGCTTCTTCTTTAGGTAAATCACGCGGAATACGAACAATCATATGAACTAGATATAGCATAATACGTACCTTTAATTAGTTTATGGTTAAATTATTTAATTGAGTCTATAAAATGACTTAGTGCCTGATTAAATTTTTCCGCAGCTTCCACATTTGAGATATGGGAAGCAGGTAGCACCACCAAGTTGGCGTTGGCGATTTCGGCTTTCATCGCCTCTGCATCAAGTACCGTTGTCACTGGGTCAAATTCACCAGCGACAATCAGTGTTGGCAGTTGAATCTTTGTTAATTCGGCTCGTAAATCGGATTGCCCCAATGCATCGCAACACGCCGCATAGCCCTCAGCGTCTAAGGCTGCAAATTGCGCTTGCATGGTTTCTACGGTCTGCGCTTGTTGCTGGATAAAATCAGGAGTAAACCAGCGTTGCGGGGCGCTCTCAGCTAATTCCTGGATCGCCGCTTGACCCTGCTGACGCAAGGCATCCGCACGCGCTTTCCATGCGTCTTGGGTGCCGATTTTAGCCGCACTATTACAGACCACAATGCCTTTTAAGCGCGCCGGCGCATCCAGAGCGAGTTGTAAGGCCGTATGTCCACCCATGGATACACCACAAAAAACAGCCTGTTCAATGTGGAGGGCATCAAGTATCGCAATCACATCAGCCGCTAATTGTTTAAAACGGTAAGGGCCTTTGGTGATTGGGCTACCACCATGACCGCGCGTGTCATAACGAATCAGTCGATAGCTATTGGCTAAAGCCGCTACTTGCGGCGCCCACATCTCTTGGGTCGTGCCTAATGAGTTACTTAATACTAGCGCCGGTGCATCTTCAGGGCCGTCAATTGCCACTCGGAAGGAACCGGCAGCAGTATCTAATTGAAAAATGTTAGATGTCATTGATCCACCTTTATACACGTTCAATAATGAGTGCAATTCCCTGACCCACGCCGATACACATTGTGCATAGCGCATAGCGACCTTGAGTTTGCTGTAGTTGATTAATTGCGGTGGCGACAAGGCGTGCACCGCTAGCGCCGAGTGGGTGACCAATGGCAATTGCGCCACCATTAGGATTAACACGTGGATCATCGTCCTGTAGACCTAATTCACGCATAACCGCTAAACCCTGAGCAGCAAAGGCCTCATTTAATTCGATCACATCCATTTGCTCAATGCTAAGACCAGCTAAGGCTAAGACCTTGCGCACCGCAGGCACTGGTCCAATACCCATAATGCGCGGCGCAACACCGGCAGTTGCCATGGCTACGACACGTGCTTTAGGAGTTAAGGCAAAACGTTCCACCATGCTCTGATTAGCCAGTAAGGCAACGGCAGCACCATCGTTAACACCGCTGGCATTACCAGCAGTCACTGTACCGTCGGGGCGGACAATGGCTTTTAATTTAGCCAGCGCTTCTAATGAGGTTTGGCGCGGATGTTCATCGGTATCAAAGACGATGGGATCGGCGCGGCGCTGTGGCACTTGAATGGCAACGAGCTCATGTTTGAAAAAGCCGTTTTGATGGGCAGCAGCGTATTTTTCTTGACTAGCTAAGGCAAAGCGATCTTGATCTTCGCGGCTGATATTAAAATCATCCGCCACATTTTCTGCCGTCTCGGGCATGGAGTCAACACCATACATCTGACGCATCAGCGGATTAATAAAGCGCCAACCGATGGTGGTGTCTTCAATGCTGTTATGACGGCTGAACGCCTGTTCTGCTTTAGGCACTACGAAGGGTGCACGGCTCATGCTCTCGACACCACCGGTGATCATTAATTGAGTCTCGCCGGATTTAATTGCCCGTGCGGCGCTACCAATGGCATCCAAACCAGAGCCACAAAGGCGGTTAATGGTTGAGCCAGGTACCTCAATCGATAAACCGGCTAATAAGGACGCCATACGCGCTACGTTACGGTTATCTTCACCCGCTTGGTTAGCACAACCCAAAATTACATCATCAATCAATGCACTATCAATGTTTGGATTTCGATCCATCAAGTGTTTAATGACTTGAGCTGCCAGATCATCGGGTCGCACGCTAGACAAGGTGCCACCAAAGCGCGCAAAGGGCGTGCGAATAGCATCGCAAATAAAAACTGATTCACTCATAATTTTTCCTACAATATCAGCGTCAATCACTTAGGCAGTTGCCATTTTTAAAGACAAGCCAGTCAGTCGGCTCACCTCTTCGAGACTAAGTCCCGGCACCATATCAATCACTTCAAAGCCCTCTGGGCTGCAAGCGAAGGTGGCCAAATCGGTGTAGACGCGTTTAACACATTCAATACCGGTCACAGGGTAGCTAAGTTCATTGACTAATTTACTTTCGCCGTCGCGGGTTAATAAACTCATCATGACCCACGTTTCTTTAGCTCCAATGGCTAAGTCCATGGCGCCACCCACGGCTGGGATGGCACCTTCCTCACCGGTGCTCCAGTTAGCTAAATCACCCTTGGCGGACACCTGGAAGGCACCAAGTACGCAAATATCTAAATGGCCGCCACGCATCATGGCAAAACTATCAGCATGATGAAAAAATGCGCCACCGGGCAAAAGTGTCACGGGCTGTTTGCCCGCATTGATTAGGTCATAATCTTCCTCTCCCTTTGCAGGGGCAGGACCCATCCCTAAGATTCCGTTTTCACTGTGTAGAATGACCTCAATGCCTTCGGGTAAGTGGTTGGCAACCATCGTTGGCATGCCGATACCAAGGTTTACATAGGCACCGTTATGAATGTCTTGAGCTACACGAGCCGCTAATTCGTCGCGGCTACGAGCTTGATAGGAGGATGTCATGTGTATTCCTTAATAATGAGTATTAGTTATTTAAAACCACCGGCTTGTGTGGCTACCCGAGGTACTTTAACGACTTTTTTGACGTGAATACCGGGGGTAATAATGCACTCCGGATTCATTTCACCGAGTTCTTTTAACTCATACACGGTCGCAATTGTCTGTTTGGCAGCCGTAGCCATCACTGGTCCAAAATTGCGGGCCGCCATACGGTAGCTTAAATTGCCCCAGCGATCACCAGCTTCAGCTTTGATCAGAGCCACATCACCATGAATCGGGGTTTCATACACATGCCAACGACCGTCAATCAGGCGCGTTTCTTTGCCTTTGGCTAATTCGGTGCCGTACCCAGTGGGACAGAAAAAGCCACCAATACCAGCGCCAGCAGCGCGTAAACGCTCGGCTAAGTTACCTTGAGGGACTAATTCTAATTCGATTTTGCCACTGCGGTATAGCTCATCAAAGACATAGGAGTCAGCTTGACGTGGGAAACTACAAATGATTTTGCGCACACGTCCCGCTTTTAAAAGTGCCGCTAAGCCGTGATCGCCATTACCGGCGTTGTTATTTACCACGGTTAGGTCTTTGGCGCCTTGTTCAATTAAGCCGTCAATCAGTGCATCGGGAATACCGGAGGTGCCGAAACCGCCAATCAACACGGTAGAACCGTCTTGTATATCTTTTAAGGCCTCAGCCACGCTATCTACGATTTTATTAATCAATTTAAAACTCCTAAGAGGTAGTAACAGACGTCATGGTAGTAGCAGTAGACGTCATCGTTTGATGTTGACGCTTAGAAGCGAGAATTAGTAATAGAATTGCCAGGGTCGCAATCACGCCGGGTATAGCAAAGGCAAAGAAGTTCATTTTGAGCGGTAAAGCCATTGCCATGAGCGTGCCGCCGAGAAAGGGTCCAGCGATCGCACCCGTACGACCAATCCCTGAAGCCCAACCTAAGCCCGTAGAGCGCATGGACAAGGGGTAGAATTGTGCGGTATTGGCGTACAGTAAGATTTGCGTACCGATCGTGGTGGCACCAGCAATCACAATCAGAGTATAAAGTACGAACATCGGACTATTAAAGCCAAGTAAGCTAATCGAAATCGCAGATGCAACAAAGAACCATGCCATCACACGCGGTAAACCAAAGCGGTCACCTAACCAGCCACCTATGATCGCTCCGAACATGCCGCCAAAGTTTAGCGCTAACAAGAAAGACAAGCTGGAACCTAAGCTAAAGCCTGCATTTGCCATCAGTTTTGGTAACCAAGAACCTAGCGCATAGACCATTAATAGGCAGCAGAAAAAGGCTAGCCAAATCATTAAGGTACCGATCACACGGCCTTCTTTGAATAAGTCTAACACCGGCACCGAAGCGGACTTTACAGGTGTTTTAATTAATTCATCTTGAGCCGTTAGTTGAAAGCTAGGATTAAGTTGAGCGAGCATTGCACGCGCTTCCTGGTCCTTATCTTGACGGAGCAAGAAACCAATAGACTCAGGCAATTTCCAGATTAAAAGTGGTACTAGCAGTAAGGGAATAGCGGCAACAAAGAACATGTATTCCCAGCCAAAACGTGGCAACACATAAATACCAACGCCAGCCGCTAACACCCCACCCAGTGAATAGCCACTGAACATTAATGCAACTAAGGTACCACGAGCGCGGCGCGGTGCATATTCATTCATTAAGGCAACCGCATTGGGCATCAGACCACCACAACCTAAACCGGCCAAGAAACGAAAGATACCGAACTGGGTCGCATTGGTAGCAAAGCCATTTAATAACGTGGCTAGGCTAAATAATACAAAACAAATAATGACGCCCTTTTTACGACCGATACGATCAGCCATGGGACCGAAAATAAAGGCCCCGAACATCATGCCAAAAAGTGCATAACTGCCTAGCGTACCAGCTTGTACTGGGGTGAGGCCCCATTCGTCCATGAGTACTGGCAGGACAACCCCATAAATGAATAAATCATAACCATCAAAAATCAGTAATAATGAACAGAGAAAAATGACGCTGAAGTGAAAACGATTTAATTTTGCACGATCAATCACGTCGTTAATATCTATTTTTTTCATAATTAGCTCCTCGCTATGGTGAAAAATGCCTGTGGTGATTAGGCGTTTTAGCCTTGGTCTCCTCCACCTACAGGTAAAACAGTACCGGTTATATAAGATGCTTCATCTGAAGCTAAAAATAAGATGGCCGCCGCTTGTTCATCAAGCGTGCCGTAGCGCTTCATCAAGGAGCTATCCAAGGTTTGATCCACAATTTCCTGATACCAGCGCTGCTCTTCGTCACTTGGGGTTTCAGTATTACGTGGAATTTTGCGTTGAGGTGCGTCTGTACCACCGGGGGCGACCGCATTGACGCGTATACCACGCTCTGCGGTTTCAAATGCTAAGCAAGCAGTGAGTGCATTAACACCGCCTTTAGCAGCACCATAAGGAACACGATTAACGCTGCGGGTAGCGATAGAAGAAATATTGACGATGGCGCCTTGCCCTTGTGCTAACATGCTAGGCAAGACCGCACGACAACACCAGAGGGTAGGGAACAGTGAGCGTTGTACCTCTTTTTCAATTTGAGCAGGCTCATAGTGTTCAAATGGTCTGGTCCAAATGGTCCCGCCCACATTATTGATTAACACATCAATCCGACCGAAATGTTCTAAAGCTGTATTGGCGGCTGCTTCAGCCCCTTGATATTGTTCTAGATCAGCGGTTAAGGTGATAACCTTATCTTGCTTTAGTTCATGCACCAACTCAGAGCGATCAACTAGCACCAGTGTTGCACCTTCGTCGATTAATCGCTCTGCGACACGACGCCCAATGCCTTGCGCTGCACCAGTGACCAGCACCACTTTATTATCAAAACGTAGTTTAGTCATTTTGTTCCTTTTTGAGCATGGCACGCCCTAAGCGCATGCGTCCTACTATGGGCGTGCCATCAACGATGATTTAGAAAGCGGTCTACACGCTGGGAATGAAGCGCTCGTAATAGAAATTACTCGGCGTCATATTGTTTGATTTCATATACTCATTGACCGCATCCACCATGGGTGGTGGTCCGCATAAGTACACATCGACCTCACCGTCATGCAGCATGGCTGGTTCCAAATGGTGAGTGACATAGCCTTTATGTGGGTGGCTTGAATTTTCATCAGCCACAATGGTGGTATAGCTGAAGTTCTCTAAACGCGCTTTATAAGCTTCCAAGCTGTCAACCAGGACTAGGTCTTGGTCACGGGTAACGGCATAGAGCATATGAATAGATTGCTTGCTACCCTGCTCAGCTAACACCTCGAGCATGGATAAGAAAGGTGCTAAACCAGTACCACCAGCTAAAAAAAGCAGCGGTCGAGTCACCGGGCGTAAGTAGAAAGTACCTAAAGGACCTGTAATATCAAGCTCAACCCCAGGCTGTGCGGTTGTTAGCCAGGTGCTCATGAGGCCCTTAGGAACTTGCTTAATTAAAAAGCCCATGGTTGCGCCAGGCGCACTGCTAAAGGAATAAGAGCGATGCTCGGCACTGCCAGGCACCACGATATTGACGTATTGACCTGGCAGAAAATTCGGCGCTTGCTCAGTTGCATCAATAAATAGTTCAAAAGCGGCATCATCGTAACGACGCACTTCTGTTACTGTGGCTTTGAAATTATCAGTACCTGTTTTGCACATGGTCGATGCAGCCGGCACCGCAATCACGCAGTCTGATTTAGGAATCATTTGACAGGTTAAAACCAAACCTTGCTCTGCTTCGTCCTCAGTTAGCGCTTCATCAATATAATCATCAATTAACTCATAGTCGCCGCTTTCAGCCTGGCACTTACACGTGCCACAGACCCCGTCGGAACAGTCCATCGGTAAGTTAATACGATGACGATATGCTGCATCCAGAACCTTTTCCTGGGCGCCACATTCAATGAATCGAGTGACGCCATCTTCAAAGTTTAAAGCAATTCTGTAACTCATTATTTGCTCACTCGTAGATTAAATGTGATAGATATCAATCACTTGTCGGATGTAGTCATTTTTTAGGACGATTTTTTTCTTATTGATTTTTAACTCATCGCCATCTTTCACGATGGTGACAAAAATCGTACCGAAATAGTGATCGGTTGTACGGTAGCGGAAACTCAAGGTATGGAAGTTATAACGAACATCAACCTCATTGTCGCGGCTGTCTAAAATTTCAATGTTACTAATCATGTGAGTAGTACGCGGTTCCGGAGTTGATGCGCTTGAACGTTCAGTTTGAATACGGAAAATACGATCCTCAAGACCTCTACGATCCGGGTAGTAAATTAAAGACACTTCTGACTGCGGGTCTTTTGTTAACTCGTCATCATCGTTCCAACACGGCATCCAATACTCTACATTGTCTGCATAGCATGTGAGCCAGTTCTCCCATTCTCTATCGTCGAGATAACGTGCTTCACGATATAAAAAACGTCGAATTGTAATGTAATCCATGGCAATGTCTCCTTAGGCTACGTTATCTGAAGATTTAGCGTGTGCTAGTTGCTCTTTCTCTTTGGCTAAAGCATTTTGCATGGTACTTAGCCAGAAGTCGTGTTGACAGACAAATAAGCCTTCATCCTCACTTCTTTCCCCGCTTAGCAAAGGATTAATGCCGAGCTTTTTGGCATTCGCATCAGGTCCTTTAATCCATAATGGTGCACCACGGCTTAGGTCATTCCAAGCAGCGCTTGAGGCGGCAGCATAGCCCTCCTGGCAGGCGCGGAACTCTTCTAAGTCATCGGCAGTACCCATGCCCGACACGTTAAAGAAGTCTTCATATTGACGTAAACGGATCGCACGGTTTTCAGCACTTTCATTCTTAGGTGCCCAACAATAAATCGTGACCTCTGTTTTATCAACGCTGATAGGGCGAGTCACACGAATTTGTGTAGAAAACTGATCCATTAAATACACGTTTGGATACAAGCCTAAGTTACGTGTTTGCTTAATAATTAGATCGGCTTTTTCTTCCCCTAAGCGCTCAACCAATTCATCACGATTCGAGTAGACAGGACGAACCTCAGGGTTTAAGGTATTCGTCCAAAGTAGGATATGCCCATTTTCAAAGCCATAGACACCATTGACGCTTTTACTCCAACCTTGAGCGTCAACCGCTTTGGTACCTTCCTCGTGGCGACGTCCCATGGTGGCGAGATAGTTCCAGTGAACACTGCTAACGTGATAGCCGTCGGCGCCATTTTCCATCTGGAGTTTCCAGTTTCCGTTATAGATGTAGCTAGAGTTACCACTTAAGATTTCGATACCTTCAGGCGCTTGTTCGACGATTTGGTCGATAATGACTTTGGTCTCACCTAGGTAGTCTGCCAATGGCATCACATCCGGGTTTAGGCTTGCAAATAAGAAGCCTTTATAGTTTTCAAAACGCGGCACCTTCGTTAGGTCGTGTGAACCGTTGGTGTTGAACTGAACGGGATATTCAGTCGTCTTTTCGTCTTTGACTTTCAGTAACTTACCTTTATTATTAAAGGTCCAGCCATGGAAAGGACAGGTAAAGCTACCGCGATTACCGCGCTTGCGTCGACAAAGTGTGGCACCACGGTGGGCACAGGCATTAATAAGCGCATTTAATTCATTGTCTTTACTACGTGTAATGACGATAGGTTGACGCCCGATATAAGTAGTGAAGTAATCATTGACCTCAGGAATTTGGCTTTCATGTGCAACATAAACCCAATTGCCCTCAAAAATATACTTCATTTCAAGTTCAAAGATATCTGGGTCTGTAAAAACATCACGACGGCAGCGGTAAATACCGGCTTCTTCGTCTACTTGCATGGCTGAGTTAAGTACTTGCTCAACCTCATAGATTTTTTCCATAACTCTTCCTTTTTCTGGTGAGTTGTTGCTAATTCGGAGCGTAGATTGCTCCAAATCAGCAACAGTAATTGTTTCTTATTGATTTAATGGATTAACCGACTAAACGTGGACGCTCAACGATTTGATTGTCTTCACCTTCGACTAAGGCAGTGAGGTGAATATCAAAGGTGATTTCAGCAAATGGTCCTTCAACGCCTTCTTCCTTGATGCGAGCAGGATCAGTGACCTCTGTTAATGGTGGAACTAAGCCTTCACGCGTAGCATAGGCAAAGTCATCATTCACTAAAGGATCGCCGTCGATATTGATTTGGGTGGTTAATTTACGATGATCGTCTGCTGTTACGAAGAAGTGAATATGCGCAGGACGGTTACCGTGGCGACCTAATTGATTCAGTAACTGCTGAGTAGGACCATCTGGTGGGCAGCCGTAACCTGAAGGCACAATACTGCGGAATTTGTATTGACCATTTTCGTCAGCCATAATGGTGCGACGCATGTTGAATGGCTTTTGCTCACCGGTTGGGTCAAAGTGAGAGTAGAAACCCTTGGTGTTACAATGCCATACCTCAACCTTAGCGTTAGGGATAGGTTGACCATCAGCACCATAAACCGTGCCGTGCATAATCAAGGTGTGACCGTCTTTATCTGAACCATCATCTAAGCGAGCATAACCCTGCTCTACAGGTGCGCCGACGACGTATAAAGGACCTTCAATGGTACGTGGGGTACCGCCTTCGATGCCTAATTGCTCATCTTCAGCATCCATACGCATATCTAAATAACGGTCAAAACCTAAGCCCGGTGATAAAAGACCCGCTTCTTGTGCTTGACCTAATTGGTTTAGATAAGCAATACCTGCCCAGAACTCGTCCGGGGTGATATTTAAGTCCTCAATGGTCTTGTATAGATCAGACACGATGCGATGGATAATTTCTTTGGTGCGTGGGTTGCCACCTTCATAGGTTAAACCACAGGCGATTTTTAAAAAATCTTGAACTTCTTTTGTATCAAAAAGTTTTACACTCATTGATGTCTCCTTAGATTAATGTAGAAAAAATGGGTATATAAAAAACACTGATGGATAGAAAGCGTTTATGCACCAGTTGCTAAACTCACACTTTTTTGGCGTTGAGCTCGATTAAAAAAATGGACTCGCTCTTCATCAAGTGCGATACCTAAACCCGGTCCTTGAGGAATTTGCAGCTCGAAATTCTCATACACTAAGGGTGTGGCTAGAATTTCTTCTGTAATTAAAAGAGGACCGAATAATTCAGTACCCCATTGCAGGGCATGGAAAGTTGCAAAAGCATGTGCTGAAGCCACGGTACCGATAGCGCCTTCCAGCATGGTGCCGCCATATAGTTCGATATTTGCTGCTTCGGCAATGGCTGCTACCTTTTGTGAGGCTCGTAAACCACCGGATTGCTCTACTTTGATAGCAAAGACATGGGTGGCATTATTTTTGGCTAATTCAAAGGCGGAAGCGGGGCCGACTAGTAACTCATCTGCCATGATGGCAATTTTGGCCTGGGCCGTCAGACGCTTTAAGGCATCTGCACAAGCGACAGGCTGCTCAACTAATTCACAACCCACGTCTGCTAAGCCGTCAACACCGTAACGCGCCTCTAATTCAGACCACGCCATATTGACGTCCACACGGACGGCGCCACGGTCGCCTAATGCTTTTTTAATGGCTGCCACATGGGCGATATCTTTGGCCACATCTCGGGTACCGATTTTTAGTTTAAAAATTCGGTGACGACGACGAGCTAACATCTCTTCGGCTTCGTCAATATCTTTTGCGGTATCACCTGAAGCCAATGTCCAAGCAACTGGTAGGCTTTTGCGTAAACTACCACCGAGTAGTTCAGCAACAGACAGATTGAGACGCTGGCCTAAGGCATCATAGAGCGCGGTTTCGATAGCGCTTTTTGCAAAGCGATTGCCTCTGATTGCGGTGTTTAATTGCTGCATTAACAACGGTACTTGATCTGCAGGCTGACCAAGCAATAAGGGCGTAAAATAAGTATCAATATTAAGCTTCATGCTTTCTGGTGATTCTTCACCGTAGGCTAAGCCACCGATGGTCGTACCTTCGCCAATACCGACTGAACCATCCGAACAGTGAATGCGCACGAGCATAAGCGTTTGCCCCTTCATCGTCGTCATGGACAGTTGATGGGGACGAATGGTCGGTAAATCCACTAGTAGCGTTTGAATGCTATCGATTGTTACCATGTCTACTCTATCCTGTGTAAATAGTTGTTTTCATTAGCATTCATTAAACCGTTGGAGCTAATAAGCGTCCAATTCTTTAATTGCCTAGATTTATACAAAAAAGGTATAATCTAAAAATATCTTAATAAAATCAACTAGTTACGATTTCAAAAGCACTAAACCTATGGATTACCCTAGATGGATTTAAAGCAAATTCGTTATTTTGTGGCGGTGGCAGAGGAGCGCAGTTTTACTGCGGCAGCTGAGCGCTTGCATATCACGCAGCCACCTTTGAGTCGGCAGATTCAGTTATTAGAAGAGTCGCTGGGTGTGCAGTTAATTGAGCGTGATAATCGACCCTTGACCTTAACGGAGGCTGGGCGTCTGTTTTATGAGCAGAGTTTGCAGCTTTTAACGCGGGTTGAGCAACTGCAAATTGCCACGATGCGTGTAGGTCAGAGCTATCAACGACAATTATCAATAGGCTTTGTTGTGTCAAGCATTTATAGTGGCTTACCTCGTGTTATTCAACTTTTCAGGTCTGAGTATCCTGAAACGAGATTGCAATTTGTTGAGTTAACCACCGCAGAGCAGCTTGAAGCCTTAAAGTCAGGCCGTATTGATATTGGCTTTGGGCGAGTGCGTATGTATGATTCAGCAATCACTAGGATTACCTTGAGAGAGGAGCGCCTAGCCTTAGCCATACCCTCATTCAGTCCATTGGCAAATGATGATAGCCCGGTGCGTCTTGAGGTGTTAAATCAGCAAAGTCTGATTGTTTTTCCTTCTAATGTGAGCATGGGCTTTGCTGATTATGTCCTAAATACCTTACATGATAAGCGAATTTATCCTGAGGAAGTGCATGAGGTGCAGAGCCTACAAACAGCCTTAGGTTTAGTGGCGGCCGGTATTGGTTATTGCGTCATACCGACCGAAGCCCGAGCACGTAATGATCTGCACTATCGACTCATTGCTGAAGAGGAAAAGGTCAGTATGCCAATTATTTTCAGTCATCGTAAAAATGATAGTTCATGGTACATCGATGCCATGTTAACGATGGTGGATAAAATGTATCAAGTGCGTCCGGAGTTATTAAAACCAGATTACGGTTTCAGACCGTAGTTTGTTAATTGTCATCAAGCTGACCCAGCGATCGCCTATACTAGTATTAGGGTTTAACATTATTTAAAGGAGATTTGTTGTGTTTGAACTGAAAGATCAAATTGCTATCGTTACGGGCGGTGCAAAGGGTATTGGTAAAGGTATTGTTAAAACCTTAATTGAGGCTGGTGCCAAGGTTGTGATTGCGGATATTGATGAAGCGGCAGCTGAGCAAACAGCGGCGGAGTTGGGTTGTGCGTTTAAAGCGTTAGACGTGACCTCACAGGCTCAATGTAAAGCGGTTGTTGATGAGGTGGTGAGCGAGTATGGTCGCTTAGATATTCTTTGCTCAAATAGCGGTATTTTCCCACAAGCCTATTTAGCCGATATGACGGAGGCGGATTGGGATCAGATGCAAAATATCAACCTTAAGGGTACGTTTTTTGTGACACAAGCGGCGCTAGCCTATATGAAAAAGCAAGGCTATGGTCGTGTTGTGATTACCGCTTCCATTACCGGTCCGATCACGGGCTATCCAGGTTGGAGTCATTATGCCGCGAGTAAAGCGGGGCAGCTTGGCTTTATGCGTAGTGCCTCATTAGAGTATGCCAAAGAGGGGATCACGATTAATGCGGTGATGCCGGGTAATATTCTCACAGAGGGTTTAGCGGCCCAGGGTGAGGAGTATTTAGGTCAAATGACACGCTCCATTCCTGCTAGAAAGCTAGGCAAGCCAGAGGATATCGGTTATGCCGTATGCTTCCTTGCTTCCAAAGAGGCGAGCTACATCACGGGTCAAACCATTATTGTCGATGGTGGGCAGATCTTGCCGGAGTCACCGGAGGCCATACTCTAAGTTGTTGTATCTAAGCTTTGATTTCTTAGAAGGTGGTTCAATACGTTGAGCCACCTTTTTGTGTTTGCCCAGCGAGGTTGGCAAACCCGACAGGTTGCAAGAGACCTGTATCACCCTGACTAAGGGGAAGATAATCCGAATGGCAAGGGCGTTGCCGGCTAACGGCAGGGTCTGAAGGAAGCCATAGGAAGTAAGATGTCCATAGCGTTAGTGAACCTGATTCGGCAGGTTAGGGGGGTAAGCGTGCACAATCTCGCAAAGCCCAATACTTAGTCAGCCCTAACATGTGATTGAGGATGGCATATCTTACAGGGAGTCAACGCAGTAACCGGGGAAGCCTGGCA
>NZ_AQVB01000021.1 GCF_000372065.1 Oligella urethralis DSM 7531
ACCGCAAATCTTAGAGGTGGCTACCGCCTTGCAATTCACACCTTGCATCTAAGATTCTTATTTCAAACTAACCCTACCGTTAAGATTGTCTGTTGACACGAGCTAGTTTGAGAGTGTGTGTGGAATACCATCTACTAGCCAAAACACTGCGTACTCGCAATTTATACTTGTCTTAGCNGTTTTTTGTAGATGGTTTTATTTAATAGCTGATTGATTTTAGCAACTTTTTCGCCTTATATCCACCCTCGGAAGTGGGTGGTTTTACGGCGTCTGATGATAAAATTGATAAATCATAGTCAGCCCGCAACGCTTACCGAGTGTGTCGGTAGCGCAGGCTCTAACGCTGCATAAATATAAAGACCCTGTGTTGAGTGCCTTAACTCAAGACACCATGGGCGATCGTTCACTAGTTGATGGGACGGTAGCTCGCAAGCTCTGCGTGATGTATATCATGGCTCTGTTAAGCTTGCGGTAGGAGCGAATAGCGTTGAATGCGATATAAGCTTAAAATCACTATCTAGGTGATAACCCTAATCGTAACACAAGCTGACCATAAAAGTGAATGTGAGCAAGGACGGTGGTCGCCTATCGCAGGGCCCAATCCCTCGAAGCTTTTATGAGCTCGCTGTTTTGCTGCGACTTAGTTGATTAGAGGGCGTTGCATGGTGGTAAAAGAAGCGCAAAATCATCTCACTGGAGTTAGGACCAATGTTGCCATTAAAGGGGAGTGAGGTATCACCACCGGCCCACTCATGTCCCATATTATCCACTTCAATGAGTTTAACCAAGGGCTGTTTACGTTGGGAGAAATAGACTTTTTGGGTGTAGGCGTTTATTGTGTCTTCCTCGTGGCGAGTGACGACTGGCTTTGTATTCAGGGGCAGTTTATTTAAATAAAGTGCCTGCTTAGCAAGCGCTTCGGCATTACTGATATTGACGCGTCTATCCTTGACCCCATGCATAATTAGCGTGGGTATATTGTGCGCTTTGGGTTTGGCAAAGTCGCCTAGGTGTGCCAACAACTCTTCATCGCTAGCGGCATCGCTTCTTCCCATCACGTCTAAGCCGCTAGCGACGCCATGCGCCTGAGCAAATGCAGGTCCACTATGCAGTGCAACGGCAGCAAATTTTTCTGGGAAGCTAAAAGCGAGTGCTGTTGCCATGCCGGCGCCGGCAGACATGCCAGCCACAAAGATACGACTAGGGTGGATAGCGTGCTCCTTGGCGATCATATCGATTAATTGAATAATGGTATTCGCCTCAGCAATTCCTGCGTCTTTGGTTAAACTATACCAACGCCAACATTGAACCAGATTATTCTTTTTGCTTTGTTCGGGGTATAGCACGATAAAGCCAAACTTTTGCGCAAACACATTGATTTGCGAACCTTGGGCAAACACACTGGCATTTTGCTCACAGCCGTGTAGCATGACGACCAAGCCGCGCGCTTTAGTTGGTAGTGCATCTTTTGTCGTGGTGGGGATAAAGGTATAATACGTAAGTTCGTCAAGTAGCGTTTGCTCGCTAGTTTTCGGTGTGATAAATACATTTCTTTGCCATTGACCCACATCCTGCGGATCTGGGTGTAGAACCGTCATTTCACTGGTAGGCACTCGCGGAATCAAGTGATTCACCGATTTTAACCACTGATTTTGCATATTAATAAATGCAGAGGTCTGATTAAATAGGTTAGAAACACCGACGGCAAAGGGGTTAAATAGCATAGATAGGTGGATCCTTTGAGGCGAGATGTGAGCTTGATGTTTTTCATAAGCATAGCAACCTAGGCTGCTGCTTGGCAAGTTACAAGTGTATTTCACTCAGAAGCGTAATCAAAAGGTATGGATCAGGATCGTGTGTTTATGGCGATGGCCTTAGCAGAGGCAGAAAAAGCGATGCAAATTGGCGAGGTGCCGATTGGGGCGGTCGTGGTTGGTCCAGATCAGCAGCTTTTGGGTACGGGTTATAACCAAAGTATTTGTCTCAATGACCCGAGTGCTCACGCGGAGATGCTAGCGATTCGAGCGGCCGCAGCGCAATTGGGTAATTATCGCCTGCGCGATTGTACGCTTTACGTTACTTTAGAACCTTGTGCCATGTGTATGGGGGCTATTTTGCACAGTCGTATTCAGCGTGTCGTCTTTGCCGCCGCCGATCCTAAAACAGGGGCTTGTGGTTCGGTGCTTAGTTTGCAATCCGAGCCACGCCTCAATCATCATTGCTCGGTTACGCAGGGTGTCTTGGCTGAGAGGGCGGCAAGCTTGATAAAAGGCTTTTTTAAAGCACGTCGTCAAGTCAAAAAGTGCCGTTGTTAAACCCATCCTCTATAATAGAGTCAAATTTTTTAAAGGATAGTCTTTATGAATCATCATGAGCCGCAGGATAAAAGCATGGTTGAGCTGGCGGCTGAAGCGCTGCTTGACGATGAGCAGATACTTTCGGATGAGGCAAATGACGTGCCCCCGTACCTCATGGCCTACGAAGATAAAATGCCACTATATATTTTGTCACCATCGAGTGCGGTGGCGGACCCGAGTCAGTTCGAAGTGGCCACAGCGCGGTTGCAGGATTTCGGCTTTAACGTCAGTTTGGATCCGGAGGCCAAAGGTAGCTTTTCACGTTTTGCTGCTATTGATACGGCTAGAGCGGCAGCCTTTAGTCGGGCTGCCTTGAGTGATGCTCAGGTTGTGTTAGCCAGTCGGGGCGGTTATGGTATTAGTCGTATTTTGCATTTAATTGATTGGGATTTACTTGCAAAGCACCCTAAACGCTATGTGGGTTATAGCGATTTTACGGCCTTTAATTTAGCGCTTTTAGCCAAAACCGGTCTGGTGAGTTACACCGGTCCAGCGGCAATTCCTGATTTTGGTGGTCAAGCGGTAGATGAGCTGACGGCTGAGTTGTTTGTAGAAACCATGCGTGATGAATTGGAGATCCTTTGCTTTGAAGCGGCGGGCTCTGATGCGGTGGATGTACGTGGCGTGCTTTGGGGTGGTAATCTGGCGATGATTTGCTCACTCATCGGCACGCCGTATTTCCCTGAGATTGAAGAGGGTATTTTATTTATTGAGGATGTGTCTGAGCATCCTTATCGGATTGAGCGTATGCTGTGCCAACTATGGCAAGCCGGTATTTTAGCTAAGCAAAAGGCCATTATTCTGGGGCAGTTTAGCGATTATCAATTAGCCGCTCATGATAATGGTTATGACATGGATACGGTGATTCAATGGTTGCGCGAGGTGGTGGGGGTACCACTTGTGATGGGTCTGCCTTACGGTCATGGTGAGGTGCGCGTCACTTTGCCGATTGGTCAAGAGGTCGGTTTAGCCACCCAAAATGACATCGCCTATTTACTGTTGGCGGAGCATCATCATGCGCATGATGATAAGCACGACGCTAGCTTACATTCTGAGGATCTATAAATTGATCGCTACCTCTAATTTGACCATTCAGTTTGGTCCTAAGCCTTTATTTGAAAACGTTAACATCAAGTTTGCCGACGGCAATCGCTATGGCCTGATTGGTGCAAATGGCGCCGGTAAGTCCACCTTTATGAAAATTATTGGTGGTGATTTAGAGCCTAGCGCCGGTTCTGTCAGTTTAGAGTCAGGTTTGAGACTGGGTAAATTACGTCAGGATCAGTTTGCTTTTGAAGACCAATTGGTTATTGATGTGGTTATGATGGGGCACACTGAGATGTGGGCTGCGATGCAGGAGCGTGATGCCATTTATGTGGATCCAGCAGCCACGGATGATGACTACATGCGTGCCGCCGAATTGGAGGCGAAGTTTGCCGAGTACGATGGTTATACGGCAGAAGCAAGGGCGTCCGAGTTGCTGTTGGGATTAGAGTTGCCGATTGAACAGCATCGGCTACGGATGAGTGAAATTGCGCCAGGCTGGAAATTGCGTGTGCTATTGGCGCAAGCGCTGTTCTCCAATCCGGACGTTTTATTACTGGATGAACCGACCAATAACTTAGATATTCATACCATTCGTTGGTTAGAAGGGGTGTTAAATGGCTTTGATTCAACCATGGTGATCATCAGCCACGACCGCCATTTTTTAAATCAGGTATGCACTCATATGGCGGATGTCGATTTTGGCGAGATACGCGTTTATCCTGGTAATTACGATGATTATATGCTTGCCTCTACGCAGGCACGGGAGCGGCTATTAGCTAATAACGCTAAGGCCAAAGAGCGCATTGCCGAGCTACAGGATTTTGTCAGTCGTTTTGCGGCCAATAAATCAAAATCACGTCAAGCGACCTCACGCTTAAAGCAAATCGATAGGATAAAAGCGGAGCAGGTGGAGGTGAAACCATCCTCGCGTCAAAACCCCTACATACGTTTTGAACAAAATAAACCGCTACACCGTTTTGCAATTAATGCAGAAAAACTAGGTAAGGCCTATGAGCAACCGGTAATTAGCAGCTTTAATGCCATGATTGAGGCAGGGCAAAAAGTGGCAATTATTGGCGCTAATGGGGTGGGTAAAAGTACTTTATTGCGTTTGTTGGCAAATGACTTAAGCCCTGATGCAGGTGAGCTTAAGTGGGCGGAAAATGCAGATATAGGCTATATGGCGCAAGACGTGTCTGATCAGTTTGAGAGTGATCTGACTGTCTTCGATTGGATGGCACAATATCGTCAACCAGGTGATGACGATCAAGCCGTGCGTTCGGTGTTGGGTCGTTTACTTTTTTCTGCTGATGATATTGTCAAGAAGGTGTCCATTCTCTCTGGTGGTGAAAAAAACCGGATGACGTTTGGTCGCATGATGCTTGGTCGCCATAATATTTTATTGTTAGATGAGCCCACGAACCATTTGGATATGGAGTCGATTGAATCGCTACAAATGGCTTTAGAGAAGTATCAAGGCACGGTGGTGGTCGTTTCGCATGACCGTCAGTTTATTTCCGGTATTGCCGATCGCATTATCGAAATTTTACCGGATGGCGAGATAATTGATTACTCTGGTGATTATGATGCCTATCTGGCCTCTCGTGGTCTTGAGCAGTAACCGCAACCTCAGTCAAAGGAGCCAGGCTTGTTTGAACTGATAACCGCAGTTTCTTACGAGGAAACGATTAAGAAAAGTCTTTTTATTGTCCATGCTGCCCCAGTAGCGAGTGTGGATGAGGCTTTGCAGTTTATTGAAGCGCATAGTCAGGCGGATGCCACGCACAATTGTTGGGCCTTTCGTATCGGTGATGACTATCGCTTTAATGATGATGGTGAGCCTGGCGGTACGGCCGGACGACCTATTCTAGCCGCGATTGAGGGGAGGGAACTAACGAATATCGTGGTCTTAGTGATTCGCTACTATGGCGGTATTAAGTTAGGCACAGGCGGTTTGGTGCGAGCCTATGGGGGCACTGCCGCCAAGTGTTTGCATGAGGCACCGAAGCGTAAAATTGTCGCCATGAGTCGCGTGTACTGCGATTGCCCTTATTCGGAGATGGAGCGAGTTAAAGTGCATTTGGCCCAAGCGGGGGTGCAGCTTGTTGCAGAGGAATTTGACGAGGTAGGAGTGAAATGGGAGTGGTTAATTCCCTTGTCGATGGTGCAGGAGCTCGAAGTAAGCCATCGTAACTTAACTCGAGGGCAGGCCAACTGGGAAATACGTACAGCTGAGGAAATGATTTAGTCTGCGTGAATTTGCTGTGCTTAGCTCGCTAAGCTAAGCGCTTGGTCAATTAAAAAATACGGTCGCCATGCTTAAGCAAGGCGACCGCATCTAAAGGCTAAGGGGCTAACACCGACTAGGCTTGCTTGTCGTCTTGTGCTTGTCCTTGAGCGGCAAGCTCGGCCCGAACTTGATCCATATCGACTTCCTTGACCTTAGTCAGTACCTCCTCAAACTGAGCGGGAGCCAATGCGCCAGGCTGAGAGAATAGTAAGATGCGATCACGGAAAATCATCAAGGTGGGGATCGAGCGAATTTTTAGGGCCTGAGCAATTTCCTGCTCCTCGTCCGTATTGACCTTAAAGAATTTCATCTCCGTATGCTTTTCAGCAGCCGCCTCAAAGGTAGGGCTAAACTGCTGGCAGGGACCACACCAAGGGGCCCAGAAATCAATCACCACAATGCCATCTTGATTAAGGGCATCTTGGAAAGTGTCTTTAGTTAATTCTTGATAGCTCATAACAGTCCTTTTGATGAGGTGAGTGGGCAGAAACTTTATATCAAAGCAACTGCATGGATTAACCCTATTGTATATGGAGATCGATCGGAATAATCCAAGAGTACTTACAGAATCTGCCACTATGTCCCTTTAAAAAAAGCTTATTCGATAGCGAAACGCACGATAAATAAGGCAGCCACAAGAATTGTAGCGAGATGTAAATCTCTGAATTTACCTGTAATTAGTTTAAGTACGACATAACTGATAAAGCCAAACGCAATCCCTTCAGCAATGGAGTAGGTAAATGGCATAATTAATGCGGTAAGCGAGGCCGGCACGGCTTCGGTTGGATCGCCCCAATCAATTTCAATTAATTCACGCATCATCAGACCAGCCACATAGAGTAGGGCGGGTGCGGTAGCATAGGCTGGGACGATGCCAGCGATCGGTGCAAAGAATAAGGACAGTAGGAATAAAATACCTACCACCATCGCAGTCATCCCCGTGCGGCCACCACTTTGTACACCGGAGGCACTCTCGGCGTAGGCGGTGGTACTACTGGTACCGATCAGAGAACCCGCCAAAATCGCTGTACTATCCGCAAATAGCGCTTTACCCAAGCGATTAGGACGGTCTTCGGGCATCAGACCAGCGCGTTTAGCAACGCCGATTAAGGTACCGGTAGCATCAAAAACTTCCACCAGTACAAACACCAGAATCACATTAATAAAACCAAAATTTAACACCCCCCAAATATCTAATTGCAAAAAGGTGGGCGCAATAGACGGTGGCATAGAAATCAAGCTATCCGGTGCTTGGCTATAACCAAAGAGCATGGATAACAGACTGACAAATAAAATACCGATTAAAATCGCTCCCTTAACGCGTAGGGTATCTAAAGCGACAATCACAAAAAAGCCCAAAATGGTAAATAATACCTGGTGTGAAGAGAGATCCCCTTGGCCTACAAGTGTGGCTTGATTGTGTACCACAATGCCCGAGGTTTGCAACGCAATAAAGGCAAGGAATAAACCGATACCTGCGACAATCGATGAGCGCAGAGATTTGGGAATACCGCGAATTAACCATGCACGAATACCGGTTGCGGTTAAAATAATAAAGATCACCCCAGAGACAAATACCGCCCCCAGTGCTTGCTGCCATGTATAGCCTAAGGCGCCCACCACGGTAAAGGCAAAAAAGGCATTTAAGCCCATACCGGGTGCCATGCCGATTGGCCAGTTAGCAAAAAAGGCCATGACAAAGCAGCCGATGGCGGCGGCGAGGCAGGTACTCACAAAAATGGCACCCTGATCCATACCAGTGGTGCCAAGAATTTGCGGGTTAACAAAGATGATATAGGCCATGGTCAAAAAGGTGGTAAGACCTGCGACGACCTCAGTGCGAGCGGTGGTATGATGCTCACGAAGCTTAAAGAGTGATTCAAACATAGTGCTTTGTACGTTTAAAAACGATGTAAAAATTGAAAAAAAATACCTTTAGTATTTTAAATCTTTAAAGAAATTAATACAGCAATTTATGAATATTCTCGGTTTTGAAAGTTCTTGTGATGAGACAGGTGTAGCCATTGTCAATACTGAAAAGGGCTTGTTAGCTCATGCCTTGCATAGTCAAATCGACATGCATCAAGCCTATGGTGGTGTGGTGCCGGAATTGGCCTCGCGCGATCATATTCGACGGGTGTTGCCCCTATGCTACGATGTACTGAAAAATGCTGGTTTAGCGGTGAGTGATATTGATGCGGTTGCCTTTACGGCTGGTCCGGGTTTGTCTGGTGCTTTATTAGTCACTGCCAGCGTAGCACAGGCCTTTGCGTGGAGTCATGATCTCCCTACCATCCCGATTCATCACTTGGAAGGGCATTTGTTATCGCCGATGCTGGCGCCCGAGGTGCCAGCGTTTCCTTTTGTGGCTTTATTAGTTTCTGGTGGTCACACGCAATTGATGCGAGTCGATGGTGTGGGACAGTATGAGCTATTAGGTGAAACCTTGGATGATGCCGCCGGCGAGGCCTTTGATAAATCAGCGAAGTTGCTGGGCTTACCCTATCCAGGGGGTCCGCATTTGGCGAGTTTAGCCGAAGGGGGCGAGGCAGATCGTTTTCAACTGCCACGTCCTTTAAAGCATAGTCAAGATTTGGACTTTAGCTTTAGCGGCTTAAAGACGGCCGTCTTAACCACCCTTAGAAAGCTAGAGGCGCAAGGCGCTGTGAGTGAGCAGGATAGAGCCGATTTGGCGGCCGCCACCCAAGCAGCGATTATTGATGTCTTGGGTTATAAGGCGATTAAGGCCATGAAGCAAAGCGGTCTAAAGCGCTTAGTGGTGGCTGGCGGTGTGGGTGCGAATCGTCAGCTTCGTGACTTTTTAGATAGGGAGACACAGCGTTTGGGTGCCAAGGTGTATTTTCCGCCCTTGGCTTTATGTACGGATAATGGCGCCATGATTGCGCATGCAGCCGCTGAGCGTATCAAAGCAGGCCTAGTGGATTTGTCAGCACGTAATTATAGCCATCGCATACGTACCCGCTGGGACTTGGCTGAGCTCTAAGTACTTGCTAGGCCTTTTCCTGAGTACTGCTAAGGTACCCAGACTAGATACGCTTTTTGCGTTTACTATGTGCAGTTGATGTGGTGGCGCTTGGTGGTGGGGCGTTTTTCTTGCTGCCGATTTTGCTTTCTTTGCCATGGATCAGTTTATGAATATTGCCTTTGTGCTTATAGATGAGCCAAATAGCAATCACAAGAATCGCACTCATCCACGGCCAAGTAAAATTGCCATTGCTGGTACTCAAAAAGAGATAGTAAATTGGCGCCATAGCGGCACTCAGTATGGCAGCTAGCGACGAGTACTTAAACATCATTGCCACCATTAACCAGGTCACAATGCAAATAACACCGAGTAAGGGGTTTAGTGCTAACAATACCCCGACGCCAGTGGCCACGCCCTTGCCGCCTTTAAAGTTTAACCAGATCGAGTAGACATGCCCTAAGAAAACAGCAATGGCAGCCACTGTAATCAACCAGGGCGAGAGCTGCCACTTAGCGACCAATTGCATTGTAAGAAAGACCACTAACCATCCCTTTAGCAGGTCACCCAGCAGGGTCATGGCGGCGGCCTTTTTATTGCCACTGCGTAAGACATTGGTCGCGCCTGGATTACCCGAGCCATAGTGGCGTGGGTCCTCCAGCTTAAGCAGCTTGGAACTGATAATCGCAAAGGAGATGGAACCAATCAGATAAGCAATCGCAGCGATAATAAGGGCAAATAGCAGGGAAGACATGCGCTCTGAACTCTCTAAATAAATAATCGGCCTAGCTATTATATTGAAAAAACCAAGCAACGACCGTGGCAGTTAGAAAAATGCATTTTACATTGTATTTTTGCGGCCTAAAACAAAGGCTAAGGCTGTTATAATCTTTAGCATCCAAATAAAGCGGTTGTGGTATGAGAAAACATATTCTTCTTTCAAATGATGATGGCTATCATGCCAAGGGCATCGAGGCTCTGTATGAGGCATTAAGCGAAATAGCTGATGTGACGGTGGTGGCCCCTGAGACAAATCATAGTGGCGCTTCTAATTCATTGACCTTAAACCGTCCATTGGCGGTGCGACAAGCAAAAAATGGCTTTTATTATGTCAATGGCACGCCATCTGACTCGGTGCATGTGGCATTAACTGGCTTGATTGAACGGGAGATTGATTTAGTCGTTGCAGGGATTAATAACGGCGCTAATCTCGGTGAGGATACGCTGTACTCTGGTACCGTAGCGGCGGCTACCGAGGGCTTTTTATTTGGTTACCCAGCGCTTGCCTTTTCACTCATTGAGCGTGAGTGGCCGCATTTGGAAGCAGCGGCACAGATTAGTCAGTATATTGTTAAAAAGCAATTAGCACAGCCTCGTCAAGCGCCGATGCTATTAAGTGTTAATATTCCCGCCTTAGCCGCACATGATCCTGAGAATATTCGGGTTACTCGTTTAGGTCGTCGCCATCCATCACAGGCTGTAGTACCCACGAGCAGTCCAAATGGTGAGACCATGTATTGGATCGGCGCAGTGGGTAATGTTCGTGATTTTGCGGATGATACGGACTTCGGCGCCGTGCAAAATGGCTATGTGGCAGTGACGCCACTCAATCTTGATTTAACCCACCACGCTGAGCTTGAATTAACTCGTCAGTGGATTAGTAGTAAATAATTTTAATGGCAAGTAACCCACTTACATTCCGGCCCCATTTGCGTGATGCGCAAATTAAGCGCGAGGCAGCCAAAATGGAGGGCATGGGCATGATTCCCAAGCCCGTGGTCTCTGCAGCCAACAGCAACACACGCATTCTATCTGCTGGTCAGGGCACACTCGCTGATGCGAATCGACGTGCTCGACCCTTGGCGCAGTCTACTTGTCGAGCATCAATGAATATTGGCCTGAACTCTACCCGCATGCGAGAGCGTATGGTTGAGCGCTTGCAACAACAGGGGATTAGCGATGCGCGGGTGCTGGAAGCGATGTTTAGGGTGCCACGGCATATTTTTGTTGATCAGGGGCTGGCCAGTCGCGCGTATGATGATGCCGCCTTACCCATTGGTTATAAGCAAACCATCTCCCAGCCGTATATCGTCGCTCGCATGATCTCCTTGGCGCTAGCGGCTGGCAGGAGTGGGCGGGTGTTGGAAATCGGTGCCGGTTGTGGTTATCAGACGGCTGTATTGGCTGAATTGTACAATCAAGTGTATGCGGTTGAACGAATTCGCGGGCTGTATGAGTTGGCGAGTGAGAATCTTTCCCATCTGCCGAAAACCGCCCATATTCATTTACACTATGGAGATGGACTTCAGGGCTTAGCACCGTTTGCGCCCTTTGATGCTATCGTGATTGCGGCGGCGGGTTTGGACTTGCCGCAGACATTATTTGAACAGCTCGCCATCGGTGGGCGTTTAGTTGCTCCGGTGGGTGGTGCAAGACAGTATTTACTGATGTTTGAACGCGTCTCGCTGTACCAGTGGGAGCGGCATGAACTCGAAGAAACACGTTTTGTGCCCCTACTTCCAGGGGTAGAGGCTTAGGCTAGATTGAGTATTTGTTACCACTTTGTCAGCCTTGATAAGCTACAATGAATCAATCTAATCGTCAGTCGATTTTTAGAATTTTTTTGATTGCTTTTGAAATTCCTTAGTGAAAAAGGTTATTGGATGAATAGAAAAATATACATCATCGGTGCCCTATGTTTATCAGCGATATTAGCTGCTTGTAGCTCGGGCACTAAGGCCCCGATCAGCTCAGCAGGCGGTTCGACTGCTTCTGCTAGCGCAGGTGGTGGTACCTATGTCGTGCAACGAGGTGATACCTTGTACTCGATCGCCAGACGTCACGGCACCACCGTGGCAAATCTATCCGCTTTAAACGGCATTTCTGATCCGTCCCAGCTGGAGGTTGGACAGCGTTTACGTGTCGGTGGTGCGGTGGCATCATCAAGCGCCATGCCGTCTGCACCAGCAAGAAGCTCATCACCATCGGCTGCCGCAACTCAGCCAGCTCGTGCCAGCGATGCGGCGACGATTGCATGGGCTTGGCCAGTGCGGGGTAATGTCATTACCCAATTCTCTAATACCACCCGTGGTATTGATATTGCTGGCACCATTGGTACGCCGGTTAACGCAGCCGCTGATGGTACCGTCTCCTATGTCGGTAATGGCTTACGCGGCCTGGGTAATCTTGTGTTAGTGACTCACAGTAACGGCTTTATTACGGCATATGCACATAATAGCCGCATTACCGTGCAAACAAACGAGCGTGTCAAAAGGGGGCAGAAAATCGCTGAGTTAGGTGATAGTGATACCACTTCGCCGCGTCTGCATTTCCAGATTCGTCGTAACGGCACCCCGGTGAATCCGCTGTCTTATCTACCTAAATAAGTTAGTTTGATTAGTTGTCAATGCCATGTACCCACGTCTTGTCTTTGATTTAGAAACAATCCCTGATGCACATGGCATTCGCCAATTGATGCAGCTTGATCCTGCCTTGTCGGATGCGGAGGTGGTTGAAATTGCTCAGCGTGAGCGCTTAGAGCAAAGCGGCACCGATTTTATGCCCTTGCATTTGCAAAAAATCATTGCCATAGGCTGCGTTTTTAGAAATAAAGACAGTTTTCATGTGAAGTGTTTAGGTGAGCCAGGTGATGATGAGGCTTCACTTATTCGTAGCTTCTATAAAGTCATTGATCACTACGTACCGGTGCTGATTTCTTGGAATGGTTCTGGTTTTGATCTGCCAGTACTGCATTACCGGGCGATGATTCACGGCATCCCTTCCTTGCGCTATTGGGATAGGGGTGAGGAGGATCGCAGTTTTCAATACAACAACTACCTCAATCGCTATCACGATCGTCACACCGATCTGATGGATGTGTTAGCCACGTACAACGCACGTGCTAATGCCCCCTTAGACCAGCTGGCCAAGCTTTGTGGCTTTCCGGGTAAGCTAGGCATGGACGGTAGTCAGGTGTGGCCATGCTATCAGAATGGCGGGATTGATGAGATTCGAGCGTATTGTGAGACGGATGTCGTCAATACTTGGCTGATGTACTTACGCTATCTACTGTTGACGTGTGAATTGGATCAGGCCGCTTACGAGCGGGAGTTACGTCTAGTGTATGACTCACTCACTGCGCTAGGCGAGCGTGCGCCCTGGCCGGAGTATTTAGCCGAGTGGCGTTATCCTGCTTAGCGTATGGAGTAGCCTAATTTGCTATGGTTTCGGCATAACAAGGGCCATGCTGCCTGACATCTCTGCGAGCCTCAGGCGGAAGCGCCTTTGTATTAATTTAGTGGCAAATCTCAGGTAAAATAGTCCCGTAGTTTTAGCAGGTGAGATATGTCAGAATTCTTTACGATTGAATCCCTTGATCTTGAGGCTCGCGGCATTGCCCGACGAGAGGGTAAAACGATTTTTGTCGAGGGGGCTTTGCCTGGCGAAACCGTTCGTGCCAAGGTCGTCAGAAGAAAACCCTCCTATGAAATAGCGGTGACTGAAGAGGTATTACATACCTCTAGTTTACGAGTAGAGCCCAAATGCCCCAATTTCGGTGTTTGTGGCGGCTGTTTGATGCAGCACGTAGAACCCCATGCCCAGGTGGCAATTAAGCAAAGAGCCTTAGAGGATTGTTTTAAGCATATAGCCAAGTTGGATATTCCTCAGATATTACCTGCGCTCTATGGGCCGTTTTGGCATTATCGCTATCGCGCCCGTCTGTCCGTGCGTTACGTAGCAAAAAAAGGCGGGGTATTGATTGGGTTTAGAGAGCGTAAAAGTAGCTATGTAGCCGATATGACGGAGTGCTTGGTACTGCCTCAACGGCTGTCTGATATGCTGCCGGCGCTCCGTCAATTGATTGCGTCCTTAAGTATTAAAGAGCGGATTCCGCAGATGGAAGTGGCTATGGGTGATGAGGTGTTAGTTTTGGTACTACGCCATCTGGAGCCTTTTGAAGCGGCGGATATTGCCAAGTTGCACGCCTTTGCGGCAGAGCACGGCGTGAGTTGGTGGCTTCAACCCAAGGGACCGGATACGGTACATCCGCTGCTCGCTGAGGATGAGCAAAAGCTCGCATATCGTCTTGATCAGTTCGGCTTGAGAATGGCTTATCGACCGACCGATTTTACTCAGGTGAATCACTTTATTAATCGCTCCATGATTGCCAAAGCATTGAATTTATTGGCGGTGGAAGCCGGTGATAGAGTGGCGGATTTATTCTGTGGTTTAGGCAATTTCAGCGTACCGCTTGCCACCCACGCCAAGGAGGTGGTGGGCATTGAGGGTAGTGAGGCCTTGACCGAACGAGCACTGGCTGCTGCCGCTCAGCATGGTTTGGCGGATAAAATGAGTTTTTCTACCTTAAATCTTTTTGAGGTGGATGTGGAATGGCTGCGAGCATTGGGTTACTTTGATCGCATGTTGATTGACCCGCCACGTGATGGTGCCTTAGCTGTAGCGCGTGCGCTAGCCGCCTTGAAAGCGCAGGAGCGACCTAAACGCATTGTGTATGTTTCCTGTAATCCCGCCACCTTAGCACGTGATGCAGCGATTTTGGTCAGAGTCGGTGGCTATCGCTTAATCAGTGCTGGGGTGATAAATATGTTTCCGCACACGGGGCATGTTGAGTCTATTGCAGTGTTTGAATATCACCCGGGTGATCCCATACCAGCGCCGGAGGCGGAAGAGGGTGAAGAGCAGGGTGAGGCATTGCTAACATAGTATAATGGCAGCCAAGCGCGGTTCGAAATCCTCCCGCGCCGTTCTCTTGAAGGGCGAAATAAAAACTACGGAAACTTATTATGTTATGTTCAGAACAAGCCTTGGTCATCTTTTCGGGTGGCCAAGACTCAACGACTTGCCTGTTACAGGCATTGGCCCATTACGGGCCGAATCAGGTGCAAGCGATCAGTTTTATATATGGTCAACGACACGCCATTGAGTTGAATTGTGCGCGAGCGATTGCCGAGGCATTGGGAGTGAAGCAACATATCTTGGATTTGTCGCTGATGGCGCAAGTAACGCATAATGCCCTAATGGATGCGAAAGCGCCTATAAAAAACTCCCCCGATGGCCCACCAAACACCATGGTGGATGGGCGCAACGCCTTATTCTTAATGTACGCTGCTATCTATGCAAAGTCCCAAGGCATTAAGCATGTGATTTTGGGGGTGAGTGAAACGGATTTCAGTGGCTACCCAGATTGTCGCGACATTTTTGTAAAGTCCATGAATGTGAGCTTGAATTTAGCCATGGATTATGATTTTCAAATCCACACCCCCTTAATGCATTTAACTAAGGCGCAGACTTGGGCCTTAGCTGATGAATTGGGCTATTTGGATTTTGTACGTCAAAAAACGCATACTTGCTATTTAGGAGTGCAGGGCGGCTGTGGTCATTGCCCTAGTTGTGAATTACGTGATAAGGGCTTGCGTGAGTATTTGTCAAGCAAGGAAACTGGGAATGAAAGTTGTTAAGCGCTTTAACTCGGGGTTTAAAGCGATTCGCCGCTAAGTCCAACGTGATTTCATAGGAGAAGCATCATGGAGCAACAGTTTAAACATATCAAGCAAATGGAACACATTCTTAATCAGATGAATGAGCTGATGGAAACACTGCGCACAACGCATGCGCAGTGGGCTGCGCTTCAGGCTGATTATGATGCTTTGGTGAGCTATTACGGGAGTGCGCAATGGCATGCCGATAACGAAGCCTATGATCGAGGTGAGATACCAAAGGAGCTGCCTTGTGGGGTCTTATCGGAAGACGCTGTGTTTAATTTAATCGCAGAGCAGCAAGCCGTGGCAGTGGAGTTTGTTAAGTTGGGTGCCGAAATATTGAGTAAGTGATGGTTGGTGTGTGCAGGATATTTTTGAGTAGTCCCTGAACTGAGGGTGTAAGGTATTTTGTGTAACTTGATTGAGAGTCTCAATGTATGCCCCTGTGTGACTTAAAGCAGCTTAAAACCCATATCATTTCACTAAGAGGTGTTCTTAAAAATGGGGGTCATACAAAGGGAGCTCCCTTAGATGTTGTTTTAGTCACAGTTTCCGATAGAACTACACTCGAAGACGCTTACCCCAACTATTTTGCTGATACAAAACTATTTTGTGAGATTATTAAAAAAATTGTATTTTATGAGCTTCGAGAGTATAATTAAGCCGTTAGTAAAAATTAGTCGGGCTAGGTTCGACTCCTAGGCGTAAGCGATGGGTATCCGAAGACTATATTTTAAACCCCTCATTTTAATTAATGAGGGGTTTCTTTTTGGCTGGTTGTAATGTGGTATGGAAATCTTCTCCCTATGTCACACGAGTTGTCCGATCATTTAATTTTTACTTTTAACCCATTTAGGGTGGCGGATTGGATTTTATAATGGTTGTTCATGTTCTCACTACAATGTACAATGTAATACAAATATTATACTGTTTTGGGTGAAACGATGAATAAGTCGACTAACGTATCTTTGCGTTTGCCAACAGAGCTTGTTGAGCGTATTAGTCACTTAGCTGAAACCACTGGTCGAAGTCGCACATATTATATGCAAGAAGCTATCAAGCAACATATTGATGATTTAGAAGACCTTTATTTGGCTGAGCAAGCATTGGTAGATGTGCGGACAGGAAAAAGTGAAACTATTTCTTTAGAAACGCTAATTGAAGAATATGGCTTGGAAGATTGAGTTAACAAAAGAAGTAGCTAAAAGAATTAGAAAACTCGATAAACCAGTAGCAAAGCGACTTATTCAGTTTTTGCACGAACGTGTTTCGACCTTGAATAATCCAAGAGACATTGGGGAAGCCCTAACTGGTAGCAAATTAGGCGAGTTTTGGAAATATCGTGTCGGTGACTACAGAATAATTTGTAAAATTAAAGACAATAATTTAACCATGTTAGTTGTCCTGATAGGACATTGAAAGTCTATATATGATAACGATTAACTAAACTTGTTCTGAATTAATCGTTATTCGAATTCAAAACCTACAAGATCATCTCGGCAAAAACTCTAATAAGTCCCCACGTCTAAAAGTGGCTGAGAGCTGTTGCAATGAAACTTGGCGTTCACCGTAAATTTCGGTTAATGCCTTTTGTAGTTGCAGGGCAGCCTCAGTAATTAACTCGGCTGTGTTCTGCTCTAAGTGGTGTATAAGCTCTTCAAGGTTTTTATGGTTGATATCCTGTAGTCGGATTTGGGCTTGAGACAACAGCAGTTGACCTACCAGCATGGCCATATAGTGTGCGGCGTAGGGTAGAAAGTCGGGTGTGGGTTGCAGCAGAGTGGGGCGCTTACGCTCGTTTTCAACTGCCCGAAATATCAATACGGCGAGTATGGCTTGGGCAGGGCTCAAGTTAGTGAAAACCTTTTCGTATAGGGCTCCAAAAAGTTCACGTCGTCGAAATTTACTTTGGTGTGGAGATTTGCGCCAAATAGCCATCACAGCTTCGGCGGTGGTAGCACTAGTAATAATGCGGCTACTGGTTGTTGACTCTTCACGGTAACGTCTATAGATGTAGCCAAGTGAATTAATACCTGTTTCCAGTTGAATTTGTAAGCTATCATTCGAGCGTAAGTCGCGTAAATCTACAGGGTTTTGGCTATTGGTGGCAAAAGTTATCTCGTTAATAAGTTGATCGTCATCACTTTCAAGTTCATAGAGGCGTAGCAATACGTAGACTTCATTAAAAGAATGAGCATCATTCGCTTCATTAATGGTTTGTTGAATGGTTTTGCAGGTTTGGCCACCATTAATAATTTGAATGTTTTCTAACTTTAGCTGGTAATCACTGCCTTGTAATGCGTTGTGGCGCATTTTGGTGCACGTCATGGTAATGCCGTTATTAAAAAAGTAAAAGTCTTTTTGCTTTTCTGGGCTTACTAGTGTGTCATGAATAGCATTATTTATTCGATTGGTGTTACGTCCTAAATAACGACGGATATTACGCTCAAGCAGTAAATCGCCATTGCGGTCAAATAGCTTAGCGATTTCAGTAACAGGTACTTTTCCAACTAAGACACGACGAAAGTTAAAGTCCTCGATTATAGCTTCTCCAGTAAGTTGAATACTGTCATTGACTGCTTTGCTTCGCTGTAAAACAGCGACGATATCATTATGGTTATAGTGTTCCCAATGGACTTGGCTGTGATTAAGCCCCGAGTTGTCGAGCCACTGTTGGGCCTGATTATTCCAACGTTGACCGTTGCTGCAAAATAGCAAACGAACATTGGGTATATACCCATCCCGAATCAGAGAGCGTACTTCCTCAATACGCGGGGCCAAACGTGGGTTCATGGTGAATTGTTTATTCGGGTCAAAAATATTACTGACAAGACTGATTAAACTTTTAATTGAGTTTTCTGGAAAATTAGTATCACCATTGAGGTTTTTATGAGTGTACTTGCCCTGAAACAAGGTAACAGTGAATTCGCCGTCATCGACTTCACTTAAGTGTAAGGCATCAACACCTAGATCATTGCCCCCCTCTGTGAGAAGTTCAAGAGCCTCTGTCAAAGGTGTATCTAATACCGTGCTTACGCATAACAGGACAAACGCAAGGGATTTCTTGCGCACAGGATCATCATTGCCAATAATCTCTTCCAGCTCACTTGATAGTTCTTCAGCGATGCCAATGATTCGTTGGTCAACAATACTTGCGTTAATATCCATAGCAGTTACCTTAAACTTAAAACTATTTGAAACCCATGTTTTAAAACAACCAGTCTATTATACAGTTGATCTATTTTATTGCTTGTATTCTGGAGGGCGTGATTTGTGTTTTAGAGATAAGTTTGTTGACTACAGGCTGAGGAAATATTCTACTTTTGGGCTGTGTTAATAATAGGATGGGTTTAATAAATGAGGAAGTTACCTAGGTAGATAATTAATTATGAAAATATATCACTATGATTATGACGATAAATATTTTATGTATTTTGAAGAGGTGCCAGAAGATTATGGTTTACCATATTCAGCGACTAAAATAGCTCCGCCTAACCTTGATGAATGGCCAGAAGGGCAAGTTCCTATTTTTGATGAACTAAATGAACAATGGTTCTATGCAAAAGTAGAAGGTTTTTGGCGTGTAAAAGTAAAAGAATTAAATTTCTATACTGGCAGAGATTCTAATGGTCCCGTTTATCTATTGGGGGGGGCGCAATGAAGTGCGTTACCAAGATAAGGTAATGGATTTTTCTCATAATTTACCTAGTATCAGTATGCCCAGAATAGGACGAGTACCTGATATCACTTCTCTTTTACAACGGATTGACTACATTGAATTTTGTATTGAGCAGATTGAAGCGTTTTACTCTGAGATTAAAGGGCATTACAGTGTAGGCATTACGGGTACAGGTTCTAATCATTATCATTTTATTGTAGAGAATTTAATTGCTTCTATTCGAAGATTTATAGATGATCTTGTTGTTGCTGCTTTTATGAATCTTTTTAAACGTTATAAACCATGGGAAAAAGAAATTGTTATTGAGGGGTATTCGGATATCTTTAGGCTAGATTTATTCAAAAATAAATTTAAAAAATCATACCCTGAAATTTTTAATAATGAGATAAGTGCTCAATTAGATAGTTTTAGACAAATGGTATTAGGTAAGAACTACAGATACTTATGGTTGATTCAAAATATAAGCAATACGTATAAACACTCTATTACAGCAGGTTTAGGAAAAACTACCTACGGTGTAGATTTTCCTACGCTTACAGTGATAGGTGTTATCAAACCGGATCACAATTTGGATACACTCACTTATCATAACCATAGCTTTCGACAAATAATTCTAGGATTAAAAGATTATTTGGATGATTTTGTTTTTTGCTATTTGAATCAAGAACTAAAAGCAGATTCAACAGTTGAAAATAAATGCACAAGTCATGTGATAGAGGGACATATATGGTATTTAAATGCTCCTTATGGCTATGCTTAATTAACCAATTATATAAACTTGTAATGACCCAGTAAAAACCTGCTCAGGTCTTAACTTGATATTATGGAGAAAATTTGACCATGAGTACAGAGATGAAGTCAGAGAATCGTCGTTGGACAGCCAAGCGTAAGAGTGCGTTAGTTTTAGATATTTTTAAAGGTAAAACCACCGTTTCGGAAGCAAGTCGAACCTACGATTTATCCCCTTCCGAGATTGAAGGATGGATTGAGGAGGCCACTGAGGGCATGGAGAATGCCCTACGAGCTAAACCTCACGATATTCGAGAGCAATATGAGCGTAAGGTG
>NZ_AQVB01000022.1 GCF_000372065.1 Oligella urethralis DSM 7531
CTGGGAACTCGTACATGCTTAACAACTCACGTACTTCCATCTCAACCAACTCAATTAACTCCTCATCGTCAACTAAGTCAGCTTTGTTTAAGAATACTACGATGTAAGGAACACCTACCTGACGAGATAATAAGATGTGCTCACGCGTCTGAGGCATTGGGCCATCAGCTGCTGAACATACTAAAATCGCACCGTCCATNTGNGCCGCACCAGTAATCATGTTTTTAACATAGTCGGCGTGACCCGGGCAGTCAACGTGCGCATAGTGACGAGTAGGCGTTTCGTACTCTACGTGTGAGGTAGAAATGGTAATACCACGCGCTTTCTCTTCGGGAGCTGCGTCAATCTGATCATAATCACGCGCATCACCACCGTACTCCTTTGCAAGTACAGTACAAATCGCTGCTGTTAAAGTGGTTTTACCGTGGTCAACGTGACCGATAGTACCAACGTTTACGTGGGGTTTGGTACGTTCAAACTTACCTTTTGCCATAATATTAAAATTCCAATCTATTAATTTTTAAAAATAATGTTACTGCACCGGCTTAAAGATGCAACCGATGCAGTATTTTAGCAACATTTAACTACGCACGAGAAGCAATTACTTCCTCAGCAACATTTTTAGGTGCTTCAGTGTAGTGTTTAAACTCCATTGAGTATGTCGCACGACCTTGAGTTAATGAACGGAGGTCGGTTGCGTAACCAAACATCTCAGCTAAAGGCACTTCAGCTTTGATGATTTTACCACCACCAGCCATATCATCCATACCCTGAACAATACCACGACGAGATGATAAATCACCCATCACAGTACCGGCGTAATCCTCAGGCGTTTCAACTTCAACCGCCATGGTAGGCTCTAATAGCACCGGATCCGCCTTGCGCATACCGTCTTTGAAAGCCATAGAAGCAGCCATACGGAATGCGTTCTCGTTCGAGTCAACATCGTGGTATGAACCAAAGAATAAGGTCACCTTAACGTCGACCACTGGGTAACCGGCTAACACACCCGCAGGAAGTGTTTCCTGAATACCCTTGTCAACGGCAGGAATAAATTCGCGTGGTACCACACCACCCTTAATCTCGTCAACGAACTCGTAACCACCACCTTGCTCTAACGGCTCAAGCTTAAGAACAACGTGACCGTACTGACCGCGACCACCCGACTGACGTACGAACTTACCTTCAACCTCGTCACATACCTTGCGAATTGTCTCACGATAAGCAACTTGTGGTTTACCGATATTTGCCTCAACGTTAAACTCTCGCTTCATACGATCAACTAGCACCTCAAGGTGTAACTCACCCATACCAGAAATAATCGTTTGACCAGACTCTTCGTCAGAAGAAACGCGGAAAGATGGGTCTTCCTGAGCTAAACGAGACAAGGCAATACCCATTTTCTCTTGGTCAGCTTTAGACTTAGGCTCAACCGCTAAAGAAATAACAGGCTCAGGGAACTCCATGCGCTCAAGAATAATGTGATTATTCATATCACATAGCGTTTCACCGGTTGTTACGTCTTTAAGACCAACCACTGCGGCAATATCACCGGCCACAACCTCTTTGATCTCTTCACGGTTGTTAGCGTGCATCTGAAGAATACGACCGATACGCTCACGTTTCGCTTTTACTGGGTTATAAACGGTATCACCCGAGTTAATCACACCAGAGTACACACGCACGAAGGTCAATTGACCAACGAATGGGTCAGACATCAACTTAAACGCAAGCGCAGACATTGGTTCTTTATCGTCAGCTTTACGTGTAGCTGGGTTACCATCATCATCCTCACCCTGTACTGGAGGAATCTCAGTCGGCGCAGGTAAAAACTCAACGACGGCGTCAAGCATACGCTGAACACCCTTGTTTTTAAAGGCAGAACCGCAAAGCATCGGTTGAATTTCACAAGCGATAGTACGAATACGTAAACCCTTAACAATATCGGCTTCGCTTAAGTCACCCTCTTCGAGGTACTTTTCCATCAGCTCTTCATTTGCTTCCGCAGCTGACTCAACCATGTGCTCACGCCATTGCTCAGCATCAGCCTGTAACTCAGCAGGAATATCGCCGTACTCAAACTTCACACCGTTACTGGCTTCATCCCAGATGATGGACTTCATCTTGATTAAGTCCACAACACCAACGAACTGATCTTCTGCACCAATTGGCAGAACGATAGGTACTGGATGCGCACGTAAACGATTCTTTAATTGATCGTAAACCTTTAAGAAGTTAGCACCCGTACGGTCCATCTTGTTAACAAAGGCCAAACGAGGTACGTGGTATTTGTTAGCTTGGCGCCATACGGTTTCAGATTGCGGCTGTACACCACCCACTGCACAATAAACCATGCAGGCACCATCAAGTACACGCATAGAACGCTCAACTTCAATCGTAAAGTCTACGTGTCCTGGGGTGTCAATCACGTTAATACGGTGCTCAGGAAACTGACCGCCCATACCGCTCCAGAAAGCAGTGGTAGCAGCCGATGTAATGGTAATACCACGCTCTTGCTCCTGCTCCATCCAGTCCATGGTGGCAGAGCCCTCGTGTGTCTCACCTAGTTTGTGGTTAATACCGGTATAGAAAAGAATACGCTCGGAAGTCGTTGTCTTACCTGCGTCAATGTGCGCAGAAATACCAATATTACGATATCTTTCAATAGGGGTTTTACGGGCCATTTTTGAGTCCTTAAATTACCAACGGAAATGAGAGAAGGCCTTGTTAGCCTCTGCCATTCGATGTACTTCTTCGCGTTTTCTCATAGCGCCGCCACGACCTTCAGCCGCATCCAGCAACTCGCCAGCCAGGCGTAAATCCATTGATTTCTCGCCACGCTTTTTGGCTGCTTCACGTACCCAGCGCATAGCTAACGCTAAACGACGCACTGGGCGAACTTCAACAGGAACCTGGTAGTTAGCACCACCCACACGGCGGCTCTTAACCTCAACTACCGGTTTAACATTATTAATTGCAGTGTTAAACACTTCTAATGGCTCTTTGCCAGTGGTGCTTTCAATTTGAGTTAAAGCACCGTAAACGATACGCTCTGCAACGGCTTTTTTACCGGAAAGCATAATAATATTCATAAATTTGGCAAGATCAACACTACCGTACTTTGCATCAGGTAGGATCTCGCGCTTGGGCACTTCACGACGACGAGGCATGTGATTACTTCCTATATTGTGTCAAATTCAGTTGAACTACTTACGTAGCCATGGCTGTCTATTGAGAGATCAGCCCCTTACATCCGCAGAAAAAATCATCCAGCAGCTGCGGCTGCACGCTTACCCTCCAGGGGAGGAAGCAATACCTATCACTAGGCTTTTTGGATTATTGATTGCTTTTAAAAAAAAGCGATTAGGCACCCTTAGGACGCTTAGCACCGTATTTAGAACGAGCCTGTTTACGATCCTTAACACCTTGTAAGTCTAAGGCACCGCGCACGATGTGATAACGCACACCCGGTAAGTCTTTCACACGACCACCACGAACTAGAACAACAGAGTGCTCCTGTAAGTTGTGACCCTCACCACCGATGTATGAAATCACTTCATAACCGTTGGTTAGACGAACCTTGGCAACTTTACGCATCGCAGAGTTTGGTTTCTTAGGTGTGGTTGTATACACACGAGTGCACACACCACGTCGCTGCGGGCAGTTTTCGAGCGCCGGGCTCTTACTATTCGCGCGACTGGACTCTCGTGGCTTACGCACGAGCTGGCTTATGGTAGGCATGAGCTACAATCCTTAAAAAAAATAATTTAATTTATTAGACATGGCAATTTAACGTACAGCCTTTATTGTACGCTTACGTAGCGTGGGCCAATGGACGTAAGAACCACTAAAAACGACCCAAAATCCTAAGCAATTTCAAAAATCACTACCGACTTCTTAAGATAAAGATAAATCCACTAAACCCAGAATGTAAGAAGAAATTCTTTAGATAGACTAAGCTTGGAAATCATCCAAAGCAAAAGAGAGAGTCATGACTTTTTCACTGCTTAGCAAGCGACTATAACATTTTTTGAGCTTTTGCACAATAAAAAAGCCTTAAAATACAGCGCCTTGTCTTTTAAACAAGACACTTAGCGACACTGTCGACGTATTTCTAGTGAAGAGGTACGAATATAGCGTCCATGAAGATGCCCCAGAGCTGAGCATCTTCATCAGCAACACAGATCAACGGGTGATCACTACCCCGTCGGTTTCTTTGAGAATCGCTTGAGCATGCTCGATCACAGGCTTATCAATCATCTCCCCATCCAATTGGAAGACTGAGTTCCCGAACTTCTTAGTCGCATCCACCACCCGCTTAGCCCATGCTAAGTCCTCAGGCTTCGGCATAAAGACATCATGCACCACTTCCAACTGCTTAGGGTGAATACATAAACTACCGCCGAAACCCATTTCTTTGGCTAGTTTTAAGCGCTTTCTAAAACCCGCTGCATCCTGGAAATTAGGATACACCGTATCTAGCGGTGGATTAAGCTTTGCGGCGCGACTATGCAAGCAAATCTCCGCACGAATATGATTAATTAAACGCTTAGCGCCTTTGCTATGACGATCCACCCCAAGACTCAGGCACATATCCAATTCACCAAAGGACAAACGCGTCACGCCGTCAACAGAGCAGATATCCTTGAGATTAGTCACACCGGCGGCCGTTTCAATTAAAGGCACCACGGGCACCCCTAAGCGTTCCACTGGAATAATGTCTTTAGAACTTTCCGCTTTAGGTAAAACCACCCCTAAAATACTTTTATCAATGCGACCTGCAAAGGCTAAATCATCAATAAACCAGGGTGATTTTGCGGAGTTAATACGCAAGAAAAAACGGCCACCGGGGTTGTCATTCGCCCAACGCTCAAGCTGCTGTCTGACGCTAAACTTCGCATCCGCCTCAACCGCATCCTCCAGATCCACAATGACAATGCTCGCATCGGTAGCTAATGCCTTTGGAATGCGATCAAGATTTGCTGCAGGCACAAAAAGCGCTGAACGAATATAAAAATTTTTCTTAGCCATCACTATCTCCTTTTTATTCAAAGTCTAAAGCAATTCCTTAGCTGAAACCATAAGGATTTACGCCAAATGCCTCGACTAAATTGTAGCTGCTTGACGCCATGCCTCAATCTGCTCAGCAGAATAACCAAGCTCTTGTAGAATCGATTCACTATGCTCACCCAGAGCCGGCACCGGCGCCATGCGATATTCAAAGGCATTATTAAGTCCAGGTGGCAACAAGGCCGGAATCGTGCCCGCCGAGGTTGCTACCTCACGCCAACGATGACGCGCTTGCAGTTGCTTATGCTGCCAGACATCATGCATGGTATTGACCGCTGCATTCGCAATCTTGGCCTCTTCTAACAGATGAATGACTTGCTCTTTACTAAGCTTGGAAAAGGCCTCCACAATAATGGCTTTGAGCTCCTCACGGTGCGCCGTGCGTTGACTATTACGAGCAAAACGTGGGTCATCAGCCAAGGACGCTTGCTTTAATACCTGCTCACAGAACACCTTCCATTCGCGTTCATTTTGCAGCCCTAGCATCACTACCTCACCACCCGCTACTGGAAATGGTCCATAGGGGTAAATCGCCGCATGCGCCGCACCCGCCCGTACTGGCGGCTCTGCACCCTCATAGGCATAATAAAGCGGAAAACCCATCCACTCCACCATACTTTCCAACATCGACACATCAATATGCGAACCCTTGCCCGTTTTGCCACGCAAAATCAAGGCGGATAAGATATTGCTATAAGCGTACATGCCTGCCGAAATATCAGCAATCGAACAGCCCGCCTTAGCCATCTCCTCGCCCGAACCAGTCACCGACACAAAACCCGACTCACTCTGAATCAACAAGTCATACGCTTTTTTCTGCTCATACGGACCGCCCACCCCATAGCCGGAAATATCACACACAATGAGTTGTGGATATTTTTCATGCAAATCCTCATACGACAAGCCCAGACGTGCCGCCGCCCCCGGCGCCAGATTCTGTACCAACACATCCACTTCTGGTAGGATACGCGCTAGAATCTCTGCCGCAGCCTCAGACTTCAAATCCAGCGTCAAGCTTTCTTTGGAGCGATTAATCCACACAAAATGTGACGCTAAGCCATTGACCCGCTCATCATAGCTACGTGCAAAATCACCCACACCCGGTCGCTCAACCTTAATCACGCGTGCGCCCAAATCGGCTAATTGACGCGTACAAAAAGGTGCCGCCACCGCATGCTCAAAACTCAATACCGTAATCCCATCCAAGGGCCTAATCATAACACTTCCTTTATATTTAAAATATCTTTGCGCTAGACAATGAAACGATCTGCGAGTATTTATTTAAACTGTACGTGGGCTTTTTGCGCATAGCTTCCTCCCTGCTGCGCCCACAACTCAGCTTGATTTGCATCTAGCAACTGGCCTTCAACCCTAAATGGCTCCGGGCTAATCAGAGGACGTACGCCACGGAAACTGAATTGGCTCACCACCTTATCGGGATGCGCCTCAGTAAAAGCCTGTAACACTTTGGTCGCAATTAAAGGACCGTGCACCACCAAGCCCGGATAACCCTCAACCCCATTAGCATAAGGGTAGTCGTAATGAATGCGATGACCATTAAAGGTGACCGCAGAATATCTAAACAGCATCACCGCATCTGGTCTTACCGTTTGTGACCATTCGGCCTTGGGTGCCATCTCATCGCCGACTAGCTTCGGTGGGCTAGGCTCACGGTAAACAATATCCTGCTCTTCAATCAGGCAAACCTGACTCGCTTGCTCATAAATGTGCTCCAGGGTAACGAATAATAATTTACCCGTACGTCCCTCTTTTTCAATCACCGATTTAATTGTTGTGATACGTTCGGCTTCCTTGCCAATCAATAAATCTTGTACAAAATTCAAACGACCACCAGCCCACATCCGATTGCGATTATCCGCTGGTGGCAAAAAGCCGCCCCGTGCCGGGTGACCATCTTCACCCAAGCCCTTTAATGGCAAGGGATCAACAAAAAATGCCCAATGCCACAATAAAGGTAGAGGCTCACCCTCGTCCGGCACAGGTGCATTCACACTAAATGCGATTTTTTTAGTATGGCTAGCGCTAATAAACTCAGCAACACGCTCCTGCCGCCCCACCCAGTCTTGTAGATTAATCTCTGTCATCGTCTCTACGCCTTTAATACGATAAAATTATGAACCTAAATGATCATGCCCCATACCGCCAAATTAGTGAATTGCGCTTCACTAAACTCGCACTTTATCAGATTGAAAGAGGATAGTTTGTGCCATCCCTATGAACCCTGCTAGCCCTCGCGCTGCCCTTCATCTGCCTCTGCCAACAACAAATCCAATAAAGGCTGCGCAAAGCTCGGCAAGGCCTCATTTGCTCTTAAACATACTTGCAGCTGCCTATCGGCCCACCCATCCGCTAAGGGCACCTGCACCAAATCCATCCTTTCGGCATAACGCGTAATCGCAGTAGCCGGAATAATACTGACCCCGACCTTTGCCGCCACCATCCGACAAACCGCCTCAAAACTACTGACTTCCACTCGGTACTTTAAGCTACGCCCTAAATTACTTGCCGCCTTACGCAAGAAACTATGAATTGCACTCCACTCTGATAAACAGACATAACTCTCATCTAAAGTATCCGCAAAACTAAGCGACTCCGCCTGACTTAAGGGGTGCGACGGGTGCGCCACAAAACTTAATTTATTAACTCGATACGGTAAGTAGCGCACATTACTGCTTTTCATCACCGCCTCATCCAAGCCGGCGACAATGCCAATATCGGCATGCCCCTCGGTCACTGCTTGCACGATTTCCAAACTTAAACGCTCGCGCAATTCAACACTCACCTCCGGCTGCAAGGCCAGATAACGCCCTAAAATCTCCGGCATAAACTCACTCATCGCCGTAGTATTGGCGTAGACTCTGATTTTGCCGCGAATACCCGTAGCAAACTCTTTCATATCCCCACGCAAATATTGCAGCTGCTGTGATACCCGCATCGCATGCTCCACAAACACTTCACCTGCTGGGGTCAGCGTCACACCCTGACTGCTGCGATACAAAAGCTCAGTACCCATGCTTTGTTCTAAATTCTTAATCCGATGACTCGCCGCTGGCAGCGATAAAAAAGTGCGCTCCGCCGCCTTGGTTAGGCTTTTAACCTCGGCAATATTGAGCATTAATCGCATATCAGTTAAATCAAAATGCATGGACATGAATTCGCTTCCTTGAATTTTTTTAAAGACAAACTTTATCAATTGACAATAGCCATATTAATAGAGATAAGGCATAGTGGGCTAATACGATTTATAAACTTGCTACTTAATGCTGAAATAACATGATAAGAACTGACGATAAATACCAAGATATTCGCGATGCCATTCGCGATTTATGTAGTGAATTCCCCGCCGAATACTTTCGCAAGGTTGATGAAGAGCGCGGCTACCCGAGCGAGTTCGTCAAAGCACTCACGGATGCAGGTTGGCTAGCAGCACTAATCCCCGAGGAGTTCGGTGGCTCTGGTCTCAGTTTGACAGAGGCCTCTGTTATTATGGAGGAAATTAACCGTAATGGGGGTAATTCTGGTGCCTGTCACGGTCAAATGTACAATATGGGCACCCTACTGCGTCACGGTTCAGAAGAGCAAAAGCGCCTTTATTTACCAAAAATCGCGTCTGGTGAATTGCGTCTGCAATCCATGGCAGTCACTGAGCCTACGACCGGTACTGATACGACCAAGCTAAAGACGACTGCCGTTAAAAAAGACGGTCGCTATGTGGTAAATGGTCAGAAGGTCTGGATCTCGCGCGTGATGAACTCCGATTTGATGATTCTCTTAGCCCGCACCACCCCGCTAGAGGAAGTACAACGTAAAGCGGACGGTATGTCCATTTTTATTGTGGATATTAAAGAAGCTATGGCCAATGGTATGAGTGTGCGCCCTATTCCCAATATGGTAAACCACGAAACCAATGAGCTTTTTTTCGACAATCTTGAAATCCCCGAAGAAAATCTTATCGGTGAAGAGGGTAAGGGTTTCCGCTATATTCTAGATGGTCTAAATGCCGAGCGCACCTTAATTGCCGCCGAATGTATTGGTGACGGCTATTGGTTTATTGATAAAGTCACGGCCTATGTTAAGGAACGTGAGGTCTTTGGTCGCCCCATTGGTCAAAACCAAGGTGTGCAATTCCCCATTGCCAAAGCCTTTATTAATATTGAAGCAGCAAGCCTAATGCGCTATGAAGCGGCGCGCTTATTTGATGATCACAAAGCCTGTGGTGCCCAAGCTAATATGGCCAAATTGCTAGCAGCGGACGCCTCTTGGGAAGCGGCGAATGCTTGCTTACAGTTCCATGGCGGCTTTGGTTTTGCTAATGAGTATGATGTTGAGCGCAAGTTCCGTGAGACCCGACTCTATCAGGTCGCACCGATCTCAACCAACTTAATTTATTCATTTATTGCCGAACACGTGCTTGGTCTACCCCGCTCTTTCTAAAAGGTTTTTAATGAATACATCCAGTTATGTGATTGCGGAGTTTGCAGCAAACCTGCAATTTGAAGATATTCCTACTGAGGTAGTGCGTCGCTGCGAGGATTTGCTACTTGATACCTTGGGTTCAATGTATGCTGGCTCAACTGAAGCACCTGTACAAAAAATCGCTGCCTTTGCTAAAGAACAAGGACCAGCGGATGGTAGTGCTCAGTTAATTCCTAGCGGTCAAAAAACTAGCCCCTACTTTGCAGCGATGGTTAATGCTGCCGCAGCGCATATGGTGGAGCAAGACGATCTGCATAACAGCTCGGTTTTTCATCCTGCTTGCGTGGTCTTCCCACCGGCTTTAGCCATGGCTCAAGACTTAAATGCCAGCGGCAAAGCGCTCTTGACTGCCTGTGTGGTGGGTTATGAAGTGGGTATTCGTATCGGTGAGTTCTTGGGCCGAAGTCATTACAAAGTCTTCCACACCACAGCAACCGCCGGTACCATCGCTGCCGCTGCCACGGTGGGTCGCTTGCTCGGTCTGACGACAGCACAAATGCAAGATGCTTTAGGTAGCGCCGGAACTCAAGCCGCAGGACTGTGGGAGTTTTTAAAAACCGCGGCCGACTCCAAGCAATTACATACAGCTAAAGCCGCCGCCAACGGTTTGATGGCAGCTTCATTAGCGGCTAAGGGATTTAGCGGTGCTGAGGATATTTTTGATGGTGAAAAAGGCATGGGCAAGGCCTTTAGCCAAGCACCACAAAGCGATAAATTAGTTGCCGGCTTAGGCCAGCGTTGGGCCCTTTTGGAGACCTCATTTAAATACCACGCCTCCTGCCGCCATACTCACCCTGCTGCCGATGCGCTATGGGCCGTAATGCAAAAGCATAACTTAAATGCTGATGACATTGCCGGGGTGCAAACCTTTGTGCATCAAGCGGCCATTGATGTGCTGGGCGCCGTGGATAAGCCTGCCACCGTACACCAATCGAAGTTTTCCATGGGCACGGTGCTAGGCGTTTTGGCTTATAACGGCTTTGCCGGCTTGGATGAATTTGAAGCAGCCTTAGGTGATGCACGTATTGATGCTTTCCGTCAAAAAGTTACGATGCAGCTCGATCCTGAGGTGGATGCTGCTTATCCTGATAAATGGTTAGGTAAGGTAAAGGTCTTGACCAAGGACGGTCGTGCACTTGAAGCATTTGTTAGCGATCCCAAAGGCGATCCGGGCAATACCTTAAGCCGTGATGAAATCGAAGAAAAAGTCAAACGCCTAGTGAGTTATAACAAGGCAGGTACCAGCGAAGATGCGACACGCATTATCGCTTGGACTTGGGGATTGGCAGCGGGGCAGAGTGATTTACCCCTGTAAAAACAAGGGCGACTCATTGAGTCGCCCTAATCATTTAGCTAATTACTTTTTCTGTCCTGAACCGTCAACCGAAATTTCCACTCGACGATTAGGCTCTAAGCAAGCAATATAAGCGTTACGTGACTGTGAACTATCGCACTCTTTCACAGGCTGCGTCTTACCCATACCTTGGGCACTAATCAGCTCAGATGATACGCCACGCTGAATCAGGTAGTTACGCACGCTATCAGCACGACGCTGTGAGAGATTCATATTGTAGGCATCGTTACCCAATAAATCCGTATGACCGTAAACAGTAACACCTTTTAGTACATCAAAGCTCTGAATCTTAGCGGCCAGCTCATCTAATTGACGACGTCCCTCAGCACGCATAGAGGAAATATCCGACTTATCAAAGGCGAATAACGCATTTGCCGCAATGGTATAGCGCTGTGGCCCTACCGTCCCTGGAGGGCATACCGCATCTACTGGGTCAACTGGACGCCAGAAGAAGCTGCGGGTAAAGTAGTCACGATCATAAAGGGCCTTAAACTGGCACGTGGTCACATCATTGGTCCCCTGACCTGGTGTATGGAAGTGGAATAAATAATCCCACTCACGCACCCCGGCAAAGCCTTCACCAAAATGTGGGCGACCGAGCAAGTAATACAACTGATCCTTGGTCATGCCAGCCTTCACCTCTTTTAATGCGCTTAAATCGGGGAAGGTACCCATTTTATTATTAAAGGTCACACGATCCACCTCTGGCCACACCGGATCATCGGTCATACCATGCTCGTCAACCTTGCTAAGATTACCACAAGCTGCTAATGATAAAGCGGCCAGAATGGCTGCTGCTTTAAGTTTATGTTGTAACAAAGACATTGTTTTTCTCCTATAAACCACTAAATATTACCACTGATAGCCAATTGCTGCATTGGTGCCGACACGACCATGCGTGGCTGTTGAAACAGACCCCTTAAGAATCCATTTACCATTGTCTGAGATGCGTGATACGCCAGCAGCAAATCCTGTTTGACTACCATAATTACCCGTACCTAAGGCAACTAAGCTTTTACCCGGGATATATGCCTGCGGCAAGCCCGCTACCGCCAAGGCCGTAGCCGTGCCAGCATCAGCACGTCTTTCAAGGCGCTTCTCCGTTTCATTGATACGCTGATCAAAGTCATACTTCAATTGCGTTATCTGATTCGTCATATTTCTCTCGACCTGCTTTAACTGCGAGACATTCACTGCATCCATATCATCGGTACCTGGGGCCAGATTTGTGATCTTATTACCGCCCATATTGATACCGGTCCCACCCTCTTCTGGTGGACGAATAATGACACCATCAAAAGTCGGCGTTTTCTTCATCGCCACAATAATTGAGGTATCGCCAGGCACCAACTGATAATACGGTTCAGCGCCATAGGGTGGATGCCCCACACCACCAATCGCAGAATAATCGATCTCACCGAGTGTGAAGAATTTATTCTCCTCCCTCAATAAATAACCGAATAAATCCTGCATATTATTAATTTCCTCACCGGTATCCGCAACCTTAAATTTTGCACCCTCGTAAGCCATGGATCGCATCACCTCATCCAAAGAGTAAGGATAATCGTCCTCCCCATTAACCTTTTCAAATAACTGCCTAAATGAGTAATTGTCTTGGTCGTACAAAGTGTCAAAATTTTCACCATACCCAGTGGGAAACACGATCTTATCAGGGGCTTTAAAATTACCTTTTTCATCCTGACAACCCGGCACTAGACTGCTTGAACATGCTAAATAAGAAACAAAGGATTGATAGGGTAATTGGGACTCGATCCTTGCAGTAGTTGCCTCAGCCTCCTCACCATAAGAATATCGCAAAAATGACTGCATAGCCTGATAAGCAGCGCTTAATTCTGGGAAACGAGTCCATGTGTTTGGATCACTTAACTTGACCGGATTATCCCAGAGTGCTTGTCGTGTAAATAGCTGTTGGCGAGGAGTTGATGCAGCACGGCTTTGAGCGTTGGCGGCTGTGCGGAGGGAGGTCTCTTGATAAACATCATCAAAATGTCCTTCGGGAAACAACGGCAGTACTTCGATCTTATATGGCTTGTGATAAATCTTGGTCATGATGTTTTCACCCATATCAAAATCAGACCAATTCTTTAGATTACCGTTGCTATCATTTTTGCTGCCTTGAACGGTGAGAATACCCGATGTATAAGGTATGGTATTACCAAGACGCTCATCGGCCACATTGGCATAATGCCCCCTACCGACAGCAAATGGAGCTAATGCTGCGGCTGTGCCAAACCAGAGTGGTCCCCCGGATGACCTACCATCACCAGGATAATAAGCTACGGCCTGTGTACTAAGCGATAAAGAAGCCAACGCCACACTTATGGTCAAGGCGTTTTTATAAAAACCACGACCTATCGCTGAAGAAAACTTACTCATGATAATTCCTCACAATATCAAAATGCTGCACCAAAGACACTGTACTTCCACTATAAGCCACTAAATTACCACTGATAACCAAGCATTGCATTGGCACCAACATGACCATGCGTGGCGGTCGAAACAGACCCCTTAAGAATCCATTTACCATTATCTGAGATACGTGATATGCCAGCAGCAAACGCTACTTGACTACCATAACTACCCGTGCCTAAGGCAACTAAGCTTTTACCCGGGATAAATGCCTGCGGCAAGCCCGCCACCGCTAAAGCCGTAGCCGTACCGGCATCAGCACGTCTCCCCAAGCGCCTCTCCGTATCATTTAAACGCCTATCAAAGTCATGCTTCAATTGCGTTACCTGATTCGTCATAGTTGTCTCGACCTGCTTTAACTGCGAGACATTCACTGCATCCATATCATCGGTACCTGGGACCAGATTCGTGATCTTATTACCACCCATATTAATACCGGTACCACCCTCTTCTGGCGGACGAATAACGATGCCATCAAAGGATGGCGTCTTCTTCATCGCCACATTAATTGTGGTGTCGCCGGGCACCAACTGCTCATACGGCTCAACGTCATAGGGTGGGTGCCCCACACCACCAATGGCACCATAATCGATCTCACCGAGTGTGAAGAATTTATTTTCCTTTCTCAATAAATAATCGAATAAACCCTTCAGGCTATGAATCTCCTCACCGGTATCCGCAACCTTAAATTTCTCACCGGTGTAGACTAAGGCTCTCATCGCTTGGCGTAAAGAAAAAGGCCCATCTCCCGCCAGTTCAGGATTCATCGCTTCAAACAAGTCGTCCCTGTACAAAGTATCAATATTTTCACCATAACCATTAGGAAACACGATCTTATCAGGGGCTTTAAAATTACCCTGTTCATCCTGACAACCCGGCACTAAGCTACTCGAACACGCTAAATAGGAAATAATGGATTGATAGGGTAGTTTGGACTCAATGATGGCAGGTGCCTCAGGTTCATCAAAAAATCGCCGAAATGTACGCATTGTCTCGACCGCAGCGCTTAATTCAGGGAAACGAGTCCAGGTATTTGGATCACTTAACTTCACCGGATTATCCCAGAGCGCTTGTTGTGTAGGAGTTGATGCAGCACGGCTTTGGGCGTTGGCGGCTGTACGGAGGGAGGTCTCTTGATAAACATCATCAAAATGTCCTTCGGGAAACAACGGCAGTACTTCGATCTTATATGGCTTGTGGTCGATCTTAGTCATGATGTTTTCACCCATATCAAAATCAGACCAGTTCTTTAGATTACCGTTGCTATCAGTCTTACTGCCTTGAACAGTGAGAATACCCGATGTATAAGGTATAGTATTACCAAGACGCTCATCCGCCACATTGGCATAATGCCCCCTACCAACAACAAATGGAGCGAGTGCAGCTGAGCTATAGATTACAATTGGTCCGATTCTCCGACTATCAGATACAGCCTCTGCACTAAGTGGAAAAATAGCCAACGCCACACTCACAAGTAAGGCGTTTTTATAAAAACCGCGACCCTTCGCTGAAGAAAAACTACCCATGATAATGCCTCACCAAGCCAAATCAAACCATGATGGACGAATGCATCTGAGACACTTAGAGCTATTCACCGCACTACTTCGTGCTACTCAGAAGACGCTCCAGCAACGTTTTGATTTAATTGTCGAGCTCAAGTAAGCTACGCTCATCAAGCAGTGCTTACACGCTAAGATTTGATATTCATCAATTTAATATAATAGATAACCCTTATATCTTTCAATGAAAGCCATGTTGATCGCATAGATAAAGCCTAAGTTGTATCATAATACCCACACTATGGCTAACAAAGCGCCATGCCGCTTGTTTGTGATGGATGAGCTAAGTCCCCTCCACGCGCCTCACCTGATCGAGCATTAGCTGCTGCTCTGCTCGCTTTTTACGTAAGCTACAAAGACGTAAGACCTCACGCTTTTGTGGATCACTCATGCTAATCCACCCTTGGCGCTCCACGCGACTACGATAACAGCCCTTACAATAGCCGCGCTCATTTGACTCGCAGACATTGATACAGGGACTGGGTATCTCGAAGAACTCCAACTGTTCCATAACAACTCATTAATTTAAACCGTGAGACGACCCCAGAAATTCTTTCTTAAGGTATCGTATATCAAACTATAAATATAAGTATAAGGTAAATAAAAAAGAATAAAACCAATATCTAGCGTTAAGGCTTGCCACAAACTGATGTTGAGCCACCACATAATAAATGGCAAGGCAAAGCAAATCAGCCCCACTTCAAATAAAAAAGCGTGCAAGATGCGAATACGGATATTTTTACTTAAATGATGACGCTTAAGCCACGCATCAAACAGGGAGTTAAACAGCATATTCCACAACAGCGCCATCACCGCAATCACCGTGGCAATCATGCCCATATCTAGCATATTGTTGCCAGTCAACCAAGCAAACAACGGGGTGCTAATACCAATACCAAAAATCTCAAACAAAAAAGCATAGACAAAACGCTCGCGAACAGTAAATGGTTTTTGCCCAATTTTTTGTGGTTGAGCTGCTGTCATAAAACATTCCTCTGAGTACAGTCAAAAAATATGGGTGCTATAACCGCAGCAGTACAGCACCCATAAAGTCGCCGGATCGCTAAGCAGTCTAGCGCAACCCGGCTGGAAAAGAGCATTGATACTAATAAATCACACGTGTACGGATTGTTCCGGGTACCTCTTTAAGTAAGCTCAGCGCTAACTCAGGATTTTCTGATTGAACATCCATCACCACATAGCCCAACTCTGGATCGGTTTGTAGATACTGGCCAATAATATTAATGTGATCCTTCATGAAAATCTGATTAATCGCATTCAGCACGCCCGGTTTATTCTGATGAATATGCATATAGCGATGCGTATTTTCCGTGCCTGGTAACGATACCTCAGGGAAATTCACCGCTGATAGGGTACTGCCGTTATCAGAGTATTTCACCAATTTACTGGCGACCTCAATACCGATATTTGCCTGTGCTTCTTGCGTCGAACCGCCGATATGTGGGGTTAACAGCACATTATCCAAACCACGTAAAGCACTCACGAACTCGTCGTCGTTAGATTTAGGCTCCACTGGGAAAACGTCGATGGCGGCACCACCAAGGTGGCCACTCTTAATCGCTGCAGCCAGTGCGTCAATATCAACTACCGTACCGCGTGATGCATTAATTAAATGAGCGCCTGGCTTCATCTGGGCAATACGCTCAGCGTTCATCATATTGGCCGTGGTGGCATCCTCAGGCACGTGTAGGGTCACCGCATCGCTCAGACTCAATAACTCCTGCAGTGTATTGACGGCAGTGGCATTACCCAAAGGTAATTTAGCCTCAATATCATAGTAGTAGACGTGCATACCTAAGGCCTCGGCCAAAATACCAATCTGGGTACCAATATGACCATAACCGATAATACCGAGCTTTTTACCGCGCACCTCATAACTACCTACTGCGGACTTATTCCAACCGCCCTTATGCAAGGTAGTGTTCATGGCCGGGATTTTTCTAAAGAGCATAATGATCTCAGCCAATACCAACTCCGCTACCGAGCGTGTATTAGAAAAGGGGGCATTAAATACCGGTACACCGCGCTCTCTAGCCGCCTTTAAATCCACTTGATTGGTACCAATACAGAAGCAACCCAAGGCCACCAGCTTTTTAGCAGCAGCAAATACCTCGGCCGTCATTTGCGTACGGGAACGAATACCGATGAAATGCGCATCAGCGACTGCATCAAGCAACTCCTGACCTTCAAGCGCTTTTTTATGATAGTCGATATTGGTATAACCATTGCTATGTAGCACATCTAAGGCATTTTGATGCACGCCTTCGAAAAGGACAAATTTGATTTTGTCTTTATTTAAAGATAACTGATGATCCATGAGGTCCCCGTAAGAAGAATAGACGTCAAAAGAAATATTCTAACATTCTCACATCATTTCGGGTTATAAGCCAAGGCAGTTTAGCGCAGAGGGTGAAATAAAGAGATAGCTTAAGATGTTAACAGACGCCCTTTCCACCAAAAAGCAATTAAGGTTATAACAGCCAATATTGCTCCCACATAAGGAATATTGGCTAAGCCAACGTGATTGATCATTTGCCCACCTAACAAAGCGCCCCCACCAATGCCGATATTAAACACCCCAGAAAATATCGCCACACCGATATCCGGCGCATCAGCGGCATTTTCCAAAACCTTACTTTGTAGCACCATACTCAGCAAGGTAATCACTGTACCCCAGACAATGGCTAAAGGCATCAGCACCCATAAGGAGTGCACTGCTATTTTCAACAGCAGCAAAGAAACACTAATGCCTAATAAAGATATTAGCAGTAAGGACAAGGCATAGCGCCCCGCATAACGCGAAAAAATAATACCTCCCAAAATACCGGCTAAACCAATCACAAATAACATCATCACCACCATGTGATTACTCATGCCACCGACGGTTTGTAAATAGGGACTGATATAGGTTGACACGGTAAAATGTGCCGTCATTATCAGCGCCAGGCTCAAATAAATATACTGTAGCGCAGGTCGCTTTAATAAGGCAGGTACAACGCTTAAACTACCGCTACTTTGACTACTCAGTTTAGGCAAGGTGCGCCACAATAAAGCTAAAATAATCGCAGCCATCACCCCAATCAAACCAAAGGTAACGCGCCAACCCAAATGATGACCAATCACAGTGCCCAAAGGCACACCTAACACCGTCGCCAAGGATGAACCAGTCACAATAAAACTAAGGGCTTTACTCGTTTTGCCCTTAGGTGCCAAGCGCACCGCTAAAGGAATAGTAATCGCCCAAAAAACGGCATGCGCCATCGCTACCCCGATACGTGCCACCAATAAAGACGAAAAATTCCAAGCCACCGCTGCCAAGGCATGGCTCGCAATAAAAAGCACAAACAATAAAATCAGTAAACGCCGTCTTTCAACCCCCGCCGTCACCATCGTCAAGGGCAAAGAAAATATGGTCACGGCCCACGCATAGAGCGTCATCAACAAGCCCGTGTGAGCAATGTCCATGCGAAACCCCGCAGCAATATCCGGCAATAGACCGACCGGCACAAACTCCGTGGTATTAAATATAAAAGCGGCAACGGCCAAGGTGATCACGGCAAACCAACTACCCTTTGGCGTGGCTTGTTTAACTGGTTCTTTCATTGGGATTAAGAAAATAAAGATAAAGGCTGAATCTTAATGCAAATCGAGTAGGGTGAGGTTTGCACCTCATCCCTCTCACAGAACCGTACGTACGGCCCTCGTATACGGCTCATGCACATTACCATTTAGCATATGCGCTAAACACGTAGCCAGTCTCAACTTTCCCCATATCATACAACGTTAAACTATCTAACCACTTATTCGGCATAGCATAGTGAGCTAATGGACTGGCTGAGTTTCTCCGGCGCCACATCGCTATCGACTCAAACGGTGGTTTATAGCCTAATTGTTTAAGTCGTCTATGTAGCCGTTTAGGCTTTTTCCATAGCTTAAGTTGTATGCTGCGAAGCCGTCTTCGCACCCACTGCGCCAGCTCGTTAAAGGTACTTTT
>NZ_AQVB01000023.1 GCF_000372065.1 Oligella urethralis DSM 7531
AACGGCTACATAGACGACTTAAACAATTAGGCTATAAACCACCGTTTGAGTCGATAGCGATGTGGCGCTGGAGAAACTCAGCCAGTCCATTAGCTCACTATGCTATGCCGAATAAGTGGTTAGATAGTTTAACGTTGTATGATATGGGGAAAGTTGAGACTGGCTACGTGTTTAGCGCATATGCTAAATGGTAATGTGCATGAGCCGTATACGAGGTCCGTACGTACGGTTCTGTGAGAGGGATGAGGTGCAAACCTCACCCTACTCGATTATAGCGGCAAATATAAATGACGATAGCTTATTTAGGAGTCATGGTGCTCATCGGTATTACGTTGTATTTGCTAGTATATGGTGGCTTTAAAGAAGCCATGCTAAGCGTAGTTTTAACGTTTTTTGCAGCTATTTACCTGCTATGTTAACGGCAATGTAATAATGACCCGGTAATACTCCCCTAAAATCGAAACACCGATGAGTGGAAAATTTCGTTTAACTATTTGTTAAATTTAAAGGAATTTTTCATGCGTAGAAAACAATTTACTGAGCGACAAATCTTATCTATTCTTAAACAGCATGAGAGCGGCGTGAGCGTTGCTGATTTGTGTCGTGAGCACGGCATGAGCCAATCTGCTTTTTACAAATGGCGTAGCAAATATGCCGGCATGGACTCGTCAATGCTCAATGAGCTAAAACGCCTACAGGAAGAGAATGCGAAGCTTAAGAAACTTTATGCTGAAGAGCGGCTAGTTTCCGAGGCGCGAAAGGAACTACTTGAGGGAAAGTGGTAAAGCCATCGCTACGAAAAGCGATGGCAAGAACACTAGTATCACGTCAAGGCTTTGCTGTCAGGTTAGCTTGCCGAACGGTGGGTATTAGCACATCAAGTTATTACTATCAAAGTAAAGGAAAGGCTGAGGACGAGCAGATTGCCGATTGCTTGATTAAACTTACCCAAGCCAATAAGCGTTGGGGCTTTAAACTATGCTTTTTCTATCTCAGAAATGTCCAAGGCGTTGTTTGGAATCATAAGCGTGTTTACCGCATCTACAAGGAGTTAGCATTGAACTTAGGTATTAAACCTCGCCTACGCCTTCAACGAAAGCAGCCAGCGCCACTGGCTGTGCCCACAGCTGCTAATCAGGTATGGTCAATGGATTTTATGAGTGATGCACTAGCCGATGGTCGTAGACTACGTTTATTGAACGTCATTGATGATTTCAACCGAGAAGCGTTAGCCATGGATGTTGCCTTATCTATTCCGAGCGAGCAGGTGATTCGATACCTAGAGCGCACAATTGAGCAGCGTGGAAAGCCTAAAGAGATACGAGTTGACAATGGTCCTGAGTATATCTCAGAACGACTGATCTCATGGACTGAAAGTCAAGGCATTCGTCTGAACTACATTCAGCCAGGCAAGCCCTATCAAAATGCCTATATTGAGCGATTTAACCGAACTGTCAGGGAGGAGCTTTTAAATATGTATATCGTTGACTCATTGGAGCAAGCTGAGTTGCTAGTCACCCAATGGTGAACCTACCCCATTCTTAACACTGCCCGAAAGTAGAATGTGCTTTCAGCCTGTAGTCGACAGGACTTAAACGATTTAAAGACTCGTGAGGTCTTTCGGTATTGTAAATGGAAATCCACTGTTCGGTGTGCCAACGAACCTGTACTAGCGTACTGAAGAGGTGTATGTCCAAGGTAACCGCCATTTCTGTACTTTGATTCTATATTTTTGATTTATATTAGACGTAGACGCTTTCGTGAGCGCTAAATTAAATCATCAATACTCTTGGTTTATACCTAAAGTGTTTGGCCGGATGTTTTTATCAACCCTCCATTAAAGTGTCATGAAGATTTGATAAGGTACAATTCTTAAGCGATTGCTAAAGAATTGATATAATTAGGGCATAAATTTATATTTATATTTTGGAGGTGTTCTTATGAGACCATCCGAGGCCTTAGCTAAACATAATCAAGATGTTAAAAACATATTCTCTAAATATCCATTGATAGAAAATCCAAAAGTATTTGGATCAGTATCACGAGGTGAAGATACTGAGGAGAGTGATATTGATTTTTTAATTCAAGCCGAACGAGGGGTTACTTTGTTCATGGTTTCAAGGCTAAAGAATGAATTGTCAGAATTGTTGGGTATTGATGTAGATATTGTCACAGAAAATCAATTGCCACCAAAACATAAAAACGAAATTATAGAAACGGCCATGAACCTACCCCATTCTTAACACAGCCCGTAAGTAGAATGGGCTTTCAGCCTGTAGTCAACAGGACTTAAACGATTTAAAGACTCGTGAGGTCTTTCGGTATTGTAAATAGAAATCCACTCTTCGGTGTACCAACGAAGCTGTGCTAGCGTACTGAAGAGGTGCATATCCAACACTTCCTTGCGGTAAGTTCGATTGCATCGTTCGATATAGGCATTCTGGTAAGGACAGCCAGGTTCAATAAAGTCAATCATCATACCGCGTTGCTCTGCTCATTGCATAAACACCGATGACGTAAACTCTGGATCATTATCGATACGGATACAGTCTGGATAGCCATAAACCGCCCCTAGTTGATCTAAGAAACGTGTCACCCGAAGGGCTGGCAGACTCATACCAACATCAATGCCAAGGATCTCACGATTGAAGTCATCAATTACATTCAACGTACGGAAGCGACGCTGATTCGTCAGACCATCTGACATGAAATCAATTGACCAACGCCTTCTTGCAGCCTCAGGCTGCGCCAATGGCGTAGGATATCGTGCTGGCAAACGTTGTTTACGCTTACTTCGCAGTTGCAGCTTAAGCTGATGGTAGACACGTTGTACGCGCTTGTGATTCCATGAGTGACCTAAGCTTCGTAAGCGGTAAAAACACTTAACAAAAACCCACCGAGGATGACGTTCAGTTAGCTCAAGCAAGGCTTGCTCAACCTCGCTGTCATCGACCAAGCGTTTACGGTAGTAATAAGCCGTTCGACTAATACATACTGCCTGACAGCTTTTAACAATGCTGACTAGATGCCTTGCCTGTAGCTCACGAGCCCATGCTTTACGTGTCTCTACAGGCACTAGCGCTTTTTTATGATCTCCTCCTGCATGCGAGCCATTAGACTCAGCTCAGCATACATCTTTTTAAGCCGCTCGTGCTCTTGCTCAATCTGCTTAAGACGCTTCAGTTCCGAGGCCTCAAGGCCATCATATTTGGAACGCCACTTGTAAAAGGTGGACACGCCAATGCCTTCTTGACGGCATCGATCTGCAATCGGCTCGCCCGCTTCTGCACGCTTTAACAAGGTGATGATCTGTTCTTCACTCTAACGTTTACTCATCGTAAAACGCCTAAAGATAAATTAATTGTAAAGGAAAATTCTACCGTTGAGCTGTGTTAATTTAGGGGGTGGTTACCTTGTCCTTGGACTACTAAGCGTATAAGTGCATTGGTTTTAGATATTTTTAAAGGTCAAACTAGCGTTTAGGAAGCGAGTTGTGCTTTTTATTCATTACCTGCTGAGATAGAGGCTTAGATAACAGAACAACAAGAAGCCCATGGTGAGTTGATGTTGGAGGTAGATTAAAAGAATATGACTTTGAATTTTTTGAGCTTAAAATAAATAAGCTACTAGCAAGTAAATGTGGTTCTGGTGATAATTAGAAAAAAACTAAGTTAGACGTTATTAAATCATAGATGCACGAAGGAATTTTAAATGAAGAAGAGAGCAATGTCATTACTTCAAAGACTAACTGGCAATGCGAGTGCACAGTTTCATCGTGACCAATGGGAGTCTATTGATGCACTGGTTAATAACCAAAAACAGATTTTAGTTGTGCAGCGGACAGGATGGGGGAAAAGTGCTGTTTATTTCATTGCTGCAAAAATTAGAAGAGAGCAAGGGTATGGTCGTACACTGATTGTATCCCCTTTAATAGCTTTAATAAGAAACCAAATAGAAGCTGCATTAGCCTTAGATTTGAAAGTCATATCAATCAATTCAACTATGTTGCAGAAAGAAAGAGAACAGGCAAAATCTGATATTCTTAACGGACTTGCTGATGTAATCATCATTACACCAGAACAACTGGCGCCATCCGATTTTTCTGAAAATATACTTAGTAAGATTACTAGCGAGATTGGCATGATCGTTGTCAATGAGGCCCATTGCATTTCCGATTGGGGGCATGATTTTAGACCTGACTATAAGCGTATCTCCCGTTTATTACAGAATCTACCAGACAATATGCCAGTTATTGCCACAACGGCGACCGCTAACGATAGAGTTATTAAGGATATTAAAACGCAACTTGGAGAGCGACTTCAGATAATACGAGGTCCGTTGATTAGAGAAACTTTACAGCTACAAAATTTATATATTCGCGATGTAAGTAAAAGATTAGCTTGGCTTGTAAAATATATTCCAAGCCTTAAAGGAACGGGCATTATTTATGTCAAAACAGTACGGGACTGTAATGTTGGTGCTGGATTTTTACGAGAGAACGGGATTAATGCTAATGCTTATCATAGCAGTGTAGACGGCTCTCTTAGAGAGTCATTAGAGCAGGATTTAATACAAAATAAGTTAAAGGTTCTAGTCGCTACATCAGCTTTAGGTATGGGTTTTGATAAGCCTGATTTAGGTTTTGTTATTCATTTTCAGGCACCTGGGAATGTCATAGAATACTATCAACAAGTAGGTCGTGCTGGTCGGAGTATAAGTTATGCCTTAGGTGTTATGATGCTCGGTGAAGGTGATAATAAGATTCAGGAGTTTTTTATTAAAAATGCTTTTCCTAAGCAACAGCAGGTTGATGCGTTGTTAGAAGTCTTAGAGAATCATGATGGATTAAAGCTGAATCAAATTTTGTCTTTAGTTAATTTAACTGAAAGTAAGATAAAAAATATATTAAAGTATTTAAGTATAGAGAACCCATCACCTATCTTAGAAAATAGTGGTCATTATTATAGGACAGGCTTCGATTACGCATTACCGGAACAAAAGATAAAAAAGATTGAGGCTATTAAAAAGGCAGAATGGGAAACGCTTCTACAATATCATAAAACAGATGAATGCTTAATGTATTTTTTAGGCAAAGAGTTAGATGACCCATATATTGAAAAGTGTGGCAAATGTGCTAACTGCGCACCTGAGAATAAGTTAAGTGAGTATGTCGATGAGGTGCTGATTGATAAAGCACGAGACTACTTAAGACATCGTTACATAGAACTTAAGCCACGTTCGAATTTTGGGGCTTCAGGAGCGCTTGTTAGTCAAGCTTTTGAATACTATAAATTCCCTTACAGAGATAGTCGTTTGAAGTGCGAAAGTGGGTTAGCACTCTCGTCTTGGAAAGATGGGGGATGGGGTGATCTAGTTGCTGAGGGTAAAATTAATAACGAATTTAGTGATAAGTTAATTACTCCTATGGTTAAAATGATCAATAGCCTAGAGTATGAAGAAAGACCAACTTGGTTAACCTATGTGCCTTCTTTGAGACATCCGAACTTGGTTAAATCATTTGCGGAAAAATTAGCAGAGGCATTATGTGTACCTTGTATAGAGGTTTTATACGTTAGTGAAGAAAGACCTCCACAAAAAACAATGGAGAACAGCTTTTATCAAAGTAAAAATTTAGATGGAGCATTTGAGGTTATTGAGGGAAGTATTCTCAAGGAAGCTGTATGGTTGATTGATGATGCGGTTGATTCTCAGTGGACCTTTACAGTGTCAGGAGCACTTCTACGACAATATGGTGTTAGCAAAGTCTATCCCATGGCATTAACGAGTACTAAAAAAAATGCGTAATATAGATCAAATTTTGAGTGAAAATACAAAAGCGGTATTAATGTTGACGAATTACTTTAATAATAATGAATTACGTCAGATTAAGCCTTTAACAGTCAATGGCTATGGTTATTTTGCACGCTGGTTAAATACATATGACTATCAGCCAATGGATCTATTAAATCAATCGAAGCTGGAAGAGATTCTTGATAGGTGGCAGGACACACAAAGTCATGCGCCCGTAAAAAAAACGGTTCAACTTTCTAGAATCGATCAAACCATAAAAGAGATTACGCCAGAGAGGGTTAAAACCTTATTAACAAGGGGTGCCAGCTTAAGTATGGCGATTGAAAAATGGAGTTCAGCAGGGGTTTGGGTGTTAGATCGAGGTCATAGACTATACCCCTCCAAATTCAAATCGTCATTAAAAGATCAAGCACCAGCAGTACTTTTTGGTATAGGCAACCCTGAATTGTTAACTAAACCCTCAGTGGGATTTGTGGGCTCCAGAAGAGTGGATGAGCTAGACTTAAGAGCTACGCACCAGTATGTCAGCTTAGTATCTGAACTCGGTTATCAAGTGGTGTCAGGAGGTGCCAAAGGTATAGACAGTCATGCCATGCTCAGCTCTCTGGAAAGAGGTAATACCTCTATAGGAATAATGGCTGATAACTTGTTGTTAAATAGTGTCAATTCTCAATGGCGTAAATACTTAAAATCTAATCAGTTGACTTTAATCACTCCCTTTTACCCTGAGAGTAAGTTTACGCCCGCCAATGCCATGCAGCGTAATAAGTACATTTATTTACTCTCTGAGGCTACGATTGTTGTATGCGCATCAGAAAGTACCAAAAGTAAAAAAAGTGGGACATTTGAGGGGGCCAACGAGAACCTCAAACATAATTGGGTGCCGTTATTAATTTCTGAACATAGAAGCCCATTGCCACAAGGCAATAGTACTCTACTTAGTCAAAGTAACACATTGAAAATATCAGTCGATATGCTCCCAGAACACTTAAATACTCTGATTGTGTCTGGGACTATGAAAAAAGAGGCTGATATGTCTGATAATTTAAAGTTAGAGTATACACAGGTGGGTTTGCCTGGGGCTGTGGTTGAAGTGGGTTCTGGTTCTCTAGAAAGTGTTGAAACTCATAGAGCGAATGAAGTGGGCGTGCTCAAATCAGAGCAATCGTCAAGTTATCAAAAGGATACCAGACATCAATTACGGAGCACGAGTGTACTAATAGAAACACCTTTACTAAATATATTCTATGAGCAACTAAGGCAGTTGTTCGAGACCCATACTAATACTGAGTTACAAGAGACTTTAACTTTGAGTGTTATTGAAAGTCACTTTCCAGAGTTTGAGATTATGGGTAAGATGGCTCTAGACAAATGGCTACAATATTTGGTTGATAAAGATTTAATTCTACGACCTAAAAAAAATAGAAAAGAGTTTTGTCTTCCCGTTGTAAATGAAAACCTGAGTGTTTAAATAGACTTTTTTGAGGGTGGCGCAGATAGACAATTAATTAAAGGTCATACAGCATGAGTGAAAGTAAAGAAAAAAGCTTAGAGCAATTACGTAAGATATTTAGCGAGATGGACGCTCGCACGGTTCAAGCGGAACAAGATGTTAAAGAAATGCAGGCGTTTATTGAACGCTTTGCGGCGATAGAAGAAAATCGCAAGCAGCTTGAAGCGTATTATTTCGGCGATTGGATGAAGGATGTTGCGGCCTATGAGGCTTTGGGGCTTGAGGAGGGTTTTTACAGCATCTGTGAGGATCCGATTTGGAACGCAACGGGCTGCTTACAATCAGAGAGAATCAGGCTTTTAAAGCTGTTAGCCGACTCGCTCTAGCGCAGCTAATGCAGACCTAATCTGCTGTGGCTCCCTCATCATTAAGTGACCGCCTTTTTAAGCTTTACAAAAGACCGCGCCAGTGCTGGCATAGTCCGCCCTGTCAATGACTGAGGTCCTCCCCGCGTAAGGGGCGGAGGAGGACATCAAACTTATTCATCCCAATGAAAGGTGGTGAATTCATCTAGCTCAATACGTGGCGTTCTGAAGGTGTTGACGATGTGATTTTTATCTTCGTAGCCAATCGAAATGGCGCAAACGATCTTCAGATTCTCAGGATAGTTTAAATGCTTATGTACGATACTAGGGTAATGCATCAAAGCACCTTGTGGGCAGGTGCTTAGTCCGAGTGATTCTGCCGCAAGTAAAATATTCTGTATAAAGGTACCGGTATCAATCCAGCTACCTAATTCCATTTCTTTATCAATTAAGATAAAGAGGGCGACGGGGGCGCCAAAGAAGTTAAAGTTTTGCACTTGCTGCGCTTTCATTGCGGCTAAGTCACCTTTTTGAATGCCTAAGGTGCCATAGAGTCCCCAACCGTTTTCGCGGCGACGCGTAAGATACGGCTCACTCAAGCGTCTGGGATAGTATTTATATTCAGCGTCTTCACGGTGCTTGTTATTAAAGGCTTGCATCATGTCCGCAGCCAGTGCTTCACGTTTTGCACCGCTAACGACTTGTACATGCCAAGGCTGAATGTTACTGCCGCTAGGCGCTGAACTGGCCGCTTTGAGGATAGTCTTGATATCGTCCTGTGAAACGGGATCAGCTAAAAATTGACGCACGCTTTTGCGTTCGACCATGGTTTTTAAAACAGGGTTTAACTCCAATTCAGTCATTTTGTTCATAAGGTATTGTCTGTTGCATTGTGAATGTTGACAGCACTATAACATATCGTTTAACGATAGTTTGAGCAGACAATCAAAGATATCGTTTAAAAAACTGCCAGATTAATTGACTTGCATGGGGCCCATGCTGGGAGTTAAAGGGGAGTCGATGATCGCCTCCAGCCCACGCATGGTCCAGGTGTTTAATGCGAATTAACTCGATGATTCGCTTGCGTCCATCGTAATAAAGCGATTGATTATATTCTTTTGTTGTCCCTTGAAAAAACTCAGTGCTTTTAGCAAGACTGTTCATTGGTAGCTGATTAAAGTGAAGCAACTGTTTAACTAGCTCAGTGGCATGACGTGGATGAACGATCTTATCCTTTTCCCCCTGCAGGATGATGGTCGGCAGTTGTAACTTTTGGGGTGGTGCAAAGCCATCCATAGCCGCTGCTAAGATGCTATCAGAAACTACCTGCGGATCGCGCATGGTGCTAACCGCACTCTGCGCATCATAAGCGAGACCTAGCACGGGGCCGCTGTGCATGGCTAAGCCAGCGAATTGCGAAGGAAAGTTTGACGCCAATATGCCAGCCATTGCGGCGCCAGCAGATAAGCCAACCACAAATACTTTGTTAGGGTTAAGGCGATGCATCATAATGGTGCTTTGAATGATACTCATGATGCTATGGGCTTCAGCCATGCCCTGATGATGCTTGTCCGTGTCGTACCAATGCCAACAGTTAGTGAGATGGTAGCGACGGCTTTGCTGGGGATAAAGCACCACAAAACCATTGCGTTGAGCCACCACGTTCATTTGTGAGCCTTGAGCAAATAAAGCGCTGTCTTGTTGGCAACCATGCAACATGACCACTAAAGGCATGCTCTCAGTGCTTGGATGGCGGACGCTTGCTGAGGGTTCAAAAATATAGTAATCAAGCTGTGGCACTAGGGTTACCTTAGAAAAGGCTGGCGCAATAAAGCGATGCTTTTTCCAGATGCCACGTCCTTGAGGATCAGGTCGTGTTAATAACACATTCATTGCCTTGAGTTGCTCTGGCAATTTCCTTTTTACCTGTTTTGTCAGTTGCTGTTGGAGTTTGAGTAGTTGTTTAGTGGTTTTAATAATGGGCTTTTTCAAGCGCGTGCGTTTTGCCATTGTGAGTAACCAGTGAATAGGGCTTAGGTCGAGTCAGTGCTTAAATCACTTTTAGCATAACAAGACAATCACGTTGATGACAAGCGAATACCACTGTAGCAAGCGTTGCCATAAAAAAACGGGATGATGTTCATATCATCCCGTGGTTACACTCAGGTGGTCTAGCCCTACTGATTAGCTAATAAGGCATCACGTAAAATGCCTAGCGCCTCATCAAATAGCTCCTCACCAATGGTGAGTGGGAATAAGAAGCGAATGACATTGGCATCTGGTCCGCAGCTAAGTAAAATCAAGCCCTTAGCCAGTGCATCTTGTTGTACCTTTTTGACAAAATCACTTTGTGGGGCACCGGTTTTAGGGCAACGGAATTCAACCGCAACCATAGCACCTAGACCGCGCACATCGGAGATAACAGGCACCTCAGAACGTAGCTCATTAAGCATGGCTTGGAGTTTATCACCTAATTTGCTGCCTTTTTCTAATAGATTTTCCTCTTGCATCACCTCAATGACTGCAAGCGCTGAAGCTGTGGCCAAGGGGTGACCAGCATAGGTGCCGCCAAGCCCACCAGGTAGTGGTGCATCTAGGATGTCTGAACGACCGCAGATGCCAGATAACGGCATGCCGCCAGCCAGACTTTTTGCCATGGTGGTGATATCGGCTGCCACCCCATAATGTTCCATCGCAAATAGCTTGCCAGTGCGGCCAAAGCCAGTTTGAACCTCGTCTGCAATGAGTAAAATACCGTGTTCATCGCATAGTTCACGTAAGAAGGTCATGAACTCTGGTGGGCATACGTTAAAACCACCTTCACCTTGAACAGGCTCAATAATAATCGCCGCTACTTGTTGTGGATCCACGCTGACGGCAAGTAATGATTTGAGTTGACGCTTGGCATCATCCAGGCTGACACCTTGTTGCTCATTCGGGAATGGTGAATGGTAAACATTAGGCGCTAAAGGACCAAAGCCTTTTTTGTAAGGGTTTACTTTGGCGGTTAAGGTGATGCCTAAAAGCGTACGACCATGGAATGCATGGTTAAAAGAAATAATATGAGGGCGCTGGGTCGCATAACGCGCAATTTTAATTGCGTTTTCAACGGCTTCTACCCCGGTGGTAAAAAAAGCGGTTTTTTTAGGAAAATCACCCGGTACGAGGGCGTTAATTTTTTCTGCTAATTCAACATAGGACTCGTAGGGTACGACTTGATACGCAGTGTGAATGAAACGTGCTAATTGCTCTTCAATCGCCGCCACTAAACGTGGGTGACGATGCCCAGTATTACATACCGCAATACCGCTAGCAAAATCGATGTAACGCTTGCCTTCAATATCCCAAATTTCAGCGTTTTCTGCGCGATCAGCATAAAACTCACACATCACACCGACACCACGTGGTGTGGCAGCGTTTTTGCGTTCAACTAAGGTTGCGTTTTTCATTCAAAATGTCTCCTCACAAAGTTATATCTATCAAGTGTTGAATGACGCTGTGTTTTGTCGCATCGAGGGCTGACCAAAACAATCCATGTAATTTTCTTAGCTTATCCTTAATTTGGTACCATGCAAAGAGCCATTTATGCAAAAATAAGTGGAGCCACTTAGGGAGGGAAGAATGCATATTGATGCATTACAAGAGCATATTTTGCAGCGCTTGGAGCGCGATGGGGAGATACCGTTAGCGCGCCAGATTTACATTATATTAAGTGATTTAATTTTAAGTGGTGAACTCAGTGCCGGAGTGAAGTTGCCCGCCAGTCGTAGTTTAGCAACAGATTGTGGTGTCTCCAGAAATACCATTATGTTTGCCTATGAGCAATTACTCGCAGAGGGCTATGTGATTTCGCAGACCGGCAGTGGTACTTTTGTTTCTGATACGGTGCCAGTGGCGGATTGGTCGCAGGAGGAGTCAGCGCTCAAAGAGAAATCGCCAATGACTGAGCATCAACCCTATTTATCCAAGCGTGGTTTTGAGCTGGTGAGTTCAGCCCAGGCTTCAGCCGAGCAATGGCAGCCATTTGTTTCAGGTGTGCCAGATATTTCTTTGTTTCCCAAGGATATTTGGCTACGTTTATTGCGTAAGCATTGGCAACAAGCAACACCAGCGATGCTTAGTTATGCGCATGGGGCAGGTTATTTGCCACTACGTCAAGCCTTAATCGAGCGCTTGCGCTTGGCCCGTTCGGTTAATGGCACGGCTGAGCAAGTATTGATGATTTCTGGCTTGCACAATGCCATTAGTTTAATTGCCCATTTGCTGATTGACCCGGGTATGACCGTTTGGATGGAAAATCCAGGTTACTGGGGGGCCGCCACCGTGCTGAAAATGGCAGGCGCTAATATTGTCCCCATCGCCATTGACGAAGAGGGTTTAGCACCCACGCCTGAGCAGATAGCGCAACCCCCTAAACTTATTTTTGTGACGCCATCACATCAATATCCACTCGGACATGTGATGAGCTTAGCCCGACGTCGCATGTTGTTAGACTATGCCAATGCGCATGATGCATGGATTATCGAGGATGATTACGATAGTGAATTCCGTTTTGCCGGTTTACCTATTGCTTCATTACAAGGTTTAGACTCCTATCAAAAAGTGATTTATTTGGGTACCTTTTCTAAAACCCTATTCCCCGGTATGCGCTTAGGTTATATGGTATTGCCAGAAAATTTAGTGGATTATTTTGCCATTGGTTTGTCGGAAAAATATCGCGATGGCCGCTTGCTTGAACAAGCTGTATTAGCGGATTTTATGGTTGAGGGGCATTATGCTGCACATGTGAGAAGGTCGCGTTTACGCTATGCCAAACGTTCTGTATTATTGCGTGAGGCTATTAATGAGCAGTTAGGGCCGGATTGGGTTTCCTCAAATGTTGAAGCCGGATTGCATTTGGTGATACATCTACCAGCAGGTACGGATGATGTGGCCATTGCGCGAGCGGCAAAAGCGGCAGGCATTATGGTCAGACCGTTGAGTAGGTATTATCTGGGTGAGCCGTCTAGGGCGGGTGTGTTGTTGGGTTATGCCAACGTTCCCGATGAGCTGATTAAACCGAGATTCGCACAATTAGCGAGAATTATTCGCAGTGAATTAAGGGCTTAGGCGATTCGAAATTCATAAATTCGCTGTAAAAGCATTGCAAAAGATAAATGGCTTAGATAATATGCCTTAAAGTCGCTTTATTAGGGTGCCATTTGCAATTACTGCTTTGCTTGGCAACAATGACAAGGAAATATGCGCATTATTTTTTAGGAGGAGTGTATGCAGGACTTATCACGTAAGGATTTATTTAAACAACAGGCTTATATTGATGGGCAGTGGGTGGATGCAGATAGTGGTGAGACACTGGAAGTGATTAACCCAGCCACGGGAGAGGTGTTAGGTACCGTGCCTAAGATGGGTCAAGCCGAAACCCGCCGCGCCATTGAAGCGGCCGAGCGAGCGCAAAAGCAATGGCGTGCTAAAAGTGCTAAAGAGCGCGCGCTTGTATTACGCAAATGGTTTGATCTGGTGATGCAGCATCAGGATGATTTGGCACGTATCATGACGCTTGAGCAGGGTAAGCCATTAGCCGAAGCAAAGGGTGAGATTGCTTATGGTGCTGCCTATCTTGAGTGGTATGCGGAAGAGGGTAAGCGCGCTTATGGCGATATTATCCCGGGCCCAGCGTCGGATCGTCGTATTGTCGTGACCAAAGAGCCGGTGGGAGTGTGCGCCGCCATCACGCCTTGGAACTTCCCGTCCTCAATGATTACTCGCAAGGTCGGTGCTGCGCTAGGCGCTGGGTGTTCGATGGTGATTAAACCGGCCGCCCAAACCCCTTACTCGGCCTTCGCATTGTGCGTATTAGCAGAGGAAGCGGGCGTGCCAGCAGGTCTTGTGTCGGTGGTGACTGGTTCAGCATCAGAAATCGGTAAAGAAATGACGGCCAACCCTATTGTGCGTAAATTTAGTTTTACGGGCTCCACTGAAATTGGTCGTTTATTGATGTCACAGTGCTCCGATCAGATCAAGAAAGTCTCATTAGAACTGGGTGGTAACGCACCATTTATCGTATTTGATGACGCTGATTTAGATGCGGCGGTTGAGGGGGCGTTGATTTCTAAATACCGCAATGCGGGGCAAACATGTGTTTGTGCAAACCGCATTTATGTTCAGGATGATATTTATGATGCCTTTGTCGAAAAATTTGTTGCTGCCGTCAACAAGATTAAGGTGGGCGCTGGTACTGAGGCCAATGTGACACAGGGACCGTTGATTGACAAAGCTGCTGTGTCTAAGGTGCAAGAGCATATTGACGATGCTGTCAGCAAGGGCGCTAAGGTCGCCGCTGGCGGTAAGCAGCATGATTTAGGCGGCTTATTCTTTGAGCCCACTGTGTTAACCGAAGTGACCTCATCGATGAAAGTTGCTAAGGAGGAAACCTTTGGTCCTTTAGCCCCATTATTCCGCTTCAAAACCGAAGAGGATGTGGTGCAAATGGCGAATGACACCGAATACGGTTTAGCGGCGTACTTTTATAGCCGTGACTTAGGTCGCGTGTGGCGCGTTGCAGAGGCCTTGGAGTATGGCATGGTAGCCATCAACACAGGTATTCTTTCTAATGAAGCGGCGCCTTTTGGTGGCATTAAGCAATCAGGCCTTGGTCGCGAAGGCGCTAAATACGGTTTGGATGATTACTTAGAAACGAAATACATGCTAATGGGTGGCATTTAATTCTAAGCAGGTGTTTGTATTTAAAGTAAGCGATTAGCGTTAATCCTAAGCCCGTCATGTAGATGTTTTTCTATCTGGCGGGCTTTTTATTTGAGCTGAATCAAGGAGATTGCTGAGCAGATACAGGGATAATCCCTAAAAAAGAGCTTTTATGATTGCTAAGCTATTGAATATATTAGATGTATTTAAATTGGCTCTATAAAATATAGGCAAAGTGGCACTGTTCAGTAGTGCCACTTATTCATAAAATAAATTTCAGTAATAAAAACTACAAATTGTTAACTTATAAACATCTTAACTAGTTAAGGAGACAAAGATGAAATTAAGTCGTTTCTTTAAAACGGTACTAGCGGCGACGGCATTTTCTTTAGTAGCTACCGCTGCCCATGCAGACAATTTGCGTTTGCGTTTCCACACTTTCTTTGGTTCGGAAATGGATACAGCCGCTAAGCGCATGCAAGATACATTTCGAGAAAAAAGTGATAACAAAATTCGTATGCAATACTTCCGTGGCGGTGAATTGGTGTCCAGTGACCAGTTTGTGGAAGCAGTAGGCCGCGGCACCATTGATATTGCCTATGGGGTTGGTAGTTATTGGCCAGGCCAAGTCGACGTTGGCAATATTGAAGCGGGGCTACCTGGCGCCTGGACTAACGTAGAAGAAGCGCGCGAGGTGTTTAAAAAATTAGATCCGATTATTGCTGAAGCCTATGAAGAGAAAGGAGTTGTTCTGATTGGTCGTGGTTATGGTAGTGATTATGAATTGCTAACCAAAGAACCGGTCAAATCCCTAGAGGATCTTAAGAAAATGAAGATCCGTTCGACTGGTCAAATGGCTCGATTACTAAAAGAGTTTGATGTACCTACCGTCTTTTTGCCCGCTGAGGAATTATATGTGGGTTTATCCACCGGCGTGATCGATGGTGTTTTATACGGCGGTCCACTTGAGTATGAGCAGCTAAAGCTTAACGAAGTGGCTAAAAACTATACCTCACTCAATTTACTGAACCCTGGCTGGATTGAAACCATCATCATTAATAAAAAAGTCTGGGATAAGATGAATGATGAACAAAAAACGCTTGTCAAAGAGGCCGTTAACCAATACGCCGAAGATATTCATGCGTGGTTAGATAGTGGTAATAAAAAGCTTATGGAAGAGGCGAAGCTATTTAATTTTGCGACGATTAATGATGAGGATACCCGTAAATTAGCTACGGCAGCTGAAAAAATCTGGCAAGAGGAAGCCGCTAAGTCTGAGCGTAACGCCAAACTCATCGACATTTTGATGGAAAATAAAAAAGCACAAGGTCGTTAGTTGTTAGCAAGGGGTGGGTATTAGCAATATCAACCCCTTTGTTGTCTCTGTTAATTCTTAAGATAAGTTGGTCTTTCTGATGATTGAAAAGTATCTACGCTTGCAAGACGGTCTTTCTGAATGGGTTGGACGTGTGATTGCATGGTTTGCTTTGGTGTTAATTCTGACCTTAATCTATGAGGTGGTGTCGCGTTATTTTTTTAATGCACCGACCATTTGGAGTCATGAATTATCAACCATGATTTTTGGTGCTTTTGCTATCTTGTCTGGTAGTTATACCTTAAAGCATTTAGGGCATGTGCGCAGTGATGTGGTGTATTTATTACTGCCTGCTAGATTACAGCGTTTTTGTGACATTCTAGTGTATTCAATTGGGCTATTTATTTTAGCTGTTTTCCTAGTGCACTCCATTGATTTTGCACTCAAGTCGTGGGAGGCGAGGGAGGTGTCTGCGCGTAGCATCTGGCAGCCTCCGCTCTACTACATTAAATCGGTAATTCCAATTGCTGTGTTGTTATTGATGCTGCAGAGCTTAGCCGAGTTAGTGCGAGCTGTGCTTTTATTTTTGAATATTTCCTTTACTGATCCACGTCATTCAGTATCTGTGAGTGGGGATGATGATGTTTGATTTTTTGCTTGATCCGAGTCCGCTGGCCGTCACGGTCATCATGTTTTCATCCATGCTATTGATGATGGTCATTGGTGCGCCATTGGCCTGGGCGCTAATGGTTTCAGGCATGTTGAGTGCGTATCTGATGTTCGGCACCGGTGGTTTGGAATTATTGCTAGCTGCGGCTTACTCAACCATGGATAATTTTATCCTTATCTCTTTGCCGTTATTTATTTTGATGGGGTTGATTTTAGAGCGTTCAGGTATTACCGATGATTTGTTCGATATGATGTACAAATTGATGGGGTTTATACCTGGCGGCTTAGGTGTGGGAACAGTCTTTATTTGTGCCATTATTGCGGCAATGGCAGGCGTTTCTGGCGCAGCTACGGTCAGTTTAGGTCTGATTGCATTACCAGCGATGCTTAAGCGCGGCTATGAGAAGAAGATCGTGATGGGAACCATCATGGCAGGTGGCGCCTTAGGCTTTTTAATTCCGCCTAGTCTGTTAATGATTGTCTACGCTTTCCTATCCCGTGATTCCGTTGGTAAGCTATTTGTTGCTGGCATTGTACCAGGACTTTTACTAGCCAGCATCTATATTGCGTATATCTTGCTTCGCTCGTGGTTGAATCCACAAATGGGTCCAGCGGTACCTCGTGATGAGCGGGTATCAATGGGTGATAAGTTTAAGGCCTTGCGCCATATGCTATTGCCTGTGCTGTTGGTGCTTACCGTTTTAGGCTGTATTATTTTTGGTGTGACTTCACCCTCAGAAGCCTCGGCAATTGGCGCTGGTGGTGCCTTGGTGGTGGCGGCTGTGCGTGGTCGTCTTAATCGCAACGTACTGATCGATGTCTTGATGAGCACGACTAAATTAACCGGCATGTTAATTTGGATTGCGATTGCGGCGGTTTTCTTTAGTCGCGTTTATATTGGCTTAGGTGCTGGTATGTTGGTAAGCGATTTTATTCACGATAGCAATATTTCACCTAAAATGATCATCGCGATGATGCTGCTTAGCTTCTTTGTGCTAGGGATGTTTTTAGATGATTTTGCTATTGCCTTTATCACCGTGCCTATTTTTGTACCGATTGTCAGTGAGCTAGGCTTTGATACGATTTGGTTTGCGATTTTATTTGTCTTGAGTATGCAGACTGCCTATCTGACGCCACCTTTTGGTTATAACTTATTTTATATGCGCTCAGTGGCACCAAAACATATCACCATATACGATATTTACAAAGCGGCCATTCCATTTATTTTATTGCAAACACTTGGTCTAATTATTGTGTTCTTTTTCCCAGAGATTGCATTGTGGTTACCAAATAAGTTATTTAATTAATCGCTGTTTGTTGCTTTGCAAAGTCCCTAGTATGAGGATGGTGACATCCTTTGCTGGGGACGTTTTTTATAGCGTTGATAAGGCGGGTGTGGGTAAATGGTATTGAGGTTGTTCCGGTCATTATCAATAAATAAGCGCCTAGTGATCCTAAGCACTTGCTTCAAGGAGAGGAGATATCTTTTTATCAACATAATATCGTGGATATTCTGAATTATCTAATATGTGATCAAGAATATCGATGAGTTCTTGACCTGGTGCGCGACAAGCCCCGCCGTTCAGGGCGGGGAAGGATAGCGCGGACGGCGTAGCCGTCCTTGAGTTTCAGTGGGGTGTTTGCTGCTGCTCGATGTACTGCCGCACGATGGAAATCGGCGCAGACCTTGGCGAAGATGGTGAGCAGCCGGTTGATAGCATCTCCATCAAACACGCTGCGGCGATACTTCGCTACAAAGACCACATGGACATGTATCTTAAAAACGCAGTGTCGTCCATGCCTAATATCGTTGTCATCGCTCATAGGCTATATTATAATATCCGCATGCAACGCCTCCAAGCCTTCAAATACGAACTGCGACCAGACGGCCAGCAAGAGCGGCAAATACGCCGTTTCGCTGGCTCCTGCAGGTTCGTTTTCAACAAGGCGNTGGCGTTGCAGAAGGAGCGCTACGAGCGTGGGGAGAAGAAACTGGGCTATGCGGGCCTGTGCAAGCTGCTCACCGAGTGGCGCAACAGCACAGAA
>NZ_AQVB01000024.1 GCF_000372065.1 Oligella urethralis DSM 7531
AAAAAACACCTCATACATATACGCAACTCCAAAAATAACACCATGACATCTCATTGTGCTTCTTCCTAATTGCTAAACAGCAGTACAAGCTTCGCTTGACGACCATAGCAAGGTGGACCCACTCCTTCCCATCCCGAACAGGACAGTGAAACGCCTTAGCGCCGATGATAGTTGGATTCGCTCCTGTGAAAGTAGGTCATCGTCAGGCAATTTATTCAGATGTGATAGACTTCTAACAGGTCGCCATACTTGTTATTAAAACAGAAGTCTGTTACTATCAATACTCTAGCGCGGAGTGGAGCAGTCTGGCAGCTCGTCGGGCTCATAACCCGAAGGTCGTAGGTTCAAATCCTGCCTCCGCAACCAGATTAAAACGACTGATATTTATTTATCAGTCGTTTTTTTTCGTCTACTTAATAATGTGGTATGGAAATCTTGAGCGTAAGTGGCCGATGAGCATCGATAGGCATTAGGCTAGTTGATTGATTAAGTATTGAGTGATGTCGTCTTTAGTCATGTAACTTCCCATGTAAAATACTTCCATGAAGGATATCGGATTAGGGGAAGTTACACAAAATTATTTACAGGCTCGAACATTGCGTAAAAAATGACATCTCAATCTCAGAAAGTTTTATTTCACTATCTAGAATCCAATGAGAGACTTTAATTGCATGTTCTTTAACATACTCCCAGTTTTTCCATTCATCAGCAATTGATTTGTACTCCGACAGATCAACATCATCCAAGTCATACGGCAAAGGGTTGGTTAGCTGTGCCATTAATTGTTGTAATATGATTTTTAAATTTCATCAATTAAGCCTCTTACTCCTCTGAGAACCTTGCGAGCTGAAAGGGTAGAGTCATAGCCATCAGCCACGCCAGCTATTTCGATACCTCGGTACGCTAATCTTCTCACAATCCGTTCTTGCTCAACTTGATCTCTTGAAAGCCTATCAAGTCCTTCCAACATCAAAACGTCATAGTTTCCAGCCATCCCTTCAGCTTACATGCTTCTGCCACCGGGTTAGGCTTCAGTGTTAGCGTTCTTTCTCATTACTGAAGTAATGCTCAAACTTAATTAGCCATTCAGGATCTATTACTGATAGCGTTTGTTTAATTGAGTTTTCCACTTCTTCAGTAACTAAATTTATGATTAACGAATAATCACCGTTATCAGCAGCAATCAACGCTTCATAATACGTATCTTTATCATCACTTTTAATGATGGCCATTGGGTAACCATGCTTCATTAATTCGGTATTCATGATAAGCCTACCCGTGCGACCATTGCCTTCAATAAATGGATGAATCGCTTCAAACTTGGCATGAAATTTGGCAATCTTTTCAATGGGGTGGGCTATATCAGTGTGGTATGAATTAATGAGCTCTTCCATTTTGGGAGCAATTAAATATGGCTGGGGTGGCGTATGCGGAGAACCTGCTATTGTGATAGGTATGTGACGATAAACACCAGCGTATTGATCGTCTTTTGTTGATTTTAATAAGATAGCATTAAATTTTTTGATATAACCTTCACTTAATGGTTCTTTTTTATCAATAAGATCCATCATGTAATTAATCGCTAAGCGATGATTATTTACATCTAAAAAATCTTTAAACGGTTTACCCTTAACAGTAACACCTTGCTCTAGGAATACCCGAGTTTCAACCAACGTTAAGTTATTACCCTCAATTCGATTGCTTTCGTGGTTGTATCTTAGTGCAAAATCATTAAATAATGAGCGTACTGTAATTTCAGATAGTGGGCGGTGACTATCTAGAAATTTTTTTAATTGGTCTACGTACATTGTTATTCCTTTGTCGTTTAGTGCCATTAGTTTAGCTAAATTATTTATTCGCTGCACAGATGTTATCTACTACCTTGTAATGCTTGGCGTTTGGCGTAAGGATCATAATAAATTTCTTTTAAATGCGTTTTTTCAAAAAAACACACAATAGCAATGATGGAAAGAACAATATTTAAAATGTACTCGTAATCCATGCCTTGGTGGGCGGATCGATTTGTTAAGGTTCCTGCTGATGAGCAAGCGTTTATTCCTCTGCCGGAATAACAATTAACACCACAGCTCCGGTTCGCTCAATGGGTCGAGCCGGAGCTGTTGCGTATTCGGCAAAATTTGTGCCGGCTTATCTATGCCAAGCCTTCTTGATAAGATGTTCATATTCATATCCTCAGCTTGTAATGGCTGCAATAAATCTGCAACCATCGTGTAATAAACTAATAAGTCTATTTTTTTGCGCTCAATGAATAAGAGCGTTTATGGTAGGAATTTTCACTTATGAATACTAAGTCTGGTACGCAGAGCACATTGACCAATCGATCACTTTACCAAAGCCCGAATACTCAATCCGAGCCATTAGCACCTGCGGCTGGTGAGTTGGAGCAATTATTGCGTACTCACCAGATGCCCGCCTCTACAAGTAAGCCTTTGCATACCTTAGCGGAGGTCACTGAAGTGCTTGAGGATGAAGCCGGTGTAGCGCGAGCCTATTCGGTAAAGGTGGAAGGCCTTCAGTATTTGTGTGAAAAGGCGGCTAGTTGCTTACTGATACCGAGTCCTGGCGACAGTGTATTAATCAGTGGTCCTGATAGTGAGCATTTGTATATTATTGCCATTATTAAGCAGGCGCAACCGGAGAAGGCTGAGTTGCAGTTCCAAGGGCATTTGACGCTTCGTTCGCAACAATTGTCTCTGCAGGGCACAGAAGCTATGAAACTTCAATCTGCCCATGTCGAGATGGAGGCGCAGACGGCACAATGTGTGATTGATCGTGCGGATTATGTAGGTAAAGAGTTGCGCTCTACTATCAGCATAACCCGTCTGGTCGGTAAGGTCTATGAGGTGATCGTGGATAGGCTATCACAGATGAGTCGCAGCACTTTCCGTATTACCGAGCAAGTGGAACAGGTGCGCGCCGGTACGATGGATTATCAAGCCGAAGATAGTGCGCGTATTCATTCTAAATATACGATGGTGACGGGTAAAGACTTGGTCAAAGTGGATAGTGATCAAATCCATATGGGATAAGATTGACGCTACCTTAGATATCACATTTGTGTTCACTAACTCTCGCATAAAAAAAGTATCAATTTATTACCTTTTAGACTTGGACGGGTGTTTGTGTTAAGTGTTGTTACATCAAGTGTATGACATCATGCGTTTGCCACAATTTCGTCATCAATCTGCAATAAATGTGATCTAGACTTCTTTCCTGAATAAAACTCTATCTGAAAAGACTACTCAAGCGTTGTTGTTGTTGAGTGGTTTTTTGTTTTCTCGGAAATAAGATGATGAATAGACACATGAACGCGATCACTGCTTTGGGTGATGAGCTGAAGTTCAAGTCACTCTCCGGTCAGGAAAGACTATCTGATTTATTTCATTACCGCGTTGATTTGGTGGCAGCGCAGTGTGATTTGGACTTGGAGCAATTGCTTGGCACGATGTTGGAAGTGCATGTAGAGATAGATCAGGGTAAACGTTATTTTCAGGGTTTAATTACCCAGGTTCAGTATTTGAAGCCTGCCGATATTAATGATAGAGAGCATATTTATCGTTTTGAAATCCATCCGTGGTTATGGTTGGCAACACAAAACACCGATAATCGTATTTTTCAAAACTTGACTGTCCCCGATATCATCAAAAAAGTATTGCTTAAATACCCCTTTAGTGTGGATTGGCAGCTTCACGAGGATTATCGCGAGTGGCCTTATTGTGTGCAATATGATGAAAGCGATTTCCAGTTTATCAGTCGTTTGATGGAGTTGGAGGGGATCTATTATTATTTTGAGCATAAAGAGGGTGAGCATCAACTAGTCTTGGTGGACAGTACCATGGCGCATAAACCATTCTCAGGTACTGAATTCAGTATTAATTATTACTCCGACGATCAATCGCAGCCTTCTCATGGTCCTATTCTACGTGATTGGGCTTTTGCGGATAGTCTGTATAGTAATAAGCACACGATGGTCGATTACGATTTTGAGAAGGCTTCCGCTAAATTGGATGTGAGTTATTCGCTGAGTAAAAATAACGGCAAGACAATGGAGATTTATGATCCCTTGCCGGGTTATTTTGAGTTGGATGATGGCGAGAAATATGTTCGTGTCGCCGCCGAAAGTGATGCATGGCGTTCGCAGACTTGTACAGCGTTCAGCAATTATCCTCTATTAAGCTGTGGGCATATTTTTGAAGTTGCACGACTGCGAGCAGCTCAAAACCCCTATCTGATTATTGCTACGGAGTTTCATCTGGAAGAAAACTCCTACGCAACGGATGGCGGTGGAGATGCGGAAAAGCATCAAATAGAAGTAAAGCTTACTGTCATTCCTCATCAAGCGCAGTTCAGAGCCCCCAAAGTGACCCCTATCCCCAAAGCACAAGGACCGATGACGGCCAAAGTGGTCGGTATTCAGGGAGAAGAAATTTGGACCGATAAATATGGTCGCATTAAGGTGCAGTTTCACTGGGATCGTGAGGGTCAACAGGATGAAAACAGTTCTTGTTGGTTGCGTGTCTCCAGTCCGTGGGCTGGTGGTGGATTTGGGGGTGTGCAAATCCCGCGTATTAAGGATGAGGTAATTGTAGGCTTTGTTGGTGGACAATTGGATCGTCCGATGGTGGTGGGGCGGGTATACAATGCGGAAAATATGCCGGCTTTGGAGTTCCCTGCCAACGCCACACAAAGCGGTACGGTGACGCGCTCCAAATTTGGTGATGCGTCAACTGCCAACCAAATGCTATTAGAGGACAAACCGGACGCCGAGATGCTAAGCTTCCAGGCGCAAAAAGATATGGATGCGTTGGTCAAAAACAATGAGGACATTAATGTCATCGGTCAACAGATGGGTGAGCATGGTGGCACCACTAATCTGAGTGTGGGCGGCTTTGATGACAATATTTTTAAAGCAGTTTCGACGATATTAAACCAGGCCAATCAAGAGCGCACCATACTGGGTAAATCGGATGAAACGGTTAGAGGGCCGCGTAGTCATCAAATTGGCAGTAATGCCGTGATTAATATGCAGCGAGGTTTTGTGCAAAATGTGGTCGGCGGACAGGCGAGTTACACCTACGGAGCTGGTCGCGATCGTACCGTCGAAACGGATTATACCCATATGGCACAGAGTTCGGTGACACGTAAGGTTTCTGGAGATGAAAGTTCTACCGTGGCATCGGGCTACAGCAAAACAGTGACTGGCGGGCCGATGAATATTCAAAGTGGACCGGTGAATATCCAGGTCTCCGGTGAGACAGTCATTAATTCTACAGCGAATCATCAGAGTAAGGCAGGTGCCAATGTCACGCTGATGGCACCCGGTTTGACACAAGTAGCTCCTACCGTGATTGAGCAGTCCCAAACGGAACTTGTGCTTAGTTTGGAAAAAGATCTACTGGCGGTGCAGAGTACGAGTAGAGGTGCATTTAGTTTAGGTTTCAATGGGCTCAATGAGTCCCAACAAATCAATAAATTTGGAATGGCGGGAGTCAAACTTGGGGGGATTTACAATCAAAATGAGTCCAGTCAGTTAAAGGGTGAAGTTATGGGAGTCAAATTAAAAATCGTCGGTTCAAAAGGTCAGGAGGTTGCCTCTAAAAATCAGCTGACCGGAATTACGATTGATAATCCATAGAGGTATTTAAAGGAGTTGAAATGTTTGCTGCGAATCAATTGTTCGGTATCGATTTCGCTTTTCCCAATGTGTGTAAAACCCCTGCGATGGTACCAGTTCCGTTTCCCGATATAGGTTTTGCGATGGCGGCGATACCGGTGGCCGTCAGCATTTTATTTAACAATGCTTTTGCGCACAATTTGGCCACTAAAATACCGTTAACAGTAGGGGATTTTCCAGGTGTCGCATTGGGTGTAATTTCAAATACGGTTTCTTCTGTCAGTCGCCGCATTTTTTTGAACTCGTACACAACCTTGCTGTTTGGTTCTCCTGCTAATCGTATGTGCGCAGGAGGGCCACAGAATCGTACGAATACGATTGGTTTTTGTTTGTTGACAGGTTGTACTCATATTTCCATTTTTGCTGGATAGGCTATTTTATAGACAATAAAGATTATCATGAAAAAAATCTTTAAAATCAGCGGTTCTTTTGCCGAGCAGGAATTATTATTTCGTTCCTTAAGTGGTGACGAAGCGATTTCTTCTTTGTATGAGTTTCAATTGCAATTCCTTTCAAAGGATATCGGTTTTGATGCGAAGGCACTCATTGGCGAGGAAATCACTCTTAATGTCGAGATTGAGGGTAAGCGGCGTTATCTGAGTGGTTTGGTGACCCGCGTTAAACGTATTGCTCAGGAAACCTTGACAGAACGTTACTTTATTTTTGAGGCTAGTATCCGTCCTTGGTTATGGCTAGCAACCCAAAATAATCACTATAGAATCCATCAAAAGAAAACGATTCCCGAAATTATTCGTGAAACGCTTGAGGACTATCCTTTTGAGTTGGAGTTTAGAACCAGCGGCAGTTACCGTCAATGGGGTTACTGTGTGCAGTACGATGAGACGGATTTTGAGTTCATCAGTCGCTTGATGGAGCATGAAGGGCTGTATTATTGGTTTGAGCATTCGCAGGCTAAGCATCGATTGATTATTGCCGATGACCGTCATCAGCACAAAGCGGTGGCTGCTTATGACAGCATGAAGTTCTATGATCGACGCAGTGGTCTGGATCACGAGGAAGGGCATTTTTATCAATGGCAACCACGCTTAAGTTTGTCACCCAATAAATATGCGGCGGTTGATTATAATCTTAACAAACCAAATGTTAATTTATCGGTGCAAAAAAACTCTTCGCAAACGCACCATCATGGTGTACCTTTGGAGATTTATCAAGCCATCGGTGATTATGCCGAGCTAGAGGATGGGGAACGTTACGCCGCCATCAATATTGAAATCTTTGAAGCACAGCGTAAAACGGTGCAGGCGCTTTCCAATAGTCCTTTACTGAGTGTGGGAGAGTTGATTAGCTTGGAACGCCATCCGGACAGAGCACAAAATCAGCAGTATTTGATTACTGCCATTCATTATGATTTGGCGGAAGCGGCTTATGCGACTAATGAGGAGCAAAAAGCGCATTCGAAATGTGCGGTTAAATTAATTCCCGCCACAGTGCAATATCGTCAGCCCAAACTCACTCCAATTCCATACACCTATGGTCCCCAGACAGCAGTTGTCGTGGGGCCGCAAGGGGAGTCCATTTGGACCGATGAATACGGTCGTGTGAAAGTGAAGTTTCATTGGGATAGCGCCCAAATTGATGATGGTGACAGCTCATGTTGGGTGCGTGTTTCAAGTCCTTGGGCAGGAGGTGGTTTTGGCGGTATGCAGATTCCTCGGGTCAATGAGGAGGTGATTGTTGACTTTTTAGGAGGTCACCCCGATCGTCCTGTCATTGTTGGACGTCTTTACAATGCTGACAATATGCCTCCTGTGGAGTTGCCGGCTAATGCTACGGTGAGTGGTTTTCATACACGCACTAAGGATGGAACTTCTGATCAGGCTAACTCCGTACTATTTGAAGATGCTTTGGGCAATGAGTTGGTGAAAATGGTTGCTCAGAAATCAATGGATTATTTTGTTAAAAACGACAGTTCACACAACGTGGGAGGTTCTTCGGCGACCAATATCGGTGGTGCTCATCATTGGTCATATGGTGGTATGCACACGAAGAAAGTTGGCGGTAATGCGGCATATCAGCATGAAAGTGGTCATACGCTAACGGTGAGTGGTAACAGTACAGATACCGTGCACCAACGTCAGCGCCGTAGTTATACCGGTCCTAATACGGAGACTACAGGGGGTACGGAGCAATTAACTGTAGCAGCAGAACCGGCTATTCATTCCTATGATAGTGGTTATAAGCAGAGTATTACTGGAGTACGTAAAGATACAGTGGCTGCAAATAAACATAGTATTTTTCAGGATGCTGAAGTGGTGCAAGTTGCGGGTTCCACAAAGCTAACGGTTAGTGGAGGCGAAATGAACCAAAATGCACAAAGTATCGATGTGAAAGCAGGAGATTATTCCCTGCAATCAGGCGCTTCAATTACCGATTTAAGTGCGAACTATAGTAGTGAAGCGGGAGCCACAGAAACACAGCTAAGTATGGAGAATAGTGTCTCTGCCGTTGCACAAAAGATTGAAACGATCACTTCTTGTTATTTGGGTTTAACAGTGGTCGAGGGGAAAGCTGCTATTAATGTCGTAGATTATAGTGGGGTCAAGATTAATGCTAACTTTATAGAGGATGCGCATCAGGCCTCAAAAGCAGCATTGATGGGTGTGCAAATTAAAGTTGTGCACAAAGTGGATGATATGGAGAAGAATGCAGGCAGCTTGATAGGTATTGATTTGTCGAAAATGAATCTGACACAGTTGCATGGCATTGCTCAGAAGTTATAAGGAATTATGAAGATTACCAAAGCAATGCCGCTCAGTCTGCAGGTTCGCCCTTATCGTTGGCGCAGTCAATCGCGGCTCGGTTTAAGTGTATTGGTCATGGTGGACGCATCGGATGTCAGCCCCATACTAGAAACTGAAAGCACGTTATGGGATGTCGCAAAAAGTCATATGGATTGTGGCGGAGTACTTGAGTACGGTGTGCCTAAAGTGCATCCGGAGTTTCTCGTGTCCGGTGTCGCGTATAGTGCTTTTGCCGAGCAAAAAAATGAGTTAGATGTGACGGTGCGAGTCAATGATAAGCAGCGTACTTTACGAGTTTTTGGTGAGCGTCATTACAAAGATAAAAAAATCAGCCCGGCCGCTGATTTTAAGGAGATGCCATTAAGCTGGGCTAACAGTTATGGTGGTGAACAGTATCCGGATAATCCGGAGGGCAAGGGATGGATTGATCCGAATAAAAGCCAATCTTCTGATCGTGTGGCGATGCCCAATGTGGAGAACCCTGAGGATTTGTTGAGCGAACCGTCCTCAGAGCATCGAGCGTATAATTTTGGTGCCCAATCTATGATGTGGCCTGTTCGTTTCAGTAAGGTGGGCAACTATAGTGAGGAGTGGAAAAAAACCGATTTCCCCGGTTTTTTTCCGGATATGGATCCCACGATGTTTAACGCTGCACAAAGTGAGCAAATTTGGTCGGAGTTGAGTGAGTTGCCTATAAACACCGAGTTTGCAGTGCGCCATATGCATCCCAATAAAGCGTTATGGCATGGGTGTGTGCCGGCTTGGCGTGCCCGCTGTTTACTGAAAATGCAAAAATCCCCGAAGGATGAAATTATCACCCAGGAAGCTTTTTTGAAGCTTAAAACTTTGTGGTTAATTCCGCATTTGGAAAAGTATTTGTTAATCTTTCAGGAATCCGTGCCCTGCTGGCATGAAGATGGTTCTGATATTAAGCATGTGTTAGCTGCTTTAGAGTGGGTGCATTCAGCTAAAGAACAAACGCATTATCTGGAGTTTATGGAGGAGCGTGAAGAGGTTGAGCGTTCGGCACTATTGGCTTATTCGGATGAGGATTTGTTGCCGGAAAATGTGCAAACCCACGGTTTCGATTCTAAACCCGGTGATTTGGGACCTATGAGTGAAAAACTGCATAAATTGCAGCACTATATGCGTACGATTACGCGTGAACATTTGGCAACGATGGGTTTGCAGGCGGATGAGTATTTGCCGGAAGAAGTCGGGCCTCAACCACGGGCAGATCTGCGTTATTTACCTGAACAGCAGCGTTGGCAAGATCAGAGGGTTGAGCAATTGCGTGAGCATTTCAGACAAGTAAAGGAAGCGCGACAGCGTTATGTGTTGAGTGGTGGCTTGGATACTGAATTAAATGAGTTAACCGGTTCAGATGCATTATTTGACCGGATCCGTGAGGACGCCGGACGCGTCAATATTAATAAGGCTACAGAGCAAAGTCGATTAAGTCAACTGAATCGGATGCAGACGAAGCAGAGTGCGCAAGATGAGATGCGTTTGCACAAACTTGAGAAAAAAATGTGGTCCCTGAGCGCACATTATGAGCAAGGCAAATACGTTTTAACGCAGAGTCCTTTGGAAGGACGTGAGCGATTATTGGACAGAATAGCGCATGGTGAGTCTGTCGAAGCGATGGATCTGAGCGGTATAGATTTGTCAGGTTTGTGTTTTAAGGATATGGACTTTTCTCTTGTCCTTTTTAAGGGAGCTAATCTTAGTCAAACCAGTTTTGAAAATTGTCGTTTTGGGGAAACAGCTTTTTGTTTTGCCACATTGCAGGGAGCGCGGTTCAAGGATTGTCGGTTTGAAGGAAGCAATCTTAATCAATGTCATTTTGAGCGAGCAGTTTTCGAGAATTGCCGGTTTGAGAAGTTGATGTTGAGTCAGTTGGTATTTGCAGAGTGTGAACTAAGTTCTTGTCATTTTAATGAGAGCATGTGGCAAAAATTTGAGCTTATTGATTCAAGATTAAATCATTGTGTAGCGGATGGTTTCGCATTATTGGAATCCCATTTGCGAAACTCCAGTTTTGATGAGTGCGAGTGGTTGCGCTGTGCTTTTACGGAATGTCAAATTTCACAATGTGATTTTGAGAATAATTACATTTTCCGCATGGCTTTAACCTATGTAGAGTTGGGGCAGGTGAGTTTTAAATCCTCATGGTTGGAAGCGTTGGCCATTGTCACTTCTCAAACTTTGCTTGGGGTGGATTTTTCAGACACATTTATTAAAAACAGTTGTATGCGGGGCTTGAATTTTGAGGCTTGTCAATTTGACCGTGCCATTGTTGAAAATAGTGAGTTTTCCACTTCAAGCTTTAAAAATATCACTGCTGTCGCAATGGAAGTGCCTGACGCCACCTTTGTGCGTACGCGTTTTGTTGCTGCGGATTTCACCGATGCGAATTTGACGAATGCTTTTTTTACTCATGCGGAATTTTCAGCAGTTAATTTTACTCGAGTAAATTTTTTCCGATGTGATATGGGTCAGACTAAAGTGCATAGTGATTGTATTGAACATGAAAACTACTTGAAGCAGATTCAGCTGGAGCCAAGTCAAAGAGAGGCAGTAAATGGAGTTTGATCAGGCCTTATTGCAAGAATGGTTGGCTAATGGTGTGCCGATCCGCCATCTGGACTTCTCTGGTGCTGTCTTTGAACAATGGGATTTCTCGGGGGTGGTTTTTGACCAGGTTGATTTTAGTGGAGCCCGTTTCATCGATGTGCATTTCAGTCAAAGTGTTTTTAATGACTGTAATTTTAAAGGAGCTGAGTTTCATTCGTGCCATGCCAATATGGCGTTATTTAATGAGTGTCAGTTCCAAAGTGTTCAAATGTATGACTGTTTCTTGCCCAACGTGAAATGGCAAGCATCAATCCTTGATGGGAGTGTGGTCCAGCAGAGTTATTTAAGAGAGGCCGCCTTTTTGAATTCTTCATTGCAGAAGGTAAGTCTGACCGGATTGGAATTAAGTGAGACCCTTTTTGCTAATACCACTTTTAAAGAAACGCAGTTGAGTCAGTGTCAGCTTTATAAATCAGTTCTTTATGACTTGGATTGTCGTGAGCTTACACTGAATTGTTGTCAGTTAAAACATATTGTTTGGGCTAAATCAAATTTAAGTGGCAGTCATTTTGATGAGCTAGATCTCAGTTTGTGCGTTTTCACTGAATGTGATTTGAGTTTTGCTTCATTTAGACAAAGTCAATTAGCCCAAGCTTCTTTTAAAGGAGCTAATCTTAGTCATGCTAATTTTGACGGTGTGCAAGCGCCTTATGGCATTTTTGTCGAGGCTCATGGAACAGAGTTAAGCGCCCGTTCTGCCCAGTTCAGACAAGCAGTATTTGTTGAGGCGAGTTTTGAAAAAGCTAACTTTGAACACAGTGATTTGGCCATGAGTGTCTGGCAAAAAGCCGGCGCCGTTAATAGTTGCTTTGATCACTGTGACTTGGAGCACGCTGATTTTTCATTTAGCAATTTAAGTGGCAGTACCTTTGCCGAGGCCAAGTTGCAGCAAACGCGTTTTCATCGTGCTTTAAGCGATCAGCCCGATCTAAAAAAACGTGCAGGCGCCTTGGAAAAAGATGAGGCCTTGTTTGAGGCTGAGTTATGGTCCGAGCAACACCGTCAACCCTCCCGTATTTCCCCGAATATTTCAGCACTGAAAAGGTCTTAGTCATGAATCGTGTCGTCAATCTTACCACTCTCTTTGCCGAACGCTTGCGATTCCTCTCACTGCAAGGCAGTGAGCAGTTATCTGCTCTCTTTGAATACCGGATTCAGGCCGTGTGTGAGGATTCGCCCATTGAGCAAAGCCAATTACCGGGCACTGATGTGACGATTGAGATTGATACCGGCGCACAACCTCGCTATCTGAACGGTATGGTCAGAGAGGTTCGTTTAGTCAGCGAGAAATTGGTCAATGAGAAGAAGTATTTTATTTACGAGCTCTTTGTCGTACCACAACTGTGGTACAGCACCCAAGCAAAGAACAGTCGTATATACCAAGAAATGTCCGCCCTTGATGTAGTGCGTGAGGTGTTGGAATCCTATGACTTGTTGATAGAAGAGAAATTGATTGAGTCTTATCGTAAGTGGACCTATTGCGTTCAGTATGACGAGACCGATTTTGCCTTTATCAGCCGTTTATTGGAGCATGAAGGGATTTACTATTGGTTCCGTCATGAAGAGGGGAAGCATTATCTGGTATTGAGCGATTACAAGGAGAGTCACCCTAAGTTGCCGGTTAACAGCACGGCTTTCTATTATGCTGAAGATGAAATGGTGTATGCCAAAGAACAACATATTTTTGATTGGCAACCGGGGGGACAATTAACAGCAAATAGTTACGCTACACAAGACTATAATTTCGAAAATCCACGAGCTGATTTAAGCGGTTTTAGTTCGCGTTTAACACAGAAAACGGGCATGGATTTAACGGTTTATGAGCCATTTGGGGGCTATGTGTCAGCAGACGAGTCGGCGCATTATGCCCGGGTGCATTTGGAGTCGATTCAGGCATTGCAGGACTTTGCTGAAGCACGCACGCGCTTACGAGATTTAGCACCCGGCTATATCATGACATTGCAGAATGCACCATTCCCCAACGATAACGGGGACTATTTGGTGATTAAGGTCACTTACGATATTGTCATGGAATCTTATGTTTCCGGTGCGGATGAGCAGTATTATTTTGAAATTGCAGCGACGTATATACCTAAAGACACACAGTTCCGCGCCCCACGAATTCATCAGGAACCTAAAATGGGAGGTCCTCAAACAGCGGTGGTGACGGGGCCAGCCGGTGAGGAAATCTGGACGGATAAATACGGTCGAATTAAAGTGCAATTTCACTGGGATCGTGATGGGCAATTGGATGAAAACAGTTCCTGCTGGGTGCGTGTTTCATCACCTTGGGCGGGCTCGGGTTTTGGTGGTGTGCAAATTCCTCGCGTGGGCGAGGAGGTAGTGGTGGACTTTGTGGATGGTCAACCGGACCGCCCGGTGGTGATTGGTCGAGTCTACAATAATTTAAATATGCCACCAGTGAATTTGCCCGATGATGCTACCCAGAGCGGCTTTTTTACGCGCAGTAAAAATGGCGATGCCAGTAATGCCAATCGCTTGATGTTTGATGATCGTCCAGGTGAGGAAATGCTCTCTTTTATCGCTGAGCGCGATATGAATACCCTGGTTAAGGATAAGCAAACGCAGAAAATCGTCGGTAATGTGGTGTCCGCCATTGCCGGCTACCGTTCTCATACTGCACACAGTACTTCGGATGTGGTATTGCATAGTGGAGGTCAAGCCCGTTATGAGTCGGATCACCAGCGCACCATTGATACACAACTGACCGAATCCATTGGTGGTAATTTGCAGGAAGATTACTTGGATGGGGTGGATGAGATGATTACCGGTACCTTCGATAGTACGGTATCGGGAGCAGCAACGCATACGGTGCAGGGCTATCATTTAAATACCCAAGCCTTAGATGATGAAGAGGTTAATGGTAGTGTCGAGCAGACGATTGGTGCTTCTGAAACGGTGACGATAAAATCATCCTCCAGCCTGCAGACTGCCTCTTTGGATTGGAGCACACCTAGGTTAAATACGAATGCAGAGGTGTCCGATACGAAGTTGCAATCAGATGGAAATATCAATATATGTTCAGCTTCGGAGGTAACACAACAAGCTTCCGGTCAATTGTCGAGGAAATCATCTCTTGCTTTTAAAGGACACTTGAGCTATCAGAACATGACCGTTTCGCATCAAAAGGATGTGCCTTTTAGTCTGACTTTTACAGGTGCGAAGGAAACTCTTGCTGCTAATGCTTTTTCCCGAAACATTGTAGATATTGGCCTTTCAGCAAATGCAAGAAGTAATCAGTTTGTTGCAGCTAATGTGATGGGCGTGAATTTACAGCTGGTTGGTCACGAGAGTAAATCCGGTATTTCATCAACTGAGCTGGTTGGTATTCTTTATAAAAAAGGTTTTAAAAAATGGTTGAATGGCGCTGGACCGGCTTTTGTTTCAGCAATGCAAAGCTTACGCAATAAAATGGGTGGCGGTAAAGGCGGCAAAGGCGGTAAAAATTCTGGAAGGGGCAGGAAGAAAAAGCCAGAGAAGGCGCCTAATCGTTGCAAAAGCTGTAGAAATCTGTCACGTTCCCAGATCATGGCAGGGGGGGCGATTGCGGCTGCGGCTGGTGTAGGCATGGCAGTCGCTGCTTCCGTTAATTCCATTGATTTTGCGTTGGGTGATGAGTCTTTTACTCATGTGGACTTCAGCTTGCCCGGTGTGATGCCAATCGTATGGGCACGGCAATACCGTTCTAATTGCTATGCTTATGATGAAGAAGGGGCTTTAAGTGCTTTGGGACCACGTTGGAATACGCCCTTATTGCAGTACATTTATCTGGAGGAAGGTGTACCAACGCTCGTCTCGAACGAAGGGCGATTAACCACTTGTCCTCAGGCTCTACCATTGCAACAAGAAATTTACGATCGAAAAGAAGAATTATTCTGGTCTCAACCTGCGCCAGATCGTTTACAAGTGCGTGCTAAAGATCACAGTACTCTGTTGTTTTTGCAAATGGGCTCGGTCTATCGTCTGACGCAGTTACAAGATGCTCAGGGTAATACGCTAAAGTTGTATTATGATGAGCGTGCACGATTGTTGCGCATTGAAAGTGACTTATATACGGTACATTTCCGTTATACCGAGCAGGATCGAATTAAAGATATCTTTTACTATGAAACGGATGCCGCCAGTGGTCGTAAAAGAGAGCAAGTCTTGGCTTCGTACCGTTATGATGAAGAAGGTAATCTTATCGAAGCCACTGACCGTTATGGTTTAAGCAACCGCTACCAATATCAAGCGCATCACTTGATTACGCGCTACGAAGATAAAACAGGTCGTGGTGTAAATCTGGCCTGGATAATGGATGGTGAGATTGGCCGATGCGTGCACGAGGCGTGCGATGATGGTTCAGAGGCCTTGTCTCTGCGCTATGATCGGGAAAATCTGAGCACCTACGTGACGGATGCTTTGGGGCAAACGACTAAGTACGTTTTTAATGCTGAAAACTACTTAATGTCCATTGCCTATTGTGATGGTACCACGCGCATCAATGAGCGTGATGAATTTAACAATATCACTCAGGTTAAGTATCAGGACGGTACGGTCAGTCGTTTTATTTACGATGCCTTTGATAACCTGATAGAGGTGGTGCAACCGGATGGTACGCGGATTCGTTACGGTTATGATACGGATAATCATCTGATTTTGCTGGAAGAGCCGAATGGCAGTCAATGGCATCGTGCTTATAATGCGCAGCATTTGGTGGAGGCGGAAACGGATCCTTTGGGTCATGTGACACGTTATCAATACAATAGCAAAGGTCAAATTATACGCATCGAGGATGCCAAAGGCGGTAACAAGCATGTCGGTTATCACGTCACGGGCGATGTGGCGTGGTTCCGCGACTGTTCTGGCAAAATGACCAAGTGGGATTATGACTTCCTGGGTCGTTTAATTAAACTGACCGAGGCCAGTGGCACCACCGAAGAGTACAGTTATGATCGCTATGGTGAGCTTGCTAAAGTAGCACGTAGTGGTGTTAATCCGATTTATCTGGAGCACGATGCCGAGGGTCGTCTACTTAAGTTTATCGATGGTTTGGATAGGGAGACGGCTTATCGATATAATCCAGCAGGTCGAGTACAGGCGCGTATTGATGCCTTGAATCATACGGTCAATTATCGCTACGATCCATTGGGACGCTTAGCGGAGCTGGTTAATGAAAACGACGACAGTTACCGCTTTACCTACGATCCGCTGGGTCGCTTAGTACATGAGCGTGCCTTTGACGGGAAAGAAAAGCAGTATCACATCAATAAGCAAACAGGCCGTTTAGAAGGTGTGACCTTTGAAGATCAGAGCATCGCTTATGAATACGATGTGATGGGGCAACTGACGAAGGTGCTCAGTGCCGATGAAGTGCGTGAGTTCGCCTATGATGTAAACGGTCGTTTGGTATTAGCTAAAAACCCGCATTCTTTAAATCGTTTTATTCATGACGCCTTAGGGAATGTGGTGGAAGAGACGCATCAGTATGATGTGTTCGACCATCAAGTCACCAAGCAGTGGCGTTACCAGTACGATGAATTATCCAATCTGATTTGCACGCTCCGCCCCGATGGTCGTGAGGTGGATTATTTGCGCTACGGTTCGGGGCATTTGCACGGCATGCTCTTGGATAAAGAGCGCTTAATTGATGTGGAGCGTGATAATAATCACCGTGAGATAGCTCGTCATTGGGCGCAAACGATGTTGCAAACGACGATCTACGACGAGGCCGGTCGTTTGGCGCAGCAACATATCCAGTCTGGTCAGTATGTTAAACAGAGCATTCTGCAGCGTGATTATCACTATGATGGAGCCAATCAATTAACCGGCATTAAGGACAGTCGTAAAGGGGAGTTAAGCTATCAGTATGATCCCCTTGGTCGTTTGCTTAAGG
>NZ_AQVB01000025.1 GCF_000372065.1 Oligella urethralis DSM 7531
CATAGGCTTCGTGAGGTGCCACCTGACCAAAGCGCTGAATTGCCTTAGTGCGCAAGGTATCCATCCCCGCTCGTAAATCTGTCGCCTCACTCACCAGGATGATTTTATCTAGTGCCAGTAGGCTAGACGCTTGCTCTTGAATTCCCACGCGTTGGGCGGTCTCGATACGCATTAAAGACGGCATTGATTTCTCCTAACATACACAAAACCTTAGTGTCGCGCAATTTAGGAGGAATGAATACATGTGTTCACCGGACGCTTACGCTCTAACTACCTTAAACGACAAACGGCCCCGAATCCTTATCAGACTCGGGGCCGTTTTTATACCTACACAGAAAGAGCGCCGTAGCGCCCTATCCTAGTAATTAAAACTTCAAGGAAGCATCAATTACCTGCACACACAGCGCCATTAAGCCGCCTGGTAGAATACCTAACACAATAATTAATAAATTATTAACCGATAAGATACCCTCACGGAAAGTCATTGGCGCACTTAAAGCAGGTGCATCAGCCGCCGGCTCATCAAAGTACATTACCTTTACCACTCGTAAGTAGTAGAAGGCACCGATTAGGGACAGCAACACCGCTAATACTGCTAACCAAATATGACCAGCATTAACCGTTGCCTGCAATACAGCTAATTTAGCGTAGAAGCCAACTAATGGTGGAATACCGGCAAGTGAGAACATCAGAATCAAGACGCCGAAGGCTAACCACGGACTACGACGGTTAAGCCCCTTGAAGTCAGCAATTTCCTCAGACTCAAAACCCGCACGGCTAAGAATCAGAATAATACCAAAGCTCGCCAAGGTCGTGAGTACATAGGTCACCATATAGAATAAGGCCGTACCATAGGCACCACTACTCACCTGACCATTGACATCCACACCGGAAAGCAAGCCTAAGAGCACAAAACCGATATGCGAAATGGTTGAGTAACCCAATAGACGCTTAAAGTTAGTTTGCATCAAGGCAGTGATATTACCAATGGCGAGTGATAGTACCGCCATAATGATCAACATCGGCTGCCAACTGATAGCGACATCATTTAGTGTCTCGATCAGTACCCGCAAGGTCATCGCCAAGGCCGCTAATTTAGGAGCCGAACCGATGGTTAGCGCCACCGCTGTCGGTGCCCCTTGATACACATCAGGCACCCACATATGGAACGGTACCGCACCTAATTTAAAGGCAATACCTGACACCACAAAAACCAAACCAAGTAGCAATACAGATAACTGCGCTTCACCACTCTGTAGTACTTGCATAATCGTCGCTAGGTGAATCGCACCGGTCGCACCGTAGATAAGCGAAATACCATACAGCATAATACCTGACGCAAGTGAACCTAGAATAAAGTACTTCATCGCCGCTTCCGCACTACTTAGCGAATCACGACGCAAGGCCACCAAGGCGTAGAGTGATAAGGACATCAACTCTAGACCCAAGTAAATGGTCAGCGTACTGGCCGCTGAGATCATCACGAATTGACCTAATAAACAGAATAAGGCCAAGGCGTAAAACTCACCGCCGGTCACCATGCTGCGGTCAATTAAGTACTGACGGCTGTAAATTAAGGTCACCAGCACCGCAATCGTGGTACCAACTTTTAAGAAATGGCTAAGTGCATCGGCAATATACATTTGGTAGAAGGTAGTGCCTTCAACACCAGAACTCCACTGGAATAGCACGACCACTAAGACCAACAGTAGCGATAGCAAACTGCTGTAGTAGGACAGCACGCTGTCCTTACTGCGAGCAAAGGCGTCGATCAACAACACACCCATTGCCAAGAGACATAGAAGAATCTCCGGCAAGGCCATGGCGAAATTAAATTGATTTTCTATCATTGTTCTAACCTACAGTTTGGATTGTGCAATCTGTTCCAGCAAATGCTGAACTGATACATGCATGACATCAGTAAATGGTTTCGGATGAATACCCATATACAACACAAAGATTGCAAACAGACCTAAGACCAAAAATTCACGCTTATCAAGATCAAGCATTTTGGCTACCTCAGGATTTGTCACCGGACCATAAGCCACGCGTTTAACCATCCAGAGCGAATATGAAGCACTTAAAATCAATGACGTTGCCGCCAATAAGCCGACCCAGAAGTTGAAGTCAATCGCCGCTAGAATCACGTAGAACTCACCCACGAAACCTGAAGTTGCGGGTAGACCGCTATTGGCCATTGAGAACAGTACAAAGAAGGTCACAAACTTAGGCATCACCTTGACCACACCACCGTAAGCCGCAATTTCTCGGCTGTGTAAACGGTCATAGAGCACACCGATACACATAAACATAGCGCCTGACACAAAACCGTGGGAGATCATTTGCACAATGGCACCCTCAATACCTGCTTCGCTAAAGAGGAAGGTACCTAAGACTACAAAGCCCATATGAGCCACTGAGGAATAAGCCACCAGCTTCTTCATATCATCTTGTACAATCGCCACCAAACCGATGTAGATCAGCGCAATCAGTGCTAACACGATCATTAACCAGCCCATTTCCTGACTAGCGTCCGGGGCAATCGGTAAAGAGAAACGTAGGAAACCGTAAGCACCTAGCTTCAACATAATGGCCGCTAACACAATCGAACCACCGGTCGGCGCTTCAACGTGTGCATCTGGTAACCAGGTATGCACTGGCCACATAGGTACTTTCACTGCAAAGGCGGCAAAGAGCGCAAAGAAGATGAATAACTGCTCATTCATCGTCAATGGCAAGGCATGCCAAGCGGCAATATCGAAGGTACCTGCCTGGAGGTACAGATAGATGAAAGCAACTAAGGTTAATAAGGAACCTAATAAAGTATAGAGGAAGAACTTAAAGGCTGCGTACACACGATTCGGACCACCCCATACACCGATAATGATATACATCGGAATCAAGGTAGCCTCAAAGAATACGTAGAACAATAAGCCGTCCAAGGCAGCAAAGACACCAACCATCAAGCCCGATAAAATCAGGAATGCTGCCATGTACTGTGCCACTCGGTCAGTAATGACCTTCCAACCAGCAATCACCACCATAATGGTAATAAAGGCGGTTAACAGTACAAACCAAATGGAAATACCGTCTACACCCAGGTGATAATGTGCTGTAAAGGCTGAAATCCAGCGCACATTTTCAACGAACTGCATTTCTGCCGTAGTAGAGTCAAAGCCAAAGATCAGTGGCAAGGTGACTAAGAAGCTGACAATTGCACCAATCAAAGCCATTTGCTTGGTGTACTCTGCTCGCTCGTCACGACCGAATACGAGTACAAAAATACCAGCAATGATCGGTACAAAAATCGATAAGGAAAGCCAAGGAAATGTTGTCATCTTATCGCACCACTACAAAGAAAGAGATTAAAACAATAATACCCACCAACATGGAGAAGGCGTAATGGTATACGTAACCGGACTGGAGCTTGCGGCTAAGCGAGGCAATTAAAGCAACCGCTTTAGTACTGCCATTGATGATAAAGCCATCAATCACACCCTTGTCACCACCTTTCCAGAAGCCTTGACCGAGCGCGCGAGCGCCACGAGCAAAGACATTTTCATAGACCCAGTCAACATAGTATTTATTTTCCAAAATACGGTTAATACCGGATAAGGAGTGGTAAATTTTGCCCGGCGTCGCTGGACTGACCACGTAAAGGAATAGTGCCACCACAAAACCGGCCACCACTAACCAGAACGGTAAGGTCATAAAGGCATGTAAGCCATACTCAAGCCAACCATGGAAAGTCGCAGCAATGTCTGCCATCGCAGGGTGAGCTGCCGCATCCACGTAGATCACGTTCTTGAAGAAATCACCGAACAGCATCGGCTCAATCACCCAGGCACCAATCAACACCGATGGAATCGCTAATACCACTAAAGGTACAGTCACCACCCATGGTGATTCTTTAGGCTTCTCATTTTTCTCAAAACGATGCTCCGCATCCGCCGGCAAGTCCTCATAACGCTCCTTACCGTGGAATACTAAGAAGTACAGTCGGAACGAATACAAGGAAGTAACGAACACGCCAATCAGCACGCAGTAGTAGGCAAAGTTCGCACCCCAGATATTGGCCGCACCGGCTGCTTCGATAATATGCTCTTTGGAGTAGTAGCCTGAGAAGAATGGCGTACCTACCAGGGCTAAGGTACCTAATAAGAAAGTAATCCAAGTAATTGGCATGTACTTACGAATACCGCCCATGTAGCGAATATCTTGATTATGGTGCATACCGATAATCACCGAACCAGCGCCTAAGAAGAGCAAGGCTTTAAAGAAAGCGTGCGTCATCAGGTGGAAGACGGCCACGCTGTAAGCCGAAGCACCCAGTGCCACCGTCATATAACCTAACTGCGACAAGGTAGAGTAAGCCACCACACGTTTGATATCGTTTTGAATCAAACCGAGTAGACCGAGGAACAAGGCACCGATAGCACCCACCACAATCACTAAGGATAGCGCAGTATTAGATAACTCAAAGATAGGTGAGAAGCGAGCCACCATAAAGATACCCGCTGTCACCATGGTGGCCGCGTGAATCAATGCAGAAATCGGTGTTGGACCCTCCATCGAGTCAGGTAACCATGCATGTAAAGGTACTTGCGCAGACTTACCCATGGCACCGATAAATAAGCAGATAGCAGCAACCGTGACCAAAGACCAATCCGTACCCGGGAAGCTGGTATATGACAAGATGCTAGCACTATCAAACACCTGATCATAATTTAAGCTACCGGTGTAGGCAAAGAGTAAACCAATACCTAAGATGAAACCAAAGTCACCCACACGGTTCACAATAAATGCCTTCATATTAGCGAAAATCGCCGTCGGTCTTTCGTACCAGAAACCGATTAAGAGATAAGACACTAAACCAACTGCCTCCCAACCGAAGAATAGCAACAGCATATTATTTGCCATGACTAGCATCAGCATGGAGAAGGTAAAGAGTGAAATATAGCTAAAGAAGCGCTGGTAGCCAGGATCGTCCACCATATAACCGATGGTATAAATATGCACCATGAGGGAGACCGAGGTAACCACCACCATCATCGTGGCCGTTAGCGAATCCACCAAAAAGCCGATTTCAATCGGAATATGTCCGATCAAGGTCCAAGTGTAGATGGTCCCGTTGAAATAGGCATCGTGCGCAATCACCTGCCATAAGACATAGAGTGATGCCAAAGCGGAAAACGCTACTAAGGCAATGGTAATACCATGCGCACCGGCACGCGTGACTTGACGCCCGAAAAAACCGGTACCAAATAGACCCGCTAGCACGGAACCCAGTAAGGGCGCCAATGCAATGGCGAGTAAGAGGATTGGAGATAATGTTGATGCCATGATTTACCCCCTACCCTTGTAGACGACCAATGTCGTCAACGTTAATTGAATTAATCTTACGGAATAGCATAACAAGAATGGCCAAACCGATTGCCGCTTCAGCCGCCGCAACAGTTAAGACAAAGAAAACAAAGATTTGCCCTGCCGTTTCCGGTAAACCATCAGGTCCCGGATGCCATTGAGAAAAGGCCACGAAGTTCATATTGACCGCTAATAATAGCAACTCAATCGACATCAAAATCCCAATCATGTTACGGCGATTTAAGAAAATCCCGAAAACCCCAATAGCAAACAGCACAGCGCCGAGTATTAAATAATGCGCTAAACTCAAGGTCATTTGCTTTCTCCCTCTTGGACTTCAACTGCAGCCACCGTGCGAGGCTCAGACTCGGAAGCCATACTCACGATACGTAAACGATCCTTAGGATCGGCTTTTAACTGATCACTCACATTGGTGTATTTGCGATTCTTACGTTCGCGTAAGGTAATACCTACCGCTGACACCATACCCACTAATAATACCAAGGCACCGACCTGAATCGCATAGCTATATTCAGCATACATAGCGATACCGATCTGTACCACGTTGTTGTAGGATTGAGGTAAAGAAACCGCAATTGGTGCGCCTGTACCCAAATAAACCGCCGCTAACACGGAGGCGATTTCCAACACCATCACACCGCCAACCACTAAACCAAGTGGCAGGTAGGTACGGAAACCTTGACGTAAACTCTCGGGTACCACATCAATCATCATCACCACAAAGAGGAACATCACCATCACCGCACCGACATAAATAATAATCAGCAATAAACCGAGGTATTCGGCACCGATTAAAATCCACAGCATCGACGCAGAGAAAAAGGTCAACATCAGGTGCAAGGCAGCAACCACTGGACTACGTGCTAACACCACACGGGCGGCAGCAACAATGGCAATAAAAGCCAGAATATAAAAAAGAACTGTCGAAAAAACCATGATCTCCACCTATTAGCGATACGGCGCATCTGCTTCGCGACGCTTGGCAATTTCGTCCTCATAACGATCGCCCACCGCAAGCAACATGTCTTTAGTGAAGTACAAATCACCGCGCTTCTCGCCGTGATACTCGTGAATATGCGTCTCAACAATGGAGTCAACCGGGCAACTTTCCTCGCAGAAACCGCAGAAAATGCACTTGGTTAAGTCAATGTCATAACGTGTGGTACGGCGCGTACCGTCTTCACGTTCATGCGACTCAATGGAAATCGCCATGGCTGGACAGACCGCCTCACATAATTTACAGGCAATACAACGTTCTTCCCCGTTTGGGTAACGACGCAAAGCATGCAAACCGCGGAAACGAGGCGACATCGGCGTTTTCTCGTAAGGATACTTAAGGGTGAACTTCGGCTTAAAGAAATAGCTACCAGTCAGCATCATCCCTTTGAGTAACTCGGTCAGCATAAAGCTGTTCATAAAGCGTTTCAACTTGCTCATAATCTCACCCTTAATTCCAAATACTTAATGGTGTTTGCATCCAAATTGCCACCACAAAAAACCAAATTAAGGTTAATGGAATAAATACCTTCCAACCTAAACGCATAATCTGGTCATAGCGGAAGCGTGGGAAGGAGGCACGGAACCACACAAATAGCGACACCACGCAGAAGGTCTTAATACCTAACCACAACCAACCAGGTACCCAGGTAAATGGAACCATATCCAATGGCGCCGACCAACCACCCAAGAAGAAGATTGAGCATAAGGCCGACAATAAGATCATATTGGCGTACTCGGCTAAGAAGAACATCGCAAAGCCCATACCCGAATATTCCACCATGTGCCCGGCCACAATTTCCGATTCACCCTCTACCACGTCAAATGGGTGACGGTTAGTTTCCGCCACAATTGAGATGATATAAACAATAAATAAAGGGAATAAAGGAATAAAGTTCCATGATAAGAAGGTCACCCCTTTATCAGCAAAAAAACCGCTCGTTTGCTGAAGTACGATACCGTTCATATTCATGGTGCCGGAAACAAGAATAATCGTCACCAACACAAAGGTCAGCGATAACTCATAAGAAATCATTTGTGCCGATGCACGCATCGCACCTAAAAAAGGATACTTAGAGTTAGAGGCCCAACCTGCGAAAATCACACCATACACACCCAATGCGGTAATCGCCACAATATATAAAATACCGGCGTTAACATTGGCTAAAACAGCTTCTGGACCAAACGGCACCACGGCCCAGGCCGCTAATGCTGGCACTAAGGTCATAATTGGTGCCAAGATGTACATCACCTTGTTGGCTTTGGCCGGGACGATCACTTCCTTGGTCAATAGCTTAAGCACGTCAGCAAAAGGCTGTAATAGACCACCAGGACCTACCCGGTTAGGACCGCGACGCACGTGCATATAACCAATCATGCGACGCTCCCACAGGGTTAAAAACGCCACACAGATAATAATCGGTAGTGCGATCACGAGGATCAGAATAATCGTCCACAGCACCATCCATAGGGTTTCACCAAGTAAATTGCTACCCCATGCATTGAGCGCTGCTACACCATCAGTAAACCATGCCCAAATATTCGTATTCATTAGACCTTCTCCACTGAAAGTTGGACAAATGCACCACCTAAGACAGCGGTTTGCTCAAAGCCCAGCGGCACACTGACCGTATTATCAGCCAATTGCGCTTGCAATTGCACGGGCAATACGACTTCGCCCCTATTGCTCTTAACGCGCACCTGATCACCCTCAACCACGGCTAAATTAGCCATCATGGCAGCGTTTAGACCGGCCACTGGAGCCGCCGTCTGCTTTTGTAAGGCAGGCGCACGACGTACTATCGCATCGCTTCGATAAATTGGTAGATTAGCCACTCGTTCAAAAGCATTCACCGCTACATTTGGATTATACGGTTCTGCCTTCACCTCGTTATTAAAGCTACCGGTATAGTTCTGAGCTAAAACCGCATCACGTACAGCCTCTGAGCTTTCCGCATCAAAGTCAGCCAGTTTTAGTAAATTACCTAAGACGCGTAATACCTTCCAGGCTGGGCGGCTATTGCCCAATGATGGCACCACGCCCTTGAAGCTCTGGGCACGTCCCTCAGCATTAATAAAGGTACCGGAAGTCTCAGTAAAGGGACCAACCGGCAACATAATTTTGGCCCATTGCTTTGCATCTGACTGGTAAGAAGTCAGGGCAATGGTAGCGGCCTTACTGAAAATCTCACGGGCTCGAATCGGATCCTCAAAATCCAAGCTCTCCGCATGCAACACCACATAGGCGCTTAGCGGATTCTTCATCATCTGCGCGGCATTCATACCGTTTTGCTGCGGCGTCGCTCCGGCAACCGAAGCGCCCACGTGGTTAGCACCGCGCGTTAAATAGCCTAATGGCGCTGCCAAAGCCTCTGCTAACACATGGCTATGGGCCAAGACATTACTGGCCGATGACTTACTTAAGACACCGTTACCCATAAACACAGCTGGCTTTTTACCCGCTAATAAAATAGCGGCAATCTGATTGATTGGATCCTGCTCGTCAAGCTCTGCGCCGCCTTTCAGCTGCGCTACCGCCTTAGCGATATTATCAATCGCAGCGCATAGCTGGCTTGGTGCCACCGTTAAACGGGCTGCCACTGGGAACAATGGATCCTCGCCATTACTATCAAGTAAGACGATACGCGCACCGGCCTTTGCCGCTTGGCGTAAACGCTGCGCAAATAATGGATGATCTTGACGTAAATTACTGTCAACCACCAACACACCGTCTAAGTGATTCAGCTCAGCAATCGGCATACCCAACCATGGGGTACCCTCTAAGGCCTTGTCAATGTTCTCGTCGCCTAAACGTAAGCGGCTATCGATGTTGTTAGAGCCTAGACCACGCACAATGCGGCTTAATAAGGTCATCTCCTCAAGTGTAGAGTACTCGGCAGCAAATGCACCGATGCTATCCACGCCCTGTTGCTCATTGACATTTTGTAAAAGCTCAGCGGCTGCTAACAATGCCTCTTCCCAGCTCGCTTCACGCCAAACACCGTCACTACCCTTAAGCATCGGTGTGGTTAAACGATCCTCGGCGTATAGACCCTCATAGGAGAAGCGATCCTTATCGCTAATCCAGCACTCGTTAACCGCTTCATTTTCAAATGGCACCACACGTAGCACACGGTCATTTTTCACCTGTACCACAAGATTTGCACCCACGCTATCGTGCGGACTGACCGAGCGACGACGCGCTAATTCCCAGGTACGCGCCTGATAGCGGAAGGGCTTAGAAGTTAAGGCACCGACTGGGCAGAGGTCGATCATATTACCCGATAACTCGGAGCTGACCGCCTTTCCTAAGAAGGAAGTAATCTCTGCGTGCTCACCGCGATTTAACATACCTAGTTCCATCACCCCGGCCACCTCTTGGCCAAAGCGAACACAACGCGTACAGTGAATACAGCGGCTCATCTCCTCAGCCGAGATTAGCGGACCCATTGATTTGTGGAACACTACCCGCTTTTCTTCATGGTAGTGACTGGCATCATAACCGTAGCCCACGGCTAAGTCCTGTAACTGACACTCACCGCCCTGGTCACAGATTGGACAATCGAGGGGGTGATTGATTAATAGAAACTCCATCACCGCCTGCTGTGCAGCTAATGCCTTTGGTGATTTCGTATGGACAACCATACCCTGTGTCACCGGTGTGGCACATGCCGGTAATGCCTTAGGCGCTTTCTCGACCTCGACTAAGCACATACGGCAGTTGGCGGCGATAGATAATTTTTTGTGATAACAAAAATGTGGCACATAAAGACCCAGTTCGGTCGCAGCGTGCATAACAAAGCTGCCCTCAGGAACGGATACTTTCTTGCCGTCAATGGTAAGTTCAACCATGGTACAAACCTATTAAATATACGGCGCTACCAAACATTGCTTATTATCAATGTGGTACGCGAACTCATCACGGAAATGTCTCAAGAAACCCTGCACCGGCATTGCTGCCGCATCACCAAGGGCACAAATGGTACGGCCCATGATATTACCGGCAATGCGCTCCAGCTCATCCAGATCCTCAGGACGACCCTCACCATGCTCAATACGGTGCACAATGCGCCATAGCCAGCCCGTACCCTCACGACAAGGGGTACATTGGCCGCAGCTCTCATGCTGGTAGAAATATGACAGACGCAATAATGAACGCACCATACAGCGACTATCGTCCATCACCGTTACGGCACCGGAACCCAACATCGAACCGGCCTTGGCGATGCTGTCGTAGTCCATGGTACAGTCCATCATGATATCAGCCGGCAACACCGGCGCACTCGAACCACCCGGGATCACGGCCTTGAGCTTGGCGCCGTTACGCATCCCGCCTGCAATCTCTAATAGCTTGCTAAATGGTGTTCCCATCGGAATCTCATACACACCTGGTCGCTCAATATCACCGGTGATAGAAAATAGCTTGGTACCGCCATTATTTGGTTTACCGAGCTCTAAGTACTGCTGACCGCCCATCGCTAAAGCATAAGGCACACTGGCAAAAGTCTCGGTATTGTTAATCGTGGTCGGCTTACCGTAAACACCATAATTTGCAGGGAATGGCGGCTTAAAGCGTGGCTGACCCTTTTTGCCCTCGAGTGACTCAAGCAAAGCGGTCTCCTCGCCACAAATATAGGCACCGTAACCGTGGTGTGCATGCAGTTGGAAGCTAAAATCACTGCCGAGGATATTATCACCTAAGAAACCGTGAGCTCGCGCCTGCTCTAGCGCCTCTTCAAAACGCTCATAGACCTCAAAAATTTCACCGTGAATATAGTTATAGCCAACACTCGCACCCATGGCAAAACCGGCAATAATCATACCCTCAATTACCGCATGGGGGTTAAAGCGCAGAATATCACGATCCTTAAACGTTCCCGGCTCACCCTCGTCCGAGTTACAGACGACGTACTTTTGACCGAGGTAGTTTTTAGGCATAAAGCTCCACTTCAGGCCCGTCGGGAAGCCTGCACCGCCACGGCCGCGTAAGGAAGAAAGCTTAAGCTCATTAATCACCGTGTCCTGATCTAACTGACCGGCACAGATTTTGCGCAATACCTCGTAACCGCCACGGGCCATATAGCCCTCAATACCCCAGTTATGACCGTCTAAACCCTTGAGAATCTGTGGGTTAATATGACGATTATGAAATATCATACTGCTGGATAAATCACCGCCCGGGTTAGGCTCAAGTCCGCCGCTATACTTTTGGATAATACGTTCTAAACCCATGACGCTTAACCCTCACTTTGAATATCGGCTAACAACTCATCAATACGCTCTTTGCTCATACGCACGCACATATGATGGTTATTAATTAATAAAACGGGGGCATCACCACAGGCGCCCTGACACTCACTCTCTTGGAGCGTGATTAAGCCGTCAGGCGTCGTTTCACCAATGGCAATACCTAATTTTTCGCTGATGTAATGCGCAGTTTTCTCACCATCTCTTAAGGCGCAAGGTAAATTAGTACAGACGGTCAGTTTGTACTTACCTACCGGCTTTAATTCATACATATCGTAGAAGGTGGCGACCTCTTGCACCGCAATTGTCGGCATGCCTAAATACTCGGCAACGTCAACGATGACTTCATCGGAGACCCAGCCTTTTTCCTCTTGGGCAATGCGCAAAGCGGCCATAACTGCTGATTGACGTTGATCGGCAGGATACTTTGCCAACTCCTTGTCAATCTTTTTATAAGCCTGTTCAGAAAGCAACATGTTAATTTCCTGTAATTCGTTGATGCTATGAAGCACTGGCTTCCTAGCGGTCAATCTCACCAAATACAATATCCTGGGTACCGATAATGGTTACCGCATCCGCCAACATATGACCACGCGACATCTCGTCTAAGCCTTGTAAGTGCACAAAGCCCGGGGCACGGATTTTGAGACGATATGGCTTATTGGCGCCATCGGAAATCATATAAATACCGAACTCACCCTTAGGATGCTCAACCGCTGCGTATGCTTCACCCTCAGGTACAGGGAAACCCTCTGAGAATAACTTGAAGTGGTGAATCAACTCCTCCATACCGGTCTTCATCTCAAGACGCTTAGGTGGGGTGATTTTATTGTCCTCGTACATGACAGGGCCTGGATTATCACGCAACCACTGTACACATTGCTTGATGATTTTGGTACTTTCGCGTAACTCGGCAATACGGCATAAGTAACGGTCATAACAGTCACCGTTAACCCCGACCGGGATATTAAAATCTAACTCATCATAGACGGCATAGGGCTGCTTACGACGAATATCCCACTCCACGCCAGAACCGCGCAGCATCACCCCAGTAAAGCCCTTATTGAGGGCGCGCTCAGGGGTCACAATACCGACATCGACCAAGCGCTGCTTCCAAATACGGTTATCGGTCAACAACGTCTCGTACTCATCAATCGCCGATGGATAGTAATCGACAAAGGCCTCAATAAAGTCAAGCATGGAGCCTTCACGCCACTCGTTAAGACGCTTCATATCGCGCACGCTACGGTACTTCGAGTCAATCTCGTGCTTAGGCATGCTGTCAGGCAAATCACGATACACACCGCCGGGACGATAGTAGGCGGCGTGCAAACGCGCACCGGACACTGCCTCATAGCAGTCCATCAGGTATTCGCGATCACGGAAAGCGTATAAGAACACCGCCATTGCACCCACGTCTAGGGCATGCGAACCGATAGACATCAAGTGGTTAAGAATCCGGGTAATCTCATCGAACATGGTACGGATGTACTCGGCACGCTTAGGTAATTCGATACCTAATAGCTTTTCTACCGCCATACAATAGGCGTGCTCGTTAACCATCATGGAGACGTAGTCTAAACGATCCATATAAGGGAGCGCCTGCACATAGGTACGCTGCTCAGCTAATTTCTCGGTACCGCGGTGTAATAAACCAATATGCGGGTCCGCTCGTAAAATCACCTCACCATTAAGCTCAAGAATCAAGCGTAAAACGCCGTGAGCGGCCGGGTGCTGCGGACCGAAGTTTAAGGTATAACTTTTAATATCTGCCATAATTACTCTCGCCCTGCTCCATAACCCTCTTCACGAATGACTCGCGGTGTAATCTCGCGATTTTCAATCGACACAGGCTGATAGACCACACGCTTTTGCTCAGGGTCGTAAATCATCTCAACATGACCAATCACTGGGAAGTCCTTGCGGAAAGGGTGACCGATAAAGCCATAGTCAGTCAAAATGCGGCGTAGGTCGGGGTGACCCTCAAACACAATACCAAATAAGTCAAAGGCCTCACGCTCAAACCAGTTAAGACTGTTCCAGATATTGACTAAGCTAGGTACGGATGGGAAGTCGTCATCCTGCGGGAAGGTGCGCACACGTAAGCGCCAATTATGCTTGACTGATAATAAATGCAAGACCACCGCAAAACGCCCTGGGAACTGGCTAGGCTGCTCGGAGGGCATCGCATCCACAGGCTCTAAGGCCACATCTAAATCAGCAGTAGCCTCTGTTGGCAACAATGGTTGATTATCCTCAGGCGCAACCGATACCCCACCATAGGTTAAATAGTCCACACCACAGAGGTCAATCGCTTGCTGGAACGCTAGCTCCTCGTGCTCATGCAGCATCGAACAGGTCTGCACCCAATGCTCGGGCGCCACGGTCAAGGTCAGCTCACCAGCATAGGCTACAATCTGAGCTTGCTCGCCTAATAGCTTGACTAAGGTTTGATGTAATTTCTCTAAACGCGTCATCTCAGCCTCCTACGCCTCACGAGCGATCGTCTTTTGATGACGAATTTTATTTTGGAGCTGTAATAAGCCGTAAATCAAGGCCTCTGCGGTTGGCGGACAACCTGGCACGTAAATATCAACCGGCACTACGCGATCACAGCCACGCACCACAGAGTATGAATAGTGGTAGTAACCACCGCCATTAGCACAGGAACCCATGGACACCACCCAACGTGGCTCAGCCATCTGGTCGTATACCTTGCGTAGCGCAGGTGCCATTTTATTACACAAAGTACCAGCAACAATCATCACATCGGACTGACGCGGACTGGGACGGAAAATAATCCCGAATTGGTCCATATCATAACGTGCCGCACCAGCGTGCATCATCTCTACCGCACAACAGGCCAAACCAAAGGTCATCGGCCACATCGAACCCGTCTGGTACCAGTTCATCACCGCATCCACGGAGGTAACCAGAAAGCCCTTTTCTTTTAGTTGAGTTTGTTCAGACATTTATCTACCCTTTTCTGAAAATTAATCCCAATCTAGCGCACCCTTTTTCCACTCGTAGATAAAGCCAACCGTAAGAATGACTAAAAACACGACCACTGTGGAGAAACCGACTAAGCCAACTTGCTGATTGGCAACCGCCCATGGGAATAAAAAGGCAATCTCTAAGTCGAATAAAATAAATAGAATGGCGACTAAGTAGTAACGAACATCGAAACGCATGCGCGAATCCTCAAATGCCTCGAAACCACACTCGTACTGGGACAGCTTCTCATCATACGGGTTTCTCGGGCCCAACACGACCCCCAGCAATAACAATACAACCCCAAGGCCGCCTGCCACTAGGACAAACAAAAGCACCGGAAAATACTCTGCTACATTCATGAAACACCTTTAAAGAAAGCTTATGAACTTTTTAAACTGTCTATCGCTACAATTAATTAATAAAATTGTAATTAAATAAACCTTTCTATTGTAGCATTTTTTCACACATTGAGCGTTGCGCATATACTATAAAAGTAGGAGGAAATTCAATCTAGACTGTAGCGACAACAGATGCATGCCACTAGGTGCATTAACAGACTATTACAAGTAGCTGAAAAACAAAAATCAATCAATTGAAACTACCCAAACTGGCAAAAAAGAGGCTTTTAAGAGCTACACCAAGCTGCTGCAGAAACGCTATGATTGAGCCATCCCTCACCACTAACTCGCCAGCCACCATCACGTACTCGGTCTGACCCCGCCCTTGTCCAGTAGCACTTTGCCATTCGAATTATCTGCACCTTCATTCCCCTTAGGCAGGGCGATTCAGCTTGACCAGCCTAGCTAGGCAGACATCGAGTAGGGTGAGGTTTGCACCTCATCCCTCTCACAGAACCGTACGTACGGACCTCGTATACGGCTCATGCACATTACCATTTAGCATATGCGCTAAACACGTAGCCAGTCTCAACTTTCCCCATATCATACAACGTTAAACTATCTAACCACTTATTCGGCATAGCATAGTGAGCTAATGGACTGGCTGAGTTTCTCCAGCGCCACATCGCTATCGACTCAAACGGTGGTTTATAGCCTAATTGTTTAAGTCGTCTATGTAGCCGTTTAGGCTTTTTCCATAGCTTAAG
>NZ_AQVB01000026.1 GCF_000372065.1 Oligella urethralis DSM 7531
GATGGAGATGCTATCAACCGGCTGCTCACCATCTTCGCCAAGGTCTGCGCCGATTTCCATCGTGCGGCAGTACATCGAGCAGCAGCAAACACCCCACTGAAACTCAAGGACGGCTACGCCGTCCGCGCTATCCTTCCCCGCCCTGAACGGCGGGGCTTGTCGCGCACCCGGTCAAAAAAGTTAAAACTTCAATCTTCAAAACAGATCACACTATCAATAAACCAAGCGAGAAATGCCAATATGCATATCCACATCGCTATTTTCATAAACACTAAGAATAACCTCAGTGGACTTTCTTCAACGCTTCCTTGAATCCGTACTTCATGTGGATTCGCTGGGTTGACCAACAACGGTAAACGCTCACCAATTTAATAGCGTTTCACAGGACTGCGAGCTGTTGAAGCATGATAATAGGTGTTACCCTCAAAAACATAACGAATCTTAGCTTCATAGAGCGTTGAAAATTCGCCTTTGATCGTTTCATAATCCATGACCTCTGCTTCCACGCATTTGGCTTTTTTAGTAAAACGCCGATCTAAAAAGCTTAAATAACCCACCATCACCATAAAAAACGATCATGAACCAGAAAGCGGGTTGTGCGCTATAAAAGGCTTCTCAGAAATTCATGGACACCCCTGAAAGACCTTAATCAATTTGCAGCTATGATTCACCAAGCAAAATAAAGTACTTAGGCTTTTGAGGCAAATACTTTAGTTTAAATTCACCACCCTGCCTCGGGATACGTACTGAACCATCACGCGGTTAATAATCATCCGTGATATTCAAAAACGAGGCTTCTTGCTGCCTACTGTCTGCTAGTGTATAGCGCACTCGATACCGTTTTACACTATTAAAATTCAATGTAACCGAGGTATTTTCAACTGAGGTGACCGTGCCTCTTGTTTCAATACCGTAATGATTAATCATCGGCACACGAATAAGCTAATCGAAATGATTAATCAACACCATCACCGGCAACAAGATCAAAAGCACACGCAAAGAGTTTAAATTGAAATTAATTAATTTCAACAAAAGTAGGAGGAGCAACCACAATGACCACAACTCCTCAAACATCCAAACTATCCAACTTGCGATCATTGCCATTTGTACTAAGCCCTTTGAAATACTAGGCTGCAATTGGAATAACGTTCTGCTACCTTAATTAGCACAAGCAGCACGACATAGCTACTAAGTTTGCCGCTAAACCCTATTCAACCATCCTCAGACCACAGCAGATGTATCTGCCTAGCTCACAGGCATTACGCTCGCCTATGATGCGTAGATCCGCCAGCATTCACTTGCGCTAATTTTAGCAACGCGATCATGACGTTTTGATTAAATAGGCATGTCCAAAAGTCTGAACTCAATTGCAACTACGCCTCATCGGTAGCGGGTAGCACCCGACTCCATACCTCCTGAGATAATTCCTTAAGCGCTTCTTCTGAACTTTGCATAGACCAACTACCGTCCGCCGAAAGATTTAACACATGGGTATGATGGCTTAATAAGGTACTGCGATGGCCTACACTGATGAGACGCATATGCGGCAAGCGCTGGCGGATCAGTTGATACATAGCGTACTCTAATCCCTCATCCATCGCTGAGGTCGCTTCATCTAAAAAGGCCACGCTCGGTTTGGTCAATAACATACGACCAAAGGCAACACGCTGCTGCTCACCCAAGGATAAGATATGCATCCAATGATTTTCTTCATCGATACGATGCACTAAATGGCCAAGACTCACTAACTCCAACACCTTAATCGCCTCTTCACGGGCATTGTCCGGTGCGTGGAATGGATAATAAAGCACATCAATTAAATGCCCCTCAGGCAGGTAAGGCTTTTGAGATAGGAACAAGGCCTCATCCTTGGGGCATGTAATACGACCCTCGGCATAGGGCCATAAACCCGCCACCGTTCGTAAAATCGTGGTCTTACCCGAACCAGAAGGACCGCGGATTAATAAGGCATCGCCGGCCTGCACCTGCAGATCTAAATCCCTCACCAACACACGGCCATTGGGGGTACTGATGGTGACCTGCTGTAAATCCACCTCATCGGCTTGTTGTCGCACCTCGGGATGCGGTAATTCCTCTGCCTTATCGATGGCGCCCATAAACTCGGTCAAACGATCTAATACCGCTTTGAACCCGGCAAACTCATCATAGGCGGTACGGAAAAACGACAAGCTATCTTGCAAACTGCTAAAGGCCTGCGCCGTTTGAATCATGCCACCCAGGGTCAATTGCCCAGAGAAAAAACGCGGCGCCTGTAATATAAAGGGGAAAATCACCGCCACTTGCGAGACGATAAAGTTAAAGCCTTGAAACTTTAAAGAACGGTGCACAATCGCCCACACATTTTCAATCACTGCCTTAAAGCGCTGGTTTAACTTAAAACCCTCTACCCGCTCACCGCCATAAAAAGCTACACTTTCCGCATACTCACGCAGCCGGATTAGGGAGTAACGATAGTTTGCATTAAGCCGCTCATCCAAAAAGTTTAAACGAATCAAAGGACGACCGATTTTAAAGGCAAATACCGTGGCAATCAAAACATAAATAAAGAGTATAAACACAATCCCGCGCGGAATCTCTACGCCAAACAGTGCCAAAGGACCTGATAGATTCCATAAAATCACCGTAAACGCCACCACCGACACCATATTGGTAATCAGCCCTAGGGTTAGGCTTAAGGAGACGCTGACAAAGCTTGCCACATCCTGCTGAATCCGTTGATCAGGGTTATCTACTTGCTGCTTTAAAAAAAACAGGCGGTAGTAGTTTTTATTGCGCAGCCACTGATTCAGTACCCGCTCGTTAAGATCCTCACGCCAACGAATGGTAAAGGCCTGCTGCATATAAAAGGCCGTGAGCGAGCGGAAAATATGAATAATCGCAAGCACCGCAAAGACCATCATCTGAATCCAGAAGGTGGACTCGTCCTTTTCCTGCAAAGCGGTATACATGCTGTTATACCAGTTAGAAAACAGCACGCTGAGACGCACACCAAATAAGCTTAAAAAGAGGATCAGCGCAAAATTTAAAGCAGCAATGGGATTTTTTAGTGGATTAAAATAAGTTTTGGCTATATGCCAAAACTGCGCTGCCCAACGGGTCGTGCGCACTAAGATAAAACCTACTAAAAACAACAACACCAGCGAGCAAACAAAGGCAATGCCGACCCACTGCATACTCGCAACCAACTCTTTATACCAATCCATAACGTCCTTCTGTGAGCTAACTTCCTGCTCTGCTTTGATTTTAATTTAATCAGTGCAATTAAAAATTCTAACGCATTTGAGACACATTACGTCCCTAAACGTTAGAATTAGACAATGTCTTTTTGTTTTTTTTATTATCAGGTTTTAAATTGTAATGACTCACGCTAACTGCTTACGTAAGCAGGCATTGGAAGCCTTAATTTTATCCGACCCCTGCGCTAAAGTAACTGCTGTTGAAGCGATTAATTTAGATGGGGATTATGTGATTGATCTGAACGCCGACTATCATGAGATTGCCGAGCGTGCCGCTATCCCCGGGCGCCCTAGCAAGCCCGAATTAGTCGATCCCAAGGCGGTTGGCATGCGCTCAGTACACACGGAGGAGGGTCGCGCCACCCTACTGCATGCTATTGCCCATATTGAATTTAATGCCATTAACCTCCATTTAGACATTGTTTGGCGCTTTCCTCAGCAAACTGAGCAATTTTATCTAGACTGGCTAGCTGTGGCAAAAGAGGAAGCCAAGCACTTCCGTTTATTACGCCAACGTTTAGCGGCCATGGGTTACGATTATGGCGCGTATACTGCGCACAATGGTCTTTGGGATATGGCTGAAAAAACCAAAGGTGATTTATTAGCCCGTTTAGCCCTGGTGCCGCGTACACTCGAGGCCCGCGGCTTAGATGTCACGCCCGGTATTCAGCAGCGTCTAGCCCAGGTGGGTGATAGCAATAGCGTCGCCATCCTCGATATTATTTTAAATGAGGAGGTGGGGCATGTCGCGATAGGCAATCGTTGGTATTTAGCCGAATGTGCGGCACTGGATTTAGATCCTATTGAGGCCTATGCCAATTTACTTAAGCAGTATGGCGTGGCCAATCCCAAAGGTCCGTTTAATAAATCCGCACGTCAATTAGCCGGTTTTAGTGATGAGGAATTGGCTTGGTTAGAATCTTTAGAGCAAGACCGCCGCCAATCACCGCAACAAAGTAAGCATTAATTTAGGATAGATGATGAATCAAGCACAAACACAGTCAAAACAAGCCCTCGTACTCGGGGCCGGTATTATCGGTTTATGTAGTGCTTATTACTTACAGCAAGCCGGCTATCAGGTCAGTGTGATTGAGCAAGAGCCGGAAGTCGGCAGGCAGACCTCCTATGCTAACGGCGCCCAACTCTCCTATAGTTATGTGGCACCCTTGGCCGCTCCCGGCGTTCTGAGTCAAGTGCCTAAATGGCTACTGGATCCTGATGCGCCCATGCGCTTAAAGCCCTCACTTAACCCGGCAGATATCTGTTGGGGTATTCATTTTGCTAGGGCTTGCAACGCCGCACAAAGTCGCCAAACAACCCAAGAGCTGCTCAGTCTATCTTTTTTTAGTCGTGACTTATATCATGCGCTGTTCGAGGAAATACAGGACGTGGATTTTGATCGACCCGGCAAGTTAGTCGTCCATCGTGAGCACGCGCATTTCCAAACAGCGGTTAAGCAATTGGAAATCCAGCGCGCCCTGGGTTGTGAGCAATATGCCCTATCGACCGAAGAGTGCATTGAGAAAGAGCCGGCATTAGCACCACACCGCGCAGACATTGTGGGCGGTATTTGGACGCCCAGTGAGGAGGTAGTCGATAGCTATAAACTCTGCCTAGCCTTAAGAAAAAATCTGCAGCAAAAAGGCGTGACCTTTTTATTAAATCAGCGGGTTCAAGCCCTTGTACCGACACAGGCTCATCGTACCGCGGCGCAAACGGTGGAGGTACTCCTAGACAATGGCTCACGGCTCAATGCCGATGCGATCGTGGTGGCCTTAGGCTCATTTGCCAATGAGTTATTAAGACCGCTACACATCAATATCCCGGTCGCACCACTTAAGGGCTATAGCCTAACGCTCCAGATCACAGACAAAAAGCAAGCGCCCTATGTCAGCATTACAGATTATGAGCGCAAGGTAGTTTATGCCCGCATCGGTGAGCGCCTACGCATTGCTGGCATGGCGGATAGAGTGGGCTTAGATCGCTCACTTGATAGTCGCCGTCTTCGCACCCTAATTAATGAGGCTAAAAAGCTTTTCCCGGGGGCGGGTGATTTGGAGCATGCTGAGCAATGGGCAGGCTTACGTCCCGCCACACCTAAGGGTAAGCCCATTATTGATAAAACGCCCTATGCCAATCTCTGGTTAAATCTCGGTCATGGTGCCTTGGGTCTCACCCTTGCCACCGGCTCTGGTAAGCTCTTGGCTGAATTAGTGAGTGCACAAGCTAGTACCATTGCCCCGGCAGCGTTTAGACTCGATCAAGCATAAGGAATCATCGTGATGTTAAAAAATGCCCTCTTAAGTGTTGTGATTTTTGCGGCCGTGCTGATTGCACTCACCTTTGGTGAAAATGTTTTCAGCGCCTTTGCCAGCTGGGTTTATGAGCTGACTGGGATAGCGATTATCAATCTTAGCTCTATCTATCATAGTCTCAAAGGCTATGTGATGCAGGATCCCATTAAAATAGCGCTCGCTCTGATTATCACCTCGATCATCAGCTTCTGGCTCTTTAAAAATAATAATGCCAAGCTAAAAGAAAAAGGCACACCACGCAAATTAGCCATAGTGCTTGCCATCTTTTTAGGCTGGCTAGGGGTACATCGCTTTTATTTAAATCAAATCCTTAGCGGGCTGCTATACTTAATTATCTCGCAGCTCTTTTTACCACTTTCCGTCGTCCTCAGTTTGATTGATGCGATTCGCTATGTGTCCATGGATGATCATAGCTTTGAACAACGCTTTAAGCCTTAATTTATTTTTTTAAGGAATACGCTTATGTCTACCGACGATACCATCCATTTTACCCTCAACGATATTAGTATCGGTGCCGAGCAGTTTGATTCGCAAGCGCTACTAAAAGCGTGGTCATGGTTAGTCCCAGCACAGCTGGAGCCACTGTTTGTGACGATTTTTGGTGATGCCTTTATGAGCGACCCAGAAAGCGGCGCCGTCTACTTTCTAGATACCATTGACGGCTATTTAGAGCAGGTGGCGGATAGTTTTGAAGATTTTGAGCAATTACTCACTGATGATGAGGAGTTTGTGCGTGACTACTTCAGCGTCCTCACCTGGTTACGCTATAGGGATGAGGTACTGGGCGCGGATGCCATGCCAAAGGGCATGATCTTTAACTACATTACCCCCTTTGCCTTGGGCGGTGAGGTAGAAGCGGACAATATCGCCCTCTTCCCCATTCAAGCCCATTTTGATATGAGCGGGGAGTTTTGGGAGCAACTACAAGGCCTAGAGCAAGAGCTAAGCCAGGAAATAGCCGCTGAAGAGCGTGACGAGTAGTAAGCGGGCTTAGCTAAACGGCGCCCTACTAGCCCGCTAGTTTAGCGAGCTAGCCTGCGGTCGGTGCCGCCTCATCATGCCTCAACCCCAAAACAGGACAAGCGCTAACAACCTCAGACACCCTTAATCCTCTAGCGCATCGAGACCAATATCTAAAATCGGTGCGCTGTGGGTTAACCAACCGATAGCGATTAAATTAACTCCCTGCTTTGCGATCGCAACCGCGGTTTCAGGCGTCACCCCACCACTGGCTTCACTAATCGCACGACCATCAATGCGACGTACCGCTTCGGCCAAATTGTCTAAGGACATATTATCCAAAAGAATCACTTCAACCCCAAGTGCTAAGGCCTCATCTAACTGCTCCAAGGTGTCCACCTCGACCTCGATTTTGACCATGGCCCCAATGGCAGCACGCGCTCGCTCCACCGCTTTACTCAAACTACCCGCAATGGCGATATGATTATCCTTAATCAGAATCGCATCGTCCAAACCAAAGCGGTGATTCTGACCGCCACCCACACGCACCGCATACTTTTCTACCGTACGCATTAACGGCGTGGTCTTACGCGTACATGTGACCTTACAACCCCATTCGGCAATGCTATCGGCTATGCGTGCCGTCACACTAGCAATACCGCTTAAATGACAAAGAAAGTTTAACGCCGTACGCTCCGCCGTCAACATCGCCCGCGCAGGTCCAGCAACACGAGCAATACGACTGCCCTTTTGCAAACGCGCCCCATCCTGCAGCAAGGGCTCAAACACAATCTCCGCATTGACCAATTTAAAGGCCAGACGGGCTAGGTCCAAACCCGCCAACACACCCTCGGCACGCGCTACCAAATAAAGCTCAGCTTGTACCTCGGCAGGAATAATCGCATCACTGGTAATATCACCAGCACGACCTAAGTCTTCGACCAAGGTGGCACGCACAAGCGGCTCAATTAAGAGTTCAGATAAAGGAGGAATGGTAGTGATCTGCATCGTCATAAGGTCTATTAATAACTTTAATCCTAAAATAATAACGCCTCTAATTAATAACTGATTAATCTAGAGGCGTTTACATCAAGCGAATGCCTAAACTTAAGGCTCAAAGGCACCGATAAAAATGGCGGGATCCACACGTTGATTATTTAAACTAACGGTCCAATGCAAATGTGGACCGGTGGAGCGACCGGTGCTACCCACCTTGGCAATCACCTCACCGCGGCGCACCCGTTGCCCCTTAACCACATCAATTTCGGACAAATGGCAGTACATGGAGATAAGGCCCTGACCATGATCAACAAATACCGTTTTACCATTAAAGAAATAATCACCTGTAATCGTCACTACCCCATCAGCTGAGGCCTTAACTGGTGTTCCTTGTGGCACGGCAATATCCAAGCCCGCGTGCGGATTACGCTCTTCGCCATTAAAGAAACGGCGCAAACCGAAAGGACTCGAATAGCGCCCGCCCTCTACCGGACGGTCAAGAACCACATTACTCGGTATGGCATCTCTAAAAGCTTTATAGGCTGCCGTTTGTTCTGCCGCCTCACGCTTATAACGATCCAAGTCTGCTTGCGAAGGGTTCACATGACGATTACTGCTGAGCTTAATATGCTGCTCACGGTATTTTTTTGCACCGACCTCAAAATTAACTAGCTCCTGGGTGCCACCGTAATTGACCGTTAAGGTATGCTGTCCAAGCTTAGTTTTTTGACCAATACCCACAATCGCTAAATAGCCCCCAGCGTCGCCATTCGGGACCACTAGCACGGCATGTCCTTGATAGGTCGCTGTTGGCACAACGCCACGCTCTGCCAGAGCTAGTACCGCAATACCACCAGGCACCGGACGATGTAACTGCTTTTCAATATAGGACTGCGCCCACGCAGGAGCTGCCAGTAACACGGCGATTAGACTTGTGGCGAGAAACTTTATTAGCTTAGTTGTTGCGGCCATCATGCGCCCCCCCTAAAACCTAAAACGCTCGTCGTATAAATAAATTAATGATTTTCCTTGGCGTGATTGATCGTGTATTTAGGAATTTCAATCACTAAATCCTCATCCCGCACATAGGACTGACACGATAGTCGCGACTCGAAGGTTAATCCCCATGCCTTATCCAACATATCCTCCTCATCCTCACTTGCCTCATCTAAGGAGTCGAAACCCTCTTTGACAATAATGTGGCAAGTGGTACAAGCACAGACCATCTCACAGGCATGCTCCATGGGAATACCATTATCCAAAAGAATCTGACAGACACTCACATCCGTCGGAACATCTTCGATGACTTTACCCTCAGGGCAGATTTCTGCATGAGGTAATACCGTAATTTTAGGCATCTTTTGCTAACTCCTGAATTATAACTCTTCAACCCTTTTGCCAGAAAGCGCACGACGGATACTACGATCCATACGTTTCGCTGCAAAATCATCCGTGGCTTGGCTTAAACGATGGATCTGGGCACGAATGGCCTCCGTATCCTCACCCGCAATTAATTGCTGTAGCTGCTCCACTTCACTACGAATCTTCGCTTCCTCTGCAGCGCTTAATAAATCACTATCGGAGGCCAAGGCGGCGACAATCGACTCAATCAAACGACCGCCATTGACCTGTTGTTCGCGTAGTGAACGCTGCTTCGCATCTTCCGCTGCAAGCTGCATGCCCTCACTCAACATCCGGGTCACTTCCTCGTCGGTCAGACCGTAGGATGGTTTAACCGTCACATGTGCCTCCACGCCCGAGGTTTTTTCACGGGCAGAGACATTTAATAAGCCATCGGCATCCACTTGGAAGGTCACACGAATACGGGCTGCTCCCGCCACCATGGGCGGTATCCCACGCAATTCAAAACGTGCTAAGGAACGACATTCATCAACCAACTCGCGCTCACCCTGCACCACATGGAAACTCATGGCCGTTTGGCCGTCTTTATAAGTAGTGAACTCCTGGGCGCGTGCCACTGGAATGGTGCTATTACGTGGAATCACCTTTTCGACCAGACCACCCATGGTTTCTAATCCTAGGGATAATGGCGTCACATCTAAGAGTAACCAGTCCTCACCGGGTGAGGGATTACCCACCAGCTTATTCGCCTGCAAGGCAGCCCCAATGGCCACCACCTGATCGGGATCAATATCCACTAAAGGCTCTGTCCCAAACAGCTCGCCCACCATCTCGCGCACAATCGGCATGCGGGTTGCGCCACCCACCATCACCACCCCACGCACATCAGAGGCTTTCATATCGGCATCGCGTAAGGCCTGCTTAACCGTATCTAGCGTATCCTCGACCAGCTTGCGTGCGATATTTTCAAAATGCGAACGTGGATAATTTAAATCCAGATGCAAGCCATTCGACAAACTCACTTTAAAATAGGCCTTGCTTTGCTTACTTAGACGCTCGCGCATTTTACGGGCATGGCTTTTTAATAAGCGCCAATCCGCATGGCTTAAATCGGCTGTCTCGTGATGCTTTAAAATATCATTGACAATTAAGTCATCAAAATCATCACCACCTAATTGCGTATTACCGCCCGTGGCTAAGACCTCAAACACCCCTTTGCTTAAATTCAAAATCGAAATATCAAAGGTGCCACCACCCAAGTCATAAACGGCATACACCCCTTCGGCGGCGCGATCCAAGCCATAGGCTACCGCTGCCGCAGTGGGCTCATTTAATAAGCGTAAGACATCCAGCCCGGCTAAGCGCGCCGCATCACGCGTCGCTTGACGCTGCGCATCATCAAAATAGGCGGGTACAGTAATCACCGCCCCCACCAGTTCATCGCCTAAGGAATCCTCGGCTAATTGACGCAACTTAGCCAAAATTTGTGCCGATACCTCCACCGGACTAACATCACCGTGTAAGGTTTTAAAGCGTATCGTACCCTCACTTGCCACCAGCTCGTAGGGCAAGTTCATCGCTTTGACTTCTTCATAGCCACGCCCCATCAGACGCTTAATGGAAAAAAAGGTGTTTTGCGTGTTGCGACTTTTGGATTGCACGACGGCATGACCAATTTGCACACCGCCATTTTTAAGATAGCGCACGGCTGAGGGCATACTTTTCCTACCCTTTTCATCTGTCAAAATTTCCGCTACGCTACTGCGAACCGAGGCCACCAAGGAATTCGTCGTGCCTAAATCAATCCCCACCGCCAAACGACGTTGATGCGGCATGGGTGATGCGCCGGGTTCAGATATTTGTAAAAGTGCCATAGATAAATTCTTTTTCTAATGCTTGCAGAGATTGTTGCTGCGCCAAAACTAGGGCAATTGCGCTTTAATCTCACGTCGAAACTTGTCGATAAATAACCATTGACGTAGCTTTTCAGCCGCAGCTGGCCAGTCTTGTTGCTGATCAATTAAATCGGCGACCGCCTGATTTAGTGCTTGCTCCTCGGTCTCGACCTGCCCCATGAGTTGTGTTAAGGCCGCGCCATCATCCGCTGAAGCCGCTAATTCCTCGCGCCACTCCATCTGCTTAAATAAAAACTCGGGTGCCATGGCCGTATTACTTTCGGCGGCAATATCCACGCCATGCTGCTCGCATAAATAAATCGCTCGCTGTAACGGGCTTTTTAATACCTGATAAGCCTCATTAATTAAGCTCGCCCATTGCATTGCGACGCGCTTTTCCGCATCGCTAGCGGTAGCAAAGCGATCGGGATGGACTTGGGCCGATTTGGCACGCCAAAGCCGCTCTAATTCAGCCTGATCGATATCAAATTGCGCAGGCAATTCAAATAATTCAAAATAATCTTGATTCACGCGACATCCTGAGGGATTTAAACCGTAAAGGACTCGCCACAACCGCAGCTCGCCTTTTCGTTAGGATTAGTGAATTTAAAGCCTTCATTAAGCCCTTCGCGAACGTAGTCAAGTTCGGTACCGTCAATATAAACTAAGCTTTTGGGGTCCACAAAAATCTTGACATCGTAGCTCTCATAGACCTGATCATCTTGTTCAGGCACATCCACATACTCCAGTTTATAAGCCATACCGGAACAACCTGTGGTACGCACACCAAGACGCAAACCTAAACCCGCACCGCGCTTATCGAGGTAAGTTTTAATATGCTTAGCTGCTTTTTCTGTCAATGTGATTGCCATAACTAACTCACTAGTTTAAATTTAAATAACCTGCCTTATAAAAAGGCCTGCTCCGATGTCGTTTTGCAACACCCATCGGAGCGCTAGCGCCAAACAGCCGAATGGATTAAGCGTTATTCTTTTCTTTGTAATCCTTAACCGCTGCTTTAATCGCATCTTCGGCTAGGATAGAACAGTGAATTTTAACCGGTGGTAAGGCTAATTCCTCTGCAATCGCAGCATTTTTAATTTCTAAGGCCTCATCCAGGGTTTTACCCTTAACCCACTCAGTAATTAACGAACTGGAAGCAATAGCGGAACCACAGCCGTAGGTTTTGAAACGCGCGTCTTCAATCACACCCGCATCGCTTACCTTAATCTGTAGTCGCATTACATCACCACACGCCGGGGCGCCAACCATGCCCGTACCCACACCGGCCTCGTCCTTTTCAAAACTGCCGACGTTACGAGGATTTTCATAATGGTCTAAAACTTTATCACTGTATGCCATGACCTAACTCCTTAAAATAAATGACGATTGATGGTGAAATTAATGTGCAGTCCACTCAATGGCGCTGACATCAATACCCTCTAAATGCATATCCCAGAGTGGCGACATTTCACGTAACTTAGCCACTTGTTTTTTAATTAATTCAATTGCGTAATCCACTTCTTCTTCGGTATTAAAACGACCCAAGGTAAAGCGAATGGAGCTGTGCGCCAACTCATCATCACGACCAAGTGCACGCAACACATAGGAAGGCTCTAAACTAGCAGAAGTACAGGCAGAACCGCTCGATACCGCTAAGTCATTAATCGCCATCATCAATGACTCACCCTCAACATAGTTAAAACTGATGTTAAGATTGGCACCGATACGATGCTCCATATCACCGTTAATATAGACCTCTTCGATCTCGGACAGACCCTGTAGCAAACGATCTCTAAGCGCACGGATACGCTCATTATCCTTGGCCATATCCTCCTTAAGAATACGGAAGGCTTCGCCCATACCCACGATCTGGTGGGTCGCCAAGGTACCTGAGCGGAAACCACGCTCATGACCACCACCGTGCATTTGCGCTTCTAAACGAATACGAGGTTTACGACGCACATACAAAGCACCAATACCCTTAGGGCCGTAGGCCTTATGAGCCGATAAAGAAAGTAAATCTACCTTCACCTTGTTGAGGTCGATATCCACCTTGCCTGCCGCTTGGGCCGCATCCACGTGGAAAACGGTTTTATTTGCACGGCAAAGCTCACCGATGGCTTCAATATCCTGAATTACACCGATCTCATTATTCACCCACATCACGGAAACCAAAATTGTATCCGGACGCAGCGCCGCCTTTAAGACTTCTAAATCTAAGAGACCATTAGACTGTACGTCAAGATAGGTCACTTCAAAACCTTCACGCTCTAATTCGCGCATCGTATCAAGTACCGCCTTGTGCTCGGTTTTGACAGTGATAATATGCTTGCCGCGTGACTGATAAAACTGCGCAATCCCCTTGATTGCCAGGTTATTTGACTCGGTGGCACCCGAGGTCCAAATCACCTCGCGCGAATCGGCGCCGATCAAATCAGCCACATGCTGACGCGCCTGCTCAACCGCTTCTTCAGCTTCCCAGCCGAATGCGTGACTGCGTGAGGCCGGGTTACCGAACTTCTCATATAACCAAGGCACCATCGCATCAACCACACGCGGATCAACCGGTGTTGTTGCTGAGTAGTCAAAATAGATTGGTAAACTTACTGACATTACTAACTCCTGTATCAAACAGCACCCGACAGGATGCCACTTGTCTTATCGCTGGTCTTATCACGCATCACTACCTCAGCGTGAGCGGACGATTTGTTTTGATGGTTTAACTGGCGCATACGCTGCTTATCGACTAAATCCTGCAAAGACACATTGTCCAAAAAATCCACCACATGACGATTTAAGTCGGTCCATAGCTCATGCGTCATACAATGACCTGAGGTTGCACCGTCCCTGCCGGTATCACATGCCTTTTTGCTACCACAGGCCGTGGTATCGACGGGTTCATCAACCGCAAAAATAATATCTGCAACACTAATATCTCTGGCATAACGGGCTAATAAATAACCACCACCCGGCCCACGTACACTTTCCACTAACTCATGGCGACGTAGCCTACCGAATAACTGCTCAAGGTAGGATAAAGAGATATTTTGTCGCTCACTAATGGCCGCCAATGTCACCGGCCCGCTATGATAGCGCAGACCTAAGTCAATCATAGCTGTCACGGCAAAACGCCCCTTGGTTGTTAAGCGCATAAATGGCTCCTAAAAAATCCCACTAATTTACTCAAGTATACGGTCAAAAAAATTTTAACAACTAAATAAACTAGCTATAATAACCATAGCCAGCCTCAATACCTGAGTGATTTACTCAAGTATAACAAATAGTATAGTAAATTGCTATGGTATTAAGGAGTTAAATAGAATTTTTGCAGATACTGTGGCTAAAAGCGCAACGCATGAGGATAAGTGCTGATGATAGCCGGGCGCTGATAAGCTGAGATCCTATCACGCCTACACCAGCACGACCCCAGTCCTAAGCCACTTGGGTGGACTTCGTGCGACGACTGACCACCTCAAACACCCCCTGACAGGCGTCCTCAAGATAGTCCAGCATTTTGTAGAAGCTATCTAGCCCGCCATAAAAGGGATCGGGCACCGTTGCTTCTTCATAGTCATTTGCAAAGCGCATTAACAGCATCAGTTTATGATGCAAGGGACGCGGACAAATCTGCTGCATATAGGAGAGATTTTCCCAATCCATGGCAAGAATAATGTCATAATCACGAAAATCCTCTAAGGTGATCTGACGCACTTGCATATCGCTCACATCATAACCGCGTCGACGGCAGACAAACTGCACCCGCCCGTCGGGCGCATCACCCAAATGATAGTTATGCGTGGCGACCGCATCCACTGTAATCGTGTCAGACAAGCCCGCTTCCTGTAGCATATGGCGTAAAACGCCGACTGCACCCGGCGCCCGACAAAGACCACCCATACTCACAAAAAGCACTTTTATTCCCATATCCACTGAAATCTAAAAATTGTAAAAATAATGCGACTTGATTTGACAAAACTAAAAGAGCACATTATAAGCCATTTAAGTAAAAACTTAAAGTGCTATTTTTTTCTTCCCATTAGCAAAAAAACCATTAAAAAACGGTAGCTTAGCTAGGCCTATTTATGCCCACCTCAACCACGACAAGCGTCTTTAACGCCTACAACACCGTCGCCAATCACTCTACTTAGTGACCGGGTGCGCGACAAGCCCCGATACCTTTCACGCTTTCTAAGCCCTGCGTAACTTAGTGACCGGGTGCGCGACAAGCCCCGCCGTTCAGGGCGGGGAAGGATAGCGCGGACGGCGTAGCCGTCCTTGAGTTGCAGTGGGGTGTCTGCTGCTGCTCGATGTACTGCCGCACGATGGAAATCGGCGCACCGCCACAGGATGAAGCGAAGTAGGACGGCGACCATAGTACGCCCTTCCAGTAGCGTTTCTGGATGTCGGGTCGTTCCTTGCGCAGCAGGCGGCTGGACACACCCTTGAGGTTGTTCACGAGGTTGAAAATGGCGACCTTGGGCGGGTACTCGACCAGCAGATGCACGTGATCGTCTTCGCCANCCATCGCCATCAGTTCAGCCTCGAAATCGGCGCAGACCTTGGCGAAGATGGTGAGCAGCCGGTTGATAGCATCTCCATCGAACACGCTGCGGCGATACTTCGCTACAAAGACCACATGGACATGTATCTTAAAAACGCAGTGTCGTCCATGCCTAATATCGTTGTCGTCGCTCATAGGCCATAT
>NZ_AQVB01000027.1 GCF_000372065.1 Oligella urethralis DSM 7531
GTTGCGGCTATTGCCGTCCGTTTTAGCGCCTCTGGCGTGTTTACTGTAGCCAAGGTGCTCCTCTAGCTCAGCGGCTAAGGCTGTCTCATACAGTTGCTTGCGCAGCTTGTCTGCGAGTGCTTCAATGCTATCGCCATCGCTCGGCTTTAGGTCTAATTGCTTGATTAACGATTGAATGATGTCGTCGTCTTTAGTCATGTAACTTTCCATGTGAAATACTCCTATGAAGAATATCGGATTAAAGGAAGTTACACAAAATTATTTACAGGCCCCAGCCCGGCAGAATAAAGAGATTGTGGCCGTACAAAAGATTGGGCCAGAGGGAGGTAAATATTTCGGCAAAGATGAAGCACTCGCAGGGAGTGCTTTTTTATTGGGTGACGCTAAGAAAGCGAAAACCGAAGGCATCATTTTAGCTGAAGGGTTTGCGACCGGTGCCAGTCTTAATAAGGCCACAGGTCTACCCGTTCTCATCGTGTTTTCTGCTTATAACCAGGTTAACGTTGCGCAAAGCATAGCCAACTTGGATGCAAAACATGTTTTTATCGCAGCTGACAACGACCAACAAACCAAAAATGCTGGCTTGAAGTTTGCTAACCGAGCGGCTGATATTTTAGGCGATAAAGCCACGGTACTGATGCCACAGTTTAGTGAGCTGGATGTAACGCAATTTCAGGCCAAGCATGGCCAAGACAAATTTCCGAGCGACTTTAATGATTTACACGAATTAAAGGGTATTCAAGCCCTTTCTGATTATTTTGACCTGGGCGCTCCAGAGAAAACAACGCAAGACATATCAACCGAGGATCATCTTATGCAAGACAACCGACAAGACTACGACATTCCGGAAAACTACGACATTCCAGAGCGACCTGCTTACCTGGATGATGTGCCTATGTTTGATGACAGTGGCCAACCCATCTATGATGCAGCACCAGTTAACCGAATTGAAGCCGACCTGGAACGAATGGCAAGCAAGCCAATTAATGAACCAGACGAACCGGTAAAAAAGGCTAACCAAGAAGGGCCAGCAAAGCAAGCTGAGGCTACTGAGGAAGTAGATACCGGTGTTAAACAGCCAGCCCAGGAAACACCCTCCCCTACGCCCTCTAAAGAAGCGATCGTAACGGACTTGAAGTACAAAGCACCGCCTGAGTCACTGCACGGCAAATACATATATAAAGACGGTCATTATGTTGACCCGAATCAGCGCACCACTATTTTTGAGGACAAAGGTAAGCACCTAGTCACCACCCGTAATGACGTAAAAACCGTGCATGACATGCTGGAGGTAGCCAAGGAAAAAGGTTGGACACACGTTAAATTGTCTGGTACCAAGGAGTTTAAGCGCCAGGCGTTTATTGAAGCGGAAAGCCAGGGCATCTCGACATCAGGCTATCAACCAACACAAGCCGATTTAGCTATTGTTGAAAAGTTGAGGCAAGAACGGTCGCTAAATAAGATTTACGAAGTGCCAGAGCAGGAACAAACGGTTAATCCTGTAGCACCCACCCAGGCACACAATAAAGAACCTTCAGCACCTGAAGAAGCTAAAGCGCCGTCACAGCAGGAACAAGCGCCCGAAGAAGCTAAAGCACAGCCACAGAAAGAGGAGCAAACGCCTGAAATGAAGGCAAAAGCAGCATCTGAAGCGGCCGAATTGAAAGCGCAAAACATGGCACCGTCTGATGCTTTACTTGAAACCTCAGCGAAGGCTGATATTGACTCAGACGTTAAAAAAACTGACATAGGCGCTCAACAGATACCAAGTGAAATTGCTATTGCCGTCGATAAGATTAAGCAAAGCGGCTTGTCCAGCAGCCTAAGTAAACGAGGCAAACAGGTTTTCAATATGTATGTTGAACTCGGTTCTCAAGTAGCTGCCGGCATGAATAAGCATTTCCGAACTCAGGCAATGCGTAACCTGGATACTAATATGGATAAGGCCATTAATGGTACCGCTTTAAACATGCCTGAACCAATTAAGGCAATGCACGAGAAAGAGCGTCAAGTGACCGCCCCTACCATCCAGGTTAAAGAACAGGAACGCAACCAGGATAAAGTCATGGAGATAGAGCGATGAAATATGAGTTAACCGGTGACACACTAACGTTTCAGGGTCTCCAGCTCCACCGGATTTGTGCATTAGTTGATCTACCAGAAATTGGGGTTAAAGCTGGTGACTTAGGTGGTTGGATTGAAAAGGTTGAGAACCTGAGTCAAGAAGGCAATGCCTGGGTTGCTGATGAGGCTAAGGCGTATGACAGTACACAAGTGACCGGTAACGCCTTATTAAAAAATCATGCTGTGGCCTTTGATCAAACCTTGCTAACGGATGATGTGGTTGTTTCGGATTATGCGGTGATTTCCGGAGAAGCGGAGATTCAAGGAAAAGCCAAAGTGTCCGGTGGGGGTTTAGTAACCGGCGTATCCTTACTGGCTAATAAGGCGCAAGTTAGTGAGTATGCGCAAGTGGTTGATAGCTCAGTGCTTGATGAGGGCAAAGTTTTACATAGCGCTCAAGTGCTGAATGGATCAGAAATTCGTGACAAAGCGATAGCCTTTGGCAATGCACAGATTAGAAACGGCTCGGTATTAAGTGATGAAGCTCTGGCGTATGGCCAAGCGATTTTATCTGGGGTTGAAATGTACCATCAATCACAAGTGCATGGGAACGCCAAAGTCGCTGCTCCAGGTTCTCAGTTATTTGATAACGTCAATATTCATGGCAATACCGTCATCAGCAATGCGGTCTGGATACACGATCAAGTGAAAATAACAGGCGATGTGATGATAGATAAGCGCCAGGAGATTAAAGGCGACTTCACCATATCATCACAGGCTCAGATGGAATCGTTTTATAAATGGGGGGTTATCAACGAGAGTGTTAAGGCGCTACCTGAAAGTCATCAGGCCGATGGTAAAGCGCTGCTGGACTTAGCCACAAAAACAATCAGTGTATTGTCACCTCAGATGCAAGAGCTAGCTTTAAACAATGTCCAAAAGCAGTTTGATACACTAGCCAAAGCACACAATGAACAGATGGAGATACATCATGAATGATACGAAAAAAGATTTACCTGAAGGCCCTATTTTTGTTACAGAGGAAATGGAAGAACAATGGCGCAAGGAAGGTGAGGACGTGGATCGTATGCCACACACCTTTTATCCGTCTGACCCGACCAAACGACCAGCCTCGCCGAAAGACGGCGAGAGCTGGCAAGAGTTTATAAACCGTATTAGTCAAGAGAGTGAGGCAAATGGGGATAAGCGTTGAAAAGGCTAGAGAACTAACGGTTGCATTTACTCAAGACTATCCAGGGGCGTTAGAACTAGGATTCAAATTTAGGGATACGCCAGTTGACCTGTATGGCGACAGAGGCGTTAACCTACCGATGATGGCAGGCTACCGCTCCAAGTCACAGGCCAACTCTCAGGGGCTAAAAGGCACCATAGATGTTGCACTAAACAATGTGCCTAATGAAGAAGAGTTTATTAAATCTTTAAGGCACGAAGTGTTAGGTCATTACGGCATCAATTCCTTTGCGCCTGAAGATAAAAAGTTATTGCTTGAGGGAATTATTGAAGCCAAGAACGACTTACCATTTAAGAATTTATGGAATTATGTAGTAAAGCATTACCCAAATGAATCGATTTTAATGCAGGCAGAGGAAGTTTTAGCCTATCGGGTGGAAACTCTTGAGCCTGAGTTACATAAAGATAACCCTAATGTTCATTCAATTGGCGCTAAGTCTTTTCAAGATACGTGTGTTGAAAAATCTAGACTGATGACAGTTGAGGATTTAGATAACATTACGCTAATGATAGCCCAAGGCATTAGGGATAAAACAAGGGAGCAAAAAACCTTCCCCGTTTATGGGATTTTCGGTAGGCAGGCAGATAGACAAACACAGACAGAAGAACTGCTCGATAAGATTTTGCAAAATCTGCCGCCTGATACACAACGGATGGCACGGGAAAACGTTGAGAAGGCACGACAAGCCCAATCACCGGCACCTGAACATCATCAAGATATGGAGCTTGACTTATGAATACAGTAAATCAACCTGAGCATCAATCTTCTGAGGCGATGACTCAGGAGGAATATGAAAGAGATCATCCTGAAGAAATCAGAGAAGCCACGGATGAAGAAATTGAAATGATGGAGTACGGAGATAATGAAAGTGACGTGTGAAACCTTTCTTAGCCTCTGATTATATAAAACGTAACACAACCGCCCTAGGATAAAACCTCGGCGGTTTTTTTGTACTTACAGCACCCTCACGGGTGCTTTTTTTTGGAGTTGTTTATATGAAACAACAAAACAACAAGTTGAAATTAAAATTAAGTATCTTAGCATTAGCATCAATATGTTCAAACCAAGCATATTCCAATCCCTGGGGAAATGTGGGTTATAACAAAGACAGTGGTCAATTTTATTATGTAACTGTTAGAGAAGCAGGTCAGGCAGGAAATGATGAGTATACTTATCACCCAATTTTTAAATTGAGTGACTTAACAGATAATACTGAGATTGCAAAGAAAGCAGATAAGACGTATGTCGATGCTCAAAATGTGGCTCAAGATAGTAGATTATCCGCAATTGAAACCAAAAACACGGCACAAGACAATCGTTTAACAGCGGTAGAAGAAAAAAATAAGTCTCAAGATGCTGAGATTGCAAAGAAAGCAGATAAGACGTATGTAGATGCTCAAAATGCGGCACAAGATAGTAGATTATCCGCAATTGAAACCAAAAACACGACACAAGACAATCGTTTAGATGGTCACGATCAAGCGATTGCTCGTATTGATGCTAAAGATGCAGAGCAAGATAATCGTATTTTTGCTAACGAAACCACTATCGCTAAAGGCTTAAATTTTGCTGGTGATACAGGAAAATTTAATCGTCAATTAGGGGATAAAGTGACTATCAAAGGTGATAAAAATATCAGCACAGTGGCTAACGGTGGTGTGATTAACTTAAACCTGTCTGATAACCCTGTATTTGATGGTGTGGTAACGGTAGGTAAAGGTATTACGGTATTATCCTCTGCCAAAATTGATATGGGTGGTAATGTTATCGGTAATGTTGGCAAAGGGGCTATTACGTCTGGCTCTAAAGATGCCGTCACAGGCGGACAAGTATTTGATTTAGCCTCAGATGTGGCTAAAAACTTCGGAGCTAGTGTTACAGTTACTAAAGAGGGACGCTTAACTGCACCAAGCATTCAAGTGACAGATGTTAAGACAGGCAAAACAATCACGCATAACAATATGGGTAGTGCGTTTGAACATGTGAATGCAAATCAAGTCGTACATACCGCTCGTTTAGATGGATTGGATACCAAAACAGATTATACGGCTAACAGTGTAGCCTCTATTATTGGAGGAGACTCAAAAGCCTTATCAAATGGTATCATAACGGCTCCAAACATTCAAGTGACAGATGCCAAGACAGGTCAAATACACACTCATAACGATATAACAAGTGCTTTAGAGCATGTAGATGCGAATCAAGTAGAGCATACCGCTCGCCTAGATGGCTTAGATCGCAAGACAGCCAATTTAAGTGCCTCCCTAAATACGACAAAAAAACAAGCATTTGCCGGTACAGCCTCTGCTCTTGCAGTAGCTAGTTTGCCACAAGCGTGGAAACCGGAGCAAACTGGGTTAACGTTGGGAACAGCTGTTTACCGAGGTCAAACTGGTTATGCCTTAGGCATTTCAAGAATGAGTTCAACAGGTCGTACGGTTCTTAAAGCCGCTTTAACAGCTGATAGCCGTGGTGGTGTTGGTGCTAGCGTTGGCGCTTTCTTGTCTTTTGATTAACTAATCAATCATTGAAGTAAATAAAGCCGTCTGAAGTTCTGACGGCTTTTTCTTTTTTAAGAGGTAAACAATGACTTCCAAAACGGATAAAACAGATAAAGCGGTCAAAAAATCGTTTGCTGAGCAGTTTTCAGAAAAGATTATTGAAATGCTAGAAGCTGGTACCGCACCCTGGCAAAAGCCATGGGATGGACAATCAGCACAACCGGCAGCCTTTAATGCGGTAACGGGTCACGAGTATCAAGGGGCTAATAAAATGTGGTTGTCGATTCAGCCCTTTAATGATCCTCGCTGGATGACGTTTAATCAGGCCAAGTCAGAGGGCTGGAGTGTCAAAAAAGGCTCAAAAGGTACCGCTATTCAGGTATTTATTACTGATCAAGAAAAGGTTAAGCGAGATGAGCAAGGTAAGCCGGTAAAAGATGAACAGGGCCAGGACTTAAAAGAAAAGGAACGCTTGAAGCGACCCTTAGTTAGAACCTTTTACGTGTTTAATGCTGAACAGATTGAGGGTATTCCTGAACTGAAAGTTGAGCCACAGCCGGAACAGCAGTGGGAACCTTTGAAACGGGCTGAAGTGCTACTCAAGGAGTCCGGTGCTGAGATTGAACATTTGGCTATCGACAAGGCTTTTTATCGTCCTTCGCAAGACAAAATTGTGTTACCTATGCCGCAGCAGTTTGACGATGCGGGTAAGTATTACGCCACGGCACTGCATGAGCTTGGTCATTGGACAGGTCACCCTTCCCGGCTCGACCGGCCGCTTGTTAGTGGTTTTGGCACACCCGATTACGCACGGGAGGAATTAAGAGCCGAGATTGCCTCGATGATGGTCGGTCAGGAGCTTGGTATAAAGCATGATCCTGAACAGCATGTTAGTTATGTGGGGGCTTGGATCAAAGCCTTAAAAGAAGATCCCCAGGAGATTGTCCGAGCTTGTGCTGATGCAGAGAAAATCAAAACTTTTGTGATGCAGTTTGATTTGGAAAAGAACCAGGTACTTGATGCGCCAGTAAAGCCGCCAGAGCAGCATACGGCACAGATGGGCTTATTTGAGAACCAGGATAAAACACCTGTCAGTGCATTACCGGAAAGCCCTAACGCTAGAGATGATGGACTTTCATTGGAAATCTAATCAGGAGGGATGATTAATGTTGAGTAAAACCGAATATAACCATTATCTGCGAAACAGAAGTTTATTTCAGCGGCTGCGAGATCGGATACTAGCCAGGTATGGCTATATCAATGTTCACACGCTGGATTTCGCACGTGATGTATCCAAGCGGCTAGATGAACACAGAGAAGTCATGGAAGCGATTAAAACGCACACCACGCTTTTTGAAACACATTGGTGGCATTTTTGGCATATGAAAACAACGGATGATTACTTACAGATTCTCTATGAGTTAAGGCATGGCGTAAGTTGGTCAGCGCATGTCTCAAAGTATCGAAGCTCTGTTAGGGAACCGATCACAAAATGACCTATTTTTAACCGCTTTATATAACCGCCTTCGGGCGGTTTTTTTATGCCATGAGAGAAGTGCATTTAAGAATCAGAAACATTGATGAGGACAAGTATCATCAACTTAAGCATGAGGCACTGATTAAAACAGGCAGTAAGTCGGTAGCTGGACTGGCAAAAAAGCTGCTGATGGACTTATTAAATATCAAGACCGAGCCTAAAGTCAGTGTGGATTCACCTACGACACGTATTGAAGTGAGATTGCCAAAGCCGGAGCTGGAACAGCTCATCAACCTGTCTGCTCAATCTCATATGACACCTAATGCTTTTATTGCAATGCTTATGCAGGGATATTTAAGTGGCGATCCTGTGATGACAACCAAAGAGGTTGAGGCACTCTATCAATCTAATCAGCAGCTGTTAGCGATTGGTCGCAATCTGAATCAGATTGCCAGAGCATTAAACGCTAATCAGTATACTTCGCTATCTTTGAAGCTACTTGAGGAGTTGGAGGAAACAATCACTCAACACACTCAAAAAGTCGGACACATCATCAGCAATAATTGGGATCGTATGCCATGAGTATTAACTATAGAGCCGATAATTGGCTATTAGGTAAAGAACGGTCAATCAAACCTAAGCAAAGCGGCGGTGGTGGTGGCTCAGGCCGACAGCTGCGCCCTGGTACCGCCGTTGATAATCTGAAGGCGGCCGCTTTAAAAAAGCCGGAGGTCATGGTTAAGATTCCCAGGCGTAAAAGTACAGCGGCCACCGGCATGAAGGCAGCCAAGGGTCATATTGATTACATTAGCCGCAACGGTACATTACCGCTAGAGGATGAAAAAGGTAACATTCTCAAGGGCAAGACGGCCATTAATAAGGGCGTGATTGACCAATGGAAAGCCTTTGGAATACCTGAAAAGAGCCGTTATAAAGAAACACTTAATGTTGTCCTATCCATGCCGCCAGGAACGCCGCCAGAAGCTGTCAAAGATGCGGCCAGAGAGTTTGCTAAGCAGGAGTTCAAGGATCATCATTACGTGTTTGTACAGCACTTGGATGAAGCGCATCCGCATGTGCATTTATGCGTGACCATGCGTGATTTTAACGGTAAGCGTATGAATCCGAGAAAAAATGATTTATACGAGTGGCGCTTACTTTTCGCGGAAAAGCTCCGAGAACAAGGTGTTGACTGTGCCGCTACGAAGCGGCAGCATCGAGGCGTGACGCAAAAAGCTGAAAACTCCATGTTATTTAATATGAAAAAACGGGGTGTCGTGCCACGAGTAACAAAAATACAAGCGGCCGAACTCATCGAGGCAATCAGAACGAACAAGCGCCCTGTTCATCCACAATTAAAAGAAATGCTGGACAGTAGAAATTTCATTGTTGAGCAATACGGGCAATTGTCCAAAGAACTGTATATGGCAGGGTTTAAAACAGAAGCCAGAGCCATTAGCAAATTGGCTAAGGAGGTGTCAAATAAACCTGTTTTAACTAAAGCACAAGAGCTGTTTGATAAGGCTGGACAGTCCTCAAGAACATCAGAAATTGAGCAAACTTATTAACTTAATCGAGGTAACTATGACAATATATCAATTTAGTAATGGGGTCGTTTCTAAAGACGATCCAGGATTCGAGGCTGTACTTGCCAAAGCTTACGGCAATCATCAGGAACGGCCTTTATGTCTATGTAAAAGCGCTGGCATCCCAATGTACATCGCCAAAGTTGGCCAACAGTACATCATCAAGCGTATGCCGAATACGGCCGAGCAGCACCATGTAAGCTGCGATTCTTACGAGGCACCGGCCGAGTTGTCCGGTCTTGGCCAAGTGACCGGCACTGCAATTCAGGAAAACACGGAAGATGGCACCACGGCATTAAAATTTGGCTTTTCTCTTAGCAAGTCACCTGGTAGGCAGATGCCAAAAGGTTCAGGCCAGGCAACTGATACGGTTAAAACGGACGGCACTAAATTGACCTTGCGCTCAACGTTGCATTACCTGTGGGAGCAAGCAAGCCTGAATAAATATTATCCGGCCATGCAAGGTAAACGTTCCTGGTACATCATCAGAAAACACTTACTGCAAGCCGCTGCGGATAAGTTAGCCAAAGGACAAAACCTGTCATCACTCATCTACATTCCAGAAACCTTTTTCCTGGACAAAAAAGAGGAAATCGACAGTCGCCGGATGGCCGTATTCAATCAGATTAAAGCAGCTGAGAAAGGCACTAGAAAACTCATGATTGTAGCTGCTGAAGTCAAGCAGTTTGACCAGTCCAGGTATGGGTATAAAGTAGTCTTTAAGCACTTACCAGGATGCCATTTCATGATTAATGAGGACTTATATAAACGTATTACAAAACGCTTTGCGACGGAGCTGGAACTTTGGAACGCACTGGAAAACAGTCACCTGATGCTGATTGGTACCTTTGGTGTTAGTCATGCTGGTATACCTTCCCTAGAGGAAGCCTCCCTGGCAAATGTGTCGGATAACTGGATTCCTTTTGAAAACAGTTACGAGTATGCCTTACTCCAGGCGCTCACAGAGCAAGGGCGAGGCTTTATCAAGGGCTTGCGATACAACATGGCACCAGATAAAGCAATGGCCGCTGCGGTGTTACACGATACTGGCGAGGAGCCGGTGGCATTGTACATTGTTGACCCGAACAACGAAAAGTTAGTCGAGCAAACTAATGAGCTGATCGAGCAAAGCAGCTTCAGATCATGGACGTGGCATACAGATGACAGTATGCCGGCGTTTCCGGAGGTGCAAAAGGTATGAAAATAAAGCAAGTATGGGTATTGGCTTGGGCGCTGGTTTTCTCGCTTCAGGTGCAAGCGGCTGAGTGGATTCAGGGTAAGGTTGTTGGTGTTTCTGATGGTGATACCGTCACTGTCCTCGATGCTGGTAAGCAGCGCTACCGTATCAGGCTCGATCAGATTGATGCACCGGAGAGTAAACAACCCTTCGGTACGGCCTCTAAACGGGCGCTGTCGGACTTAATCTTTAATCGGCAGGTCAAGGTTCAACTTCATGGAAAAGACCGCTACAAACGCTACTTAGGCACGATTTACGTAGGTAGTACTAATATCAATCTTCAGATGGTGCGTAACGGCCACGCATGGGCGTATCAGCGCTATTTACGAGATAAAGCATATCAATCTGCTGAAAAGCAGGCACAAGCTGAACATAGAGGCTTATGGAGCCAGAGAAATGCAGTTCCGCCCTGGGAGTGGAGAAATCCAAAGAAATAAATTGCAAAGCCCCTTTAAGGGGCTTTTTTTAATATTAAGATCCTTTTCCAAGGATATCATAACGTCGCGATAATATCTACATCAGTCCATAATAGATGATTTACACAGTTTTATTTATAGTCTCTTGTGCCGAAACGCGAGAACCCAAACACCGTATTTTCTCCTCCATCAAGGATGTAAGCCCTTTGAATCCCATCAGATGAATACCACCTTTTCCCAACAATCGGGTCATACCCTTCATGGTAACCTAAGGATAAGAGATATTCCTCAAGCTCTTTGATGTCTCGTCTGCCATCATACTCAACTCGAAAACCTTCAGAACGTGTGCCATCTTGTGGATAATATGAAATTATCGATTTATCCGTCATCCCTGGCGCATTTTTAATTTCTTCCGGAGTAAACATTTCATAAGGGATTCGATCCAATCGCGTGTAATGCTGAGAGTCAAATGAGAATATGTAAGGACCATACAAAACAGCCCAGCGAGTGGTAAACACAATACAACAAAATAGTATGACCCACTTCAACCATTTAAGGCTTTTGTTCGACACAAGCAAACTCTTCTCCTAATCCATTTGGAAAATCTCTCATACTAAACTTATGATTTGTTATAACAATATCTTTGTGTAGGCTTACATCGAAAGGCTCAATCTCCTTCATAAAAGATGGTAATTCTCCATATCTTGGCTTAGCATCTTTATGAACCGCAGGGTCAGGAAAAAGCAAAGGCTTAAAAAGCTTGTTCTTGTATTTACCTAACGGCCCGTAATGATCCCAGCGCTCTATAGCTTTTGCTCTACTAACTAACCTCAATTCAGGAAAATAATTCTTAGGGCGAACTGCACGGTAAAACCCCAACAAATTCGACACTAAATCCTCTGCGCTAAAGCCACTGTCTGTTGCCCATCCATACCATTTTCTTTGCATGCCTTCGAAGATAGGAGCCACTTTCATCATCATAGCCAAAGCGATGCGATGCCTTTGATGTAGAGGACGACCTTTTTTTATAAGCCATATAACTGCCTGACCAACGCACATCCCTGAGGCACCCAATCCTTTTAAATTTTTAGTTTCTCTCATAGTCTGTGTATAGACAACACGATAATAAGGCTCATTAGAACGCTCGCCTACTTGCATTTGATGCAATACGGCCCTTATGTCATCCCCCCTAGCATGACCTAAATCAATCCAACCAATCACTTCCGAATAAACCAACCCTGAATCTTCAGTCTGCGCATCACTGGGATCAATTATATCGCTCCGTTTACTCATATCTACCTTTCAATTTATTGTTAATAGCAGCAAGTTACCACAACACTACAGCTAAATCGACAAATCATTTAAAATCATATAGTTATGACAAAGATATGACGTTTCATATTAGCTATTAAAGACTTTATCTCAGCGGAAATTAACATACTGATATCATAGATAAATTGTAGTAATTCAGACCTGATCTGACAGTTACTCGTTTTTAACGGATGTCTGTCAGATTAGATTTGGTTCAGCTTCTTTTCTGCCCAAATCTGTTTACTATCAATGAAGGTTTGCATCGGTGTTCTGCCATCACAATGCCTTCCCTGATGAGTTCTTTGGCTATTATAGTAAATTAACCAGTCATCTAGGTCTTTTTGTAAGGACGCGAGCTCAGCATATAGCTTTTTTCGGAACGTGACTTGATAAAACTCCTGCAGAATTGTTTTATGGAAGCGCTCACAAATGCCATCGGTTTGAGGTGATTTAGCCTTTGTCTTGGTGTGTTCAATACCCGTTAACGCAAGATAAAGCTCATAATCATGATGTTCCACTTTACCGCAGAACTCAGTGCCTCTATCCGTTAAAACTCGCAAGATATTCACATCGTGCTCAGCATAAAAAGGCAATACACAGTCATTTAATAAGTCCGCAGCGGTAATTGGTGTCTTGCTCGTATAGAGTTTGCAATGCGCTACGCGCGTATACGTGTCGATATACGTTTGTTGGTAAATACGGCCTACGCCTTTTAAAGTGCCGACATAAAAGGTATCTTGTGAGCCCAGATAGCCAGGGTGATGCGTTTCAATTTGACCATTGATTTCGTCATCTTCCTTTTTGCGTTCAAGCGCGGCGATTTGCTCATCAGTCAACACGATACCTTGCTGAGCCACTTTATCCTCTAAGGCCTTCAGGCGTTTTTTAAAGTTCTCCAGATCATGTCGCAACCAAATAGAGCGTACGCCGCTAGGAGAGACAAAAACGCCTTGTTTACGCAATTCATTACTCGTTCTAACTTGACCGTGAACTGGATACTCAATGGCATAATTGATGACGGCTTGCTCCGTTTGCTCGTCCACTCGATTTTTAAGGTTAGGTTTACGGCGACTTCGGTCGATTAGGTTTTCTAAACCCACCTTCATCAATGTCGCTCCAATGTCGAAACACTGCATCTTTAAGCTGTCTATTTAGCATCCTATATAAGTGAAAAAAAGAAGGGCTAGGGAAACCGGCCGTATAAATTACCAATTCCTTTGGCTCTTTTTCTGTTCTTACATAATGATTAAAGGTTGCTAAGTTTTCAATGGTTGTGACTGTTGTTTCTTTTCATCAATACACATTAATGTTTACATTATGTACATTTTCGTGTATAATTAAATAATTGAAACATTAGAGGAGATTGTAGTGAAAACCAGCGAATTTAGACGCTGGCTGAAATCGCAAGGTGTTGAATTTAAGGAAGGCTCAAAACACACGAAGCTAACCTACAAAGGCAAACACAGTACCTTACCAAGGCACGCTAAAGAGCTACCAGAAGGCACTAGAAAAGCGATTTTAAAGCAGCTAGGTTTGTNAGAAATGCCNCTAATGGGGCTTTCATGAACACAGCCGCTACAATCCAAACAGGAGAGAATTTGTTATGAAATATCCATTTGTGCTAACGCCTGACGCTCCAGGCTTTACGGTGACGTTTCCTGACTTACCAGA
>NZ_AQVB01000028.1 GCF_000372065.1 Oligella urethralis DSM 7531
TACGTGAGTTGTTAAGCATGTACGAGTTCCCAGGCGACGACACCCCAATCATTAAGGGTTCTGCTCGTTTAGCACTTGAGGGTGACGAGGGTCCATTAGGTAAGCAAGCTGTACTTGCTTTAGCTGAGGCTTTAGACACTTACATCCCAACGCCTGAGCGTGCGGTTGATGGTACTTTCTTGATGCCNGTTGAGGACGTGTTCTCAATTTCTGGTCGTGGTACCGTAGTGACTGGTCGTATTGAGCGCGGTGTGATTAAAGTGGGTGAAGAGATCGAGATCGTTGGTATCCGTGAAACACAGAAAACCATTTGTACCGGTGTTGAGATGTTCCGTAAGTTATTAGACCAGGGTGAGGCTGGTGATAACGTGGGTATCTTACTACGTGGTACTAAGCGTGAGGATGTTGAGCGTGGTCAGGTATTGGCTAAGCCAGGCACCATTAAGCCACACACCAACTTCTCTGCTGAGGTGTACATCTTATCTAAGGAAGAGGGTGGTCGTCATACGCCATTCTTCCAAGGTTACCGTCCTCAGTTCTACTTCCGTACAACGGACGTAACTGGTACCATTACACTACCAGCGGACAAAGAGATGGTACTTCCTGGTGATAACGTATCCATGGATGTAGAGTTAATCGCTCCTATCGCTATGGAAGAAGGCTTACGCTTCGCTATCCGTGAGGGTGGTCGTACCGTAGGTGCTGGCGTTGTTGCTAAAATCGAGAAGTAATTCTCAAAAAAATTACACAGTATCATTTAAATAAGATATAATGTGTGGTTCGGTAGTGTTCTATTCATAGAGCACTACCTTGCCTTAAACGGCAAAATACATATCTAGGGGTATAGCTCAATTGGCAGAGCGTCGGTCTCCAAAACCGAAGGTTGTAGGTTCGATTCCTACTGCCCCTGCCAAATACTTAAGTAACTGCAATTAGCGGTACTATTAAAATGTCAAACACAAATATAACAACCGTTTCCAACACTGGCGACAAGATCAAGATCACCCTTGCTGTACTGATTCTTGCGATTGGTATTTTTGCCTATTCCTATTTTTCGGACTTGGCAAGCTACGCACGCGTGGGTATTTTTGTCGGTAGTTTGGTACTCGCAGCGATTTTAGTTTGGCTTAGCGACTTAGGTAAGCGAGGCTTAGCTTTTGCTACCGGTTCATACAATGAGATGAAGCGTGTTGTATGGCCTAGTCGCAAGGAAGTTATTCAGATGACAGGCGTTGTTTTTGCCTTCGTCTTTGTGATGTCGATTTTTTTGTGGATTGCCGATAGCTTAATCGACTGGATTCTGTACGGTGTATTTCTAGGTTGGAAATAGGGAGAGTTGGTGAGTAAGCGTTGGTATGTTCTTCATGTCTTTTCAGGCATGGAGAAGAGAGTTCAGAAGTCCTTACAGGAAAGAATTGCCGAAGCTGGTTTGGATAGCTATTTCGGTCGTATCTTAGTTCCTTCTGAGGAAGTGATGGAGAGTCGCGCCGGTCACAAATCAATCTCCGAGCGTCGAATTTTCCCAGGCTATGTTTTTATCGAGATGGAATTAACTGATGAAACATGGCATTTAGTTAAGAGCACGAATCGTGTGACTGGCTTTTTGGGTGGTACGGGTAATCGTCCAACCCCGATTTCTGAAAAAGAAGTCAATAAAATTCTATTCCAAATTGAGGAAGGTGGTGAGAAGCCACGTCCTAAGGTATTATTCGAAGTTGGTGAGATGCTACGTGTCAAGGAGGGTCCATTTGCGGACTTTAATGGTACGGTAGAAGCTGTCAACTACGAACGCAGCAAGGTCCAGGTTAATGTCACGATTTTTGGACGCATTACCCCGGTCGAGCTGGATTTTAGTCAGGTAGAAAAGGCTTAATCCGCTTTATCTGCAGATTAAGCCGTTACTATTTTTTATTAACATATGGGGAGCTTTTAATTAAGCGCCTGCACCCATTAGGAGTATCAAATGGCAAAGAAAATTGCCGGCTTTATTAAGCTACAAGTGCCCGCCGGTAAGGCAAACCCGGCGCCGCCGATTGGTCCAGCATTGGGTCAACGCGGTCTTAACATCATGGAATTCTGTAAAGCTTTTAATGCTCAAACTCAGGGCATGGAGCCAGGTTTACCGATTCCGGTGGTGATTACTGCATACGCAGACAAATCATTCACTTTCATCATGAAAACCCCACCTGCAACTATTCTTATCAAGAAAGCTGCCGGTGTTCAAAAGGGTTCTGCACGTCCTAACCTAAATAAAGTAGGTAAATTAAACCGTGCTCAGTTGGAAGAAATTGCTAAAACCAAAGAACCGGATCTTACTGCAGCTGACTTAGACGCCGCTGTTCGTACTATTGCCGGTAGCGCCCGTAGTATGGGTATTGAAGTTGAGGGTGTGAACTAATGGCTAAAGTATCTAAGCGTTTACGCGCTCTCCGTGAAAAGTTTGATAGCGAAAAATTATACACTTTAGACGAAGCATTAGCGCTAGTTAAAGAAACAGCGACTGCTAAATTTGATGAGTCTATTGATGTGGCTATTCAATTAGGTATCGACCCTAAGAAATCTGACCAATTAGTTCGTGGCTCCGTCGTTTTACCTGCGGGTACGGGTAAGTCTGTACGTGTTGCCGTGTTCACTCAAGGTGATAATGCTGAAGCTGCTAAAGCCGCTGGTGCTGACGTTGTCGGTATGGAGGATTTGGCTGATGCGGTTAAGGCTGGTAACTTGGATTTTGATATCGTGATCGCTTCTCCTGATGCGATGCGCATTGTGGGTGCTTTAGGTCAAATCCTTGGTCCACGTGGCTTAATGCCTAACCCTAAAGTGGGTACAGTAACACCGGATGTAGCGACTGCAGTTAAAAATGCTAAAGCTGGTCAGGTTCAGTATCGTACTGACAAGTCCGGTATCATCCACAGTACCATTGGTCGTGCTTCATTTGAAGTCGATCAGTTAAAACAAAATTTAGCCGCTTTAGTAGATGCTTTAAATAAAGCGCGCCCCGCTTCTGCTAAGGGTGTTTATCTACGTAAAGCCTCCATTTCATCCACAATGGGTGGTGGAGCAAAGGTTGAGGTTGCTACTTTAGCAACAGCAGCCGCTGAGTAAAGAACTTTGGGCTGCGCCTCTAGGCGATTTAATCACATTGAATCACTTAGGGCGCTGCTGTCAAAGACCGCTGGAGTTTTTAAGCTCATATAGTTAAAAACTTAAAACTTATCCAGCGTAGACGGCGTCCCAACGGAAGAATTCAATTAGAACTCTGCCCTGGTACGCCGCATATGGTTGACGCAACGGGATTTTCCCACCGCGTCATTTAGATGGAGTAATCAAACCGTGAGTCTCAATCGTAATGAGAAAGCTGCCGTAATTGAAGAGGTTTCTGGCCAACTGGCTGAAGCTCAATCAATGGTAGTAGCTGAGTATCGTGGTATTGATGTCGGCTCTATCACCGTATTGCGCAAAACTGCACGTGAAAATGGTGTTTACCTACGTGTATTGAAAAACACTTTAGTTCGTCGTTCAGTTGCTGATACACCGTTTGAGGGTATCTCTGAGCAATTGACTGGTCCACTACTTTACGCAATTAGTAGTGATCCAGTGGCGGCTGCTAAGGTATTGTCCGATTTCGCCAAAACCAACGACAAGATCGTACTGAAAGCCGGTGCTTTACCGGGTAGCGTACTTGATGTTGAAGGTGTTAAGGCCTTAGCTAAAATGCCTTCTCGTGAAGAGCTATTGGCTAAACTATTGGGTACAATGCAAGCACCTGTTGCGAAGTTTGTGCGTACGCTTAACGAGGTTCCGTCTAAATTCGTTCGCGGCTTGGCTGCGGTACGTGATCAAAAAGAGTCTGCTTAATTTATTAGTAGACTGTGTGTTGACACGTAATAGATTTTTGGAAATTCGTCGATAGAATCGATAACAAAACCAGGCAAATATATTTTTTAATTTTTGGAGTTCAAAATGGCTTTATCAAAAGCAGATATCTTAGAAGCAATTGCTAACATGAGCGTGTTAGAGTTGTCTGAGTTAATTACTGAAATGGAAGAAAAATTCGGCGTATCAGCTGCTGCCGCTGCAGTTGCTGTTGCTGCTCCTGCTGCAGGCGGTGACGCTGGCGCTGCAGGTGGTGCTGAGCAAACTGAATTCACAGTATTCTTAGCTGACGTTGGTTCTTCTAAAGTTAACGTAATTAAAGCAGTGCGCGAAATCACTGGTTTAGGCTTAAAAGAAGCTAAAGACTTAGTTGATAACGCACCTAAAGAAATTAAAGAAGGCTTAGACAAGGCTGCTGCTGAAGAAGCACAGAAGAAACTTGAAGAAGCCGGTGCTAAAGTAGAACTTAAGTAGTTCCTGCTTTTAAACACCCGGAGTAGTTTTTGCTATCTCCGGGTTTTTGTGTTTTCACGAAAAACGGCCTCTAACCAGAAGAAGACGTACAATAGCATCAACTTCACTTATAATTTAGCTAGTTTATGTAGGGACTTTTCCGAGTGCCTCACACTTTACACTAAATTACACCCTGATGACAAGATGTGCGCACAGAGACGTTTTTCTTGAAGTCGCAAAACCCTCTTGATTACAAACGACTAGTAATCAGCTAACCATCTCGAGTTGGAGTGCTCATGCCTTACTCGTATACTGAACGTAAACGTATTCGTAAGAGCTTCGCTAAGCGCGAAGACATTCAAAAAGTACCAAACCTTCTAGGAACACAGCTCAATTCATATGATTTGTTTTTGCAGCAAAACGTTCACCATAGCCAACGCAAGGATGAAGGTCTACATGCCGCTTTTACCGGTATTTTCCCCATTGAAAGCAATAACGGTTTCGCTCGTTTAGAGTTTGAAAGTTATCGCTTAGAAGCCCCCGTATTTGACGTAAAGGAATGTCAATTACGTGGCTTAACCTATTGCTCCCAGTTGTATGCCACGATCAATTTAGTAATTATGGATCGTGATGCGAGCAAGCCAACGGTTAAAGAAGTTAGAAAGCAAGAAGTATTCATGGGTGAAATCCCCTTAATGACTGACACCGGTTCATTTATTATTAATGGTACCGAGCGTGTTATCGTGTCTCAGTTACACCGTTCACCTGGTGTGTTCTTTGAGCATGACCGCGGTAAGAACCAAAGTTCCGGTAAGTTAATCTTCTCAGCGCGCGTTATTCCTTATCGTGGCTCATGGCTAGACTTTGAGTTCGATGCTAAGGACAATTTATTCTTCCGTATCGACCGTCGTCGTAAAATGCCGGTGACCACGTTGTTAAAAGCCATTGGCATGAGCTCAGAGCAAATTCTGGCTGAGTTCTTTGATTTCGATAAATTCGATCTCAAAGAAAGTGGCGCTTTAATGGATTTTATTCCTGAGCGTTGGCGCGGTGAAACGGCGCCATTCGACTTAGTCGATAAGGCGGGTAATGTCTTAGTTGAGGCAGATAAGCGTATTACTGTTAGACATCTACGCCAGTTTGCGGACGCCAATATGGACGAGATTTTGGTCAATGATGATTTTTTAGTTGGTCGTTTCTTGGCTAAAAATATCATTGATCCCGAAACAGGTGAGGTCTTAGCCGAGGCTAATGCTGAAATCTCTGAATCTTTACTCACTGCCTTACGTGCGGCTGGTATCAAAGTGCTTGAGACCCTGTATGTCAACGAATTGGAAAAGGGTCCTTATATTTCTACCACGTTGAGCACTGATGACACGCTGGATGCCAATGCGGCGCGGATTGCGATTTATCGTATGATGCGTCCAGGTGAGCCACCAACCGAAGAGGCGGTTGAGGCCCTATTTGAGCGCTTATTCTATAGCGAAGATAGCTATGATTTATCACGCGTCGGTCGTATGAAGGTAAATAGCCGCCTCCATGGCATTGATAGTGCTGAGGGCGCCCTAACACTCACCGATGACGATATTTTACAAACCATTAAGATTCTCGTTGATTTACGTAATGGTAAAGGCGAGATTGATGATATTGACCACTTAGGTAATCGCCGCGTACGTTGCGTGGGTGAGTTGGCTGAAAATCAGTTCCGCGCTGGTTTAGTGCGGGTTGAGCGTGCGGTTAAGGAACGTTTGGGTTCGGCAGAATCTGACAACTTGATGCCAAATGACCTTATTAACTCTAAGCCTATCTCAGCGGCGGTTAAGGAGTTCTTTGGTTCTAATCAGTTGTCGCAGTTTATGGATCAGACCAACCCCTTATCGGAAATTACCCATAAGCGCCGTGTGTCTGCTTTAGGTCAGGGTGGTTTAACCCGTGAACGTGCTGGTTTTGAGGTACGTGACGTACATCCTACGCACTATGGTCGCGTATGTCCGATTGAGACGCCTGAAGGTCCTAACATTGGTCTAATCAACTCGATGGCATTGTATGCCCGTTTAAATAACTTCGGTTTTTTAGAAACACCGTATCGTAAGGTTGAAAACTGCCGCGTAACAGACGAAATCGAGTATTTATCTGCGATTAAAGAGTCTAATTACGTGATTGCGCAGGCAAACGCTGAGTTAGATGAAGACGGTAAGTTTATTGATGATCTGATTGCGTGTCGCGAAAACGGTGAAACCATTATGACGGCGCCGGAAAATGTCCAGTATATGGACGTGGCACCATCACAAATTGTGTCCGTTGCTGCTTCATTAATTCCTTTCTTAGAGCATGATGATGCGAACCGTGCCTTGATGGGTGCTAACATGCAGCGTCAGGCAGTGCCTTGCCTGAAGCCTGAGAAGCCTTTGGTGGGTACGGGTCTTGAGCGTATTGTGGCGCTTGACTCCGGAACTACGGTACAAGCTAAACGTGGTGGTGTGGTTGATCACGTGGATGCACAGCGTATCGTGATTCGTGTGCATGACGAGGAGGCGCAAGCCGGTGAGGTTGGGGTGGATATTTACAATCTCACAAAATACACGCGTTCGAACCAAAATACCAATATCAACCAGCGCACTACGGTTAAACGCGGTGATGTGGTTGCGGCCGGTGATGTATTGGCAGATGGTGCTTCAACTGACTTAGGTGAATTAGCCTTAGGTCAAAATATGTTGATCGCCTTTATGCCATGGCACGGTTACAACTTTGAGGACTCAATCTTAATTTCTGAAAAGGTGGTTTCTGAAGATCGTTATACCTCCATCCATATTGAGGAATTGACGGTAGTGGCTCGTCAAACCAAGCTAGGTGATGAGTCGATTACACGCGATATTTCTAATGTGCCTGAAGTGCAGTTAAACCGTTTAGATGACTCCGGTATGATTCATATCGGTGCCGAGGTTCGTGCCGATGATATTCTGGTTGGTAAGGTAACGCCTAAATCAGAAACGCCGTTAACGCCTGAAGAGCGTTTATTACGTCAGATTTTTGGTGAAAAAGCCGCTGATGTTAAGGATACCTCTTTGCGTGTACCTTCCGGTATGAATGGTACGGTGATTGATGTACAGGTATTGACAGCCAAAGGTGAAAAGCCGGATGCACGTGCACAATCCATTATTGACGCAGAATTAGAGCGTTATCGTATTGACTTAGATGACCGTTTCCGTATTACACAAAATGATATTTTTGACCGTCTACAAAAAATCTTAGTGGGTCAGGTGGTTAATGGCGGTCCTCAAGGTCTTAAAAAGGGTAGCGCACTAAGTGCAGATTACTTAGAAAATCTGGATCCTAATTTCTGGTTTGATATTCGCTTAGCAGATGAGGATACCCAAGCCACGCTTGAACACGCCAAAGAGTCACTAGACTTTGAACGCGCTGAAATCGAGCGTATGTACGATGAGAAGCGTAAGAAATTAACTCAGGGTGATGAGTTACCGCCAGGCGTCTTGAAGATGGTCAAGGTGTACTTAGCGGTTAAGCGTCGTTTACAGCCTGGTGATAAGATGGCCGGTCGTCACGGTAACAAGGGTGTGGTTTCTCACATCGTACCAGTAGAAGATATGCCGTATATGGCCGATGGTACGCCAGTTGATATTGTACTAAACCCGCTTGGTGTGCCTTCACGTATGAATATCGGACAGATTCTTGAGGTGCATTTAGGTTGGGCAGCCAAGGGTATCGGTCAGCGTATTGATGAAATGCTTGCCGGTGAGCGTAGCAAGCAGGTGAGCGATATTCGCGCCTATCTTGAAAAGGTCTATAACGACGTTGGTAGAAAGGAAAAATTAGATAGCTTGTCCGATGAGGAAGTTATCGAAATGGCGCACAATCTACGTGACGGTCTACCGTTAGCAACACCAGTGTTTGACGGTGCGGTTGAGGCGGAAATTCAGCATATGCTGAAGCTAGCCTATCCGGATGAGATTAAAGAGCGTTTAGGCCTGACTGAAACACGTACACAAGTGAATCTGATTGACGGTCGTACAGGTGAGCCATTTGATCGTCCAGTCACGGTAGGCTATATGCACTATCTGAAACTGCATCACTTAGTGGATGATAAGATGCACGCCCGTTCTATTGGTCCATACTCACTGGTGACTCAGCAGCCATTAGGTGGTAAGGCGCAGTTCGGTGGTCAGCGTTTTGGTGAGATGGAGGTGTGGGCACTTGAAGCTTACGGCGCTGCCTATACGCTACAAGAAATGTTAACCGTTAAGTCGGATGATATTGCAGGTCGTACGAAGGTTCACGAAAACATCGTCAAGGGCGAGCATTCAATTGATGCGGGTATGCCTGAGTCCTTCAACGTCTTGGTTAAAGAAATTCGATCACTGGCTCTCAATATGGAGCTGGAGGGTAAAAAATAATGAATGGTTTATTAAGTCTATATAAGCAAATTGCCCCTGATGAGCAGTTTGATGCAATTAAAATTGGTATCGCTTCACCGGAAAAGATCCGTTCGTGGTCTTACGGTGAGGTGCGTAAGGCTGAAACCATCAACTACCGCACCATTAAGCCGGAGCGTGACGGTCTGTTTTGTGCCAAGATTTTCGGCCCGACCAAAGACTATGAGTGTTTGTGCGGTAAGTATAAGCGCTTAAAGCATCGCGGCATTATTTGTGAAAAGTGTGGCGTGGAAGTAACTGCGGCCAAAGTACGTCGTGAGCGTATGGGGCATATTGAACTAGCCAGTCCCGTTGCCCATATTTGGTTCTTAAAAAGCCTGCCTTCTCGTTTAGGTATGGTGCTTGATATGACCTTGCGTGATATTGAGCGCGTCTTATACTTTGAGGCCATGTGCGTGATTGAGCCAGGCATGACGCCGTTACAGCGCGGTCAAATCATGACCGAAGAGGAGTACAACAATAAGGTCGATGAGTACGGTGATGAGTTCGTTGCGCTGATGGGCGCTGAGGCCATCCGCGAGTTATTGCGTACGCTAGATATCGATAAAGAAGCGGAAACCTTACGCGAAGAGCTTAAAATAACGACCTCTGAAGCTAAGCTTAAGAAAATTTCCAAACGTCTTAAAGTGGTTGAGGGCTTCCAAAAATCGGGGATTAAGCCTGAGTGGATGATTCTTGAGGTGTTACCTGTGCTGCCACCGGATTTACGTCCTTTGGTACCGCTTGATGGTGGTCGTTTCGCAACCTCGGATCTGAACGATTTATACCGTCGCGTCATCAACCGTAATAACCGTTTGAAGCGTCTGATTGAGTCTTATGCGCCTGATATTATCGTACGCAATGAAAAGCGTATGTTGCAGGAAGCGGTTGACTCGTTGATGGATAATGGTCGTCGCGGCAAGGCCATGACGGGTCAGAATAAGCGTCAATTAAAGTCACTTGCCGATATGATTAAGGGTAAGGGCGGTCGCTTCCGTCAGAACTTGTTAGGTAAGCGTGTGGATTACTCCGGTCGTTCGGTGATTGTGGTCGGTCCGCAGCTTAAACTACATCAATGTGGTTTACCGAAATTGATGGCCTTAGAGCTCTTTAAGCCATTTATTTTCCACCGTTTAGTGGCGATGGATTTAGTGGCAACGACAAAAGCAGCCAAGCGCTTAGTGGAGGCTCAAGAGCCGGTCGTTTGGGATATTCTTGAGGAAGTGATTCGTGAGCACCCGGTACTATTAAACCGTGCGCCAACGTTGCACCGTCTTGGTATCCAGGCCTTTGAACCGGTACTGATTGAGGGTAAAGCGATTCAATTGCACCCGCTAGTGTGTGCGGCCTTTAACGCGGACTTTGACGGTGACCAAATGGCGGTACACGTGCCCTTATCGATTGAGGCACAGGTAGAATCGCGTACTTTGATGTTAGCGTCTAATAACATCTTATTCCCAGCCAGTGGTGAGCCTTCGATTGTACCTTCTCAAGATATTGTGTTAGGTCTTTACTACACCACTCGTTCACGTATTAACGGTAAGGGTGAGGGTAGCTTCTTTGCTGACCTGAATGAATTGCATCGTGCCTACAATACTGGTGCGGTTGAATTACAAAGCCGTATTACGGTGCGCTTAAATGAGTGGGTTAAAGATGCAAACGGTGAGTTCCAGCCGCAATTAAAACGTGTTGAAACTACGGTTGGTCGTGCTTTACTGTCTGAAATTTTACCTAAGGGTCTGCCGTTTAGTGTTATCGACAAAGCGCTGACTAAAAAGGAAATTTCTAATTTGGTGAGCCAAGCTTATCGTCGTTGTGGTCTGCGAGAAACCGTTATTTTTGCCGATAAACTGATGCAATCTGGTTTCAGTTTAGCGACTAAAGCGGGTATCTCTATTGCAGTGGACGATATGCTAGTGCCTGCTGCTAAAGTCGATATCTTGGCGCAAGCCTCTGAAGAGGTTAAAGCCATTGATAAACAGCACTCTTCTGGTTTGGTAACAACCCAAGAGCGTTATAACAACGTGGTTGATATTTGGGGTAAAGCCACTGAGCGCGTCACGAAGGTGATGATGGAGCAATTAGCCACTGAAAAAGTGCTGAATCGCTTCGACGAAGAGGTGGATCAAGAGTCATTTAACTCCATTTATATGATGGCTGACTCCGGTGCTCGAGGTTCGGCGACGCAGATTCGTCAGTTAGCGGGTATGCGAGGCTTGATGGCTAAGCCAGACGGTTCAATTATTGAAACGCCGATTACCGCAAACTTCCGTGAGGGTCTGAACGTACTTCAGTACTTTATTTCAACCCACGGTGCGCGTAAGGGTCTGGCCGATACAGCGTTAAAAACTGCGAACTCAGGTTACTTAACTCGTCGTCTTGTTGACGTGACTCAAGACTTGGTGATTATTGAGGACGATTGTGGTACCACCAATGGCTATATGATCAAAGCCAAGGTTGAGGGCGGTGAAATTATCGAGCCTCTACGCGATCGCGTCTTAGGTCGTGTCGCTGCCGCTGATATTATTAATCCAGATACGCAAGAGACAGTGATCACAGCTGGCACCATGCTAGATGAGGATGCGGTTGAGTTAATTGATAAACTCGGCATTGACGAGGTTAAGATTCGCACGCCATTGACATGTGAAACACGTCATGGTTTATGTGCTCAATGTTATGGTCGCGATTTAGGTCGCGGTACACTAGTGAACCGTGGTGAGGCAGTGGGTGTGATTGCTGCTCAATCTATTGGTGAGCCAGGTACTCAGTTAACCATGCGTACCTTCCACATCGGTGGTGCGGCCTCACGTACTGCTAGCGTGTCTAGCGTTGAGACGAAGTCTAACGGTAAGGTGGCTTTCTTAGCCTCGATGCGTTATGTGACCAATAGCAAAGGCGAACGTATTGCGATCTCTAATAACGGTGAGCTATTAATTGTTGATCCGACGACTGAACGTGAACGTGAGCGTCATCGTGTGCCTTATGGTGCGACGGTGATGGTTGGTGACGGTGATGAGGTAAAAGCAGGCGCTAAATTAGCTACTTGGGATCCATTAACTCGTCCGATTGTGTCTGAGTATGCGGGTCAGGTGAAATTCGATAATATCGAAGAGGGCGTGAACGTAGCCCAGCAAACTGACGAAGTGACCGGTTTATCGACCTTAGTCGTGATTACACCTAAGCGTGCTACACGTGCCAATGTACGTCCGCAGATCAAGATGTTGGATGAGAAAGGTGAGGAGCTTAAAATCCTCGGTCCAAACAATACCAGCCATAGCGTAGCGATTAGCTTCCCGGTCGGTGCCTTGATTCGAGTACGTGATGGCCAGGAGATCGGTGTGGGTGAGATCGTGGCTCGTATCCCTGTGGATTCTCAGAAAACCCGTGATATTACCGGGGGTCTACCACGTGTGGTTGAGCTATTTGAAGCCCGTTCACCTAAGGATGCCGGTATTCTTGCTGATGTTTCTGGGGTGGTTTCCTTTGGTAAGGACACTAAAGGTAAGCAGCGTTTAGTGATTACTGATACCGATGGTCAGCCGCATGAATTCTTGATTCCTAAGGAAAAGCATATTCAGGTACAAAATGGTCGTGTGGTTCACCAAGGTGAGTTAATTGTTGACGGTCCTGCTGATCCGCATGATATTCTGCGCCTCAAAGGTATTGAGATGCTTGCTCAGTACATTATTGATGAGGTACAAGAGGTTTACCGCTTACAGGGTGTGAAGATCAACGATAAGCATATTGAAGTGATTGTGCGTCAGATGCTACGTCGTGTGGTGGTTGAGGATGCTGGGGATACTAGCTTTATTCCGGGTGAACAGGTGGAGCGTTCTGCCTTACTTGATGAAAACGATCGGGTTCAGGCTGAGGGCGGTCAACCAGCGACTTATCAGAATATCCTCTTGGGTATTACCAAAGCGTCACTCTCGACAGACTCCTTCATCTCTGCCGCTTCCTTCCAGGAAACAACACGCGTACTAACTGAAGCTGCGGTGATGGGTAAACGTGATGAGCTACGTGGTCTAAAAGAAAACGTGATCGTGGGTCGCTTGATCCCTGCCGGTACTGGTTTAGCTTACCACTTGGCGCGTCATCAGAAGCTTGACAGTCGTAGTAGCTTCGAGCACAGCAGTTCTACTGAACAAGAAAACCCCTTTATTGAGCCGGTTTCTCTTGAAAGTGCTTTAGGTGCGACTGCAGAAGCAGTGACGACTGAGCTAGATAGCAGCAAAGAGTCAGGCCCTACTGAAGAGTAAGCTGACAAGCCATACCCTAGCTGTGAAGACTATTCTTAGATAGCCAGTAGCAGCTGGGTTCACTCATAAAAATAGCCGTTATTTACAATATAACGGCTATTTTTAGATCATGTGGTGGATTTTAAATCTGCCAAGTGCTAACATTATCGTAAGCGTCCGGTGAACACATGTATTCATTCCTCCTAAATTGCGCGACACTAAGGTTTTGTGTATGTTAGGAGAAATCAATGCCGTCTTTAATGCGTATCGAGACCGCCCAACGNGTGGGAATTCAAGAGCAAGCGTCTAGCCTACTGGCACTAGATAAAATCATCCTGGTGAGTGAGGCGACAGATTTACGAGCGGGGNTGGATACCTTGCGCACTAAGGCAATTCAGCGCTTTGGTCAGGTGGCACCTCACGAAGCCTATGTGTTTATGAATCGCACGCACACGCTTCTTAAA
>NZ_AQVB01000029.1 GCF_000372065.1 Oligella urethralis DSM 7531
CCACGACAGGTGCCTAAGCCTATGTCGTGGGTAGCCACAGCACCTAATCAGGTATGGTCATGGGACATCACCTATCTACCGAGTGCCGTTCGTGGGCAGTTCTATCGCTTGTATATGACGATGGATATCTACAGTCGTCTGATTACTGGTTGGGAGATTCACCTAGAAGAATCGGCTCAACACGCAGCGACTCTGATTAACAAGGCGTGTCTGAAACATGGAATCCGAAAAGACCAGCTCATCTTACACTCAGATAATGGTAGTCCGATGAAAGGAGCTACTATGCTAGCGACCTTGCAGAGGTTAGGCATTATGCCTTCCTTTAGCCGCCCATCAGTTAGTGATGATAACCCTTATTCGGAGTCTCTGTTTAGAGCACTCAAATACACACCGGCCTATCCTAATAAGCCTTTTACTAGCCTAGAACAGGCTCGTCAATGGGTGCATCAATTCGTCATCTGGTACAACACGCAACATTGCCATAGTGGTATTCAGTTTGTAACACCAGAACAGCGTCATAGCGGGCAGGATAATGCTGTTTTAGCGCATCGCCGTGCCGTTTATGAGACAGCCAAAGAAGCTAGACCAGAACGTTGGAAAAACCGTTCTGTTCGCAATTGGAAACCGGTCAAAGAGGTCTGGTTAAACCCATCGAAGGAGAGTAACGATTTAGCGAGAAATGTAGTATTAGCAGCATAAGAAATCGGACAACTTGCTTGACAAACACCGCTTGTCGTCCCAGACGAATCCGATGCGTCTGTTTTTTTTCTCTTGGTCTTTAGGAAGGCTGTTCAATGCTGCCTCAATGCTGGTTTGATCGAGTTCTGTCTTCCCGGCCTTGGCAGCAAGTCGTGCGGCCTCACGTATGACAAAAGCCGAATCAGAGAGGGCCTTACCCGTGAGCGCATCGAGGAGCTTGTCCACGTTAAGGTCGTCGGCTTTCGGCAGTTTGCTCAAGAGTGAGTCCACCAACGATGCCACTTCTTCCCTCGATGGCATGCCCACCTCGATGATGTGGTCGAACCGGCCGCGACGCAGAATGGCCGGATCGATCATCTCGATCAGATTCGTCATGGCGATTATCAGTACATTGTTCTTGATGGCCTCCGGAATCCGACGAAGGAATTCCGCTACCTCCTCGACGTGATGCAAGCCGGTCGAGCTACTAGATCGCCTATCCGACAGAAAAGATTCCATCTCGTCGATGACGACGACGGATGGAGCCCCATCAATTGCCTTGTCAAAAACCTCGGAGATCTTCTTGCTGGTTTCGTGAATGTAGGGGCTGCCGACGCTGTTGGAATCAATCGAGTAGCTGGGCCAATCGATAAACTCGACAAGCCGCTCCACGGCAAAAGTCTTGCCACAACCCGGCGGCCCGTGGAGGACGATGGCGGAAGGAAAATCGATACCCAAAGCCTGATATTTCTCGGCATTGAAGATGATGTCGATGACGTGCTCGTTGAAAAACTCCTCAAGCTGAGGCCGTCCTGGAAGTTTGAAAACCTTGGCCTCGGCTGGTTCTTCAGGCATTTGCGGCTGGTCAGGTTCGACTACAGCCTCCTTGGCAATGGCGGCCTTCGCGTCGTTCTTGGCCTGAGAGGCGGGCTTGCGCTTGGCCAGCAGGCCCGCATCCGCAGGTACGCTAAACCCGGCAGCCCTTACAATTTCAGCCAGATCGCCAACGGGCATCCAGCCGGTCAGGCTGGTCAAACGCCGGAAAGATTCCGTCGAGATGACGACCCCACCGGTGATCCATGTTCCCAAGACAACTTCATCATCGACGTGAGGCGTGCGCTCCATATATACCTTACTTTCATCTGCCATCTATATTTTCTTACTCATAGCAAGCCTTGAACTTATAGCGAACGACTAAAGAAATTTCCCATCATAATTATCCAAGAAGAGTACCTTTTTTTTATCATTCTCTAAATAAAGGATAGGCCGTTGCTGCAACATCGACTTCAACTCTTTTTCTTCAGAATCAGCCACAGCTGATTTAAAGGAAATCTCACGTAATTGGCCAATACTGTCAATATAAGAAACCTCTACTTGATAGTAAGTCACATCATCACCGTAGCTTGTAAGCTTCCAAGTGATAGACTCCGTCGTGCTATGAATCCCTGACAACTTAATCACGTCAATAATGCCACTATTTGGGCCTCTGGCAGCCGCTCCATGACTGTGAAACGCCCATAAAAATACGATATTACATAGCGGCGCCCAATGCCAAGCTGTCCCCGTATTAAACAAAGTAAATACATCATCCGTCAGATGCTGAGTAGTTCGCTCCACATAAACTAGCGGCAGAATCATCTGCAACAAGGTGATGATAATAAGACATAAGCCTAAGATGACATGCTTGCGGGTGACCGCACCAGTTTCATTAGCTAATGCAAAAGCAGGTGACTTCTGCTTGGTATTTAGCCACACCGGCATGCGTGCTTTGGTGTCACTATGATCAATCTGAAGACTTTGATTTTGCGTTTCTATTATTTGCTTCAGACTAAGAGAGGGTGAGTAATCAACCGGTAGTGTAAAAACATGCGACACCCGAGTACCGGAAAAATTTTCAAACTCAACTAAAAGACGGCGATACAGTTTTGATTTGCGCATTTGTTCCTCGCTCACCTCCCCCGCCCCGCTTATATACCTGGGCGGAAACCCAGAAAAAGCATAATGACTATCACCGATTATCTCTGCCTGCCATACCTTACCTTGCTTCTTCAGCTGCATCATAGAAAAGTCAGGTAAAAAGTAAAACCAAATCACCATACAAAGTGCAACGACCCAAACAAGCAACCCCAAGTAAAAACCGGTATGACTAGTACTCTCCATATGCTCAACGATAGAGAGACGAACAAAAAACAGTGGGATGGCGCATAAAGCGTAAATATACAAAAAATACGTTTGGGGCGTACGCTCAGCAAGTCCTGTCAGGTTTGAAAACATCTATTTATCAACAATTAAGTCAATTAGAAAGTCTACTCAGGGCACATGCTCAATACATTCTTTACTTTTATCGAATACTATTCGGTTACTAAAAAATAATATAAGAAATTAATGCCGCACCAAAGATAAAAATAAACAAACACATAACCCCTGTCATCACGTAACGAAATACCTTTAATGGGCTCTCTGTGACACGACCGATCAATTGAATCTCACTAGGCTTTTCGCGATTAACATAAGCTGGCAAAAGCTGCCCAACGTTGTAAACCTTGACAGGTGTCCTACTATTTGATGTGTTGTGATAAACCTGTCCTCGATACTCATAACGATAACGCGCAGCATAAAATGTTGCTGAATGATCGTGAATTTCTTGGTGACCAACAATCTCTACTTCTATCCTATCCGAAGCAGCAACCTGCTTTCTTTCAAGGTGTACCAAATACAGTACAAAAATAATTGAGACTATCATGAACCAAAAATAAGGTTGTAAATCGGATAGATTTTGCATTTTTTTAAATAATGAATGAGAAAGTTTAGGCTTTTTACCACTCATGAAGTCATTAAACCTAATTTAAGGGCACAATAATAATGCCTTAAACTGACTCGGAACAATTCTCACAGAGAGAGGGCAATTAATCAGATTTGTAGGACCAAGACTAGTCACTCTAGTTGCCGGTGTACCACGAAGAATATGAGTAAAAGCTCCAGTAACATGCTGCTGTCTTGCCATCACAGTCCAAGAAATCAATCCCAAACCTATACCAGGAGTATCTCCAAAGGTGATAGGACGACTAGACATTATGTTATGCTGAGGCAACCCCATTAACAAAACATTAAAGCAAATCGGGATTGTTAAAGGCCCCATAGCGATATTTGGATATGGTATGGGCGGAATCGGGGTTTTACATACATCAGGAAAACCTAAGTCCATACCCCCTAATTGACAATTTGCAAACATATAAACTCCTTTAACCTGAAACGATTAACTTAGCATCGGTTTTAAGTAATTCTTTAGCATTAATAACTGTTGTATGCCCATCAATTCGTGCAAGCATTTCAGCAGAATAATTAATATTCATCGCCTGCACTTTATCAACCTCAGCCACAAACTTTTCTGACATGGTATAAGACTCACTGAAGAACTTCGCCAAAGAGGTCATTTTTTGACTCTTCATATCTAGATTAATTGAGTTAATGCGATAGCTTACGGATGTGACTGAATAACTTTCAGTCTCAAAACTCGCTGTTTTAGAATCAAAGTTGAGCTCTGTTGCTTTTAGATTAAACGTCTCAACTTCTATGTCAATAGAAGATTCTGAGGATTCAAGCAAAGCGGTTATATAGGCTCGACTCTCAGAGCCATCTACTAACACTATATCGCCGACATTAACTTGATGGATGCAACTAATCGCTTTTTTAACTGTCAAAACAGAGCCCTCTTCAAGCTCCACGACATAAGTCTGCTCATCAACTTTCTCCTTTAATAGAGCAACACCAGAAACTCTTTTAAAGCCTAAAGTACTATTCTTTTTCTGTAAAAAGCGATTAAGAGGACTTTCTGCCTCTTGCGAAACAGTTCCAATACCATCAGCATCTAACTCACTACTTTTTAACTTAAGATCCATAAATCTGCCTTACTTAATTCCCTATCCTCATCTAGAACACCTAAACTGCTTATCTTAGTATTATTCTTAATAACTCCCTGCATGGAGACTCGATGAAGTACTGTATTTGAAAAATCCGAATCTTCAAATAGTGAGTACGCAAAATCTGACAATGCTATCTTGCTCTTGGCAAAACTGCATTGATGGAATCTAGCCTCTCTGGCGACAAACATTTGCGCTGTTATTTCAGTGAAGTTAGTGCGTATTAACTCGGCATTTGAAAAAGCAGATCCATCCAGCTGCGCCTTAGAAAAGTTATTTAACTCCAACTTTGCTCCAACAAACATGGCTCTGCTCAAGTTTGCGTTTGAAAAATCATTATTTTTTAGCTGACACAAAGCAAAACTACAATCGGATAAATCAGCAGCGATAAATTTGCAGTTGGAAACCTCACTTTCACTAAATTGACTACGCTTTAAGTTAAGGCCGCTAAAGTCCAACCCTTCAAGCACCGACTGATAAGCAACCAAATTTTCAAAAACACTTGAGTCAAACCGAAACCCCTGGAAATCAAAGCCATTTAATAAAATATGCTCAACATTGCTATTAACAAAATTCAAACGTGTGTTTTGATTTAAACCAAAAACCAATCTATTTATCTCAGCGTTTTTAAACTCCAACTCCGCTGACGGTGAACTATTAATCGCAGTCTCTGCCAACGTTACTCCATCAAAAGTGCAATTTTTAAACTCACAATTAATGAAGTTTATTTTTGCAATAGCAGTTACTTCAAACATCACATTGATAAATTTACACCGATGAAATAGTAAATTTTCAAAGTCACAGTTCTGCCATTGAACATGAGAAAAAAACACATTTTCAAATGTACTGTCATTCCAGTTCGACTCTACGAAGCGATTATTTTCAAGCAGGCACTGCTTAAAAGCTGCCCCCTCAACATCAAATCGTTGGTTTTGATAATGCGAAATATTTCTTAATGCAATATCCTCACCGTTTTGTATATCTAAAAGAATAGTTTCCACTTACAAAGCTACTCCTTCTGACAACCTTGGTAAAAAATTTGCTCTTTCAAGTAGGCAATTTTCAAATACAGTCTTTATATCTCGCTGAACTTGAGGCATATCTGCCGAGAAAAAAGAACTTTGGCTAAAAAAACTGTTTTCAAATATCGCTTTTTTAAATAATGACATAGCAAAGTCAGATTTTTTAAATAATGAGCTTTTAAACTCTGCTCTGATAAATAAACCATTTTTTAAAAAAACATCCTCAATTTTTGTCCTATCAAAAGTTGCTGATGAAAAATCGTTATTAGACAAATTAGAGTCCTGTATTTCCAGTTCTTCTAAATAGACTTCTCTAAAGCTTGAATGCTTAATAGAGGAATCGTAAATTTTTGCTTTTAATAAAACTGTACCTTGCTGAATAAAAAACTTTTCTAAATTTACCTTTAAAAGATTTAAATTAATTATTTTCTTTAATGCGATAAAACCCAAAGAGTCAATATCACTATCTTCATAACGGAGTTTACTGGCTCTACCTCTAATCATCCCAGAACGTTTTATTTGACAGCGGTTAAAGAACACATCACTTAAAGCAGAACGTATAAACACCAAACTCTCAATCTTACAATCCTCAATTTTTAACTGATCTAAAAGTAACTTACTATTTACCCAGTTACTAAGAGTTGAAAATAAAAATTGAGAGCCAAGAAATTTAGAATTAAAACACTGCACATCATGGAGCGTACAGTTCTCAAATTTACAATTAACAAAATCCGCTTCATTTAGGATGACCGAGCTAAAATCACAATTTTTGAATTCGCAACTTTTGAATGAAGCTCCGGCTAGATTACTCTTTGTAAACTCAACATAAGTAAAAACACTATTAACCACCTCTAACTGACTTTTCAATGATTGATTGGCATAGCTACTATCGCTTAAGGTAGCGCCCTCGACATAAAAATAGTCACCCTCATCTAATGACTTGTTAAACGCGCAATCAAAGTCACTCTTAATCTTATTGGTGCGACTTGATTTTTTTAGCGATAATTGATCTGCTTGATGGGCTGATGTCTCACTTAATTTTTCTAAGTTTTGTCGATATTGTTCTGCAAACTCTTGTTCCACCTCTTCTGCCATACCCTCAGTATGAATAGTTAGGTTTACAGCCTTTAGTTGAGGCTTAGTCTCTTCATAATACTCATTAAAAAACTCTTTATTCTCTGTACTTGAGCGTTGCTCTACTTTTGCATCAATACCTTTTGTACTTTCTTCTAGCGCCTTTTTTTGCTTTCTTCTTTGCTCTAGAACGGACGGTTGACTCTCTACAAGGGCAATTTGCTTTCTAACAGATGCTTCAAAGTCTAAGGGCTCTGAGGAGCTGCTCTGCTCTTTAAAGAGTTCAGCTAAACGGCTTTTATCTGTGGCTGTTAATTCTTCATCTTTTTTAATGTGCTCTTTCAGCTCTTCTTCAGAAAGATTTAACCTATTTAAAAGCTCTTTTTTTTCTTTATCCAGTTCCTTTTGGCCCCTAGCAAGCTTATTAGTGACTAACTTAGAAACAACTATACTCTCGTGCGTAGCGACTTGTATAAACTCCTTATCCACCACTTGAGAATCAAGCAACGAATATAAACCACCAACCTGCGGTTCAGTCCGAAGCTTATAAATACCTTTATAATAGTCTGTTGTTTTTGGTCTTTCTACATGCTCAATAGCAAAAAATAAATGACTTATATCTTGCGCATCATCCTCAGAAATCGGAATATTACCCTGATAACTTAAAATCGCCATTTCTTCCGAAGGGAAAGCCCAATAAGTCATTAACTTAAGCTCATCCTCCGACAAACTCTCATCTTTATAAAACTGAGAGCCCTGCTGATACTTATAGAAAAACCGTATTTTTAAAGGAGGAATAGAGGTGATTAACTCTTGTTTTTCAGGATGAAGATTAAGAAAACTCAGTTTATCAGCAATATTGAGATGAGATAAACGCTGATCTACAGGGGCAGAATTAAAATAAGACCAATCAATATCACTGGCAAATCCTGGAAATTCCTCACGCCTCCACTTCTCATCATAAGTTCCTAACAACAGATTTCTACCCTCATATTCTATAGGCAGCATAGAAAAACTTTGCGGTAGATATGATTTATTTTTTTGAGTGACCGGGTTATTAGGGCTTTCTATATTTGGTAGCCAAATCGCATTAATACCTTTTTTTTCACTATAGTCCAGACCCTTACCTATGGGATTTTTTGTATCAGCAGCACCACCAAAGGCATTAGCCCATGAAATAGGAATCTGTTCAAAGTCCTCTGCTTTGCTAAAACGACCACCCTCCCATCGCCTATCACCAGTGATCCATAGTTCCTTTTTGACATTAGCTACCTTAAGCTGAACAGCAGTGCGACCATCTATCGCATACTTACCATAACCGTAACCTGAAACCACCACCTCTGGCTGCTTCTTAGGTATACCCATATCAATTAATTCGGCACCAAAGTCCTTAACTGCTACTCGCTCAAATAACTGCCATAGTTCTTGCTCTGTACGAAGACGAAACTGATCCCCCGCTGAAAAATCAACAAGCACAAAGGCCGATACACCTAAATAATCTTTATTAAGATAGCGATAAGGACGGTGTATACAACTTAACCTTATAGGTTTTAAAATGCGCATATTAGGTTCTTTTTAAAAAAGCAAAAATCTACCATCTCATAAAAAAACCGACAACATCTGTCTGCAAGCCCATGAGCCTATTATTCATTGCAGCCGTCTTTAATTCCTCAGCCTTTGCATCAAATTTAAGGATACCCATATCAAACTTAGATAAATACTGAGTAGAAGTCGTACCTATAACCGTCTTACTTTCTGCACCAACCACGGATACACTCGCCCCCGTAGCCGACAAATTAAAGACCGTCAAGCCATTCTTAAAACCATGTTTATCCCACCAGCTGGCACCAACATGACTGAATTTAGGTGCTTCTACAGTTACCACTGAAGGTGAGCTCATAAAAATTTCACCTCCAGTAGTAATACTAATGTCTCCAGTTGCTATTACATCCCAGGTGCTCTCCATTGTTTCCCTAACACTACCAACATGATTGTGAACTGTATTACCATCTATTTTCTTAAAATAAAGTCCTTCATGTTTATAACTTGTATAGCCAGTAACTGTTAAATTATGCATTCCATCAATCTTATCTGTGGTACTAGCATTAATCGTTCTAGTAGTAATACCATCAATGGTCTCATCATAGGTACTTTCATAGTGCTCAGTCACAGCATCTGTCACTGTCTCTGTACGCGTACCAGTCACTGAAATCGTATCATTACCGGTAATCGTTTCTGTATGATCTCCTGTAATTTCAGTTGTCTGATTACCACCTACAATAAACGTATCATCAGACGTCACTTCAGTATCTTGGGTACCGGTAATCGTCTGCACGCGACTGGCCGTGTAATTGCCTGTTTCCAAACCATTAATCGTGGTCGTACGTGTACTGTGAACAGTGCGCTCTTCTGTATTATCAACCGTCGTCTTAAGATTATTTTTAATGTGTTCTGTTCGATTATTACCAACGGTAATGTCCAGATTATTTAACACATTCACAATCATGTCGTACTGAGCACGTAAATCAACTAACTCTTGACCTAATTTATCAATAAATAAAATATGATTTTCTGTGCTTGAGTCACCAAATACTGACTGCGTTCTAAAACCACTGATATTGGCTTCTGCAGGCAAATTAACCGGTGGCATATTACTCTCGTTATAGACTCGACCTAAAACAATAGGTCGATCGGGATTACCACCGATAAAGTCCACGACCACCTCATCGCCAATGCGCGGGAGCTGCAAGCCACCAAAGCCGCCACCTGCCCATGGACTGGAAACACGAATCCAGCACGAGCTGTTTTCATCATTTTTGCCTTCACGATCCCAGTGGAACTGCGCCTTAATACGGCCGTATTTATCTGTGTATAATTCTTCACCCGCTGGTCCTACAACTTTGGCGGTTTGCGGGCCAGATGTCTTAGGTTGTTTTGTGATGCGAGGCGCTCTGTACTGTACACTAGATGGGATAGCACTAAAAAGAATTTGGAAATTATCCTTACGCTCTGTGCCGCTAGAATAGCCGGCGACTGACATATTGTAGGTGGTGTTAATGACCAAATACTCTCTATTTTCAGCCGCGCGAGGATGATTACGCAAGCTAAACACATAGCCTGGCGCCACGCCTCGAACGGTCGTTTCAGCCGTCACAATCTCTTGATTTACCTTGAGCTCTTGGATACGGATACGAGCGTATTGATCCCCATGATCAAGATCTTGATAACCACCTTGCCATTCATACATTTCAAGACTGGCATCATCACCAGCTAAAGACTCTGACATCAAGGCATCTAATTTGACTTGCGGTTTACGGAAGTCATAATCCACCACTGAATATTTTGCCGTGGTCATGCCGGCACGATGACGCCAGCTATACACACTCTCACGATCCGAATCAAGATTACCTTGCGTGTCATAGAAGGTGAAAGTGTCGTACGCAGGAAAGGGCTGATGTGTCGCCACATCATCAGTAAGCACGAGAGTATGCTGACCGTTTTGATGAGTGAAGTAATAATAAATACCCTCATGCTCCATCAAACGGCTAACAAAATTAAAATCGGATTCTTGATACTGTACGCAGTACTCCCAATCGCGATAGCTTTCATTTAATTGATATTCAACCGAAAAACCATAGCGAGCAAAGACTTTTTTCAAAATATCTGGCACGTTTTGATTTTGGAAAATCCGATTATCTTGTCCCTGAGTTAAATACCACATGGCCGGACGAACAATCGCACGGTATAAATAATAGCCGGAATTGGTACGCTCACGACCAAGTAATTCAAAATCAGTGACCTTACCATTTAAAAAACGTGGTGCACCAGACGATGTTTCGATCTCAATCGTCAAATCCGTGCCCAGCATTGAACGCACATCAAGCATAAAGGTGCCAGCAGCCAATTCCACTTCAAACTGAAACAGCTCAGATAAAGCCTCTTTACCCGTTAAGCTCAAAAAACCCAACTGCGGACCAAGCGCCGTATGTGCCACGATAGGACGATCGGTTGATGGTAAGTTCAAAAAATCCATTACTAACACCTTCAAATTTTAAAATTAATCTTTGATGTTCTTTGAATCACAGACCGCCCTATCAGCTCAGCCACTGCACAATATAAAACGCAGCATATTTGTTGCTAATTAATCATCAGAGAAAATTCTTTTTAAAAAGAACTTTTCTCATTTTAATTTACCTTGACTTGACTAGAACATCGACCATGAGCGAGCACATCGCTCCTCAGCGCACTACTTGGGCAAAATTTTAGCAAGGCGAACATGACATTTTGATTAAGAATTTATGACAAAAAAGATGACAATGTCATATTAATAGTCATGAACTGAAACTTGACTACTCTAGGAGGAGAGTTATCAGGTAACCACCCCCTAAATTAGCACAGCTCAACGGTAGAATTTTCCTTTACAACTAATTTATCTTTAGGCGTTTTACGATGAGCAAACGTAAAAGTGAAGAACAGATCATCACCTTGTTAAAGCGTGCAGAAGCGGGCGAGCCGATTGTAGATTTATGCCGTCATGAAGGCATTGGCGTTGTATGACCCCGAGACTGTATCCGTGCTGATAATGGCCCAGAGTTTACGTCAACGGTTGTTATGCAATGGGCAGAGCAACGCGGTATGATGATTGACTTTATTGAACCTGGCTGTCCTTACCAGAATGCCTATATCGAACGATGCAATCGAACTTACCGCAAGGAAGTGTTGGATATGCACCTCTTCAGTACGCTAGCACAGCTTCGTTGGTACACCGAAGAGTGGATTTCTATTTACAATACCGAAAGACCTCACGAGTCTTTAAATCGTTTAAGTCCTGTTGACTACAGGCTGAAAACACATTCTACTTTCGGGCTGTGTTAAGAATGGGGTAGGTTCACACTGACTTTTTAAATAATGAAACCTAACAGAGCCATTTACTCTCGACAAAAACGGTCACCTTGAATCAAGTCACTCTGAATAGAATATATATTCCTATCAAGCACAAGCAATTTTTCATTCAATACCATTAACCGTTGCTCATCTGCTGTTAAGCCTTCCCCTCTGCGCATCTTGCGACTAAGCTTGCCACTTTCTTCTGCTGTTAACCCTTGATATACCTTGCTATTCAGCACATCACGCTCACTACCCAAGGACGATTTTTGTGCTTGATAATCACTTAACTTACCTTTGAGAACAGGGCACACCGCTTGCCTCTCCTCCTCTGTCAGCTCCGCCAGAAAAATAAACTCGCTAGGCATACTGGGTAGATACTTTAATATGAAAACAGTACCCTTAGACCATGGAATGGTATAGTCACTAAAAACTGGGTAAATACGCGACTTTATATCCCAATAGGATACCTTTTGAGTATCGCCTTTTTCATCCTGATACACGGCTTTTACCGAATAAACAGCAGTAAAATCCTCGTTCCTTGACATCGTTGTTTCAGATGAAACAATTTCAGCTACCGCAATACGACCATAATGATTAATGACTGGCGCAAGCGCATACCCAGGCAATAGTGTCGCCACTAGCCAACATACAGTGACCAAGTCCAGTAAAGTTGATTTACCGCCCCAAGTACCTGTGAAATATGCTATCAAAATATGTGGCACCGCGATTATTAGCAGGGCTAACCACCAGCGATTTAGAATAAAAACTAGGATACCAACAATATATTCCATTACTTCACTTGACATCCTCCCCGGCCTGAAGGCCGGAGATTCCTACGGCGCTCAGGTGCGACATTGAGCCGCACCTGAATCGCTTCGGTGGGTTCCTGCTGCTGGCGGCATGACTGCACCGCTCACTTCACAGGCGAACCGGGCGTGTCCCGCCCTTAGAACATTGATCGCGCCGACGAGATCNGCGTTTTCCTCGAAACCNCATTCCACGCACTCGAACCGGGCTTGCGTCTGGCGGTTCTCAGCCGACACATGGCCGCAGCACGGACAGCTGCGGCTCGTGTTCTGCGGCGGCACAGCGATGAGGTATCCGCCGTTCCACGCCAACTTGTAGTCCAGTTGGCG
>NZ_AQVB01000030.1 GCF_000372065.1 Oligella urethralis DSM 7531
GTCGTTGCCCCAGATAGCCCGGGCTTTTTTTGATAAGGTCAATAAGGCAGCCGTTTCAGCTAAGGCCTTCTCCTTACGTCTTAATTCTTTTTCTAGCTGACGACTCTTTTTACGCTCAGCCGCTAAGACCGCTTTAGTCACCGGTCCTGCCTCCATATCGAAGGCTTCAATCTCAACCCGCCAAGCGTCCAACTGCTCAGGATAGATGCCATGCTCACGACAATAACTCGACCGCTCGGCCTCGTTCATACTGGCTGTTTGAATAATAGCGGCTAACTTCGCCTTGGTATCCCATTGGTCAGGGCGTGATTCTTTTGCAGGCACAACAAATCCTCTGGCTTGTAGCTGTTTTTTCCAACTATATAAAGTGGATACGTGAATACCACTTTCTCGGCTAATTTGAGCCACACTTTGGTTATTCGGTGGCATCATTTTTTTAACGATCTGCGCTTTAAATTCTGGACTATAAGACGACATTGTAAGACACTAACCGCTCCCTCAATTATATGAAATATAAAAATCAGAAAATCAGACAACTAGTGTGACAGAGGGGGCGTGCTCACGACAAAGCGCAGGCAGCGGCGTACCAGCCTCTGCCTGCTTAAGAATCGCTAAAATTTGACTATCGGTATATCTTGATTTACGCATTGAATTTCCTTTATAGAAAATTCTACCTTAAATCACTACGGCTTTGAGGGGAGATTACCTATTTAATCTCTTAGTAAAGGAAACCTCTACATTTCAATTAAATTAAATGCTAGTGGACTATTTTTCCTAATATCAACAGTCACTCTTTTACCTAAAACCTCATCATAATACTTAGGTGCCAAACCATACCCAGGTCGAACACTTCGCACATTGTCTGGAGTGATGACATCACCAGCTTTCATATCTTTAGTAAAGTATAGTGAACGACGAAATTTAACATTACCCTGCTCACTTGATTTCAGGCCATAATTAACGGAACCCAAGGCTTTCCAGGCAATCATCGTACTTTCACACAACTTAACTAGACCTTCAGGTTCAAGCGAAAAACTATCATCAGGCCCACCACCATTTCGATCGAGAGTAAAGTGCTTTTCAATAACACAAGCGCCTAGGGCAACACTGACCACTGCAGTTGTATTATCGAGTGTATGATCAGATAATCCCGTCAATACACCAAACCTTTTTTGCATATCAGTAATTGTTCGTAAATTATAGTCTTCGGCTGGAGCTGGATAGCCACTAACACACCTCAGAACAACTAACTCCTGGCAGCCACCTTCTTTTGCAGCATCAATTGCTTCTTGAATTTCCTCTTCATTTGCCATACCTGTTGAAATAATCATCGGCTTGCCAGTTTTGGCAACATATTTAATTAAGGGTATATCTACCGCCTCAAATGAGGCAATTTTATAAGCAGGCGCATCAAGCTCTTCTAATAAATCAACTGCAGTGAAGTCAAATGGTGAGCTAAAAATCGTAATACCTACTTTCTGAGCATGTTCGAAAAGAGGTTTATGCCATTCCCAAGGCATCTGAGCGTCAAGATATAAATCATATAATGACTTTCCATCCCATAAACCACCTCGAATCATAAAGGCTTCATCTTTACTGTCTAACGTAATGGTGTCTGCGCGATACGTCTGCAACTTTACCGCATCTGCTCCAGCCTTTTTAGCTTCTTCAATAATTTTGAATGCATTTTCAAGGCTTCCATTATGATTTGCTGACATCTCAGCAATGATATAGGGCGGATGATTAGTCCCTATTTTGCGTTTATCAATTTCGATTTCGTAGCTCATAATCCACCCATATTCTTATTTGAAAGAAGCGGCCTTTTCTTGAATCTCACCCTTTTTATCAGCCCATTCTTCACTCAACAACCCCAAACGTATTACATCAACAAAACCTTCCCCATTAAAATGGTTCTGTCTAAATAAACCTTCTCTAATGAAGCCAAACTTTTCATGTAAAGAAACTACACGCATGTTCGTGGCTAAAACTTCACAATTTAGCTTATGAAGCCTTAAGGTATCAAATGCGTAATTAAGAGCTTCAATTTCCATCCTAAAGCCTATTCCTTTCTTAGCATTTGATCCAGCATAAAATCCCCAAGAGGCATTTTTGCTTTTCATATTTATATCTGTAAACCCGACAACACCCGCTGCTTGACCATTGTCTTCATGATAAATAAACCATTGAACATTTTTATTATTCTTTAGTCCATTAAACCAAGCTTTATGCTCGTCCATAGTAATAATATGCGAAGTGTACATATTCTTTCTAACTTCCTCGGCATTACGCCATTCCAAAATCATCTCAAGATCTTGTTCTTTAATGGGGACTAAAGACATATCATTCCTCCCTGCTTCGATAAAGAAGACAAAACTTGCACAACTTTATTAACACCATCGCCAAAACATATTTTTCTAGATTTTTTTGATAAAGATGCTAGAAAATTTGTATCATTAGAAACTCTAGAAAAAAACAACTTAATATCCTCTGATAATGATGAGTTTACGTCTGCTAAAAACACAGCCCCATCATCAGCAAGCGCTTTCGCTACTGCAATCTGATTTTCCGCCAACACAACAAGAATCGTTGGTAACCCCAGAGCACAGCGCTCCCAGGTGGTACTACCAGCGGCACCGATAGCCAAATCAGAGTTTGCCATCAGCTCTGCCATATTGTTAATCCCCACAAGCACCTCACACTTAAACCCAACTTCTTGAGCATATAACTTAATATCTTCAATATGCGGTGCTGTCGCACCCATCACAACTTTAACGCACTCATTCTGAAGACAAGCGTTTAAAGCATTCAACACGCTTAGGGTGTGGTTATCTTTATCAATTCCACCAAGATTAACTAGAATCTGATTTATCGTATATGAATTTTTTTCTCGACGTGCAACACTGATCTCCCTGTACTTAGCGAACTCAGGTCTAAGCAGTGCGTATTGCGTTCCAATCAATAACTTACATTCGTTTGGAACCAACTCGGCATAACTACTTTCTAGACTTCCATAATTTTGATCAAGCAAGATATCGCAATCATGATTTCTGTCAGCTAAATCATCAATAACCGCTATATTCTTAGTGTGATCCCTCGCTAAAACTTCCCATTCTTCAGATAAAGCATAATGGTCAACAATTATCCAATCAGGTTTTTCTTTTTCTAAGAACGTTTTGCAAGAATCAAAATCCTCTTCTTGACTTACTTCCAACCATGAGGAATGGGTATTTTCTTCATCAACACTAGTTAAACTATTATTTAAGTGTGGAATGTTAAATACTTCAAAATCTTGGCTACGAATATAAGAAATCAAATTACCTTGGAACTCTCTACAAATAAATTTTACCGTGTGCGAGTAATCTCTTAACGCTTTAGCAAGCGTTAAGCAGCGCATAATATGACCGCTGCCGATATGGATAGCTGCATCAGCACGAATAATAAACTTCATAAATAGATCAGACTCTTTTCATTACCTTAGAAAGAAACTCAGCTTGCACCCAGTCTTCCTGAGTATCTATATCTTGAACCCGATGGCGCGGAAGCACAATTAATTGCGAGTTTTCGGAAAAGATTGGTGCCTTTTCTAACCAAGCCTTAGGTCTGCCCCAATAGAATTGACCAGCATCATGATAAGCTTCTTCCAAGTCTTGTGAACGAACAACAAATTGACTTGGTTCAAACATTTGAACTCTACTAGCATCATTCAACTTAATCGCTCGTTGAATAGGGAAAGCATAGGTAGTTGCACTGAACACATAAGATAAGTCTAAATGATCAGTTAAAGTACGATAGCCCTTTTGAATATCACTTTCTTTAATGAATGGGGCAGTAGCGTAAATACAGCAAACTGCCTCTAATTCTTCGCCCTTTATTGTATCGATGAAATGCTTAACAGCATGAGCCATCACATCCATCGTTGTAGCATAATCGTCTGCTAGTTGTTCTGGTCTTAGAAAAGGAACAATCGCCCCATAACTTTGTGCTACTTCGGCAATCTCATTATCATCTGTTGAAACCCAAATACGCTCAAAACAGCCACTGGATATGGCTGCTTCTATGGACCAAGCAATCATCGGTTTCCCATCAAATGATTTGATGTTTTTACGGGGTATCCGTTTACTACCACCTCGTGCAGGGATAACAGCTAACCTACTCATATAGTAGGCCTCTCAACGCACCAACCACCTCATCTTGTTGCTGTTCAGTCATTGACTGGAACATCGGCAAACTTATTGCTTCTTCGTAATATTTTATAGACTCAGGAAAATCATCTTTTATAAAACCCATCGCTTGATAATAAGGTTGCGTATGCACGGGAATATAGTGCAAATTCACACCGATCCCTTGATTTCTTAAACTATCAAAGACTTCTCTGTGTGTTTTATTTATTTTATCCAATTGCAAACGAATAACGTACAAATGTAACCCTGAGTAACTATCTGGATGTTGCCAAGGTAATATCAATGGCAAATCTGCTAATAACTCATTATAACGAGCTGCCAAACGATGACGAGCTGAAACAAACTCATCCAAACGATCCATTTGACTTACACCCAATGCTGCCTGCAGTTCAGTCATCCTATAGTTATAGCCAAGAGCTATTTGTTGATAGTACCAGGAACCATCTGGCTCATGAGTCATTAATTGTGGATCACGAGTTACACCATGACTTCTCAACAATTCAATCTGTTGCGCAACCTCACGGTCGTTAGTGGTAAGCACTCCGCCTTCGGCTGTCGTTATAATTTTCACTGGATGAAAACTAAAAACAGTGATGTCACTATATTCACAATTACCTATTGGTTTGTCTTGATAACGTCCCCCTATCGCATGCGACGCATCTTCAATCACTTTGAAACCATACTGTTTCGATAAAACTCTAATGGCCTGCATCTCGCAAGGCTGTCCGCAGAGATGCACGGCAACTAAAACTTTTGGCAAACTTCCAGTGGATTTCGCAAGTTCGAGTTTTTCTTTTAACTTTGTCAGCGATAAATTATAAGTCTTAGGATCTATATCAACGAAATCCACTTTTGCACCGCAATACAAACCACAGTTAGCTGAGGCTACAAAAGTAATAGGTGTAGTCCATAAAATGTCCCCCTCACCTAAGCCCAAAACCAAACAAGCAATATGTAACGCAGAAGTCGCACTATTAACCGCATAAGCATATTTTACATGACAATAATCTGCTATTTTTTTCTCAAAAGCTGGTACTTGAGGTCCTTGAGTAAGGAAATCTGATTTCAATACGTTGACTACCGCGTCAATATCTGCCTGGTTAATGCTCTGTTTACCATAAGGAATCATTTATATCGCTCCGATTTTTGAGCGATTTAGCTCAATCCACTTTTGTAAAGCTACTTGATCCATCCACTCAGAGTTATTATCACTAGAGTATACAAACCCTTCGGGAACTTTAACACCATCTTTAATACGCTCTGGCGATGTACTCCAATCATTAATAACTGGTAAAATTTTAAAGTGTTCATCATACTCATAGGTATAATAAGCATCTTCCGAACTAATCATTTGTTCATGTAATTTTTCACCCGGACGAATACCAATCTCCTCCTGTTTCGCTTCTGGTGCAACAGCCTTGGCAATATCTGTAACTTTCATTGATGGGATTTTCTTTACGTAAATTTCACCACCTACCATATCTTCAAAAGCATGCCACACCAACTCTACACCCTGCTCTAAAGAAATCATGAAGCGAGTCATTCGATTATCAGTAATCGGCAATACACCTTTGTCCTTGATTGACATAAAAAATGGGATTACCGAACCGCGTGAACCCATGACGTTACCGTATCGAACCACCGCAAATAAAGTCCCATGCTCACCTGAATAAGCATTTCCGGCAACAAATAATTTGTCAGAGACCAATTTGGTTGCACCATATAGATTTATTGGACTACTCGCCTTATCAGTTGAAAGGGCAACTACACGCTTTACTCCCTTATCAATACAGGCATCGATTAAATTCATAGCACCACTTACGTTTGTCTTAACGCATTCGAATGGATTATATTCCGCTGTTGGTACTATCTTAGTTGCTGCAGCGTGGACAACATAGTCAACGCCATCTAAAGCCCGATATAGACGTTCCTTATCACGTACATCACCAATAAAAAAACGAACTCTCGGATCTTTTTGATATTTTTTTGCCATCTCCCACTGCTTCATTTCATCGCGAGAAAAAATTATAATTTTTTTGGGGTTATACTTCTCAAGAGTCATCGGTACAAAAGTATTACCAAACGAGCCTGTACCACCAGTTACCAGAATTGTTTTTCCATTTAACATACTATTTAAATCCTAATTTAAGTGCCTAGCTTATCATTTTACCGTTATTTTCTTATTCTGACTATGTGCAACACTATGTCGCCAATAAGCCCCTAATTTAATTAAAAAAATCACAAAAAAAGTTAAATTTAAAGACACAGGAACAGCCCAAAATCGGTCAACTTTGGAAATTAAATAGGTGCTCAGCAAGAAAAACACAAAGCCTAACAAGTGAGAGTAAATAAGAGGCTTATCAAAATCTTTTGTATATAAACCGTAATGTGGAATCATTCCAACCGCATATAAACTCATAGCAAGTAATAAACACCAAAATAGACTTTGATATTGTATATATATTTCATTACCTAACCACTGTAGCAACAATGGCAAGACAAGAGCACTACCCAAAGCAAAAACCAAACAAAAACCCAGAGTTAATATGAGCATTCGCTTCATTTCTTGACTATACCCTTGCTTATCTTGCTGTTTATATAAACGAATTAATTTTGGATAAGAAAACATAAAAACACCCGCTTCTAAAAACGAAATTAATGCGCTTCCTAAACCTATAAATAAAGTATAAGCCCCTAGAACCTCTAATGAAGATAAAGTCTCAAACCAATATCTATCGACTGTGAATAGACCTCTAAGTGCTAAAGTACTTACAAGGAGAGGACCTGCTACTACAAGCCCTTTTCTAATCCAGTGCCAGTCAACCGCCTCTTTCCAACCAGACACCTTTAGCCTGCTGCAGCGCCACAAGCCCACTACGACTCCAGTCACACTTCCAATAGCCCATAAAAAAAATAATGTATTTAGATTCCTTAGCTCAGGCTCAAACCACATACATACTATTGCTATTAAACACCACAATCCAGAGCGAAAAAACATTGCCAAACTTGCGTATAACTGTTCCGACAAAACAATTAACAACCTACTAAGCTCTTGATTCATATGTTCTAAAACCATTAAAACTAAGAACCAAACAATAAGATCAAACGGTAAGAATCCATATATAAAAAGCAAAGTACTTAGAGGTAAAACAATTAGATATGTTAATCCAAAAAAGAGCAACTGACTTTTGAACAAGCGCCCCCAAATAGCTTTATCACGTCCGAGTATATCTCTCGAACTAAATGTATAAAAATCAAAACCTAAAAAGTATAAGCTATAAGATACTGAGACTACAAACAACCCATATAAACCAACCTCAGCAGGACTCAAAACCCTTGCCACATAAACAATAATGGCAAACTTACTGAATAAAGTAACTAATCGTAGAAATAAGTTCACGACTCGAAGAAGAGTATTTTGATTTAGCAATTTCATCTAGTTTTATTCTGATAACTATTAAATAAGAGTTTATTTTGATTTATCACTATCTTCCTTATTGTCAAACGAGCACTATTTATACTGTTTTGAGAGACACTAAATAAGGTATAAATGCTTACTTCTTCATAATTTTTTTTTTCTAAATAGTAATGAAGCCTAATAATTATCCTATTCTTAGCGAAGCAGAAAATTAGGATTTGTTAAGCTCACCTTAAACTTAAATATAAATTATAAACAAGCTCCACAAGCTGATAATTTACTTCTGTACTGATGAATACTTCAAATCACCCATAGATGATTATAGATGTAGGAAATAAGTAACACTAGAATACTCACCATTTAGTAGAAACCGATGTTCTCACCATTTTAAAATACCCAGCAAACACCATTAAAAAAGCGGCATACATCATAACACCGCTATTGTGCCTAAAAAATGCTTGGGTTAATCCAAAGTCGATAAACACAAAGGGCAGCAACACACCCGCAACCACAAGTGATCGCTTAGCTAAGTCTTTATGTCTAAGATAAGCACTAAAGGCAATTATAGGCGCAGCATAAAGCGCTAACAATGCTAATAAACCAAGCAAACCATGTTTTACCTGACGATCTAGGAGCTCATTATGTGCATGTGAAAATTGTGTAGCGGCAATCCCCTGAATTACCCTCTGCGCACCAAGCTCTTTTTTGGCCTGAATATATCCCTCTTTGGACCAACCCATCAGTGGTTTTTCACTAATTAGGATGGCAGTGCCCTTCCACATTTCCAGCCGCGCACCTATTGAAGAGCTTACATTGCCAGCTTCATATGTTTTAATCTCATTAAAAGCCTTATTCACTCGATCTTTTATACCCAGTTGTGGCAAATTAAATACGGTAATTGCTAGAAAACAAGTGATTATCAAGCCAATAACTTTGACCTTGGTTGAAAAAAAACTACGATAGACACGATACAGAAAAAAGAGTACAAACGGAAGGCCAATCCATCCCCCACGACTACCCGAGAGAAAAGAACCATTAAGACCACAAAAAGCCCCAACCGCAAGCAAACAGATAAAGAAGGCTTTGTATTTTTTCAGAGTGGATGCCCAGCCAAGACCGGCTAGACAGAACACACCTAAGACCATCGATAAATTACCAAACTGTATGGGATGGGTATAGCCATGTGGCCTTGCTAAACCCAAGCCAAACTTTTGGTATATCGCAAAAATACAGGCACCAATCGCCCCTACCGCTATCCCCGTCCATAAGTAATGTAATGACGGTCTTGCTCGATAAATCAGAAAAAATATTGGTATCGCAAGCGCAAAGCGTATCACCTTGTCTAAGTCACTATCATCAAAGACTCCACTGACTAAGCCATGCCAAAGCCAGTTAAACACCCCTTCTAGGGAGAAGAAAAGTAATATCGCCAGCAGCCATTTGTCTCGACGGTCCAATTCCACTAAGTCTTTATTTTTAAAATCCTTAGACCATACGTACAAACCACCCAACACAAGCAAGACCGCACCGATTGAATAGCCACTAGGTACAATCAGCGCCAGAAAGCCAAGCAGAAAAACACTCACTTCGGTATAGCGGCGAAGCAATGGTTTTCCTACTGTACAGGAGACTTTATTTGAATAAATTTGAGACATAAAAAGGTAATAACTTGTTTTACTGTGGCAAGATTATATGCCAATCCATCATAGATTAGACAACATGTAAGTATTAAAATGATTTCCCTTTGTATGACCCCCATTTTTAGTAGCAATTTTAGGTAGAAACAGTATTAAAAAATCGTTCTAACTTTTGTTGTGGGGTAATGCCACCAATGCCCATATGCGGGCGTTCATTATTGTAAGTCCAGAGCCAACGCGTGGCTTCCTGCTGCACCTCTTCCAAATCGTCGTAGAGATGTTGCCCCAGCCAATCATAACGAACGGTTCGATTATACCTCTCCACCTACGCATTTTGTTGTGGCTTACCGGGCTGGATATCTAAAAGCGTTATTTGCTTCTCCTTCGCCCAACACACCATGTGATTGCTAATGAGTTCAGGCCCGTTATCCATGCGTATGCAAGCAGACTGTCCTCGCCACTCCATTACCTGCTCCAGAGCGCGTGTAACGCGCTCAGAGGGTAGAGAGTAGTCCACCTCGATAGTTAAGCCTTCACGGTTAAAATCATCCACCAAGGTCAGCAAACGAATGGTGCGCCCGTTAGAGAGTGTATCGTGCATAAAGTCAATCGACCAGACTTGGTTAATGCCTGTGGCTGTTCCTAAAGTGTCCGGACGATCTCGTTTTATGCGACGGCGCGGCTTGATGCGCAGGTTGAGTTGCAACTCCCGATAGATGCGATGGACTCGCTTGTGATTCCATTTGAAACCCTTAACGTTGCGAAGATAGAGAAAGCAAAGACCAAAGCCCCACGTCTTCTGCTCAGCAGCTAGTTTTAACAGCCAATCGGCGATGAGCTCATTCTCCTCACGCCCTTTGGCTTGGTAATAGTAGCAACTTTGACTGATGCCGAAGGCTTGNCAAGCTAAGCGGATGCTGACACCACGATACTGGACAGCCTTTTGCGCCATCTCTTTACGCCGAGATGGCGCTACCACTTTTTTTCCATCGCCTCCTTGATGATTTCTGCCTTCAGGCGTTCTTCGGCATACATCTTCTTGAGGCGTTTATTCTCCGCCTCAAGCTCCTTAAGACGGGCAATCATCGAGGTGTCCATGCCACCATATTTGGCACGCCATTTATAGAAGGTGGCACTGCTCATGCCGTGCTCACGACAAAACGCAGGCAGCGGCGTACCGGCCTCTGCCTGCTTAAGAATCACTAAAATTTGACTATCGGTATATCTTGATTTACGCATCGAATTTCCTTTATAGAAAATTCTACCTTAAATCACTACGGTTCTGAGGGGAGATTACCCCATGCGCTTTATTGAATCCCTACTGAAGGCTCTATAAATCGCTCTTTAATAATTAAGCAGTTTGAGACAATAGCTTTATAATAAGGTTTTTTTAATTCCTTCAAATTGAAATAGTCTGGACAGAATACGCGAGTTTCACCAACATTCCATAAGAAATATCCATACAGAGTATTTGGATGTTGCTGATATGGCAAATCGGTAGAGGATAGGTAAGATTTACTGTCTTGAGTTGTTCTTGCAAATCGTTCTTTTAAGTTTAGTAATTGATTTGTTGTAATATTATTGATTTTTAATTGTTGCTTAAGTTTGAATCTTCTAATGTAATCTTCATCTAAAACATACCAAGAGGCATTACTGGGTAGCTGACTAAAAGAGGCCATACGTATAATAAATTGTTTGCCAATTGATTGTGAAAATGTTAACGGAAGTGTAAAAACAAGTGTTAATGCTACCAGGGCGATTAAGAAGTTTTTAGTGGAAAAAGTTTTATTTGGTATCTCGAGTTGCTTCGATGTTCGAGCAATATAAAAATAGATAACCATAATGATATAACTCGTTATTAAAGTTAATTTAACGCCATGCCATTTAAAAAAAAGCCAAGTAACTATAAGTATTAGTATAAAACTTACAAGAGTTAATATAATGGGGATATGATATAGGGATTTACCTTTATGATAGAGTAAAATTAAGCTCAGTATTACTAATAGTATATAACTTGCTAGTACATATGAAGTTACGAGTAAAAATACGCTTATTAGCAAAAAGGTTGCGTCTGATTTTATTGTCGCCAGAAAAAGATGCGATAGACCGAGTTCATTTAGGCTTTGCCAAATTGTTGTACCGCTTAGAAATAAAATAATAGGGGCAACAATATTAATGAATATTTTGACAGAATCTAAAGCAGAAAGATCTGTAGTCATTAGGTTATTCTGTGAGGATTGATTTTCGTTTTCCTGTTTGGTCGCTTTCATTAATTTTTGTTTGTAAAATATTTTGAGTGAGCCTGTAAATAATTTTGTGTAACTTCCTTTAATCCGATATTCTTCATAGGAGTATTTCACATGGAAAGTTACATGACTAAAGACGACGACATCATTCAATCGTTAATCAAGCAATTANACCTAAAGCCGAGCGATGGCGATAGCATTGAAGCACTCGCAGACAAGCTGCGCAAGCAACTGTATGAGACAGCCTTAGCCGCTGAGCTACAGGAGCACCTTGGCTACAGTAAACACGCCAGAGGCGCTAAAACGGACGGCAATAGCCGCAACGGTTACAGCAAG
>NZ_AQVB01000031.1 GCF_000372065.1 Oligella urethralis DSM 7531
TTAAAAAGCACCTTGCAGCTAAGCCTAGGCAAAGGCAATCAGCTCATGATTGATCTGTGGGATAGTTATAACTTAAGCTTGTACAGCATCAACACACTAGAGATTGTGCAAGATAGCCGTGGGCGTTGGTATGCGTGTNTCACAGTAAAAGACTTCCCTAAGAAAACGTGTGGTACAGGTAAAATCGGGATTGATTTAGGGTTAAGTTCGGCAGCGGTGGCATCCAATGGTGATACCTTAGAAANGAAACAAACACAGNAGTGGGCTAAGCCCTTAGCNATTGCACAACGTGCAAGGAATAAAAAGCGAGTTAAGGCGATTCATNCNAAGATAAAAAACACTCGACAACATATGATTCATCAATTCACCACTAAGCTAGTGAAAGAGAACGCTTTGATTGTGGTGGGTGATGTANCGAGTAATCAATTTAACAGTAAGAAATCAANACTAGCCAAGTCCGTCTATGACGCTGCTTGGTTTGAAATCAAACGGCAATTGACTTATAAATGCGAGCACGCAGGTTGCCGTTTTGAAGTCGTATCAGAACGATACACTACCCAAACGTGTTCGTGCTGTGGCAGTCGTGACAGCAGTCCGAAAGGTAGAGCAGGTTTGCGAATAAGAGAATGGACGTGTGCGCAGTGTGGCACAAGGCATGATCGAGGTATCAACGCCAGTCGGAACATTCTTGCGGTCGGGCTTGGCCGTCTGGAAGCAGGAATCCCATCCCTTTAGGGAGGGGAGGAAGTCAACTTGTTTATTCACCTCAATTTGGAGTTAAATCGTGTCCCAACTTATTCGAATCGGTATCGTCGGCTATGGTAATCTTGGTCGTGGTGTAGAGACCGCCATTCAGCACAATCCTGATATGAGTCTTGTTGGTGTGTTTAGCCGTCGGCCACCAGAGCAGTTGGTGACGCTCAATGAGCAGACCAAGGTCTTTGCCATGGATGACCTAAAGCGCTTTCAAGATAAAATCGATGTGTTAATTCTATGTGGTGGTTCTAAAGACGATTTGCCGCAACAGACGCCGGCGTTGGCGGCATTATTTAATACAGTTGATAGTTTTGATACCCACGCTAGAATTCCTGAGTTTTATGCCAGTGTTGATGCTGCTGCAGCCCCTGCCAAAAAAACGGCACTCATCAGCGTGGGCTGGGATCCTGGTTTATTCTCACTTAATCGTTTATATGCTGAAGCGGTGCTGCCTGATGGGGAGAGCTACACCTTCTGGGGCAAGGGTTTAAGCCAAGGTCACTCGGATGCTATACGTCGCGTTGAGGGGGTAAAGGCGGGGGTGCAGTATACCTTGCCTTCAGCCAAAGCCATGGATGCCGTGCGTACAGGCACTCGCCCAACGCTTAGTACACGTGATAAGCACACACGTGAGTGCTATGTGGTGCTGCAAGCGGGGGCGGATGCCGCCGTGGTTGAGCAGACGATTAAAACCATGCCTAACTACTTTGATGAATATGACACTACCGTTCACTTTATTGATGAGGAAACCTTAGCACGTGAGCATCAGCGAATGCCGCATGGTGGCTTTGTGATCCGTAGTGGTAATACATGCCCTGAGCATAATCAAGTGATTGAGTATGGTTTGCAGTTGGATGATAACCCCGGTTTTACATCCAGTGTACTCGTTGCTTATGCGCGGGCTGCTTATCGTATGAATCAGCAGGGTCAATACGGTGCTAAAACCGTGTTTGACGTAGCGCCCGGCTTGCTGTCGATAAAATCACCAGAGCAATTGCGTAAAGAGATGCTGTAGTGGTAGCGTGATGGGGTTGAAATCATAGTACAATGCGTATATACCGATGCCGCTTCGTTGATTTTTAACTAAGCAGCTTAGTATCGACTAAGTCATGAATACATGCTTAACAACAAGAAGCTTGGATTTTAAGCGTCTGAAATAGGGTTTAAGGGGTGGAGGCTGTTAGTTTTTGAGGACTAAACCAGGATTGAATCTGAGCACGTATTTTCTCAAGCTCTGTCGTATAAGCACTCTCAACAAAGCTTAAATTAAAAAGGTGTTGTATATGAATCATATTTATAAAACTGTGTGGAGCGAGCAAGCGAGTACCCCCCCCCTATGTGACGGTCTCGCAAGTCGCAAAATCGAAAGCTAAACGCCCAGGTTCGTCGTCACGAAGCACATTGACCAGTGTTGCCTTGGTGGTGATGAGTGGTTTGCCGATGACGGCTAGCGCTGATTATAGGGTTGATGGCGCTGCGTCCATCAGCAGTCCGACGGGCATTACTTGTACGAGTCCAGATGGAAAACAGAGTTATTCATGTCAGATACCTAATGGTGCTGGCGGTTTTGCGACGATTAGTGGTATTACGGCAGCCGACATAGCTGCAGCGATTCAAAATGCAGAGACCTGGGCGACCAGCAAGCTTGGCCAAAATGCTATTGCGCTAGGAGGTACAACGACTAATGCTGGTGGCGTCAACAGCATAGCGGTAGGTCATAGCACCATCGCTAGTGCACCTCGCAGTATTGCGGTAGGTTACAACACTAAAGCGGAAGAAGAGGGCGTTGCAATTGGTACAGGGCGCAATACAGGCCTATCAGCGACACAAGCCGGGAAAAGAGGGGTTGCTATCGGTTATGAAGCCAAAGCAAACGGGGAAAGTAATATCGCCATCGGTAATACTGCGTCGATGTGGTACCAGGGAAACAATAAGAATGCCATCGCCATTGGTACCAAGGCACAGGTCGGTGATGGCGTGGAAGGTTCGATCGCCATCGGAAAAGAATCGTATGCCGGTCACGAAGCGATAAATATTGGTACACCCACTAAGGCTGCTAACCATAGCAACCAGAAAGGTGCTTCCAGACGTGGCTCGACCCTGATCGGCGCACAATCAAATACGCATGCGCTATATTCCACCGTGATTGGTAGCAACAACGATCTGTTGATTAATCAACACGCTAAGACGGGTGGATTTTTCGGCAGGCGGGATTGGGCTGCCCAGGGCGCTTTTTCCCAGATAACTGGTTCCTATAATACTGTGGGCAACATGGATAAGACCACAAATACCAAGAAGTACAACAGTATTGCGGTTATTGTGTCTGGTGCGGCCAATGAGGTGCAGGAAAGCAATGGTGTAATCATCAGCGGTTACGGTAACAAAGTCGAGAATTCTTATAACGACCAGATAGACGTAGGTATGTTTGAGCCTACTGCGGCCTCTAGCATTGGGGATAAGCTGCGTGATAGCAAAACCCAACTTGGCCAAGTTGGAGTCATCGGTGCCGGCAATACTGTCGACAATGGCAAAAACCTTTTCCTGACGGGCATGCACAGTAGTGTGACAAATACCGAACTTTCGTCCGTACAAGGTTTTGGAAATAAAGTTGAGAACACTAAGCGTGTGTTTGTTGCTGGGGCGAAGAATGTGCTAGACGATGTTCAAAACTCCTTTGTAACGGGTAATGAGCAGGAGTTGACGACGGTGTCAGACAGCATTCTAATGGGCAATAACATCACACTAGATAATATCAGTGAAGCAGTGTCCATCGGTAACAATAGCGTTGTGGCCAACAAAGCTACCGCAGTGGGAGTTGGCGCCAAAGCTGAGATAGAAGGTAGCGTTGCCTTGGGTATAGCTTCCGTGGCTAATACAGACAAAAGCATTACCGGTTGGGACCAGTCGACTCAAACTCCGTACGCAGGCAATGACAAAGCTACGAATATCGCCTGGACATCAACCGCTGCGGCGGTCAGTGTAGGTGATGTAGCCAATAACATCACCCGCCAGATCACCGGTGTGGCAGCTGGTCTGAATGATACAGATGCGGTGAACGTAGCTCAGCTCAAACAACTTAAGGCATCAGTAGATAGTGGTGGTTCAAGTCCAAATATTGATGAATTTGCTAAAAGCGTTGCTGCTGGCATGGGCGGTGAATCCAAGTTTGAAGGCGGCAAGTTAATCACCCAATTGAATGTGGACGGTAACACTTATAACAGCGTTAACGCCGCATTAAATGCGCTAGACACGAAGATTGGAAACGCTGGGAACAATACAAGCGCACCTTGGAGCGTTACCGACGCAAATGGCAATACCTCAAAGATTGGCTCTAACGGTAAAGTCACCTTTGTTGGCGATAGTAATATTTCGGTAGCTCAAACAGGAACCGATAATTCGGGCAAAATCGAGATTAGCTTAAAGCAAGACGTGACGCTGAATAGTCTCACCGCAAGCACCGTGAATGCCGATAGCATCAGCGTTAATAACGGTGGCCCGGTGATTGATAAAGACGGTATTAATATGAATAATAACCGCATAACAAACGTCGCCCCTGGTGTTGCTGGAACGGATGCGGTTAACGTTGAACAATTGTCAGCGGCCAATCACAAGCTACAGCAACAGATTGACGCAAATCGAGACGATATTCAACGTAATAATAACCGTGCCAATGCCGGTATTGCGGCTGCGATGGCGGCAGCTGGTTTACCTCAAGCCTACTTGCCGGGTAAGAGCATGGTAGCGATTGCCGGTGGTGTATGGCGAGGTGAGTCCGGCATGGCGATTGGGGTGTCAACGGTCAGTGCGAACGGTAAGTGGGTCCTAAAAGGCAGTGCCAACACTTCCGCACGTGGTGGGGCGGGCGGTACGATTGGCGCCGGCTATCAATGGTAAGGCATTGAAATTAAGCTTAGCTCCTGCGCTCCTGGTGGGCGGCAGGAGCGATCACTTGAAGTATTTCTCGCAGATATTCCGTAACGCTTGTTGTTGCGCATCCATGCCTAGTAATATCGTCTGACTTTGTTTGCTAGCAGCTAAGTCAAGCACAACCTGGTACATCGTCTGGGTTAACTCTGCCGCCTTGTCGAGCGAGAGGGTTGAGCCTGCTTGTCGCAACGCTGTGTCTAAGCGTTGATGGATTGTATAGGCGCTAAAGGCAATGCAGAGATGAGCGCAGATTCTGTTCTCCAAACGATGGTGGATAGGAGCGACGCTAAGATCGGTGTTGGATAGACGGAAGGCGTTTTGAATCTGCTGCAGTTGTCCATACTGGCTTAGTAATTCCTCATCCTTTAAGCTCGAGTTCGTAAGATAAGCTCGCAAACCTTCCCATGCAGCATCTGCTTCATAGCGTTGCCAGTCAATCTCAACGGAGCCATCGGCATGAGGCTTGAGGTACTTGTTATAGCCTCGTTGATTACTATTTTTCTCTGTTAAGGCGCCAGTGAGAATACCTTGTTGCAGTCGCTTTAGTCCTTTGCGACGATTTGCCGCATCCCGCTGCGCCCGTTCTGCGCTATAGTGTACAACTAGGCGTTGTTGAGCGGGGAGGTCAAAGCTTCTAGACTCACCATCCTCCCAGCTCAGCTTAGCCATGTTATTTTTTTCGCTTGTTTTGCTCGTTAAGCTAGCGCCTACTAGATAATCATACCCCTTGTCTTTTAATGCCTTAATCTGCGCTTGCGAGAGCAGACCACTGGCTGCCATCACGATGGGCTTGCCAATATTGAATTTGCGGCTTAGCGTCTCCAGCCAGGAGGTTAAACAAGCGCCTTCAAAGCTCCTACCCTCCAGCATGTCATAGCTAATGGGATAGCCATTGGCACTCACTAATAGACCTAAATAAATGGTTGGGTGTTGAGCTTTAGTGATGTTGAGAGAGCTGATACGAGTTATATCATCTTCATCCTCGCTCACGAAATGTAAGCGTGTGATTTTGTAAAAGACCGTATTAAGCACACCATCATGCATCCGCAAGGCATGTGTTAAAGCGATCTGCTCAAGGCGTGGCTTGTGTTTATTTGCTAGGCGATCCAGGTAGCGATATAGTACCTCAATCCTTAACTCGCTGCCTTGATAGCGTCGAAGGTAGTCAATGGCTTTTAGCTTGCTTAAGGGAAAGGCAAGTTGAGCCATCACCAGATGACGAAATTGTTCATCCTTAATCTGATGAAAACCGATGTCATCATAGATGCGACCAAAGATAAGCTCAGGACCAATGGTTTGGATATTTCGATTGCTAAGGGAGGCGATGGTATTGATGAATTGCTGATCTTCTTCGTTGTGGCTTGATGAAGATTGAGCACTCAGCTCCTCCAGCGTCTCCTGCGCTTTTATTTTCAAGGCATCAATTTCTAAGCGGTCGCTAGCGCAACCGATGGTTTTAAGCAGTCGCTTCCTTCCATTTTCTTTGCTGAGTATTTGAATACTAACGGAGCCTGATTTATTTTTCTTCTCACGAATAAACATGTTAAACCTTGTGCGATACCCAGAGTTACTAGGATGTTAAGCGAATTCATTGAGTGATAAGGGAAGGGTTGGCTGTCCCACAAAAAAGGTGTACTAGCTTCACACTCATACACCTTATCTAGTTAATTCTAGACGCTTTGCCTAGTTTCAATCACGCTAAGTCTAAGGCTCAATCGCATAGTCTGCAACAGCAGTGGGCACCTGCTTAATGAGCTTCTGCTCCTGCATAAACTTAGCAAAGGCCTCATAGCTGCGCTCGCTCAGCGCCCCTGGGCGTAAAGCGAAGCGCGTTAAGGTATCCTTCCATGCCCGACGATTTAACTCATCATCCAACTCGGCAGGTTTGTAGTCTTTAAACAAGGTCCACGCCTCATCAGGGTGATTCACAATAAATTGTACAGCTTGCTCTAAGGCAAGATTAAAACGGCGATACTTATCATGATCACGGTCCTTATTATTTACTACGATAATTAGCTCCTCATAGGTCGGCACACCTTCTTCTTCCACATAAAAAGCGTGACCAGGATGATTTTCGATATCGAGCTGATTTAATTCAAAGTTTCTGTATGAGCCAATTACAGCGTCCACCTTACCGGTAATCAATGAGGGCGAGAGTGACCAGTTCACATTGACTAGCTCAACATCATCCATTGTTAGGCCGTGATGTTGCAACATCACGCTCAACAATACATCTTCAAAGCCACTAACGGAAAAACCGATTTTTTTACCCTTAAGATCGGCAATCGAGCTGATGTTACTGCTTTTAAGTGTCACCAAGGTATTTAAAGGCGTTGCAATCAGAGTAGTAACACGAGTAAGCGGCAAACCCTCATCGATCTGCATATGTAATTGCGGCTGATAGGTCACCGCCATATCGGCCTTACCCGCTGCCACGAGTTTAGGGGGCATGGACGGATCGGCGGGTTCCTGAATATCCACCTTTAAATCCTGATCCTTAAAATAACCTTTTTGCTCCGCAATAATAATCGGCGCATGATCTGGGTTAACAAACCAATCAAGCAACAAAGTCACCTTGTCTTCCGCCAAGGCTTGCGTACTCATTAGCAGGCTCAAAGCACCCGCCGCAAGCAATTTTTTACGTGAAAATAAAGATTTCATCAATCCCCTCCAAAAGTATGATTAAAAACGTCTTAAGTCGTCCAATAAATCAGTCGACGCAATAGGTAGTCCACACTGAAATACAATAGTAAAGATAAACTCGCCAGCACGATCAAGGCAGCAAAAACCGTGTCCACCTGCATGCGGGCATTGGCGTGTAGCATTAAATAGCCTAAGCCATGACTGGAGCCCACCCACTCGCCAATCACTGCGCCGATAGGTGCAGTAGCGGCTGCTACCCGTAGACCGGAAGCCAATGAAGGCATGGCGGCAGGCAAGCGAATTTGCCAGAGCAGCTGCGCTTTACTGGCACCCATGGTATGTGCCAACGCTAGCCAATCACCTGAGGTGCGTCGTAAGCCGTCATAACAGGCAGAAGTGACCGGGAAGAAGATAATCAGCGCCGCCATCACGACCTTTGAAAGCATACCGTAACCAAACCACAACATTAAAATGGGAGCAAGGGCAAACACTGGAATGGCTTGACTCACAATCAAGATAGGCAGCAACCATGAACTGAGGGTGCGGGACCACTGTAGCAGCATCGCACTCAGAAAACCAAGCAAGCAACCCAAGGCCATACCCAGGAGAATTTCTGCTAAAGTCACTAGAGAATGTTCAGCAATTAAGCTGCGCTGAGCCCACAACACCTTAAATACACGAATGGGTCCTGGCAAAATAAAATGCGGCGTTTTGGTGACCCAGACAATCACTTGCCATAATAAAAACAGACTGATTGTCACCAACAGCAAGCGCAGCCCAGGTGAGATTCGATGCTTACTCATGGATAGGCTCCTCAAGATCGTGCTGCAGGAAGTTTAATAACTCACCTTGCCACGCTAGGATGCGAGCATCCTCTAAAGCGCGTGGCGCAGGTATATCAATAGTGAACAGGCTATCCAAGCTGACCGGTCGTCCAGTCATTGCCCACACCTCATCGCTCAAACGCAAGGCCTCCAGAGGATCATGGGTAATCAAGACCACCGTTCTATCTTGCAACAGTTCGGCGGCTAGGTCTTGTAGCTGTAGCTTCGTGATGGCATCTAACGCAGAAAAGGGCTCATCCATCAGTACCACGGGCTTATCCTCCATCAGGGTTCGAGCCAAGGCCACACGTTGGCGCTGCCCACCCGATAATTGATGGGGCATGCGCTCACCTAAGCCGCCTAAACCAACCTGTCTGAGCAGCGCTTGGGCACGAGCGAGGGCTTGTTTTGAGCGCTCTTTGCGTAAGCGCACACCGACCAGTACATTGTTTTGAACATTAAGCCATGGTAGCAGCGAGTCGCCCTGAGCCATCCAGGCAATTCTTCCCTGTAGTGGCTGATGATCGTCAGCGCTTACTGAACCCTCAAGCGTGGTGTCACTCAACAAACCCGCCATGCTTTTTAAAAGGCTACTTTTACCGACGCCTGAACGACCAAGAATACTATGCCAACAACCACCCTTGAAATGCGCATTTAATTGCGTAAACAGCGGTTTATCGGCATAACTCAGGCCAATCTCCTGCAAACGAATTCCTGGTGACATATAAAGAGACGCTCCTATGCCCTAGTGACGTTATTTTATCGTGATACGTGTCAGCACATGGGGGGGGAAAGGCGCTGGTGGCTAGAGCGATGGTATTGCATCTTATTTCCTCCGCCAGTACGAACTGGATCAGGTTCACGGGTGTTATCTCAGCCTGTAGCGCAATAACGCTTGGCACAGGCACCCCGACAAGATGTCATCAGTCTACCGTATTACACTGGGATTGTCTAACCAGCCACTTCAATGCGGTCAGAGCGAGCTCAGGCCTGCTTTTATCGATGCCATTCTTTGTTAATTGTAATATGACAAAAATCATCAAATTGACATAATTCAGTCATCTAAATGTCATTTTTGAACGTTAGAATTTTGTTGGATTTCGTGGGAGCTGGCTTAATTTATGGACTTCATTAAGCAGTTGATTTGCGTATCTATTATGTACAGTAAGTAGCTTTTTATCTTAAATTTAATTATCTCATTTCTTAAGGAGAGTGAAATGGCAGTTGCTATGTTTATGAAAATTGAAGGCGCTAACGGTGAATCTAAAGATTCTCAGCACAAAGACTGGAGTGATATCGAGTCTTTCTCTTGGGGCGCTACTCAGCCTGGTTCAATGTCAACTGGCGGTGGTGGCGGTACCGGTAAAGCCAGCTTTAACGATTTACACGTGTTTGCTCGCATCGATCGTGCTGCGCCTGCTGTTTTAAAGCATTGTGCAACTGGTAAGCACTTGGCCAAAGTTGAGCTTTCTGTATGTAAAGCCGGCGGTGAGCAGGTTGAATACTCTCGCATCACTTTAGAAGATGTATTAGTAACTTCTGTTCAGTACACTGGTGATCAAGAAGGTGACGCAATGATGGTAAGCTACGCTTTCCAAGCTGCTAAAATCAAGCAGCAGTACTGGGAGCAAACTGACCGCGGCGGTAAAGGCGCTGAGTCTGTGGTTGCTTACGATATCAAACAAAACAAAACGGTGGCCTAATTGCCAAGCGTGTTTTGCTTGATCGAGTAGTGTTAGGCGCTAAGGGCAGTTGACCTTAGCGTCATTTTCTTATATAGCCATGGTAATTGAATATCAGGAACGCAAAAAAACGGCTAGCGAACGACGTCAGCAGCAAGCCGTTAAAGATCGTTTACAACCGGCCTTATTTGATCGCTTAACCGATCATGCACCCCACAAAAAAAATGAAGTAAATACTGGCGTGCAGGTGGATTATGAGGTGCTGCGTGCCGCTATTCTACGGGATTTGGCGTGGTTATTAAACACTGTCAATCTTGAGTCGATAGTGGATCTGGAGGGCCTAGATGAGGTCAAAAAATCCACCATTAATTTCGGGGTCGCTCCACTGGCAGGTCGCCGCATGTCAGAAATCGATCACATTAGTCTACAAAATGCAATTTATGACTGCATTGTGAATTTTGAACCTCGCCTGCAGCGAGATACCTTAAGTGTCAAGTTTATTAATGAGGCTAATCACCTTGAGCATCATAATGTATTGACCTTGATTATTAAGGGCATGATGTGGTGTAATCCCTATCCGCGTGAGTTTTTATTGCGTACCAGTTTGGATTTGGAAAGCGGGCATATGCATATTAAGCAAGCAGAGCTTTGATCAGGACACGATGAGCCAGTTGAGAAGCCCATGGTTGATGATAACCATGGGCATTTTTGTGTTTGCCCAGCGAGGTTGGCAAACCCGACAGGTTGCAAGAGACCTGTATCACCCTGACTAAGGGGAAGATAATCCGAATGGCAAGGGCGTTGCCGGCTAACGGCAGGGTCTGAAGGAAGCCATAGGAAGTAAGATGTCCATAGCGTTAGTGAACCTGATTCGGCAGGTTAGGGGGGTAAGCGTGCACAATCTCGCAAAGCCCAATACTTAGTCAGCCCTAACATGTGATTGAGGATGGCATATCTTACAGGGAGTCAACGCAGTAACCGGGGAAG
>NZ_AQVB01000032.1 GCF_000372065.1 Oligella urethralis DSM 7531
CTGGGAACTCGTACATGCTTAACAACTCACGTACTTCCATCTCAACCAACTCAATTAACTCCTCATCGTCAACTAAGTCAGCTTTGTTTAAGAATACTACGATGTAAGGAACACCTACCTGACGAGATAATAAGATGTGCTCACGCGTCTGAGGCATTGGGCCATCAGCTGCTGAACATACTAAAATCGCACCGTCCATNTGNGCCGCACCAGTAATCATGTTTTTAACATAGTCGGCGTGACCCGGGCAGTCAACGTGCGCATAGTGACGAGTAGGCGTTTCGTACTCTACGTGTGAGGTAGAAATGGTAATACCACGCGCTTTCTCTTCGGGAGCTGCGTCAATCTGATCATAATCACGCGCATCACCACCGTACTCCTTTGCAAGTACAGTACAAATCGCTGCTGTTAAAGTGGTTTTACCGTGGTCAACGTGACCGATAGTACCAACGTTTACGTGGGGTTTGGTACGTTCAAACTTACCTTTTGCCATGACCTACTCCTGAAAGATTCCTGACAGTTAGTGTGATAATTAATGTAGTGGTGCCCAAGGCGAGAATTGAACTCGCGACCTCTCCCTTACCAAGGGAGTGCTCTACCACTGAGCCACTTGGGCACTAGGAAACTTGATGCTTTGTGCATTGAGTAGCCAGCTATTAAATCAATAATAATTGCTGGTGTAATTCCTACACAATATTCAAAACAACAATTCTTATTAGCTACAAATAGCTAGAGTAAATCATTTGCCTGTTACAGATTATTTACTCTAATTATCTGGGGTGAAAATTGATGCTTGCTAGTCCTAGCGAGAACAGATATAAAGACAGTTGGAGCGGGTGATGGGAATCGAACCCACGCCGTCAGCTTGGAAGGCTGTTGCACTACCATTGTGCTACACCCGCAATGGGATACCTAACTAACGACCCTACATCTATAACTATTAGGCTCTAAGCAACACTCTTTGGTGGTGGAGGTTGGATTCGAACCAACGTAGGCGTTAGCCAACAGATTTACAGTCTGCCTCCTTTAGCCACTCGGACACTCCACCGCAAAGAATTAATTATGATAATAAGTTATTTGGTATTTGTCAAATACTATCATGCTGATAATTAAAAATGTTGTGTTTTTGTTGCTATTTAGCCAAGCTTTTAGACAACATATCCATATATTTTATAAAAAACTCAAAAGGCGAGCTAAACGACTGCCCTGAGCGTTGCTTTCAATTTTCAATCACATCCGCTAAGCCTTGCTTTTCTAGTAGATTATTTAGCTGCTCCCAATCATGAAAATCGATCAGTAACTGCCCTTTTTGTTTTGCATTTACCTTGATTGTTACTGTTGTACCTAAATAGTCCGACAAGGCTTCTTCTAAACGCAGCACGTCACGACTTCTTTCCTTGCTGACAGGCTTTTTCTGTTGCTTATCTTGATTTAAAAATTGCTTCACTAAACGCTCTGTTTCACGCACTGATAACTGCTTTGCGACCACTTGATGAGCTAATAGAATTTGTTCTGCTGAGTTAAGTGCTAATAAGGCTCTAGCATGGCCCATATCAATTAAGCCTTCGATTAACTGCTCCTGAACGGGTTCAGCTAAATTAAGTAATCTTAGCAAATTAGAGGTATATGAACGCGAACGTCCAATACTTTCTGCTGCTTGTTCATGCGTAAAATTAAACTCATCAATTAAGCGTCGTATACCTTTGGCCTCTTCTAAAGGATTTAAGTCCTCACGCTGCATATTTTCGATAAGCGCCATAATCGCGGCTTGCTCATCACTTACATCGCGAATGAGGACCGGCACTTCATTTAAACCAGCGATTTTTGCTGCTCTAAATCGTCTTTCCCCGGCAATAATTTCAAAAGCGTCCTTAGTTCCCGCTAAAGGACGTACTAGTAAGGGCTGCATAATCCCTTCACGCGCTATCGAGTCAGCCAATTCCTGCAACTTTTCCTGTTCCATCTTGCTGCGTGGCTGATACTTACCTGCACGCAATTGCTTTAATTGCAATGTATTTGTGCTGGACGCTTCGCCTTCGCTTTGAGGTGTAGCCACTTCAGTTGTGGCCTTCGTGCCGCTATCAACGGTCGCCTCTCCTCTAAGAACCTGAGCCATGCCGATATCATCACCTAACAAAGCACTTAATCCACGACCTAAACCCTTAGCTTGTTTTTTTGCGGCAGTGGCTTTAATTGTTGCTTTTTTTGCACTTGTTTTTTTAGCTACGGTAGTTTTAGACGCTGTTTTTTTACTTACTGATTTATTAACCATTTCTCGATACTTTAATTTAAACTTAAACTAATTACTTTAATTATTTTTTCTTAGTAATTTTTAAAAGCTCTTTAGCAAATTGCATATAAGCTTTTGCGCCACGCGATGATTTATCGTATTGAATGCCAGGCATCCCATAACTTGGCGCTTCAGCTAAACGAACATTGCGCGGAATAAGTGTTTTAAATACTTTATCGCCAAAATACTCTTCCAATTGCTCGGAGACTTGCTGCTGCAAAGTCATACGTGCATCATACATCACACGTAATAAACCGGTGATTTCCAAATTAGGATTAATATTTTGATGTACACGCTTAACCGTATTAACTAAATCCGATAAGCCCTCTAAGGCGAAATATTCGCACTGCATTGGAATAATCACGCCATCGGCAGCTGCTAATGCATTAATCGTCAATAAGGATAAGGTGGGTGGGCAATCAATTAAGATAAAATCATATTGCTTAGTTAATTCAGCAATCGCATTTTTCAAGCGATACTCACGGTCTTCTAATTCCATCAAATCAATGTCAGCACCAGATAACTCGCGATTACTGGCTAGTACATCATAAGCACCTGTTTCAGAGCTAACAACGGCATCATTAATGCCTACTTGAGCTATTAATACGTGATAAACATTTGATTCTAAATCATTTTTATCGACACCAGAACCCATGGTCGCATTACCCTGAGGATCGAGGTCAATTAAAAGAACCTTTTTCTTATTCGAGGCAAGACCAGCAGCAAGATTAATTGCGGTGGTCGTCTTACCCACGCCACCCTTTTGATTTGCTACACAATATATTTTAGGCAATTTAACCACCCTAATCCTTTTTACTTATCCATAGTAAACAACGCTCAGCATCCAGATCCACCACCTGCAGTTTTTGCCAACTACTTAGTTGCCAATCTGTATTACATTCTAAATCAGCAACCTCATCGGCTAGATAATGCCCCTTCATCGCCGCCAGTAGACCACCAACTTTTAAGGTATGACCAGACCAATTAGCAAAATCGCGTAAAGATGCGAAAGCTCTAGATATCACTAAATCTGCTTCATGTGAACGATAGTCTTCAATTCTACCGTGCTTTGAACGCAGATTCTTCAAACCCAGGCGTCCAGCGACCATGGTAATAAATGCAGTCTTTTTTTCAACCGCATCCACACATGTCACCTGCCACTGAGGACAACATATCGCAATAACCACACCAGGCAAGCCTCCGCCTGAACCCACATCCAATACAGTCAATGGTAATTGTGGATCGTAGCGCTCAACTAAGGACGGTATTACAGCAAGACTATCAAATAGATGCTGAATCAAAATTTGTTCAGCATCTTTTATCGCAGTGATATTATACGTTTTATTCCACTTCTGTATAAGCTCAAGGTAGAGCAAAATATCCTGCCTTTGTTTATCATCAAGCCTTAAACCCATTTGTTCTGCAGCTTGTTCTAGACGGATACTAAAGTCTATCATATGAACCTTACCTATCTGGTGTTAATTCGCATTGTTTCACGTGAAACATTTATTTATAAGCTAACATAGCTTTAGCGTTAGATTAGGCCTTTAACGACTGCTGTGCCCGCTTTAAGTGGATTAACAACAGTGAAATAGCAGCAGGCGTAATACCGGAAATACGAGACGCTTGACCTATGGTCTCGGGTCGATGCTTATTCAAAAATGAACGCGCTTCAATCGATAGGTTACTAATCGCATCATAATCAAAATCAGCTGGAATTTTCATATTTTCAAATTGCTGTTGACGCTTCACTTCTTCTTGCTGTCTATCGATATAGCCAGCATATTTAATCTGAATTTCCACTTGATCAATTTCATCATGGCTTAAGGTTTTATCCGTGCTAAAGCTATCACCCTCTTTGCTTTTTAAACTCATTAAGGCCTTATAACTAACATTCGGACGCTTAAGTAGTTCAGCTAAAACATAAGCTTTTTCAGGTGCAGTACCTAAGACGGCAGCCGCTTCGTTTTTATCAAAGGTCTCTCCGTGCACCCGAATAGAATGTAAACGCTTGATTTCAGCTTGAACATTATCACGTTTAGCAGCAAAGGCTTCCCAACGTGCCTGAGGTACCACACCTAAACGATAACCAATTTCTGTTAATCTAAAATCGGCATTATCTTCACGTAAACTTAGTCGGTATTCAGCGCGTGAGGTAAACATACGGTATGGTTCTGTCACGCCACGGGTAATTAAATCATCGACCAACACACCTAAATAGGCTTCATCACGGCGCGGCGTCCAACTATCCTTACCTTGTAAAAGTAAACAAGCATTAATACCCGCTAATAAACCCTGAGCAGCTGCCTCTTCATAACCAGTAGTACCATTTATTTGTCCGGCAAAGAATAGACCCTTAATGTGTTTACTTTCCAAGCTAGCTTTTAATTCACGTGGATCATAATAATCATATTCAATGGCATAGCCTGGTCGCAAAATATGTGCATTTTCTAGACCACGGATACTACGCACTAACTTAAATTGAATATCAAATGGCAAACTCGTTGAAATACCGTTTGGATAAATCTCATGGGTATGTAATCCCTCGGGTTCTAGAAAGATTTGATGTGAGTTTTTATCGGCAAAACGGTTAATTTTATCTTCAACCGATGGACAATAACGCGGACCGACCCCATCAATCTTACCGGTAAACATCGGTGAACGGTCAAAGCCACTACGGATAATGTCGTGGGTACGTTCATTCGTCTGCGTAATCCAACACGAAATTTGTGGCGGGGGTGGTTCTGTACGTCCCAGATAGGAGAAAACGGGTATAGGATCGGTATCACCTGGTTGCTCAACCAAGTGCGTAAAATCAATAGTACGCGCATCTAACCTAGGTGGCGTACCCGTTTTTAACCGTCCCTGAGCTAAGTTTAACTCCTTTAAACGATGAGCAAGACTGACCGATGGCGGATCTCCAGCTCTACCACCTGAATAATTATCAAGACCAACGTGAATCTTACCGTTAAGAAATGTTCCTGCTGTCAATATAACAACCGGTGCGTAAAACTTTAAACCGATTTGAGTAACTGCACCTATCACACGGTCGCCTTCAATCAATAAATCATCGACGCCTTGCTGGAATAAGTAAAGGTTTTCTTGGTTTTCTAAGATATAGCGAATCGCATTTCTATATAGGACTCTATCTGCTTGGGCGCGCGTTGCTCTGACTGCAGGGCCTTTAGAGCTATTAAGAATTCTAAATTGAATACCCGCCTTATCAATAGCTTGTGCCATTGCGCCGCCGAGCGCATCAATTTCTTTAATCAAATGCCCCTTACCAATCCCACCAATCGAGGGATTACAAGACATCTGACCGAGTGTTTCGATATTGTGTGTTAACAACAAGGTTTTAGATCCCATACGAGCAGCAGCTAAGGCCGCTTCCGTACCGGCATGACCCCCACCAACAACAATTACATCAAATTTATTTGGAAAGTCCATGATATTTTAAGGGTATAAAAAATTTATAGCGCTGAGACGGAGATAATATTTTATTGAATCAATTAATTAAGATGCGCCTTTATTTTTATGGTGAAACCACGTAACGCAGTATAAGGCGAGTAATCTATCCATCTGCATTTTAGAATTTATGTTGATGTATTTTACCATAGATAATTACCGCTATAAATTGATTTTAAAGAGTTGATGTTTCACGTGGAACAAGTATAAGAATTAGCTTTGATTCGTTGTAATTGAAGCTTCTGCTACTAGTGGTGCTCACTAATTTGCATATACAGTAATAACAAAGATAGATACAACAAGCAAGAAACGCTACCTTCTGCTTTGTTCCACGTGAAACAAAAATCAACTTAAATCGCTCACGTTCCACGTGAAACAAATGGGGATTGTGGATAACTTTGTGGATAAGCGTTGGTAAAGCTGCGGATTTAATCTGAACAATCTGTGCATAAGGCTTATAAGCATATGTATTATCAAAGTAAATAAATTGATAAGATATAGGGTGAATTACAATCAACCATGTGCAAATCAAGAAGGGGTTACTATGTCATTGAATAGTTCAGGTCTAAGTATTAAGTCTAAATTACCTGATGTTGGAACAACTATTTTCTCAGTAATGAGTCAATTAGCGCTTGATCATCAAGCAATTAATTTGGGACAAGGTTTTCCTGAGTTTAATCCTGATGTGAAATTGCTTAACTTAATTGATGAGGCGATGAGAGCCGGGCATAACCAATATGCACCGATGCCAGGTATTCCTTCACTAAGAAATCAAATCGCAGCAAAGGTAAATACACTTTATGGTGCGCAAATCAATCCTGATACTGATGTCACTGTAACGAGTGGTGCTACCGAGGCTTTAATGGTAGCAATACAGGCGGTGGTGCATCCAGGCGACGAAGTGATTGTGATTGAACCAAATTATGATTCCTATGTGCCGTGTATTCGATTAGCAGGTGGTCAACCTGTGATTGTCCAGCTAACAAAGCCAACTAAGGATAATTTACGTTACAGCATGAATTGGCAACAATTAAAGGATGCGATCACCGATAAAACTAAATTAATTATTCTTAACTTTCCGCATAATCCAACTGGTATCACACTCGAACAAAGCGATTTAGATACGCTAGCAGAGATAACCAGAGGAAAGAATATTTTTTTAATCGCTGATGAAGTATATGAACATATTGTTTTCGGTGATAAAAAATTTTTAAGCTTCTTAAGCCATGAAGAGTTGAAAGAAAAAAGTTTTGTTATTTCTTCCTTTGGTAAAACCTATCATAGTACCGGTTGGAAAATAGGTTATTGCGTGGCGTCATCAAAATTAATGAATGAATTCAGAAAAGTACATCAATTCACAGTATTTTCAGTTAATACTGCAATTCAAGTCGCGCTCGCTGAATTTATGAAAGAGCCTTCACACTATCTTGAACTTTCAGCATTTTATGAACAAAAACATGATTTATTGTTAAATGGTCTTAAGGATACCAAGTTTAAAGCTATTCCAAGTGATGGAACTTTTTTCTTATTAGCAGATTACAGTGATATAGACGATATAGCTGAAATTGATTTCGCAATTAAGTTAACTAAAGAGGTGGGTGTAACCTTAATTCCTGTTTCAGCGTTTTATAAAAATAGTGATTCTGTTGAAGCGAATAATCATATGCTGCGTTTCTGTTTTGCTAAAAGCGATGAGACCTTAATTCAAGCCATTGAACGTTTAAAAAATCTTTAAATATTGATGTTAATAGCTTAATTAATTTAAATACTTGTTTTTATTATTATGACTTGTGGATAAGTGGGATAACTTGTTTTTAGCTTGATAAATCAATTACTTAAAATAACGTTATTTTTGTATAAGTTTGATAACTAGATTAGATTTAATTGTGAATTAAATTAGCAGTGTTGTTTTGAATACTAGTTAATCCAAATACAAACACTACTTATCCACAATTAATTCTGCTTATTGATGCAAAAAAAGTTAATCAATATTAAATAACCACGCTCATTAGATATCTAACTAATCTTCATCGATACAACCATTTCAAATTAGAAGTGATGCGTAGAGGCTTGATATAGTAACTAAGCAAGATGAGAATAGATTATTAATTATTAATATTTATTTTTATTATTATGCTCTGTGGATAAGCTGAATAAGTCATTTTAAAGCTTTAATTTCAATTACTTAAGCTTGATAGATTTAGGCATAAGTTAGTGTTTTATAAAGACTGAGAAAGTGGATAATTTACGGTAGTGGCATGATAAGATGCTTTATACCAAGTTCAATCACTGCTTATTCACATTAGATGATGGGCTTAGCTCATAACTTTAAATTATAGGTAGACACAATGGAATATCAACCAGATAATATTTTTGCAAAGATCTTAAGAAATGAAGCGCCATCTTATAAGGTATATGAAGATGATGCCACGTATGTCATGATGGATATTATGCCGGAGTCGAGAGGGCATTTATTAGTCTTACCAAAAGAGGGCGCGGTGAATATCTTTGATATTAGTGATGAAGCGATTGCAGCATGTGCCAAAACCTGCAAAAAAATTGCCCCTGCTTTAATGAAAGCGACTAAGGCGGATGGTTTAATTATTAGTCAATTTAATCATGCACCAGCCGGTCAAACTGTTTTCCATTTGCATTGTCATTTAGTACCGGTTTATGAGGGCCAAAGTAGACAGTCCCATGGTCGTGTTGCTGCAGATGCTGATGAATTACAGGCTTTAGCTAAAGAAATCGCTTCTTATATTGAATAATTTGTTTTAAACATGTCAGTATTACAGTTTCGGAGTGATCCGATTGTTGCTATCGCAACCGCACCGGGCCGTGGTGGTATCGGTGTGGTACGCATTTCTGCAAAGGATTTGTCCTCATATATACAGGCTTTTTTTAAACGTGATTTAAGACCACGTCATGCTTATTATTTACCCTTTAATGATGCCGATGGTACAGCCATTGATGAGGGAATTGCTTTATACTTCAAGGGTCCGCATTCTTATACTGGTGAAGATGTGCTGGAATTGCAGGGCCATGGTGGTCCAGCGGTATTAAAGCGTTTAATTAAGCGTTGTTTAGAGATACCGCTAGCAGATCAGCGATTACGTCCAGCAGAGCCGGGTGAATTTACGCAGCGTGCTTTTTTAAATGGGCGATTAGATTTGGCTCAGGCAGAGGCGGTTGCGGATCTAATCGATGCGAGTTCCGAGTCGGCTGCTCGTAGCGCCATGGCTTCATTAAGTGGTGAGTTTTCTCGTTTGGTCAATGAGCTAGCAGATAGCATTGTGTATTTACGTATGCTGGTGGAGGCGACTTTGGATTTTCCTGAAGAGGAAATCGAGTTTTTAGAAAAATACGATGCTGTTCCACAATTAGAGTCATTACGTGCAAAATTACAGCATATTTTAGATATTTCTAAACAAGGAATGATTCTACGCGAAGGTGTGCATGTGGTCCTGGCTGGTCAGCCGAATGTTGGTAAGTCGAGTCTCTTAAACGCATTAGCGGGTGACGAGGTTGCAATTGTTACTCCAATTGCAGGTACGACACGGGATAGGGTGGTGCAGCAGATTCATTTGCAAGGTGTGCCATTGCATATCGTCGATACTGCCGGCTTGCGTGAAACGGAGGATACGGTTGAGAGTATCGGTATTGAACGTAGTTGGGCTGAAATTGCCAAGGCGGATGTGATTTTGCATTTACAAGATGCGGCAGAACCGGATCTGGATGCTAATCAAGATATTCTTAATAATATGCCCCCTAAAACACCTGTGATTACGGTATTTAATAAAATTGATTTACTTGATGATGCATCCTTAAATCAATTAAAGGCCAATAATGCAAAACAAAATACAGTTTTCTTATCCGCTAAGGCACAGCTTGGTTTAGCTGAGTTAAGTGAATTATTATTATCAATAGCTGGTTTGCAAGTTCAGCAAGAAACGCCATGGTTGGCTCGTGAACGTCATCTTCGTGCGCTTAATGAATCCATGATCCACTTAAATCAGGCTTATGGGTTTGCGCAACAAGATGACAGGGTGTTGGATTTATTTGCTGAGGAGTTACGTTTATCTCATGAAGCGTTAAACTCAATTACCGGTGAATTTACTAGTGATGATTTGCTCGGTGAGATATTTTCATCTTTTTGTATTGGTAAGTAGCTTGCTATTATCTTTTATTATTAAATGGCGTCTTTCATTTTTGATGGCGCCATTTTTTGTGTTTGCCCAGCGAGGTTGGCAAACCCGACAGGTTGCAAGAGACCTGTATCACCCTGACTAAGGGGAAGATAATCCGAATGGCAAGGGCGTTGCTGGCTAACGGCAGGGTCTGAAGGAAGCCATAGGAAGTAAGATGTCCATAGCGTTAGTGAACCTGATTCGGCAGGTTAGGGGGGTAAGCGTGCATAATCTCGCAAAGCCCAATACTTAGTCAGCCCTAACATGTGATTGAGGATGGCATATCTTACAGGGA
>NZ_AQVB01000033.1 GCF_000372065.1 Oligella urethralis DSM 7531
CACTACACAAAGATACAGCCTAAGAAGCTGTCGCTGTTTAAGCAAAAGGTTAAGGCGATGACGAAGCGAAATAGTGGGCGACCGCTAGCGAGCGTTATTAAGCAACTTAACCCCCTGCTTAGGGGATTTGCTCAGTATTTTAGGATTGCCGACACGAAAAGTACCTTTAACGAGCTGGCGCAGTGGGTGCGAAGACGGCTTCGCAGCATACAACTTAAGCTATGGAAAAAGCCTAAACGGCTACATAGACGACTTAAACAATTAGGCTATAAACCACCGTTTGAGTCGATACCCGTACCGATCATATTGGCAATCACCAATAAAATGGCAGCACCCAAGCCAATTTGAGCAGTTAGCTTAGGTGCTTGTTGGGGGTCACTCATTGAAGAAAGTCACCAACGTAAATAAGGTGTTCAAAGGGTAGTTTTTCACCCTCATCAGTATCCTTTAATAAGGTGCCTAGAGTCGTTTTGATGACCTGCTGCTGTTCTGCTGAACCAGCGTGATTAACAATCGCGATGGGTGTCTCATCGGGATAATGTGTTTTTAGCTGAGCAACAACTTCGGGTAGGTTCATTTTCATTGTGAAAAATACCAAGCTACTTTTACTCGCAGCTAATGTCGCTAGCGAATCACTCCCCTGATAGTTTTCATCCGCATTCATTGCTGCTGTGAGTATTACTGAATGACTGCTTTTGCCACTGGTAATGCTCGTGGCGAGGGCAGCATTTGCAGCATTAAAGCTGGAGATCCCGGGAATGACCTGCGGTGATAGATCGCGAAACTCATCTAAATACCCGCTTTGCGGTCCATACACAAGTGGGTCACCATAATCAATGATGGCGACATTTTTGCCATTGGCGATGGCCTCGCGGATAATTTGACGGTTTTTGTCCTCAAAAGCCTTAAGCTCTGAGGCTGACATTGGTTGTTTCATCGATGTAAATAGGCCATGCCCAGCCTCATGGAGTTCCTTGTCCGCCAGTAAATCAGGGTATTTATCCATCACTACCTGCATGCCGAATACAATATCGGCCGCTTCTAAGGTGCGTAGTGCCTTTACGGTGATGTTGTCAGCATCACCAATGCCCATACTGATTAAACTTAGCTGTCCGTTGCTGGCAGCAGCGGTCGGTATGGCTAAGCATAGGATAAGCAGGGAGCTTAGCCTTTTAAACAGTGTGGTTGCTTGTTTACGGTAATTGCTCATAACTCTACGTCCTTATGAATTAATACTGATAGCGAAGGGTGAAGCGAAAATCACGACCGGGCTCCATTAGAACAGAGTCTCTAAAAGCAATAGAGGTGTGGCTGCTATAACGCTTATCAGTTAGGTTGTGGACGGCAAAGTTAAGGCTAAGCCCAGGTACTGCCTTCGGCTCCCATTGTGCTTGAATATCATGCAGTGCATAGCCAGGGCGTTCGATGGAACTACCTGGAACATCTTTGTTGCGACGTACAGCATTTAAATGATATGCAAGGCTAATCTCCTCATTTACTTGCCAACGATGGCTCCAAGTGAGGCGATCGCCCAAGGCTGCACCTTTGCGGCGTACTACCCCTAAGGGTTTGCCATCAGCTGTCACGTCCGCTTTGGTTAAGGCAAGCGTGGTTTGATATTGTGGAATACTCCACGATAGGCGGATATCCCAACCTTTTGTTCTTAAGGTACCCGGCATATTGCGGATAAAGGCAGGATATGTCATACCACCACCGACCCACTCAATCATATTATCGATATGGGTATTAAAATAACTTGCTCTCGCACTAAGTGCATCATATTGAGTAAATACGCCAGATTTTTTGAAGCTTAAACCAAACTCGGTTGATTTGGACTTTTCTGCTTTTAAGGGCTGGCCATTATTGAAGTTCGTCTTATCATCGACCCGCGTTAAAAAGCCCATGGGTATGCTGCCACTCCCACGGACGGCGCGAGCATGGCTAGCGTCAACACTAAAGCCATAAGCTAATTCAAGTTCAGCACTGATATTAGGTGAGAAGTGACTATCGCTCATATGGTAGGGACCGTAGTCAGTGCTATAACGGTCAAAGCGAAGGCCAGCGCCTACACGAAGTCGTTTGAACTGTAATTCATTTTGAATAAAGAGACCGAGGTTTTTACTATCGGTTGTTTTCTTTTTGGTTCCAAGAAAGCGTGGTCCCATTAGACCATTGGTTTCTCCTTCTTCATAATGATAGTCTGCGCCAACGGTGAGTTGATTATAAAGATCACCATATTCTGCTTTGAAGGTGTTTTTTGCGCTACCGCCATAGGCATTGGTCTTAGCTGAGCGGTTAGCTTGATAATCGGTGAGTTTATTGCGATTAGCATAGAGATTGAGTTTCCAGTCCAACCAGGCAATGTCATCACGGTTAAAACGGTGTTCAAGCGTATAGGTGTTGCGTTGTATCCGTTGACGTGAAGGAATTGAATTTTCGGGCGGTTAGCCCATATCGCTACCTATCGATCCAAATAGATAAAGCCCTGTATTTTGGCTGCGTGAGGCACCGATTCTTAAGCTATGACCGTATTGCTCAATAAGACTGAGTTTAAGCATATAGTCTCTATCTTGACCTGCTGAGTTAGGGGTTCGTTGACCACCCCCTTCGCGGTAGTCTTCACGATTAACAGCGCCAATATGGGCTAATAGACCAATACGATCAGCCACTAAGCCGTACAAAGTAAGCCCACCTTGCTTGGCTTTATCAGCGGTGGCGTAGCCCGTTTTTGCGATAAAACCGGCTTTGCGATCGCCTTTTAATAAGTCTTGAGCATCCACTGTTTCAAAGCGCACACTACCACCTAAGGCACCCGGTCCCGCATCAGCTCTAGGGCCTGGTTGAATGGTGACTCGTTTTAATAATTGAGGATCGATGCTACCAATATTACCTCGGTGTTGATGTAAGCTGCGACCTTGTGTAGCACCATCAATAGTGACATTTAAGTTGCCTGAATCAATACCTCTTAAGTAGAAGCGTTGTGCGTTTCGGGCGCCACCGCCCACACTAATGGAGGGTTCATTAGATAAGACGTCAGCAATACTGTTTGCTTGTTTTAGCTGTATATCATCACGACTAATCGTTTTTTGTGTGGCAGGTTCCGTAGTGGTCACAACAACATTAGGAAGCTGGAATACTTCGGCAGACTCAGCGGTATTAGTTTGGGCCTGAGCAAAGGCACTAATACTCCCTAGGCCGCCCATTAAGCATAGCGATAATAAAGAAGGTTTTGTTGACATGGAATTAATTTAGTAAAAACACTTATAGACAAAAAGAATATAATTATTACCCAAAGTAATAATCGATAATAATTATCATTTAGATTGAGGTGAGTGTCAAGTTATTTAATCATTTAAAACTTATATAAATATGCTTGCTAACGTGTGGGGGCTGAGGGCGTGTATACAGCCCTCGGTTTTTTATGTTAGCGCTAATAACTCACTGATTTTTTACAAATTACCTATTGAAAGGGCAAGTGAAGGAGAGTATATTAATAATGAGAATCATACTCAATATTAACAAAGAGGAGTTAGATATGAAGTTAATTGGCAATGCGTTACTAGCTAGTGCGACCGCCTTATTATTTGCTTCAGCGGCAAATGCACAAGAGTATCCAGTCGGTGAGCCTGTGCTAAAAGATGGTATGGAAATCGTGGGTGTTTATTTACAGCCCATCACGATGGATAATGAGGGCGTAGAGCCGGAGCACCAGCATCGTCCTGCTAAGGACTCCGATATTCACTTAGAGGCTGATATTCATGCGCTGGATGGTAACCCTAACGGCTTTGCTGAAGGTGATTGGATTCCTAATCTGAACATCACTTATAACATCAAAAAGGTTGATGGTGGCAGTAACTTCAATCATGACGGTCATTTTATGATGATGGTCGCAAGTGATGGTCCACACTATGGGGATAACGTCAAATTAGACGGTCACGGCAAGTACAAAGTGACGTTTAATATTTCTCCTCCTAACCCAAATCAAATGGGTCGCCACATTGATAAGGAGACCGGTGTTGGTCCGTGGTTCCGGCCTTTTGATGTGTCTTGGGAGTTTGATTACAGCGGTACCGGACGTAAGGGTAGTTACTAAGCACTGCGCCCGGAGGGCGTAGTCTCAGTGTTTAAGCTCACAGGAAGCCGCTAGCGGTCGGTCTGTGAGCTTTTTCTTTTTTTGAATAGGTAGTCCAATGAGAAAAATAGTATTTCTTTTAATGGCATTAATCACGTCCTTTTTCTTAAGCGCTTCGCCCGTCATGGCTAAGGGTAAAGAAAAGCACACGGTGCAGTTGCAAATGAAGGACGGTGATTTGATTCCGATGGTGTTAGAGGCGCCAGCCAATACCATTATCCGTATTGAGGTGACAAATATTGGTACCGGTCCAGCAGAGTTTGAGAGTCTGCAATTGCGCAAGGAAAAGGTTTTGGCGCCGGGGGTGACCTCGGTAGTGGTGATTGCTCCTAAAAAGCCTGGTGAATATGACTTTTTTGATGACTTTCATCTAGATAAACCTAAGGGCAAGTTAATCGTTAAGTAAATTATTAAAGGGAGTGTCACCATGGGCCAAGTTGCGTTTGTCGTATGGCGAGAATGTTTTGAGGCCTTGCTGGTCATCGGTATTATTTATGCATGGATGGCTAAGCAGGAGGATCGCAGTTGTATGCGTTACTTGTGGGGCGGGGTACTGCTCGGCATACTGGTGGCAGTGATTTTAGCATTGGTGATTTATGGGGTGTTTAGTGCCTTAGAAGGGGCGCCACAAACGATCTTTATGATCATTATGCAAATCATCGCATGCGTTTTAATTGTGCAAATGGTTTACTGGATGCACAAAAACGCTCGCCATATGAAATCGGCGATAGAGAGTGAGATGGTCAAAAGCCGCGAGAGCTATGCTTGGTGGGGCGCCTTGTTTGTGATTTTAGTGGCCATTGCACGCGAAGGTTCAGAGATTGTGGTTTTCTTATCGGCGCAGATCATGGCACTTAATGCGCAAAATAGTCTGGCTTTTATTACCGAGGTGGCGATTGGCTTACTCGCATCATTAGCTACTTTTTACTTATTTATTTTGACGAGTCGCGTGGTGTCATGGAAGAAGTTCTTTAATGTGACCGGCTTTTTGCTCTTATTTTTAGGTCTGTCACTGCTGATGCGCGCGGTTGAGGATGTTGTTAATTTGCTGGTGGAGAGTGATTATATTGAATTGCTACCAGCATGGACTTATAGCGAGTTATGGGATAGCTCTGCGCTATTAAGTACCTCAAGTGTTGTGGGTAATTTAGCGGGTTCCTTTTTTGCTTACCGTGACCAGCCGACCTTACTCAATGTGATTGTCTTTGTGGTGTTTTGGGCGCTGGTTGTGTTTATTTTTAAACGGCCTAATCATCATGAGATACAACGAGTTGAAGTGGCTTAATCGTCCAGCTAAAGCGGCGAGTCTAACATTGTTAGTCGCCGCTTTGCTGGTGCAGGTGATGCCAGCGCACGCGATACGCGCCCCAGTGCTGAATACGGGGGATGCTACCGCGGCCAAAGGTGATATTCCTACCCCTCAGAAGTTTATACCAGCCATTGAGGCGTATATGCAGTATATGGCATCTGCGATTGAGGAGTCGATTGCGGAATTAACGATGATCGTTGAGTTGGCGGAGAGCGCTGCGTTGGCTGAGGCGAAGCCACATTACATTAGGGCGCATCAAGCTTATGAGCGGATTCGTCCGGCATTACAGTCTTTTGGTTTTATTGATGATGTGGTCAATACGCGGGCAGATTATTATCTGGATCGCGAGGCGAATCCAAATTTCAAAGGCTATCATCGTGTCGAATATGATATTTTCGTGCTTGCTGATGAGGAAAAGACGATCCGAGATACGCAGGATTTGCTGTATCAATTACGGGATGTAAATAAGCGCATTGCTATTGAAACGCTGGAGATTGCTAAGTTAGTGCAATCGGCCGCCGATTTTATGGAAATGATTTTGGAAAAGAAGTTGCTCGGCATCGAAAATCAATATGCGGGCTCCGATTTGGCGGATATACAAGCTAATATTGATGGCTCGCGGCAGGTGGTGAGCTTATTAGCGCCCTTTATTGATGAGCCGGTGATGGCTAATATCACTGCTGTTTTTGAGCGCATTCAACACATTATGGATAACTATCGTGAGGGCGAGGGCTTTAAACAGTTTAATCAGCTAAATGCAGCTGATAAGGCGCGTCTCTATTCCCTCGTTACGGAGCAGGCTCAGCAGCTGGCTGAGCTACGCGCTTTATTGGATATTGAAGTGTATTTTAAGTATAAGTCGGAGTAGATTATGTCAACCCATCGCAAGCGCCGTCATTTTTCCTCTTCACGTCGTCATGTATTACGCCGATTTGGGCAGTTGGGGGTGGGGATGAGTGCCTTGGGGGCGGCAGCAACGCATAGCGCCTTTGCCAAGGACGCAACACGAACTGCCGATAACACGAGCTGTATGCCAAATTACGCTCGCTATATTGATGCGCATGGGCCGCATCAGCAGGGCGTGATTACACCAGATCACAAGGAAGCGATAGTTATTACTTTTAATCTAACCATTGATACAGTCGAGGAGCTGGATGAGCTGTTTAGGGTGCTTTCACGCCGTATTAGTTATTTAACAGCACCTCAACAAATTCCGGTGGATGAGGATGATCGCTTGCCACCGGCAGAGTCTGGGATCTTAGGCGGTAAATTAGAGCCTGATTTGTTAACGGTTACCGTGGCGGTCGGTCACACGTTATTTGACGATCGCTTTGGTCTTAAGGACCGTAAGCCTAAGCATTTGATGGAGATGGCTCGCTTTCCTAATGATCGTTTAGAGGCTAGCTGGGTGGGCGGTGATTTACTACTGCAGTTTTGTGCCAATAGTCGTGAGAGTGTGATTTATGCGTTACGCGATATCGTGCGACATACCGAGCGCTATATGTCACCAGTATGGAAGATTGACGGCTTCCTACCAGCCCGTGATATTGACCGTGGGCAGACGGCGATTAATTTATTTGGTTTCAAGGACGGTACGGGTAATGCCGACAGCAAGGACGCTGCTTTGATGGATGATTTAGTCTGGGTTACGCCTAAACAAGAGGAGCCGAGTTGGTGCGAGGGCGGATCATATATGGCGGTGCGACTAATTCGTTTTAATTTGCAGTTTTGGGATCGCACGCCGTTGGAGGATCAGGAAAACGACTTTGGCAGGGATAAGCGTAGTGGCGCGCCGATTGGTATGAAGGGTGAGTTTGACGATCCAGAGCTACTAAAAGACCCGCATGGAGACCGCATTTTGTATGATTCACATATGCGTCGGGCCGAGCCGCGCGATCCCGAGCGCCATGTCTCTAAGATGAGACGTCGCAGTTTTAGTTACTCGCTAGGGGTGCATGCCTCTGGGCTTTTGGATATGGGGTTGATCTTCATAGCATTTCAGAATGACTTGTATCGAGGCTTTATTCATACTCAAACAAGGCTTAACGGTGAGCCCTTGGAGCGCTATATTAAGCCCTTTGGGGGTGGTTATTATTTTGTTTTGCCGGGGATGGAAGGCGGTGATAACTATCTAGGCCAAGGCTTGATGAAGGGCTAGTGTGAGTCAAGGTATCTCTGCAGTGAGCGATTGAGAGCGTTGTTTGTGCCCGTCTCGTTACGTGGTGTCAACAGGCAAATCCTTAAAAGCCCTAATGTAAAGTCAGGGCTTGCCGCAGGGTCAAGGTAAGAGGGTGTAAGGTATTTTGTGTAACTTGATTTTTTTTATAAGTGGTTCAGAACCCTTTCCCCAAACTCTATACTAAACTGATTTAACGCTTGATGCCAGTTCCTAATCGGCATTGTCCACCGTTTACTTGCCTCATAGATGGCTAAAAACACCACTTTCATGGCGGCCTCGTCGTTCGGGAAGAGCTTGTGACGCTTCGTGGCCTTGCGAATGACGCTGTTAAGGGACTCAATGGCGTTGGTGGTATAGATCGCCCGTCGGATGTCCTCAGGGTAGGCAAAGAGCGTTGCCACATGATGCCA
>NZ_AQVB01000034.1 GCF_000372065.1 Oligella urethralis DSM 7531
CCTTAAGCAAACGACCAAGGGGATCATACTGATAGCTTAACTCCCCTTTACGACTGTCCTTAATGCCGGTTAATTGATTGGCTCCATCATAGTGATAATCACGCTGCAGAATGCTCTGTTTAACATACTGACCAGACTGGATATGTTGCTGCGCCAAACGACCGGCCTCGTCGTAGATCGTCGTTTGCAACATCGTTTGCGCCCAATGACGAGCTATCTCACGGTGATTATTATCACGCTCCACATCAATTAAGCGCTCTTTATCCAAGAGCATGCCGTGCAAATGCCCCGAACCGTAGCGCAAATAATCCACCTCACGACCATCGGGGCGGAGGGTGCAAATCAGATTGGATAACTCGCTTGACAAACACCGAGTGCTTACACTTATGGTTTAAGTACTACAACGAAGAGCGCCCTCATCAGGCGCTTAAAATGAAAACACCGAGTATGATTGATCAACAATTAGCAGCTTAAAGTGTGAAAGTTATGCTGGGTCATTACAGTTAAGTCCTTTTACGTACCACAATAACCCGTTCTTAGTCTTAAATTTTTATTAAAAATTAAAGTCTAAGACTCTATATTTTAATTATGTAATAAGTCAGTTGGCGCAACACCTGAATTATTTTTCTTGTTTTTGTCAGCACCTCTCGCAAGCAAAAGTTTTGCTGTTGAACTATTTTCATCCGGAGAGTTCATCGCTGCACGCCAAAGCGGTGTATTACCCCAAGCATCAACTGGATCAATCTCAGCACCTTTATCAAGCAGTAACTCAGCCATATTACAGTAATCATGAATAGCCGCTATATGCAAAGCGGTCATACCTTGATTGTCAGCGGCAGACAGATCATAGTTCTGCTCAATTAAATATGACACCAAGCTATAGAACGTCAACTACTTTGTCCGGTTTAGCGTCAATTAACTTGGCCGGTTTTTACTGCCCCTTGTCTTGGGTTTTTAGTGCTTCTTTCTTGCGATAACTCTCTCCTGTAAAATGAATCATTGTGGCATGATGTACGAGTCGATCAATGGCAGCCACCGTCATCGTGGTATCGTCAAATAGCTCATCCCACTCTTCAAACGACTTATTGGATGTAATAGCTAAACTAAAGCGTTCATAACGGTGCGCTATCAGCTCAAATAAGACGCTAGTTTCTTGTTCGGATTTTCTAACATAACCGACATCATCAATGATAAGTAATTGATATTTATCCAGCTTTTTCAATTCGTCCTGTAGCTTGAGGTGTCGCTTAGCTAGTTGCAACTGCTGTACAAGTGTGGTCGCCTGTATGAACTTAACCTTATAACCCTGCTCTAGTAGCCCATACCCAAGGGCACTGGCAAGGTGTGTTTTACCCAGGCCACTTGCTCCGAAGAGCAAGAGGTTTGCACCTCGCGTCAGCCACGTTTTATCTTGAAGTAAATCATAGGTGGTCGCTTGGTTAATGCCATCGACAGCCATAAAATCAAAGTTATTTAAATGCTTCCCGATGGGTAGTGTGGCATCTTTTAGGTTGCGTGCTAAACGTTTATCCTCGCGTGCCAATAGCTCCTGATGGCATAACTCAGCCAAGTATTGCTGGGGTGACCATTGTTCTTTAGTCGCTTTATCTGCCACGCTCTCCCAGAGCGTGCCAACCGTGGCTAATCTTAGCTGCTTTAGCATCAAGGGTAAGGAAGCGGTATTTCTATGCATGATGGGCTCCAAACAATTGACTGTAATCTTGAAGCGAGTGTTGTTTAATCGCTATGCTAGGCGTCGTTGCAATGATGCGAATGAATCGCTCCTCACACTGTCGGATGGTGGGTAATTGTCGCTGTCGTATCCCCTCCAACACATACCTTTCTAATTGATGCTCGCAGTCATGTCGGTGAGCTAAATACAGCAATTTAACGATGTAATAACACGCATCATCAGCCGATAAACTGTCATCCACATAGTGCCAGATGCTTTTATAATTGTCGTTAGGCAAGATATCATCTCGTAGCTTACTATGCCTAAATGCCAATGGTTTCTTATTGAGCGCATCAATGATGTGCCGGTAATTGACGCTGCGTGCACGTCCTGTCTTGTTACGTGTATATAGACGCTCTAATTCTAGTACTTGCTCCATCCCAAGATATAGCGCTATTCGTTGATCATATACCCTAGCAAGTAGTCGATTACCGATGAGTCGTGAGGGGACGGTGTAAGTGACGCGTTTTAAAGAAATGGTACTCGTTCTGCTGACACTGACATAGTGCTCTGAGTAGTTGTCGCTAGGGTACGCTGGGAGCGCTTGTAATTGACGCTGCTCCAAGGCAAACTTATCGTGCACGCGCTGGTTACGTCGGTCGATGAGATTCTGGATAAATGCCTGATACTCAGCGCGACAATTAAAATTACTACTGCCTCGTAATTTGAGTGCTTGCGTAATTTGCGCTTTAATATGCCGGTGGGCAGACTCAATGGCACCGTTCTCATGAGCTACTCCGCGATTGTTACGAGTGGGCTTAAAGCCGTAGTGTTTAGCGAACTCATGATAGCGTTCGGTGAAGTCTTCTCGACTGGACATATTCTTATAAGCGGCGCTTAGGCTATCGGTACGCACATTAAGAGGAACACCATTAGACGCTTGAAAGGCGTTCTGTAACCCCTCAGATAATGCCGTAAAACTCTCTCCGCCATAAACTACCTGCGCATAGGCCCAACCACTCGCAGGCAGACGATAATGAAATAATAAGTGCTTGAGTGGATCATCGGCAATGCGAATCCCTAAGTTGATGTACGTAAAATCCGCTATCCCCAATTCACCATAGCCATGAGTCTGCAGGAAGATGACATCTTTAGGACTGCCGTGGACGCTTCGCCAGTTAGCGATACGACGTTCCAAGGTACGCCGAGCACTAGGCCTAAAGATGTCTTGATGGTGTTCGCATAAATAATCAAAGATTCCCACAGGGGTAATCTCATTATCCTCACGAATCCATGGCAAAACGATACTGTCCCAAACTGCTTGTAAAGGGTCGTCACGAGTACGCCAGTGGCGTGGTTGCGAGGACTTGGGCTGAAGTTGGTTGTGTTCAATACGCCTTGCGCTGCGCTCAGAGATGTCCGCTTTAGCAGCGGATACTGCTTGAGTGTGTTTCTTTCTAAAATCCATATAACGCTTAATTTGTTGCTTAGTAATCTTACTACCAGACACAGTAAAACCCTCCGTTTTATCTGTGTCTGACCTTAGCAGATTAACCGGCCAACATAATTGTCGCTACGCCGGTCAAGTTAATTGTCGCTCTATACACCAAGCTAAGATTATTTTTAGCAACAGCTGATAACAAAAAAGTTCTACCATCTCTATCTACTGCATCAATACCATTCTTCTTTATAAATGCATCTAAAGCCTGCTTATCATCTGAATTAATAAGCAGTTGAATCATTTTTTTTTCGTCAATAGTTGTCATAAAAATCTCACTTTTCTATTTTAATTAATACAAGCAGGACTATCTGCGTCTGAGATAATATCAAGCTGATTGCCTTTAGATTTATCTTCGTGACGATGAGACTGATTTTCCATTGGATCCTCAATATGATAAAAATCAGGATTATTCATCTAATCATTAAATTCTCTTTGACTTAAACCTTTCGCTTCAGCCTCAGCTACCATTCTCCAATGTTCATGCCCAGGTTTATGCCCAAGATGATACTTTCCTTCGGCTCTGCTCCAAGGTCTTCGTTTCCCACCTTCTATTGGTTTACCAGTATTAGCATCCAAAAAGCGCCCTTTCACAACCCTTGCTTTATCTTCAACAGCCTTGCATGTAGACTTTCTAATATACGGCCTATGCAGCCACCCCAACGGATCCACCCACTCCACCGGGTTCGGGGCGTATTGATAGAGGTTAATCCCTCCCATCAAGCCGATCGGGTCTTGGCTGATAAAGCGACCTAGCTCTGGGTCATAATACCTAAAGAGAGAGTTTGTCTACTTTTCTGACTAGGAACAACAGAATGATCTGAGTGTTTGCTTTAGCGATAAGTGTGAAGAGCATTTCTGCCACGATAATTACTTTTACTGTGAATCTCTTCCTTTTCTTGCGCTTTGGGCATAATTAAGCACTTGCTTTAAACTCTTCGAGCACTTAAATAGCTAAATCTTCAGTAACCGCTTAGTAAATTGGCTTTAATTCTATCGTAATAGCTCGGCAGTCACGCAACGTAACGAATTGCATAGCATGTGCATAACGCACAACTAGATCTTACTATCAGTAGACGCTCTCGATGGCGTCAGGGAAGTTTTTAAAGCTATCAAAACCCCCGATCATGGTCATACTCGCCATCAATAACAACACCGACAGGAAAACAATCAACATTAAATCTGCAGTAATGCCTCGTCAAACTCACGATCACGAATAATTTTCTTTCCAATTGGCAAATTTAGATCAGACCACTTCAATCCATTAAATTCCAAGACATAAGCAATCATCGGTATGGGATAACTGTAAAAATCTGGCCTTTGGACTATGTAATGAATCAAACTAGGATTAAAATCCAAAAATGCCATTAAGTAAGGAATGTAGAAACCATTTAGCGCATCGGAAATCTGGTTTATGCACAAATCAAGTACATGATCACTATGGGGTAAATAAATTTTTGATAGTTGTTGAGCATGACTATGACTTTTTTCTTGTAGAGTTGTCATGTAAAAATGAGCCGAAAATCCATCCACCATATTTGACTTATAAGGCGGAACAATTTTCTGAATGTAATAACTAAACTCTTCTGAATAACCTGTCAGTTCAATATAATACGCTTTCTGACTCCCTAAATAACTAAAGGCTAATTCAGCTTTATTCTCTGTTGAAAGTGATTCAAATTTAATCGATTTCTTAAGTGACCTGGTACGAGCAGGAATATTTAACTTTTTTAAAAGACTTGATAATTCCGTCTCAAAGAGTTTTTTAATTTCTTTGTCCATAAGGAAAACCTATCTATATTTCAAAATATGAAAAGCGGTATGAGTGACAACTATCTTGACAAATACTGCACCAACACTAAATTAGTCATCAACCAATTTCTTTAACATATTTTGAGCGCGTGAGAAACCATTCTCTGCTGCTAACTTAAGCCAATATATGCCTTCTTTTTCGTTCACTTTTGTGTATTGCCCCTTAAAATATGCTTGAGCAAGCATAAATTGATGATGCGCATCCCCTGCTAGTGCTTTTTCAGATAAAACTTTGACTTCATGACTATCTAAATCCACCAATGAATAAAAACTACTTTTCTTCCAATGAATTAATACCTTATTATCTTGTCGTTTAATCTTACCGAATCGATCAAAGTGACGTAAATCCCCTCCATTTACTTCCAAAACGGTAATATCATCAAAGCCTTCGTCCTCCCTAGTCATTCGGATAAAGTAATGTAAATGTTTCTCTAAATGCCAACGTAAAGTCAGCTCCTTATCGATTTTCTTCACTACACCTTCGTACACAAAGTCTAATGCTTCAAAAGCAGCAAATACAGTTAAGAGTTCATCTTGCTTTAGATCATAATCATTAACTAGACCAAGTACAGTGGTTTTAAAAACATCATACGCAAACTCTAGTAACTCACGCTTTGAGTCTAACCGCCTGAAATACTCACCATCAATAACAACACGTACCTGCACAACACCCAATGCCTCGGGGCTTTTATTCAATGGTTTCTCTGGTGGAGTATCAAGTATATAAATAACCAATTTATCTATTTTTTCAGAAGTAATTTTCCTATGAGCGTAAAATTCAAAAGCACTACTAATGACTTTCCAAGCCCAACCATTTCCCCCAACATCAAAAGGGGTAACAATTTCTAGAACATTTAAGTATTTATTTACCATAACTGTTGACTATCACTTCATGATATTTAGGTCTTTTATTACCAAGAGGGTTTCGTGCTGTTCCATCTCGCCTCATTGCACCTATTGCATAAGCATTAACAAAACCTTGTTCTTTAGCCAAAGCTTCTGCCCTTGTTAAATTTCTACAAACAATTTCCGACTTAAAATTTCCGCCTTCATGGTTTAGTTTTCTTACTTGACTTTCTGCGCGGCTAGATTTTCCATCACGTCTTATCCTACTGTAGTCCCCCCATTTATAAACATCACCAGTATCTATATCCACAATTCTATAAACATGATTCCGTCGCCTGCTTAACTTAGAATTGCCATGCGCTCGTTTTCCAGCCCTTGACAAGCCTCCCACCAAAATCACGCCCTTTCGAAGAACTTGCCCAACCAAAGCAGGATGCCACCCCCACGGATCCACCCACTCCACCGGGTTCGGGGCGTATTGATAGAGGTTAATCCCTCCCATCAAGCCGATCGGGTCTTGGCTGATAAAGCGACCTAGCTTAGGGTCATAATACCTAAAGAGAGAGTTTGTCTACTTTTCTGACTAGAAACAATCAATCGAAATATTTATAAGGAAACATCTCAAATAATTGAGGGTGAATACTATTCATTAGTCCCATGACTACCTGCTTAAATTCATCTATACTTTGGTCTTTTTCAAGTCTCTGCTCTAACTTCGCAAGCAAAAAACCCATCCTAAGAAAACCAGTGAAATCAATCTGCAGATTTAAAAAATTCTCTAATCCCCCATATTCCCCCTGATTATGGTCAAAAAAGAATACGGTTTTGGTTTGTTCATTCAAAAACCATTCATCTCCTTGCCCTGACTGCCCTATAAGCCACAAATTTTGTGGCAAATTATTATCGGATGCTCGCTTATTCCACTCAATCGCCTTCTGATAGCCATATAACACAATATCCGGTGTAATACTAACCTCTTTAAACTGATGAATAAACTCAGTATATTTTTTATCAATTTGAGGGATTCTACCTTTATCTTTAATGACAGGATCAAGTTTTTCAAGGAAATTAAAAAGCTCATTTGAGTTAATCAGTTTCATTTTATCTCCTTTATCCATGTTAACTAGATCACTTACAAGGTCTATTTTTTACTGCGTCAGCAGAATATTTACCGATTCTTTCTTTTCTTGCTAAATCTCTCAGTCGTTTTTCAAGGAAATCTTTAGCTGTTTCTTTATCCATTCCTTGTTTTTCAACATAATCTAACAAACCATCAAATACTTTGTTCCAATTCTTGCCAACTCTAGAACTATTAGTATGTACACCTCTACCTCTAGTTAATCTATGTCTTTCAGGCGAGAGATTAAAGAAAAATTTCGGATTATTAACATCAATATCAGCTAATCTTTTAAATCTATCTGCAAACTCTTCAGGGAAACCATGATGAATTTCTGCGAAAACATGAGGCTGTCCGACATAATCTTTCCAAAGTCTTTGCAATGTACTAGAGCGAGTTTTCCACCCCAACGGATCCACCCACTCCACCGGGTTCGGGGCGTATTGATAGAGGTTAAGCCCTCCCATCAAGCCGATCGGGTCTTGGCTGATAAAGCGACCTAGCTCTGGGTCATAATACCTAAAGGTATTGTAATGTAACGACGTCTCAGCATCATAATACTGACCTTGAAAACGATGATTATTAATCACCTGCTCGTCAGCAGCTGGTCGGCTTATAACACGGGTTTCACCCCACGCTTTGGCCTTGCCCTCCCACACCACGTCCTGACCTTGGTTCATCAACAGTTGTGGGGTACCGAGGTGATCGCACACATAATGATAAAGTTTCGGCGCTGCTTGAGTTTCTTCTGCTAACTCGGCCTGCCACACCCGTGAGCTCAACAGTTCCGCTTGTCCATCACTGCTATT
>NZ_AQVB01000035.1 GCF_000372065.1 Oligella urethralis DSM 7531
GTTGCGGCTATTGCCGTCCGTTTTAGCGCCTCTGGCGTGTTTACTGTAGCCAAGGTGCTCCTCTAGCTCAGCGGCTAAGGCTGTCTCATACAGTTGCTTGCGCAGCTTGTCTGCGAGTGCTTCAATGATATCGCCATCGCTCGGCTTTAGGTCTAATTGCTTGATTAACGATTGAATGATGTCGTCGTCTTTAGTCATGTAACTTTCCATGTGAAATACTCCTATGAAGAATATCGGATTAAAGGAAGTTACACAAAATTATTTACAGGCCCCAATCAGCCGTCTGACGATTTGATAGCAAGTCTTATTTGCGCCTATTGCAATATAAAACTAACCATTAGCAATGATAATCCTTACGTGATCCCCTGGTAACTATATCTAAGGTATTTATCCCCATCGTGATACGTAAATAATGAGGGTTTATGATGTATTGGTGATTTAGTATCTACTGTTTGCTAAAGGATTTATCAAATCACTTCTCATATCGCCTTGCTGTCACATAAGTTTATGTCTGATTCATCTAAATAAACTCTGCTTTCTGTCACGAAACTGAAAAACTCCACATCTATAATGTAAACGTTTACATTGTGGGCGCTTAGTTGAGTGTCATGAGTATTGAAAAAATTGCTGAGCTTGCTCAAGTTTCGATTGCAACCGTTTCACGCGCATTTAATTCACCAAATAAGGTATCTGATAAAACGCGTGAACGTGTCCTACAGAAAGCGAAAGAAATTGGCTATATTTCAAATGCCAGCGCTCGCGCTTTACGCACGAATAAAACTAATGTTATCGGGGTTATGGTGCCGACTATGCTTAACCCTGTCTATGCGGAGTATTGTGAAGGAATAACCCAATCGGCTTTTGAAGCAGGTTATTCAACCATGATATTAAATTCAGCCTATCACTTAGAACAAGAAAAAATTGTTCTCCAGAAATTACTTGAGGCAAATGTTGATGGTTTAATTTTAACCGTTTCGAATACACAAAATCCGCAAGCCATGAGCTTTGTTAAAGCCTTAAGAATTCCTTATGTGTTGGCATATAACAATGACCCTCATTATCCATGTGTCTCTGTTGATAGCCGCCAAGCTTTAACTGAACTTGTTGCGTCTTTAACTAATGCTGGACATCAACATATTACGATGGTATGTGGTGAATTAGCCGTTTCTGATAGAGCTCAGCAACGGTACCAAGGTTACTTAGATGCTGTTCAACATAGCCCTGGCTTACAGCCGAATCTACTTGAGATCCCTTTTATTGAATCTGCGAATGCACAAATCCAGCAATACCTTCTGGAGCATTCGCATATCACTGCTTTAGTCTGTTCTAACGATTTATTAGCGATTCGCTGTTTGCGGGCTGCGCAACAATTGGGTCGTAAAATTCCGGATGAGCTATCCATTATCGGTTTTGATGGCATTGCCCTAGGACGTGAACTCTATCCGATGTTGAGCTCTATAGAAACACCAAATAAGCAAATCGGCCAAACCAGTTTTTCTCTCTTATATCAAGCCATGCTAAATGACACAGCATTAAGTCCGCTTGATACATGTCTATTGCCTTATTCATTTCAACAAGGTGAATCTTGCAATATTGCCTTCATTAATTTACCCCATAGGAGTTAGCTGTGAAATTATCTTTACGTTCTGTAGTGAAATCAGGTCTTACTGCTGTCGCCCTGACACTCTCAAGCAGTGTTTTAGCACAAACAGTTATTTGTTATAACTGTCCTATCGAATGGGCCGACTGGGGCTCGCAAATTCAGGCTATTAAGTCTGAAACCGGTATTACCGTACCACCAGATAATAAAAACTCAGGACAATCTCTTGCTCAATTAGTAGCCGAAAAAAATAGTCCAGTTGCTGACGTTGTTTATTTAGGCGTAACCTCAGGCATCCAAGGTGCTAAAGAAGAGCTTGTTGAACCCTTTAAACCAGAGCGTTGGGATGATATTCCAGAAGGTCTTAAAGATAAAGATGGCAAATGGTTTTCTATCCATTCAGGTACCTTAGGCTTTATGGTAAATGTAGATGCTTTAGGTGGTAAGGCTGTACCACAATCTTGGGAGGATCTGTTAAAGCCTGATTACAAAGGCATGGTGGCTTACTTAGACCCATCGTCAGCATTTGTGGGATATGCCGGTGCTGTTGCTGCTAACTTAGCTATGGGTGGTGACCTAGATAACATGGATCCGGGTATTGCTTTCTTAAAGAAACTCAAAGCGAATGACCCCATCGTACCAAAGCAAACATCTTACGCTCGTGTCTTATCGGGTGAAATACCAATTCTTATTGACTACGACTTCAATGCTTACCGCGCTAAATACAAAGATGAGGCTAATGTTGAATTTGTCATTCCTAAAGAAGGCACCATAGTGGTTCCTTATGTGATGTCGCTGGTAAAAGGTGCTCCGCATGCGGAAGATGCAAAAAAGGTTTTAAACTTTGTTTTATCTGATAAAGGCCAAGCCATCTGGGCAAATGCCTATTTACGTCCTGTTCGCAGTGCGACTATCCCTGCTGAAGTTTCTGAACGTTTCCTACCAGAAACTGAATACCAGCGTGCACAAGCCGTAGACTATAAAAAAATGGCTGAAAATCAAAAAACCTTCGCTGAACGTTATTTAAAAGAAGTGAATTAATGTAGTTATTCATTAATTTGCCATGGCGAGCATGTTGATCATTCACATGCTCGTTTTTTAAAGGTTGAACTATGTCTAAACAATTGTCTGCACAGCAACGTATTAAATTTTATTGTTTGTTACCTGCATTTATTGTTTTCTGTAGCTTCTGGCTGATTCCCATGATCTGGTTAGTGAGCTTACCTGCACAAGAAGGCTGGCAAGCCTACTTTGCTGTATTAACCAATGTACGGTATTTACAAGTAATGCTTTTTACCTTAATACTCTCTGTACTCGTGACAATTCTGACCTTAATTATAAGCGTGAGTATAGGTATATTTTTTGCGCGTAATGAGTTTTTCGGCAAGCGAATGATGTTGTCATTGTTAACCTTACCCTTATCTTTTCCAGGGGTGATTATTGGTTTCTTTTTTATTTTAATCGGTGGTCGCCAGGGTTTATTTGCGGACCTAACTAACCTACTAGGGTTTGGTAAAATCAGTTTCGCTTACGGCGTTACTGGTTTATTTTTAGCATATTTATATTTTTCTTTACCCCGTTCAATCGCAACATTTGAAGCAGCTGCTCAAACCATTGATATAGCACTTGAAGAAGCTGTACGCTCCTTAGCAGGGACACGTTGGTTAATTGTGAAAGACGTCTGGATTCCTGAGTTATTACCATCCATTATTTCAACTGCAGCAATCGTATTCTCTACTTCTATGGGGGCCTTTGGCACAGCCTTTACCTTAGCAAGTCGCTCTGAAGTGCTACCGATTACGATTTATAACGAATTTACAAACTATGCAAATTTCACTATGGCTGCTTCTTTATCTATTGCGCTAGGATTAGTGACATGGTTAACTTTGTTCGTGACGCGTCGTTATGAGTCTAAGGGAGTTCATGTATGAATCGTACCCATAAAAAAAGGTTCAAATCCCCTTGGCTCTATACTTTAACAATTATCACCTTGCTATTTATTTGCGTGCCGATGCTAGTTTCCATTTTTGCCGGTTTTGTGAATAACTATGCAATAGGTTTTGAAAGTGGTTTAACCACAAAATGGTTTCTTCAAGTATGGTCTTCATATAGCAATACTATTTTTTGGTCTATTGTCATAGCCTTAGCTTGTGTTCTTATTACCTTAATTATCGGTGTACCTTGTGCTTACGCATTTGCTAGGTCAAAAAATCGTTGGTTAAGAATTCTTGATGAATTAATTGCATTACCGATAGCCATCCCAGGCCTTGCTTCTGCCTTAGCACTTATTCTGGCATATGGACAAATCCAATGGTTCCGTCAAAGTTACTTATTTATCTTGGTTGGTCATGTGGTCTTTACCTTGCCATTTATGGTGAAAACAGTAACTGCAGCTTTTAAAAAACATGAACTCTTAGTACTGGAAGAAGCTGCGCGCTCCTTAGGCGCCTCATTTATTGCACGATTTCTAGGTGTTTTGGTACCCGCTATTTTGCCTTCGATTATTGCTGCCTGTTTAATGGTTTTTACCTTATCCATTGGCGAATTTAACTTAACCTGGATGCTACATACCCCCATGACGCGCACCTTACCTGTGGGCTTAACAGATAGCTATGCATCTATGCGTATTGAAGTTGGTTCAGCCTATACCTTTATTTTCTTTTTAGTAATTCTACCGTTTCTTTATGGGTTACAAACGGTAGCGACTTATTTCCAAAACCGATATGGAACATTTTGATAAAGTTCGAATTCAAATTAAATCCTGCCAAAAAACCTATTCAAACGGTACGATTGGCTTAAAAACCACCTCTATAGAAGTAGAACCTGGGGAAATTCTTGCTCTATTAGGACCTTCAGGTTGTGGCAAGACAACCTTATTACGTATGGTCGCTGGTTTAGAAGATGCAGATAGAGGCGGTGAAATCTGGTTTGGTAATCAGAACGTCACGATGTTACCTATCGAAAAACGCAATGTCGGTATGGTGTTTCAGCACTATGCCTTATTTCCACAGATGACCGTTGAGGCAAATATTGCCTATGGACTAAAAATCCGTAAGTTAACCATGGATCAGATTAAAGCACGAGTAGCAGACTTAGTTCGCTTAATGAATCTGAACGGTCTGGAAAAACGGCGACCACATGAACTCTCGGGCGGACAACGTCAACGTGTTGCCTTAGCCCGAGCAGTAGCAATTCGTCCGCGCGTACTGCTACTTGATGAACCGCTAGCAGCACTAGATGCCAAACTTAAAGAATCCCTCCGTGATGAGTTAGGTGTCTTATTGCGAGAACTTGGTATTACTGCTATTTATGTGACACATGATCAACAAGAGGCAATGGCTTTAGCTGATCGATTAGCGATAATGTATAAAGGTGAGATTGTACAACGCGGTAGTAGTGAGACACTCTATCGTGAACCAAGCCACCCCTTCGTTGCAGAGTTTTTGGGCCGAGTAAATCGCCTCACTCGTACTGTAGAGCAAGCACAAAAAAACCACCTGCTGTTAGGTCATTACATATTACCCTGTGCACCACAACTTCAAGGACATACCAGCCTATTAATACGTCCTGATGATATTCAATTAAGTGAAGAAATTGTACCTGAGAAAGCTCGTGCAACTATTAAGAAACGTATATTTTTAGGTGATAGAATTCAATTTATATTGTGTCTTCCTGGTGACCAATTACTCAAGTCAGAAACCAGTACCAATAGCATCTTTAGAGAAGGACAAGAAGTCGCTTTAACGATTCAATCCGATAAAATTATGGCGGCGATTCAGGAGTAGGTATGACCATCATTGCGCAAATTACAGATTTACATATTCGTGAGCCCGGACGATTAGCTTATAAACGAATTAATACAGCACCTTATTTAGAACGCGCTGTAAATACTCTAATGACACAAAAACAAAAGGTTGATGCACTGATTGTTACGGGTGACCTCTGTGACTTTGGGCGTGAAAGTGAATACGACCACTTACAGCGCCTATTACAACCACTTGATTGTCCGGTATATCTAATGCCAGGCAATCACGATAATCGAGAACAGCTACGACGTTCATTTGACACGCACACCTATTTACAACAACATCACGGCGAACAAATTTACTATTCTGTAAAAATCGGTGTTGTGCAGTTAATCGCATTAGACACTGCCGTATTAGGCAAGAGCTATGGAGAGCTTGATAAAACACAACTACAATGGCTAGATAGACAACTTAACCAAAGCCAAGGCGCTCCTGTTATTATTGCTATGCATCACCCCCCATTTAATACACTAATAGGTCACATGGATAAAATTGGTCTATTAAAGGGGACTACTGAATTAGCTGAGATTGTAAAAAAATACCCGAATGTAGAACGAGTCATTTGTGGTCATTTACATCGTTCTATAGATGTTCGATTCGCAGGGACAATTGCTTCAACAGCGCCCTCTGTAGCACATCAAGTCGCCTTGGATATTGATCCTAATGCAGCATCATGCTGGGTGCTAGAACCTCCCGCCTATAAGCTACATATATGGCAAGAGGATGGGCCATTAGTTTCGCATTTAGCCTACGTAGATAATTACGACGGACCTTATCCTTTCTACGAGAATGGACAGTTGATTGATTAAAAGCGATATATGTCAAGCTAATCAACTAATTTCTTAACGCTTATGGCAATGCTACGAATTATAGTAGATGACAAAGTCTTGCATTCTTTATCGTACTGTATTGCCCGAGTAGCCTCCTCAAGCCATTCTTCAAACTCGACGGGTGATGAATCATAGCATGGTTCACTTCCGAAAGGCTGGTTTTACCTTTAAAAACATCTAAAACCAATGCACTTTTATGCTTGACTATCCAACGACGATTCTCTGACTTCATCTCTGTACTCATGGTCAAATTTTTTCCATACAATCAAATTAAGACCTGAGCAGGTTTTTACTGGGTAAATACAAAATTTCTCCACTACTTCCTCAAAGCACAAACCCTATCCAAAGCCTCTACGTACTCTTTTTCTAACTTAGCCACAATAGCTGCAACAGGCTCGATACAATCAATTAAACCCACCCCTTGACCGACATGTTCATCTCCTTAATACCTTTATTTAGCCATGAGTTACGCTTTTAGAAAATAAGTTAATGATTACCACACCCATGATAATTAATCCTATTCCTAGTATTGCTGCTTGGTCTAATCGTTGTTTAAAAAAGATAAAACCAATGACCGCTATACAGACTATCCCTATTGCACTCCATAAAGCATAGGCAATGCCTATGGGAATCGTTTTTAAACTTAGTGAAAGAAAATAAAAAGACGAGCCGTAACTCATTAAAACCAACGTTGAAGGAATTAATCGAGTAAATTGTTCTGTCTTAATTAATAAAGACGTTCCCACCAATTCAAAAAAAATAGCAATCGCCAAAAAACAATAAGCTGCTATTGTTGGCTGCATATAAACTCCTAAACATCAAAATGTTCCACATGGAATCGAGTAGGGTGAGGTTTGCACCTCATCCCTCTCACAGAACCGTACGTACGGACCTCGTATACGGCTCATGCACATTACCATTTAGCATATGCGCTAAACACGTAGCCAGTCTCAACTTTCCCCATATCATACAACGTTAAACTATCTAACCACTTATTCGGCATAGCATAGTGAGCTAATGGACTGGCTGAGTTTCTCCAGTGCCACATCGCTATCGACTCAAACGGTGGTTTATAGCCTAATTGTTTAAGTCGTCTATGTAGCCGTTTAGGCTTTTT
>NZ_AQVB01000036.1 GCF_000372065.1 Oligella urethralis DSM 7531
GATATAAGGCGAAAAAGTTGCTAAAATCAATCAGCTATTAAATAAAACCATCTACAAAAAACAGCTAAGACAAGTATAAATTGCGAGTACGCAGTGTTTTGGCTAGTAGATGGTATTCCACACACACTCTCAAACTAGCTCGTGTCAACAGACAATCTTAACGGTAGGGTTAGTTTGAAATAAGAATCTTAGATGCAAGGTGTGAATTGCAAGGCGGTAGCCACCTCTAAGATTTGCGGTCGGGCTTGACCGTCTAGTTGTAGGAATCCCATCCCTTTAGGGAAGGGAGGAAGTCAAAGGAGAATAACACGATGTCTAAAGAATCTTTAATCCAAATGAAAGGTACCGTTACTGAGGTACTACCTGATTCCCGTTTTCGTGTCACCTTGGATAACGGCCACCCATTAATCGCCTACAGTGCTGGCAAAATGCGCCGACACAATATCCGCATCTTGGCAGGTGATGAGGTATCAATTGAGTTATCACCTTATGATTTAGATAAAGGTCGCATTGTTTACCGTCATTTAGCTAAGCGTCACTAAATTTACCTCGTCCAAGGAGCGCATTACGCCTTATCGTGATGCGCTTTTTTCTTGTTAAACTAAAAAAGCACTTAGTAATTTTATTAGCCTCACAGCAAGCTTAATGTATTAAAATACATGTCAAATCAACAAACAGAATTGTAATTTAGGACGTAGCACATGTCAGAAGCTTCTAATCACAAGCCATACCAGATGGGCACAGAGCAGGATGAGATTGATCTCTTGGACTTGTTAAGTACCTTATGGGCCCACAAATTTTTAATTATATTGTTTACTGTATTGGGCTTTGCTGCTGCCTATGGTCTATCATTATTACAGACTGAGCAATGGCGTTCAAGCGCTGCTGTGGTTGCACCACGTCTTGTTGATACCGAGGGTTTGGTAACCGAGGCGCGTACCATTCAACACATTAATAATCCGAAGAGCATTAATAACCCCAAAGAGGATATTGATATCAATAAGTTTTTAATCAATATCTTTAATAACTTCTTATACACTGCTGCTGACCATGATGAAAAGCAGAGCTATTTATCAAAGACGGCCCTCTTTCAACGACTACAAAAAGATGCTGACGCAAACGTAGTGCTAGATCGTTTAAGTCAAAATCTCTCGGTGCAACTACCGGATGAAAAAAATAAGTCCTTAGCGACTAGCTACACTCTATCTTTTATCAGTGATACCCCGGAAAGTGCTCAAGAGGTACTGAGCGGTTATATAGACAATATCAACCAGGTTGCCACGAAAACCATACGCAATGACTTTTATAACGACTTAAACTCAAAAATTGCTGCAGCCAAACAAGGCAAAGAGATTTTAGAGCGAGCGGCCAACACCACGCGCCAAATCAATATTGAACACTATACAAATGCGCTTTCAATTGCTCAAAAGGCCGGTATTAAGAGCGTTTCTGGCGGCTTAGCTGGACTTAATGGTATTGCCAACAGCGAGGTGATGTTACAGATTGATTTAAACAACCCTGAGCTGCTCTATTTGCAAGGTGAAGAAATTTTAAGTGCATTGCTAGAGGTTGCAAAAAATAGTCCGGTCATCTATCCGGATGAGTACTTTCAGCTTCAATACCAAATTGAAGCCCTCGAAGCACTTCAAAATAAGGAGCCGGAGTTTCAAGCCTTCAGCTACTTAATGCGCCCTACCCTCCCACCAAAGCGCAGTTCACCTAAACGCGCCCAAATGGCTGTGATCGGTGCTTTAGTTGGCGGTGTTTTATCATGCTTAGTCGTTTTAATCATGGCCGCTTTCAGAAATAGAAACAAGGCACTGGCTCAAAACTAACTACTTTTTAAACAGCGAAACCAAGTGTTTCGCTGTTTTACCTTAAGCAAGGATTAGAGCCTCACTATCCTAAGCACAATTTTTTGCTACAGTTAACTCATGCTGTAAACGCTATTCCGCTTATCTTTTTTATACTCTATGCGTGTCTCATTATTTGCTTTTATCTGCGCCTTATTAGTTAGTTTATGCTTACCGCTGACCGCCTTAGCGCAAAGCGTCGCTGATGCCGACGCCATCACCGTTGAACAATTACAGGCGCAATTAGATGAGATACCTGCAAGCAGCAAAGACAATGCCGACTTACAACAGCTCACCACAAAGCTCAGTAAAATTCAGCAAAATGCTCAGAGCCTCCTAAACCAAGTGACACAGCAAGTGGTCGATTTAAATGACAAATTAAATCGCATCAATACACCCGCAGGCGCAGCTAAAACAGAGGCGCCAGATTCGACCGAAGCCACAAGCACCGAAGCCACCAAATCAAATGCTGGTCCCGAAGCTGCATTTATTGATGAGCAACGCAGTGCACTGCAATCTGAACATGACAAATTAGACGCACAACGCAAGCATTTAATTTTAATTATCAGTGCGGCGGAAGAAAAAAGAAAGCTACTTATCAATGAACGACGTCAGCGCTTCAAAGCCGAACTTTCTTTAAAAGTGCGTAGCATGTTAAACCCGAGCTTTTGGCGTAACTGGTCGCTCGCAATGTCTACAGATGCCGCACGTATTCAAGCGTTTAAAAATGACTTAAGCGCTCTTGCCACAGAAGCCATTAACAAAGAAAATCGTTGGCCACTAGTGACAGTCATTTTACTCAGTATCTTTGCCTTTGTTTTTATTAATCGATATGTCAATCAATCGCTGAATTACGCGCTTATCACTATTATTCCCAACGGCAGAGCTCGCCGCTCCTTTTATGCGCTCGCTAAACTCCTGCTAAGAGTCTTATTGATGGGACTTGTGTGCTTATTAGTTTACTTGGGATTGAATTGGAATGATATTTTAAATCCTGAACTTAAACGCTATTTACAGCAAATATTTTATGCCATGCTACTCGCCTCCTTTATTTACGGTATGGGCGAAGCGATGCTTTGTCTTAAGCATGATACCTGGCGCTTGACCAATTTAAGCGGTGATGAGGCACGTGCCTTAAGCCCCTATCCGACATTATTAGCCTTATTAACACTGAGCTACCAAATCGTAACCATAAGCGGCAACTACATCGGCACGAGTTTTACCACTGAGCTAAGCGTTAATACACTGGCTACCTTTTTGACGTGTTTATTGAGCTTCAGCTTTTTTACTCGCTTATCGCGGGGTGGAAAACCTTTAAACAAAAAGATCGTGGGTTCAAAAACTGCTGCAGAGGGTGAGCCTACTGAAGACACGACTCCAGCAGAGGAAGAAACAAATCCTAAGTATCCGTTTTGGTTTGTGTCACTGACATCGATTGCCTGGCTACTTTCCTTGGTGGCGATAATTATCACCTTAACAGGCTATGTCAGTATGGCCTCATTTATTGTGAATCAATTGGTGTGGACCGTCTTGGTCAGTTCTGCCTTTTATATTGCGTGGAAATTAGCGGATGACCTGTATCATGCCCTGCTTGGTAATAAAGCGCTACTTGGCAACTACTTAATTAGGGCGTATGCAATCAGCGATGACCTCATTAATCAATTTATCGTGGTGCTATCTGCCATCACCAAGGTCTTATTGATTTATGCATTAATCCGAATCATATTATTGCCCTTCGGCACAAATATTACTGAATTTTCGAATTTCTCGGCGATGCTCAATCGCTTAGTGGCTGAACATAACTTTGCCTTGAGTACCAGCGGTATTATCAGTGCCATTTTTATCTTTATTATTGGCTTTTGGTTAATAAAGATTTTCAAAACGTGGCTAGATAAAAAATATTTCCCCAATACTAAACTTGAAAAAGGGGTGCAATCCAGCATTTCAACCATGTCGGGCTACCTCGGTGGTGTCCTGGTCATTGCCTTAATCCTAGGTGCACTGGGACTAAGCTTTGATAAAATTACGTGGGTTGCCAGTGCCCTCTCCGTCGGCATCGGTTTCGGTTTGCAATCTATCGTGCAAAACTTTATTTCCGGTCTTATTTTACTAACAGAAAGACCAGTGAAAGTCGGCGACTGGGTGGTTGTAGGCAATAATGATGGTGATATTAAACGTATTAATATTCGTGCCACTGAAATTCAATTATTTGACCGCTCGACGCTGATCGTGCCAAACTCTGAATTTATTACCAAGGCTGTACGCAATATGACGCTAGACAATAGCGGAGGTCGCATACAAATCAAACTCCCTTTACCTATCAATACAAACCCACGGATTGTAGCTGATATGGTACTAGCTGTGATGGCAGAGCATGAATCAGTGCTTGAAGATAGTGAACCCTATGTGCGCCTTGATGCAATTGATACTAGTGGACTTATACTAACTGCCACCTGCTATGTGCCCAGTGCGCGCATGGTAGGTAAAATCCGCAGTGAACTTCTATTTGAAATATTAGACCGTCTACATCAAGCAGAGATTAACCTCATCAGCCCAGTGCCTGTTGATCAAATCGGTGGCGGCGGGAGTTTTTAAGGTATTGATTAGGAGGTGGATAAGTATTGGCATCACGTGTATTGACCCAGTAAAAACCTACTCAGGTCTTATTTGATATGATGGAAAAAATTTGTCCATGAATACAGAGATGAAATCAGAGAAGCGTTAGCGGCATAAGCTGAGCAAAAAGTGCTGGTCATTATAGTTCGCTAATTTTGGCTCTTTCAAAGCGACTTCTATTGATGCTAATTTCATCTAAATAATATCAAACTAAAACTCATCGACAGTCAGTTAAGCTATTTACTCATCAATGGTCAGGTATAAGGGTTTAGTGCGCTGCAAACTCATAAACATCGAAACTAGAATATATACTAAAAAACCTATTAGCATACCTATGAGTAAATCAAGCACGATTGATATTAGCAAGGAATGACCAACCACACTTGCAACCAGCTCATGAAGCCACGGCCAATTATGCGTAAAAATACCACCACCCACTAAAAACATGGCAATCGTACCAATAATCGCTAGACCCCGCATCAACATGGGCATAAAAGCAATTATTCCCCGGCCAATTTTTTGTAGCATACTTGAACTCTTCTGCATAAGCCATAGACCAATATCATCGAGCTTTACTATCAAAGCGACAATACCGTATACAAATACAGTGATACCCACGCCAATAGCAATCATAACTAGCGTTTTGGGCAAAATCCCCATACTTGCTACAACACCCATTGCGATGATAATAATTTCTGCAGATAATATGAAATCGGTACGAATAGCCCCACGCACCTTCCTACGCTCTTCGCTTTTCAAATCCTCCTGACTTAACACTGTTGTTGCATTTGATGACTCAACGTCAATCAAAGAGGAGCTCGTCTGTTTAACTTTCAAACTGTGCAGAAGCTTCTCCATCCCTTCAAAGGCTAAATAAGCACCGCCAATCAATAAAAGCACCGTGATCATCACAGGAGAAAAATACGAGATGAGTAAGGCAGTAGGTATAATGATCGCCTTATTAATAAAAGAACCAATCGTCACCTGCCAAACCACAGGTAATTCTCGTTGTGCAGCGATACCGGTCAATTGATTTGCGTTAACTGCCAAATCATCACCAACAATACCTGCCGTTTTTTTAGCAGCAACCTTAGTCATAACTGCCACATCATCAAGAACAGCTGTCACATCATCAAGCAAAGTCAATAAACTGGCAAAGGCCATATGGTCACCGTTATCGGAAGTTAAGGTAGTAAAAACAGCTGAGTTAATTTTTAAGCTAGCATAATAGCAAAACAATTTACTTATTGGCTGTGTGGTAAGTTCCTTTTGAGAACTGCATACGAAAAGTATATCAACTGATTAATAAATCTATTAACCGTATTTATTTTCGAGATGATTTTATAAGCTTGCTCACAACATTGTTAATGCAGTAAACAATCGGTGTAAGCGTCTGTGTTATAGATATGCTCACCGGGGTCAGCACTTGTTACTCACCTTATGCCCAAGGACTGGTATGGGCGCTGCTGTTTATAAAACCCAATCCAGTCTGCTAATACTCGGGGATGCTTTCAAAGCGCTAACCCAATCACGTCCCGGATTGGCTGCATGTTTGCCTAGTTGCTGACCAATACGCTCTTCTGAAGCAATGGTTAAACCTTCCCAATCATAGAGNGTTTGTTCTATGACTGTGTGACGGTGNTCATCCACCACCCGCTTGGCAATCCGGCGACCAAAGACATCATAGAGATAATCGGTACACAGCTTAGGCTCAGTGGCACTGCTAAAGGACGTGCTACGTGTTAATTGATTATG
>NZ_AQVB01000037.1 GCF_000372065.1 Oligella urethralis DSM 7531
GTCGTTGCCCCAGATAGCCCGGGCTTTTTTTGATAAGGTCAATAAGGCAGCCGTTTCAGCTAAGGCCTTCTCCTTACGTCTTAATTCTTTTTCTAGCTGACGACTCTTTTTACGCTCAGCCGCTAAGACCGCTTTAGTCACCGGTCCTGCCTCCATATCGAAGGCTTCAATCTCAACCCGCCAAGCGTCCAACTGCTCAGGATAGATGCCATGCTCACGACAATAACTCGACCGCTCGGCCTCGTTCATACTGGCTGTTTGAATAATAGCGGCTAACTTCGCCTTGGTATCCCATTGGTCAGGGCGTGATTCTTTTGCAGGCACAACAAATCCTCTGGCTTGTAGCTGTTTTTTCCAACTATATAAAGTGGATACGTGAATACCACTTTCTCGGCTAATTTGAGCCACACTTTGGTTATTCGGTGGCATCATTTTTTTAACGATCTGCGCTTTAAATTCTGGACTATAAGACGACATTGTAAGACACTAACCGCTCCCTCAATTATATGAAATATAAAAATCAGAAAATCAGACAACTAGTGTGACAGAGGGGGCAAGTAACCGGAGGGGAGCATGGACCTTTTACAAAATCCTTTTCACATTCTAAATGCCAGCCCCCGCGATAACCGTCGACGGATCATGGAGCTGGCTGATGAACGCAGCCTTTTGCTCGACTCAAGTGAGTGCATGGAGGCACGTTCGGAGTTGACCAACCCCCGGAAAAGGCTCTCCGCTGAAGTCGCGTGGCTGCCAGGTATTGGGCCGAAACGAGCCGGAGAGCTGTTGTCGATCATCGAATCCTCGCCAACGGATTTGCTTGCGGTCGGTAATCTGTCGTCAATTGCTCGGGCAAACCTGCTTGCGGCAGGCATCGCTCGCTTGCCTGACCACAATGCGGATGACGTTGCGGAGTGGATTCTTGAGATTGCCTGGGCTTTTGAAGACCTCGACTCCGATGAACTGAGTGTGATCATCAACGAAGAACGGATTGTTTCCGGCTTTCCGGAGGTGTCGGACCTCTCAGCCGTTGAAGCTGAAATTCAGGAACGGCGGAGACACTATCGCAAGGTCATCAAGTCGGCCCTTGACAACCTTTCCCCAAAAGAGCTCGTAGAAGCAGTTACAGTTACCGTCGAATCCGCAACTGATGATGGAGAGGAACACGGCCCTATTCTAATAGCCGACCTCGTCGATTCGTATGAGGTCGAAGCGCAGGGATTCCTTGATAAGGAAGAAGGAAACATAATAGCCCTCGTGGGAAAACTGCGAGCCGCCGTCGATGCGGAACGGTCAGATTCTACCTTGGCCCCCATGGTGAACCAGCTAATCCAGATCGTAAAAAACTGGGATACTGTTGCTCAGCCGATTCAGGTTAGCACGAAGAGCCGAGGGCTCGATCACGACGCGAGTCACCGCGTTGCAAACCTCGTTCGCAGTTTGGCAATCCATATGTTTAACGAGCACGGAAAGCTCGATTTCTCGCAGCAACTCACGAATATGCTGCAGGAAGTGTTCGCGGAGGTTGCCGAGGTTGCCGAACGTACCGCTGAGGATGCAGATGCTCTTGCTGAGATTGCTGAAGAACAGTTTCGCTATGTCGAAGGTTTGGTAAACAAGGCTGAAGAGTGGCGAAGGGAAATAACCTATGAGGCGGAAGTCGGAGCCATTTTCAAGGATAAGCTTCGTATTTCCCCCGAAGGCATTGAGTGGAAAGGTCGCCGCTGGGATTTAGATTCTATCACTCGCGTTCGATGGGGTGGCACCAAGCATTCTGTAAACGGTATTCCAACTGGAACTACGTACAGTATCGTTTTCGGTAACAGCTCAAATTACACCTCAATTGAGCTAAAGAAAGAAGCTACCTACTCAAATTTTATTGACCGTCTATGGAAGGCAGTAGGTGTTCGCTTGTTAACAGAGTACCTACAGGGACTTCGAGAGGGGAAAAAGTATCGTTTCGGCTCTACCATCATGAGTGATCATGGTATGGAGCTGGAAAGGAAAAAACTTTTTGGCAGCAACGAGCGCATCTTTTGCCGTTGGAGCGAACTGGTGGTTTGGAATGGCGCCGGTGTTTTCTGTATAGGAAAAAAAGATGATAAGAAGCTGGCTGCAGCGTTCTCCTACCAAGAAGAGGACAACATTCATGTCTTAGAGGCAGTTATTCGAATGTTTTGGAAACAGGGTGGCGATAGGCTAAGTAGCCTCTTGGGGGAATAAAATTTATGGATGACAAAGACAACAAACGCGGATTTTCTGGGCTATCCGATCTGACCTCGGACACCCGGACTGTCCCACATGCTCAACGCCAAACCAGCCCACAGCCATCAGCGCCACATAAATCAGTGTTCGCCTTGCTGGAGCTGACCAAGTGGCCAACTCTTCCGGCTCCATGGTCGAGCGTTGACAGCGGCGAGACATGGATCTGGGGAGATTTCTTCCTGACCTTCCAGAAAAAGCCGAAGAACGTTCTTGACCTCACCATGGAAATGCAGGGGAAGAAGGCCGAGTACCGGGGGATGACCTATCACTACGCCATGTCGGTTTTCTACCGCATCGACAGGAATCCTCACGGACCATCGCACCGGCCGATCATGACCATTGCCCTCGAGCAGGCCGATATGGGCATGCTGGCCAAAATGCTCGGCAGCGAAGCTGGCGAGCTCCTTCAAGCCGAGGGTGGCAGCAAAATGGGACCGCTGATGATTGGTCTCTTCACCGGCGAGACACGATTGAACCTTGGTGATTATGAAGGCGATACAAGCTCGCAGGCGGTCAAGCGGAGGTTTTTCGAGATACTGGGTCGACAGTTGGGAGTAAGCGGCCAGCCAAAGATGATCGGCGACCTGGCGCAGGCGCATGGACATCAGGAAACGGGACTGCCCGCCAAAAAGAAAAACTCTGGATGTGCCCCGGTGATTCTCTTGTGCATTGGCATTGGCGGCCTGGGCGCTTGGGGGCTGACGTTCATATGAGGGAGCTCGGCATGAAATTTATGTGCGAAACGGAAGGGGTAGATGCCCATGGCTGGTGATAACGACAAGGACAAAAAGGGCTTCTCCGGGCTTTCTGACTTGGCATCCGAGGTTAGTGGTATCGATGAGCCTATAAAGCCGGAGCCAAAAGCGGAGGCTAAGCCCTCAGCGCCTAAGCAACCACCCCAGCCTCAACGGGAAGCAGCCCCTTCCGAACCCGAGCGGAAAACAACAAGCTCTCCTCCGCCTATTGAAACCGTGAGCTCTGGCAAAAGTGGCGGTGGTTCGGGCGGCAAATGGATTCTTGGCATTATCGGTGTCATCTTTGTGATCTGGCTGATTAACAGTGGAGACCAAAGCAAGGTAATCACCCCATTTTTAATAGCAGTTGGCAGTAGAATTATTTAATTTATGTTGATGTAATTTTTGCCTCGGTGTGATGCCACCTAATGCCATGTTTGGGCGTTCGTTATTGTAAGTCCAGAGCCAACCCCCTGTGTCAGACTAGTTGGAACCTCAACCGAGGTTAAAATTTAACTCATCCTAAGATGGGGGCAAAGAAAAGGTTCCTATGAAATACTCACCCGAACGCCGTGAAGCGATACTGGCCAAATTAATGGCTCCCCATAACCGAACGGTTGCTGAACTAGCCCAGGAAGAAGGCATTTCCGAAGCGACGCTTTACAACTGGCGTAAACAGGCACGTGATCAAGGCCGGTTATTACCAAACCAAGCCAGCACACCGGAAGGTTGGAGCTCGGCAGAAAAATTCAATGCCGTCCTGGAAACGGCAGCCTTATCCGAAACGGAACTGGCCGAATATTGTCGCCGTCGTGGCCTGTATGTTGAGCAAATACGTCGGTGGCGCAGCAGTTGTGAACAAGCCAATGACGTCAGTGCCAAAGCATCCGCACAGCAAGCAGAAATCACTAAAGCAGAACGTAAACGCATCAAGGAACTGGAGCGTGAACTGCGTCGTAAAGATGCCGCCTTGGCTGAAACGGCGGCCATCTTGGCCTTGCTAAAAAAAGTCCAGGCGATCTGGGGGGACGAGGAAAAATGACCAATGCCACAGATCGCCGCCAAACTGTTGAATTGGTCAATGAAGCCCGGAAGGCGGGTGCCCGACTGCAACGCGTGTGCCAGGAACTGGGTATTGGCCTGAATACTTACCGTCGCTGGTCAACAGGCACTGAGGATCAACGACGGCATGCGGTGCATCCTTTACCTGCCCATGCGCTGACACCAGAAGAGCGTCAGACCATTCTGGATACCTGTCACCGTCCCGAGTTTGCCAGTCTGCCACCTGCGCAGATCGTGACCCGGTTACTGGATGAAGAACAATGTTATCTGGCTTCAGAGTCCAGCTTCTACCGCGTCCTGCGTCAGGCGGGTGAACAGCATCGCCGTGGGCGCGCGGCGGCACCACGCCATAAAGGTCCCCCCCCCCCCCGTCGTCATTGTGCCGATGAACCCAATGTTTGCTGGAGTTGGGACGTGACGTATTTGCCAACCTCAATACGGGGCCTATCTTTTTATCTGTACCTGATTATGGATATTTACAGCCGCAAAATCGTGGGCCACGAAGTCTTCGAGGCAGAAAACATGAATAACAGCGCTACCCTGATTCAACGGGCCGTACTGCGTGAAAAATGTGCGCATAAGCCGCTGGTATTGCACGCGGACAATGGTTCTGCCATGAAAGGCTCCACCCTGTATGCCAAACTGGACAGCCTGGGTATTACGCCGTCACACAGTCGACCTCGTGTATCCAATGATAATGCGTATTCAGAATCGCTCTTCCGTACCTGCAAATATCATCCACGGTTTCCAACCAATGGCTTTAACCAGATTGAAGATGCCCGGCAATGGGTTCATCACTTTGTACGGTGGTATAACGAAGAACATCGTCATAGCCAAATCCGCTATGTCACACCGGCTCAGCGCCATGCTGGCCAGGATGAGGATATCCTACGGGCTCGCCACGAACTGTACCAACAGGCCCAACGTGCCAATCCCGCCCGCTGGTCAGGTCAGACATGTAACTGGCAACCGATTGGAGAAGTATGGCTCAATCCCGATAAAAACCTGGAGATCATTCAACAGGAAAAAACGTTAGAGGCGGCATGATTCACGTTCCAACTAGGTTGACAAACACCGCGGATGGGGTCCCCACATTTGACGCAACAGGTGCTCGCTTCTGTGGATACTGCTCCTCTTCCTCTTTTCGGGCGAGCTGGATAAGTAATTGCGCCAATCTGAATTTGTCTCTATAGCTCAAGCCAACCACCGCCT
>NZ_AQVB01000038.1 GCF_000372065.1 Oligella urethralis DSM 7531
AGACTTTAGTCAGAATGTGCAGACCGCCAAAAACGAACTCAACAAAGCCATTGATAAGCTAGAGGCGCAATATCACAAGGGTCAAGTTAGCCTTGTTGAGTACATAAACAAGCGCGAACAATTAGAAAACACCGCTGACTTACTGAGCGCCCTAGCGGAGGGTTTAGCTGCGCCGACCGATCGCGTTTCTGGTATTGTCGCAGCCAGTGTCAGTCCGAGTGTGGCGCAAGCCATTGGTCAGCATGTTAAAACCCATCAAGGGATGGGTGGCGAAGGCAGTGCTGCGCACTTGCTCGCTCATGGTTTGTTAGCGGGTGCGGTGGCTGCCGCAGGCGGTAACGATATGCTGAGCGCAGCGGGCGCTGCGATTACTGCGGAGGCGGCCGCTCCGCTTTTAGCGCAATACCTCTACGGCAAAAAAGCAAAGGCTCTCACTGCGGATGAGAAAAGCACCCTGCTCGCCATCACGGGGCTCTTGGGTGCCGGGTTGGGTGCGAGCTCGGGTAGCCATGCCGGTATCGTTCAAGGCGGGCAAGCCGCGTCAAATGCGGTGGAGCATAATCAGTTGTCTGATCTTAATGGATTATTTGGGGTAAACCAATGGGGGCCTAGAGCAGCTTCTTTAGTTAATTTTAAAGTCAGTGAAGGGGCGACTGCTGAGGAGATAACAGAGGCGTTGATCGATTATATAACGGGTGTTGGCTATGACAGTGGTGTTACTGATGGTATTTTGATATGGGCTGGTGCTCCGATTGTTCTCGCCGGCATAACACAAGCTCCGGCAGTAGTGGCAAACCCTGCAGTATTAGCGTTTTTGAAGGGGTATGGCGTGGCAGCTGGGATGTCTATTGGGGAAAGCCTCGTAGTGAGCAGGTTTGCTAAGTCAGACTATAAGGTTTCAAATTTAGCCAGTGATTTAACGGTAGGCGCATCGAATAATATGGCAACCAAATTTTTAGTAAAAGCAGCACAACCTATTGGTTTAGTTCAAGAAATGCCTAAAAAAACTGAGATTTTTTTAAACAATCATGGAAGAGTTCAAGGGTATTTTCTCGGCTCAGGTGTCTCTAGCTTTTTTGACTATACTTTAGGAGACAGGAATAAAACACTTATAGATTTTTCGCGTCAGAAAGAGCAAGGAAAAAACCATGATTGATTGGAATAAGAATTATGATGCTAGTGCCAATGCTTTGACTCAGTGGGGTAATATTTTAATAACGCCTGTAGCTAGTTTCTATGTGTTTTTAGTCAGGAAGCTGTTTAAAAAAATAAAAAAGATACATTATTATATTGTTTTGATGTTGATTGGTTTAACGATTTATTTAGGTTTGTTAGTGTTTGCATGGCTGTTCTTTTTTGATTTGGAGGAGTTTGACTACTCTGGCGCCTTCTTTTTTTGGCTAGCCATTATGATTTTTGGTCGTCGCTATTTGCCAATATGGGTTGAGGAGGATGCGAAAGAGGTAGGGGACGATCGTACAGTGAAAGATAAGTGCGGCCCTGCTGATGACGCAAAGTAGGGCAATAGACTTTTAACGCTCTGATCAGGCGAACACACATAGCGGTGTAAATATACAGGTCTCAGTATTACAGATGCTGATACTCAATGCTTGTTGAGTACTTAAACAAGCGCGAATCATTAGAAAACACCGCTGACTTACTGAGCGCCCTAGCGGCGGGTTTAGCTGCGCCGACCGATCGCGTTTCTGGTATTGTCGCAGCCAGTGTCAGTCCGAGTGTGGCGCAAGCCATTGGTCAGTATGTTAAAACCCATCAAGGGATGGATGGTGCAGGTGAAGGCAGTGCCGCGCACTTGCTCGCCCATGGTCTGTTAGCGGGTGCGGTGGTTGCCGCAGGCGGTAACGACATGCTGAGCGCAACGGGCGTTGCTATCACTGCGGAGGCGGCCGCTCCGCTTTTAGCGCAATACCTCTACGGCAAAAAAGCAAAGGCTCTCACTGCGGATGAGAAAAGCACCCTGAGCGCTATCACGGGGCTCTTGGGTGCTGGGGTGGGCGCAAGCTCAGGTAGCCATGCCGGTATCGTTCAAGGCGGGCAAACCGCGTCAAATGCGGTGGCGCATAACTTATTAACGGAATTAGAATATAAAACACGTCAAGAGCTTTTAGATGCTTTTGAGGCGAGAGCTAAACGAGGCTTCACTTTGGAAGAGGCAAAAGAATTTCTTAATTTAGTACAAAAAGATGGTTACATTGATGAGTTAATTGAGCGTTATCAAGCGGATTCTTTTTCATTAAATCCAAGAGAGCGTCAGTTCTTGAAAAATGCACTTTTACAAATCGCACAAGGTGATGAAAATAAGGTCCAATATATCCTCTCCATTCCTATTACTCAAAAAATCGATGATGGGCGAGTAGGAGAAGCTTATCTTAAAGCGCGCCAACAAGTCGGTGTTGATAACTCAATGGATATGAAATTGGCTAGGGCAGCAGAACCCGCGTTGTTTTTGCTTGGTGGTACTGGTTGGGCTAGGGCTTCCCTGAAAGGATATGGAATTCCGGCTGCTAAGTCTGTGGCTGGTGGTATTGGAACCTCATTAGTATTGGATGAGGATTATAAAAAATCAAACTTGGTTTATGATTTAACGCTTGGCGTGCTTGTCGATGCAAATGTTAAAAGAATTGTTAGAGTGTTAGATTTAAAGGGTTTCGATAGAAGAGTCATTGAGTGGAATGGCAAAGTTGTTAATTATTTTTTTGGCAGTGGCGTGAGTAGTGCAATTGGTGGCACGGTATTAGAAAGAAAGGACACACTCATAGTGGAAAAGCAAAACCTATGGCAGTAATTTCAAAAAATAGATGGTACTGAATGAAAAAGATCAAGTTCAAGGAGTTGCCCGATGGTTCGGGTGATGGTATTTCCGGTATTAGTCACATGTTTATCGGACTTAATAGTTGGCTTTCTTTAGTGATTGTCAGGTTGTTTGTGTCAAAAGAAACGCTTAGGGTTTGTTATGTAGTTTGGGTGATGTGTTTTTTGTTGACATTCATAGAGCTGTACATAATCAATTCTTTAGCCTTGGGTTCATTTACGCTTTATTTAAAAAGAGCCTTGATACTTTTAACACTTACGATTGTTTTGTATTTCTTTGGAAGGGGCTCGTTGCCTTATTTTGATGAAAGTAATGAGACTTCACAATAAGGCTGAAATTGGTGCCTGAAAAAGCTAGTTAAACAGAAACAGTAGATGTAAATTCTAGCTGGCAGGGTCAGACGCGAAGCGACGAGGGGAAAACCACGCACACACTGGGTGGTAGCATGGGGTCTGGCAATGACATAGATCGTCAAGAGCGCACCACGGCTAGCGG
>NZ_AQVB01000039.1 GCF_000372065.1 Oligella urethralis DSM 7531
CGGCAACGCCCTTGCCATTCGGATTATCTTCCCCTTAGTCAGGGTGATACAGGTCTCTTGCAACCTGTCGGGTTTGCCAACCTCGCTGGGCAAACGCAAAAGCCGTGACCCTGAAATGCGTCACGCCAAGAAAGGTAACCAGTATTACTTTGGCATGAAAGCCCACATCGGTGTTGATGCAGCCAGCGGTCTGGTGCATACGCTGGTGACTACGCCTGCCAATACTCACGATGTAACCCAGGCCCATGCCCTGCTGCATGGCGAGGAGCAGGATGTGTACGGTGACTCAGGTTATCAGGGCGCTGGGGAACGAGAAGAGAACAAGGATAAAAAGGTGAACCGGGTGATTGCCATGCGTCACGGGAAGCGTCGCAAGCTGCGTGAAAGTGGTACAGAAGAAGGTCGACTTGTAGATAAAATCGAGCAGTTAAAGAGCCGGATTCGCGCCAAGGTTGAGCATCCGTTTTACTGGGTCAAGGTTCACTTTGGTCATCGCAAGACGCGCTACCGTGGTTTGGCGAAAAACACCGCTCAGCTGTATAGCTTGTTTGCCTTGGCGAACCTGTTTTTATCGAAACGATTTATGCCGTTGGCGGGATAAATCCGCCTAAAACCCGGGATGCTGCCCGGAAAAGCAGCAAAAACGGGTAAAACCGTTCAAAAATAGATGTTTTTATGACTCTAACGCTCGGTTTTCAGAGCTGATTTGTAAAGTTGATAAATTCGCTCGCTTGAGCGACTTTGTTCAGCGGTTCCTTAAATGTTCAATCACATCAAGCTTTTCGTCTATATTGGCAAGCGGTGTTCTCTGCATTTTTGTCTTCCTAATAGTTTAGTTAAGCCGACTTTTTACAACAATATCAAGCTCTCACCAATGCTTCCCACGCATTAATCGTCGGATTCTGCATCAGTTCAGCAAAACCAATAGTTTTATCAAAGCGTTGCGCAATCTGCTCAGCAATCGACATCAACGCTAGTGAATGCAAACCTAGTACGAGTAAATTTTCGTTCACATCAATATCATCGAGTGAAATTCCTAATGTTTTAGCGACCATCATGATTAATTCTTCTTGCACACTTGTTCTCCTGTAAGGTTTTTATCATTTACTTAATTTTCTGCTAACAACTCATGACCTGTGCGTTTAGACCATTTGATTAAAATCAGCAGCAACACCACTAAAGCAAAACTCACTACCACAGCGATAATCATCACGGCATAATAACCAACGTTATGCGCCAATTTAAGGCTCAATGATGAATACACCATGCCTGTCACTGTGGCTAAACTTAGTTGCAATGAGACAAAAGTGGCTTTTGATGAGGTGACTGCCGCCTTATTCATAATGATGGTGCTGAGTGACGCCATCAAAGCGGGTTGCACCAAGGTACTTATACTTACCGCTAGATACACATACCATTTAGCAACTTGACTTTGTGTTATTGGTAAATATAGCGTCAGACTGAGTGCCATTAAGAGCGAAAGTAAGGCAAACGCTTTACCACTGCCTAAATAACGCATTAAGGGGATAGCTAATAAGGCCGATAAGACACCGATAACTGAGCCATACACTTTCGTCATTAAACCAATCTCTTCTGGCGACCATCCTGAGTCCACTAGCAAGGGATTTAAGAGCGCACCCAAAAAACTTATCCCAAAGGCAGCGACCAGTAAAAACAACAACCACTTCACATGCCGTTTAATAAAGGACTTAAACTCTGCCCACAAACTCAAAGAAACCCACTCCTTAGATAGGGGAGTAACTGCCTCAGCTGGCTCACGATAAAAGGTGATTTGGCATACGGAAATCATGGTCAAAGATGCCAAAAACAACAAGCTACCTTGCCAACCCAACGTTTGGTAAAACATCAATACAACACCGCCGCCAACCGCGTTACCAATAAAACTACCTGCGTATTGCAGCGCATTCGCCTGTTGCCGTTTCTGCGTTGGAAAAATCTTACAAACTAAACCATCTACGGAGACATCTTGTATCCCAGTAAAAATGGCATACACAAAAAATAGCCCCAGCATCCAATAAAAACGGTGCAAAGGATCAATAAAGCTAATCACCACCAATAAAGTGGTCATCATCATTTGAGCGATTAGTAGCCAGCCACGATAATGCCCCTGCAAAAACGTGCTTACCTTATCGACAAATAAGCTAAATATCAAACGCAGGGCAATTGGTAGCATGACCCAGAAAACCAGAGACAATTGCTCTAATGGTACGCCCAGTGTCCTGAAAATAACGATACCACCCGTAAATAAAAAGGAAATACCAATATACTGCGTGATATAAACCATGATCAGCATGAACCATGGATTACGGCTTGCACTCTGTGACATCAAAGTCCTTAAAAATTCATTAAGCTTCACAGGTTAAGAACTCAGACGAGCTCTTAACCTCGACTGGTGATAAGTTAAAACTTATAGCTATAATTAACACCAAAAGTGCGCCCTTCGGCGGGTACCCCCATATTTGCAATACCCGCACCAAAGCCCATATAACGCTTATCTAATAAGTTTTTACCCCAAACATAGAAATCATGGTGCTTTGTTTGTAAACCGACAGAGGCATCAAAAAGCACGATGGAAGGCAGTTTCTGAGTAGAGCCTGTAAATAATTTTGTGTAACTTCCTTTAATCCGATATTCTTCATAGGAGTATTTCACATGGAAAGTTACATGACTAAAGACGACGACATC
>NZ_AQVB01000040.1 GCF_000372065.1 Oligella urethralis DSM 7531
TTGATCGGAGTGAATCAATACGTCTCGTGGGCATCCTTGTTGAAGCATAGCCATACGCAAACTCTCATTGACTAATTGACGATCAATTCGCGAGCTTGTTGTCCAACCCACAATACGACGACTAAATAAATCTAACATGACACAAAGATAGAGCCATCCTTCCATCTTCAAAAAATTTAAATTGTTTAAGACAATTCACTCCCTCTCCTTCGCCACACTGGCAAGCATGAATTTAGCCCCTCTCTCATAGTCATTCTGAAATAGCCACCCTCGGTGGCGTTTCCGGCTTGGCCGGAATTTGTTAAAAGTGTCCACTTTTAACGGCGATAGCCTATCCCGCATATAGTCTTTAATATTCTTCTTCCCTCATTAATTTATATACGGATTTTAATTATTTATAATTTATTATAATTCTTCTTTATTTATTTTAATTTTATGTTTAATTTGATTCTTTTCAGGGTTAAGTGAAGTTGATTGACCTTTAATTATTTTTCATCTCTTATAAATGTTTTATAATTTATTTTAAATGTTTTATAATCGAGTATAAAATTGTATTGGGGCGTGATTATGCAGGACGTGGACAGATATATAAGTGAAGTGCTAGAAAAAAAAGCTCACTCTAGCAAGAGCAAACTTACTCCGTATAAGCAACAGATTTTGAAAATGAGGACAACTGGACTAACTTACGCTGAAATTCAAGAGTATCTATCCAGGTGTGGGGTCAACGTTACGATACCGGCAATTAGGTACCAATGTAATAAACTCTTGAAAGTAAATTCTTCAGCTGAGCAATCAGCACCGTTACCTGCTCCGGCTCGTTCTACTCCTGAGAAGAAAACGACCATCAGCAAAACGCCTCCAACTAGAGAAAATAAATCATCTAATGCTGGGTGGAAGAAACCTGAATGGGCTACAGTTGATGTTGATATTGATAAGTATATTTAAGTCATAGACTTTAAATTACTTCAAATTCTAGGGTCTTACCTAAAGCTTTAAAAGCTCTTTCCCGACCTCTTCAGCTGAGTAAGTTTGAGTTAACACAATCATTAAACTAAGCAAATTCAAATGGTATAACTGTATCATCGTAACTTTGCTCTTCTTGCCATAAGTCATATTTTGCTTGCATCGCTAACCAAGACTCAGCTGTTATTCCCCCAAATGCTTTTTCAAGTTTAATAGCCATTAAAGGTGATATACCTGTTTTGCCATTGAGTATTCTTGATAAAGAAGTCCTAGTAATGCCTAAATGTTTTGCTGCATCTGAAACAGTAACATCATCTAAATACTCTCTAATAACAAGACCCGGGTGAGGTGGATTGTACATTCTCATTTTATTACTCCTAGTGATAATCTAAGTAATCAACTTCATAAACATTTTCACCTTCAAATCTAAAAGTGATACGCCAATTTGCATTAACAGTTATAGACCAGTAGCCTTTTAAATTACCAGTCAAAGCATGCAATCTCCAACTAACTATATTAATTTCATCAGGGCTTTTAATCGTATCTAATACTGAAAGCTGGGTACGTAACCTAACTGCATGTTTTGGTTGAATACCTGAAGTATTTCCAGTTTCAAAATACTTTCTAAGGCCTTTATGTTTAAATGATTTAATCATAACTCTGCCTGTGTACCGTGTATACCCATTATACAATCAAAAATAGATTTTGAACTATTTAATTTAAGTTTTACCTTTAATCCCCAGTAAGGCTTATCAGAAAGAAGCTGGCGAAAATCTTTTAGTGAAATAAAAATTAATTAAATTTAAGCGGTTTAAGTATTTCTAAAAAAAAAGTAAAAATATAAAAATAATGACTTTAGAAAATAACGTAAAAAAAGCGAAGCGCCTATTTTCCCTTCTGATAAAAACACGTCTTGTAAGAGGAAATATATTAAATAAAGAACTCTATTTGTCTTGTAAAGCGTCTTGCATAACGTCTTGCCAGTCAATTGTTACAAGTTAAGACGTTGATTTTAAAAGACTTAACATTGTTTTAGAGGGTGTAAGGTATTTTGTGTAACTTGATTTTTATAAGTGGTTCAGAACTCTTTCCCCAAACTCTATACTAAACTGATTTAACGCTTGATGCCAGTTCTTAATCGGCCTTGTCCACCGTTTACTTGCCTCATGGATGGCTAAAAACACCACCTTCATGGCGGCATCGTCGTTCGGGAAGAGTTTGTGACGCTTCGTGGCCTTGCGAATGACGCTGTTAAGGGACTCAATGGCGTTGGTGGTATAGATCGCCCGTCGGATGTCCTCAGGATAAGCAAAGAGCGTTGCCACATGATGCCAGTTGTTGCGCCACGACTGCACGGCCAGTGCGTAATTAGGCCACTTCTTCTCAAAAGCGTCTAAGGCCTG
>NZ_AQVB01000041.1 GCF_000372065.1 Oligella urethralis DSM 7531
AATCGCTTAGCTTGTTGTCATCAGCACTGCTTCGTGAGCAGCAAAGATTTAAATTATGAATCATCTAAATCTATTTGTCAACACATTTTTAAAAATATTTGAAAATAAATTTTTTTTGCGTTGTTTTTTTGAACCCAATCATCAAATTGCTTACTTGGCGTCGGATTCTTCAGTATGCCACAAATAGAAACAAAATGCAAGTGATTTGTTTTTTACTCTAAACTAGCATAAACCCTAGTTCAGCTGCGACAAAGATTGACATTATACTTAGCTGTTAAAAATATTGCAAGGCTTTTACATGTAATAATACAAAAAAACCAAGCAATAAAGTTATTAACGGTCCTGCAAGCCAAGTAAATTGTGCTCTACAGAAGTTTGTGCCTTTTTAGCCACTAGTTATTTTCGAAATCAAAGTCACGCTTGAATTATAGTTAGCAAGACCATTATCCAATGACGCTCACTTCTTTGCTACCGTCCCTTATTGTTACTAGTCGATAGGAAAATATTAGCAAAAATCGGCCCAACAATCATAGATATCCTGATACTACTTTGCCATTTCACCTATCCGAGTAGCTCACTACCGTTAAGATTCAGTTTTTATTAAGGGGCAGTAAATCTAAAAACTCTTTGCGTAAATCCGAGTTTTTCAAAAAAGCACCGCGCATCACGCTATTGATCATTTTGGAATTCATATCCTTCACACCGCGCCACTGCATGCAAAAGTGATCCGCCTTCATGACAATGGCTAAGCCCTGAGGTTTCATCTTATCGTTCAGCAGATCGGCTAATTGCACAATTGCCTCTTCTTGAATTTGCGGGCGCCCCATCACCCAATTGGTGATACGAGCATATTTTGATAAGCCAATTAAATTCGAATTTGAATCGGGTAAAACGCCAATCCACACCTGGCCCATAATCGGGCAAAGATGATGTGAGCAAGCGCTACGCACCTGAATCGGCCCAATAATAATCAACTCACTGAGCTTTTCAATATTAGGAAACTCAGTAATTGGCGGCATCGAATGATAGCGCCCCCCAAACACTTCGCGCACATACATTTTAGCGACTCGGCGCGCCGTCTCCTGCGTATTATGATCAGTATCAATATCAATGACTAGGCTTTTTAAGACCTCAGTCATTTTTTCCTCAACTTCCGCTTGCAACTGATCTAATTCACCCTCTTCAATAAAATCGGCGATATTATCATTTGCATTAAAACGAGCGCCGGCATGTTGTATGCGTTGTCTGATGATATTTGAAATATATTTAGAATCCGAGTCACTCATCGGAACCCCTTAAGCTAATCAATTCTTTAAACTTGGAGCCTTTATTGTATGATGCACAGCACGAATTAACAGCTTTTTTTGTTATTTAAACTAATTCAGCGCTGAGCAACTATACACATCATCGCCTAGCGCAAATAACCGATGATTATTAAGTTGCAGCTAGACACGAATAAAATCACACTCAATTAAAGGGTAGCTACTAGCATCAGGCAACTCATAATGCCACCATTCCGATTCGATTTCTTTGAAACCAGCGTGTAGCATAATAGCTAGCAAGATCAAACGATTTCGCTGTACCTCAAGGGACAACTCTGCAACATCATGATGAGAACGGTGACTCATATCATCAAATCCAGTCCCCATATCCAGTACTTGCCCGCTTTGATTATCAATTAAGGTGACATCAATCGCCGTACCGCGGCTATGATTGGAGCCGATTTCAGGTGGTACTATATACATAGGATCCGGTAAAGCTTGCCAGAGTTTGGCTTGAGCAGCTGGTGGTCGATAGCCATCATAAATCAATAAGGTATAGCCTGCCCGTTGCGCATGCTCTGCTGCTTTTTTAACTAAAGGCGCTACGTCTCGGTGAATTGCACAGACTGCATCCTGATAAATACGCTCATTGGTTAAATTATTTCTTGTCGCATACACCAGCTCCAACTTCACACCAAACTCAGTCTCCGTGATTTCGACTAAGGCTGGCGCTAAGCTGCGATGATGAGGTTGATTTTGTTGTATTGTACAGGCAGTGCTCATTGTCAATTCCCTTTTGACTTCCTCCCCTCCCTAAAGGGATGGGATTCCTACAACTAGACGGTCAAGCCCGACCGCAAATCTTAGAGGTGGCTACCGCCTTGCAAT
>NZ_AQVB01000042.1 GCF_000372065.1 Oligella urethralis DSM 7531
CGCATATGCTAAATGGTAATGTGCATGAGCCGTATACGAGGTCCGTACGTACGGTTCTGTGAGAGGGATGAGGTGCAAACCTCACCCTACTCGATATTTAAAACAGTTGTATTAAGAATGGGGTAGGTTCACGGGGCTTAAAGGTGGTGCAACGCATCGAGCCGATTAAGAGTCCGCTTCGACCAGGTGACTACGCAATCACCCCACCGAAATGCGCTTGTTGTGATGGTGGACAAGATAGTGCTGTAGAGGTAACTATCTAAGATAATCACGTGACGAAATGACTAGGCCTCCCTGCTTCTCTACACATAGAAGACAGGACACAGAGGGAACGACTAGTGAAACGTTAATAATCAAGCTGACCGGCTGGAACAGACGGCAGAAAATAGACTGGACGCTATATATGATCCAGTCTGCTTTGGTAAGTACTCTTTGATAAAATAAGAGTATTGATTAAAGCAAAGGAGTTTTATTATGAAACACCGCCATTTAAACCATGAAGACTTCACCTTAGCCGCTATTGATGACATTATTTCTCGTGGTGATGGTAATGATTGGATTGCATTAGGTTTAGAGTTAAAAAAAAATCCATCAACCATAATTTCAAAAATAAAAAAAGTCAGTGAACATCGTTTAAGCGATCCTTACGAACAACGTTATCATTTTTGGAGTTCCTATGCCAAAGCAAAAGAATCAAATGCCTGATTGGGAGCAAGTTCTCTCAGCTTCTGCGCATTTGCAAGAAATTCTACCCGAGGCTGTATTAGTGGGTGGAACAGCGAGTGTTATCTATGCAGGACATAGGCTCTCTTCTGATGCAGACCATATACTGACTGATTTAAAAACTCATTTTGATGAGGTGCTTGAACAGTTGGAAAGTGTAGCTGGATGGAAAACGGCCAGATTGAAACGGCCAGTTTTAATCTTAGGGAGTTTAGATGGCATTGAGACAGGTGTCAGACAATTGATACGCCAAGCACCTTTAGAAAAGCAGGAGCTTTTATTGAAGGGTAATAAGATTACTCTGCCTACCCCTCATGAAATGCTACGAATCAAGGGGATTCTAATCTTAAAGAGAAATGCTACTAGAGATTACCTAGACTTCGCAGCTCTTTCAAAATACCTAGGACAGTCAGAAACTCAAAAGGCACTTGCTCCAATGAATATTCTCTATGAAAGTGATGACAAAATCGTATTACAACAATTAATGGCACAACTAGCCAACCCCTTACCATATGACTTGGATGATGTTGACTTATCAGAGTACAAATCAATCTCAGATGAATGGAAAAGTTGGGAGCATGTCAAAGAACAAGCAATTAAAGTTTCTCATTGGATTCTAGATAATGAATTGGAGAGAGATAGTTTAGAAGAAGATTTAGAGCGTTAATCAGTTAACCTCAAAATCAACCTGAACAAGATATAGAACGATAACAGCTTCATCTTTTCACAAATCAAAACCGCCAGTTTAAAAACTAGGCGGTTTTTTTGTGTTTGCCCAGCGAGGTTGGCAAACCCGACAGGTTGCAAGAGACCTGTATCACCCTGACTAAGGGGAAGATAATCCGAATGGCAAGGG
>NZ_AQVB01000043.1 GCF_000372065.1 Oligella urethralis DSM 7531
CAAGGCGTGTCTGAAACATGGAATCCGAAAAGACCAGCTCATCTTACACTCAGATAATGGTAGTCCGATGAAAGGAGCTACCATGCTAGCGACCTTGCAGAAGTTGGGCATTGTGCCTTCCTTTAGCCGCCCGTCGGTTAGTGATGATAATCCCTATTCTGAGTCTCTGTTTAGAGCACTCAAATACACACCGGTCTATCCTAATAAGCCTTTTACTAGCCTAGAACAGGCTCGTCAATGGGTGCATCAATTCGTCATCTGGTATAACACGCAACATTGCCATAGTAGCATTCAGTTTGTCACGCCAGAGCAGCGTCATAGCGGACAGGATAACGCTATTTTAGCGCATCGCCGTGTCGTTTATGAGACAGCCAAAGAAGCTAGACCTGAGCGTTGGAAAAACCGTTCTGTCCGCAATTGGAAACCGGTCAAAGAGGTCTGGCTAAACCCATCGAAGGAGAGTAACGAGTTAGAGAGAAATGTCGTATTAGCTGCATAAGAAATCGGACAACTTGCTTGACAAACACCGCCCTAGAAACTGGATGTTTTTAGGGCTTTGAACTGTTTAAAGTGTATGGTTTGGACAAGATCTGTCTGACGATACAAAAGAAAAAGACCGTTTTTATCAAGATGGTCTCTATGTTATTGTTAAATAGTAATTGTCTTAAACAGAGGTCTCTGAATCTGCTGCAGCTAAGTCAGTAGACGTTTGTTCAGCTTCAGGACTATGTTGAGGCGCTACATCGCTCTGTTGCACATAATGTGCACCACAATAAGGACAGGTCGCTTCACCTGTTTTGGTGACATCTAAGAATACGCGTGGATGCATGCTCCAACGTGGTGCTTTGGGACCAGGACAATAAACGGGTAAATCCTTGGCATTAACGTAAATCGCTTCAGCGTGATTCTGTGCAGGCATTAGTTTCTCCGGAAATTCGATGGCTTGGGTAAATAAGGCATCCTTGCCTTAGTATAAATTAAATGGTTGGATATAATTTTAATCTTCAACTGTCGGGGTGGACAAGACGCCCCTAGTAAATTACTATTTCTACCGTTGATTATATAAAAAAATTGACCCTACATATCAATATGCAGGACCATACTGGCAATAACAATCATAACCTCAATCTAGTAACAGCTACTTACTCATATAAGGTCTCAAGATGCAACAAAATAATCTTCAACATGCGTTTTTAGCGGATTTAGATAAGCGTCTATGGAGTGCGGCGGATGATAGGATAATTAGTTTGACAAATACCGATGGCTAAGCTGCTATTGGGAGAGATTGAAGTAATATGAGATAAGTAATCCCATTCGATTGTATAAAGAGGTATTTATGAACAAAGATTTGACCGGGGGCGCGACAAGCCCCACCGTTCAGGGCGGGGAAGGATAGCGCGGACGGCGTAGTCGTCCTTGAGTTTCAGTGGGGTGTCTGCTGCTGCTCGATGTACTGCCGCACGATGGAAATCGGCGCACCGCCACAGGATGAAGCGAAGTAGGACGGCGACCATAGTAC
>NZ_AQVB01000044.1 GCF_000372065.1 Oligella urethralis DSM 7531
CTGCACTTCCACACCCAGCCTATCAACGTCCTGGTCTCGAACGACCCTTCAGGGAGGTCTAGCCTCCGGGATACCTTATCTTCAGACGAGTTTCCCGCTTAGATGCCTTCAGCGGTTATCTCTTCCGTACATAGCTACCGGGCAATGCCATTGGCATGACAACCCGTACACCAGCGGTACGTCCACTCCGGTCCTCTCGTACTAGGAGCAGCCTCCGTCAAGTATCCAACGCCCACGGCAGATAGGGACCAAACTGTCTCACGACGTTTTAAACCCAACTCACGTACCTCTTTAAATGGCGAACAGCCATACCCTTGGGACCGGCTACAGCCCCAGGATGAGATGAGTCGACATCGAGGTGCCAAACACCGCCGTCGATATGAACTCTTGGGCGGTATCAGCCTGTTATCCCCAGAGTACCTTTTATCCGTTGAGCGATGGCCCTTCCATTCAGAACCACCGGATCACTTTGTCCTGCTTTCGCACCTGTTCGACGTGTCAGTCTCACAGTCAAGCACGCTTTTGCCAATGCACTATCAGCACGATTTCCGACCGTACCTAGCGTACCTTCGAACTCCTCCGTTACCGTTTAGGAGGAGACCGCCCCAGTCAAACTACCCACCACACACTGTCCCCAACCCGGATCACGGGCCAAGGTTAGAACCATCAACAAACCAGGGTGGTATTTCAAGGACGGCTCCAGCGAAACTAGCGTCCCGCTTTCAGCGCCTCCCACCTATCCTACACAGGCCGGTTAACAATCCAATGTGAAGCTATAGTAAAGGTTCATGGGGTCTTTCCGTCTAGCCGCGGGGAGATTGCATCGTCACAACCATGTCAACTTCGCTGAGTCTCAGGAGGAGACAGTGTGGCCATCGTTACGCCATTCGTGCAGGTCGGAACTTACCCGACAAGGAATTTCGCTACCTTAGGACCGTTATAGTTACGGCCGCCGTTTACTGGGGCTTCGATCAAGAGCTTGCACCCCATCACTTAACCTTCCAGCACCGGGCAGGCGTCACACCCTATACGTCCACTTTCGTGTTTGCAGAGTGCTGTGTTTTTAATAAACAGTCGCAGCCACCGATTCACTGCGGCCCCTTCACGCTTTAACACGCTACCAGGGCATACCTTCTCCCGAAGTTACGGTATCAATTTGCCGAGTTCCTTCTCCTGAGTTCTCTCAAGCGCCTTAGAATATTCATCCCGTCCACCTGTGTCGGTTTGCGGTACGGTCATGT
>NZ_AQVB01000045.1 GCF_000372065.1 Oligella urethralis DSM 7531
TCTGCTAACTCGGCCTGCCACACCCGTGAGCTCAACAGTTCCGCTTGTCCATCACTGCTATTGATGTATTGCGCCAAGGGCACAAACTGACCATCAAAGAGTTTTCACAATCTCCGCATTTACTTATAAAGTCCTTTATATTTTCCTGTAAATATTTGCATATACACTTTATATTCTTTTTTCATAGTTCTTTGAAACATAATATCTTTAAGTGGATCTACATTTTTACCGAATAAATAGCTAAGATATAGCCTTTCATTAAGTTCAGGATATGTTCTCAACGATGTAAGTTCATGACTATCAATGATGCTGTCCTCATTATTGTTAATTTCTTTGATTACAATGAAATCTTGTGGTTTAGTTGTCAGAGTCCTTTCAACTAAAACCCCACCCGGCTTTGACATAGCAAAAGTCATTTCATCATCCGTCCCCTCCCAAATAGTATACATTTGAGATTCAAAGTTTCTTTGTATCCAGCGTGAAGGAAATTGCAGGGTAGAATTTCCAACTATATCCATTTTTTTGACATGACTGTCTTTTAAAAATTTATGTACCACAGGAACACAAAAGAGAGTATTTGTATTTTCTAACGATGAGATTTTCCACTCGTGAGAATCATTATAAATATCAAAAAAATAAAGAAATGGCTCTTCCATCATTTGGGCTAAAAAGCAAATATCCTCTCTAGCTTCAATACTAATAACCGTGCCTTTTTTCCAAGTAACTCTAGTCATTCTTAATTCCTTTTAAGTCTCGCATTTTGTTTTATGAACTGTTTGAGGATTCTTGCCTAGATGCGCTTCTGCTGCCTTTTTGTACTCGTCTCTATTTGGATTATTTGCTCCGACTGGATTTTGCGCATTGGCAACGTTTTCTCTTCCTAAAACTGTCTTATCTTCCTCAAAATAATATTGCTCTAATCCTCTAGCTGTTTTTTTACCTTCTATGTCACTTCCACTATATACAGGCGTAGGTGCCTGTCCCCCAAAAGCATCAAAATTACCACCATATCTATAACTAATAATTTGCTCAGGTGAAAGCCCCATGCTACTAGGGGCACTAGCGTAGCCAGTATATGATTTCCCGTTTTTATACCCTCGATAAGTCACACTATCTCTTCCTGCACCTGTGCTAACATTATTCCACCCCAACGGATCCACCCACTCCACCGGGTTCGGGGCGTATTGATAGAGGTTAAGCCCTCCCATCAAGCCGATCGGGTCTTGGCTGATAAA
>NZ_AQVB01000046.1 GCF_000372065.1 Oligella urethralis DSM 7531
TGACCCAGAGCTAGGTCGCTTTATCAGCCAAGACCCGATCGGCTTGATGGGAGGGATTAACCTCTATCAATACGCCCCGAACCCGGTGGAGTGGGCGGATCCGTTGGGGTGGAAAGGTGTTAACATAATAACAAAAGCGGGAGTTTTTAAGAATCAACGGTATGATGTGGTCATGGAGTTAAGTCGTTCTGTCTATCCAGAAACTTTTACCCATATTGAAGATGCTATTAAAGCAGGTCATGCTCAGGTTGTGACAATAGGTGGTAAGACTAGTGCAAATAGACGAGCAAGTTTAAAAGGTATTGAAACTAAGTTGGGTTTAGACCGTGATGAGTGGCCAATGGCAATGTTTAAAGAAGGTGGCGAAGGCGCTAGTGTTAGACATATAGACCCTTCTGATAATAGAGGGGCAGGTGCCAGTATTGATTGTGCAACTCGTGGACTATCTGAAAATACTCGTATTCTTGTGCAGATTGTTGACTAATTCATTATGAACTATGTATTTATTTTAAGGAGTTAAAAATATGAACGAAATATCAATTGACCTATACGTTTCACATCGTCAAATTCACTTTAGAAGCGGTCCATACGATGAAAGTTTTAATGATTGGACAAAAGACGAAATTCAGCAAGGTGCTATTTTGGGTAAGTCCCATGTTGTTTTCGACCCCATTGCTTCCGGTGATTTTGATGCTGTAGTAAATGTTCGCTTGGCAAAAGGTTTTACGCCATCTTCAGATGTTCATAGAGTACTTAAATTTCCATTCATTGTAGTTGGGGATTTATATTTATCATCGCCCATGGCAGAACATGAGTTGAAATTAGATATAGCGCCAGGTGTCTATACTGGATATTTTGAAGTTTGTGAGGATTCGGAGCAAGAAGAATTGTATTTTAATATTGTTTTAATTCCTAACAATTCCACCTTACCTGAGACCGCTGAGTTTTTTATAGATGATCGATTTGGTGGTGCAAAGGGAAAGTTGTTAGCTAGTCGCTCTGTATAGAGGACAGTGTTGGATTGCCGTTAGACTCTCATAGAGTTATGTTGAAAGAACTAATGATTCAATGGCATTAAGGACAGTCGTAAAGGGGAGTTAAGCTATCAGTATGATCCCCTTGGTCGTTTGCTTAAGGTCAATGGACCACTCGGTGAGGAGCGTTT